>NZ_JAJJWI010000045.1 GCF_020907275.1 Pontibacter silvestris | reverse complement strand
CTCCAGTCAAAGGTAGCAACTCCACAATGGCATGAAACAGTTTATGCGTGCCTTTACCATTGTTTTAATGGTTATGCTTGGAGCTGTTTTTATTATGGGGCCAGCCAAAATCCTGGCTGATATGACAAACGATGTTGGTGGAGGCATTAGTATGTGGATCTGGATTATCTTTATTTATTATATCTTGTCAACAGTACTTCCTATTGATAAGATTATTGGTAAGCTTTACCCTGTATTAGGAGTAGCTTTGCTGTTTATGGCAGTAGGTATTGCTATTATGATGTTTGCTCAAGGCTTAGATATACCTGAAATAACTTTTGCTAACCTTACGAACCAGCATGTGAACCCGGAGAAATACCCGTTGTTTCCAATGCTTTTCGTGACTGTTGCCTGTGGAGCTATTTCTGGTTTCCATGCCTCTCAATCTCCTATGATGGCACGCTGTATGACGAATGAAAAGCAAGGCAGAAGCATTTTCTATGGGGCTATGATTACAGAAGGTGTTGTAGCCTTAATTTGGGCTGCCATCAGCATGAGTTTCTTTGGTGGTGTTGATGGGCTAAATGACCTTATGACTCAGGAGCAGGGAAATGCAGCTTATGTCGTAAGTGTTATTTCTAACTCTCTGTTAGGTAAGATTCGTGGTATATTGGCGCTCTTAGGTGTGGTGGCTGCCCCGATAACATCTGGTGATACAGCTTTTAGAAGTGCCAGGCTAATAGTAGCTGACTTTATGAAATCTAAACAAGGCTCCATAAAAAACAGGCTGCTGATAAGTATACCTTTATTTGTGGCTGGCTTTGGCTTAACCCTAATAAACTTTGGCATTGTGTGGCGCTATTTTGCCTGGACAAACCAGACATTGGCAACCGTGGTACTATGGACTATTACGGCTTATCTGATTAAAGAGCATAAGTTCTTCTGGATAACCTTAGTTCCTGCAGCTTTTATGAGTGCTGTGGCTACATCTTACATTCTGGTAGCTCCCGAAGGCTTTAGCCTGCCAGCTAGTATAGCCTATGCAGCAGGTGTTGCTGTAGCTTTGGCACTTAACATCCTTACCTTAGTTAAGGTATATAAGGTCAAAGAGAATCCAGAGGTGGAGTTTGCGCAGTAGGGCTTGTAAAGGAAAAGCAAAGCTATAATAAACAGACAGGGGAGTAAAAGTTTGCTCCCCTGTCTGTTTATTATAGTATTTTAAAGCTACAGTAGTTTAATAGTATAGCCATTGCTTAATTCAAATCAAGTACATCTACATATAGTAGGTGTGGGTGCAGTTCTTTACTCTATAAATAGTGGACTTAAAGGCCCTTATTTGCTTTTTAGCTGCCCGTAAAGTTTACTAAAAAGAGGAGTTTCAACTTTTGACTTTTGAGCTTCTCTTACAATATAGCCTATTAAAGTCTCCAACTCAGTTTGGTTGTTGTTCATGAAGTCTCTTTGCATAGAAGAAGTGGCATCTTTAGGAAGCTTGCCTAATATCTTCATGTTAGTATCAATAATGGATGCTTCAATTTCTACTCCTTTAGCATGTGCTACAGCTAAAAGTTCGCGCATTAATATACGTAGATTTTCCTTCAACTCTGCGTTTTCATAAATTTCTCCCATTGTTTTTCCTATAGCAGATGTAAGTGTTGCAACAGGTGAAATAAAGGAAAACTTATTCCACACTTTTACTACTATATCTGAATATAACTCACTAATAATGCCTGCGTCTGTAAATAGTTTATGGATGCGGTCTAACTCTTTAACAGGTAACTCAGGATTACCCCAAACCAAGCGATTATATTCACCTTTTACTTCAATAACACCTGGTGCCCCAACACTGGAAATAATATAAACACAGCCCCATAAAAGCTTTGCAGCAGGATATAATTTATCTAAATACTCAATGCTTTCAATGCCATTCTGCAAAGGCAACAGGAACGTGCTTTCATCAATGCTAGGTCTGAAATCTTCGGCAATTTTATCCAAGCTATAACTCTTAACGCAGAAAACAATTATATCCAGCTTTCCCAGGCCAGCTACATCATCGGTTACAAGATCAGGTTTAACTGTAAACTTTGAGGAGCCAACATTTATAGTAAGTCCATTGGTTTGGATTTCTTCTTTATGTTTACCTCTGGCAATAAATATAATTTCTGTATCCTCTGAATCAGCATAACGCTGCGCCAGTTTACCTCCGTAATATCCTCCTACCCCTCCTATTCCTACTACAGCTATTCTTAATTTGCTATTCATTATAAAACTTGGTTATTTGTTATCAATAGTTACTGCCCTGCCGGATCTGCCTTTTACGTCGAATACCTTCAACTTAATACTACCTTTTGCACTTATCGGGCCTGTATATTCTTTACTCTTTGTTGTTGGTTCTGTTCCATCAGTAGTATACCGCACTGTCAGCCCTGGCAGCTGTACATTAGCTTGTACTTTACCGTCTTCTACTTTGGCGCCAGGTGTGGGAATTCTGTAATTAAAACCGCCTGCATAATAGGTTAGCCTAGGCAGCTCTCTTTTACCCAGAGTATTTACAAAGTCTGACCAGGCTTGGTTATATAGCTTTACACTTTTTGCTTCGTCAGGCTCAGTAGCCCAGGCAGGATCTTTAGCCCAGGCTCTTTCAGCTAAACCAAGCAGTTTAGGGAGCAGCATATACTCCATTCGCTCTGGGCTGGTTATTTTTTCACTCCACAAAGGCCCTTGCAAACCAACTATATTCGATTTCCCAAATACTGTAAGCTTTTGAAGGTTTTTAAACTTTGACCTATCTACAGGGTCACCATTGGTGTCCTCTTTGAAATTTTTGGTATAGTCAAAAGGGATGAAGTAGAATGGTTTGTCCACATCCAGAAATCCACCCCAGAACAAGCCAGGCTCATCATAATCTTTCTGATAAGCTAAATCTAAATAAAAGTTTGTTACATTCGTCAGAACCACCTTATAACCAGCATTGGCCATTTTATAAGCCAGATCTTCAGCACCCCATAGGTTGTTCCAGACATCTACATGAAAATTTTCATCAGCAAAATCAGGATTGGGTACATAAACAGTACGGCCATTCTGTTTTTCCTTCCGCAGACCTATCTCCTCCCAACCAGATAAATACAAATTCCGGGCTTTAACCATTTTATTTACTTTGCCGAAGTAGTAAAACCAAAGGTCGCCTGTGTTATTTACTGAAGGGTCGTTCTTGATCAAAGCCTGAACAGAGGGCGACTTCTCCCACACACCAGAAGGCACTTCGTCTCCGCCAAAATGTATGGTTTCTATTGGAGCACCGGCCATTTTGTACATTTGCAGCATCTCATCTACTACTGTCTCCAGGAAGTCGTACGTAGAGGGTAACGATACATCAATTACATTATCTTTCCAATGCTGCACGGATCTGTAAGCAGACTGATCGTTCAGGTCACGGAGCAAATACTGTTCAGCCTCTTGTTTTTTTCCCTCCTGCATCAGGCGCTCATAACGTGCATCCATCGCTTTTATAGCAGCTCTGGCATGGCCGGGTGTTTCTATTTCAGGAATAACGCGAATGTGACGCGCCTTCGCATACTGAAGTATTTCAATAAAATCTGCTTTACTATAAAAGCCACTGCCTGCAGTATTACTTACATTCGGGCCTGATGCATACGAAGGCACCAGGTTTTTTTTATCATTCAGCGTATGGCCCCGTTTCCCTCCTACTTGTGTGAGCTCTGGCAAAGCAGGTATTTCAAGCCTCCAGCCCTCATCATCGTTTAAGTGAAAATGGAAAACATTTAGTTTGTAGAGCGCCATCAGGTCAAGGATCTTTAACACCTGCTGCTTTGGCTGAAAATTCCGTGCGACATCAAGCATAAAGGCCCTGTGTCCAAAGCGCGGTGCATCAGTTATATCTACTCCTGGCAGACTAACAGCTTTTTGTGTAGTAGCTAGAGCTGCTGGAGGCAGTAAGGTAATTAGTGACTGTGTACCATAAAAAATCCCGGCTGGTGTGGAGGCGGCTATTATGATGCCATTTGAACTAACCTGAAGCTCATAAGCTTCAGGCTGCAGTCCCTTTTTCTTTTGTAGACAAATAACTTTTCCTTTACCACTAGATTGAACAGCAGGTTGCTTACCTAAAATGGTTGCCAGGTGTGTAGCCAGTATATCGGCCTCGCTTCTGAAAGCATTTTCGGCAACAATAGGTACTGCGGCAGTTAAAGTAAAGGTTTGATTAGTTTCTGAATATTGTGCGGGTGTCGGGAATACCTTGGTTAGCTTTTCGGCTGGAATATCCTGAATGTTTCTGTTCTTGTTATAAATGGTTTCAGGAGAGACAAATGAATCATTACTAACACTTCCTGCTGGCTTTTTGACTGTATTTTTAACAGGCACACCTACTTCAGGGTTATCATCCCAAACCAGGTAAAAACCATCAGGTGCCTGGCTGAAATTTACGAGCCGACCCGCTGAAGTAAACTCTATGCTTTGGGATGCTCCAGAGGCAATACTTTCAAATTTTTCTGTGGGTACTAACCTTAGCAGGTCTCCATTAACATGCTCTACTTTAACGGCCCCAGCAGTTTCTTTAGGTTTAAAAGATGGTGATGCATTGAAATACAAACTCCAACCTTTTGCCGGAAGTGCTGCTTTGCCTGTATTAGTTAAGGTTACAGCCGAAAGAGTCTGGTTTTTGTTCTGATAGTAATTATCAAGTAATTCCCATGTTACCTGCAGTTCCTGGGCTTCTGGTTTTTGGTTATCTACTTGTGCAAAACAGGAAGTAAAGGTGCTGATGCTGCAGAAAGCAACAGAAAGAAGGTATTTCATTTTTCAGAGGGTGAGGAATGATTGTGTTACTAAATTTATTAATTTCTGATGGATTCACACAATCTTTCAGCAAGAAGCTGCAGTAAATGAGCTTTTATATGCACTCAGCAACTCCTCACTCTATCCCTTGTATTCTGCCCCAGGTACTTTGTGTGCCCCATATCCCCTGCCGCAGGCACTCCAGTTGCACCACCTGGCTATGGTCCACAAAGAGGTTGGCGTTATAACCATAGTTTTTAACGTACCACTCAAACACTGGCGGATCAGCAGCTTCGAACATTAGTTTTTCGGCCCCCAGTTCGTCTATAAACTGTGCAGGAACATCAGTACGCCACGGGTTAGCATTTTCCGTGATTCCTTCTGATTCTATCATAATCAGGTAAACTCCAGCTTCCAGAAAGCGTTTAGCCTGCTTAATAACAAAACCTGTATCACGAGTTCCGGCTGCTTTGAGCTCTGCTGCGGAAGTATCTCCCCCAGCCCCGAACTGAATACCAATTTCCGGTTTAGCTTTTAAGCCTGCCTCCTGTACCATTTCCACCAGGCGAAGCCAGTCATCAGTAGGTATGGTGATAAAACCAGACGAAATTTCTATGATATCAAAGCCTACACTTTTGCATTCGGCAATGTACTTCTTTACAGCTTCTTTACCTTGATGAAGCACATATTCAATAAAACCTCCGGTAGAAACCATAACATCATGCGCATGTGCTTCTGCAATAATCTCTTCCAGCGCCTTAGGTGGCATAAGCATAAAAGCTCCTCCGGCAAATTTCAGAGAATCAACATAAGGTCCCATTGTCTCCAGCACGTCCTGCAGATAACGCTTACCCATAACGGAGTAGTACGGGCCGCGTATTTCAGTTAAACCTGTATGGCGTGGTTTAGCACTCCGGGGGTTTGTTCTTATAAAGTCATAGAACTTGCTTGCATTCTTTTCCATAGCATAGCATACGAAGCTCAGACTATAAGAGGTTTATTGTTATATGCTGCTTCAGCTAACAACTAACTTGCTTTACGCTGCTTTAGGAAACTAAGATGTATGATTAAGGCTAGAGATGATAGTACCAATCCTACAACTACTACTCCACTCCATTTCCAGTGATGCCAGGCTTGGCTGGCCAGATAGGTACCTATGGCTCCACCTACAAAATACGTAAACATGTAAACTGTATTCAGGCGGTTGCGGGCCTCTGGCAGCAGCGAAAATATAAGGGTTTGATTAGAAATATGTGTCGCCTGTACTCCAAGGTCCATAATTATAACTCCAATAATCAAGCCTATGAGACTGTGGCTTGATAATCCGAAGATTATGTAGGATACTACAATCATAGACACAGTAATGGTAGTGGTGCGAAAGGAATTGCCTTTATCGTTAAGCCTACCCACAAAAGATGCTGCCAGTGCACCAAATGCTCCTACCAAACCGAAAGCACCGGCCACATCACTTCCTGCATTGAACTGCGGTTCTTCCAGTAAGAAAACAAGTGTTGTCCAGAAGGCACCAAAGCTGGCAAAACATAAAGCACCACGGGCAGAAGCCAGTCGTAGCAAAGGTTCTGTTTTTGTCAGGTGTATCAGCGAACTCATCAGGCTTTTGTAATTTCCTTTGTACTCTGGGTGTATTTCGGGAAGAAGAAAATACAGTGCCGCCCAGAAAATCAGCATCAGGCCGGAAGCTATCATAAACATTGAGCGCCAGCCAAGGTGCTCTCCTATAAAGCCACTCAATGTACGGGATAATAGTATCCCCAGTAGTAAGCCGCTCATCACGAAGCCCACTGTTTTGCCTCGTTCCTCTGGTTTGGCCAGGTGTACAGCCATAGGTACCAGTAGTTGAGGTACAACCGAAGTAGCCCCAATAAGAAAACTGGCTACCATGAGCATTTCTATGTTAACGGCAAAGGCCGCCAGCAGCAGTGAGATTACTATGAGCACAAAATCAAACATTATCAGCCTTTTTCGCCGAAGCATGTCTCCCAAAGGAATTATAAAAAGCATGCCTGCTGCATAGCCAATTTGCGTGAGCATAGATATAGAACCTGCTTTTGCTTCGGTTACTCTAAAATCGGCTGAAATCAGACCCAGAAGCGGCTGGTTATAATACAGGTTTGCCACCGTAATGCCTGAAGCGGCGGCCATTATCCATAGGTTCAGACGAGTTAATTCGGGTTTTTCTACGGCAGAAACAGAATCGTTCATAGTATGTAAAGGTAAGCAAAGTCATAACGTCGTTAGCGATAGCTGCTGTTGACACTGCTAAAGTACGTAACCTATGTTTTAAGTTATAACATATAATATAGATTGCGCCCTAGCTGTGTTTGTAGTATATTACCTCTCTAAGTTCCTTTTTTAATCTTAACAGCTTCTTCAGCAGAACAAAGCAATTCTATGAATAAAGAAATTAATGTAGGCCTCTTAGGCTTCGGCATGGCCGGGCGAATATTCCATGCACCTTTTATAACAGCTGTGCCTGGGCTACATCTTAAAAAGATAAGAGCCAACAGAGAAGAGAGTATCCAGCTTGCTGAGACAAGCTATCCAGAAGCACGCATTGTGAGCGATACGCAGGAAATCCTGTCTGATGAGGAGATAGATTTAGTAGTAGTCGCAACTTCTAATGCCACACATTTTTCACATGCCAAAGCGGCCTTACAGGCGGGCAAGCATGTACTGATAGATAAACCCTTCACCACAACGCTTGCGGAAGCAGATGAACTAATTGAGCTGGCAAAGACCCAGCAAAAGCTTCTGACGGTTTTTCAGAACAGAAGATGGGACAGTGATTTTAAAACTGTCAAAAAGGTTGTTGAGCATAATGTTCTCGGCAATCTGGTAGAATATGAAGCCCATTTCGACAGATTCCGAAATGAAATAAAACCAAACACCTGGAAAGAGGAAGACTTACCTGGCTCAGGCCTTCTTCATGATCTGGGCTCACACCTGATTGACCAAGCACTGTACCTCTTTGGCAACCCTGAAGAAATAATGGCAGACATCAGAATACAAAGGTTGAATTCTAAAATAATAGACAATTTTGAGCTGATACTCCAGTATGAAAGCTTAAAAGTTACGCTTAAGGCCGGTATGCTGGTAAGAGAACTTGGGCCACATTTTATCCTTTTAGGTGAAAAAGGTGCCTTTGTTAAGTATGGTATGGATGTGCAGGAAGATGCTTTAAAAACAGGACTTACTCCGTCAAACACTCCTGTATGGGGTGTGGAGCCAGAAGAGATTTGGGGAACTTTGAACACTGAAATTGATGGGCTGCATTTTAAAGGTAGAATTGAAAGCGAAACCGGCGACTACAGAGGTTTATACCAAAACGTTTACAAAGCCATACTCGGAGAGGAAGAGCTTGTTGTTAAACCTGGGCAGGCACGTAATACCATGAAGCTTATTGAGCTCGCCTTGCAAAGCAGCAAAGAAAAGCGGACGGTTAAATTCAGCTAATCTAAAAAAAAGGCTGCGCGTATCAGAAGGCAGTCTATATAAAAGCTCTGAATTATGAAATGTTATGCGCGGGCTGCAGGCCTCTTGCTGCTTATTTTAGCTGGCTGTAAGCAAGAAAATAAAGAAGATCCGGCAACAGTATTAGATCATGCGACTCTTATTGATGGCACTGGTGCGCCTGCACAGAATGACATGACACTCATTATTCAGGCAGATACCATATACGCCATATTTCCACATGGTAGTATGGAATTACTCGAAAATTCTGAGGTGACAGATCTGGAAGGTAAAACCATCATGCCCAGTATGGTTAATACGCATGGGCATGTAGGCTTACTGAAAGGCAATAAAGTAGCAAAGGAAAATTATACGAGGGAAAACATACTCCGGCAACTCGAGCAGTATGAGCAGTATGGTGTAGGTGCCGTATTATCCTTAGGGTCTGATAGAGAGATAATGTTTGCTTTAGCCGATTCCTCGCAACACGGGCAGTTATCGGGTGCTATGGTTTTTACAGCAGGTTATGGGATAGGTGTACCTAAAGGAGCTCCCCCTCAAAACGCAGGCTTTGATAAAGTAATTAGACCTATGTCGGCAAAAGAGGCAACTGAGGAGATGCAGCAACTGGTAAAATCAAAGCCCGCTTTTGTAAAGATATGGGTGGATGATTTTGGAGGAACCGTGCCTAAAATGGAGCCTGAAGTATATGAAGCTGTTATCGGCGAAGCGCACCAGCACGGCCTACGGGTGGCGGCACATGTTTTTTACCTGGAGGATGCAAAGAAGTTGGTCGCAGCTGGAGTTGATATACTGGCCCACAGCATACGCGACCAGGAGGTTGATGCGGAACTGTTGCAGGAGATGAAAGCTAAAAATGTAGTTTACATTCCTACACTGTCTCTGGACGAGTATAATTTTATATACCTCCGGCAGCCTGACTGGGTAGACAGCAAATTTTTTTCCTCCTCTTTAGAACCAGGAGTTTTAGATTCCTTAAAAAGTGAAGATTACCTGAACAGGCTTAAGAATGACCCTAACCTGCAGCAGAAGATCGACCATTTTAACATTGCCTTAAATAACCTGAAGAAAATGTATGAGGCAGGCATAAAGGTAACGATGGGAACAGACTCTGGTGCCCAGCCAATAAGAGCACAGGGCTTTTCTGAGCACCTGGAATTGCAGTTAATGACTGAAGCCGGGCTTACTCCATTACAGGCCATCACGATAGTAACCAGAAACGGAGCAGAACTGCTAAAAATTGATGATGAGTACGGAACGCTTCAGATTGGGAAAAAGGCAAATTTTGTAGTATTGGGCGGCAATCCGGTGGAAGACATTAAAAACACCAGAAACATTGTTGCTGTCTGGGCAGATGGAGAGAAGGTAAGTGGTGCACCTGGAGATCAGTAAGTCTTTATTTCTCTTAATATTTTTCAGTTGTCTTGCTAAAACAATTTTTACTATCGATGTGCTTCTTACTTTTGTGTTGCTTTATATCTTCAGGTTGATCTCTTCAGGTTGATCTGAAAGTGAAGCAACAAAACAAGAACAGCAATACAAGCAATATGCAGATAGCAATAGTTGGTTTAGGCCTTTTGGGTGGTTCTTTTGCCTTAGGTTTAAAAGCAAAACATAATAATTACAGGTTTATTGGGGTTGATTACAGCGCGGAACATGCCGCAAAAGCTCTTTCACTTCACTTGGTTGATGAGGTGCTGCCTTTGGAGGAAGCGGTAAAAAAATCTGATCTTATTGTGTTGGCAATACCTGTTAATGCTATTTCGAGACTCATTTCCCCTATTTTAGATTTTCTCCCTGAAAATGCCACACTTGTTGATTTAGGCTCTACCAAAGAACTTATTTGTAAGGCCGCGCATAAGCACCCGAAACGAGGAAAGTTTGTGGCTGCTCACCCTATTGCTGGTACAGAATACTCCGGACCTGAAGCTGCTTTTGCTTCCTTACTGATGAACAAAACCATGATTATCTGTGATAAAGAAGCAAGTGATGCTGCATCTTTAAAACTTGTAGAACAAGTTTGCCAGGACCTTGAGATGCATCTGAGATACATGGACAGCGCAGCCCATGACCTGCACCTGGCCTATGTTTCACACCTTAGTCACATCAGTTCATTTGCACTAGGTATTACAGTACTAGACAAAGAAAAAGATGAAAAGCATATCTTTGACATGGCTGGAAGTGGCTTTTCTTCTACTGTTCGTCTTGCTAAAAGCTCACCGCAGATGTGGGGTCCCATCTTTACCCAAAACAAAAAGAATGTGTCTGAAGCCCTTGATAGTTACATTAAGCAACTACAGTCTTTTAAAGATATTATAGACAAAGATGATGAAGAAAAAGGCAAAGAGCTAATGTTGAAAGCGAATGATATTCGCCGGATATTAGGCTAATACTGTTTCTCCATTGATGCGCTTTTACTTATTCCAGCTTACGTATATTTTAAAATCTTAAACCGACAGAGAGGTAAGGTAATGTCTCCTCTCCTGAGAAGCCTATTACTCCCTGTATCAAAATCAACTGTGCAGGTACTAGGTAAAAGCCACCTCCGAAGCCATCATGCCATTTCCCTGATGACTCTCCCTCAGTCCATACTCTGCCAATATCATTAAAACCAATCAATCCTAAAGAGCCTGGAAACAGGTAAGTTGTAAAATCAAAAAGCTTTAAACGCAACTCAATGTTGTGGTACAGCATGCTTTCACCGGCAAAACGATAATTGCGGAAGCCCCGAAGGTTCTCATTACCTCCTAAATACAACATCTGATAAAAATCAGGATCTCCAACAGTCGTACCTCCACCTATTCTGTTGGCAACCACAAAGCTGGTGTCGTTTTTAGGATTCAGGTAAAAGCTGATTTGGGATTGAACCTGACCGTACGTACTCTTCTGGCCGTTTAGCTGTTGCATAGCCCTTACCGAGGTGTTCCAGTATACGCCATGGGCGGGTAGTATCGGGTTATTCCGAGTGTCAAATTCAAAGCCTGTAACTAAACCTGCGTAAACCTTAGATGAGAAGACGTTCTCTTGAGGGTTCTGTTCGTTGTAAATAGTTATAAAGCGCCCCGTGTTTTCAGATTGCCTGTTGTAGTAAAATTGCCCTGCAAACCCTGCAAATAGCTTTATGTTTTTACCTGCATTACTATTAAGCAATGCCTCAGCGTTAATAAAGCTGTAACGGCTACGATAAAAGCGAATAGGGTTGTCTCCTTGTTTAATATATTCTGTGTTGTTTCCTACGCCAAAAAAATTGATGGTATTTCTTGGAGCTCGGGCATCTACATTAAGGCTTACATCATACTTCCCGAGTAGTTGTGTGAAATACCCTGAATAGCGACCAAAAAATGCATTTGTTGCCAATGCATGCCCTACCAGCAGTTTATGTCTGGCAGCAAAAGGCTCTTTTCTAAACCCATGCGTGGTATAGTTAAAGCCTACTCCTAAAAGTACGCCATCGTCCAGGTTATATCCAACAGTTGCCATTGGCACCAGTTTATCATATGCAAAGCTGCGGGGGTTATAATAATTTACAAGTGTATCATCTGAAATGCGTAGTTTCGCTTTAGAACGAGATGGAAAAACATTGTCCTTATCAGAACGGTCATAAACATATAACTGGTCTTTATTTTTGAAGTTATCAGCTACATTAAAAGTATCAGTATTTCCTCCCCCTATCATTCTGACTTTTATGGGCGATTTATTGTTACCATATACAGCAAAGACATCTTTGCCTCCACGCCCATAAAGTCTCACCTCTTCGGTAACATCAGGATGAAAGATGCGCTGAAAAAGCACCTTGTCTCTGCTGCCGTCTTTTTTGATTTTAATAACTGTTAAGGTTACTAGGCCACCTTCGCCGTACTTTACCTCAAAACGCTCATGCTTATCTGATGCCGGTATATCCACAGCCTTTGCAAGAAAGCGGTAATATTTTAAACCTTCTTCCGTAAGGCTGTTCCTTCTGGCAATTAACTTTCGCACGATTTCTTTGCCCGATAAGGCGTAAACAGTGTCAGGCAGGCGCTTTACAGCATCCATCAGCAGTTTGTCCGTTAAAGTTGACTGCACAACATTTATTTCTTCTCTCCAGTCTTGCTCATTTAACTGGTACAAAAACAAACGATCAAAGAAGCGAGCGTTGAACATAAAACCTTTCACATCACGTATTTCCTCATGAAAGCCCTGAAATTTAGGCATGAGCCATTTACGTGAGGCAATAGAAGGGAAAAGGCCAGAAGGATTATAAAACACCTGGTCGCGGTCCCGTGGTATAGGATAATAATGATCATCGCCATTTTCTTCTTCTATCTGTTGCCACCGCCATTGATCCTCATGACGGTCCCAATCTCCGATAACAAGGTCAAGTAAGCGTGCCCGGAGCAACAGCCGCTGATCAACAGTATTGTCATTATCTTCTTCCAGCTTGTCTAACACCTTAAAAGTATTATCGGTGTCTTCTTCCACAGGCCCATGCTGCTCAAACAGGGCTACGGAGTTGGCGAAGTTATCTCTGTACTTCCCCAAGGCAGGGTCATCTGGTACGTACACTATCTGCGGCTTTGTGTGCGGTATATGAAGTGCCTCAGCTAAAGGTGGTACAGCCAGCTGTGCATACGGATGGGCAGTAGATATCAGGTCTGTTAATACATCTTTAGCCACCGGTGCTTTCATATTCTCTGGAAGCGCTCTCTCCGGATATTTTTCTACGGATCGTAGCACCCATTCATTTCCTGTACTATCAGCAAGGCGTAAAGATCTGGTTTGCATTCCCCCGCCTTGCTTAACAATGGATAATCCTCCTTTTTCCTGCTGCAGGTAAAAAACTTTAAGCTTAACAGGAGCAGCCCAAATTTTGCGGTAGTTTTCGCCAAAGAAAAAGCGATGGATCTTACTTACTTCATCATATTCAGGAGCAATGGCTACGGTTATACTATCCCCAAAGGTTAAATCTTGTGCAAAACAACTGGTAGCACTAGTACATAAAGTATAAATAAAAAAAAGCAAAGAGAAGTTTCTCCAGGTAACGCTATCTATAAAAAACATTGATGTCTATTTTGTTTTAATGGTGGCTCTAGTTCTGTTAGCTTTTATAATACCAACTAGCCTAATACCATCTCAAATAATATTTTGTTATATAGGACCTGTGCAATGATTGTTGCCTAAACCTTTTGCACAGTTGTACTACTTGTTGTTTTTCCTGACCTTTCAGGTGATGTGCTTTTAGCCCCAAAAAACTTATAAGTTTTACAGGTGAAAGTGCTTTATTTCAGAAATCATTTTCTCTTTTTATATCAGTTAGTTCAAACGCTATAAGTATAGCCCTACGTTCTTGTTAATAGTGAAATATATTTCTGTTAATATGTTTCTGATAAAATTTAAATTTCCAGTCGTTATTTTTAATTTACTTGTACTTATAAAAGGTATCAAGTATAGATATTCTTTTATTAATTCTTCTATTTTCCTTTCAAAGTGCCAACCTTTTCATTTTAAGTACATATACTATCCATAAATAACTTTCTCCTACTTGCAGATAAACTTATGGGAAAAGAATCTCCATTTAACAACAACCGCCGGAAGTTTATAAAAGGTGTTTCCTTAGCGCTTGGAACTACAGCT
The DNA here is from genome assembly GCF_020907275.1 of Pontibacter silvestris. GTDB lineage: Bacteria > Bacteroidota > Bacteroidia > Cytophagales > Hymenobacteraceae > Pontibacter > Pontibacter silvestris. Next base: position 136 of record NZ_JAJJWI010000045.1, on the reverse strand, counting down.
TTAGGAATACCTTTAGTTTCACTTGGCTCCTGCCAGTCTGGAAACTCTGCAAATACAGAGGAGCAGCCGGGGCAGGATACTTCTCAGAAAAAGAAATTAGGTATTGCCTTAGTAGGGCTTGGTAACTATAGTACGG
>NZ_JAJJWI010000044.1 GCF_020907275.1 Pontibacter silvestris | reverse complement strand
GCCGGATAAAAAAGCGTCAAGTTAAATATGCCTGCAGCCCTTGAAACCCTTGTGAATGGTTATAAGTACCGCTATTTTTCAAATGCTGTGATTTTTCACTTGTTCAAACAAATTCATACGGACGAGCCAAGGTGTGTGTTTTTGGAGAACCTTCCGCTAATTTCTAAAAAACTAAAAGTTATAGATAGCTATATAGATCAAGCTGGCCAAGTACTTCAACAAGTTCAATCCTTTGACTTAGCAAATTCTGAAGTTGAAAATGCTCTTCATATTTTCGACGAAATAGTCATGCGCATACATTTTGCGCTTGAGGCAGATCAGCGAGTGAGTAACAATCATAACCTTCCAGCCGATGATGACAATAGGAAAGATTTATATTTTCTTGTTAAGCCCTTAATTGAGAAGATGCTCAATTTTTCATCTCAAATAACTGATAAAGGTATGCTTGTCGGGCATACTGCACATTATCTAATAGAAACACTAAATTTAGTAATTTCATATGATCCAAAAGATATTTTATCAATGGTTGCTAACATTACTAGGTTTTCTATGCAAGTGGGATATACGTTCGATTCCTTTGCTATCAAAGAAATTGTTTCTTTAACTGAAAAACTACTTGCTGATCATCGAGAACTATTATTGCAGGAGGGACCTTTTCAGGATTTACTTTCAATCCTTGAAATTCATATAAATTCAGGTTGGGTAGATGCTCTTGAACTTCTTTGGAGATTAGATGAAGTATTTAAGTAAAGAGGGTTTAAAAAAGTAAAGAAAATTTATTTCAGAATAAACAATAACAAAACTCTGTTTTTTACGAATTGCGCATCCTTAAGAAGGATGCGCAATTCGTAAAAATATTAAACGAGAGGCTTCTACATTACAATGCCCGTGATGGTATTAGGTCAACTTATTTATTATACAGAAAAAGTACTGGAAGGATCTGCTCTATACTTACTTCTGATTAGCATCATATCTTGGCTGACCTTGATGTCGAGCACCTTGGCGTAGTGCTGGGTGGTCTTGATACTGGTATGGCCGAGCATTTTGGAGACGCTTTCCATCGGCACGCCGTTCAAAAGGGTGACAGTGGTGGCGAAGGTGTGGCGGGCGGTATGAAAAGTCACCGGCTTTACAATGCCGCACACGTCCATGATCTCCTTGAGGTAAGCGTTCATCTTCTGGTTGCTCAACACTGGCAGGAGTCTATCCTTGTTAAGGCACTGCGGGTGCTCCTGGTATCTGTCCAGTATAGCCAGGGCTGTGGGAACCAAGGGAATGCGGGAGGGGGTATGGGTTTTTTGCCTATTCTTAAATATCCACTGCTCTCCGTCGACGCCCTTGCATATGTCAGACCTTCTTAGCTGCTGCACATCTACGTAAGCAAGCCCTGTAAAGCAGCTGAACAGAAAAATATCCCGCACCTGTGAGAGACGCTCTGTCACCAGCTCCTTTCCCGCGATCTTCTCCAGCTCCTCCTCCAAAAGAAATACCCGCTCCACCTGCCTTAGCTTTGCCTTGTAGTGCAGGAAGGGATCGCGCTCGATCCAGCCGTGGGCAAGGCACCTTCTGATGACCTTCTTTAAGTGCTTGATGTATTTAGCCACGGAATTGCCAGAGCACTTGCACACGCTCCTGAGGTAAAAGTCATAATCGGAGACGAAGCCGTGATCCACCTTCCGAAGGTCTATATCTACCGTACTGTACTTCCACTCGAGAAAGCCTTTGGTGTGGGCAAGGGAGGTGCGGTAGCCTTTGAGCGTGGCCCCGGTGAACTCTGTCCCGATGAGGGCCTCCATCCGGCGGTTGTGCTCCTCGAGCTCTGCTACCAGTGTTCTTGGGGCTTCTTCTTTGCCGCAGAACCTGGCTTTCACGCTCTCGGCTGTTACATGCTCTCCTGCTTCCAAGAGCAGACGGTGAGCCTCATAGACCTGTGCCTGCAGCGTGTCCAGGTAAGCATTGAGCGAAATAACCGTTTCTTTGGTGCCGGATACCCTGGAAGAGGAGGCATTCCACCTCCGGGGCTCGCATTCCCTGCCGGTGGAAATCTCTGCCCGTTTTCCCGAGACGGTGATTCTTAAATAAATCGGCACGGGACCTGAAATATACTGCTTTGGTTTTTTGAGGTAGAAGAGGACTCGGATACGCTTACTCATGGCTCTAGCTGCTTTTTTATGGTTAAACAAGGTAGCCCTGCAGCCGGCGTGAGGCAAGATGTACAGCGGGTGTACATCTTGATCATTAAAGTGTTACGCGTGATTCGGTGAGTAAAATCTGTTGCCTGAGATGACTCACCGATTCGCGCTCCTTTTTTTCGGGAAAAGCTGAACGAATCAGTGAGGCCCTAAAAGCCAAAAGCCTGCAAACATTCATTTTGCAGGCTTTTGGCTGAATTCAGTAGTGAAGTTGTAGACCGAAGGATAGAATTATCGAACCTTATCCACAGAGATTTAACAGTTCTGAATGATTACTTCATGTGGAGAGGTAAAGCTTACTCTAATTAGCAGCGTGTTGCATAAAAGATGCGTTTTGTATGTGGGTTATCCTTGCAGTCCCATAGTAAAAAGTAGATACACTAATCAAGATATACTCTTTGCTTCACCTCCCTTTTCAATGCTGATCCTAACGCGTATGTAAAAAGGAATTTTAAGGAATCAACCGATCGTTGTGCAGTTGCTCGAACAGGTCGAAAAACGACTCTTCCGTTTGCTGATAAACAGTAAACCCCAACTTGCGGCTTTTGGACATGTCCGTCATCACCTCAATCGGACGCCCAAGGTCCAGGTCGGTATGCCAGGGCGATGCCAATCGATTCAGATCAGGTTCGACCAGCTTATACCGCTCGGCAATTTCACGCCACACGGAACCATCCTGAACCATTTGATCCTCTAAGGGATGAACAGTACCATTAAATCCAGCAGGCTCTACACCGAACCAACCAGCCAGGCGCTTCCACAGCCATTTCCATCGGAAGTACTCTCCGTTCACTACATTGAACGCTTCGTTACGGGCTGCTTCCGTGGTGGCTGCCCATACCAGGTGTTTGGCCAGCACCCGGGCGTCAGTCACATCCGATAGGCCGTTCCATTGCGCTTCTGATCCAGGAAATCGGAACGGACGCTTCGTTTCGCTGCAGATGGTGGCGTAGACGGCCAGGGTGGTGCCCAGGTTCATCTGGTTGCCTACCGCCTTGCCAATAACCGTGTGCGGACGGTGAATGCTCCAGGTGAAGCCATCACGGGCGGCAGCGGCATACACTTCATCTTCCTGGGCATAATAAAAGTTCTCTATATCCAGCCGTGGCTGCTCCTCGCGCAAGGGCGTTTCAGGCAGAAACCCTTCTTTCGCATAGGCTTCGAAAGGCCCCAGGTAATGCTTGAGTCCAGTTACCAGCGCCACGTGCTGCACCGATTTCTTCGGCGACAAGGCATCCAGCAGGTTACGAACCATCGCTGCATTCACCCTGATGTTTTCTGCCTCCGTTTCCATGCGCGTCCAACTGGTAAAAAACACGTGCGTGGGCGCAACATCGGCAAGGGCGGCCGACAGGCTTTCAGGACGGAGAAGGTCTGCTGAAACTGGTCTTAAACCTTCTACGCTCACGTTAGGGTTTCGAGCCAGGCCATAGGTAGTCCACCCCTGCTTTACCAGCTCTTCTGCTAGGTTGCTACCAGTGATCCCGCTTACACCCACCACTAAGGCTATTCTGTTCATCATTCTTTTCTCCTTATTTAAATTCATCTAAAGCTTATAGGTACGGCTTTTAGCTAGATGGGGCTACCTGCCAATCAGAAAAGCTGCTTATGTTTCTGTTCTGACTTGCCTCAAGACTACTCCTTTTCGAATATTTTCTTCCGGTGGTTCACTCCCCAATCCTTCAGGGCATAGATGATAGGCGACAGGGTATCAGCATAGGGTTCCGGCTTATACAGGATCTTAACCGGGTAATCCTCTACCACTACGCGCTTGATTAAGCGGTGCTGCTCCAGGTCCTTCAGTTCCTTTGCCAGCACCTTGGGCGTGATTCCCGGAATACTCTCCTGTATATCAGTGAACCGCTCATTCCCGGTAGTGACAGAGATGATGATAGGCAGTTTCCATTTGCCATTGATCACGTCAAGTGCATCCCGCACCGGTTTCACAGTACTCAGGCACTCATTGCATGCTTTTTTTGCTGCCATTGCTCTCTTAATAATACTATTTCGCTTTCCTTTAGGAAAGCACTATACAAAGGAAAGCATGTTTTCGTAATTTTGCAATATACTTGTTCAGGGCCTACTGAAAAATTTGAACAGCGGTGGCCAACACTCACCCATGGAGGAGTTTTCTGTTTGGGTAGAAAAAAGCATTAACAGCAGTTGAAATGGAAAATAGAAAGAAGCTAAAGCTGGCGGCCAATATTGATGGTCTGGGATGGAATCATGTGGGCTGGCAGCATCCCGATATGCCGACTGATGCCAGCGAGAGTATTGATTTTTATGTCCAACAGGCAAAGCTCGCCGAAGCAGCCAAGTTTGACACGCTCTTTTTGGTTGACGTGAGCCATGTCGGTCCAGGAAACATCCCCCATTACCTGAGCATGTTTGAAGGTGTTTCCATCATGTCTGCGCTTAGCACCCACACTCATAAAATCGGGCTATCGGTTACCGTGTCCACTTCCTATGCCGACCCCTACAGCGTAGCCCGGCAAATCTTGTCGTTGGATAAGATAAGCAGGGGCCGCGCGTCTTTGAACGCTATCACTTCAAACCCTGGAGGCATGGTCAACTTCAGTCGGGGCCATCTGGGCAAATCAGACCAATACCCCATGAATAAAGAATTCATGGAAATCGTGTTGGGATTGTGGGACACCTATGAAGACGATGCCTTTATACGGGATAAGGAAAGCGGCGTGTTTTTAAATCCACGAAAAATGCACAGGGTGAATTACCGGGGAAAATATTTCCAGGTAGACGGGCCTTTAAATCTTAGCCGCTCGGTTCAGGGGCGACCAGTGTTATACACAGCAGGTACCTCGCAAACGTTTATGGACCATGCCACCAGCTATACAGACGGTGTATTTACCCATGGCAATACACTGGAGGAAGCAGTGGCAATTGCGGACGAATTAAGACGCCAATTAGTCCAAAAAGGCAGAAGGCCAGAAGACTTTATTGTGTCAGTCGCACAAAATCCAATCGTTGGCAGGACAGATCAGGAAGCCCAGGAAAAATACCTGGAACTGTTGCGGTTAATTCCCGAAAACAGCCTCGCTCGTCCACTGTTTTTGGGATCCGCCGAGAAAGTTGCCGATCAGGTGCAGGAGTGGTATGATAAGGGGGCAATAGATATGTTGATACTCCGGCAGGACCACCCACATGGCTTGCGGGATTTTATCCAATTGGTGGTGCCCATACTGCAGGAACGCGGCATATTCCGTACTGAGTATGAAGCTGATACACTGAGAGGCAATCTGGAGTTGCCCAAGCCTGCTTTCAGAAAGATCTAATTAGCCGGCTACACCAGGGGCTAAGTGGCGAGTGCCTGGAAGATTAAACGTGACGAATTGACTAGTTGGTACTAATCAGCCGTACCTGATTAACAAAAACGAATAAGAATTGAATACCATGAAACCTAACATAGCATATTCCATATTAGAGCTTGCCATTGTATCGCAGGGAGAAACCATACAACAGACCCTGCACAATTCCTTGGCATTGGCAAAAGAAGCGGAAGCACATCATTACAAACGAATTTGGTTAGCCGAACATCATAATTCAGACAATATCGGCAGTAGCGCTACATCGTTGCTCATTGGTTACGTGGCCGAAAACACCACCGCCATCCGGGTAGGCTCAGGCGGTGTGATGCTTCCCAATCATTCGCCTTTGATTGTGGCCGAGCAGTTTGGCACACTCGCTCATCTATACCCAAACCGCATTGATTTAGGGCTCGGAAGGGCACCTGGCACCGATCAGCAAACTGCACGTGCTATCAGGTCAGATTTTATGGAAGCTGCACATTCCTTTCCCCAAGAAATAGAGAAAATTCAGCAGTATTTCTCTATAGAGAATAAAGGTGCAAAAGTAAGGGCTCCCATTGCAGAAGGTACAGCTGTTCCGCTGTATGTATTAGGCTCGACTACCGATAGTTCACATATAGCGGCTCAAAAAGGGTTGCCTTACGCTTTTGCCAGTCATTTCGCATCAACACATCTACACAATGCTTTACGAATCTATGAGCAGGAATTTAAACCTTCCGAGTTTTTAGATAAACCCTATACCATTGCGGGGGTGAATGTTTTAGTAGCTGATACCGATGGAGAAGCGGAAAAACTGTTCACTTCACTAATCAGAATGTTTGTGGGTGTATTAACCGGATCCAGAGCCCCCATACAGCCGCCCACTGAAATGACCGAAGAGCTGAAAGACATATTGCATCACCCGACTTTACATCAAATGCTTAAGTATTCATTTGTAGGTAGTAAGCAAACGGTAAAAACTCAGATTAAGGAATTTCTGGAAGAAACGGGAGTGGATGAACTGATGACTGTGTCCACCATGTACGATATAAATGACCGCCTGAAATCTACCAGGCTACTTGCAGAAATAATGAAGGAGATAAATGAAGGCAAATAAAAAGAAAGGAAGTTATTTGATAGCGAACTTAGCACTTTTATGCTTCGGAAGCATCGGGGACAGGATATAGCAGCGGTTGTCAACTTGGGATAGAAACAATAACATAAACTGCCAACTTTTTCAGTACGAGCCAGTTAATCTGGTCCTTTGAAACATAAGACCAAACATAAAAGAAGTTTTTTGGTATATCCTCCTAAATAGAGCACTTCAACATACAGAGGTGTTATTTGGTATTTAAAGAGGCTAAACAATATGAATGCTTCACCCAGTTAAGGCTACCACATTTATCTGATTTGCTTGTTTTAAGCCAAAATTGAATTCCTAATATATCAAGAACTTTACAAATGAATCTACAAGTAACTGCAGTATCCCGTATCAAATTATGGTTGCTGTTTATAACACTTCTACCAGCCTTTTTAAGTGGCTGTGCAACTAATTCTGCAACTGCTGTCACTGAAAATCCGCGTGGTTATATTGCCGATAAAGCCATGGTTGTATCGGCACACCCAGAGGCCTCACGAGTAGGTATGGAAATCATGCGGAAAGGAGGGAATGCTTACGATGCGACAGTGGCAACACAGTTTGCCTTGGCTGTTGTATTCCCAGTGGCAGGTAATATTGGCGGTGGTGGTTTTACTGTATTTCGCAGTGCTTCCGGGGAGACGGGTACTCTAGATTACCGTGAAATTGCACCGTTAGCATCATCCGAAACTATGTACCAGGACAGTGCTGGAAACGTAGTTAATGGGCTGAACACCGACAGTCATTTAGCGATTGGAGTACCAGGAACTGTAGACGGTATGGTAAAACTACACCAGAAGTTGGGTAAGCTGCCTTGGGCGGGTTTGGTGCAGCCAGCCATTGACCTGGCACGCAATGGCGTTGTGCTAACCCAGAAAGAAGCCGAAGGATTGAATAGGTCTCGGGAAGCTTTTATTAGAAACAACAAGCATAAGCCTTACCTGGTTAACGAGCAAACATGGCAGGCTGGCGACACGCTACGTCATGAAAACCTTGCACACACGTTAGAACGCGTGCGTGATAGAGGTCGTGAAGGCTTCTATGCAGGAGAAACAGCAGACCTGCTGGTAAATGAAATGAAGCGCGGTGGTGGTATCATCTCAAAACAGGATTTAGCTGATTATGCTTCTGTTTGGAGAAAGCCCCTTGAAGGTGATTATAAAGGATACAAAGTGATTTCGATGTCGCCGCCTTCTAGTGGAGGTATAGCCTTGCTAGAGCTACTGGAAATGGTACAACCTTACAACCTGCGGGAGTATGGGTGGCAGAGTGCTGGAGAAGTACAGGTAATGACAGAGGCGGAGCGTCGGGTATATGCTGACCGTGCTACCTATCTGGGCGACCCTGGCTTTGTAGACGTGCCGGTGAATGAGTTGCTTGACAGAGAATACCTGCAAGAGCGTATGAGCACCATGGACATGGCCCAAGCAACACCTTCAGCAAGTATAAAAGCTGGTGAGTTACCTGTTTACGAGTCAGACCAGACTACGCATTTCAGCATTGTGGATCCTGCAGGTAACGCCGTTTCCACAACCACCACACTTAACGGTGCTTACGGCTCAAAAGTAGTAGTGGAGGGAGCTGGCTTCCTGCTAAACAACGAGATGGACGATTTTAGTGCGAAACCAGGGGTGCCGAACATGTTTGGTTTGGTAGGAGGCAAAGCGAATGCCATAGCACCAGGTAAACGCATGCTAAGCTCTATGACACCGACCATACTTGAAAAGGAAGGGAAACTCTTCATGGTAGTAGGTACACCTGGTGGCTCCACCATTATTACTTCAGTTTTCCAAGCTATTGTTAACGTACTGGAGCATGACATGACGATGCAGCAAGCTGTGGCAGCACCGCGTTTCCACCACCAGTGGTTTCCGGATGAAATACAGCATGAACCAGATGCCATACCGACTGATGTTCGTGCCACACTTGAGCGTAAAGGGTATAATTTGGAACAACGTAATCCCTATGGAAGAATAAACGCAATACTGGTACTACCAAACGGTAAGTTAGAGGCTGGTGCAGATCCTCGCGGCGATGATGCTGCAGCAGGCTTTTAATAAGCAACATAAGAGCGTAGGGTTTGGGCGGCGGATATATTGTGTGGTCTTAGTATAGCGGCGCTTGTTTGAAGCCACCTTATGCAGTTTTTACCCAGAACAAAATACTGCACTCACAGCTCTAGTGTGCAGTATTTTGTTTTACATCCTGCTATTACCCAAAAGATGTTCTTAATATTTACACCTTATCTGTCTTTATAAAGTATAAACCTTGTAGCACACGTAGCTTGGTTCTTTAGGAACTAACAAGGGTAATTTAGAAGTTAGTTAATTGTTTGTTTATACAAATAATGTATGTACTTTAAAATTTGCTGTACTTTTGCAGCTTAATTGTTTTACTAATTCTTGCCAGATGTACCATAAAGGTATTCTGCAGGCTCAGATGGTTTTGTAAATTTCTTATTATGTCCAAGATTTATTTATTACTCTCATTCGTTTTGACATTAACCATTCAGGTTAATGGGCAAACAATACAAGGTACAGTTAGCGATCGGTTTCAGCCACTACCTGGAGCAACGGTAAGAACCTTAGATCAGTCTACAGGTACGAGTGCAGATGCGAATGGCCAGTACCAATTAAAAGTCTCACCAGGAACCTATACCTTGGTTTCCAGTTATGTCGGATATGAGTCGGAGCAAAAAGAGGTAACAGTGGCCGCAGGGCAAACTGTTACGGTAGACTTTATACTTTCTACGGCTCAGAGCCTGAACGAAGTTGTTGTGGTAGGATCACGAGGTGCTCCCCGCTCGCAACTTACTACACCTGCACCGGTTGATGTAATTAATATAAGGGAGGTAGTGCAGGATGCTCCACAGCTTACGCTTAACCAGATACTCAACTATGTGGCTCCTTCTTTCACATCAAATACGCAAACACTGACCGACGGAACAGACCACATTGACCCAGCGTCTCTAAGAGGTTTGGGGCCAGACCAGGTGTTGGTGCTCATCAATGGTAAAAGACGCCATACAACATCACTGGTTAACATCAATGGTAGCTTTGGCAAGGGCTCAGTAGGTACAGACTTAAATGCCATCCCGACAGCAGCCATCAAACGCATCGAGATACTCAGGGATGGAGCATCTGCTCAATATGGCTCAGATGCCATTGCAGGTGTAATCAATATTATTTTGAATGATGATGTAAATAAGCTGAATGCCAACGTTACCACTGGAGGGTACTTGTCTGAAAACTCGGAGGGCAGTATAGATGGTGAGAACGTACAGGTAAATGCCAATTACGGTGTGCCATTGGGTGTTGAAGGATCTTACTTTAACCTGGCAGGCTCATATGATTACCGCAACTATACTGATCGTGGCGGTGACTATACTGGTACAATTTTTACCGATTATAATAATCCTACTCCAGGTCAGGCGCCAACAGGAGCTGATATTACAGAATCAGAGCTTAGCAGAAGAGGCTTGACCCGTGATTTCTTTAGCGGCCGTGTCGGCCAGTCGGCAAATAGGGGAGGAAGTTTGTTTTTTAACTCGGCTTACCCAGTTACTGAAAAAACGGAAGTTTATGCTTTTGGTGGTTTAAACTTCCGTCATGGCGAAGGTGCCGCTTTCTATAGAACACCTTCCCAGCTTACGCAGACAAACGCCACTATATACCCGTTAGGCTTCATGCCTCTTATTGTAACAGATAACTACGACAGGTCTTTGTCAGCAGGTATCCGCGGTCAGTTAGGTAGCTGGAAAGTTGACTTTAGTAATACCTACGGGCAGAATGCTATCGACTTTACTGTGGAGAACACCCTGAATGCATCGATACTTACTGCTTCGCCGACAACCTTTGAAGCTGGTGGTTATTCTTTCACGCAAAACACGACTAATCTGGACTTCAGCCGCTTCTTTAAAGATGCTATGGCTGGTGTAAACGTGGCTTACGGTGCAGAGCACCGTTACGAGAACTACCGGATTTTACCCGGAGAAGAAGCCTCTTATGTAAATTACGGCAAGGCTACACGAGTAGGTACCGATGCCTCGGGCAATCCTATACTTATTCCAGACCCACGCGGTACGGTTAACACCCGATTTGCAGCTAACGGATCTCCTTTTGCCGGTGGATCTCAATCGTTTCCAGGTTTCAGCCCTGATAATGCAGTAGACGCCTCCCGCACAGCTGTTTCAGTTTACGGTGATGTTGAGCTTAATTTTACCAGTAGGACTTTGGTTGATGTGGCAGCACGTTTTGAGAACTACTCGGACTTTGGTTCTACTGTTAACGGAAAAGTAGCAGGACGTCATATTTTCACAGATGCTTTTACATTGCGAGGTGCCGTAAGCACAGGTTTCCGCGCACCATCGCTGCATCAGCAATATTATAGTGCCACTTCCACGCTCTTTACAGATGGTGTATTTGTGGAATCAGGAACGTTTACCAACAACAGTCGTGTGGCTAAGCTACTGGGAATCCCTAAACTAAAGCAGGAAACGTCTTATAACTACAGCGCTGGCTTCACAAGTGTATTGGGTGACTTTAAGCTAACATTGGATGGCTATTTCATTCGCATCAACGACCGTGTTGTATATACAGGGCAGTTTGGTAAGGTAACTACAAATCCTACTCCGCAGGAGGCTGAGGTAAACAGGTTGCTGGATGTGGCCAATGCTGGCTCAGCCCGCTTTTTTGCGAATGCTATCGATACTGAAACAAGGGGAGTGGATGCTGTTTTAACATATTCCAAATTGTTAGGCGGCGGCCGTTTTACCGGTAACCTGGCTGGTACCTATGCCAAGACTAATTTAGTAGGAAATGTACATGCATCTGAGCAATTGGAAGGCAGAGAAAACACCTATTTTGATGAGGCAAGCCGCATCTATCTGCAATCTGCTGTACCGCAAACCAAGGTAAACCTTTCATTAAATTATTCGCTAAGCAAGTGGAGCTTCTTCCTGCGTAACGTGTATTTCGGTAGAGTGCAGGAAGCAACGAACGTAGCTGATAATCAGGTTTGGTATGGCGGAAAGGTTGTAACGGATTTGAGTGCTGGATATACTTTTAACAATAATCTGAAGCTAACAGTAGGGGCGAATAATTTGCTGGACGTTTACCCAGACGAAGTGGCTGCAGCCAGCTCTGGCACAGGTCGCTTTTTTTATTCTCGTAGCGCACAACAGTTTGGTTATAATGGTAGATTTATCTTTACCCGCTTAACCTTCAACTTATAAGCATTAAAAAAAACAAAAAGCCCTGCAGGTATACCTGCAGGGCTTTTTGTTTTTTTTAATGCTTATAGCTTCATGTATGAAATTTTAGCTGCTAACTCATGATTTTAGGGAATAATGCGACAAACACGAAGAGTGTTGAACACAAGGTTGACTTTGTGACCGCACATGAGAACCTTATATGTTTACAGCAGTCCGAAAACAGACCTGAAACGTTAAGATAATCGGGCTGTTTAGAATAGGCGTATGTTTCCACCCACTTTACTTTTGCCGAAACATATAGTTTTGGCAGTTAAGATACAGCCTATTGAGGAAAGGGGAACATCTATCATTCTTTGAATTTTAGGGATTTTATTGATTTGTAAAAATAGGTTTAGAGGCCCTTTGAGTGACTCTAATTTGGAACAAAGAAAGTGCTCATATGAGCTAATTTCAACTAAACAAATTTTCAGAATTGATCAAATAAGGCTTTTTGTATAAAATGAAAACAGCCTCTAAGAAGCTCTAATTATTTTACCTTTGTAAGCCTTCTATTGGGCCTTACAAATTGTAGTGTAAGCAAAAACCAGGGTCTACTATCAGCCTCATTAAGTGATTGATGCCTATCCTTTGCAGCACAATCAACCTTTGTTATCATTTAGAAAGCCGCTCAAACCTTACAGGGCGACTTCTTTTCTAATTAGCACATAAAGTATATGAATTTCAGAATGAAAAGGAAATATAGTTTAAGCATTTTAGCTATAGCAATACTCCTTGCTTTAGGAGGTACAGGTTGCTATGTAAATAACCAAATTGGCAAATTAAATTCCAGCAACGAGCGCGAAGGAGAATATTCCAAATATTCCTATTATTCGCCTGCCAAAGATGAATTTATAAGCCCAAAAGAGATAGTTTCTTATCCTGAACAAACAACTGGAGGCGATCCTGGGTTTTGGAGGTTCTTCAGAACATCTCCCAATGCCCCGGAGTTTGAGCTGCCGAAACATGTACTTACAAAAAGGGATTTTCCAGAAGTACCTTCTTCTTATGCTGCTTATTGGTTAGGACATTCCACCGCTATCATTGAGCTTGACGGTTATCGTATTTTAATCGATCCAGTGTTCGAAAATGCAGGTCCCTTACCTGTAATTGCCAAAAGGATGAGTGTATCTCCTTTGCAGAGGGAAGAGCTCCCAAATATCGATATTGTAATAATCACTCATGACCATTATGACCATCTGGAAACAGAAACCATTAAGTTTTTGGCGGATAAGAACATACACTTCATCACACCGCTAGCCGTGGGAGCCAGGCTGGAGGGCTGGGGTGTTCCCAAAAGTAAGATCACAGAGCTAGCCTGGCATCAAACTACAATCCATGGATCACTAAATATAACCGCTACCCCAACGGTGCATTATTCGGGAAGAAGCTATAACGACAGAAACAAGACTTTATGGGCTTCCTATGTTATCAAAGGTGAAAATAAGAACCTGTATTGGAGTGGCGATACGGGCTACGGCGAACATTTCAAAGAGATAGACAGGAAGTACGGTCCATTTGACCTGGCTTTTATGGAAATAGATGCGTGGAACAATGGGTGGCCAAACACCCACCTTTTCCCAGAACAGGTAATCAAAGCTAGCAAGGATATAGATGCTAAGCTCCTTTTCCCTATTCATTTCTCGACCTTTGATTTAGCGTTACATCCTTGGGATGAATCCATTGGTATTGTGACTGATATGGCCTCACAAAATAACTTAGAGATTGTGACACCCATTATGGGGGAGAAAGTGATACCAGGAATAACACCAACAACAAAATGGTGGATACCACAATAAATACATCAAGGGAATGAGTTTAACGAAAGAGCCCTTTATTTGGTAATTGTACCGCTCAACACCAGTATAGCCATTACGCTCTTGTTCTGGTAGAATGTGAATCTAATGTCTATATCTGGTGCTGAATATTGACTGCTTTTAAAGACCTAATTATAATATCTCGTATAAGGTGAAAGGAGGTAAGTACCTGATTGAAGTCAAGGTATCCTTTCAGGACCAAAACGAAATGAATAACTATGGAAGTAAAAAACGTAAAAGCATTTGGCACAGAGGCCGCAGAAGCCCCTTTAGAACAGCTAAACATTGACCGCAGAACACCTACGCCACACGACGTAGAAATTGAGATACTGTATTGTGGTGTTTGCCACTCTGACCTGCACACGGCGAGAAACGAGTGGCATGGGACCCTGTACCCTTGCGTACCAGGTCATGAGATAGTGGGCAGAATCGTGAGCGTGGGCGATCATGTTACAAAATTTAAAGTAGGCGATCTGGCTGGCGTAGGTTGTATGGTAGATAGCTGTCAGGAATGCGAGTACTGCAGAGAAGACATGGAACAGTATTGCGCAAATGTTGCTACACAGACCTATAACTCACCCGACAAACATTTGAACACACACACCTTTGGTGGTTATTCAGAGAGCATTGTGGTGGATGAAAAATTTGTTTTACGGGTACCAGACAACCTGGACCTAGCAGCAGTTGCTCCCTTGCTATGTGCTGGCATTACCACTTACTCCCCGCTAAAGCATTGGAATGTTGGTCCTGGACAGAAAGTAGGAATTATAGGCTTGGGGGGCTTAGGCCACATGGCCGTAAAAATCGCGAAAGCCATGGGTGCCGAGGTGATTGTATTTACCACTTCGCCCTCTAAGGTGGAAGATGCCAAACGTTTAGGCGCCGACGAAGTAGTGCTATCCAAAGATGCGGCCCAGATGCAAGAGTATTTTGGTAAGCTTCATTTTATTTTGGATGCAGTTTCTGCCGAGCACGATATTAACACATACCTGAACCTGCTACGGGTAGACGGTTCTTTAGTATTGGTAGGAGCGCCTGAACAGCCGCTACCGGTAGCAGCATTCAGCCTTATACCTGCCCGCCGAAGCTTCTCTGGATCTATGATCGGAGGAATAGCTGAAACTCAGGAAATGCTTGACTTCTGTGGCAAGCATAACATTGTTTCAGATATAGAGATGATCAACATGCAGGAAATAAATGAAGCCTATGACCGCCTTCTGAAAGGCGATGTGAAGTATCGCTTTGTTATTGATATGGCCTCGTTGAAAGAGTAGAAGGTTCTTTGGTTTAGATGGCGGTAATGCCTGATTGTTGAACCGCCTTCATACCTCTGCAGAAGTAACAGCTTATGTATCGTATTTATTCTATTAGCCTGCTACATGAGCTGTTGTTTTTCTGTAGGCTTACCTGAAAGTCGGCCATTTAAAAGTTGTAATTGCCCTTGCGGCTCATATCTTT
>NZ_JAJJWI010000043.1 GCF_020907275.1 Pontibacter silvestris | reverse complement strand
CAACGCGGTAGCAGAGAGCTTCTTCTCTGGCGATGAAAGCAGAAATGGGGTACCACCATCAATTTGCCACCAGACAGCAAGCCCAGCTGGCCGTGTTTGAATACATCGAAGGTTTCTACAACAGAAAAAGGAGGCATTCTAAACTTGGCTACCTGCCTCCCTGCCAGTACGAAAACCTGCTGTACAACCAAGCTGTGGCTGCCTGAAAAAGGCTCCAGTAAAACATTGCAATTCCACTACGTAATGGAGAAGCATGATGTGGGCATGGAGAAGTATATCAGGCAGCACATGGGGGAGGAAGACTATGCCGCCTACCAGGCAATAGCCAAGGCTTGACATGTACTATAACCGCCGTCACTGTCCCTTTTCCAGCTGCCTTGCCTGCAGGAGCAGCTCAAACCGTGCTTCCCTGTCGTTCTCTGCCTTTAGCCGCTTATAAACCTCCACATACCTGCTGCTTCGGTCTGCAAAACCCTCAGACAGGGTAAGCTTTTCCAGCCATAGGCTAAAATCGGCAAGTTCTGCCTGGCCACTGGAATAGGGAAAGTGCTCGGTGAAGGAAGCTGCCGCCAGGTTAGAGCCTTCCCACTTGTCAACAGGGATTACTGGCCTGCCGAAAAACCTGTCGAAGAGATAGGTGTTGGTGCAGAACGTCTCGAAGGCTTTCTGCGCGGCCTCTTTCAGCCTGCCGGATTTGAAGAGAATGACGGTCCACTCGAACAGAAAGTCGGGAAAGCCGCCGTCATCGGGAAAGTTCTTGCCGAACCACCTCAGGTAGGTAAGTCCACCTCTGTAGTCACCCAGCTGCACGTAATACCTGGTCGGCAGGTAACGAAGCCCGCGGCTATCGTCATAGGCCCCAAACTTTCTTTTCTCCGCCGCAAGCGCTCGTCTGATGTCGGAAATCCTCTTTTGAAGTCTTTCTGCCTGTTTTGGCGTGATAGAGTTGTTCATTTTATGGTAACGATTAGTCCTAAGAAAGCTACACAAAAGCATGCTAAACAGTTACTGCTTGAGTAAATACGATAGAGCAGTCTGCCTGATGGCGGTGTTCTGCTTGTTTACGGCCAGGGCCAGCGCCTTTCTTGTTCCTACGAACACTATCAGTCTCTTTGCCCTGGTGATGCCGGTGTAGACCAGGTTGCGGAACAGCATCCCGAAGTGCTGCGTGACGATGGGAATGATGACCGCCTCAAACTCACTGCCCTGTGACTTGTGAATCGTGATGGCATAAGCCAGGTCCAGCTCCAGTATGTGCTCTTTTTGATATCTTACCTCCTTTACCTCTTTACCCGCCTTAAAGCTCACCGACAGCTCCATTTCCTCATTGTCCACTCCCGTGACCGTGCCGATGTCCCCGTTGAACACGTTCAGGTCATAGTTGTTGCGCTTCTGGATGACCCGGTCCTCTTCCCGGAACAGCCTCCCTCCTACTGCCAGCTGCGCTTTCCCTGCTCCTGCCGGATTTACTTTCTCCTGAATCACTTTGTTGAGGTTGGAGGTGCCCAGGCTGCCCCTGGTCATGGGCGATAGAATCTGTATCTCCGTTCCTTTGCCGTAGTACTTGGAGATGATGGCCTCATAAAGCTTTTCCACCATTCCCACGGCTGAAAGCCCGTAGTGCAGGGAGGACCAGGGATGAACCCGCTGCAGGACCTCTTTGAGCTCTTCACTATGGCTGTTGGCCTGTAGCAGTGCCTCAACGTCTACATGGTTGAATTTGGCAGGTATTGACAGGTTGCTGCCCTGGCTATAGTAATCCGCCGGTGGCTCTGCTGCCATGGTGTGTTTCTCCTCCGCCTTGCTGGCCTCCTCCCCTGCTATTCTTCTTACTTTGGAAATAAACCGCAGCTCTTCGGCGGTGGCTTCCTCTGAGTCAATAAACAGGCAGTCCTTTCTCTCTTGCCAGACAGGTGGCCTGTGAAAGGGTGACTCTATCCTGGGCATCTCTCCACGGTTGATCTGATGGGCATAGGAGATGATGAGCGACTCCTGGGCCTGCCGGAACACCTTGGTCAGCCTCAGGCAAGGAACCACGCCGGAGGCGATCATGTCTTTGAGCACATTGCCGGCCCCCACAGCAGGAAGCTGGTCAGCATCCCCTATCAGCACCACCTGGCAAGCGGCAGGCACGGCACGGAGTAAGGCGGCCGCAAGATGCACGTCCAGCATCGAGCACTCATCCACGATGAGGATATCCGTTTGCAGCGGCTCCAGCTCATTGCGTTTGAAGCCTCCTTTACCAGGGTCCCATTCCAGCAGGCGGTGAATCGTTCTGGCTTCCACGCCAATCACCTCACTCATGCGCTGGGCGGCCCTGCCGGTTGGAGCAGCCAGCAGGACTTTCTTTGCCATCAGCTGCAGCACGCCCACCAAGGCACGGGTAGTGGTGGTCTTACCGCAGCCTGGTCCACCTGTGAGGATGGAGAGGCGCTCGGTGGCTATCCGCAGCACACTCTCCCGCTGTTCCTCGCTTAGGAAGATGTGATGCAGCTGACAGTACACCTCCAGGTCCTGCTGCAGATGCTCGCTGTTGAGCCTGATTTGCTGACTGGCCAGCTCTCTGACCTTGGTAGCGATATACTGCTCATCATAATACAGGGAGTGGGCATAGAAACACTTTTGCGCCTCCCCTTTCTCATCGGGCAGAAGCCTTACTTTCAGCTCTTCCTTTTTCTCCATCTCCCGGAGACTAGCCTCCATGGCAGCAAAATCAGCCAAGGACAGCAGTTCCGCCACAGCCTGAAGAATCTGCTCCTGCGTAAGGTAGCAATGTCCCTCTTCCCTGGCATTTTGCAGCACATGCCCGATGGCTGCCTGGATACGCTGCGGGGAGTCCTGAGCCAGTCCCAGGCTCAGGGCCACTTTATCGGCAGAGAAAAAGCCGATGCCATAGATGTCTGCCGCCAGGCGATAGGGGTTGTCTTTAACTAGCTCAATGGCCTCATTGCCATAGGTCTTGTAGATCTTGACGGCAAACAAGGTGGAGATCTGGTGGGACTGCAGGAACAGCATCACGTTCCGTATCTCCTGGTGCTCCACCCAGGCTTTGCTGATCTTCTCCAGCTTGAGCCGGGCAATGCCTTCCACCTCGGTGAGCCTTTCGATACTGGTCTCAAACACATCCAGGGTTTTGTCCCCAAAATGGCGGACGATCCTTTTGGCTGTCACCGGGCCCACGCCTTTGATCAGACCTGAGCCCAGGTATTTCTCCAGGGCATTGGCCGTGGCAGGCTTTCGTTCGATCACCTTGGTAGCTTTGAACTGCAGTCCATAGCTGGGGTGATTGGCCCACTCTCCATAGAAATCCATGGTGGCCCCGGCAAAGACCTTGGACTGGTGAACAATGACGGCTGTCTCCTCATGGGGCTTCTGGAAGCTGTTTACCTTCAGCACGGTATAGCCGGTCTCGGCGCTGTGGAAGGTAACGCGCTTCACGATACCGGAGAGTTTTTCCATCCCGGCGGGGGTGTGTCTGTCAGGAGCCTGCATGTACAAGGATAGGGAAAGTAAAAGACACAATCACTAAAACAAGATTGAAAAGGGTAAAGTTTGCCCAGTTTGCTGCGCCTCCGAGGAACTGGTCCTGTGCGGCAGCTTCAATTGTTACCAATGCTGAAAAAGTGAGGAGAGCTGTTTTCATGGTCGTTGTGCAATTCCTCTTTCAGCCAACTCAGGGAGTAACCTGCCTCCCCTTTCGCTGCCCCCTAGGCAGCATAGACAGAAACAGCCAGCAGGGCCCGCGCAAGCGCATGAATGGCATGCTCAATCTTCATCGCATGCTCCGCTAAGGGATACTTTTCGCCCGAGGCATACTGCCTTAGTAATTCAGGGTGGATACCCGACAGCTCCGCCACCTTTTCCTGCCTCAGAATGCTGTACTCCTGGAAGAAATCCTGAAGGTCATAGGCAAACTCAAACGCGACTTGGCCTGGGTCTATCCTGCCCCATGCTTCATCTTCCTGCCCCTCGTGCTTCCGGTAATCCGCTATCAGCATAAGTAGATTATCCAGCACCTCTTTCTTAGAGCTTCCAACAGTGGTCGGCATAAAACGGCCAATGCCTTCTATGCGCCCCCACAGCTCCTGCCCGCTCACTTCAATGATTACTCTTAATGTCATTACCTGTTCTTTGTTTTGGTTTAAAGGCACAGCTACATGGATGCTCCCATACTTATTCCTCCATCATACATGGTGAGCCACAAACAATATTTGTTGTCAGCTGTATCCTTTTCTATTTCTTTACTCAATATTCACTTTCTTTTGTTTTGAGTGATTCTTACCTGAATATAAAAATTGTACCTATACGGGCACTACCTAAAATGTTCACACTGTCAGGGTTTCTCAGAGTTACTGCTGCTAAGCAGCATCTCCTAAAGAGCTATGCGGCAATATAATATTCTGTCATTTTAAACAAGCTTCCTGTTTCTTCCTACAATTAGATAAGGTGTTAACACATCAGCTGTACCTGTCGCTCCGGTAGGCGTAGCCGGTGCAAGCTTGTGTTAACAGAAATTAAGTTGGCATCCCCGGATCAGGACATGGCCAGAAAAAAACTAAAGGGAAAAGACTATATCGTCAGTGGAATAGGAAAGCAGCACCTCACTTGCTCTTGGAGAGAAGTCAAGCTTTAGCGGAAAGAGGGCTTCCTTGAACTCTGTTAAATTATCCAGACCAATCTGTTTCTCGAGCTTCTTCTTCTCCAGCTCACGCCACTTTTCTTTTGTTCGTTTATCGTACAGGGCAACCTGCTCATCTTCATCCAGCTCCAGTTCTGCCTCATTCAGATAATTTTTAAAATCATCCGTTCTACTGTGGCTGTACTGTTCCTCCGTTAGTTGGTAAATGGCTTCTTCCAGTTCCTCAATCTGCTTGTCAAGGGCGCTGTCATACTTAAATTCCCCGTACAGAGCATCTATTGCCGTGTCCAGATCATTTGGATTTTCTTTGATGGCCTTATGGTACTTATTCTCTCTTTCAATAACCAAATGAACCAGGCCATCCCATCCTTCTTCATTGAGAATGTCCACTACTGCCAAAGGATGGTTCTTGATGAGGGAATTAACGAACCTGACACCTTCTCCCGTTTTAATGTGCTGCTTGCCGACAACGTCTTCAAAGCTTTCAATTGTTACTAGTTTCATGACTTAAAATATGAATGGTTTAGGTAATTGATATTGTTTAAAGCGAATGATAATACCCTTCATCCTCTTCATCTTTTTTCTTTTTCTTCTTTTTCATTGATCCAGCATCACCGATTTGTCCTGCCAGTCCTTGAATTGTTTTGGCTATTGATGTTCCTTTAGGACTGTCTGTGGTGCGCTGCATCAACGGTGTTGGCGTAGCAGGTTTCATCGAATCCCCCAGGCTTATGATCTTCATGGCTCTTTTGCCAAAGGATTCTTTTACACCCGCAGGTAGCTTCAGCATCGTTCCTTTGCTTATCAGCAACAGCGCATTGGTTTCTGCCTCCAGAACTTCAAGACTGGTTGCAGCAGGATTATCTATTGTGAAAACAGCCAGTATCAGCTCCCTTTCCTTTTTGGTCAGTTTCTCATCAAAGAAGACTTTGGCTGCACCATCAACATTCTGGAAGTCCCTGATATGGGAATCCTCCATAACATGGGCTATAGGAACTCCCTTCTGGAATCCTTCAGGGTTAAAGTAACCTTTGCTGAAACTTATGCCCATAGCATGAAGCTGCACCAAAGTACCTAGTGCATCCGTGTGCTTGCTGATACTGCTGTAAGCAGTCTTCACCACATGCGCCGGATCATTCTTCTGTAAACTGGCCATGATGCCCTTAAAGGAGTACTGCTTATTGTAGCCTTCATTCAGGTCAGAGCCTTTGAACACCTTCCCCTCTTTCTCAAAGCTCAACCCGTACACTCCTCCGGAGTTTTTCGCCTCCAGGAGCGTGATGCCATCCAGAAGCAACGCATTTTTCAGCGTGGCCAGGTTGAATACCTTCTGCTCTTTGACTGCTTTATCAATGGAAGCCCTGATAAGCTTTTTCAGCTCCTCCAGCGACTTTTCGTAACCAGGCTGGTTAGCGGCAAGCCTCTGGCTGATCTCATGCACAGAGTAGCCTTTCCCCTTCAGCTCAGAACCTTTGTACACTCGGCCATCCTGCTCAAAGCTCAATCCGTAGACACCGCCTTTGTTCTCATGCAGCAGGAGCCTTACGCCATCCAGTGCCAGTTGGTCCCGTAGGCTTACAAAACTGGCAGCACCTCGCCTGATCGCCTGGTCTACAAGCGTACAGACACTGGCCTTCTTCAGCAGATCGTTCTTTTTGAACAGTTCCTCCAGCTTGCCTAAAGTGGCTCTTTTCTCAGTTTCAGAAGCTTTAACCGAAAACGGGCTCTTGCCTTTTGTATTCTCATTGACAGCGTACCGCAGCCCGATCACCTTCCCCTCTTTTTCTACCTCAAGCACCTTCACTCCCTCCTGCCTCAAACGCTTCTCAAAATCCTCAAAAGTGAAAATATCAGGATGAGAGAAAGCCGCATTCACTGCTCGGTTGATAAGTAGCTTTGCCCCGTATTCAAAGTTCAGGTTTAACTCATCTATTTTACCTTCCCTGATCTTGCCTACCTCTTCTTTATGCCGCTCGAATTCCTGTTCCATCACACGGCTTCTGTCAGTGGCGATCACAAAACCGTACTCTTTCTCTAAAGCTCGGCAGATCTGAAAAGACTTTTCTTTCTCCTTGTTGTTTGCTACCCTATTGCCGTTTTTGTCAATCACGGAACTGACAATGTGAATGTGTGGGTGTTCCCTGTCCTCATGCCGGTAGAGCACATACTCACAGTCTCCGTAGCCCATCGCCTTCATGTAGCGCATGGCTATTTCATGAAGCAGCTCATCGGATAGTTTATCGAAGTCCTCTTTGGCAAAGTCCAGGTGCGGATGAAAGGTGAACCTTTCTAATTTCCTCCCTTTGGTCTGAGCGCTGATATGTTGCTCTACATTTAAATTGAAGTCTTCTATCAGTCCGCCCTTGTCCAGACCCTCCAGGTTCTCTGAACGGCCTATCTCCCTGGCCACACCTTCCCTGACCTTCTTCTCGTGGTAGTCAAAGATGCCTCTAAAGTCATTGCCTCTAACCGGAGTAGCTATCATCGCTTGGCAAAGCTGTTTCTTAGTTCAGCGGAAACAAGCTTCCTTAGCTCTATCGTCTGCTTAAAGTACTGCTCCAGCATTTCCCTGTCAGCTGGTGTAAGAAATGCGTTGTCCACAGAATTAAGGCGCTTGGCTATCTGGTTGATGTTGACACCGGACTTTTTAACCTCCACTAAAATAGCCTCCAGTACGGCTGTATGTTTTTTAAGGTCAACCAGGCTTTCACCTTCCTTTCGGAAAGCCATCTTTAAGATAAAGCTACTCACAGATTCCCCTGCTTCAGCTGCTAACCTCTCGATATCCTCCTTCTGCTTTTGCGTGCATCTGGCTTTTATTAAACCATCCTTCTTTTCCTCTTTTTTCATATTCCCGACGGAACGGAGCCTTTCAATTTGTCTTGACCGAAGGGGGACAAATTCCCTGGCGACTTCAGAAGCCAGGGCAAGTAGGTTTTTGTGGACACAAAAACACTACTTGCTTAACTACCCTCTCAAGACAAAGATACTGATTTTTATAGGTAGACCAACACCATAGAAGGGAAATTTAAAAAGCATATTTCATTGAATGCCAATCTATTGTGTATATAACTAATAAATATTTAATTATATATATTATTTAATATACTAAATGCATTAATATTGCAGCGAAAAAGCAGCACTCTTACATCAAGCCTGCATCAAAAAAACACGGTGCATCAGAATGGCATCACTTTTACATCAAAAAAGCAGCTTACTTAAAGGCAGAGAAGCCTTATGGCACAAATAACGCTTCTCTGATGCATTCAGGATGTAAAGACCATGCAAAAGCGATGTGAAGGTGATGCAAACACCCAAATCATGTAATAGACACAATGGAGGAAATCCAAAAAGCAGCGATTAAAAAATTCGAGGATTGGGAGGGTAATAAACCCTATAAAATTCTATTTCTAGCTTTCCAGGATGAGTTAGCCCACCTGTTGGACAAAGGATATACTCCTGAACTCGTCAGGCTTCACTTGCAGAGTGCTACCGCACTGGATCTGCCTTATAAACAGTTCAGAGAAGCTTTTTACAGGTTTAGGAAAAAGCTAAAGCTCAGCCGGCCGAAGGGAAAAGGCAAACAAGGGGAGCCGGAGAAAAAGACGGAGCTAAAGCCCAAGGAAAAAGAAATACCGGAATTCAACTTTAACCTGGGGGCTGCTTCCACAGACGATTACATGAAAGACTTCTTTAACAATGTCAAGAGACCAGGCGATTGGGATGAGAGAATGAAAAACAAATAATATAATACCCATGAAGAAAATCACATTTATAGCCCAGTCAAAAGGCGGTGTAGGTAAATCAGCTCTTACTTACATGATCGCCAATAAAATCTATCGAAACAAGGACAGGTTCTTGAAAACTGTGTTTGTGGATATGGACAACGAGACAAATACCTCTGCTACTCAGGTGCAGTTTGGCCAGGTAAATGAGCTGGAGCTGATTAACCCGAAGACAAGGCTGATGGACAGGTCAAGGCTCGATAAGTTTTTCAAGGAGTTTGCCCTGCAGGAAGAATTTGAGCACGCAGTCTGTGACATGGGGGCCACCACTTCGGAGCAGTTCCTCAATTTCCTCTCTGACGAGGGAACGCTGCAAGTCATGCAGCTTATAACAGGTCAGCTGGATATCAAGCTGGAGATACTATGCATTGTGGCAGGGGACAATTCTTTTAACAGCTCTGCTTCTTTCTGTGGAAAGCTATTCAAGGGGATACAGGGCCATGCAGAACTAAGAATCATCAAGAATAACCTGTTTGACTATTCTGATGCCCAGCAAAAAGAGCTGGAGAAGATGGCCAGGGCCTATAATGCTTCAGTTATAGAGTTTGGGTTATTGGGTAACATGGTGATAGGTGAAAGCATAGACGAGATAAAGCGGCTTATGCAGGATGGTAAAGCGGCCATAGAGGATGGCTCTCTGTTCACCAAAGTCAGATACAAAAAAGCCGTGGAGGATTTTCAGTATGAATGTTAAAGAAAGCGAAAAGGAAGCATTCAGAAACTACTATTACCAGCAATACGGTAAGGAGTACGACCTGAAAGACCCCGTATTCCCCCTATTCTACGAAGTGTATAAACTTCAAAAGAGAAACCAATATCAAATATCTACGACTGAAGCAGCAAAGGCTTTTGCCAGGGAACTACAAACTGAGAAATTTAGGTTCTATGCTGCAGCTCTGCTTGTGATAACCCTAACAGTATCGACAGTCTGTGCAACATACCACTTTTTAAGCCCTGCGAAAGCCTACAGCGAGTTCTTAGAAAATGCGACAGTAGAAACTACTCCAGATGGAAGAACAAAGTACATCAGGCTGGAAACAACTGAGAAAGGCAAAGCTGTTTTAGGAAAACACTATCTTCTAAAAGACAACACTGCATACATTCCTATCAGCAGGGATTAAAACTAAAGGGAAGGTAACACTTCCCTTTTTTATTTTGTCAATCTCATAATATGATATTAACATATTATATTATCATACTAATACATTGATAAACAAATATCATATTATGAGATTGCATCAACAATGTAATGGTAACAGGTATGGAAAACAGCAAGTTGTGCAGGACAAAGTTTACTGCCAGAAGTGTGCAAGAAGCTAAAGAATATCAAAAGCTCGTATTTGCTTTTAATGTGAAGTGGCAGACTAATCCTAATTCATTCAGAAGAGATATAGGAACATATTTCATCAATGATAACGGGATTTTAAAATTAGCACCTTTTCAAGATTACCCACATAGGATACTTTGTCTAAGTTTGCTATAATCAAATTAGCTAAACGTTTTTCCAGATTCACCTGCTGTACTGTTTTTTTGTAATCGCCATTGCTTCGGGGGTTAATGTTCAACACTTCAAAGTGTACAACAAAAGTTTGTAAACACAAACTTTTTAAACAAAGATTTACCCGGAATTTTTTCCGGGTAAACTATTATTCAGCCATTGCTAAGCTTTCATGTTCGTCAGACTCAACTTCCTTAACATACTTCTCTAAAGCTGTAGTAACTACATTGTTCAAAGAGGTTCGATACATAACAGCAATCATTGCGGCCTTTTTATGCAAGCCTTGATCTACACGAACGTTAAACATTCCCTTGTATGGCTTTTCAGGCTCTTTGCCTTTACTTTGGCAAAAATCAATATAGCCGTCAACAGCGTCTTGAAAGTTCTTTTTAAGCTCTTTTGCACTTTCGCCTTCATAGGTTACCAGGTCGTTAACAAGCTCTAATTTGCCGTGAAATACTTCATCTTCGTTGCTATACTCAACACTACCAATATAACCTTTATACTTCAATACATTTTCCATAACAATAAATAAAGTTTTATGTTTTTTTATAAAGTTTTGTATTGGGTATCCTTAACAGATACCCAATACTTTGATAACATCTTTTAAAATATACCCCTTTAAAATGTTGCCGGGGTGTGGCTGGTGCAGATAGATCGTCTGCTGTGTTTCGGGGTTGTAAAACTTTCTGCTGCTCCCCGGCCCCATCTCCAACTCAAATCCGAGTGAAGTTAAGAGCGTTACAAGTTCCTGATAAGTAAAATCTTTTGGTTTACTACAGAGCCTTGCTTTTAACTTGTCCTTTCTGCTCATAATTTGTAACTGATTTATGGTTACAAATATACAAGCTTGGTTTCTAATTGGCAACTTTTTAGTAACTATTTTTTGGTTACATTATATAATAAACATTAATTAAGGCTTAAAGTTCTGATATTCAGTAATATAATTTCTTTCTATGGTGGGTTTTACGAGGCTGCAAGTATAAATTGTTTTAAATCACCCCTAAAAAGCTCCTGAGCGCAGTTTTTTGCCTTAACCTCGTAAAAGACTCATATTAACTTTTGCCTGAGTCCTTTTTATTGCTTTTTTACACCCTAAAGGGCATTTTTTAAATAAAAGAAAAACACAGCAAAAAAATAAAACCTTATTTCTCTAATTTAATAATTTAAATAATTTAGGGCTCATTAACTGTTTGATATTCAATTGCGAGTTCTTAGAAAATGCGACAGTAGAAACTACTCCAGATGGAATAACAAAATACATCAGGCTGGAAAAGGGAGTAAAAGGCAAATCTGTTGTGGGGAAACACTTCTTCCTAGATGGAAACAAAGCTTACATACCCATCAGCCACGACCACGACTAAAACTAAAGGGGGGGGTAACACTTCCCTTTTTTATTTTCTCACTATAACTGTAGCAGTCCTACAGATCCGCTACAGTTATAAGCCTGCCAGAAGTTAGATATTCCTAATTTTTGACAGGCTTATCTTTTATCTTGTATTTACTCAACTTTGCCTTTCAGCCGTAGTTCTGCCCACAGATCAGTTATATGGCCGTGCCTCTATGTCTTCCTACAGCGGTCGGTGACAACATCCATGAGCATTTTGCCCTTCAGTTAGCTATGGGAGCAGTACCAGTTGTAGTGAAACTGCCACGCCTCTAGCCGGTCATTGAGCTAGGAGCTTTTTAGATAGGCTCTAAAATAAAACTCTTGCAAGTCCGCATGATGGCTCCTTTCTGCTTTGCTGTTTAAGTGACGGGCCGGAATTTGACAACGTATTCCCACACTTCTCCTGGAAGGTAAGGCCAAAACCCCACAATCTTCTACTTCTGTTTCTGCCTTTTGATGGCGATACGGGCAAAAGATAGCTTTGGATTTATTAGTATTAATGATGAAAGATCACATCAATAATCGTAACTTGTAGCGAATACTATTATACTTTACAATATTCAATTTCTTTATAGATGCCTTTTTGATTCTATATACTCTTCATCCCTCATGAGCTGGCGCACGTATTCTTCCATTCCAACATTGTATTTCTCATTTACGTACCTGGAATAGACTGACACTGCTCATAACCTTTAGAAGGCATATCCTGGCATTGTAATCAGTAAATGTAAGTACCCTTTTTTCAGACAGTGTAAATGAGACTTTTCTCAATCTTTACTACCACCACTATGAAGTGGTAATGTGGTAAACTCGCTGGGCAGGCTTTGTTCCATGGGAGGAGTTTTACATGCAAAAGCAACTCAGAGTTCTTCTAACTAGAATTAGAAATATAAATTGGATCCTTAATTAACAACAGTTAAAAATATTCTTTGCATAACTATTGTTAATAGCTTATAATCATTAATATTAGGAATATGAGAATAATAGAAATAGTTGAAGATACAGACTACTATAAAGTAAAAAGTGTTCTACAACAATTAAAATCTGTAAAAAGCGAAGAGGTTAAAACTACTGTTGATGAAGTGACTCTACTCTCACAATATTCTTTAGCTCAGGAGTGGGATAATGAAGGAGATAATGAGAGCTACGAAGTGTTGTATAAGAACAGTAAGTTTTATAAAGCTAAGAAATAGTAATTAGTGAACCTGTACCTTATACTAGAGGTGATATAGGTGCCTGTTGCACACAACGCTTGCGTACTTTCCGACCTTAATTCCTTTTTCAAAGGCCGCGTCTTGGTCTGGCCAAAAATAGAAGTAAAAAAGCCCCCTGTTCTGGTTTGGGCAGGGCCATGACTTCTGTCTGGCTCCTTCTGAGGCTGAAGTGCAGCAATTTCTGTAGGTTGTAAGCAGTGGCGCCCATCAGCATCCATTTGTGGGCCAATTGTAGCCCCCGGGTGTTGATCCTTCGCATTCGTTGCGGTAGGAGGTGATGGCAATCTCTTCTCCGGCAGTCCCTGCAGTCCTGGTGGAAGGCGGCCAGCTTCAATGAGTTGTGCAACAGGCACACAGTTTAGTTTACAGCCTCTACTATCAAAGTTTAATTGATATTTTCACCTTTCCCCCCAAACCTTTTTCAACAATGTCAAACAGGGTTTTAAGCGTTAGATTACTTCCATCATTCTCTACTCTGGAAATATAAGTTCTTTTCTTATCTATGATTTCGCCAAGCTCCTGTTGTGTGAGGTTACGGGATTCACGGGCTTTTCTTAACTCAAATCCAATCTTGGAAACTTCAAACTGTCTTTCAAGATCATCACGTCTTGCTGTTCCTTTTGCTCCGTAAACCCTATCCTGAATCTCTGACCAGGTGCTAATTTTTGGGGTATTTTTTTCTTTCATAATATTCAGCCATTAGTTGTAGGGCTTTTTTAATTTCTTTAGAAAGCCGTTAAGTAATATTACAAGCCTTCCTTTATCAAAGAAGCATCAAACTGATGCTAATTGCACCCTTGTTTCATATAATCCATCTGTACCAATCAGGTGCTTTAGGTAATTTGTTACACCAACATATGAGAATGTGCCACGAGTAAAATAAAAGGTAGAGAAAGGAGCGGGAATTATTTCCAACTAATATACCTAAGCTACTTATACTTCTTAAGTACCTCTCCCTTCCTGTTATTGTTAGAACTTATTTAGTTGTATCATTTAAATAGCCTTTATCTTGTCAAGAATGAAACCAGTTTTAGCTTTTATTGAATAGGGTTGATTTGTTATTTATAAGCTAAAAAGGTTATAAAAGTGAGAAAGAATGAGTGAAAGTTATTTTATAAGAGGAGAACTACCTTTTAAGCTCATAATCAATTTATAAAAAGAACTTTTTACACATTTTTAGTAAAGTTGCTATTCTAGACCAAACTTCTTTTTAAAAATGCCATAGGCATAAGCGGTTTTATTTTCTATTGGTTGTCCGAGTTTATTAAAGTTTGTATTTTCTACTTCATAACATGCTTTGTTGATGTCAATAAGGTTGCCATTCTGGAGTATTCTGTGGATCTGATAATCAGTAAATTTAAATTTAGAAAGGCGTGCATATGCCATCGCCTGCCGTTCGGTGAGTTGTTTTGGTGGTGTAGGATTTTCAGGAGTAGGCCTTAATCTTTTGCCCTTCAATAAAGTGAATTTAATAGCTGTCACTTTGCGACCTGTTTTGATAGGTGTAAACTCAAAAGGAATGTCTGTCTTTGCAATTTCCTCTTGTGCAGGTATTAGAATCCAGCGTCTGATGTCAGAGTACTTTGGATATAAGTTGTATTGTACCTCCTTTCCCTTGCTGAGTTTTTCTGTATAATCAAGGCCTAGTTTAAATCTAAACTCAGTAATACTCATAATTCGATGTCCTGCTTTAGGTGAATCGAACTGTTTGAGAAGCATATAAATTCTAGAAGTATAGGTGCTTGAGAACCTAATGCATTGTTTAAGTTGTGCTTGTGTGAATTCTTTTCGTAGTTGTAACAGATGAGGTTTCATATCAGGGTGTGGTGTTATTTTGACAATGCCCTGTTTCTTATAATATGTTGCATCTGTCACAAGGTGAGCATAACGTGTTGTATTGGGACCTTCCTCCCACTCTACTACGTGACTCATGAGTCCTTTAATGTTTTTACTTACCTCTTCATATAGATGACTTCCAGATTTTAGTTCAGCAAGTTCAATTATGTCTTGAACCCTGATAAAGTAATCTTTAAATTCAGTATCGGTTTCCTCTATGCAAGAAAGCATAGCAAAGAATAAGCGCCATTCAATGTAATTTAATCGGAATTGTCCATTAAGGAGGAAATTGGATAAAGCGACTTGAGCATCACCGCGTAGAGGTACAGGCGTAGCATCAGTAGGCACCATTATACCTTCTGGACCTAAATAAAACATTGAAAGTTGATCATCCATGAAGTCTAAGGTAAAACTATGCTACCGTATTAGCAAGCTTCACTCAGTATCTCTCATACTTGGGGCGTAGTGTGCGGAGCCGGTTCTTGCGAACCTCGTTTTTTCGTTTTGTCGGGTGTTGCAAAGTTATCCACACCTTTTATGCTTTTTCTAAACCACATTAAATATACGTATATTTAATAAAAGTATTTTAAATACATTATATAGAGTGAGTTAGGCAAGTATGAGAAGTACTGAGCCAATTTGGCTTTAAATGTGAGAAACACTCAGTGATTAAGTGTGAGAGATACTAAGTTAAAGTGAGATTTACTGAGTCTAGGAAATTTATGAGAAGTACTGAGTGCTTTATTGTACAGAGTAGCCATTGTTTACTTAGTACCTCTCATAATTGACTTAAAGTATTCTTTGCTCAGTATTTCTCATAATAAGAAAGAGTTGAGCAACGCTCAAAGGATTTTTGAGTTCGAGTATTTAGCATATACTTTAACTGGTGGGCTAGTCTAGTGTCTTATATTTCCTATCGAATACATAATTGTTTCTGTGCGGTTGTTGTTAGTAAACTTGGTTGGATGCATGATCAGATTTATCAGGTGCATTTATTTAACCGTTGTGATATAGCAGGTATGATGTAGGAATAAGTGTTGCAGCAAGGGTTTTAGCTGGAAGTTATGTACGTGATAATTATCTTGGTATACTGGCCCTACTGCCAGATTGTGAAAGTAGGGAAAAAGGGCGTAAAGCATACGGGCAAGCAGTTCTAGTATGAGTACGCGAAAGCTGGCTATAGACCAGAAGCAAAGCGGTTGATCATGAAGTTGCTGGTGAACGGGACATGGAAGAGGTAACAGGTGTGTACCGGTGGCTAAAGCAGAGGGCCGGCAGCCTGCAGGTAAGTGCGCGCCTTGGCAGCTGATAGACGAGGTGTAAGAGCGGAAAAGGTGGCTTTTTAATGCCTACGTACCGGAAACAAGAGAATCGTAAAAAAACAGCTTTATTCTCTGAAAAAGAACAAAACCATTACAACGCCATGAAGCTAATTTTCCATTATGCAGACCATCATACACTGTAAACCACAACCTGTTTTTTGTGGTACATGATGGAACTTCTTAAACTTTGTAAGTTGAGAAGTTGCTATAAGGAGGACGATAAATGTGGTTGATCTGGCGAGGCAGACAGATCAAGTACTCATAGGGGAAGAATTTTTCGTGGACAAGAATATCCCTTTAATGAGAGCAGAGTAATAACTTCTCCCCTACCCCTTTGATAGAAGATAAGAAAGCATGTTTGTTACCCTCCTAGTTTGAATGTATTGATGGCTTATGATGAAGCTTTCAAGATATATGATTTAGGTAAATCTCTGTCTTAACTGGATATTATTGATCTCACTCATTTCACAACTTAGGGTAAGTACAATAGCTGCACTAGTTTAATATTGTATAATGATATTATTGAAATAGTGTATTACAGAATTTCAATAATATCATTATACGTGCCTAACAAATTTTGTATTCGGGAAAGCATAGATTATTACATTATCTAATGATACCAATATATTAACCAATGTAGAGATATATTTAGTACGCTTCGTGATAGTTCTTATCAACAACTTTTAGTGAGAACATAAGCCATTTTAACCTTAGCCCCTCCTGTCTATATAAATGAAACATAAGATTTGGTTAATTCTACTCTTTCTCGTTATGTGTTAGATACAGAGAAAATGTTAGTTTTTTAAAATAAAAAATAGTGGTCTAATGTACTTTTATCTGAATTCCAGGACTACGACTATAGCCAATGTATATGTATTCTAAAAAGCCATCAATATAGACATTAGTGAAAAATTTAATTCTTATGCGCATGTTATGAGTGTAACGTAATACAATATTACAGTAAAACCATTGTGCAGTAATTATGTTTTATTATATTTCAGAAATAAATCAGTACTGTATAAAAGTATGACAAAGGTTATAACAATTGCTCAAAATAAAGGTGGGGTTGGTAAGTCTACAACTGCCGCAAATCTAGGGGCTGGCTTAGCCCGACAAGGAAAGAAAGTACTATTGATAGACATGGATGCCCAAGCAAATCTTAGTACTTGTTTCACTTATGAAGCTAAGTTTCATATCGGGCAAGTACTAACAGGAGCAGTAAGCGTGGACGAAGCTACTCTTTCTGTTGGAAAGAACTTAGATCTTATTCCTTCGGTAAAAACTCTTCTTGAATTTGAAGAAGCAATTTCAGGAAAGCCTCGGCGAGAAGATATACTCCGTAAGGCTATCAAAAAGTATGTCACAGGACGTTATGATTATGTTCTAATTGACACACCTCCCCACTTGGGCCTGATGACTTACAATGCACTTTATGCTTCTGATTATTATATCATGCCTATGCAATCCGAATTTTTTAGCTATGATGGGATTGATACTTTAATTGGCCACTGTAATAACATATCAGAAGATACTGGCTTAGAACTAGGTGGCATAGTATTGACTCGTTATAATGAAAAGAAGAGAGGATTAGCACTGCAGGCTATTGCAAATGCTATAAAGAGCGATCCTGACTATAAAACTTTTCGGACTTACATCCGAGAAAACAACAAGTTATTTGAGGCACAACTTAAACATAAAGATATTTTTGCTTATGACCCTGAAAGTAATGGTGCAGAAGATTATCATAAACTAACACTTGAATTAATTGAGCGCTATGGCTAAGAACGACTTTTCAAATGACTTAAAGGCTAAAAATAAGCCAAAGTCAGTCGAATATCATTATAGAAAAAAAGGAAAGAATGGAAGAAAGAAAGATATTGTAACATACTCAATCCTTCCTATCCTAGTAGATAAAATTGAGCGTTGGGCTTTTCATGCTCGCAAAGACAAATCCGAGATAGTGGAAGCTATTTTGCAAGAGGCTCTTAAGAATAAGGACTTTGATCCAATCCCAGAAGATCGTCCTATTGAGCTATAGATTGATATTACCACACTATTGTATTACAGTAATTCAGTTTTAACNAGTGGAAGCTATTTTGCAAGAGGCTCTTAAGAATAAGGACTTTGATCCAATCCCAGAAGATCGTCCTATTGAGCTATAGATTGATATTACCACACTATTGTATTACAGTAATTCAGTTTTAACGTAATACAATAGTGTGGTAATATCAATTAAACGAAACTTAATTCTTGAGATGAAACACGATGATTAGCTAACCATAGAAAGCAAGAGTTACTTGTGCATCATTTTCTATTAGGGATATCATTTATACTTAAAAGTTACTCCTAAACAGCTTTCCAAGACTTAGAAGTACCTTATTCATACTTATGTTGTAAAAATACTTATAGCATTTATTGAGCTTATATGTACATTCTTGCAACTATAACTATAGCAAAAATATAAGTGCTATACCCGTAGGCTAACCAGCTTTACAAGAGTTATCATATAAACCCCTGTAGATTCATTGCCTAATTTACAGCAGCTCCTTACTTTATCCATCGTAACTTCTTAGTATTATTGTTGCTTTGATTCTCAATTACATGAATCTGTTATACAAAAAGTATCCCATTAATAATGTATAATAGAATTAATATAATTCAGAATTAACATATTACTGTATTACAACATCAAACCTTTAAATAATAAGACGCAGTAGCGCACTTATAGATCATAATACCTTTGAGGTTAAAGATCACTAATGATACGTTATGTAAATTAGAATCTGAAACGACGGACAAGAAGGCTTTAATGGTGAATAAATCATACCACAATACTAAGTTACAGTACTACTCTAATTCAATAATTCAATAATTCAGTAATACATTAATATTGTATATAACATAAGTTTGTTAAAAATACTTATAAAAAAGAGGTACTTCTATAAGAGTAATGAT
>NZ_JAJJWI010000042.1 GCF_020907275.1 Pontibacter silvestris | reverse complement strand
CCAGGCAGCAGGTCCGGCTGGCTGTATTTGAGTATATCGAGAGTTTCTACAACCGGAAAAGAAGACACTCAGCCCTTGGCTACCTGACTCCCTGCCAGTATGAAAACCTGCTGTACAACCAAGCTGTGGCTGCCTGAAAAAGTCTCCAGTAAAACATTGCAAGTCCATGTTTTCTTAACTGCCCTGTCATAGATAAGCTATCAGCCTCTAAACTAAAACAAGCTAGAGTGACACAGATTTCTTCTTAAGAAGCCTGTATACTGTATTTGCTTGCACTGTTTTGCTTTCAATCCGACTAAAGGAAGTCAATTTAATAATTTGATAATACCCTCTCAGTTGTGATGGCTCAGTTAGACCTTTAATTTTGGGTAAGATGATTAGATTAGAACATACAGACGATCAGGAGCTTTTGCAGTTAATCCAGCAGGATAACTGTGAGGCTTTCGACGAGCTATATAGCAGGTATTGGAAAAGGCTATACGTAACAGCTTCAAATAAAACCGGTTGTGAAGAGGATGCCATGGACTTGGTACAGGATCTCTTTGTTGAGTTCTGGAATAAGCGTGCAAGTGTAAGCATCACAGCCTCCTTAGCCTCTTATCTTTTTTCCTGCCTCTACTATAAAACATTCCATTATTTTCGTACAAAAGGACTGCAGGATAAACATATCCGAAACTTTCAGTTGTTCTTGCAGCAAAGCGACGAGGCAGCATATGATGTTGATCCTGTCTCGCCTTATGAGGCGGAGTTGGCCTATGAGCAGTTACAGGAAATTATCAACCAGGCGATAGAGGAAATGCCAGAGAAAATGCGGCAGGTTTTCCAGATGACACGTAGTGGTGAACGGTCAGTGGCAGAAGTGGCGGATGCCCTTAACCTATCTCCCCAGACAGTAAAAAACCAGGCAGGCAATGCCATGCAGCGCCTGAGGAAAGCAGTCAGCGAACATGCAATCGATCTGCCGCTGGGTATGCTCATTATCCTTCTTCTTAATAAGTAACATAAAGTTAACACAAAGCACCTAGTACTTTTCTGTTGCGCATGACACTACCTAGTGTATGCAACCCGAAAAAGAACAACTAAGCCTCCTGCTGGAAAAGTACTTGCAAGGAGAGGCCACCCAGGAAGAGGCAAAGCTTCTGCAAAAATGGCTCCGTCAGCTTAATGTAAGCGAGCAGCAAGCTTTACATCATTTCTCCGATGAGGAAGTGAGACTAAGGATGAGGCAACGTATTCATGCCCGTATCCGCCCTGAAGCGACACCATTCAGAAAGCTAAACCCATTCCCCACGTGGCTTCGTGCTGTGGCCGCCTCCATTCTGTTACTGTTAAGCGCTTTCCTGGGCTACCGTTACTATACAAGTTCCGACTCACCTGCCACCACCCTTATAGCGGCGGACGGAAACGCTATGCAGAAGGTAACCCTTCCGGACGGTACCGTGGTTATGCTAAACCGATACTCCACACTTGAGCTGGATGAGGATTACAATAAGGAAGAGAGAAAAGTGAGATTGATTGGTGAGGCTTTCTTCGACGTGAAGAAGGACAGCCGGCGGCCGTTTATAGTGAACGCTAACAATACGAGCACGCGTGTGTTGGGCACTGCCTTCAACGTGGAGTCTTATGAGGGTGAGGAGCAGGTGCGAGTGGCGCTGCTGCGCGGAAAGGTAAAGGTGGAGGGTGACAACAGACTTCAGTACGGCTTGAGTCCTGGGCAGATGCTGGTTTATGACCGAGCTGAGCGGGTGGGGAGAGTGTTGCCGATTGCCGAGCAGCAGATCGCTGGCTGGCTTCAGCATAAAATTATCTTCAATGATGTGTCGCTTCAGGACGCTATACACCGGTTTCATCATCTACATCAGCTGAACATACAGATAGACCCAACTCTTACGCTGGAAGGAAAACGTGTAACAGGAGAGTACGGAAATGATGAAGCCGAGCAGGCTTTAAAGGCCATACTACTACTACATAACATGAAACTAAAAAAGGAAGGAGGTACACTGGTTATAACAGGCAATGAATAAAAAAAGGCATCGGTTGCAACGATGCCTGAAATGAATTCAAAAGAAAATAAGACCCTGGCAGGTTTTATCACTTATCCTTCATTATAAAACGGTATGACAAAAGTATACATTTCAATCAAATATGCAGCTTTACAGGCAGCGTTAAAATTTCTGTTGCTCCTAACCGTGCTTCTCGGTTCAGTGGCGGTATTACATGCACAGGCACATGACCTGCAGCAAAAGGTAAGCCTAGATTATAGAAACGCCTCGACGGAAACCGTCATAAAAGAGCTTAACAGGCAAACCGCAGTTTCCTTCACTTACGACAAAGCGGCTCTTGAGGATGTCAAAATCATCGAGATAAAGTTCAAGGGTGCCCCGCTAAACGATGTGCTGAGGTTTTTGAGTGATAATGTTCACTTGGAGTTCATTATACTGTCTAATACCATTGTTGTGCATACAGCTAAGACTCCTGCAAAAGAGCGGGCAAAAGCGCAGCAGGAAAAGACAATCACCGGCAGAGTAACCGATGAAAATGGAGAGGGACTGCCAGGCGTGACCGTGATGCTGAAAGGTACTACAAGGGGAGTGCCCACAGATGTTGACGGTAATTTTTCTCTTACTGTACCTGATAATGAGGCTATTCTGGTTTTTTCGTATCTGGGGATGAAGAGCCAGGAGGTTACGGTGGGTAACCTTAGTACAGTTAATGTTGTGATGGAAGTTGAGGAATCTGGCTTAGAGGAAGTTGTGGTTATTGGATACGGTGTTGCCAGGAAAAAAGACATAACCGGCTCCATAGCAACCCTGGAAGGAGAGGTTGCTGCTAAACGTAACACCACACAGCTTTCGCAGGCCCTGCAAGGAACAATGCCAGGCGTCATGGTAACCAGGTCAAACAGTGAACCGGGAGCGACTGCAAGTGTAAGGGTAAGAGGTATCACGACAATAGGAGACAGTAACCCTTTGGTTGTTGTTGACGGCGTTCCGGTCAGTAGTATGAACGATGTAAACGCCGCCGATATCGAAGACATATCGGTATTGAAAGATGCTGCCTCAGCCTCTATCTATGGTGCCAGGGCTGCTGCCGGCGTCATTCTCATCACTACAAAACGCGCCAAATCCAACGAAACCAGCCTGGAGTACAGGGTTAACGTTGGGTTTGATAAACCTACTGCTTTCCCTGAGACAGTCGGAGCGCAAAGGTACCTGGAGATGATAAATGAATTCACCTGGAACGACGCAGGTAACAACGCAGGAGGGGAATACGGGCTTTATTCGAAAGATGACGTTGAAAATTGGGCCGCCTATAACAAAGACAACCCTAACCAGTACCCTATAACCGACTGGCTGGGAATGATTGTGAAGGACTATGCGCCCCGTACCAGTCACTATCTCTCGTTTTCGGGGGGCTCTGGTAAAGTCAAAACACATGCGTCGCTGAACTATGAGCATGTGGACGCGCTGTACGATCATAAGTCATTTGAAAGAGTGATGTCGAGGGTAAACAACAGCATTGAAATTTCAGATCAACTCTCGGCTAACGTAGATTTTGCTTTTAACTATACTGCAAATAAAGCGCCCACGGTAAACCCCATCTGGGATGCCCAGCGTTACCCCGCCGTTTTTCCCGCCTTATGGGATGACGGAAGAATAGCAGAGGGGCAAAACGGCAGCAATGCTTATGCTGCGCTACATAACGGCGGTTTTGATAATTCGTGGACAAACAGGATCAACGGAAGAATTTCCTTGAAGTACCAGCCGATCGAAAGCCTGTCCTTCACAGGCGTGGTTTCTCCTTATTTTCATGGCACAAAAGGAAAAGAGTTCAGGAAACAAATTCCGTATTATTCAGACGAGAACCCTACGCAGTTACTCGGTTACATATCGGGGTACACGACTACTTCGCTCTATGAAAGCAGAAACGACGGGAAGACATTCACAAAACAGTTTCTGGCTAACTATAAGAAAGGTTTTCAGGGGCACAGCTTTAACCTGCTGGGCGGTTACGAAGATTACTATGCTTTTGGCGAGTCTCTGAACGCCCAGGCAGAAAACTATACCTTGTCAAACTTCCCTTATCTGGACTTAGGCCCTCTGGATTACATGAATAACTCGGGAAGCGCCTGGGAGACAGCCTACCGTTCTTTTTTCGGTAGATTGATGTATGATTATAAAAATAAATATCTTCTACAGGCTAACATAAGGTACGACGGATCGTCTCGCCTTCACCCTGATTACCGCTGGGGTTCTTTCCCTTCCGTTTCTGCCGGGTGGGTTGTCTCAGAAGAGCCGTTTATGCCTCAAAATTCTGCACTTTCGCACCTAAAGCTGAGAGCGTCATGGGGGCAGTTAGGTAACGAGCGTATAGGCAACTATCCGTACCAGGCATCCATAGGGTATTCAAATGCTTTGTTCTACCAGGGCAGCAACGTGGTTTCCGCAACAACGGCAGCACAGTATTATTATGCCATTCATGATATATCCTGGGAAACAACAGAGACGGTGGACTTTGGCGTTGACGCATATTTCTTCGGGAACAGGCTAATGTTTACAGGTGACTACTACCGCAAGAAGACCAGGGACATGTTGCTTGAGTTGGAGATACCGGATTATATGGGCTTTGAGAACCCACAGCAAAATACAGGAAAGATGTACACCAACGGATGGGATGCGGAGCTAATGTGGCGGGATAACATAGGACAGCTGGGCTATTCAGTTTCCCTAAACCTTTCAGACTCCAGATCCAAAATGGGTAACCTGGGCGGTATTGTTTTTGATGGTTCACAGATCACCAAAGAGGGAAGCGAGTACAACGAGTGGTACGGGTATCTGTCTGACGGCCTTTATCAGACAGAGGACGAAGTCAACAACTCTGCAAAACTGTATTCCTCTGTTAGGCCTGGAGATATAAAGTACAAAGACATTAGCGGCCCTGAGGGTATTCCTGATGGAAAGATAACACCGGATTATGACAGGGTCTTACTGGGAGGTTCGCTGCCCCGGTATCTGTATGGCGGCAACATTAACCTCGACTACAAAGGCTTTGACCTGACCCTGGCCTTCCAGGGTGTGGGTAAGCAAAACAGCAGGCTCACAGAACAGATGGTGAAACCATTCTTTTCAGCATGGACCAATCCGCCTTTAATAATAGATGGAAACTACTGGAGCCTCTATAACACCGAAGAAGAAAACCTTAACGCCAAATATCCGAGGCTGTCTTACACAGGTGCAGAGAATAATAACTATGTCATGTCAGACTACTGGATGATAAACGGAGCTTATTTCCGCCTTAAGAACATCGTGCTGGGTTACACACTGCCCCGCGTGTTGACTTCAAAAGTGAAGATGGACCAGGTAAGGATCTATGCCTCAGCAACGGATCTGTTTTCAGTCGATAAATATCCTGAAGGATGGGACCCAGAGGTGTCTTACAATACCTACATAAGCAAAACCTTCAATTTTGGACTGTCTGTAAAGTTTTAAATAAAATCAGATGAAGAGAATAATAGCCATCCTTGTTTTCCTTCCATTTTTGTTTGGATGTGAAAAGTTAGATATGAACCCCTTGTCAGAGGGTTCCTCAGAGAACTGGTACTCAGACGAGACAGAAATATCCCTAGCCTTAAACGATCTATACAGAACGTATCTATGGGATTTTGAGACCAACTATACAACAGAGCGAATGAGTGACAACTGGACTCAACGCCAGGCAATAGATGCCTTTGCGGCAGGGTCTATAAACAGTGAGTGGTCAAGATCAGAGGATCTGTGGCTAAACACCTATAAAGGTATAACAAGGGCCAACACCATCTTGAACAGTTTGGATAACGCACAGGGAAGAGTATCTGAGGCCAAGGTAAAGCAGCTGGCGGGTGAGGCTCACTTTATGAGGGCTGTTTTTTACGCCAGGTTAATCTTTTACTACGGAGATGTGCCTTACTACACGGGCTACCTTAGCATTGATGAGGCTTTTGATTTAGGTCGTACGGATAAGAATATCATACTGGAGAATGTATATAAAGACTTTGATGCCGCGATCGAAAGTCTGCCCGTAAGCTATGGCAGCAATGAGTTAAACAGGGCTACTAAGGGTGCAGCTTTGGCATTCAAAGCAAGAACGGCTTTGAACATGTCTGACTGGGCTGTGGCAAGAGACGCTGCCAAGGCCTGTATGGATTTGGACGTTTATTCGCTTCACCCCGACTACGAGGAATATTTCTATTCAAGAACAAGAAACTCAGCAGAAACGATCTTCGCGCTTCCCAGATCATTCGAGTTAGGCTCTTCCTGGACTGCTAAAAACTTCTATACCCGTACAGCAGGCGGAAGTTCGGTAGCCCAACCTTCCTGGGACCTTTTTTGCGCGTACCCTTGCACGGACGGCCTTCCTATCGACGAGTCGCCGCTTTTCGACCCGTGTAACCCTTTTGATAACCGTGACCCGCGCTGTAAAATGACTTTTGTCGAGTTTGGGACAGAGCATCTGGGGTTCATATACGATCCGAACCCTTATACAACGAAAGTCCTTAACGTCTCAACAGGTAAGAAGGTGAATAACAAAGACACCAGGAGCGTGGACACTTACGCATCGTACAACGGGCTGACTTTAAAGAAAGGGGTGGATGAGGATTGGACTGACGATAATGAAACAGACTTCGACATCAGGATTATGAGATACGCCGATGTGTTGTTGATGTATGCAGAAGCCAAGATAGAGCTAGGGGAAATAGATGCCTCTGTCCTGGAGGCGATCAACTCTGTAAGAGCCAGGGCTTACGGAGTGGGTGTGAGTGACGTGTCTGCTTTTCCAGCCATTGCCGCAACCGATCAAGTTCAGCTGAGAAAAGAGCTAAGAAATGAAAGGCGAATAGAGTTTGCGTGGGAAAACAGAAGGTTTGATGACTTGTTGAGATGGCGCCTGGCTGAGAAAGCGCTGACACGGCCCATCTATGGGCTTTTGGATCCGAATGATTTAAAAGAGAAGGTTATTGACAAGGAACTGTGGTTCTTCCCGGGTGTTCCTGAAATCGATGAGGACTGGCTGGTCGATTTCTCCTCCATGTACAGTGAGGGCGTAATAAAGCAGTTGGTTGAACGTAACTTTGACAAGGACAGGCAATACTTGTTCCCTATCCCTTCCAAAGAAATAATGATCAACAAGAACCTGACGCAAAACCCCAATTACTAAGGGTGAAAGTCAATGTTACTTCTAAAAATGTTCAGCCGAATTTTAAAGTATAGACTTTGGTGCCTTGTCTGTATCTTACTGGTCTCACTTTCAGGTTTTGCACAACGCAATAAATCCTTTGAAAGCCCCTCGTTGGAAAGCCATGCGTCATTCTCATTCATAGTCTTACCAGACTTGCAAAACTATGTGAAGTTCCGGAGGAACCAGGCCATACTGGATGTGATGATGAACTGGGTTCTCATGCAAAAGGACAGCCTGAATATTGAGATGGTAATGTGCACCGGAGATCTGGTGGAGCATGACGACATTATCAACCCTGACGGGATAAAAATGAACCAGACAGGCAGGCAGCAATGGGAGGCTGTGTCTCGGGCGTTCGGAAAACTGGATGGGGTGTTACCGTATGTAACGGCTACGGGAAATCATGATTATAATATTTTCAGCTACACGCATAAACCTAAAACTACCCATTTTCCAAGCTACTTTCCTGCGGAGAAGAACCGAGAGAGCCAAAAGCTGCTTAGGGAGGTAACCACCAACGTTTACGGCGAAAGCAGTTTAGAAAACGCAGCCTATGAGTGGCGTTCTGCTAGCGGGAAAATGTTTCTGTTCCTTTCCCTGGAGTTTGCCCCCAGAGACACTGTTCTGTCTTGGGCTAAGGGAGTGGTAACAAAGGACAAATACAAGAATCATACGGTGGTACTGCTAACGCATGCTTACTTAAACTATAAAAATGAGCATGTCAAAGCTTTATCCTACGATCTTGAAGATGCAAACGCAGGCCTGGCCATATGGGAGAAACTAGTCAGGGGCTCACATAACATACAGCTCGTTATCTCCGGGCATATAGGGGCAAAGGATAACGCCAGAAAACACGTTGCCTACCGTACGGACCTGAATGCTGCCGGGAAGAAAGTGCACCAGATGACGTTTAATGCGCAGGCTATGGGAGGGGGGCATTACGGAAGCGGTGGCGACGGATGGCTGCGCATACTGGAGTTCTTACCCGACGGTAAAACTGTGAAAGTAAAAACCTTCTCTCCTTTTTTTGCCCTTTCTCCCACCACGCAGCATTTGGCCTGGAGGCGGGAGTCGTACGATGAGTTTACTTTTCAGCTTGATTGAAGTGAAAGCAAGGCATAATATATGAAAAGAGGCTTTTAGGCTTCAATGATACTCAACACGCAACAATAAGCTAATGATCGCATTATCTACATCGCAAACATCAAGAAGGTCTTTTGTTAAGGGAATCAGCCTGTTGGCTTGTGTACCTTTGGTTCCTAATGCCTTATATGCATCAGAAGGAAGCAACCTTACAGAAGCTAAGGAGACACACAGGGTGCTGTGCTGTAACATCCGGGTTGCTTTGCCCGAGGATGAGGCGAAAGGATTCGGCTGGAGTCAGCGCAAGGACGTCTGTGTCCGCATCATCCATAATCATAAACCTGATATTCTCTGTCTGCAGGAAGTGCTGAGGGTACAAAACGATGACCTGAAGAAGGCATTCCCCGATTACTTTTCCTTTGGTTTTGAGGGGCCTGAAATGGACGCTTTCAAA
Organism: Pontibacter silvestris; assembly: GCF_020907275.1. Taxonomy (GTDB): domain Bacteria; phylum Bacteroidota; class Bacteroidia; order Cytophagales; family Hymenobacteraceae; genus Pontibacter; species Pontibacter silvestris. Next base: position 10,454 of record NZ_JAJJWI010000042.1, on the reverse strand, counting down.
GAAGGCTACCATGGCATAGCCAAGAACCCGATTTTCTTCTCAAAGAAGAGATATGAACTGCTTGGTGCGGGTGGCTTCTGGCTGTCGGAAACACCCTTGGTAGCTGGTAGCAAGTCCTGGAATACAGCCAGGGCAAGGCAAGCAAACTGGGTGCGCTTACGTGACAGAAAGTCTAGCAAGGATTTCCGCGTAGTAAACCTGCACCTGGACCACAAAAGCCAGCCAGCAAAGGAGGGGCAAATTAAGATGGTTCTAGAGGAAGCCAGGCAGTACCCCACGGATTATCCACAGATTTTGTCGGGGGATTTAAACTCAAATGCGGGAGATGTTGTGTACGCTAATGTCAGATCGGCTGGTTGGATAGATACTTATACTTCTGTTCACGGTGAAGCAGAGCCAGGCTATACGGTGCATCAATTCAAGGGAGATCGATACGAAAAGAAAGACAAAGGCAGGAAGATAGACTTTATTTTTTCTCATGGCAAGGTGAAACCGCTCAAATCGGAAATTCTGCGGGATCATATGAACGGGGTCTACCCGAGCGACCACTACTTTCTATCAGCAGATGTAGAGATTTAGCAGTTTTCCTTTCCTTCTATAGCACATTTTCCAATCGGTCTTGAAATATCCTAAATTTTAGTAAAGTTCACATCAACTTATAACGTATGAAAACAGTCGCCTTAACTGAAAGCATTAATTTTATAGTCAGTAAAGTCTGTAGCAACTCTAACTCAGCTGTTTTACTGAAAAAAGCTATCACAACAGCACTGGTGTTAGCCGTCCTGACTGGATGTAAAAAAGATACTGAGTCTATAGCTGTGCCCCAAGAGAAGGCTTCACAAGCAGGTGAGGATGAGGCGTTTTCTATCGCTATTCTGCCTGATACGCAGTACTACACTTCCCTGAAGCATGGCGGAACCATGGAAATGTTTGAGCAGCAGATCCAATGGGTCAGAGATAACAAGCGTGCTGAAAACATAGTGTATGTGGTGCACTTGGGGGACGTTGTAGACCACGGAGATGACGATAACGCTATCGAGTGGGAAAGGGCCAAGACCGAAATGTATAAGCTGGAGGAGGATAATATTCCGTATGGGATAGCTGTGGGAAACCATGATCAGACCCCTTATGGCAACCCAGGCTCACCGGGCACAAACAGCGGGTATGGCGTATATTTTGGAAGGAAACACATGGAGACGAAACCGTGGTATGGCGGTGCTTATGGAAGCTCTAACAATAGTGACAACCACTATGATCTATTCTCAGCCAATGGGGAAGATTTTATAGTCTTATACCTGGAGTTTAATTCTCCAGGCCACGAAAAATATAGTTCCTCTATTGAAAACGCAGTAATGAACTGGGCTGACGAGGTTCTTAATACCTATGCTAGCCGCAAAGCAATCATTGTAAGCCACAGCCTTTTAGATATACCTTCTGGCAGTAACAGTAATATAAAGGCAGGAGAAGGTGATAACCTTATTGCCAGCGACTTTACCAATCAAGGCGATGTTATCTACGACAGAATGAAGCATCATGATAATGTTTTTTTAATGTTAGGCGGGCATATTTCAGGGGAAGGCTTCAGAAGGGATGTTAATAATGGACATGTTATAAAATCGTACTTGGCCGACTATCAGTCAAGGGAGAGCTATCCGTACGATGGGAGCGCCAGGAATGCTGGTAATGGGCTGATGCGTTTGATGACTTTCAATAAAACACAGCAGACATTAAGCGTTCGCACGTTCGCCCCACGTTCAGGCGGGGCTATCCTGTTTGAAAAAGACGGTGACAGCGAGTTTACCATGCCGCTGTACGACTAAAGTACACTTTGGTGTGGACTGATAGTTTTTATAAATTATTGAGTACAAGATAAACAAGAAGACTCTCCTATATGGGGAGCTTTCATGTTTACAGACCGATAAGTTGTTTTTATGTAAAGTAGCAGCTTTATTGGGTATAGCTCCTTACCTATAATAGGGAGGCAGAGTTTAATATAGTTGTCTTTATGACAACAAAGCATTACCTTTGCCGTAAACATCCTAACACCATGCACATCATCAGCTACAAGTCCATCAGGGAGTACTATGAAAAGCATGCATCCGCCAAACCCTATCTGACAGCATGGTTCAAGACTACCAAGAAGGCCGAGTGGGGAAGCGTCAATGACATGCGGCTCGACTTTCCAAGCGCTGAAATGGTCGTAGATGGTAAAGCCGTCTTCAACATCAAGGCTAATGATTACAGGCTTGTGGCCTTGGTGGGATTCAAAACAAAGCGAGTGTTTGTGCTGTGGATCGGCACGCATGCCGAGTACGATAAAATCAAGATAAAGGACCTCTGAGAGGGAAATCACCTATTACCAGTATCACTTAAGGCACCTCAACCATGGATATTAGATTAATTCACACCGAAGCCGACTACCAAGCTGCACTCCAAAGAATACGGAAGCTGTGGGAGGCGGGCCCTGGTACCCCAGAGGCGGACGAGCTGGAGATTCTGGCTATGCTCGTCAACAAATACGAGGAGGAGCACTATCCTATAGAAGAACCGGATCCGATTGAGTATATCAAGATCCGCATGGAGGAGCTGGGGCTGAAGCAGGAGGACCTAGTGCCTTATATGGGCAATAAGGGTAATGTATCTAAGGTGCTCAGCCGAAAACGCTCTCTTTCCCTGGAGATGATCCGGAACCTGCACCGGGGACTTCGCTTCCCGTTGGAGGTGCTCATTGCAGAGCCTAATTTAAACAGTAAAGCCACCGGATAGCAGGTAGCTTTACTGTTTTGACTTCTATTTGGAACTATAGGCTTCTTAGAAAGCCTCTCCATTTAACATAAGAAGTGTTATACAGCCTTAAAGTCTGCCGCTTTTCTATCTCTTTATAATCTATTTGTGTATAAAAGCATGAGGTTTTCATAAACAAAAGAGGCTGCTCGACACGAGCAGCCTCTTTTGTTTGGAGTCAATCAGCCAGATGATGTTTAGAGCAATAAAAGAGCAAGGCAGCGTAAGTCTTCAGTTATGTCACAGGTTCTTCTAATCGAAGCGCAGGTGCTTCACTGACTCACCTGAGTTGATAAGCTCCAGTAGTGAGTCAATGCCGATGCTCAGGTGTTTATCCACGTAACTGGTGGTTACCAGCTTATCGCTTTCAGAGGTTTTTACCCCTTCTGGAATCATGGGGTTGTCCGATACTAGCAGTAAAGCACCGTGCGGTATTTCATTGATGAAACCTACGGTAAAGATGGTGGCGGTTTCCATGTCAATCCCGATGGCACGTATCTGGCGCAGGTACTCTTTAAACTCCTCGTCGTGCTCCCAGACGCGACGGTTGGTGGTGTACACCGTCCCGGTCCAGTAGTCCATCTCGTGCTTCTTTATCATGGAGGACACGGCGCGCTGCAAACGGAACGATGGCAATGCGGGGATCTCCTCTGGCAGGTAGTCGTTGGAGGTCCCCTCGCCCCGGATGGCAGCGATTGGCAGTATCAGATCACCTAGCTGCGACTTCTTCTTCAGCCCCCCGCATTTGCCCAGGAACAGAGCGGCTCTCGGCTTAACGGCTGACAGCAGGTCCATGACGGTTGCTGCCATGGCGCTACCCATTCCAAAGTTGACGATGGTGATATTGCTAGCCGTGGCTGTTTGCATTGGTTTGTCCAGTCCTCTTACCTCCACGCCAAACCTGTCGGCAAACATCTTGACATAGTTTATGAAATTGGTGAGCAGGATGTACTCCCCAAACTCATCCAGCGGCACGCCCGTGTAGCGCGGGAGCCAGTTCTGCACGATTTCTTCTTTCGTCTTCATTCACAGTTATTTTGATGTTTGATATTTTACACCCTGCAGCGCAATTTGTTCTGCCAGCAGCGGAAGAACATGTGAGGGTGCTTCCTTCCTGGTCGTCATTATACCAGAAACAGTATTACCTCTCCAGGAGACTCTTCTACCTTCAGGAAGCATGAACGCCGCTGATTACCTGGTTAATCAGGTACTGCACATAAGTTTTACGTGGCGTCGCTTTCGCTGTCTTTTGCAGGGGAAGGGCTTGAATAGAGCCTGCTGCAGCATTCATACCTCTCTTCATGTTCTCCAGGAACAGGTGAATGTGGTAACCGTCAGCTAGGGCGTGGTGCACCCGCACACTCACGGGAAGCATGGCCTGCTTGCCTTTCCACTCCAGCCTGCCAAAGGCCAGCCTAGGGATGGCATCGCCTGGGTCGTCTTTGTGCGCATGCTCCATACCCTTGAAGTCAAACCATGGCAACGCAGTGGCATGTATCAAATCAGGGCCGCTGTACCCGCAGAACAGCTTGTTGCTCTTTTTTACCTCCGCTATAATCTCAGATGAACTCTGGCAGAAGGTATGCAGGTCAGGGTGGTGCGGCAGGTGCACGAACGATACGGTTTTATTGTCCTTCAGCACTGTAGTGGAAATGTCCACCGCCTCATACTTTACCACCTCGTCACCCTCCAGCCTTAGCAGAAAGTTCTCGGTGGCGCGAACACCCTCTGCGGCTGCATGCAGATAGGCAAGGGACACCGGCAGACACTCCCACTTAGCGTGGTGGTACAGCTTGGTAATGTCTATCTGCGTGTGCACATTGAAGAACGGCTGGGTGAAGGATCTGAAGAAGTGAAAGTGCTCCTCGCGCTCCCACCCCTTTGTTTTGAAAGGCGCTTTACTGTATACTGTTTTCATATGCATGTATCTTTTGCTGCAGCAGTGTCAGGTTGATGTCGTTTAGCCTGGAGAACTCGCGAAGCACAATCAGCAAAGAGTAGAATAGCTTGTTAGTACCCTGAATGGCCGCTTTTTCGGAGGTGTTCAGCAGCCTTGAGATCATGGCCCGGTGTATTAGCAGGTTGAGGTCTGGCTCCTGCGCGAGCATTTTCAGGAACTGCTCTGGCGCAACCTCCCAGAATGTGCAGTCAGTGACAGTCTCCACGGTGCCAAAGTATGGCATGCTCATAATGGCTTCCACATCTCCGAGCACCTCACCCCTATCGAAAACACCCAGCGTGAATGCCTGCCCCAGAGAAGTGGTGCGCACCACTTTAACTAGGCCAGAGGAAAGAATGAAAACGCTGCATGGCGCAGCGGCCTGTTGCAACAGCTTCTGGTGTGGCCCGTACTGCACAAAGCTTATGCCGTATTTCTCCAGCAGATGCTGATGGGTGTCTATGAAGCGCATCACCTCTGCCCTGTATTCGGTTAACATGTGCCTTTGCATAACACAAAGATAGGGCATCCCATACCTGCTATAAAAGGACAATTGTCCGAGAGGTGTACTATTAGACATTGGAAGGAAAAATGCTTAAAGCCTTCTCGCCTGTTCGAATCAAATCATGTTCCTTCAAACCATTAAAAGTAGCGCTCTATTCCAGCCTCTGTTGCAAGTTTCACCTATAACGCCTTATATGTTAAATATAACACCTGAATGAACAAAGCTTGAAGCTGCTGTTGCTTATCATAACAGATGTTATGGCAAAAACGTCCTTTCCTGCCAACAGGAGGGGCGATTCTGGTGTGCGGGAATTGTCCTCAGATCATTTTATATTGAGCTTACAACATAGTATATCCGTTAGCACAGTTACTTGGTTTTCCAGAAGAAGAAAGAGAAAGAAGAGTAGAAAAAACCGAAAGCCATTGTGTGGTCGATGAAGAATTTTATAGGCAAAATTTTTCAGAAGAACTCAGACATCCTTGACAGACTGAACAGCCTGGCATCAGGCAAAGGCGTTAGCGCAACTGACACTGGCCTGGATACTGGCAAAAGATGAAGATCTGGTTCAAAACGCAGAAAATAGCTGGAAGAAAATGTGAAGGCTGTTGAAATAGAATTAAGCAAGTCAGAAGTAGAAGAGATTGATAATGCTTTTCCTCCCGAAATAACCGTAGGAACACAGCATTGATATTTGGTTACCACATCTCCTAAGGCTTTATCACCTGTAAAACCTCCCTCTAGCGAAATCGTAAAAATGTTTCAGGAAACAGGTTTGATAAACATAAAAGACCTGTGAAACTTACTTAATACAACATAAATGGATAATATCAAAGGTAAAGTAGTGGTAATCACAGGGGCCAGTAGCGGCTTAGGAGAAGCTACCGCACGTCATTTGGCAAGTAAAGGGGCTTCTGTTGTGCTGGGGGCTCGCAGGCTGGAAAGTATGGAAAAAATTGCATCTGAAATTCGTGCAGAGGGCGGTAAAGTAGAAGTGCTGAAAACAGATGTCACAAAACCTGAAGAAGTAAAAGCGCTGGTGGATAAAGCTGTTGGAGCTTTCGGGCGCCTGGATGTTATGATCAATAACGCTGGCCTGATGGCTATTGCCCCGATGGTAGAAACCAAGGTGGAAGAGTGGGACAGGATGATAGACATCAACATCAAGGGAGTGCTTTACGGCATTGCTGCCGCATTGCCTGTTTTTCAAAAACAGGAATCAGGCCACTTCATCAACCTGTCTTCTGTAGCAGGGATAAAGGTATTTAGTCCAGGAGGCACTGTTTATAGTGGGACCAAGTATGCTGTAAGAGCCATCTCTGATGGCTTGCGACATGAAGTCGGGGCAACTATACGAACGACAATAATAGAACCGGGTGCTGTAGAATCCGAGTTAAAACATGGTAGTACCCATGAAGAAAGTGCGAAAGGCGTTTCAGAATTCTATAAACAAGCTATACCATCTTCTTCTGTAGCCAGAGCCATTGCATTTGCCATAGAGCAACCCTATGATGTAGATATTAACGAAATCGTGATACGTCCAACAGTGCAGGAATTCTAAAAGCCCTGGCTGCTATTCTTTAAGAGTAGCAATAGAGAGCATGTGAAAACTCTTTTTTGCCGGCGCAAAGGGTAGAGTTTTCACATGCTCTTTACAGGCATCTTCAGGAAACCTCGTCTAAAAAGCGACCTGGCGTTGCCAGAATCCCGAAATTCGAGGGTTTTATGAGATTCAGGTATAACAAGTGTAAATATCAAAGGCCGTCTCCTGTTCATGGGAGCCAGCCTAATAATACAGTTTAGTTATGGCAAGTGCGGCGCGGTTTCGGATACGTGTCCCAACTGACCATGAACTTCACTATAGTAGTTTGCTTTTGTGACTTATTTAACATGGGTATTGCATTAGTTTGAGGAGCTTAAATATAATTAGCGGCAATTTGGAATGATCGTTCTTTTATTTGTATGTTTGTGGAACGATTGTTCCAAATTAAGAATATTTTTAAATAATCAATAGGCTCCGCTAAAACACTAAAGATGAACAAAACACTTTTTTCAACATTCAAACTTGGCAACACTGTTCTGAAAAACAGAGTGGTCATGTCTCCTATGGCCCGTTCTAGAGCAGAGGAAAACATCCCTAATAAATTGATGGCCAAATATTATGGGCAGCGCTCTGCTGCAGGCCTTATCATTACAGAAGGCACATCTCCGTCACCTAACGGTTTAGGATATACCCGCATGCCCGGTATCTTTAATTCAAAACAGGTAGAAGGATGGAAGTTAATCACCAAAGCTGTACATGACAGAGGCTCTCATATCTTTGTCCAACTAATGCATAGTGGCCGGTCTTCCTCTGAAATCAACTTGCCGGAAGGTGCAGTCACCGTTTCCCCTTCGTCCAAAGCTAATTCAGGGGAAATCTTTACGGACAAGTTGGGTATGGTTTCTCATACTCCTCCCAAACAGATGACACAAGAGGACATAATGAAAGCCCGCAGGGAGTTTGTACAGGCCGCTCTCTATGCTATGCAAGCCGGTTTTGACGGGGTGGAAATACACGGTGCCAACGGCTACCTCATAGAACAGTTTATCAATGCCAATGTGAATGACCGTGCAGATGGTTATGGCGGCAGCGTTGAAAACCGTTCCCGTTTTCTTCTGGAGGTTGCCAAAGAAACAGCAGAGGCTATCGGAAAAGACAAAGTAGGCGTAAGGCTTTCACCTTATAACGTCTTTGGCATGGCAGAAGGCCATGATTATGAGGGGCTGGAGGATACATATGCATACCTTGCAGAAAAACTTAGTGAATTAGGTATAGCTTATATCCATGTGGTTGATCACAGCTCAATGGGCGCACCCGCTGTAACGGATTCTGTAAAGCAGAAAATCCGTGATAACTTTAAGGGGGCTTATATCTTAAGCGGAGGTTATAGCAAAAAACGCGCTGAGGCTGACCTGGAGGCTGGCAAAGGGGAACTGGTGGCCTTCGGGCGCCCATTCATTGCTAATCCGGACCTAGTCGAGCGTATGGAAATGGATGCTCCTCTAAACGAACCAGACACCAGTACCTTCTACACTCCTGGAGAAAAGGGCTATACGGACTATCCTTTTCTTAAAGAAGTCATCGCAGGCTAATTCTGGAGACCCTGTTAATATTGGAAGAGGCTGTCCGCCAAGGGCAGCCTCTTTTCATAGCAGGATACAAAGCTTCCAAGTCTGCACCAGACCAGGTAAGCATTAAAGAAATAGGTTATAGTATGCGCGATACCATCCTGAAACCGGCAGTATAATTCCTCCATTATTCATAAAGTAGTGTAGAATTCTTAACATGTTACACAAGCCATAAAGAACTTATTGAAACACATGGTTTTTTCTTATGTCAGTGAATTTACAAGCAGTTGATAAAGCATCTTCCGGTGCGAAGGTCATGGGTGATGCACGACCCATTCAAAGTCAAATACGTTAACTTAAACATGTAACGTCAGTCCCGTTGAGTATCTTTGTAAAGCACATTGTAACGGCATGACAAAGCTCTAGTATGGCACGAACTAAATTATTTGATGAAAAGCATATTTTAGACAAAGCAATGGATTTGTTTTGGCTAAAGGGCTATCATGCTACCTCTGCACAAGACTTAGTAGACGCCTTAGAAATAAGCCGTTCAAGTATGTACGGTACTTTTGGTGACAAACACTCACTTTTCGTGAAAGCGCTTACGCAGTACCGTAGACAACGAATCGATCCTGTGCTTAAAGAGGCGAACATCACAGAGGATGTTGAAGGGTATATCAGGAGTGTCTTTGAGGCGATCAAAACCGACGCTTTAAATGATTGCTGCTCAAGGGGGTGCTTTATGGTGAATTCAGCCGTTGAGTTGGCTCTCATCGATCCCGAGGTGGCCGCCATCACTGCCTCGATCATGAGTGATTTTGAAGATGCGATTAGCAAGGCGATAGAGAAAGGTCAGAAACAAGGCAAATTCACCACTAAACAGTCAGCACTTTCCTTAGCGAGGTTCGTTTCTAATTCATTGAACGGTTTGCGTGTCACCGTAAAATTTGACTCAAGTGAAAAGAGGTTTGACGATGTTGTAAATGTTTGTTTGCTTGCGTTAAAAAATTGAGTCTGTAACAATTCCTATAAGTATTGACATCAACTGTGATCTTTACCCTCTCCCCTGAAAGACCGAATTGTTGTAAGGTAGATAACACGGGCAATTTTCCGTGCTAAAATAAAACGAATTGCCATAAAAAAATTAAAAGTTCACCGAGGCGCAGATCCTCTTCTCCATCAAGCAGTCACAAACTGGTATTTCGGTGGGAGAAGTTTGCCTTAACGTGAACTGGTTTTTTCACTGGAGGACGCCAGGGAGAAGATTAAGGCCTGAAGGAATGTTCGCGCGTAAAACTTTCTCTGAAAGTAAGCAAAAAGCTTCTCCACGAAGGCGTAAGATGTACGGAATACACCTAATGGGTAGCTGTGCTAGGCGGGGCAATAAACCGTTAGAAGATAGCCGATGATTTTATGAGTATTAGGCTGTGTATCTTTTAGACTTGCGGCCTACGATACATAAGGGCTTTATTGTTTAGCCTCCCAACTGGTGTTGGCACAGCTAAACTGGAATAGCGAAAACACTTTAATTGTAAAAGCATAATCAGCGAATCCCCCTTAAATTTCCAATCTCAAGAAACGAACGTGGCTATTTGGTGATAATCATAGCTGGGAATTTACTTCATAGGCAATAAAGGACAGTCTCAGGTTCTTGTCTAGCCAACAAGGCTTAGGTCGGGCTTATTATAGATGAAATAGGTTATCTGTCCGCAAAATCTGTTGTTGCTCTTGTCTCTTGAAACCCCCGTTTTCCCGATACAAGTTTGGAACATCAGCTGATATAGGCTGAAACTAAGTAAAACAGGTAGCAATACTGTATTACCGGGCGTTGATTTCAGTTTTATGCTGTCCCATTGATGCTGGACAGCATAAAACACAGCCACAATAGCTGTTTTTGCTGGTGTGAAGTAATGTGGAGTTGTAGTTTTGAGGAAGCTTTCTCTTTTATAGCTGTCCTAGCAGGCTACTGATCCAAGAAAAGCGATGAAGTGATACAGGCAGGGGCCGTCTGTTGCTAAATGTTGCTCCTGCCTGATGAACTGTCCCACTGCTGTCCCAGTGTCCCGGAAAATGTGGGTTTCTGATACAGAAACTAGCGGTTATATCGTCGGCCGATAA
>NZ_JAJJWI010000041.1 GCF_020907275.1 Pontibacter silvestris | reverse complement strand
CAAAGAAACACCCTTTTGATCTATGCCTGATACACAAGACAACAAGCCCTGTACAAGGATATTCGTGCTGGAAGATGATCTCTGGTATTCGCAGTTCCTTTCTTATCACCTTTCACTGAACCCTGACCATGAGGTAAAGGTCTTTAATTCTGTAGACAATTTTTTAAAAGCCCTACCCGAACGCCCTGATGTAGTGACGCTGGATTATCATTTGCCTGGATATAAGGGAGAAGATATTCTTGGCCGTGTGTTGCAAGAGAGCCCCAATACCTACACATTAGTAGTGTCGGGGCAGGAGGATATTACCAAAGCGGTGGCCCTGATGAAGCAAGGTGCCTATGACTATATCTCTAAAAATGGTGAGACAAAAGAGCGGCTGTGGAGCATTGTAGAGAAGGTTAAGCAAGATATTACATTACGCCGTGAGCTAGAGGAGCTACGGAGAGAAGTGGCACAGCGGGAGTCGCTTGGGCGAGAGTTGATTGGTACTTCAGAGCCAATGCGTCGGGTGTTTAGCTTAGTGGAGAAAGCTGCTAAAAGCAACATTAATGTAACTATAACCGGTGAGACAGGAACGGGAAAAGAACTAGTTGCCCGGGCTATTCATCAGCATTCATCCCGGGCTAAAGGGCCTTTTGTTGCCGTAAACGTCTCGGCCATTCCTAGTGAACTGCTGGAAAGTGAGTTGTTCGGGCACGAAAAAGGAGCTTTTACAGGTGCAGCGGCATTGCGTATCGGTAAATTCGAAGAAGCGAATGGAGGCACACTGTTCCTCGACGAGATTGGAGAGATGGAAGTAGGTCTGCAATCTAAGCTCCTTCGGGTATTGCAGGAGCGGGAGGTAACGCGGGTGGGGTCAACAGGTACTGTTTCAGTTGATGTCCGTATTCTGACGGCTACTCACCGAAACTTGTTAGATGAGGTGAGGCGCGGAACGTTTAGAGAAGACTTTTATTATCGGCTGTTGGGAATACAGGTGCATCTGCCGCCCCTTAGGGAGAGGGGGCATGATGTCCTGCTGATCGCTCAGCGGATACTACAGGTTTTTTGTGCCGAAAACGGAATGCCGAGCAAGAGTCTTTCCGGAGAAGCGCAAAAACGGCTCCTGCGTCATGCTTATCCAGGGAATGTCAGAGAGCTGAAAGCTGTGGTAGAGTTGGCAGCTGTTCTTTCTGAAGGAGATGTGATTGGCGTAGAAGATATACAGTTGGAAGAACTTCAGCCCAAAGCTGGGGCAGCTATTGGTATAGCTGATATGGAAGAGGAAAAGACACTGGATGAGCATATTGCTGATACAGTGCAGCGTTACCTCGAGCGCTACGACTATAACGTGGTGCGGGTCGCTGAAAAGCTTAAAGTAGGGAGATCTACTATCTACAGGATGATTCGCAGGAAAGAAGTTTTTCTTAAGGAAGAGGCATGAAAGGGCAGCAGATCAGCAGGGGAAGTATAGCCAAATTGCGTGCTTGTAATGCTTGAAGTTCATAAAAGCAACTTTACAATCAGCAATAAGCTGCTCTGTTTAGCACGGGTAAGATTATTAACATCGTTTTTTGAAAATACTAAAGGTGTAACTGCTGATTTTTACTGCAGTTGTTAAAGTTAATTATAGCTAAAGAGCTTTCATAGTTATACATGAAGAATAATAGGGTGTCTAAAATTAGCTATAAATCTGAAAGATGTTGAATAATAAGAAGGACAACCAGCAATCTTAAGTCGCAAAATGGAATTTATCAGGCAGGTTATAGAAGAAAACCCCAACCCTATTTACGTAAAGAATGAGCAAGGGAGGTTTGTTCTTGCCAACGAAGCCTTTGCGCAAGTTCATGGCCTGAACGTGGCGACGTTGTTGGAGAAAGGAACAGGTGATTTTGACTATTCTTATGAAAGGGATCTCGAAGTTCTTGAACAGAAGAATACCATAACCCTAGAGGAATTGTATAAGCTAGAGAACGGTGTAAAGGTATGGTTTCATACTATTAAAAAAGCTTTTACTCAGCCAGATGGTAGCCGCTACCTTCTTTCTACTTCCTCGGACATCACAGAATGGAAAAGAGCACTTCAAAAGGCAGACAGCTCTGCCAAAGCCAAAGAATTGTTTCTTTCGAACATGAGCCATGAGATTCGCGGGCCTGTTAATGCAATATTGGGTGTGGCCAGGCTCATGAAAAAGAATTATCTGGGGAAAGAGCAGGAAGAGTATCTCAATGTTATCATGTCTATTGCAGATAACCTGTTGGTGCTTCCAAACTACATACTTGACTTTGCTAACATTGAATCTGGTAAAATAGAACTGGCATCAATTCCTTTTGATGTAACTTTTACTGTTCGTTCTGTTGTCAGAGCACTAGCTTTAAAAGCAAAAGAGCGGGATCTTCTGCTGCATTTTGTGGAGCCTTCAGACACCGTTCCTGTGGTGGAAGGTGACCCTTTTCGAATGAGCCAGATTCTGGTGATACTTATTAATAATGCTATAAAGTTTACCAAGAAAGGTGAAATAACAGTTACCATACATGATGTAAAAGCCTCAAATAAGACAGCCTATATCGAGTTTGGTGTAAATGACTCTGGCATTGGTGCTGACAGGCTTAGAAAAGCTTTTGATATCAACAGGAATGAAGCTGGCAAAGCTACCGGGCTTAATAGCAGTGCAAGCTTTGAATTTACTGTATGTAAAAGTTTGGTTGAACTACAGGGCGGTAAAATATGGCTGGGTAGCAAAACAGAGCATGTAAGCGGCAACCATGTTTATTTCAGCCTTACTTTTCCCGTAAGCAAACATATCGCTGCTGTACAAGAAAAGGAACAACTGGTTGTACTGGATCAGTTGAGTGGGCTTACCATACTTCTGGCAGAGGATAACCCTGTAAATCAATTACTAGCAACCTCACAGCTACAGTCCTGGGGAGTAATGTTTGATATAGCTTATAATGGCGAGGAAGCAGTCTCAAAAGCCAGCAGTAAAATTTATGATTTGATTCTGATGGATATCCAAATGCCCAGGATGAACGGAATAGAGGCTACTGCTCGCATAAGAAATGAATCAAGTCTTAATAAGGATACGCCTATAGTGGCTTTTACAGCAAATGTTCAGCAAGAGAAAGTTGATAATTACGTAAGTTTTGGCTTTACAGACTGCTTGTTTAAACCATACCATGAGTCGAAGTTATACTTTACTATTGCCAGAAACACTGGGCGAGATCCAGGTGCCTACCTAGTAGATAGGCTTGAACCTGTAAAGAAAGAAGCTGCCTTGTATGACTTTTCTGAGCTGGGAAACATGGCTGAAGATGCCTTGTTTATTCGTAAAATGCAGCAACTATTTATTGATACAGTGCCGGCACAGTTAGATGAACTTTCAGAAGCAATCCAAAAGGAAGATTGGGAGGCTGCTGCTTATACTTCTCATAGGTTAAAATCTACTTACGGTAACATAAAAATAGCAGAAGCGGCAGATGCTATGCGAGATATAGAGGCTCTAGCTCGTGGGAAAGGTAGTGTAAACAGTATAAAGATCCAACTTGATACCGCGAGAAAAGTGACGGACAAAGTTGTTGCAGCCTTTTCTAAACAGCTTAAACTTTAACTCATTATTATATTGTAGGCGCTGAACCTAACCGTAAGGCCATTAAATTGAAGGGGCATGTGACATGGCTTCTTTTAGAAGTTAATTGGGGTAAGGCTTATGGTTGCTTCCGCAAATGTGCTAGCTTTATTAACAGCTGCCGATTATAAACTTGTTTTTACTGCCCTACAATACCGCTAAAACAAGAAATAATATTTGAGCCTTTTTCTAATCTCTTCTCTTCCAACAGTTATTGTTGAAGTAAATCAAATAATTAGTATATATACTTTAATAAATAAAACCCTATAGGCAGTGTTCCAGTATAAGAGGTTTCAATTTAGTTTTTTGATGCCATATTATTTTAAGAACATGAAAAAGGTAATATTTATCTTAGCGGTATCCCAAAAACGGAGGTTTTAGCAATAAGATAGTGTGTCAGAATGGAACAATGTGTGTCATTTTGAACATATTGCAAGTGTTGCAAAGAAGGAGTATGGGTTTCTAACCAAATGAAAAAGTGCTTTAGCTAAGTATTATAGCACTTATATGGTAAAATTCAATTATTGATATGGATTTGGCATGGTTTTGACCTAATGGATATATGTAATATTATTTTGCGGTTAAAATATTGTCATATAAAACAAAGGCATTTAAAAAGGTCGCGCTTAATTAATAAGTAAAAGTCATATTAAGAGTTTATTGATTTAATTTATGAAAAAAACACTCCTTATTGTTGATGACGAGCCGTCTATAGGGCTGATACTTGAATACTACTTTTCCAAAGAATACGATGTGGTGGTAAAGCCAAATGGGCAGGCTGCCATGTCATGGTTAGAAGAGGGGCATTTGGCAGATGGTATTGTGGCTGATTTGGAAATGCCTTTTATGGACGGGTTAGAGTTTATTAAGCAGTTGCGTGCCAGTACACTTTACAAAGATATTCCTCTGGTAATGTTGTCTGGCAAAGATGAGACTAGCAATAAGATTATGTGCCTGAAGCAAGGAGCAGATGATTATATGGTGAAGCCCTTCAATCCGGAGGAACTGGATATAAGAATCAAAAATATGCTGAAAAGGATAAAAATTTAGCACCAATTACTAATACTATGAGAAAGAAAGTAGTCTACCTCACACCGGATGCACAGGAAGCAGCTAATTTCAAGCAGGAGTTTGAGAATGAGTTGGACGTACAGCATTTTGGCAATCCAACTCAATTTCTGTCATGGCTGGCGGAAGGAAAGCAGTATGACGCTATTTTCAACTCAGCAAACCCGTCCTCGCCTTTAGGGTTGAACCTGGTTAGGACACTTAAAAAAGATTTGGGTATAAAAACCCCGATATTCTGGTTGGCAAATGCGTTTGTGCCACCATCGCTTCAGCAGCTTTGTATGGAAGCAGGTGTTTCAGATATTTTTTACAAGAAAAGAGATAAGAAGAAAATGCTTACTCGCTTATATTACCTTTCAGGTGCAGGTGAGATAAATACAGTGCAGAATGATAGAAAACTTTACTCTTATAAGCTGCCTTTAGGCAAGCGTGTTTTTGACATAGTTGTTTCTTTAGGAGCCTTAATTTGTTTATCACCATTATTTCTTGTTATTGCCTTGTTGGTAAAGTTAGAATCTAAAGGACCTATATTTTACTATTCCTACCGGGTAGGTACAGGATACAAGATATTTAAATTCTGGAAGTTTCGTTCTATGCGGCAAGATGCGGACAAGTTGCTTGCCAATATGAAAGGGATGAACCAGTACCAGCAAGCGGCAGCTGCTTCTCTTAAAGGCTTAGTGGGGGCGCCGTCTATGGATACTGTTGCCTGTACTGCGTGTGTAGAGGCTGGCATAGAATGCCAGAACAAGCTCATTGATGCGAAAGGTAAAACTATCTGTGAAAAGCAGTACCTGCAAGCGAAGAAAGCAGAAGGCGAATCTGCATTCATTAAAATAGCAAACGACCCGCGTATAACGCGCATAGGTATGTTTATCCGAAACACCAGTATTGATGAATTGCCGCAGCTTTATAATGTGTTGCGCGGCGATATGTCAATTATAGGTAATAGGCCTCTGCCGCTATATGAAGCAGAAAAAATTACGACGGATCAGTTTGCTGCCCGGTTTATTGCGCCAGCAGGTATTACAGGCCTTTGGCAGGTCAGTAAACGGGGAAAAGGAGACATGTCTGAAGAAGAGCGCAAAGCGCTAGATATAGAGTATGCTGCCAATTATTCCTTAAAAAAGGATGTACAAATCTTACTAAAAACTATCCCAGCCTTATTTCAAAAAGAAAATGTCTAATGAAGAAACATCTAATAACCCTTATTTTATCTATGCATGTGCTGTTGGTGTTTGGGCAAACTAACCCCACTCAACAGAGAGAGGAGTGGCAGGCAAAGTTTTTCAGTTCTCCTGACTTTGCTATTCCTCTTTTAGTTGATGCTGCAATCATGAATTCTCCTGATATAGAGATTCTAGAAACAACAAGAAAAGCATCAAAAAACCAACTTAAGCTAGCCAAAAAAGAACCATTAAGGTCTATTCGCCTAAGTGCTTCTTATGGGTATGGCTCCATGAATAATTGGTTTGATGAAAGCCAGTTAAATAATTTTTCACCTTTCAACTTGGATGCCCGTTCTCAATATGCGTTAGGAATAGGAATTAACTATAACCTAGAGCAGCTAACAGGTGGACGTCGCCTTAGAGTGCAGAATCAGGAATTAATGGTACAGCAATCAGAAGCTCAAAGGAAACAAGGAGAGAGGGTAATACGTCAGAATGTTATTGTCTTGTATCAGGAGCTTGTATTAGCTAAGGTTTCTTTAGATCATTTTCAGGATGCACTACAGACAGCTTATGTAAACAGCCAGTTGGTTGATAAACAGTTTAGAGAGGGGAATATTCGGGTCGAAGAACAAATGGCAGTACAAGATGTGTACAACAACGCAAAGCTAGCACAGGTACAGGCGTCCAATCAATATGAAACGGCTTTGCTTATGCTGGAAGAAACAATAGGAATGACAATAAACACTTTAATGAACAGCAAATGACACTTAAAGAATTTAAAAGACTAATGCTTCGTAACCGTTGGTTACTTATACTGATTCCTGTAGTAACAGCGGTGTCTGTATACTTCTTCACAAGTTTACAGCAAGACAAGTATACCTCTAAAACTACCATATTCACAGGAATAGCATCAGGATATAGAATTGCAGGTGATAACAATGAAGGCTTCCGGATCGGTGCTGAAAATGCTTTTGGGAACTTTAATAGCTTGATAGAAGCGAGGGATACCAAGGAAGAGGTAATCTTTAACTTGCTTGCTACTCATCTGATGTTACCTAAAAGTGATCCCAAGATTTTAGATAAGGAAAACTATGACCGGTTAAAGGAATTGCTTCCTGCAGCTTTAAGGAAGAAGTTGGTAGCTGGCACAGTAGAGAAAACAGCAGCGAATATTGAAGCTTATTTTAAATCCAGTAATAAAAACGAGATACATAAGCTACTGAATTCTAATGACCCTGTATATTCTTACAATGCACTCTCTAACGTTCAGACTAGTCGTGTAGGTGCTAGCGAAATGGTAGAATTAGAATATACTTCTAATGACCCTGCTGTTAGTCAGCACACCTTAGAGTTTCTTTTGGTTGTGTTTACCAGAAAACATAAGGATCTCTTTGCAGGTCAGACCGAATCTGTGATTAGCTTCTTTGATTCGGCTAAACAGAACGCTTATGAAAGGCTCAAGGAGGCAGAACAAAAGCTGCTTGATTTTAATAAAGCCAATCATATTGTAGACTACGAAGGACAGATAGCCACAACATCTGCTGAAAAGGCTGCTCTTGCCGATAGAGCCTATAACCTTGAAATGGAGTATGCGGGAGCGTTTGCTAACCTAAAAACTGTAGAGGAGAGTCTGAAGAAGCGAGGCGTGGCTAACATGCATAACCAGGAAATAGGCAGAATTAGAAATCAATTAGCAAAGGTTACTTCAGATATAGCTGAAGCAGAGTCTGTGGCTAAAAATGGTTCTGATGCTAGTGCCTCTTCTAAGTTGGCAAGGCTTAGACAGCAGGAAAAGAACCTGACCGATCAACTTAAGGAGACGATAAATAAGTATTATGCTGATACTCACACTACGTCAGGTGCGTCTACTGACGGTTTGCTGGATGAGTGGGTAAGAAATTCTATTTTGGTAGAACAAATTAAAAGCCAGCTAAACTTAATGCACAAGCAGCAGGAGGCGTTTGCCGGGGAATATGATAAGTTAGTGCCTTTAGGTGCTGAAGTTCGTAAGATCCGACGTGAAATTGAAGTAGCTGAACAGGAATACATGTTTCAGATGCAGGGCTTAAAGCAAAGCATGCTTACACAGCAAAATATAGAACTTGCTTCACAGCTTAAAGTGATAGACCAGCCAAACTTGCCGAGTAGCTCTTCTACTGATTTGATGATTCCGATTCTGGTGTTATTTGGTGCTGTAGGAGCATTCTTTATGACTACAACTGGTATTGTAGCAGCTGACTTACTAGATACTTCACTTAAAACTCCTGCTTTTGTCTCTAAGATTACTAACTTCCCTGTTATAGGCGTTCTTTTAGGTACTAGAAAAGGAAAGTATAGCAGGCTTGCTGATAGAGCTGAAGAACAACTAGCCAAACAATTGCTACTGAGATATCACCAAAAGGAAAGTATTAAAGGTCCATTTTTAGTTGGTGTTCTAAGTAGCCATGCAGGAGAAGGGAAAAGTACGGTTAGTAACGTATTGGCTACTCATTTGCAAAGCTTTGGGATTGATACTTTAGTGCTTTATCCAGAGAACAATCACTTGGATGCGTTAGAGGTAACTCCAAATGCAACTTTATATTCACCTTTAAGTGGTGTAACGCCTAATGTTTCTGTTGCCGAATTATCAGGGAAGAATATGCTTAACTATTCTATTGTGTTAGTTGAATTTCCAGCTGTACTTGATAATGCATATCCTGTGTCACTACTGAAAGACCTAGATCTTACTATACTTACTGTGAAGGCTAACAGGAAATGGCAGCAGGCTGATAGAAATGTTTTTGCAAGCATCAAAGGTTTAACAGATTCATCTATAGAAGTTGTGCTTAATGGTGCAGCCCCTGAGGATGTAGAAGAGTTTATCGGAGCTGGAAGCAACAAACAAAAAGGTGACAATGTTGCTGAAAGAGACAACACTAAGGTGCTGACTCCTGAACCAGTGGATCAAAACCATTGGGAAGGGGAGGCTGCAGTACTGAATTCATAGTGAAAAAGTATTTAAGCTTTAGATAATTTTGTGGGCCTTAAAAGGTTATAGGTAACACATCCTCTCCATGAGAGGATGTGTATCGGCCACATAAGAACGGAATAATAATAGTACAACATCAAAATTGTGCTGTGCCTCAGGAGTGTAGGCTACATTAAAAATAGCGAATTAATAGTTTATGTATCAAGTTAAATGTAGCAAGTTCGGGTGTTATGTCTTATTCCTAATTGCCCTGTTTCTTTTTGCGTTTAATTATTCTTCTTATTCACAGAAACAAATCGCTATTACATTTGATGACCTACCTGCAGCTTTACCAAGAGTTTCGCTGAAACATACTGTAGAGTTAAACAAGAAGCTGTTGAGTTCGCTGAAAAAGCAAGAAGTGCCAGCCATTGGTTTTGTTAATGAATCGATGGTGGATGTATATGGAGAGGCAGACGAAAGAACTGATATCTTAAGGCTATGGGTGAATCAGGGGTTTGAACTTGGAAATCATACTTATACTCATAAAGACTATAACTCTACCAATTTTAATAAGTTTAAGGAGGAGATAATCAAAGGAGGGGTGCTTACAAATAAAGTTCTTTCTGAAAAGCACCAAGAGATTAAATATTTCAGGCCTCCTTTCCTGACAACGGGAGCGACAGAAGAAGCAAAAGAGAGACTGGAGCACTTGCTCACTGAAAAGAAATATATAATGGCGCTTGCAACTGTAGAGAGCTCTGATTTTGTCTTTAACCTGATTTATTTAAAAGCAAAACTGCAGAATGATACTGCAAAGATGAATGTCATAACCGATAAGTACATAGAATTTACATCTAAAAGGTTAGACTATTATGAAGACTTGGCAGAAAAAGTTGTAGGTGCTCCAATTCCTCAAATTTACCTGTGCCATTTAAATGATTTAAACGCTGATAACATTAATAAGCTGCTTTTGCTGTTTAAAAAGCGCGGATACTCTTTTATTTCTTTAGATGAAGCGTTAAGCCACCCTGTTTATCAGCGGGAAGATACTTATGTGGGAAGCAAAGGGTTGTCCTGGCTTCTCAGATGGAGTACAAACAAAAATCGGAAACAGCTATTGGCGCAAATGCCTGAGGTAGACTCTGCTGTCAGAGCAGATTACAATGAAACCCGAAAAAATCAATTCTGGATTCTGCTTCCGGCCCGAGTAGAAGGGGTGAGCCTACTTACAAAATGTGTCACAGTTTTAGTGGGATTTGCATTTCTGTTCTTTATGATAATATTTTTTGTGAGGCGTAATCGTGAGGTGCCAAAACAAAATATTGCTATATAACCGACAGTAGATTAAGTGTTCTATACTCTATAGGAGTAAAATCATAACTAAGAAAACCAGATAAATATTTTCTGGAACTAAATATAGCCAGGCTAATATGAGTCAAACAACATTTTACCAAAAGTCTAATACAAAAGGTCTATTGTTACCTTTGGGGATTATTACCGCCGTCTTTGTTGGCTGGTTAACCTCTTGGATAGGTGTAGCTTTACCTGCCGTTATGGTAGTTATAGCCTTGTTTATTCCTTATGCTATCACCGTTTTCAATAATCCTAAAGTAGGGCTTATATCTTTTATTATTTACTCTTTCCTACTGTTTGCTTTAATGAGGGGAATAGGGTATATCCCTTTTAGTGTAGGTTTTGAAGCTATATTACTACTTACTTGGCTAGCAGCTCTGCTGCACAACTCCAAACAGTATGACTGGTCAATCATTAAAAATGACTTAACTTTTATAGGCGTAGCCTGGTTCGTTTTAACTGTGCTGGAGTTTTTCAATCCAGTAGGGGGTGGAAGTGTTTTAGCCTGGATAGGAGACGCAAGATATCCATTTCTCTGGTTGTTAGTTGTACCTCTTTCTATGGTGATATTTAATGAGAAGAAAGATTTAAACATATTTCTTCTCATCATTATAGGTATCTCTGTACTTGCCGCATTTTATGGCATAAAGCAGTTGAAGATAGGCCTTTTCCCTGTAGAGAAAGCATTTTTGGTTACATCTCCTACGCACATGATTTTTGGTAAGCTTAGAGTATTCTCTTTTTACTCTGATGCTGGACAATTTGGGGCATCTATGGCTCATTTATGTATAATAGCAGGCGTTTTAGCCTTGGGGCCATACAAGAAATGGAAAAAAGTTGCCTGTGCTGCGGCATCACTTTTATTCCTTTATGGAATGTTTATATCAGGTACAAGAGGTGCTTTGTTTACTTTAGCTGTGGGCATATTTGTTGTACTGGTTATAAATAAGAATGTTAAGATTATCATTTTAGGGTTAATAATTGCTTTGGCTGGTTTTGTCTTTCTTAAATATACTTATATCGGGCACGGGAATTACCAGATAAGAAGAATGAGAACGGCTCTAAATCCTGAAGATGCTTCTTTAAATACACGTTTCAGAAATCAGGAAAAAATTGCAGACTATCTTAAGTCATATCCTATGGGAGCCGGTGTCGGATCAATTGGTTTTGCAGCCAAATCCTCTCACCATAAAACTTACCTTGCTACTATTCCTCCTGATAGCTACTGGGTTAAAATTTGGGCAAGCTACGGTATTATAGGGCTTATTATATGGTTCGGAATGATGATGTATATCCTAGGCAAATGCTGTGGCATTGTGTGGAATGTAAAGGATAAAGACCTTAAGTTTAAGCTTACTGCTTTAACCGCTGGGGCGGCTGGTATCTTCTTCTGTAGTTACGGAAATGAAGTTATCAATAATATGCCCTCTTCTATGATCGTCTACATTTCCTGGGCGTTTGTGTTCCTGGGGCCAAAGTTAGACAGCAACAAACAAAGTAAATTATCTGCAACTTATGAATAGACCATTAGTATCTGTCATTTCTGTTAACTATAACCAGGCTAGCGTTACCTGCGAAATGATTGCGTCTATGCAAAAGGTAACCTATCCTAATGTTGAGATTATTGTAGTAGATAATGCCTCTCCTACAGATGACCCTGGTATTATTGAGGAGTCTTACCCGGAGGTAAAGCTAATAAGGTCTTTCAATAATTTAGGATATGCTGGTGGTAATAATTTAGGGGTTGAGCATGCCAAAGGAGATTACCTGCTTTTTCTGAATAACGATACTGAAGTAGATCCCGGTTTTCTGGAACCGCTTGTTGATTTATTTGAGAATAACCCTAAAGCGGGTGTGGCTTCTCCAAAAATAATCTACTTTGGAACAGATAATTTAATTCAATATGCAGGTTCTAAAGGAATAAACTCCTGGACAGGACGAAGTATAACCATAGGTAGTTTAGAAAAAGATAAGGGACAGCATGATCAGTCACTAAGAACAGAGTTAGCAGATGGTGCTGCCATGATGGTGCCTATGAGAATAGTAAAGCAAGTAGGGCTAATGCCGGAGATGTACTTTCTTTATTATGAAGAGCTGGATTGGTGTGAGATGATCAAGAGAGCCGGGTTTACCTGCCATTATGTAGCCGGTTCTACGATTTATCATAAAGAGTCAATTTCAGTGGGAAAGGCATCTGTTCTTAAAACATATTACATGAACCGTAATCGTCTCTTGTTTATCAGGAGAAACATGAAAGGTGTAGCGCTTTGGACTAGTTCTCTGGTTTTCTTGATGGCGGCAGTGCCTAAAAAAGCATTAACTTTTAGTCTGAAGTCTGAGTGGAAACATCTTAAAGCCTTAGTTCGTGGCTTGTGGTGGAACCTGACAAGCAGTAATATTCATCAAAATAAGCACCTTTCAGCACAAAATCTTAATTCAAGTACTAACCAGGAAGATCTGGTTTTAAGATAAAGTACCAGCTCACAACGTACTGAAGTCTTACATGAAAATAATTTACAACTAACAAAAGGTATGGTCATTGTTGAATTACTACTTAATATCCTTCTCTATTCTATAGGAATTTACTTATTGTTAAACTGTTGCTATCTCTTATTCTTTTCTTTAGCTGGCCACAAAAAAAGCGTTACTCTGCAGCAAGTGGCAAAGGTCAAAAGGAAAATATGTGTTTTAA
Source organism: Pontibacter silvestris (assembly GCF_020907275.1). GTDB lineage: Bacteria > Bacteroidota > Bacteroidia > Cytophagales > Hymenobacteraceae > Pontibacter > Pontibacter silvestris. The sequence goes on along the minus strand of NZ_JAJJWI010000041.1, from coordinate 13,556 downwards.
TTCCTGCTTATAAAGAAAATGAGGTAGTACTCGAGTCTAGCAAAGCAGCTTTGCAGCATGTTTATAGCGGAGAGTTCGATATATGTGTAATAGCCGATGGCTTAGAACCTGAAACAATAACTACACTTCAGCAACAAGGTGCTGGGGTAATAGAAGTTAACTTTGAAAGAAGTACAAAGGGAAAAGCGCTTTTAACAGCCTTAGATATTCTGCCTTCGAGTGAGTATGATATTGCCGTGGTGCTGGATGTGGATAACATCATGGGGAAAAACTTTCTGGAAGAGGTTAATAATGCCTTTGATTCAGGTTATAAAGTAGTGCAGGCACATAGGACGGCAAAAAATATGGAAACATCTTTTGCTTTTCTGGATGCGTGTAATGAAGAAATTAACAATCATATCTATCGAAAAGGGCATTTTGCAGTTGGGTTATCTTCTGCCTTAATCGGCTCAGGAATGGCTTTTGACTATACATATTTCAAGAAGTTGTTATCTGGAATAGGTGAAACTGTTGGAGAAGATAAAGAGCTTGATTTTAGAATAGCTAAAGACCAAGTGAAAATCTGCTATCTGAACGATGTGTATGTATATGACGAAAAAATCGAAAATGCACAGGTTTTCACGCAGCAAAGAACACGATGGATTGCCTCCCAACTGGAGTTTCTGAAGAAATACGCTGGTGAAGGGGTTGTCCAGCTCTTTAAAGGCAACCTTGAGTTCTTTAATAAAGTAGTACAAGCGTTTCTGGTTCCACGTATGTTGCTGATAGGTACTTTAGGCTTATTCTTCTTATTGTCTATAGTTGTTCCTTTTGGGCCGCCTGTTAGTTTTTGGGCAGCTTTACTGGTCATGCTAAGTGCCAGCTTATTTGTCGCTTTGCCAGGTAAATTCTATCAGGATAAAAGACTGTGGGAAGCGATAGTGAGGATACCTTATGCCGTTTTCTGTATGTGCCTTGCGTTGCTTAGAGTGAACAAAACCAAAGCTTCGTTTCTACCGACACCGCATAAAGCAAAAGAAGTTTCTACACAAGTTAATAATTAAAAAAGTAAAGTTATGCCTTTTGAAATAATTGCTATACCAGGTTTAGTTTGCCTTGCTATTGGTGTGATCAGTGGCTTAAAAGCTAGCAAGAAGGATATTTAAACCAATATTAATTACTCTACTTTAACATGAGCGTACTTGAAATCAGTTTCTGGTTTGCCTTTGCAGTTGTTTTTTATACATATTTAGGATATGGTATAGTGGCCTGGGTATGGGCAAAGTGCTTGTCATTAATCAGAAAGCCAAACACATTAAAAATATTTGAGCCAAACGTTACTTTAGTTGTTCCTGCCTATAATGAAGCAGATATTCTGGAAAGCAAAGTACAAAATAGCCTCGCTTTAGACTACCCTGCTGATAAGCTTCAGATCATGTTTATCACGGATGGTTCAACGGATAACTCTGCTGAAGTTTTGGCTGCTTACCCCAATGTTATGCACTTGCACTCATCTGTAAGAGGGGGGAAGTCTCTGGCAGAAAACAGAGCAATGGAGCATGTTAAAACACCTTATGTTATATTCACAGACTGTAACTCTTACTTAAATAAAGAAGCTGTGCGGGAAATGGTTAAGCATTACCAAAACCCCAAAGTAGGTGCTGTTTCAGGAGAAAAGAAGGTGATGGAGTCAGTTTCTTCAGCTTCCGGTTCAGGAGAAGGCTTGTACTGGAAGTATGAGTCTTTCTTGAAACGTTGCGATTCCAAGATTCATAGTTTAATGGGAGCTGCCGGTGAGTTGGTTTCTTTTAAGTCAGATTTGTTTAAACCTCTAGAGAAGGATACCATCCTAGATGACTTTATACAGTCTCTAAGAATTGTTGAAGAAGGATATAAGGTAGTTTACGAACCTAAAGCTTTTGCCATGGAGGCACCGTCTGCTTCTATAGTTGAGGAAATGAAACGTAAAGTACGAATTTGTGCAGGTGGCTGGCAATCTATGGTTCGGTTAAAGTCTTTGCTTAACCCGTTCAAGCATCCTGTTGTTACCTTTTTGTATGTATCTCATCGGGTACTGCGCTGGAGCTTAACACCATTACTATTGGCATTAATGCTTCCCCTTAACTTAGCCTTGGCTTATACTAACGGCGGGGTTTACAGTGTTATATTTGGGCTACAAGTAGTGTTCTATCTGGCTGCATGGCTCGGTTGGCAGGCCGAATTAAGAGACTATAAAGTAAAACCTTTATTGATTCCTCTATATTTTACTATGATGAACGTGGCTGTTTTTGCTGGCTTTTCACGTTTTATACGTGATGCACAGCCAGCAGCATGGGAAAAAGCAGACAGGACAGTACTATCTTCTTCCTGAGGTGTATTGCAGTATAGTATGAGCAGTTATTAATGCCTGGTGGTGTAATAACTAAATTCTCAACTTAATATTAAAGAATTTGAGCCTAATACAGAAAATAAAAACAGACTCTAAACTTAAGGCATTAGCTCTTTACATGCTCATGCCAAAAAACCAAGCAAGGCCACGCTGGTGGGTACGAAACTTCATGAATCCTTTTTACCACAAAAAGGGACAAAAGGCTGTTTTTCGCAAAAATGCTCGTCTGGATGTGCTTCCTTTTAATTCTTTTTACGTAGGCAATAATTCTGTAGTAGAAGATTATGCCGTTATAAATAACGGAATGGGCCACGTACATATTGGCCATAATACTTTTGTTGGCCTTTTTGATGTGGTGATCGGGCCAATTACAATTGGTGACAATGTTATTATAGCACAGCACGTCGTACTATCGGGTCTTAACCATGGTTACGAAGATGTTAATGTGCCTATAAAGGATCAACCTTGCTCTACCGCCGAAATAGTAGTGGAAGACAACTGCTGGATTGGTGCCAATGCTGTTATTACAGCAGGCGTAAAAATAGGGAAACACGCTATAGTAGCAGGGGGGAGTGTAGTAACGAAAGATGTTCCTCCTTACTCCATCGTAGCAGGTAATCCTGCAAAACTCATAAGAAGTTACAATTTTGAAACGAAGCAGTGGGAGAGAACCTACTGAGTTGTTTTTTTATTTAAATCTTATGTTATTGTTATAACCTTTTTTATATATAGTCTGTATTTAATAGTTAGCTTAAGTAAGTATGAATAGATTCACTTTGCCTGAGTGGGTACAACAACATCTATTTCAGGTTCATAACTTAGATAGTGTGCCAGGAGATGTGTTGGAGCAGATTAAAAGCAGGCTAACTAAATTTAATGTAGAAGAAGATCCTGAAGTTTCTATCGTTATTCCTGCTTATAACGAAGAGAAGAATCTACTTCAGACACTGTCATCTTTGTCAGAAATTAGAACGACATATAGGACAGAAATTTTGGTGGTTAATAATAATTCTACGGACAGAACACAGGATTTGCTTAATGCATGTGGCGTGAGGTCAATTTTTGAGCCAAGGCAAGGCATTAGTTTCACACGGCAGACCGGACTTGAAAATGCCCGGGGTAAATATATTCTGAATGCTGATGCAGATAGCATTTACCCTGTAGGTTGGGTAGATGTGTATGTGAATGCATTACAAGACCCTGCTGTGAGTTGTGTGCATGGGAATCATTCTTTTATTCCAAGCAAGGAGTCTAGCAGGTTTGGGTTAGCCTGCCATGAACTTATTGCTGAAAGCATGTTCAAATTCAGAAGCAAGACACGCGGGTTTACCAATGTGTTAGGTTTTAACTTTGCCTTTAGAAAAGCCGACGGGCTAAAAGTTGGAGGGTTTAACACTAAGCGGCAAAGGTGGCAGGATGGATGGATGGCCATGATGCTCATGCAGGTTGGGCGCATACAAAGAGTAACCTCTCCTGATGCCAGAGTATGGACAAGCGACAGAAGGTTAATAATTGATGGGGGGCCTAGCCAAGCATTTATGAAGCGTGTAAAGAAGCACTCACGTAACCTGTTAAAGTATGCAGGGATAAAAAGCTTTGATGATAACCACGATACTCCGGTAAAGGCTTGATGAAACGTTGTTACTTCTACTGCCCGTACAGTTGTTGTAGAAGTTGATAGTGTTTGAGATATGCTCTGCAACTAGTTAACTTTTTTGCTCAGTACTCTATAATTAAGCTTCTATGTTTTTCTTATTGATAACTATACAGAATTTAAACTTTAGAATTTGTGGAAACAGGTAATACAAATTATCACTTCAAAGATGTTACACTGTTAGTAACCCACTATAACAGAAGTAAGTCGCTTGAGCGTTTGCTGAAAACGTTTAAGGAACAGAATTGCTCTTTTGAGGCCATTGTTGTTTCTGACGATGGAAGTGCCGCAGAACACCAGCAGGCCCTGGAGGAGCTGAAAACAACTTACGGCTTCCAGCTTATAACCACGCCTGTAAATAAAGGTTTGGGGAACAACATTAACAAAGGGCAGGATGCCGTTAAAACGCCTTATACCCTGTATGTGCAGGAAGACTTTGTGCCCACACCGCAATTTGCAGCGCATTTACCAGATGCTGTAGGCTTTATGAGGGAAGAGAATGACCTTGATATAGTTAGGTTTTATGCTTACCGCGCCTATCCGTACCTGGAGCCATACAAGAAAGGATTTTCCAGAATGGTTGTAAAGCCATGGTTTACCAACTATAAAAAAGTCTATTACTACAGCGATCATCCTCACCTGAGAAGGAGCTCTTTCTTAACGAAGTTCGGCCGCTATGTAGAAGGTGAGAAAGTAGACAAAACAGAGTACGCCATGTGTGTATCCTTTATAAAGCACAGAGGAAAGGGCTTGTTCTATAACGACTTTCAAGGCTTGTTTGTTCAGAAGAATTCTTCTAATGAGCCAAGCACCTGGCAGTATAAGAGCTGGCGGCAGAGCAAAAATCCTTTGGTTACCTATGCCCGGGATATTTACAGACAGGTAAAGTATAACTACGATATGTACCTGTCTTAACAGCCTCTTGTAAACAGCCTATCAACATAAAAGGCTGTTTGTTTCTCTATACCCTTTAACACCTTTAATCACAGATAAGTATCTTATGAATTTTGTATTTGTCAGCCTGCAGCGTATTAACACAGACCGGGAGTCAACCTCTACCAGTCTGGCAAAGGAGCTTGCAAAAGAGCATAAGGTGTTATATGTAAATTCTCCTATTGATAGAAAAACCATCTATGCTGCTGACACTGATGAGTATACCAGGGCGCATATACAGGCAATAAAGTCTAAGGAAGACCCTCTGGAGCAGGTGCATGATAACCTGTGGGTGCTAAACCCTGGCAGTGTCATAGAATCGATCAACTGGATTCCGTTTACCGGGCTTTTCTCTACTGTTAACTGGATCAATAACATTCGCTTTGCCAATGATATAAAGGCCGCTTTAACCCGTTTGGGCTTCGGGAAGTTTATACTTGTTAATGACAAGGATATGTTCCGAAGCTATTATCTGAAAGAGATTCTAAAGCCGGAGAAATACATTTACCTGGACAGAGACTACACGCTTGGCGTAGACTATTGGAGAAAGCACGGGGTAACGCTGGAGCCAAAGCTTATGCAGAAGTCAGATGCTGTAGTATGCAACTCCTACGATTTCACAAACCGGGCAAAGCAGTACAACCCCAAGAGCTTCTACATTGGCAATGGGTTCGATATGGAGCGCTACAACAACGACACAGCCCATCCGGAGCCCGATGATTTGAAAAATATACCAGGGCCTAGAATTGGCTATGTGGGTGCTTTGCTAAAGCTTAGGCTAAACCTGGAGCTCCTGATTGAGATGGCAAAGGCGCGCCCCCAATGGAGTTTTGTTTTTATAGGATGGGAAGATGAAGGCTTCAAGAACAGCGAACTTCACGGGATGAGCAATGTACACTTCCTGGGTAAAAAGCACACCAACGAAGTTCCTGCTTATTTAGAGCACTTTGATGTATGCATCAACCCGCAGATAGTTAACGATATAACCAGAAGCAATTTCCCCTTAAAAGTAGTGGAGTATCTGGCGATAGGGAAGCCTGTAGTAGCGACAGCCACGAACACCATGAACGAGCTTTTTAGCGAGCATACTTACTTAGCGGATAACAAAGACGAGTTCGTGCAGCAAATCGAAAAAGCGCTTGCCGAAGATAGCCCAGCCATGCAGCAGGAAAGATTAAAGTTTGCAGGTAGCTTCAGCTGGGGAAATGTGGTTAACCTGTTTATGGAAGCCATTTCAGAAAAGGATACCGTTGCAAACATCACATAATAAATGACATGAAAGAGAGATACGATTTAGTTGTTGTAATGCCAATAGGGCCAAGCGCTAATCCAGCTTTTATAGAAGATACCTTAAATAGCTTTATACACTATACTTCCTGCAACTATAAGATCATTATTGCTGATGATTCTCAGAAAGGCATCGGACAGGAAATCAAAAAGAAGTTTCCTGACATTAACGTTCAGGAGAGACGCAAAAACCTGGGCAAAGGAGCTGCACTTTATATTAACCTGGCGCTAGCGTACAAGTATGCTGTAGAGAACTACAACTTCGATGCCTTGTTCAAAATAGACGATGACGCCTTGATTACAGGGAAAGACCCGGAGGCAGCAGCACTGAAGCTTTTTAGGGAAAACCCAGATGTAGGTATGGCTGGCCGCTACCAGTCTGGCCGCTACTATGTCGATACCTTCGGAAACGTTACCGATAATTTCTGGCATCGGCAACAGCTCATTAAGTTTACCTGCAGCTGGAAGCTCATTCGCCGTCCTATCGCCAACATGACTTTACGAAAGTTGTTTCTCCAGGCCCTTTGGAATGGTTACGAAATTGGGGAAAACATACAGGGAGGCGCTTATTTCATGAGTGAGCGTTGCCTGATAAAGTTAAACGAGTTAGGCCTGTTGCCACAGCCCAACCTGAAAACTGTTAAGTTCGAAGAAGACCATATCTTTAGCTTAATGACAAAGTACATAGGTATGGATCTGGCAGATCTGCAAAATGGAGACCTACCGTGTGGCATTACCTGGAAAGGCTTACCAGCTTCGCCAAAGGTTTTAAAAGAAAGAGGAAAGAAAATTATTCACTCTGTGCGCTCTTGGGAAGATATGAAAGAAGATGATATCCGTGCTTTCTTCAAAAAGGATAGAGTACTACAGAAAGAAGAAGTTTTATCTTAATTACGGGCACGACAACATTGCAACTTAAATAGTTCCGGCTTTCCATGTTGCGCAACTATAAAATCTTAGCCGTTTTATAACGACAAGGTTTAGAACAACACAAATATCATGAGTTTAGAAGCTGTTAGCGAAGAAGTTAAAGAGGAAAAATGGTTTCAGACAAATCACCTGCAGGGTGATTTAAAAGCTCGCTCAGTAAGAGGGGGGGTTAGTACTATGGCTGCCCAGATTTTTTCGTTTGTTATGAATATTGCGCAATCCACTATTATGGCCCGTTTGCTGGTGCCGGAAGATTATGGATTGATTGCTATGGTAGCTAGTATTACGGGGTTCATCACCCTCTTTAAAGACTTAGGTTTGTCTTCAGCTGTTATTCAGAAAGAAAAGCTAACACAAAGTGAAGTAAGCTCTGTCTTTTGGGTTAATGTACTCATAAGCTTAGGTATAGCTTTATTTGTAGCGCTACTCGCACCTGGTATCGTTTACTTTTATGAAGAAGATAGGCTGCTGCTAATTACACTCGTTTTTGCCCTTAACATATTTATTATGGGCCTTTCATTACAGCATAATGCTTTAATGAAAAGACAGATGCGGTTCAAGAGCTTAGCTTTAATTCAGTTAACAGCCGTAGGAACGAATGTAATAGCTGGTATTATACTGGCTTGGTTAGGCTTCGGATATTGGGCGCTGGTAATACAAGGATTGATTTTTTCGGTGTTGCAAACAGGTGCCTTATGGTTACTGTGTGACTGGAGGCCCGATTTAGCCTTTAAAAAAGCAAATGTAGGTTCTTTCTTAAAATTCGGCGCAGGCGTAACAGGCTTCGATGTTGTAAACCACTTCTCCAGAAACATGGATAATGTTTTTATAGGAAAGTTTGTAAGTACAGTAGCTCTTGGTTTATATTCTAAAGCTTACCAGCTTCTGATGTTACCTATAACTCAGCTACGGAACCCCTTAAATTCTGTGGCTATTCCTGCGCTAAGCTCCCTGCAGAACGATGGAGCAAAGTTCAGAAACTTCTATAGCAGGTATCTGTTTATACTAGCCTTTTTCTCCATGCCTATTGTTGTGTATCTTGGTGTATTTGCGGAGGAGTTGATTATAATGGTTCTAGGAGAACAGTGGAAAGAAGCAGGTTATCTTTTCCAGTTATTGGCAATAGCCGCTTTTATTCAACCTGTAGCCAGCACACCAGGCATTATTTTGATAACTACCGGTAGCGTAAAACGATACTTTAATATTGGGTTAGTGAATGCTATTTGTATGGTATCTGGTTTTGCAATAGGAGTTTTTACTGGAGGAGTATCAGGAGTCGCTATAGCACAGGCAGTAGTAGTATACACGCTTTTTTTACCGGTGCTTTACTACAGTCTCCATAAAACTCCGGTTTCTGTTGCCTTGTATTTAAAGGAAATCTCATTGCCTGCCACTTTCTCGCTAATAAGTGGTGTAGCAATGGCTGTGTATGCTTATTACATGAGCCAATTAAGCCTGCACTTGTCTCCTATGTACTATGCGGTATATTGTGCTTGTGGCTTCATTGTGGGCGCAGTGGTGTACATTGGACTTATGATTATCTTCCCAACCAGCAGAAAAAAATTTAAGCAGATATTAGATATTGGTTCTTTTATGAAGAAAGGCAAAACTGCTAAATAGTTCTATGGTAAAAGAAGCTTAGTCTTCGTTACCAAGTTGCATTAACCTACTAAGTCTAACTACCCAATATTTATATCTTGAGTAGTTAAGTGCTCTTCACAAGCTTAATAACAAGAAGAGTTTACCTGAAATTTTGGCAATAATTAATGAAGAAATTTGGAATACTGGCTTGGCCTGCATTTTCAACAAAAGGAGGAAATCCATATAACTATATCCTGTATAGTAATATTAAGGATCAAGAATATCAAGTTTTTGAATTTGAATTTACCTTAAGAAACATCATAAAGTATAGCCTTCCAGTAAGGTACAAGATATTTCATATCCATTGGCCAACTCATGTTCTTATTGGCAATAGTGTACCTAAAGCTAGGCTCCGACTGAGCATTTTCTTCTTCTTTATTAACCTGATGAAGTTCTTTGGAAGAAAAGTTGTCTGGACAGTTCATAATCTGGAAGCCCATGAGAGTAAGTTTCCAGTGCTTCAAAAAAAGCTGGATGACTTTATGTATAGAAAAGTAGATGGATTTATTAGTCTTAACAAGTCAGGGCTGGATTTGATAAAGAAGAAGACCGACAATAGTGGCAGGCAAAAATTTGCACATGTGTTCCATCCTCATTATAAAAATTATTATTTAAATGAGGTTAGCAGGCAAAAAGCTCGTGAAGAATTAGGGGTACCTGCAGACAAGTTCGTTTTTCTTTTTTTAGGTCAGATTAGGGCCTATAAAAATGTAACCGGACTTATAAAGGCTTTTAAAGGGCTTAAAAGCGACAACACCTTGTTACTTATAGCTGGCAATGTGCATGAAGACATTGAGAAAGAGCTTAAGGAGCACTTAGAGAATTCTGAAGGTATAATATTTGTAGACTCTTTTGTGAAAGACGAAGATCTACAACTGTATTTTAACTGTGCCGATGTTGTAGTTACTCCTTATAACAGAATTTTTAACTCGGGGTCAGCTTTTCTTAACCTTAGCTTTGGAAAGCCTACTTTAGCCCCTGACTTATGGGCGCTGGCAGAGTTGAAACAGATAGTTGGCTCTCGCTGGATTAAAACCTATGATGGACAAATTTCTGCTGAGATTCTGGAGAAAAGCATGGCAGAAATAATAAATGAATCTAAAGATTTATCAGTATTACATCCAGATATCAGCTATCTTGATCCGGAAGCTGTAGCTCTTGAGACTATTGCCTTTTATAAGTCTTTGCTAAATGTTTAAATAAGTGCTTTAATGCCACACTATGCAAGTTGTCTTCAAGGGTATGCTGGAAGAGGTAATGCGTTATTAAACTATGAACGAAAGATGAGAAAAAGTACAAAACCTATTATTACTGTGTGCCATAGTTAACCAACTTTTTAGATTTTAGCCAATGTTTCTAACATGCGAAGTTACATATTAAAGATTTTCTACCTTATTGCCCTTATCAAATATCCAAAAATCAGAAAGAAGTACAGGTATTATATAAGAGACAACTATTATAGCAGGTTAATACAAACAAAATATGCATACAAAGATTACATAAGAAAGAAGAAGTACAAAGTTATAGAGTATCATGGTGAGTTTCAGCAAGAGCTACTATTCGTTCTGCCTTTTGCTTATTGGCATCATTTGAATGGTACTTTATATAAAACTGTGGGGTGTACTGGTACCAAAGACCTCTATTTTTTTAGTAAAAACCATGAAGAAAGATTTATTAAGAGAGAGTGGCCAGACTATTATAATGATACTAGCTTTGAGGTTCCAAACATGGCTCACAGTATTACTTTTAGCTACAAAAAATGGGCTAGAGTACCTTTAAAAGAGCATTATGTAAATGATGTTTTTGTTTTTGAGAAGCCTATATTAGTTATAGCAAACAAATATAATATTGAATGGGATCAACAACCACTTAACTATTTTGATGTTAAAACACTTGATAGGATCATCAGATATAATCGAGATAAATATCAAATAGTCTATAACCGTCCCTCTTTAGGTCAGATTGTTTCTGACAACAGCGATATATTAGATTTAAATGAAATTGCTTGGCTCCGGCAGGAGCACCCAGATGTGATTTTAATGAAAGATTTGTACTGTAAGTATGAAAAGAGCGTTAACAGCTTTAATCATTTTCAGTTAATGTTATATGCTAATTGTGATCGCTTTATTTCGGTACATGGTGGTACTGCTGCTTTAGCTAGTTATTTTGGTGGCAAAAATATAATTCTTTCCAAAAGTGGTATAGAACACCACTTCAATGAATTTCATTCGATATTTACCGCTTTGTCAGGAACTGAGATATATCATGCAAAAACTGAGGCCGAGGTTCTGAAGTATCTTAATGAACATTACTAATATATGAGGCAGAAACTTCTATTTAACTTAAAAAGCACTCATTTATTAACTTTTAAGGAACCTATTGGTTCTAACTAGTAGTCAGTTAGCCTCACCATTTCATAGTTCATCAGTAAATGCAGTGTTTATCAACACAGCTTTTGAGAAGCTGATAGATAAACAGCCAAATTTTTAGAACTAGTAGAAACTATAAAGCTATTCCGTTTCGTAGAGTATCTTACATGAATAAAACATTACAACAATTATAACCTTTTATGAAAGCTATTCCTTCGTGCAGTCTTATTATCACAACTTATAATTGGCCTGAAGCTTTAGAGGCAAGTGTGCGCAGTGCTTTTCACCAGACTTTAATGCCTAAAGAAATTATTATTTGTGATGATGGTTCTACAGAATCAACAAAGCAGGTTATAGACAGCTTGAAGAAAATCAGTCCTGTTCCATTGATACATATGTGGCATCCTGATAATGGTTTTCAAGCTTCCATGGCTAGAAACAGAGGGATAGCTGTTGCATCGGGGGAATATATAGTACAGATTGATGGAGACATTCTGTTGCACAAAGATTTTATAAAGGATCATGCTCTCAATGCTGAGCCGGGTACTTTTTATGCTGGAAATCGTTTCTATCTTTCACCTGAACGCAGTAAAAAAGTTTTGGCTGAAAGAGGTAAAATAACTCAGTTTGTTCCTGAGTTTTCAAAGAATAGCTGGCGTCAATTAAGGATTCCACTCTTGCAAAAGATTATGTCTAGGTACTACAAGAGAGGCTATAACTATGTTATATCATGTAACTTAGCTGTCTGGCGAAAAGATCTTATTGATATAAATGGTTATGATGAATCATTTGTAGGGTGGGGGTATGAGGATTGGGACCTTGCAATCAGGTTGCTGAATAAGGGTGTGACCTTGAAGTTTATTCGTTTTGGTGCAATTCAGTTTCATATCTTTCATCATGAGAAAGCGCGAGACAGCGTTAATGTAAATCGTACGAGAGCTTTACAAAATATTAAGGATAAGACTATTCGTATTAAGCAGGGGGTGGACCAACATCTTAATAATGCTAACATTTCTGAAATAGAATTATAGCATAACAAGAATTATTGTATTCAAAAGTAGCAATATGATGAGCTCGTAGTATCACTTTGTCTGATCATTTAATTAGGTATTTGTGAAGTATCAAAACTGGTAGTCCTGTAGAAGTTAATGATGTAACTAAAAAGACCGCAGTAGCGGTAGAAGGAGTACGAACAACTTTTACCAACATGAACAGGTCTTGCTACTACTGCGGCAGTGTGAATATGGTTAAAAACGGGAAAACCTGTTATGGTAAAGCCAGAGGCAAGTGCAAGGACTGCTCCGGCAGCTTGTCTTTGAGCGGCAGAACTAGAGTCTGGGCTCAAGAGTAGAAAAGACTCATTGAGTGAGCTGCTTCAACTGGAGCGGATTTCGCTGGAGGGCATCTGATCTGCAGGATCTTGAAACTATCTGCCTGCCACCCCTACCATGTTACATGGATAAGCTGTACGGGGAAAAGTACCTGAGGAGAGTTGTACGTGTAAGGTATTTCCAAGGCACAGCTCCTCTTACGTGCTATGAATGCGAGATCTGTGTGGGCTGCAAAGCCAATAAGCAGTAGCTCTTCGCTTAAGTGACAGACGCAAAGGGACTTTGGGAAGGCGTACCTGAATACTATAGGCAGCAGGTAACCTTCTTCACCGATAATTGGGATGCCTTAAGCAGGTAATACCGGCAGAGAGGCACAGAGCCTCAGGCAGGAAGAAAGATACGAATCATGCCGAAAGGTTCTTCTGCACACTCAGACAGAGATGTTCAAGGCTGGTGAGAAAGGCGCTGTCTTTCTCAAAAAACTCGCCAGGCACCTGATGGCTATCAGATTTTTTGTCGCTAACTACAACCTGTCACTACTTTTATAGTAGTACCTTAAAGCTTAATGTTGATGTAACAGGTTTCCCTTCTTCTTATAACGGGTGCTTGTCAATGTTATTTGGCTAATCTAAAAGTAAGAAAGCAGCTTTTATAAGCTGCTTTCTTACTTTTAGATTATATAGTATATGTTACTTTATCAGTAATAACTTTTGAGAAACTGTTTTGCCCTTATATGAGAGGCGGCTTATATACATACCGTTTGCTGCATTGTTGCCATCGAATTCGAAAGTATATGTTTTGCCTGCCTCAACTTGTCCTGTAAACAGCCTTTGCACAAGTCGGCCTTGCAGGTCATAAACATCTAGCAAGGCCTCACATGCTTGTTCCAATCGGAACGTTACAATTGCCCTGTCTCTAAAAGGATTAGGGTAAACTGTAAGTTCGTTTACTTCTTCTTCGGAAAATAGCTCTTCTGGTACAACCATGCTGCTTGAGACAGTGGATTTGCTTAGTTGAGAAGGAGACAGGTGACTACCAGCTAT
>NZ_JAJJWI010000040.1 GCF_020907275.1 Pontibacter silvestris | reverse complement strand
TATGTGCTTGTAAAACGGCCCTTTTTTGATACAACCTATTTCATAACTAGACAGTTTGGAACGGGATGATATTGCTTGGGCTGCAAAGAACAGCAGAAAGCTGCAGCAGAATGCAGGAAGTTGCCATGAAGTGCAGCATAATACAGCGGACTGCCACAATTAGCAACGAAGCGCCTAGGCTCCTGTTATTATTGCTGCAGCGAGTTCAACGGCCGCAACAGATTGCCACAGGATGCAGCGAAGTGCATAGGCGCTTTTAAAGAAGGCCTTAATTTCGATTTGAAATGCGGTTGAAGCTATCACAAATAGCTTTTGCTTGTAGTTGCTAGGCAAGCTGCCCCAGCCAAAGCATGCGAAGGTGTAAAGTAACGGGAAAGTCACGGTGAGGCAGTGTCCCATGGCCTTCCCGTTCTTTGCCTAACGTAGTGCTTGAGCCATGATTTTATTATTCTTCATCAAAGTATCAGGACATGTGATTTAAATCTGTATACTTAATATAAGGCTTACTTGATTTTCATCAACACCGGGCGCATCAAGTCTGCGGGAAGTAACAAACTCTTTCTGTACAACATACTACCGGAAATTCCTCAACGTTGGGACCAGTTTTCGGCGCTAGGGTAAACATGAAGCGGTAAAGAGCGGACGGATACCACACGGATACCACAACTTTTAAGCTCTTGCTCGCTGCTTTGAAGATAGAGTAAGAACTTTATTAATTGTATAGCATAGGCTAAGTATGCTATTTTTTACTCTTTTCCTTTAGCTGGAAAAAACGTTTACGATACATTTTTTTGATCTGGGGAAGCCGTCTACTGTAGTCCTCCAAATCCCATGGAAACCCTTCTTCGGCCAACGCCTCTTTTAATGGTTTCAGACCTACCTCCGCCCGTAACTCATCTACCCTTTGTGGATATTGTAGAGGGACCAGGTAGCTTTTGGTAGGGTCATCCGACAGAATCTTTTGTGTGCCGTATATCTGAAACTTACCCTCATTCATTAAAATACGATCTTGTAAAAAGGCATACTGCCACGGCGCGGCATTTCCTGCCTCAACCGCCTGACGCATTAGGGGCAGGTACTTGTGCTGCACCACAGAATCTTGTACGTGTTGTATTGCTAAAAAGTAAGCCTGATTCCCTAACTCTCCTACCCTATCGAGCCCCAGCCATCCTTTCGTCTGAAGTAGCTCTTGTATTTTTTTTGCATTCACTTCGTCTATCATCTTCATACGAGCACGGATGCTTTTTGCCTCCTGGCTTTCCCTTCCATAGACTTGATACGCCTCTAGAAGAAGGAGACGAATGCCTTGGTCACTGGCATGGATATCTTCCAACGTTTGCTTCGCGTCAGCATCATAGCTAGCATCAATTTGCTGGATTTTTTCTATTAAGCTTCTCCACCTCCTATCGGTGTGCAGGGATACAAATGCCGTATCTTTTTTCACCTCATCCAGAAAAGAGCTATCCTGTACAATTGCGTGAAGCAATGCAAAAGCTTGTACATCTTCCTCTCGTGCTGCAGCGGCACGGGCCGCCGAGTACGTCTCGTCTTGCTCCATTGCATATGCGGAAAACAGTTGAAGGCAAGTTTCTGCAAGTTCCTCTTCATCTCTGTTCTTTAAATGATTAAAAGAATGCTTTACTAGTTCCTGATAGGACTGTGCTATGCTAGTGGAAGACAGCATAATGTATAATATGATGATAAATACTTTTCTCATAAAGTGGATGTTTGCTTCTATACTGCGTAAGATTTGCCTAGGTAATTCTCCTGTCAAATCAGCCCATGATTTCACCTACACCAGCACGAGCAAGATACCTAACATGGAAGTATACTTTGGCAGTCACTTAATTTCCTAGCTCCAGCTGATTCTTTATCAAGCTAAAGTATTCCGCCTTTTTACTCACAAGCGTCGAGTGATTACCCTGCTCAACTACCTGTCCGTCCTTTAACACTATAATATTATCCGCATTTTTGACGGTGGAGAGGCGATGGGCAATGACAATGACTGTTCTTCCTAGGAAGAACTCAGTCAGGTTCTGGTGGATAATCTTTTCATTCGCTGCGTCCAAGGCGCTGGTGGCTTCATCCAAAAGTATGTAACGTGGGTTCTTATAAACAGCACGTGCTATGAGTAGCCGCTGCTTCTGCCCTCCAGAAATACCGTTGCCCACTGCCCCCACCTTCGTCTTTTCCCTAAGAGGCAAAGACTCTATGAATTCCTGGAGGTTAGCAATACGTATGGCATTCCATAACCGAGTATAGTCAATCAGCTCATCAGAGGTGGCAATGTTTCGCTCAATGGTGTCTGCGAAGATAAACCCGTCTTGCATGACCACTCCACAGTTTCTCCGCAAACTTGATGCAGAAACCATTGTTAGGTTAACATTGTTGAAGCACACCTCCCCGTGCGTCGGCTCATAGAACTTCAATAGGAGTTTCATGAGCGTTGTTTTACCGCTGCCACTTGCCCCTACGATGGCTGTCGTCGTACCTTCTGGAAATAGCAGATTAATTTCTTTTAGTACAAAAGGTGAAGAACTGGCGCCATATTGGAAAAATAAATCTGATAACTTTACACCAGGCATCTCCCCAATTGGTAAGTGCTTTCCTGTCAAACCTAATGGCTTCTGATCAACCTGTTCCTCCTCTGGGTGATTTTGCACTTCATTTAATCTTTCCAGACTCAACTTTGCATCCTGGAAAGAACGGAAAAAAGTGACCAGTTGACTAACAGGTGCGTTCATTTGCCCAATAATAAAGGACACACTTAATAGTTCCCCCATGGACATATTCCCGTTGATAACATAAGTGGCTGCCAGAAAAGTCACCACAATATTTTTGGTCTGGTTGATAAACTCGAAACCTGATAATTGGACCTGCTCCAGCTTAAGTATTTTCAAGTTTATTTCAAACAGCTTAAGCAGGTTCTGCTTGAGCCCCTTTCGCTTCATGTCCTCCACCTGGTTCAGCTTCATCTCCGTCACGCCACTGAAGATCTCATAGATGTTCTCTTGATTCTCACTGCGCTGCCTAAACCGTAAGTAGTCTAAAATGCTCCGCTTATATAGGAAGTAATAAAACCAAATAATGGAAATCCCTGTCAATACAGCATAAACAAGCAGGATAGTCAGGTCGTAATAGCAAAGGATTACTAAGAAAGCTGAAAGCGTAATCACTGAGAAAAAAGTCAGTAAGCTTTGGGACGTGAGGAAAGCCTCGATGCGTTCATTGTCCTGAATTCGCTGGTTAAAGTCACCCATCATTTTCGTTTCAAAGAATCCCATGGGAAGTTTAAGTAGCTTCTTCATGAAGTCGGAAACCAAAGAGATGTTAATTCTCGCCCCCACGTATAAAACAATCCAATTACGGAAGATCTCAATTGTTAAGGAGCCTACAAATAATGCCAGCTGTGCCATCAAGATGAGCTTTACCATGCCCATATTCTTAGGACTTACTCCTAAATCAATAAGATTCTTCATTAAGACAGGTAGCAGCAGGGCAATACCGCTGCCAGTGAGCAGTAGCAGCAGCAACTGTAGAATCTGTCTCTTATAAGGTTTGAGGTAGTCAAGGAAGTACTTTATAGACAGCCCATCACTTTGAATTGCCTCGACTTTATAAAATTGCTCTGTCGGGTCCAAGTATAAGGCTATGCCCTCCGTGTTTTCAGATAGCCAGGACTTCTTGAAACTGCCTTCATCGATGGTAATATAGCCAAATCCCGGATCAGCAATTCTAAAAGTACGCTGATTAGTAACATGCTGGTTTTTGACCTTCTGCAAAACGACAAAATGGTTTTGATTCCAATGAAGAATGCACGGCTCAGCCAGAGAAACCAGCTCCTCCAAGGTTAGCCTTGTAGCGATCGGATTGAAGCCTATTTTTTTTGCTGCCTCACTAATCCCTAGTAGGGAAACACCGTCTTTGGTGAGAAAGCACTTTTCCCTCAAATACTGGAGGGAATACTTCTTCCCGTGCAAACTGGCGACCATAGAAAGGCAGGCAGGCCCACAGTCCATCTGATCATGTTGAGGAGTAAATACCATTTGTAAAATATGTATAGAGTAAAAGTTTAAATCCTATAGTCTACCTTTTTCTTCCGCGCTGCTTCGCTCTACTTTCTTCGCATTGAAGCTTTTACCTAGGCTAAAGTTGTACTGGAGCTGCAGGCTAACAGTTTGTGTCTGTTTTTTTGCTCTGATGGAAGTTTCCAATCCTTTAAATGAGGTGTCGCTGTGTAATCTCCAGGAGTTTAAAACATCATTGACCTGTAGCCTGGCTGATAATTTATTTCGCATAAATCTTTTTTGAACACCTATATTAAGCTGATAAAAATCCTGCATAACGGATACTCCCTGGTTAAATTTAGAGACATACAATCCGGTTACACTAACATTGTAGCCTTTGGGGATTTGTATCTGCTGCTGCGACTGGACATAGGCAAATGGCAAATTATTCTCAAGCCCCTCAAACCCGTACTCTTGGTAAATCCCAGAAATGTTGGTATAACTGGACCACCACTCTGCTACCTGATAAGGCACAGACAGCGAAAGGCTGTAAGATTTCATGTGCTGAGAATTGATCCAGAGCGTGTTTATCGAAGAATTCTCGAGGTTTGGGATAGGCACTTGCTGGATTCCATTCCGCATGTCACTGTATGCGACTGATATCGAATATGTGTCTTGAAGGTAAAAACTCAGGTCCACAGAGTTATCGATCTCTGGATTGAGGTAGGGATTTCCTGTATAAGTGGTAAAGTCGTTTGTGTAATTCACGAACGGGTTTAGGTAGCTGTAGTGTGGGCGATTAATATGCTTGCTATAGCTGAAAGTAAAGTAATTACCCTTCTCTTCATTCGTGTATCGCTTAAGGTTGACGTTTGGAAAAAGGTTGAAGTACGCCTGTTGGTTCTGCTGTTTTAGCGTAAGTGAATATCCCTCACTGAAAGTCTGCTCTCCCCGCAGGCCTAAGTCATATTCCACATTAAACACCTTGCCCTCAAGTTTGAAATAGCTAGCTATAATTTTCTCCGAGTACTCAAACGCATTGCTGAGCCCTGTCACATTAACCCAACGGTCTTGCAGATAATCGAATACAATGTTATTACCGATCGATGACTGACTATACTTGAACCCGCTGGACAACTTTAAATCATTTCTAAACCCTTTGTTTACCTGAAGGCTCACGGTAAAAATATCTGACTTACTGCTCCCTGTGTTTCTATAGATGGAATCCTGCTCTGCACCACTCTCTTGGTGCGTGTAAAGAGATTTTGCATTATTTTTAAAGCTGTCTTTATTTTGGGTGAAGTCACTTAAGAAGGTTATGGTGGACCCTAATGTGTCTAAGGTGTGCTCATAATGTATGCCGACGTTGTCATAGCTTGTTTGAAGGCTCCTAGGATAGTTTCCCTTCAGTCGAAATGCGTTAGCGGTTTCTACATTCCGCAGATCTATTAAAGAGTTAATGACCGTACTGTTATCGTTTTCATAGTGCATATACTCAATGCCGGCCGATTGTGCTGGAGAGAAATCTATAAATGCGCCAAGCCTTGTGTTTGTTACTTTTTTGTCTATCATACCGGTATCTACTGCGTTGTAGGTGACCAGGCCGTTCATCCTTCGCTCCTGCTTTGTGTCAAAGAATTCTTTCGGCTGATCATAAGAAAGACTTCCGCTTAATCTAAGATTTCCCTTCTTGTAGTGCAACGTAGCACCGTTATTGAAACTACCGTACCTGCCCTGTGTATAGCCTCCGCTTACTGAACCTATCAAACCCTGTTCTTTGGGATTACGGTAGATGATATGTATCAAACCTCCGATACTAGCCTCATACTCTGCCGGAGGGTGCTTTATAATTTCAACAGATTGAATATTTTCAGAACGAAGGCTCCCCAGAAAGTTCAGTAAGTCAGCTCCTGTAAGGTTCAGTAGCTTATCATTCAACATGACTTTTGCATCTGTCAATCCGTTCAGTTTAACCTGGTCATTCAGCACTAGAACGCCAGGGGCCATTTGCAGGAGCTCTAATGAACTCTTCCCCACCAAGAACTCATTGCCCTCCACCGTCATTATGGTTTTACCTAATTCGTGCTTAATCATATTCTCTCTAGCCAACACGGTAACCTCTCCCAAGCTGATTTCCTTTTGTTTCATCACCATAGCAATTGCCGTCTGGGGCGCATTAATTTCTATTACTTGTGACATATCAGTATGAGACATACTATGTGCTCTAAGTGTGAACGTGCCGTAGTGCGGAACAGGAATCAGAAAAACCCCGTCTTCATCTGTAAGCTTTTCTATTAACGCTGTGTTCTCTGCTCCTGCGGCATACAGGCTGACCATAGCATAGGCTATTGGCTTGTTCTGATCATCAGCTATTTTGCCGGTTAAGGTAATTTGAGCAGTGGCATGCCCAGCTAGTGACACAAAGAACACCAGTATCATGACAGCTGTATTTTTTGTAAAAAACCTCATAGAAATAATGTTAATGGTAAAAGAACTAGTTAGGGGAAATACTCAGGCAAAGTTTGCTAAATAAGGATCATAAGTACATTTTGCAGGTTTAGAGAGTATATCTCCTGGAATGCTCGTGTAGGCTCTGCAATCAGAGCAAATGTTACGAAACTCGCAGTCTTTACACACGGTGATGCTCTCTTTACTAATGTTCCAGGCTTTGATAAAGTCTTTGTCCTCCAGCACACGTGCGATAGGAGTGTCTTTGACGTTACCAAAACTCCGCGGGAGTGATGGACAATTTTTAATATCACCATTCTCATCAACAGAGACTTTCCTATTTAAACAGGAGTTGTGTCTTACATTTTCTGCATACCCTTGCACACTATCTGGGATGCTCATGGATCGCAGATTGATAGTGCCGCAGGATGCACAGGAATCTACAGCCTGTGTTGTGAATAGTACCTTTTTAAACACTTCGCGTACGTCATCATGTTGCTCTAAAAACTTGTTTTCTGGAGACCCATACACAATAATTAAATCTAAAACTGGGTACTTTTTCACAAGTCTGTGATAATCCATGCTATCTATCAGAGCATTGTACCTGATTATCATTTGTACAGCGGTGATTGCTGTAGGAGCCGTGAGCTCCAAAATGGATTCCAAATAACTTATCTCCGTTTTTTCATAGAACCTAAGCTGCACATCCAAGCATCCTAAGTCATCCAGCTGCTTAAGAATATCTTCGAAATCATGGTTGATATTCCTAGAGTCAATAATTGCGTTGGTTACCTTTGAAGGGTGATCCCAATCAAGGGAAATAGCTGGGAACAGAGTAATGTCCTGTACAAAAGTTCCCAGATTATTAGCTTGAAGAAAATTTAGAAATTCTAGAAAATATGTCACGTCTTTTTGAGCTTCAAACGAATTGATTACCGCGCCAATCTTGTCAACCCTAAAGCGAGAGATCAAGTCACAGTAGGCATTATCAATGAAGTACAAGTTCTTGTGCGCCACATCGATAATTGTGCTTCGTGAGAATCCTCTTGTTACAAAGCAATTCGCGTAGAGGTAGAAATAATGGTCTGTATGTTGTTCTAGGCTAATCATGGTTAATCAATTTCATTGAAATTTATAATCTTGGATATGAGCTTACTCGGTTGCTGGTACTCAATGTCACAGTCCAATCTTTCATTAAACTTCTTAAAGTCTGTCAGGCTATAGTTCTCATCTTTTTCCAATAGTTCATTGTAAATGATGAAGTTGTAAAACAGAGGGTAATGCATTTTGGCAGCTTCCCTCAGGGCAAGTTCTTTTAAATCTATATACATGATAACTTCTCGGCTATGATTTTTTCGATTTGATAGTTACAAGGGATAGAGGTCATTGAAAATTGTCCCACAGGATTGATTTCTAAGAAAACATGTTCCCCTTTCTCATCCACCATAAAGTCAGCAGATCCCGTGGTGAGGTTCAACACCTGAAAAAGCTTGGTTAATAAAGCACTAGTTGCATCTGGTAGTTGATAAGGAACCATTCGGCTGGCAAGCTTCGCTTTACCTTGCTTTCTATAGTCCGTTTGAGTTGCCTTATCAGATTGAGAAAAGATGGCCATCGAATAAAAAGCGCCTTCTAAATAAAAAGATCTTACTTCATAAAGCTTCTTCACCTCTTTTTGAATGAGGGATGGAAAGAAAGAAGTACTTAGCTTGGAGGTAATTGTGTCTAAGGTAAGTCGCTCAGTGTAAGAATAGTATCCATGAAGGTTTGTAAACAGGTATACTCCGTCCGAAATGGCTTTTGTGATGATGTTGTTACAGTATTCCTTCGTGAGCCTGATCAAATCAGCTTTTGTGCTTACCACAAAGGTTTCTGGAACTGAAAGACCAAGACTGGTGGCTAAATATAACACCTTAAGCTTATTTAGTTTCCGGTGCTCGTATTTGCCAATTACCTTCACACTTGTATTTTCAATGTAGTAGTGTATGAAGTCAATTAACTCATTAGCTTCCTTTAAAACATGCTCTTTGTGATACGAAGTTTCCTCATGAAACAGGCTTTCCTCCAGCACCTGGGAATCATTCACCAAGTCCTGTACCGTAAAACCACTTCTTCGCTCCAACACAGCATTAAAATCTAGAAGGTTATAGGTTTGACCGTTACGTTTGACAACTAGCTCCTTCTTCTTAAGATCTATGTGCTGTAAAGACATGCTACGCTCATTCTTGTTAATCCTTAGGAAGGATTTTTCCATGGAGACGAGCCATCGGGTAATCAGCTGAGTGGAGTAATCGTACCGTTGCGACAAAAGTAGTATCATAGCTCTTGAGATAAAGGTGAGAGTGAGGTTTGATCAAAATGGGCTATGCCAGTTACATAGCCCATTTATGATCAATTAGTTATAATTAATCACCNCATGGAGACGAGCCATCGGGTAATCAGCTGAGTGGAGTAATCGTACCGTTGCGACAAAAGTAGTATCATAGCTCTTGAGATAAAGGTGAGAGTGAGGTTTGATCAAAATGGGCTATGCCAGTTACATAGCCCATTTATGATCAATTAGTTATAATTAATCACCGTCCGAATCCTCTTTGGCCTCCGTAACGGCAGAACATATCGTCAGGGAGATCTTCGGCCATGCAGCCTGTCCGCCCAACACCTGATTCATGTCCTTCTCCGACATCTTGTTTACTTTCGCTGGGGCTAGTTTGCCTTTGCTAGCGTTCTCGTTTTTCATCTTTAGATAAGTTTGATTTTTGAGTAATTGGTTGCTTCTGTGAGTCAGCTCCGACAGATTAATCGCTGTCCGAATCCTCTTTGGCCTCCGTAACGGCAGAAGATATCGTCAGGGAGATCTTCGGCCATGCAGCCTGTCCGCCCAACACCTGATTCATGTCCTTCTCCGACATCTTGTTTACTTTCGCTGGGGCTAGTTTGCCTTTGCTTGCGTTCTCGTTTTTCATCTTTAGGTAAGTTTGATTTTTGAGTCGATCTTCTTTGTTCGGCATCGGCTATTTCCGCTTTTTGCTTTTTTCTTTGGGTTGCAAACTGTATCAATTAGTCCCTCAATTCTTGCGCAAGGAATATTTTAAATGTCATTTATCTCTACAGCTGGAGAAAGCTTCTTCTTTTGCCCTCTGCCATATTGTGCTGTTGATGATTTAAACATAGCGTATCACTTAAGCTTCTACAATTTGCTTACACCAATAGCTATTCTGGCAGGATAGAAATGAAATTAGCCGTGATAAGGAGGAATAATGTTTTTGCTGAAGGAGGTGTATGCCTCAAGTGAGATACTTCAGTAACTACGGTCAGATGATTCACTTAACTTGGCAACTCAAGATAAAAAGGGGAACCAGTAACAGTTAATAGTTAAAGGATGATGCTGCCGTCAAAGAGGAAGTGCTGCAGATAGTGTCCATCGGCCGTACGCGTTCATCTAGGCAGTCTACTCCCTTGCTTTACCGCTGGAAAAGCTATCCTATCACATGGCCAGGCAAAATAAGGAGAAGAGCAGGCCATGCTCATGCTGAATGACCAGACACCGCCCAGACTCGCCTCTTGCATGGTAGCGAATTTCTGATGGTAGATCATTTCGGATATCACTAGCACATTATTGCGGAAAGTGAAGCAACAACTTTACAGGTTTGTCAAGTATACTTTAAGTGGTTAAAGCTAGAATTTGTTCTTAAGCTTTTGAAGCAGCAACAAGGAAAAAAGGAATTCTAAATACGGTAACTGGTAGGCTAAGCACATTCCCTGATATGCTTCTTCATAGGTATCTACTTTGATGAGTATGACAAGATGCTTATTATGGAAGGACTGCAGGTACTGACCTGAGGAAAATTGGCCTACAGTTCTTTCAGGAACAGTACCTATTACAGCAGCAGGTTCAACACTTTTCAGCCCTTTAAAATAATTCTTCTGCAGGTTTCAATAAATAACAGTTTTGCTCTACAAACATTTGCTGCCTTGAGGCAAATGGATGAACAATTTTTTATACTTTTTTGTATATAAAATATAATATAAATACTAGGCATTATATAATAGAACGTAATAGAATATGATTTACCTTATTATTTATCGGTATCTTGAGGATATTCTAATTAAATATTTAATGCAGATTAATACTATTCTTAAAGAAGTACCACATTTAAAATGAGAGCAAACATGTATAGTTGTGTAATAATAGATGATGAACCTGATGGCATAGAAATATTGGGAGATTATATAGATTTAATGCCTAACCTACAGTTGTACAAAAGCTATACTAACCCAGTAGATGCCATGACTGAAATTAGGGGAGGCAATATAGAATTAGATTTAATCTTCATGGATATTAACATGCCCTACATTTCCGGTATTGAGCTTTCTGAAATAATTAGAAAGAAAACGAAGTATTTGATCCTCACTACGGCTCATAATCAGTATGCCGTTGAAGCTTTCAACATCAATGCATCTGGCTATCTTTTGAAGCCCATTAACTTTTCAAAGTTTGCAGAGACGGTTAACAAAGTTATTTCACCTGGCTCATACACAGAGCGAACAACATCAGAAGAAGATAATACCTTCTTTTTTGTCAAGTTAGCAGAGGAACGCAACAACTTTGTTAAAGTACAGTTCAAAGACATCATTGCGGTAGAAAGTCTTAAAAACTACATACAAATCTATACTGCTAATGAAAAGATTGTCACCTACCTAACGCTAAAGGAAATAAGTGTAATTCTTTTTGAGTATGCAGACTTTGTCCAGGTACATCGATCTTTTATTATATCAAAGAATTATATCGGTAAAATTGAAAGCAACATGATTAAGCTCTCAAATGGTTTGGATGTCCCCTTAGGTGCATCTTACAAAGATGACTTCTCCTCTTATCTCAACTCACACATCATCAGGACAAACCGCTTAAAATAGGTGGCTAGCCCTGATATAATTAAAAATGGGTGACGGTAGTTAATATGGTCATTGTTGGATCCGTTGTTGGACCGTTCACTTCCTGTTGCTTTTTGAAAATAAAAATGGTGTCTCTCTTAACTCTTAGGCTGCGCTTTTTCATATATTATATTTTTTCTTGAAAGTATCGGGAGGGATATACTTCTAAGAAAATCTTACACAAACAGGCAGATGTATTACACAGAAATGTATATTTGGATTAAGAATTCATTAATCAGGACCATACAAGAAAACCGGTTTCACCTTATTGGCTGGTTTGTTTTTATCGCCTATGAAGTAGCGGCAGTTGGTTTGCTCACAGGCAAATTTGCCACATTGGGAGATTACACTGTGCATTACGTGCTGAATATTTTACTATTCTACGTCCATGCATACCTTATACTACCTCATGCGTTCCGAAAAAAGAACCAAATTATTTGGATTTTCCCACTCATGATCGTACTGGAAATACTGCTGTATGTATTTACCTCTTATGCTGTGGAATTCCTTGGAATTAACTATTTCGGCTTAACAACACAAGGTACTACCACGCTGAATTTTGCCTACCTTATCCGTGCCTTATGGCGCTTTATATATATTGGAGGGTTCTCAACCGCCTACTACTTTTTAATCACCTTACACAAAGAACAAAGAAGGACCGAAGAGCTAGAAAAATTAAAACTCAAGAACATTATTGAAAAACAGAATATCGAGCAAGAGTTAATTAAGGCTCAAAATGCCTTCCTGCGTGCGCAGATAAATCCCCACTTTCTCTTTAATACCTTAAACTTTATTTACAACAAAGCCAGAAAAACAGCGCCTGTTGCAGCTGAAACTATTATTACTCTATCTGAAATGATGCGTTTCGCGGTGCAGGCAGACCAACATCAGGATGCTGTTCTCCTAGGGGATGAAATAGAGCAGGTGGAAAAATTAGTCTATCTTCATCAACTCAGGCAAAACCACCAGCTTCAGGTACAGATTAATTACACGGAAGAAGTAAAATATATCAAACTTATCCCCTTAGTACTCTTAACAGTTGTAGAGAATGTATTCAAACATGGTAATTTGTTGTTACCTGCTCACCAAGCCGCTATTCGCCTTTACATCAATAATAATCAACTATTTATAGAAACAGATAATCTAGTCTACAACAAGCCTAGTTCCCCAAGCCTTCACTCCGGCTTAAAAAATATCCGTCAGCGCCTGCACCATGCTTATGGTGCCCGTGCAAAGCTTACCTCTTTCGAGGATGATCGGAAGCACTTTCGGCTCAGACTAACTGTTAGCCTAGATGCATTAGAATATCCTGCTTTAGTGAACAATTCACAGGGTGAGATGCTAATTAGATAAATGAGGAATAATACATTTCAACAGAATTATGGTGTGTTTATAGGGATTCGTAATTAGTGAGAATCCATTAGGAAAATACTATTATTGTGCGTCAAAGCTGTTGACGGGCTACGAGGGACTGGTAGTGTTTGTAAAGGCAGTAATATACCACGAGCTCCTGCTGTCTTGGTTGATCTATGAAGAGCCGGTTCAAATGCATGTGAATCATGTCAGACAGCAGCTGCGCCCTCTTGGCCTGTGGTACGGACTTAGTCGAATCGGCTAAATGTTGTAATGCTAGCCTAAAACGACCGTTAAGTTTACCTATACGTAATGTTGTAAACAGATCGACATCGTCAGTAGCGGGAAATAACCCGACTAACTTGCACATTTCTCGGTATTTAAAACTCAGCTGCACCTTCAGTTCTCTCCTCTCACCGAACTCCCTAAAAAAAGACTCGAATATGTGGCAAAGAAGCTGGTGCTTATCTTTTAAGTTCAATCTAAAGGCGTTAAGTATCTCCTCCACGCCAGCGAAAGCAATGGCATAAAAAGCGTAATCCTCCTCAGAAAAAGGCGCTTTCTTTATATAGGCTGCCAGCAACTCACTACTCGTGCAGAATACACGTTCAACGGCCTCAATTCGTGCCGACCCGTACCGTTCGAGCTCACGCTCATAAACCGCTAGCTTCAGGTTACTAATTACTCCCTTACGCACCAAGGAGGTCAGCTTTTGGTGCATAAGCGATAAGATAGTACTTGTGCCCCCCCCGTCAACACTCAGGCAAAGCCGTACACGCAGGTGATAATCAGGATCTCTATAGCGAATAAAGTACCACTGAATCACCTTCTGCTCCTTTACCACTCGTTGCAGCAGTGGTAACAGGATTTCTGTGAGAACAGCGTTTGCACGTGAAGGGTGAAGGTAAATCTTGAAATAGAGCCACTCCCCTCCCGGCAGGAATTTACGCTTTTTTATCTGAGATTGCAGCTCAGGGGAAGTAGGTATCTTCTGCTCATGATATACCTCTCGCTTATTACATACTGCCGCTAAAAACTGATGGACATACGCTCCCTGTGCACTGCTTACTACAGGCTGTTCCTGTTCCTCGGCAAAGGGAAACTCCTTGATCATCAAAGACTCTTTGTTCTTTATACTGTTCAGAAAAAAGCGCACCTCAGTTTCCCTTTCCAAATTAAACACCAGTTGATGGTCATGTTGTGTAAGGGCAATATATCGTGGCCAACCCATTTTCTTTGAAAGTTCTTTCACCTGACTCACCTGCTCCTCTCCATCTGCACTCAAAATAGGTTCTATTTGTTCCTTCCTTAGGTACCAAGTGGCTAAGTGCAATATTGTGGACTTGTATACTACCCTTGGGTAGAAATGGATGTCGGGGAAAAACCGACTCATGTTTAAGGTAAAGTTACTTTGCAGCCCCTGATACTGCAGATCGCACAGAAAACGAAAAACTGCCAAGTCGTCACGCACAAAATTGAATGCCGAACTTAAACGGGGCACTATTATTTTCTGAAGCCGCTCCGACCAAAGCACAATGCGATTCCCTTCCACTTTAACCCAAAGTTCTGAGAGCTTTATTTGCTGTTCCATCGGTAGCGTTGACTGTACAAGCAGAGGTATCTCGTATGAGTAAACGGTAGCCCTACGATCTATGTTGGCTGTGTGCTCATCGCATAGATGGGCTATTTCGGCAAAAACTACGTGTGGGTTTTTTTGCTGTTCCTCTTGAGCAACGGCTTTCGCAAAGGTGTTTATCTCCTCGTGGAAGTGCGTAAACCTACCTAACAGCGCCGTAGCTGAAATGCCCCCGGCCTGTTCTATATACACATCTTCTCCCAAGACCCTAAAAAGAACAGATGTGCTAGGGGGCATAGATCCACCCTTATTATCCGCAGGTAATGTTAGAATATCTTGCGCCGTTAGCTGGATAGGGGCTGATCCTCTCCCTGCCTCCTGCCACTTGTCCATCAATAATACATGCGCTGGTGTCCAATCCACCCTTTGACTTTTTTCCTCTGCGGCTTCAAAGTGGATTCCTTGTAGTAGTTTAGGAGCTTGCTGGCTAATGGCAAGCCCTTCATACCCTACCCCCACCTCCGGGTCTAATGCCATAAGTAGTGGAACCACCCGTCCTTCGAACTTTTTCATATAATCTTTGCGAAAAGCTATCAATCCGGCTGGTTCTTGCCTTGGCTGAGTCAAACGGCGCAGACAGGTTAATGCCTCTAAAACCTGCTCCTGATATGAGGAATTTAGATATCCACTCCTTACGTTTCTGTACATGTTGGCGTAAAAGGAGGTATTAGCCAGCGGAAAACTATAAAGAAGTTGCTCTGAAAACTTTTCTAAGAGCCATGGGTCTACTGTCCTACCAACGCCATCCAAATCGTGTAGCATCTCTAGTAAAGACCGTAAATGACGAAGTTTAGGAGAGTGAACTACCTCCTTCTTTCCTAAACTTAGGAGCCGCTGCAGGAAGTCCTCACCTGTAATATTCGCTTTAAGCTTAGATAGCAGGATTTGTTCAGCGATCAATTCATCCACAAAAGCTTCACTTTCTGCTGAACTGGCTGACACTTGCTTCATAACAAAGGCAATGATAGATTTTTTAGGCTGTCCAGAATTACAGAACAAGAGCAGGGAGTGCAACAACTTATCCCGTTGGAGGCTGTCAATCATAAAGATTCTCCGTTTTCTCTTTTCATCTTTCTCAAAGCGCAAGTACCTATATTCATCCTGTACCTGGTATGATGAGGGATTAGTTTGGTAGACATGATATGATGCCAGCTCCTCCGCAAGTAGGGATGCTGCTACTGTTAACTCAGCCGAAAAGCTCAATTCTAGTTTTACCTGTACATCAGCCTCGTCTACTATAATGTTGTTTTTACCCTTGGAACTCCAACTAACGAGGGAAATACCTGAAAATAAACCGAATGGCGTAGCCCGGTAACACATCCTGTTTAGGTACTTCCGGACGCTGAGTTTGGCTTTAGGAGGAAGAGACCTATAACAAAAGTCATTTGCCTGTATTGACTGATACAGCGTCGGGCTAGCAAGCATCACAGCCGCAAGGAAGTATGGATTCTTCATCTGCATGCTTATGTCGGTATCAGCATAAGCAGTAGGGGTATAAGCAGGGGTCCGCAGCAGAAGCATTGGGTGAAATTGAAACACAGATATGCAGTTTGCTTGTAGAAGATACAATATCAGTAATATATAAATTTCAGTAAAAACATTCAGCAATATAATTGCAATATTTTGCCGATTTTTTTCCTTCTTGGCTGTACATTCTTTGAATGTACTAAAATACATACAGCCTGCCCTGCTGCCTAGTAGCGAATTTGCAGTAGTCAATCACTTCTGCTTTAGTTGCCTTGAAGAAGCTCCCAGCTATGGCGTTATCTCGATAGTTGCCCCTTCTACTCATGCTTTGCTACATGGGCATTCTTCCCAGTTGTTCCCGAACCCACTGCGGGCGTACTGCGCGCCGCTTAGACTAAAACAGCCTTTACCATTTCTACGGGTTGCCGACAAATGGCTATACTTAGGCAAGGTGAAGTGCCGGGACAACATAACTGGAGGAGCCAAATACTTTCAATGACCTTTGAAGTGTAGCAAGAACTAGCTCCAAATAATGCACAAAACGGCTGTACAAGGGAAAGAGTACTCCTTACCACTTCATAAAATGCATTGTAATAGGTGTAATTTCATAACAACTTTTATGATAAGTAGAGAATGTAGTAAGTAGAAAGTTTAATACCTCTCCCCTACTACTGTTGAACATTTAAAATGAATCTTAAGCTTAGCAATAATTATAATTTAACTTTTATGACGAGAAAAGTATCGTTACCCCTTGCTGAATAATGCTTCTAATATATTATCAATTAGTGCCCTAAAATGGACATTCAATGCTCTAAAATGGTTATTGAATGTCCATTTTAGAGCATTTTACTATTCTAGCGATACTTTTCTCGTTTTACCTTTCTTCAAAATGACAAAAAACGCTAAAAACATCTTTCTAATCGTCACAGCACATATATTAACGATACTTTTCTCGTTTTACCTAAGATCCATTTTTACTATAAGTGGATCTTAGGTAAAACTCAACTTTTAGTAAGGACTATTTCCTTTTTTAGAAAATTATAAAAAATAAGAAGATATTAGAATTATTTATTCTATTTAAAGATATTCTAATATTCTAGTCATTACAAGTCTCTAAAAATCAATGTTTTATATTGTAAAAAAACGAGAAAAGTATCACGGTTTAACGAGGAAAGTATCGTTAAAAGTTAACTTAAAACGAGAAAAGTGTCGCTGTAAAACGAGAAAAGTATCATCCTAAAACGAGAAAAGTGTCGCTTAAAACGAAAACGTAAATATGTTTTTTCGTTTTCGTTTTTTAATTACATTTACATGTACCTAATGTAAATGAGTTTTGCAATGAATGATGAACTTGAACTTTATACTCCAAAGATAGCCCAACATAATAATCTAATTCGCTCTTACATGCACTTAGGTGGTTTAGAGGCAAGAATTTTTACTCTCCTCCTTAAAGGGGTGAAAAAAGATGATACCGAATTAAAGAAGGTAGAAATAAAGGTATCGGATATTATTGGAGATAATCCTTCGGGCAAAGCTTACCAGCTTTTGAAAGATGCTTGCGATGAATTAATGTCAAAGAGGCTAGATTTATTGCAAGTTGGAATTAGTAAAAAGGCTGCCAATAAAAATGATTATCATAAAGTAGGCATTGTCCAGGAACTTCAATTGGATTCTGGTTCTGGGTTTGTGCGAGGGTTATTTACTGATCGTGTGCAATCATATCTTATACAACTTAAAAAAGATTATGCACTTGCAGACATAGAGCATTTGATGTCTCTAAAGAGTGGCTATTCTCACCGAATCTATTGGTTGATGAAATCCTATCAATCATTAGGTGAAGTTAAGATATCAGTAGAGGAATTCAAGAAGATGGTATGTGGCGATAAAGATGAATTAGGTAATCAAATTGACAAATACCCTCGCTATTATGATTTCAAGAAATACGTGATATTACCCGCTTTTGAGGATATCAGAGAAATGTTAAATGTACATTGGGTTGAGAATAAAAAAGGAAAGAAGACAGAGTCATTAACTTTTAAGTTTCCTCAAGAAGGTAAGATTAGTAAAATTACTAAACCTGTTCAGGGAAGCCTGTTTGATAAGTCAAATGCTAAACCAAAATACAAGAAGAGCGAAGCTCCAAAGCAAAACCTTAGAGCAACTTCAAAACTTAAGTTAGTAGAATTGATGGAAATTCATAAGGAAAACTATGAAGCTTCAATAGAAGCTCGTTTGAATGATGGTTGGTATTGGAATGATGATCAGACAATACTTTACAAAGACTAATCTTTAGAGTTTCAATCTATAATGCCTGGGCCTAGTATGAAGTTATCAGGTTTACTGGGCCTCCCTTATTGAATTTTCACAATGTTTACATATCTTATATAGTTAATAAATTTCATGAATGTTATTAGTTACATAAGATACATGAACATTATGAATCAAATGAATTTTATTTTATATTTAAATTAAATAATGTTTATTGCATTCATAAAAATAAAATTAATTACATGAAGGTAATAAGCTTTATAAACCATAAAGGTGGTATCGGTAAGACTTCATCAGCATTGAATGTAGGGTATTCCTTGAAAAGCAGAGGATACAGGACATTGTTGATTGATATGGATTCTCAAAGCAATTTAACTCTTGCTTTGGGCCTAGATAAAAATATCAAAAATCATGTAGGGAAGTTTATCGAGGGGGAGCTGCTCTTTGAGGAAGTTGTGAAAACAGCTAATAACTTAGATATATTACCTGCATCAAAGCTTGTTGCAAAGACTGAAAAAGATCTAGGGAATCAGCCAGATTTTGCTTTCGAATTGAAAGAAAGGCTTGATCAAGTTAAAGACAATTATGACTTCTGCATAATTGATTGTCCTCCTTCCTTAGGAGTGTTTGTATACATGGTAATGGTTACAAGTAGTTACATATTCATTCCTATGCAGCCTGAATTCTTTGCTTTTGAGGGATTAGAAAATATTGTTGAGGCTTTTAATAAAGTCAAAAAGCATTACAATCCGGGATTGAAAATAGGTGGAGTATTTTTTACCAAGTATAATCCCAAAATAAGAAATACAATGTACACTGAGCTGGTTGATACCATCAAAGAGCAGTATAATGAACTTGTTTTAAAAACTAGTATAAGAGAAAACGTCAAGATAGGACATGCTCAGATATTTAAGACGAATCTTTTTGAGCTTGATTCGAATAGTAATGGAGCAAAAGATTATGATAATTTAACAACTGAAATTCTAGAGAGGATTAAATAAAATGGCTAAAAATCAATTCAAGCAAGCTCTAGCAGCTAAAAAATCAGATGGAGATATTTTATTTAATGAATCTGATGAGCCTAATAAAAAAAATAATGTAGATAATATTAATAAATCAAATGATATATATGAAGATAATGAACTTCATGAAATGACGCATTTTAGTACAAGAATTACTAAAGGTCTATATAAACAAATTAGGCAGTATGAATATTGGGAAAGAGCAACAATTAGCGATGTTGTTGAAAAGGCTATTAAACAGTATTTTGAAGGAAAAGAATCAGCACATAGATCCTTGCCATTAGATAGAATTAGTAGGCTCAAAGAGATTAGCGACAACAAAAAGAAGGCAAAAAAGAAATAACATTAGTGAATGCGATCAGAATTGAGAATTGGGAAAAGTACAGTAGGAGGGAGGTCTTAGCGAATTATAAAAGTCTACGGCACGTCAGAGACAACCGTTTATACTTCCTGTATCTGATCTTTGACGCCGACACCTGCGTGTACGTGGGGGTGACCAGCAACATCTTCTGGCGGGTCATCAAGCACAAGGACAAGTGCTCGGCCGACTCGGTGATTTACTTTCAGGAGTACCAGGACAAGGAAGAGGTGCTTAAGCTGGAGAAGTACTACATCCGCATGCTCAAACCAAAGTTCAACAGCCGATACTGCCAGCCTGACCAGCTGGAGCTGTTCAAAGATTAAGTAAAGCAATAGGGGAGTGTTAATGCAGGCCTGTTGTCCCCACTCTTTCCCAACGTCACGCCCGTCTCTGGTCAAACCGTTTCCAAACGCGAACCAAACCGGGTCCACCAGCCGATAAGTTATGTTATGATAAACAGAGCTTCATAAACCCCTTGACATCTCAAATGACTGTATCGTCTGATATGAATTTTATATTGGATCTAAGCAAGATTATAAGATAAAGATATAATTTCCATAGCTTTGTTAAGCTGTACCTTATGCACCCTTTACTAGTTTATAGATATAAAAACTTATGTCTGATCCTCGCCAACACCATATTCTACCTGTATTTTACTTGTCTGGATTTACAGATACAGGTACTGCTAAGGGATTTCTCCATGTTTTCGACTACTTCAATAAAAAAAGATACCAAGCTAAACCTACACAAGTTGCAAAACAAAGAGACTTTTATCGTTACACTCATCCTGATATTGATCCATTTTATATGGAAAACGAACTTTCCAAAATGGAATCTGAGTATGCCCCAGTACTTAAAAATGTTTTAAAAACAGGAAGGGTTAACAGTAATAATGAAATGGGTGCACTTTTATCTTTTGTTTCATTATTACATGTAAGGAGTAAAAGATGTAGAGAGCTTTTGTCATATTCAATCGAGCAAACTATGTATAGAAAGATACTCGATGGAAAAGTTACAAGGGAAGAATGGGAAGATATTAGGAAGTTAGAAATTCGTTCTGGTGCAGATATGAATCAATGGCCACCTTTTGATGAGGTTAAAGAACTAGTGCGTAATGACTTATGGAGACCCCAAACACCGAAAAATCTTAAAGTAGATCTTATAGCTACAGCTCATGCCATAGTAGTAGATGTACTGGTTGATAAAAAGTGGAGCTTAGCTGAAGCAACAATAGAAAGTGGCGGTTTTATATGTTCTGATTCTCCTTTAAATTGGTCTTCATATCCATCTGAACATTCAGATTTAAGCTTAGATAATCTATCATCTACAGATGTTACGGTTACAATCCCTCTAAATAAAAATTATGCACTAATTACAAGAGAAGATGAACATGGGGGAACATATGAGGCTGCAAAAGAAGTAGTTGCCTGGGTGAATGCTCGTACTCATTTGCATTCACTTGGAACTTTATATTCAGAGGGTGAAAAATTTTATCTAAACCGTTTGAACAACTCCATAGGGCTTAGTACTGACTATTTCAATTTTGTAGAAGAGGGATGGCGAAATGGAATTAGGTTTCCATAGTTAGTAAAGACCTTTATTGAAGACTATAGATAAATGCTTATAACCTTTACTCTTACGAATTATTGGCGATGAAGTGTGCACCTATAATATTGAGATAGGCAAATAGTCGAAGACTAACTATCGACATGACATTTAATATGTATTAACTAAGGTTTATAAAGAAAAGAGCCCTCTCATGCCTATTAACCTATTTGATTTAATTCAGGAAACTCCGTGGCTGTATACAACAGTTATTTTAAGTGAGAGATTGTAATGCGTTAACCTTTCTAATTTTTATGAGCTGACTTTTGAATCATCAAAATTAAAATATTACTCCTCCTTTTTTACTTTTGCCAGCTCTATGGCTTTATGCAGCCTGCTAGCAAATACCTCTTTGGGAGGCAACTGCGTCAGGTATTCTGATACCCTTATATGCCCCTTGTTTAGCTCCAGCAACTCAATTTGTTCTTGACTCTTTTCGGCACACAGGATCAGGCCGATTGGGCTTTCTTCCCCCTCTTTGCGTTCGTACTTGTCCAGCCATTTGAGGTACAACTCCATCTGCCCTTTGTAGGCTGCCTTGAACCTTCCCAGCTTCAGGTCAATAGCCACCAGGCGCTTTAGTCCACGGTGGTAAAAGAGCAGGTCGATTTTAAAATCTTCATTGTCTATGATGATTCTCTTCTGGCGTGCAAGAAAGGCAAAATCGCTGCCCAGCTCAATGATAAACTGCTGCAACTGCGTTAAAATTGAGGACTCTAAATCCCGTTCGCTGTACGTATCGCTCAGGCCTAAGAAGTCCAGCACGTAAGGATCCCGGAATACTAGATCAGGTGTCACGGCCCCGGCTGACTTTAGGGTACTTAGTTCTCGCCTGAGTAAGTCTTCTGGCTTTTTAGATAAAGCGGAACGCTCAAACAGCATGCTGTCGATTCGCTCTTGCAAAACACGTGTACTCCATCGCTCCTGTACACAGAGGGCGGTGTAGAACTCTCGCTTCAGTTCATCCTCAAACATGGCCAATATGCGCAGATGCGTCCAGCTTAATTGTGTACTCAGTGCGTTCACAATTTGATCTTCCTGAAAAGTGTCTGCAACGCGTACACAATGCCACAGGTGACGCTTTGACCAACCCTTGCCATATGTTTTAGTAAGTTGAGAGGATAAGGATTCAACTACCTGTTCCCCATATTCTCCACG
Organism: Pontibacter silvestris; assembly: GCF_020907275.1. GTDB lineage: Bacteria > Bacteroidota > Bacteroidia > Cytophagales > Hymenobacteraceae > Pontibacter > Pontibacter silvestris. The sequence continues at coordinate 5,820 of NZ_JAJJWI010000040.1, read as the reverse complement.
CTGCTCCTGCAGGAGCTTATGATTGATAGCTTTCCCGACATGCCAGTATAAGAGAGTAACTTCACGGTTTACTGTGAGGGCAACCTGCCTTTTGCTTTGCTCAATGAGTGCGGCCACGTTATTGAATAGATCATTGGCTTCTTTACCTTCCGGTAGGTTACTTCTATCCTGAGTCATGGTATTGGTTATTAATGGAAGCGCAATTTATCCATATTCCTTCACTATTGTAAACAAGAGAAAGTTGGCCCTATTTACCATAACGTTTGTTATAGGTAGCACATGGCTCTTTTTCACAGTTAGAGAGATTTGATGGCTGATTATATCTTACACACGGGAGCCTGTGCAAAGGAACACTTTTACTCCGCCTTGCTTTCGGGGCTGGGTTATGCTTGTTTTCATAGTTTGTGATAGATGCTGTGTCTAGGTTACTTTATCTGCCTTCGCAGCAGCTGCGCATTGACGGCGACAATGACAGTGCTGAGACTCATCAGAGCGGCCCCGACAGCCGGGGATACCATGATGCCCTGGTTATACAGTACGCCTGCCGCCAGCGGAAGTGCTATGATGTTGTAACCTGTGGCCCAGATAAGGTTCTGAATCATCTTGCGGTAGGTGGCCTTGCCGAAGAGGATAAGGGAGGCGATGTCCTGCGGGTTGCTGTTGACCAGGATAATGTCGGCTGTCTCTGCCGCCACGTCCGTTCCGGAGCCTACGGCGATGCCCACATCAGCCTGGGCAAGGGCAGGGGCGTCGTTCACGCCGTCGCCTGTCATGGCCACGAACTCTCCCTGCTGCTGCAGCTCCTTTACTTTTTCCTGCTTCTGGTGCGGCAGCACGTTGGCCAGGTAGCCGTCCATGCCCAGCTTGTCGCTCACGCTTTGAGCCACGCGCTCGTTGTCGCCGGTCAGCAGCAGGTTCTTGATGCCGTTCGCCTTCAGTACCCGGATGGCGCCGGCAGACTCAGGGCGTATCTGGTCGCGCAGCGTGATGTAGCCTGCCACCTTCCGGTCTACCAGCACATACACCACCGTCTCCACACCCTCCTCCGCCTGGCTCTGGGGCACCTGCACGTTAAACTCTTTGATATAGTTAGGCCCTACCACCTTCACGTCTCTTCCCTCCACAAGGCCTTCCAGCCCTTTTCCGGGCAAGTAATTGAAGGAATCTGAGGCAGGGACTGTGATGCCTTCGGCCTTTGCTTTTTTGAGGATACCCTGTGAGATATAATGCTCCGAGTGCTGCTCCACACCGGCCGCTAAACGGAGTAGCTCCTGCTCATTAAATGCCTGCTGAAACACCACTACCTGCGCGACGGCATGGGAGCCCTGGGTCAGGGTGCCGGTCTTGTCGAAGATGATGGTGGTGATGTTGCGGGAGTTCTCGAATGCGGTGCGGTTCCGAATAAGCAGGCCGTTTTTAGCAGACACGGCCGTGGAGATGGCCACCACCAGCGGTATGGCCAGGCCAAGGGCGTGCGGGCAGGAGATGACCATCACCGTCACCATGCGCTCCAGGGCGAAGTCCAGCTCGGCACCGGCCATCAGCCAGGCGGCAAAGGTGCCGAAGCCTGCCGTCAGCGCCAGGTAGGCCAGCCATTTGGCTGCCTTGTCGGCAAGGCGCTGCGTCTCGGACTTTGTTTTCTGCGCCTCCTGCACCAGGTTGATCACCTTGTTCAGGTAGCTGTCCTTGCCCGTGCTCTCCACGCGCACCTGCAGCGAGCCGTTGCCGTTGATCGAGCCGCCGATCACCTGATCGTCTTTCACCTTCTGCACAGGCTTGCTCTCCCCCGTCAGCATGCTCTCATTCAGGTAGCTTTCCCCCTGCACCACCGTGCCATCGGCAGGCACCTTCTCACCGGGTTTCACCACGATAACGTCTCCCTGCCGGAGTTCCTCAACCTTCACCGTTACCGTCTGCCCGTCCCGTAGCACCTGCGCCTCGGCAGGCATCATGCTCACCAGCAGCTCGAGCGCCTTGGAGGCACCCAGCACTGACTTCATCTCTATCCAATGCCCCAGCAGCATCACCACGATCAGCGTAGCCAGCTCCCAGAAGAAATCCATCCCTTCCAGGCCGAACGTGACGGCCGTGCTGTAGCCGTAAGCCACCGTGATGGCCACGCCGATCAGCGTCATCATGCCCGGAGCACCTTTCTTCACCTCCTCGGCAAGTCCTGTGAGGAAAGGCCATCCGCCATAGAAGAAGATGATGCTGGACAGGACGAAGGCGATGTACATGCTGTAGGGCACATCAAGCGCGTAGCCGAGGATGTGCTGCACCATCGGGCTTAGCACAATCACCGGTACCGACAGCACAAGCGAGATCCAAAAGCGCTTTTTAAAGTCATCGATCATCATGCGGTGGTGATCATGTCCACCGTGCCCGTCGTGTCCCACATGCTCCCGGTGCGGGGGAGGAGTTCCCTCCCCATGTGGCATGGCTTCCCTGTGGGCATGGAGCGTTTTCTCCTCCAGTTGCTCCTCTACCTTGCCTGCCTTGCTTTTCGCCTGTGACTTTGCAGGCTGGTGATGATTGTGTTCCTGATGGTGACTATGACTGTTCTTCATGGCTTAAAAACTTTCGTTTCAGGTTCCTCAGAATAAGTACCTCACTAGCGGTAAGTATGTTTGCCTTTTACTGCCGCTCCTTACATGGTCGTCCCCCTTGTGGCAAAGCAAATTAGCAGGAACAAACCGGGCTTCTATTACACAGTTCCTGGTAGTTGTTACATGTTTAACTGCTTACTACTGTACATCAGGCTGTAGTGGCGGGAGCATGGAGGGTAGCGGCACCAATTATAAAAAAAAGCGGCCACCGCCGCCAGAATATGACTGTTGGTGCTTTCAATACTGCCAGTTTAAATGTTATTTCGCTCACACAAAACTCTCTTTACACGTTTAGGTAAACTTCATATGACAATTGAACTACGCAGCGCCATCTTGGCTGTTGCCCTTGGTGCTGCACTTGCTTCCTGCAATGAGCAGGTGGCAGAGCAGAAAGCTCCGGAACAGGAAAGCCATCATGCCTCCGCGCATGAGGCAAACGCGCAGGAAGGGGCGCTGGCCATACAGGCACAGGCTGAGCCTGATACCCTGAAGGGCAGCCTAAAAGCCGAGGCGCACGGGCAAATCGGGCCTGCCCATCTAACGGTAGCCTACCATTCTCCTGCCGTGCGCGGCAGAGTGATCTGGGGCGGCCTGGTGGCCCATAACCAGGTATGGGTAACGGGGGCACATTCGGCTACCAGCCTGCAGACGGACCAGCCGATCACAATAGGAGGGCAGCCGCTGCCGGCAGGGAAGTACGCGCTGTTCACTGTTCCGGGGGAGAAGGAGTGGACGGTGATCATCAACAAAAACTGGGAGCAGCACCTGGCAGACGATTATTCGGAAGCAGAAGACGTGGTACGTTTCACTGTGACACCTGAGAGAGTGGAGCAGCACCAGGAGCGACTGCGCTATCAAATCGTAACTCAGCATGATGCGCAGGGGGCGATTGTCATGACATGGGACAAGCTAAAGCTGACGCTCCCGGTGAGTGGTAGGTAGCTGATCTTGCGCGGGGTGAACCTTCCGGTTGCTGCTCATAACCCTGCTCTAGCAAAAAGAGTACAGTAATAACGAAAGTTTGTGCCTTATCGAAGAGAACAGGACAAGTCATACAGCTGTATCAGCGTCAACGCTATGGAAATAATCAAGTTCAAAACAAACGTAGAGACCCAGGCAGGGCTTTCCAAAGTGGCCCCGCACCTGGAGAAGGTAGCTAACCTGAGCAAGTGGAACCTGGACACGGACAGTGACGATAGGGTACTCAGCGTGTCGGGCGAGGAGCTCGATCCGCAGGCTGTCAAGAACGCGGTGGAAGCGGCCGGTTATAAAGCGGAGGTCATTCGTGTGATGGGCATTGGGGGCGGAGACCTATAGGCTACGCTGTGCTCATGCATCATAAACATCTTTCCAAGTCCACCCGTCCATTTCCAGGATGGCCGTTATCACCTTACGGCGTTCCTGCAGATCAACCTCGAACGTGCGCTGTACCTTTTCTTTGTCTTTGAGCGGTACGCCTTTTTCCTCCAGTTCCCGAAGGTCCGGTGTTGGGGCGGTTTCCTTGGGCGATGGGTTCTTTAGGAAGCTTCCCTTCACCGTTTCCAGGTAAGCGTCCAGTGCCGTTCCCAGCATGCTCATCATCAGCTGGTTTTTCACCGCCTCCTCCGGCACCGCGTTAGCCAGCAACTGGTAAGCCTCATCGAGCAGGGCAATGGACGGGGCGATGGAGCGGCTCGGCTGGTTGTTGTGGAAGTAGTGGATGACCGGGTAGGAGTGGTGGTTCAGGGTATGGTGCATCAGCAGCTGGCACAGGTCGGAGGCGTTGCCGAAGAAAGCGGAAAAGTCTTTGCCGTTCCAGCTGTTAATCAGAATCTGCTGCGGCGTTTTACCCATGCCGTTGATGTAGAGGCTAAGCTTGCTCTGCAGGCTAACCGCCGAGAGCACGGGCACAAAGTAGGTAATGGAGGTGGTGATGAAAACAAGTCCCGCAAAAGCGGCCACATCCGTGACTATGCGCCATACAATTCCCGAGGCGATGAAGTCGCCCACACCCAAGGTAGAAAGCGTGAAGCCCGCGTAGTACAGCTTCTCCAGGGCGCTTGCGCTTGCCATGGTTTTGCTGTTCACGACAGAGCCGGCTTCGTAGAGCAGCACCAGGAACAAGCCTCCCCAAAGTGCCATAATCCAGGTAAACAAAATCGACAGTAGAATGGCAGGCCCCGCGTACCGGATTAGCTGCGATCTGCCGTTCTTCCCGGAAGCAAGGAAAAAGGCCTTCCATACGCCCCGGGTAACTTGGTTTGTGATCAAGCCCCCGCCATTGGAAGAGAGCGCAGTCTTGACAATATCAAATATGGTGAAGAAAAACAGGACTATCCCTAGGCACAGATATAAGACGTTCATATAATGCATGTAGCGACATTGGTTAGTTTCGCTAAACGTATGCCTGGCGTTAGAGTTTTTACAACAGAAAAGGGCAGAAAGCAGGAGGTGCTACAGGCGCACAAACATACGGCATAAAGAAATTAAATAACGATTATCTAAAATTGTATAAAACGCAAGGGTGCTTTTGCGGGTATAATAACAACACATGAACATTTAATCATCAAAACAAATAAACTATGAACAAGGACTTGATTAGAACACTGGCCGAATGCGCCGCCGCCTGTAACAACTGTGCCATCTCCTGCCTTGGAGAAGAAGACATCAAGATGATGGTTCCATGCATCCGCCTGGACCTGGACTGCGCCGCCATCTGCAAGGCCGCCCTGGACTATGTGTCACGCGACTCTCGCTACGCAGAAGAGATCCTGCAGCAGTGCGCCAGAATCTGCAGAGACTGCGGCCAGGAGTGCCAGAAGCATGAGGCGCAGCATTGCAAGGAGTGCGCTGAAGCATGCTTTAAATGCGCTGAGGCTTGCGAGCAGTATCAGTCAGCCTAAGCCTGTACATATTACCTAACACAGGAAAGGCCCGTGACCGTCACGGGCCTTTCCTGTGTTAGGGCTAAAATTGGAAAGCTTATTTACCTTTTGGAGCCTCCTGCTGGGCGTTTACTCCCTGGTAGCTTCTACAGGCTTGCTCGCACTCGCGGCATATCCTGGCGCAGTCCCTGCAGGCACCAGCGCGTCTGTACGCCCGTTCTCTAGGCACATGTCAAGCAGGGGGCGCCCCTTTTCGTGTATCACAATTCCCCCGTTTTCCAAATATAAATTTTAGTGTTTACCTGGTGTAGGAGTAGGATCGTTCTGTCTCGTCCTGCTATAGGTTGACA
>NZ_JAJJWI010000004.1 GCF_020907275.1 Pontibacter silvestris | reverse complement strand
GGAGTTCCTGAGCTGTTGATGTTTTATATTCCCTTGGCTTGAATAGGGCAGTTCCAAGTCTCCTGACTTCGGGTTATAATCAAAAGCTGGATTTATAACAGTAGTAGACCTCTTTGTAATAGGAATAGAGCCATTCACATCGCAGGTAATATCGGCGATGGTGTTTATTCTGAAATCTGGCTCCTTGGTTTCTTCTTCTGTAAAAAGCTTTGGCGCGAGTGGACTCCAATAGGCACAGGCTAAAAGCAAATCAGTTACACGAGAAAACTTTCGGAAGGTAGACTTATATAGGTGAGGATTTTCATAAAAGTCAGGAGAGTGCCACACTTCCACATCAGGTTGTGTATTATAGTCGCCGGAATGTAACTGCGCATACACGGGCTCATCAAATTGCTTATATAAATACTCAAAAACGCTTACCTTCCTTATACCCACCTTATCCAAAACCTCCATAGCCCCTCCTGCCACTCTACCTCCACCGGTAACAGCTATTTTGATTGGCGGCAGTTTCACCTTAAAAAACTCTTCTTCCATGTCCTCCATCTCCTGGCACTGGTAAGCTGGCTCCAGGTTAAAAGCCCCCACTTTCTGCCATAGGTCAGCATGCTATTATAGGCCCCCACTATGCCTGCATAGCGACCAAAAGCTACTACACGCTGTCCTTGCAGTGTGGTTAGCGCTTCATAATCTATAAGTGTGATGTTCTTATCTAGTATGGCCCTTAACAGTTTTGCATTCCGGGGCTGCTTCTTTATGGTATGAGAGAAAAACATGTATGTCTTATCAGAGATTAACTGGTTTACAGGAATCTCTTTCACCCCTACCAATACATCATAGTTGCTTAAGTCTTCCTGCAATGCTATACCATGAGCAGCATATTCCTTATCTTTAAAACATCGCACTTCGCTGGGCTGCACAGCCTGTTTCATTTCCGGAAACTCCTGGAGTGCCTCCACACATTTCTTAGGAGTAAGCGGCACTCTTTTATCAGTAGGAGCTTTACCTTCTTTTATGACACCTATTTTGAGTTTGCTCATCTGTAAAATGTTCTTGAATCCTTATGTTAATTTAGTTGTTCCTTAAGGAGGAAAAAGCAACTACCAAGCAGGTTAAACCATATGATAATCTGCTTTTTAATTCAGCCTTACCTAAGCAAAACAACATGCCCGGAAGTATTTAGCTACCATGCTTCAATATAATAAACAATTACTGTTACTTTTGCAGAAAATATTGCGGGAATGGCCCAGGCTCCTCTTGCTCAATAATTCGAAACCCAAAAAATACCTAATTATACTTCACCATTATGATACTTAAAACCAAGCCTGCTGATGTGTTTAAGGAGCGCCATAACGGCCCTGACAAAGAGCAGATGCAGGAAATGCTTAGAACCATAGGTGTTGAATCGCTGGACCAGCTAATAGAGGAGACTGTGCCATCGGCCATCCGCCTGAAGAAGCCGCTGAACTTACCAAACGCTCTTTCGGAGACGCAGTTCCTGAAGAAGTTTGCCAGCATTGCTAAGCAGAACAAGTTATACAAGTCGTACATTGGCCTTGGCTATAACGACACTATTTTACCTGCCGTAATCCAGCGCAACATTCTGGAGAACCCAGGTTGGTATACCGCTTACACTCCTTATCAGGCTGAAATTGCACAAGGGCGCCTGGAAGCCCTTATCAATTACCAGTCAATGGTAATGGATTTGACAGGTATGGAGATTGCCAATGCTTCGTTGCTGGACGAAGGCACAGCAGCGGCAGAGGCCATGGCTATGTTCTATGCACAACGCAAAGGTTCTCGCAAAAGCGCTACCCGTTTCTTTGTATCAGAGCAGGTATTGCCACAAACCATAGATGTGCTTAAAACGCGCGCCACCCCACTTGGCATTGAGCTGGAAATTGGCGACCACCGCAGCGCAAACCTGCAGGACGAAACATTATTCGGAGCTATTGTTCAGTACCCAGCGGCTGATGGTGAAGTGTTTGATTATACAGACTTCATCAATACGGCACATGAGCAAGAAATATTAGTGGTTGTTGCTGCTGATATTATGTCGCTAACGCTTTTAACACCTCCGGGCGAAATGGGTGCTGATGCTGTAGTGGGCACTACACAGCGTTTTGGTGTACCAATGGGTTACGGTGGGCCTCATGCTGGTTATTTTGCTACAAAGGATGCTTTTAAGCGTGTTATACCTGGGCGCATTATTGGCATTTCTGTGGATGCACAAGGTAATAAGGCCTACCGCATGGCACTGCAGACCCGTGAGCAGCACATCCGCCGTGAGAAAGCTACTTCTAATATTTGTACAGCTCAGGTGTTATTGGCAGTAATTGCAGGTATGTATGCTGTTTACCATGGCCCACGTCGCCTGAAGTATATCGGTGTAAATATTTATGCACTTACACAGCAGTTAGAAAGCGGCCTGAAAGCTTTAGGTTTTGAGCAATTGAATAGGCAATATTTCGATACGCTGAAAATAGCAGTCGAAAGCGCTGAAATGAAAGCTGCAATTCGTACAGAGGCAGAGGCTGCTGGTATTAACTTCCATTACTTTGCAAAAAACTTTATTGGGATATCGCTGCACCAAGCAACAGAACTACAGGATGTAAAAGACATTCTGGCTGTGTTTGCTAAGGTAACTGGTAAGTCTGCAGCTATACTAACCATAGATGAGCTACCAAACGAAACAGAACTGAAATGGAACGATAGTCTTATTCGCACAAGTGACTACCTAACACATGAAGTGTTTAACAGGCATCATTCCGAGCATGAGATTCTGCGTTACATGAAGTTTTTGGAGAATAAGGATATTTCACTTGTTCACTCCATGATTCCGCTGGGCTCCTGCACTATGAAACTGAATGCGACAGCAGAAATGATTCCGATTACCTGGCCAGAGATTGGCAGCATACACCCATTTGCTCCTGCCGACCAGGTAAAAGGTTACAAGCAGATTTTTGAAGACCTGGAAAGCTGGCTTTGTGAAGTAACTGGTTTTGATGCCATGTCTTTACAGCCTAACTCTGGTGCTCAGGGAGAATATGCCGGCTTAATGGTGATTCGTGCTTACCACGAGTCTCGTGGTGAAGGCCACAGAAACATTTCTCTTATACCTTCTTCAGCACACGGTACTAACCCTGCTTCTGCAGTAATGGCAGGCATGAAAGTGGTTATTGTAAAGTGCGACGAGAGAGGTAATATTGATGTAGCCGACCTGCGCGCCAAAGCAGAGCAGTATAAAAATGAGCTATCCTGCCTGATGGTGACATACCCATCTACACACGGTGTGTATGAGGAAAGCATTATTGAAATTTGCCAGATTATCCATGATAATGGTGGCCGTGTATACATGGACGGTGCTAACATGAACGCGCAAGTAGGGCTTACATCACCGGCTACCATCGGTGCTGATGTTTGCCACCTGAACCTGCACAAGACCTTCTGTATTCCTCACGGTGGCGGTGGTCCTGGCATGGGTCCTATTGGTGTAGTAAAAGACTTGGCTCCATTCCTTCCTGGCCATGCTGTAGTTAAAACTGGCGGCGAGGAAGCAATTCATGCTGTTTCTGCAGCACCTTGGGGTTCTGCCTCTATTCTGCCTATTTCTTATGCTTATATTGCCATGATGGGTGGAGAAGGCCTGACAGAAGCCACTAAAGTTGCCATACTAAATGCTAATTACATCAAAGCTCGTTTGCAGCAGCACTACCCAGTGCTTTATATAGGAAAAAACGGCCGTTGTGCACACGAAATGATCTTAGACTGCCGTGAGTTTAAGAAATACGGTGTAGAAGTAGAAGATATAGCGAAGCGCCTGATGGACTATGGTTTTCATGCTCCTACGGTTTCTTTCCCAGTGGCAGGTACCCTTATGATAGAACCAACAGAATCTGAGCCACAGGAAGAACTTGACAGATTCTGTGAGGCAATGATCTCTATTCGTGAAGAGATTCGCGAAATAGAAGAAGGCAAAGCTGACCAGAAAAACAACGTGTTGAAGCATGCTCCGCATACAGCTCAGGTAGCATTATCTGAAAGCTGGGACAGACCGTACAGCCGCGAAAAAGCTGTTTACCCTGTTTCTTACCTGTGCGATGGCAAAGTGTGGCCAACCGTTAGCCGCATCGACAGCGCTTACGGCGATCGTAATCTCATTTGCTCTTGTGCACCGATAGAAGCTTATAATGAGAATAACAATGAAATGGTAGCAGTAGGTTAAACTGTTGCTATCTCCATAAGCAACAAAAGCACCCGTCAGCTGTAAAGTTGGCGGGTGTTGTTGTTTTTGTAGCATTAGTATTTTATTCCGGCCTTTGCCTTAAGCATCTTATAAGGTTAAGGTCGAGTGCCGATTCGTAGTATTAACAATAGCACGATAGCTTTTAGGCTCGTCGCATTCGAGAAATTATACAGTTAATGCTCTACTTTATACTTTTCAGTGTACTTCACCGTATAGTTATAGAACTATATATGCAACCATGAAGCCTTCTCATCAGAAAAACATATCACGCCTAAGCAGTCTACTCTTACTATTGACTTTATTTATATTGATAAGCAGCTGCACACCTATTTTAAATGTTCAAAGCAGCTATGACTATTCTGTAAACTTTGATAAGTTTCGCACTTATGGCTGGTACCAGGTAGAAACACCTGTTACCCGGGCAGATCCAGAGTATGATACGTCTATAGATCAACAGATCAAAGCAGCCGTAGAAAGTGAACTCGTTAGAAATGGTATGCTACCGTCTGATGTTAATGCCCCAGACTTACTGATAGCTTATGATATTGCCCTGGAACCAAGGCCAGATCAGGTTAACAACAGCACTCCCTCCACGAACTTTGGGTTTGGTTACAGTTATTGGTATGGCTATCGCTATAGTTATAGCCCTGCCGGAGTGTCTGACTTCAGAAACATACAGGAGTACCCCATGGGAGCTTTGGTTATAGACCTTATTGATGCAAACACGAATGAGTTGGTATGGCGAGGCTGGGCAGAAGCAGACATAGACCCTATAGGTATACAGGAAAGAGACTTAAACAGAGTAGTTGCCAACATTATGTCACAGTATCCGCCTGTACCAAATTTGAGAAGGTAAAAGAAAAAGCAGCGCATTATGACATACTGCGCTGCTTTCCTGTAACCACATAACTATATAATCGGTTGTTTTTGTTTATAAGGTGTAGTTTACTTTAATACCTCCATAGTAATTTCTATCTGGTGCAGGCTGAAAGAAACGACCTCCAAATGCATTCAGGTCATTGCCCATGCTGTACTTTTCGTCAGTTAAATTTTCTGCACCGGCAAATATGTCCAAGCTTATATGGCCACCTAACTGACGTCTAAAGCCTAAGCGGGCCCCTAGTGTAATAAAGTCATCTGAATAAACCGTGTTTTCATCATTAAGCGGTATTTCATCGACATAGTTTGCTGTCACGTATACGTAAAACCCTGCCTTTGTAAGCAGATCTAAACCTGCAGTGGCAGTATGGGGAGCTACACCTGTCAGCTTGTTGCCTGATAACACAATCGCATCTCTCTGATAATTTTTAAAACGGAAATGGTTGTACGTGTAGCTTCCCCACACACGTAGCTGGCTAAGCGTTAAACGGGCATCGTCTATAATGCTGTAACTCAACATGGTTTCTAAGCCTTTCTGAGAAGTAGAACCAACATTTCTGAAGACAGCCACACTCGATACATCCTGTCGGCTTACTATTGTTTCGCTCAGGCGGAAGTAAAAGGCAACGACATCAAAGCTAAAGCGGTCATTAAACACATAGCCCCGAACACCAGCCTCATAGTTTGTACCTTTCTCAGCCTCTAAGTCCTGATTTAAAGTACCTTCGGATGTTAAAATCTCTTCTTCTGTAGGAGGAGAGAAACCGGAACTTACACTGGCATGCACAGAAACGCCATCAGAAACACGCTTCAGCAAGGCAATTCGTGGCGAAAGTACAGCTGCAAAATCACGGATATATTCGTATTGGCCTCCGCTAGTGGCCTGCATTAACCGGGTGATGTCGTACCTGGTATCGTTGAGGCTCAGAGCTGCTGTGGCAATAATATCAGCAGGCAGCTCCAACTCAGCCTGTGCAAATAAGAAACCTGTTTTAGATATTACCTCATCGTCTGAGCGAAGGGTATCGGGAATTCCCCCGTTATTGTCATAAGTACGGGAAGCCTCCAGGCCACGCTGGAACTCTCCGCCAAAGGTATAGGTAGCAGGTACACTGCCTATCTGCCCCTGGTGCACAAAGCTGGTACGCCCACCAAACTCCTGGTAAGCGTTACGCTCATAATCGGTGTTGAAAGGATTATCCTGAAAACGGTGCATACCATATAAGGAGGTGTTATTACTCCAGGTATCGCTAAACCTGTATTCCTGCTTTACTCCTACATTGATTAATTCCTGATCGATAGAGGCATTTTGTGCCACACTACCATACATACCGCCACGTGCCTGGCGCGGATTCTGCCGATATTGCTCCACCGTAAGCCCCCCGGGCAGTTCATAGTAGAGGTTAGAGTAAACAATGTTGGCGGTTACTGTCTGCTTCTCTGATACATAAAACTCCGGTGAAATTAAAAGTACATGCCGATCCACCGCCGACTGTTCGCGGTAGCCCTCGTACTGCTGGCGGCTATACTGCACCAGCATGTTGCTTTTATCAGAACCTGAGCTGGCCGTGGCCGTGTAACGCCTAAGGCCATACGAGCCTACGGTGGCACCCACCTGTAACTGGCTTGTGCCGGCCTCGGCACGCTTTGGCTCTAATAATATAGTACCTCCTGTTCCGGCTCCATACACACTGGCTGTAGGTCCTTTCAGAATCTCGATCTGGCCTAAATTGGCAGCATCCAGCATATTAAGTTGGGTAACACCGCTGGCTTCGGTAAAAGGAATACCATTGAAATACAGCTTTACATTTCGGATACCATAAGGCGAACGTAGAGAGCTTCCCCGAATAGAAATGCGATAACTGGCAGGAGCCCGCTCATCCATCCGCACCCCTGGCACTGTGTTTACAGCTCGGACTATGGAGCTTTCATCGAAGCGCTGTATAACCTCGCTCTCCACTACACTTACCGCTCCGGCTGTTTCCAATAAGGGCCTGTTGGTTTCGTAGCCGGTTATCTCCACCTCCCGCAGGTTAGCAGATGCTGGCTGTAGCTGCACAAGCAACTCTTCCTCAGGAGAGCTTACAACTACTGTTTGGGTTCTGTAGCCTAATAAGCTGAAAGAAAACCTTGCATTTGCTTCTGCTACTGTTAAACTAAACGCTCCCTGCTCATTGCTAATACCTTGCTCACCTGATCTTGCCGTAACCGTTACACCTTCCAAAGGCAGGCTACTTCGTGCATCCAATACGGTACCACTTATAAGCACCTGGTCAATTTCAGGCTGCTGTGCCTGTAGCGTATAAGATATCAGAAGCAATAACAAAAGTAAACTAGTAAAAGGTAGTTTTATTTTCATGGATGATGGGATAACTCAAGCTGTACTTTTAAGCTTTGCTGAACGTTTTTTTCGGCCAAGGGTTAAATTTTACCCAAAATCAAGGAGCAGTTAAGCGATAGTACAGCTATATCAACATAATGACACCAAAGAAAACTAAGGCGAACGATGAAAACAAGAGCGTTATTTGGCTCCAGACATAGTGGTGGGTTTACTACTCCCAACAGTATGGCCTTCGCCACAGTTAAACCCTTATAATGATCTGCAGCTTTAACTGTATTCTCCCTGACGGCAAAACTGATCAAAAGAAACTTATTGGCCACATAAGCATAAAAGCACAATGGGCCTGCAGAATTTGCAGGCCCATTGTGCTTTTATCAAGGGTATCAGTAAAAAGTTTATTTAATAATCTTGAACTCGGTACGACGGTTAAGTTGGTGTTCTTCTTCTGAACATATAACGCCATCGGCACACCTGTTTATTAACCTTGTTTTTCCATAGCCCCTGGCTTCTAACCTGTTTATGTCTATTCCTTTCGACACTAGGTAGTCTACAGCGGCTTGCGCCCTTCGCTCTGATAGTTGCTGGTTATAACTTTCACTTTCGCGGCTGTCGGTGTGTGAGCCCATCTCTATTCTGATAGTTGGATTTTCTTTCAGAACTCGGACAAGCTTATCCAGTTCCTTTGCCGCATCCGGGCGAATATCCCACTTATCTAAGTCATAGTAAATGTTATCCAGTACAATAGCTTTATTCACTTCGTTTTTGTAGAGCAGTAAGGCGACCTGAACAGTATCGGGTGCCGTGGCAGGCACTTGCAGTTGTGCTGCTTGTTTCAGGTACCCATCTTTATAACCAGTGAAAGTGTAGGCGTTACCTTTGCGAGCATCCATAAAATACTCCCCTTTCGTATCAGACCAGATAACTGTAGAATCAGGAATATTCTGCTGAGACACAGCCACCCTTACCTGCGGCAGTGCCACTTGCTCATTTCTCTTCTGAGTGTTCTGCTTTGTTTCCAGTGTCGCAATGGCTAACACCACTGGCTTTTGCAACATTTTAAAGCTGAAGATATCTGTTGTACCGTCTTCCGATGTTCGGTCAGAAGACAATAAGCCTTCCTCCTCCTCTTCGGTGAACATAATGCCATAATCATTTTGAGGAGTATTGATAGGATAGCCCATGTTCTTAACATCTGACCATTCTCCATGCTCACCCTCTGCCTCAAAAATATCTAAGCCGCCCATACCTAAATGCCCGTCAGAAGCGAAAAACAGCTTTCCATTTTTATCTATATAAGGGAAACTTTCACGGCCTGAGGTATTAATTGCTGTTCCCGCATTTACAGGTTCGCCCCAGTTGCCGTCTTTCTGGCGTGTAGTATAGTAGATATCTGTCTGCCCTTCTCCACCTGGCATATCAGAGGCAAAGTACAAGACATTACCATCCGGAGACAGCACAGGATGCCCCACAGAATATTCATTTAAATTATTGAAGGCGAACGGCTGTATGTTACTCCACATCCCCTCCTTTCTTTCGGCAGTGTAAATACCTAACCTGTTCACATACTCTGCCACCTCTGCTTCTTTGGTCCAGCCGGTAGGGTCAGCATTACCATACCTTCGCTTTACCATATGGGTGCGGGTAAAGTATAAGGTTTGCCCATTTTGCGCAGCAGACGCAGTAGCATTATGGTAGTCAGAGTTAACTGCGTCCTTCAATGGCATCGGGTTGCCCCATCTCCCCTGCTCATCTTTATGAACCGAGAACAGCTGCAGGTATGGCCGTGCTGTCCACCCAAAAGTTTTGTTTTTTTTATCATTAACCTTAGCCCCTCTGTCAGAAGTAAAGATAATACCATCACCAAACTGCATTGGGCTGAAATCGGAACTGTTTGCATAGTTCAGCTCCTGCAGTGGTTTTACTTCAGCTACAGGTAATTTATTTAACCAAAAAGCTGCTATATCACAAGCTTTTAAGTATTCCTGTGCCCGGTCCGACATTACAGGTAGCTCTTCTCCCCACCGCATGTAATACTCTTTAGCTTCTTTGTACTTGCCATTGCTCCTGAGTACCTCTGCATAATAGTACAGGTTTACCGGGTCATGCCCTGCCATACTTACGACTGTTCCATACCACTTTTCAGCTTCCTCGTTGTGGCGCATCTGGCGGTAACAGGCAGCTATGTGCTGTGCCACATACAGGTCAGGCTTCCGCTTAGCAGCAACTTTATTATATTGTTCCAATGCAAGCGCATAATCATAGTTCTCGTAGAACTTGTTTGCTTTGCGCAATTTTGATGACTGTGCCTGTGTCAACGGAGAAAAAACTAGTGTAGCAGCAGCTATCAAATACAAGGGTATAAATTTATAATTCATAGTGTTAAGCTCTATCTGTTAAAAGTATTGCGGCGTCAGCATTTTGGCATTCTTCTTCTTTAAGAAGTAGTACCCTATAGATACCTCATGCGTATTGAAGCCACTAAGATCATTCAGCATTTTGTCGTAAGCATACCCCAGACGTAGTGACTGTTTAATCTGAAGTTCAGCAATCAACGCTAAGGCTGTACGGTTAGCAGCATCTTTATCAATGTTACTGTTGAAGAGGTTCATGCTGGTACGATAAGAGCCGCCCAGCCACAACTTATCATTCAGCAGTATAAAGGCATTAAGGTCTACACTGGTAGGGGCCTTAAAATCTTCTTTAAAAAGCACACTAGGCTTTATCTTGATAAAAGGTCCGGCATCAAACACATAGCCTGTTGTAAAAAAGTAGTGGCGCTCCGGCTCAATGGCCTGCATATCTTCAAACTGAATAAGGTCAGACACCGACAAGCCTGCATAAAAGCGGTCTGTATGAAAGTAGGAACCAATCTTTACATCTGGCTTGATAGTAGACATAGCACCTACCGGAATAGAGGGGTCATCTGTTATGCCAAACTCTGAGCCATCTATTTTTTGCTGTACAAGCCCCGGAGCTAAACCAAAGCTCAGCACACCATTGTAGCTCACCTGCAGCTTTACAGCTATGTTACCATAAACAGATGTGTTAGATTGAGCACCAATCTGATCTCGTGTAACGCCAAGCCCCAGGCCTAACCTGTTATTTTCAGTTGCACCATCAATGTTTAATGATTGTGTTGTTGGCGCCCCCTCGATACCTGACCACTGAGACCGGTGAAACAAATTTAGATTCAGCACATCCTTACTACCCGCATAAGCAGGGTTGATAGCCATACTGTTAAAAATGTATTGTGAGTACTGCGGAGCTTGCTGGGCGCTAGCCGTATAAGTAAGCAACAGAGCCAGCAGGGTATATAGTGTTTTCATGGTAATGTCTTTTCTATTGATATGGCTCATATTAATGGAATATCGTTACGTAGCCAGTGTATTCTTTTACAACACCCTCGCATACTGAAACTTTGGCTTTGTAGAAGTAAGTCCCCTTCTCCAGGTTACCGCCGTTCCAGTTGTTCTGGTAGTTCTTCGTCTTATAGACTTCAGAGCCCCATCGGTTAAAGACTACTATTTCATTTGCTGCGTATTTCTCAAGATTCTTAATCTCCCATGTGTCGTTTTTCCTGTCGCCGTTCGGGCTAAAGGCTTTCGGGAAGTTCAGGTCTCCATTGATCACCTCTATGTTCATACTGGCACTTGTGGCCGGGCCAGCACAGCCAACTATATTGTTTGCCACTACTGTTACCGAACCAGAAGCATTTGCATCATCTCGTTGCACTTTAATGGTTGCTGTACCCTGGCCGGATGTGATGGTAAAGCCTGCTGGTACTGACCAAGTATAGGAAGAAGCACCTTGTACCGTTTCTGCTGAATACACCAAGCCTTCGCATAAGCTGCTGCTATCGTAAATTCGTGTTACTGCAGCAGGAGGAACAGCTATACTCACTTCTAAAGAGGCTGGCTCACTTGTAAAGCAGGTATTTGAAACTGTTACAGATACTGTTCCGCCTTCATCTGTGCCTGTTACAGTGATAGCGTTTGTTCCTTCACCATCTGTTATATTCCATCCCTCAGGAAGTATCCAGTTATAACTAATAGCACCACTTATTTCTGGCACGCTGAAGACATTGCCTTCACTGTTTTTGCAAATTTCTGCCGGCCCCTCTATACCTGTGATAACTGGTTTCGTGATTGGCGCTACTTCACGAGTTGCTGGCTCACCTGTGCTGCACTGGTTTACTGCTGCCACGCTTACAGCACCTGCACCATTCATTTGAACTTCTATGCTACTAGAGGTATTGTCGCCTATTATAATAAGGTCTCCTGTTACGTTCCATATATACTCTGTTGTGCCCTCCACAGGGTCTATAAAAAAGGTTGATTTTTCTCCTACACAAACCTGATCACCATAAATCTCATCAGGAGTTAGAGGCACCTGCGTTACCGTCACATTCAGGCTTGACTCGCTGTTACTACCACAGTCGTTGCTTTGTGACACACTTATAGTACCCGTTGATTTTGGTGTTACTGTTAACTCTGGCACTGACGTTATAAGATCCTCTGCTGCTACATCCCAATCAGCCGGAACTGTCCAGGTATAAGAAGAGGCACTTGCCACAGCTTCTACGCTATAAGTAACTTCTTCACCTGCACAAATATCTGTATTACCCTGTATAGCACCTGGTGTTGCAGGAAGGTCTGATACGACAATTGTTTTAGCAGCAATTTCACCTGACACACCGCAGGCATTTTGAGCTTTAACTGTAAGTGTACCACCATCAGCCCCGGTTGCTCTTACCACTACCGTTTCGGTACCATTATCACTTACTATTTGTAGATCGCCGGTAGTATGCCACTCATAAGTTACATTACCACCACTTACACCGGAGGCAGTGTAAACATTATCTGTATTCACAGCACATATTAAGTCAGTACCAGAAATAGTTGGCTTCTCCGGGGTAGTTATTACCTCCACATCTAAAGTCTTAACTACAGTCTGATCGCATTGGTCCTTTACTGTTACACTTATGCTTCCCGATGCTTCACTTGGTTTAACTTCAATGTTATTTTCATTTTGAGAGACACGAACCCAACCATCTGGCAAAGTAAAATTGTAGGAAGCTTCCGGCACCTTGGTTACAGTGTAAATTAAATTTCCGGTAATATCGCATATAGTTGACTCACCACTTAGTGTTACATTCAGGGGCTGGCATGAAACATCAATAGGCTCTTTATCTTGGTTGTCATCAGGAGCAGGATCAGAATTATCACTAATAATATCCACACCGTTTACCAGTGTTCCTGCTTTTGTTATTCTGAAAACAAGAGTTAAAGTGGCTGACTCATTTTGTGCAAGGTTATCAACGTTCCATTGACTTGTTTCCTCACTATAGGTCCCTTTGGCTGTAGCGGCACTTATAAATGCCAACCCGTCCGGTATATTTTCCTGTACTATTACACCTGTTGCACTGTTAGGTCCGGCATTGCTGGCCGTAATAGTATACGTAACCTCATCGCCTACTTTATATTCAGCTTTTTCTGCTTCCTTGTACACGCTAACATTTGCTTTAGGCGGTGTTACAGTAATAGGGACATCATCATTATTATCTGACGGGTCCGGGTCAGGATTGTAGCTGGCAACTCTAACTCCATTTACTATTGTACCTACTTTGGTTACCTTAAAGATAAGGGTAAGAGACATTGCCTCTTTGCTGGCAATGTTCCCTACATTCCACTTATTTGTTACCGGGTCATATGTACCATTATCTGAACTAGCACTAACAAACTCGAGTCCCTCTTCTGGCAGTAGTTCCTCAACAACCACATTAATGGCAGTAGCTGGGCCTGCATTGCTCGCCGTAATAGTGTAAGTAGCTTCATCACCTATTTCATATTCGCTCTTTTCTGCTTCTTTCTGTACACGCAGATTTGTACGAGGCAGCTCTGGCAGAATAACAGTATTAGAATTCAAGTTCACAGCACCTTCGAATGAAATCGCACGGCCTGTTAAACTTGCCCCAGGTTCCATGGTGATATCTCCTTTGGCAAGGATATTTCCTAAGAAAACAGTAGTATTCTCAAAAAGAACATTTCCTGTAACTAACCAATAAATATTTTGGGGCTGGGCTCCATTCTCTGTAAAAATTCCTGTAGTAGGGTTAGAAAGCAAATTACCATCTATTATAAAGATAAAGACAGCGTTTACATCCCCTTTTCCATCAAGTGCCAAAGAGGATTCAAGTTGCGCATTTCCATTTATCTTGTACACACCAGGAGAGATTGCGACATTCCCACCCAGCACATTTCCAAACGCTTTTGCACCTCTTAAGCTTAAGGCATCATATACAGCCAGAGCATCTTTTTGAGCGTTTGCAGCAGCATTGTTGCCTACGGCTTTAGCGCCGGTAACATTTAAAGTACCACTATCATCAAGTGTTTCTCCCGGAGAGATACCTAGATCGCCAATAATACCTGTAGCTCCTGTGTTAACCACTTTAGTTGATCCTAAGACTGCATAACTTGTTGCCCGGTTTAAGTTTATGTCAGACTGACCAAAGCTTAACGCAACGTTAATAAGCAGAAGAAGAGCAATTAGTAAAGGTCTTTTCATATGTAATAGAATTTAAATCACTTGGAATTAGCCTTTATTTATAATTATATAAAAATATAGCTTAATACCAATACACTTACTACACATCCGTCATAAGGTTACCCAAGGCTATGCAAAAGTTAATTAAGTACAATTATTTAGTAAATGGATTAATTATAGTGGTGAACATACAAAAATCAGTAGTACAATGATATGATAATATATAAATATTTGCAAGGAAAAACAGGTCTTACTTGTCTCCCTTTTTCGCATAAAAACGAAAAGCCCTGTTATTTCCATAACAGGGCTTTTATATTTAAAATAAAAATATGTCAAAAGACAGCAGAAACTACATAGTGTGAGGCTTTTACTAAAAATTAAAAGCTAACATTTTGCTAACAATTACTACTTTCAGGTCAATTTAAACTGCAAAAAATCTTCTTTTTGCCATAATTCTAAATGTTTGATAAAGAGAACATTTATCAAACATTCACATGCCGTTCCGCGTGGTACGAAGAACGCACCAGTGGCCCGGACTCCACATATTTAATACCTCTTCTTAAACCTTCTTCACGATAGTGGTCAAACAGATCCGGGTGTATAAACTCTGCTACCTCCAGGTGCATTTTGGTTGGTTGCAGATACTGGCCCAGTGTTAGTATGTCACATCCATTCGCTGCCAAATCGTCCATGGCCTGATAGACCTGCTCTCTTGTCTCACCCAGCCCTAGCATTATGCCTGTTTTAGTGCGTTGTCCATACTCTTTGGTACGACGTATCTGCTCTAAGCTACGATCATACTTAGCCTGCGGGCGCACACGGCGGTAAAGCTCCTTTACCGTTTCCATGTTATGAGATACCACCTCCTGGCCAGGAGATATCATAGTAATCAGTGCATCCCAGCTTGCTTTAACATCAGGAATAAGCGTTTCTATAGTTGTGGTAGGGGAAACAAGTTTTACCTGCTTTACTGTTTCATGCCAGATAGCAGCGCCTCTGTCCTTCAGCTCATCGCGGTTAACAGAAGTAATAACGGCATGCTTTACGCCCATCAGTTGTATGGCCTCTGCTACACGACGAGGTTCATCCTCATCATATTCATTTGGTCGGCCAGTGGCTACGGCACAGAAAGAGCAACTGCGGGTACACACATTACCCAGAATCATAAAAGTAGCTGTTCCTGCACCCCAGCACTCGCCCATATTAGGGCAGTTGCCGCTTTCGCAGATGGTATGCAGCTTATATTCTTCAACTATGTTTCTTACTTTAGCGTACTCTTTCCCTACCGGTAGTTTTACCCGCAGCCAGTTTGGCTTGCGTGGTCGGCCCAATGCATTCAGCCCCTCGGGCGTTGCGTTGGGTTGTATCACCGGAAGTGTTAATAATTCGTCCATGGTTACAAAGATAGGAAGTTATGCGTTAACACATTAGCCATTTACCAACATTTGTACCTGAGGCATGGCATGCGTATTCAGAATAGGTATATAGCCGGTTTGTTTCTGGTAATGCCTATTTTCGGCTACCGTAGTAAATGTTAAGGTACACGGAGGTGAAAACGCTGTTATTATCTGTTTGTGGGATAATTACTAACTCTTTCGGATAAGCCTCCACCATAAATCCCACTTCTATACCAGCGATACTTTCTCTGTAACGCCCGTACTCAAAGCTCAAACCTCCTTTTACATGTAGCCCTACATTCACATTAGCTTCTCCAAGCCCGGTAAACATATTGGCACTACCTTGAATATTTTCAGGAACGCGGTGTATTTGCGGGTCATACTGCTCTGTCCGGACATCGAACCCACCAGCTCCGCCATAATCATAATGGATATAATAAGGTATCAACAAGCCCAAAGAGGGTCCGATGGCTCCTACAGCATTTACCTGAACACCAGATTCAGCTGCTTTCTTAAACAACACCAGTTCGCGCCCATAATGCGGCCTTATCACAAACAGATAATTTTGCTTACCATAAACAAACGAATCGCCGGTCGAGTAGCTGTAAACGCGGTTTTCCTTTGGGTGCTTTACTTCCACAATTTCAAGCTCACCAAACTGGTACATGTGTTCTGTCATAAAATAAGAAGACCGTACAAAAGCACCACCTATCAGGCCTGCGTTAGAATTAAAGTTAACGCCATAGCTTATTTCATTCCTAAAAGCTTCATCATCTCCAGTTTGCGCTGCTGCAGGCAATATCACAGCCAGAACAAAAGTCACGACAAGTATGAGGTATCTTACCACCCTAATAGAGTTTATAGTTTATTTAAAAATACTAAATTTACACAGTAATAAAAACTATAACTAACACATATGGCAACCATTAAAAGCATATACAAAGGCAACCTGCGCACTTCGGCACAACACCTTGCCTCTGGCAACACGATTATTACCGATGCACCTGTCGATAATAATGGCAAAGGAGAAGCGTTCTCCCCAACTGATCTTGTTTCAGCTGCTCTGGGTAGCTGCATGATGACCATTATGGGCATTGTTGCCAACCGCAGCAGCATAGACATAGAAGGCATGGAACTAGAGATAACCAAAGTTATGGCCGCTGAGCCACGCCGTATTGCCGAAGTTGTACTTAACTTTACAATGCCTGCAAAAGATTATAGCACTAAAGAGAAGGTTATGCTGGAAAATGCAGCACGAACCTGCCCTGTAGCACTAAGCCTTCACCCAGAGATAAAGCAAACAGTTTCTTTCCTTTATCAATAGGCAGTAAGGCGTATCAGTAAACAAGTAACAGCTGTTACGCCTCTACCTGCTCTTTCAGCTCATCTACACTAATGCTTAGATGAGAAGCATCATATGTACATTCCCCAGCTTTAATTAATAATAGCTGTGGCGACTCATGCCTTACCTGTAACACCTCTGCCACCTCATTCGATACAGGCCGGTACTTTAGCAAATCTAAATAATAAGGCCTTACGTTGTCCAGTCCTGCTCCATCCCACTGGCGCTCCAGGCGGCTTTTGGCTGTGGCACTGATAGGGCATGTTGTACTGTGTTTAAATATTACCACTGGCGTAGTTTTAGATTCTGCAATTACTTCATCTAACTGCTCAGTGCTTGTAAGCGGATGCCAATTCATATTATAATCTTTTCTTTCTGTTAATTCTTTACTTTAGTTATACAGTAGCTAAGCTTCTGCATGCTGCGGAAGAACATTCTCCCACAGCATTTATTCTTTTTATTACTTTTTAATGCTGCTTTGCGGCGTCTTTAAAGGCTTTACCACCTTCAGCCCAACCTCTTATTCTTTTGATTGTTGATGTCCAGGTACGTGTTTTAAAAGACACTTCCCTCCCACTTGTGATTTGCCGCTGCTCATAAGAATTCTGTACTAGTCGTGTACCTGCAAAAGCAAATAAAATAAAACAAAGCGACACCTAACAACCTCTAACGCCACACTTTGCTGTTTAGGTTTATACTGATTTTCAAAACAGTAGTTTCTTTCGCTTTTTTACGCGCCCGTTTTTATCAGTTGGCACTTTAATAGCCTCAAAACCATGCCCTGCCTGGTCCTTCATACTTACTCTGTTGCGCTTGCCTGTAGGCTTCGGACATGGAATACCTTTACGCTGGCAACTTTCGGCCCCTAACAAGAGCACCAGGCAAAACAGGGGTAATAGAAATGAGCGGCATTTAAGCATAGCAAATATATTTACATTTAGAATGTCTCCTTTTTAATAAGCAAGTATAGCCTCTACTTTCTCGCGAAGGCGCTGCTTTGGCAAAAATTCCTGCTCCAGCGGCGGAGCAAAAGGCACGGCAGTGTCCAGGCTGGCTACACGCATTACAGGGCCGTCTAATAACTCAAAGCAGTTCTCACCAATCCAGGCAGCTATTTCTCCACCAATTCCTCCCGTCATAGTATCTTCATGCAGCACTATAACGCGCCCGGTATTGGCTACAGTATTTCGTACAGCCTCTTTATCCCAGGGGAGCAGAGAGCGCAGGTCCAGCACATCGGCACTTATCTCCGGCATTTCCTGTAACACCTGTTTGGCCCAGTGCACGCCCATGCCATAGGTAATAATCGAGAAATCTGTTCCCTCTGCGACTAGTCTCGCTTTGCCGATTTCGATGGTATAGTAATCGTCTGGTATTTCTTGTGAAACCGACCGATAAAGCAGCTTATGCTCAAAGAACATAACCGGATTAGGATCTTCGATGGCTGCATTTAGCAAGCCTTTGGCATCGTAAGGTGAAGAAGGGTAAACCACTTTTAGGCCAGGTGTATGAAAAAACCAGGCTTCGTTGCTCTGAGAATGGAAGGGGCCTGCTGCAGCACCTGCACCTGTTGGCATACGTATCACTACATCTGCATGCTGTCCCCAACGGTAATGGCTCTTTGCCAAGTTATTTACAATCTGATTAAAACCGCTGGTTACAAAGTCTGCAAACTGCATTTCGACCATGCTTTTCTTGTTTCGCACCGACATTCCTAAACCGATACCCACTATAGCCGACTCACAAAGTGGAGTGTTACGTACCCGGTCTTTACCAAACTGGTTTACAAAACCTTCTGTCACTTTAAACACGCCACCATACTCTGCTATATCCTGCCCCATCAGCACCAGTTCAGGGAAACGCTCCATGCTTTGGCGCAGCCCGTCCGATATGGCATCTACATACCTTTTTTCAGAGGTGGCACCAGATGCAGGAGAAACTACCTCTTGGTTAAAAGGCTGGTACATATCTCCTAACTCTTCCTGCCTATCTGCTTCTGGCATAGGCACTTCAAAAGCTTTCTGCAGACCGTCCTCAATCTCAGCTCTTATCTCCTCTTTTATAGCGTTCATGACCTTGGGCGTCAGCACCAACTCCTCCAGCAGGTAACTTTCGAACGTTTCTACAGGGTCTTTTTTCGACCACTTCTCAAACAGCTCCTGCGGCACATACTTGGTACTACTGGTCTCCTCGTGCCCACGCATCCTGAAGGTTAGAGCCTCTATAAGCATAGGGCGTGGATTTTTGCGGATGCTTATAGCTGCTTGCCGTACCGTATGGTACACTTCTACTATATTGTTGCCATCTATCTGTAAGGCATCAATGCCATAGGCAGGGCCTTTGTCAATAAAGTTCCTGAACTTGAATTGCTCACTGTTGGGTGTAGATAAGCCATAGCCGTTATTTTCTACTATAAAGATGACCGGAAGCCCCCACACAGCAGCCACATTCAGCGCCTCATGAAAATCGCCCTCGCTTGCTCCGCCATCCCCACTAAACACCAATGTTACTTTCTCCTTTCGGTCCAGCAGGTCAGCCAGCGCAATACCATCTCCTACAGCCAGCTGTGGCCCCAGGTGCGAAATCATACCCACAATATGATGCTCTTTAGAACCAAAATGGAAAGAACGGTCACGGCCTTTGGTAAATCCGGTCTTCTTTCCCTGGAACTGGGCAAATAATTTATCTAAAGGTATATTGCGGCTAGTGAACACGCCCAGGTTCCGGTGAAGCGGCAATATGTACTCATCAGCATCCAGTGCCATGGCAGAGCCGACTGATACAGCCTCCTGCCCAATACCAGAAAACCACTTACTTACCTTACCCTGGCGCAACAGTACCAGCATACGCTCCTCAATCATACGCGGCTTCAGAATAGCTTTATATAAAGCCAGCAGATCGTCGTCGGTATAATCTTTGCGGTTATAATTCATCTTTGAAAATAAAACTTCGTTATAGAGAGGCAAGTTAATGTATTAGCGGAAGCCCTGAAAATATGACGCTATTTTTTAATTTTGCTTTGAACAGATGTCAGGCGTAGATACTAAACATTAGACTTTGGGTAAAGAAAGAAAGTGTTGCTGGATAATACCCGTTTTCCTGTAACCTTTTTACAGGAAAGAAAACAAAATATTGAACCCTTGAAGTCTGATGCCTGGCATCTAACATCTAGCATCTAACATCTAAGAAACATGATAGAATTTAAAGAATTTACCCTTGATAATGGCTTGCAGGTAATTGTGCATGAGGATCATACCACGCCTATGGCTGTACTAAATGTGCTTTATAATGTAGGCTCCCGCGATGAGGAGGAAACGCACACAGGCTTTGCCCACCTGTTTGAGCACCTGATGTTCAGCGGTTCTAAAAACATACCTCTGTATGATGAACCTTTGCAGCGTGTGGGTGGAGAGAATAATGCTTTCACCAGTCCTGATATCACAAGTTATTACCTGTCGCTGCCGGCACAGAACATTGAAACCGGATTTTGGCTGGAGTCGGACCGTATGCTAGAGTTAGCTTTTAGCGAAAACGGACTGGAGGTACAGCGCAAGGTAGTGGTTGAGGAATTTAAGCAAAACTACCTGAACCAGCCTTATGGCGATGTGTGGCTGAAACTACGCCCATTGGCTTATAAACAGCACCCTTATAAATGGGCAACTATTGGCAAGGAGATATCACACATCGAAAACGCCTCTATGGATATAGTAAAGGCATTCTTCCGGAAGCATTACTCTCCGAGCAATGCTATATTGGTAGTCGCAGGCAATGTTACTTTTGAGCACGCCAGAGATCTGGCAGATAAGTGGTTTGGCCCTATTCCGTCAGGCGAAAAGTATGTTCGCAATATTCCGGCAGAACCGGCACAAACCGAGCCGCGTGTGCTGGAAACAAGTGCTGATGTACCGCTCAATGCTATTTATAAGGCTTATCACATGCCACCCCGTACGCACAAGGACTATCATGCTGTTGACTTGATCAGCGACATACTAGGGCATGGCAAATCCAGCAGATTATATGAGCGACTAGTGAAGCAGCAAAAAATGTTCAACTCTATTGCTGCCTCCGTATCTGGCTCAGTTGAAGGTGGCCTGCTAATTATTCAGGGCAAGCTTAGCGAAGGAGTAGATTTACGTGAGGCTAACGCGGCCATAGAAGCTATCACGAATGAGTTGATAGAGCAGAAAGTAGATGAGACGGAGCTGAACAAAGTTAAGAACCAAGCAGAGACAACAATTGTTTTCTCTGAAATTGACCTTCTGAACCGTGCGATGAACCTGGCTTATGGCAAGCTTTTAGGAGACGCTAACTTTATAAACACCGAGGGCGAAAAGGTACAGGCCGTAACGCCAGAAGACATTCAGCGTTGTGCCAGACAGGTGTTGGATCCTAATAACTGCTCTACGTTGCTGTACAGGGCAGAGAAGAAGGTAGAGGCAGTGGAAGCTTAAGGAAATCCTTAATCGTACATCTTCCTTTAAAGGGGTGACGATAGTGTTGACTACTGCCACCCCTTTAATTTATTTCAAGGCTATACTACCTGGTTAACCGTACTTCGTAGTGTATCGGCTAAACTTTTTTTCTCCAATCTTTGTATATACAAATATACATTTTAATTTTGTACCGCCTTAGGCAAAACAACATGCGCATAGAAGACGAAATAAATCAAAAGGATTTTAAGGATGATTACCGTCGCCTGCTTGTTAACCTGTTGTTCACTAATAACTGGCTGAATCAGCAACTGGCTCCTTTCTTTAAGGAGTTTGACCTGACGCTGCAACAGCATAACGTATTGAGCATCTTGCGCGGGCAACATCCTGACCCAGTTTGTTTTGGGGAGATTCAGGAGCGTATGGTAGATCGTAACTCTAACGTAACGCGCCTGGTAGACAAGCTAATTGAGAAGGGTTATGTAACACGATGTATTTGTGCTGAGAATCGCCGAATGATTGAGGTTCGTGTTACCCCTGAGGGACTCAGCCTACTCCAACAGGTAGATGATAAGTTTCCGGAATTATACCGCCGCTTTCATAACCTGACACAGGAAGAGGCAGTACTAGTTAGCAACCTGCTTGACAAACTGCGGGAGTAAGGAACATTTTTTTATTTAATTATTTGTATACACAAATAATGTACAGACCGAAATATTAAAATTATGAAAAAAGTAGAAATAAAAGATTCTAAGATACCTGCACTTGGTTTTGGAACCTTCCAGCTAAACAGCCAGGAGGCTCGCCAAATGGTAGAAGCTGCCATAAACGCAGGGTATAGACATATAGATACAGCGCAGGCCTATCAGAATGAACAGGCAGTTGGAGAAGCTATCAAAGCTACTGGAATAGCCAGGAATGACATTTTCCTGACCACTAAAGTATGGCGCGACAATCTAGGTGGGAAAGACTTTTTACCATCAGTAGAAGCAAGCCTGAAAAAGCTTCAGACAGAGCAGGTAGACCTGCTGCTGGTACATTGGCCGAATGCTGATGTGCCTGTAGAAGAATATATAGGTGAACTAGTTAAAGCACAGGAGAAAGGCTACACCAAATATATCGGTGTAAGCAATCACACGACTAAGCTGTTAGACCAGGTATTGGCAACAGGTGCTGACATTATCACAAACCAGGTAGAATATCATCCGCTCATCAACCAGGCGAAGCTATATAATTACCTGCGTGCACATGATATTACGCTTACTGCCTACAGCCCTATAGCACAGGGTGCGGTGTTAGGTAACGAGGCACTTAAAGCTATTGCTGATAAGTATGGCAAGAACGAGGTGCAGATAACATTGCGCTGGCTTATGCAACAGGATGGTGTTCTAGCCATCCCACGTTCGTCTAAGGAAAGCCACATGAAGTCGAACTTAAACATTTTTGACTTTGAACTTAGCCAGGACGAGGTAACCCAAATAGATAAGCTGCGCGAACAAAATAAGCGTGTGGTAAACCCTGGCTTTGCCCCTGATTGGGATTAAAATAAAATTATGAATTAGGAATTAAAATTTAACATAAATACGAAGTCTTTGCTTTGCCTCATGTTAAATTTTAACTCCCTAAACTATCTAACTCAGACATGACACAAGCACTTTTAAAACCTATAAAACTACACGACCTGGAACTAAAGAACCGTGTTGTTATGGCCCCCATGACACGTACGCGTGCCAACAACCCCGAAAAAGCGGCTACTGACCTCATAGCTACATATTATGAGCAGCGTGCTGGTGCCGGGCTTATCATTTCAGAGGGCACACCGGTTTCTGAACAAGGAATTGGCTATATCAACATTCCAGGTATTTATACTGAAACACAGGTAGAAGGCTGGAAGAAAGTAACAAAGGCCGTGCATGATAAAGGAGGCAAAATATTTGCACAGTTGTGGCATGTGGGTCGCATCTCGCACCCGGACCTGCTGAATGGTGAACTTCCTGTAGCTCCTTCTGCTATTAATCCAAATGATCAGGCTTTCACGGAAGAAGGTTTTAAGCCGACTGTTACACCTCGCGCCTTAACAGTAGAGGAAATTAAGCAGATCGTACAGGATTTTAAAAACGCTGCGAAGAATGCGGTAGAGGCTGGTTTTGACGGCGTAGAGATTCACTCTTCTAATGGTTACCTTTTTCACCAGTTCTTTGTGACTTGCTCTAATACCCGTACTGATGAGTATGGTGGGTCCAGAGAGAACAGAGCCCGTTTATTGTTTGAGGTGCTAGACGCTGTAAAAGAAGTAATGCCTATTGAGCATGTTGGTGTACGCCTGAACCCAAGCATGCACAACCAGTTTGGAATAACAGTAAACGAAGAAACCATCCCGACTTTCGATTACATTGTAGAGAAGCTGAATGACTATAACCTGGCTTACCTGCATTTATCTGAGCCTTTTTCAGATGTAACAGATGTGCCATTTGCTGAACCTAACATAGCAAAACGCTACCGCCCACTTTACAAGGGCAACCTGATTATAAACAAAGGTTTTACACAGGAAACTGGCAATAAAGTAATTGAAGACGGAGATGCTGACATGGTTGCCTTTGGGGTGCCATTTATCTCGAACCCGGACCTTGCAGAGCGATTTTCTAAAAATGCACCGTTGACACCGTCTGATCGCAACACTTACTATGCTATCGGTTCAAAAGGCTACACAGATTACCCTACTTTAGAAGAAGTGCCACAAGCTTAACTCTTCAGCACCGAAGGCTATATCGATTATTCTTCCCTAATGGAAGTAAGGCCTAAGCCCAAGGCGCTTTTACATATATACATACAGTACACAGCCAGTTACTCTTGGGTAGCTGGCTATTACTGTTTTTAGGCAAGAGGAAGTCTACCTCCATCAAACGCATAAAACAACGGCAGCACCTGAAGTTCAGGTGCTGCCGTTGTTTTTGTAAAAGAGAAAACGCTATTTAGCAATAATTATTTCCGTTCTTCTTTGCTCACTCCCCTTCTCTTCGATTACTACGCTCTCTGTATTGATCAGAAATGACTTTCCAGGAAAATATTTATCTATGTACCACTTCACATAAGCTCCCCTTTTGAAGCTGACACGTTGCCTTGCTTCTTGGCTACCAGTGGCATCGGAATAACTTTTAATATTGATTGCCGCACCGTTCGCCTGTCTTGCTAACAGTTTGTTAAGCTTCTTTAACTCAGTATCTACCGCAAAAACTTCGTTAAAGCTGTAATGTAGCACCAGGTCAGCGGCAGTGACTTTTTCTTGGCTAGCTTTGGCAGGAACAGGAACAATCGAATCTTTCTTAACTGGCTGTAAAGGCAGAGGTTCCTCCTGTACCAATTCAGCTTTCCTGCTGCCTTCTCCTAAGGTATAAGCTGTGTAAACCGCCTCTGCAGGGTTAACTGAATTAGCAACTGTAAGCCATGTAGCCTGCTCATTACTTCTTCTGTAGTATGCATTGAAACCATTTTCTCTGTTTATGCTTCCCGAAAGTTTAGCAGGCTCTCCTAACACTATTCCTGATGGGTTAAGTGCTACACCGTACACATATGCATCAGCATCTTTTTTTCTGGAAAAGAAAAGCGAATCCCCCATGATAAAGGGTGCAAACTCAGCCTCTTGTGTGTTTATTTTCTTACCCATATTTTTGGGCTTTGTCCACTTGCCGTTCTCCCATTTGCTTAGGTAAATGTCATCGTGCCCATAGCTCTTGCCTAGCTCAGCCGAGATATAAAGGCTACTTTTATCCTCTGTTAAGTAGAGGCCTAAGTTATAGGAGTTATTGCGCATCCGGGGCAGCGCACGCTCTTCCTTCTTCTCAAAAGCACCATTAACATATTGGTAGATGGAAATTTTTTCGTCTCTGCGGCTGCTCTTCTGGTACACGTACAACTCACCGACAGCAGGGCTTCCGCCAACAACAGCATTTATATGACCTGTGTTCAGGTTTGGTTCCTTCTGCGCCTCCTTGCTCCCAGGCCGCTCCAGATAGATAAACTGCCCATCGCTTTCCTGTTTTGTAAGGAGTAGGTTTTCTCTAAAAAGCAGTACATCAGCCACCTTCTCACGGGTTTCTTTGATAGATGTTTGTGCATGTGCCGCACTGGCAACAGTCAACAGCAAGGCTATTGTGTAAATGTGTCTTTTCATGTCCTTGTTTCTTTAGGTTACCAGATAGTTACACTTCTTCCAAACTTGGGAAACTTTATCGCCACCAGGTTGTAGGTAAGCATGATCTCGTTCGTGTTCTGGTTAATAGAGCCAGCATCGCCTGTTGGCATTTCATAAACATAACCAACCTTAAGCTGATTCAGCCGCAGGCCGGCGTTAACAGTGTAGGCCAAGTCCTTGCGGTAACCACCACCTACCCAGAACATGTTCTGGTACACAGCCTTCACCTGCCCTTCCACTGTCTCTCCCAGCTTGTTGTCATACTGACAGATGCCGTTTACCACCAGCCCCACCTGCTCTGATACTACCGTGCGGTAACCAGCCTGCACAATATGCTTTCGCGTATAGGTATCCTTCATAAAGTCATCTCCGGAAGTAACCAAACCACCTTTCATTATATCCTGCACAGCGTAGCCAAAGTAAAACTTGTCCGCCGTCAGCATCAGGCCCAGGTTCAGGTCCAGCTTGCTGAAGCGGCTGCTGTTGCCCAATGTGCCCAGGTATTGCGGATCGTTCTTCTCATCTACAGTTAGCCTATTGCCGTCCAGGAGTTGAGTACTGTAAGCAAGCGCAGAGCCCCAGCGTAGACTTACCGTTTCACTCAGACGCACACGAGAACCGTAGCCCAACTGTATCTGGCTTTCAGTAAATGGCCCAAACTCATCGTGCAGTACGGCCAGCCCAAACGCATGCCGCGCCCCCGCCTGGCGGTCATAACTTCCTTCTTCACGGGTTTTCAGCTGTCCGTCATTCTTCCATGCCGACAGGTCTGCCAAATCCAACTCACCAGAGGCAAAGACAGTTTTAGGAGCATCCTCAAAGCCCGACCACTGGTTGCGGTAAAAGGTTTTCACCATAGATCCCTCATAACCTGTCAGCGCAGGGTTGTAGTACTGCTGAAACAACGAGAAATTAGCGATATGTTTTCTGCTTTGGGCTTGTGCGCCCAAAGCAGAGATAATTGCAGCAATTGCTATAATATACTTTTTCATTTTGATTACTTCTTAAGAACTGTTACCACACCTTTCTTCACCATGCCTGTATCTTTCACCTGGATAATATAGAAGAAGGCCCCTTGGCGCACCTGGCCGTTTCTGTCCTGGCCATTCCACCCTTCCTCAGGATTAGTCGTTCTGAACAGGCGTACACCTGAGCGGTCGAACACCTCGATCTCCACGTTGTTGTAAAATCTCAGATTCGGCACAACCCATGTATCGTTGATTCCGTCCCCGTCTGGCGAGAAGGCATTTATAATATCAAGTTCGCTCACCACTTCAATTTCCACTGTGGCTACTATACCACCCAAATTTGATGTCTTAGGCAGAAGAACCAGCTGGCCTGTCAGTGTATACACCCCTGGCACCAAGCCAGTATAAACGCCCTGGTTCCAGATAACTTCTATTTGCTCTTTCTCGCCTGTGGCATAAGTAACTTCTACTGTTAGAGGAAGCGGAAGCTTCTCATAAGTCGTCTTAAGAGGCACCTTGATAACTTCTGGTACCTGCACAGAGATAATCTTGCGCATAGCCTTCTCAGCCTGCGCCGTAACCTCATCTCCCCTGTTACCTGCCGCATCCTCGAGATACATACTTACTGTTAACGTGCCATCGTTAAGGCCAGAAAGGTCCAGAGGGATAATGTCGAACTCAACATTCCATACTATGATACTGCCCGCCACAGGGTCTCCACCTTTGCTGCTGCTGATAGAGTAAAATAGGGTAGTGCCTATCTCGGCTCCACTTACATGCAAAGACGCGGAGGTTAAATTATCGGCGTTTATTAAGGCTTCATTGAAGGAAACAGCATAACCTAACGGTGCTCCATCGTAGATGAGCAAGAATAGGTCTGATGCAATGTTAGGGTTACCAACCTTATCCGTTACCGCGGCAGCCTTTACTTTAAGGTTAACTTCACCGTCGGAAGTTGGATCAATTTTAGCCGTAAATGTTAAGTTATCTGTAGTTTGCAGGTCGGAAACTGTAGCATTGACCGCTGTAACATCTTCCACCGCAAAACCTGCTATTTCTTCACTAAAGGTAAAGGTAACTTGGAAATCTCCTTTCGCTGGCGATGATTGGCTAGAGGTTACGGCTACAGTTGGAGCTGTAACATCTTTTACCGTGATGGTAAAACTTTGTTCTGAGAAAAGCGTGCCGTCACTTACTTTCAAAATAACATCATGAGAGCCTACATTAGCATGAGTGGGTACACCTACCAAGGCTGAGGACTGCTGTAACTTAAGTACATTATTTCCACTTAGTGGCGTAAAAACGGGTATCCCTTGAGGTGTAAGCAACATTCTTCTGGCTTCTCCTTCATAAACAGACGAATAAGAAGAAGCTGATGCTTTTATTATCCCATTTCCTGTAGTAATAAAAAGATCACCTTTTGAATCAAACTGAATATCCTGAGCAGATAACAAACCACTATAGACAGCGGTAAAGTTATTATCTTCATATTTCATAACACTGTTATCAGCTGTTAGATATAAAATTCCGTTCTTATCAAAACATATACCTTGAAACAGTTTATCTGTAGATGCTATGTTGCTACTAACTTTCGTTTCAAAGTTTACTTTTCGTAAAGAGAATGAGCTCGCTATGTATAAATCATTGTCCTTAACAGCCAGAAGCATAGCACCTGAATAATAATCTAGAAAAACTTCTTCACCATTCTCAGGATTATCTAAGCTTAGACGAGTAATTTTATTATAATCATAAT
Organism: Pontibacter silvestris; assembly: GCF_020907275.1. Taxonomy (GTDB): domain Bacteria; phylum Bacteroidota; class Bacteroidia; order Cytophagales; family Hymenobacteraceae; genus Pontibacter; species Pontibacter silvestris. The sequence continues at coordinate 263,981 of NZ_JAJJWI010000004.1, read as the reverse complement.
AGGGAATATATAAGTACCTGTCATGAACTATCATACTAAAAATAGTACCGTTAGCTCTGTCAGCTAATATAGTTGTAGTACCGTCCGGACTTATTTTAAAGATCTTGGCATCACTAAAAGAAGAATTAGTTACATAGAGATTCCCTTTATCATCATAAGCCATAGCCCCCGGTTTAGTGATAGCATCTCCAAATTCTGTTATAGGACTTTGTTGTAGTCTAAGCCATGAGGGTATCTTGTCTGCTGAAAACGTAAATGCATCTCCATTAACATCAGTTGCAGCAAGTGGATAAGAATATGGAGTATTTTCGTTAATATTTATTACTGGTGTGGAGGTAAAAGCTGGTGCTGTTGATAAAGCTTCCGGTACAGCACTTTCTGTTGCTGAAGGATTACTTTCCACGCCTTCATTTACGGATACAACTGTAAAATAGTAAGTTGTTCCATTATTTAGTCCACTTATAGTTTTTGAAGTCCCTGAAACTGTAGACTCAACCGAGGAAAGATTATTAGCATTTTCCCCATAGTATATCTTATAGCTGGTGGCATCTTTTACTGCATCCCAGGTTAAATCTACTTTCCCGTTACCTGCAGTTGTATTAAGATTTATCGGAGCATCAAGATAAAATATAACTTTAAATACTTGATTTTTACTATAATCCGTTACGTACAAATTATCCTTTTCATCTGAAACAACACCCACTAAAGATTCACTGTTTGGTACTGTTATAATGCTTTTAGCATAAGTACCTGCATCTAACTTATAAATGTTAGAGTCCCATGAAGTAACATACACGTTGCCATTTTTATCAAATGCAATTCCTCCAGCATATGGAAACCCGCTGGCTACAGTTACAATATTCCCATTGGTATCTACTTTTTTTAATAACCCTGATGAATTATCAAGGCTTAGCAAATTCCCAAAAGCATCTATAGCAACTGCTTGAGGGTGCCCGCCTATTGCAATTGTGTTTGTGTTGTAATTAGTTAGATCAATCTTAATAATTTGTCCGACAGCCGTTGATGTATGAGAGGTAAGGCTTGTTGCATAAAGGACCCCATTAGATAACGCTAACCCATTACATGCAAACACATCTCCTATCTTACTTATGCTTTGAGTCTTTTGATCTACTTTATAGATTCTGTCATTATCAGCTACATAAAGATTGCCATCAGCATCCACAGCTATTCCCATAGGATAAGAAAACTTTGCACTAAGGGCAGGGCCACTAGCCTCATCTCTACTGGTTACACCAGGTGTTCCAGCTACAACACTAATTATACCATCAACAGTAACTTTCCTGATACAATAGTTTTCTGCATCAACTATGTAAGTGTTACCACTAGCATCCCTTGTTATTCCCCAAGGAGCATTTATACTTGCACTGACTGCTTCATTACTATTTCCTTCAGAATAAGCTTTATCTCCGGTACCAGTAAAAGCTGTAACAGGATATGTACTAACACTAGGTACTCTTGGTGTTGCAGTCACATCTCCTGATTTTAAACTTTCACCGGCATCATTTACAGCAGTTATAGCATAGTAATAAGTAACTTCATTAACAGCGGCATTATCAGTAAAAGTAGTGCCTGTTACTAAAGAAGTATTTAGCTTCTCATTGACTGTATTAGCGGTGGTACCACGGTACACGTTATAGCCAGTAACATTCTCAGCGGCAGCATTACCCTCCCATGTTAACTCTACTTTAGCATTGTCGGATAAAGCGGTAACTTGAGCTGGCGCACTAGGTACTTCAAAAAGCCTTCCTGCCTGATAAGGTGAGCTGGCTACAATTTTATATATCTTGCTATTGCTTTCATCATAGGCAAACAAAAGACCACTCTTACTTAAGCTCATATTAATAAGACGGCTAAAGCGTGCTTCCGAATATGGTGGGGTAGTAGATAAATCCTCTTGGCTGCCAGCTTCACCAGGGAGGCCAGCAAAAACATTATTGGTTTTGCTCGCTACGTCATATTTTATGAATGCACTATTATTACCTGTCAGGTAATAAATTGCACCATCTGATGCTACTTCGGCAGACCAAAGGTTTGTTCCTATCTCGCCAAACTCAATAGTTTCCTCAGAACTCCTTTAGCAGAATATTTTGCTAGCTTAGTACCACCACTAGCTAAATAAACGCTGCCATCTTTAAAATCTATATCGTTGATAGTAATGGAAGAAGCATTAAAAACTAAAGAAGGCTCTGTGTTTGTTGTTAAATTTGCCACTGGTATTTTGAAGACCCCCGTGCCTCTGCCTATAAACAAATTGCCTATAAGGTCAAGTGCTAACACAGTTTCACTACCAGAGCCTGGCACAGTATAAGTGTAAGAAATTTCCTTCGTTACATTTCCTGAAGTTGGTATCGGCCCATCAAAGCGATATACTTTATTTGAATTGTATACTGTCACGTATAGATTTCCAGCTTCGTCACAGACAATACCATTTTTCCCTGGAGTGAATACAATATGAGTACCATAATCATATCCTGGAACGTTTAGTAAGGTAACAGTCGCTACTTCCTGGTTTGTAGTAGTATTATAACGACTAAGGACACAGGTAAAACTGTTTACACCAGTTGTTGGTTGAGAGACGGACTTCATATATAACAGATCACCACTATGATCTATGTTCATAAAAGTCATCCACCGAGGACCGTTATATAGATTTTGGAAGGTAGTTACTTGAGCTGATGCTATCCACCCTGACAACACAGCTATAATAAGTAGTAAAAGTTTTCTCATTTAATAACTTTGAGATTATTACGAAACATAAATAATTTACCCATTCAGAAGAACGTGCTTTTCCAGTTCAACTGTCCCTTTGGCAGTGAGTGGAAAGAGAATGCATTCCTGGATTGAATCTTTGGTTAATAAAGAATTGAATATTGGCAACAAATTCGTTTGAATCGCCGATGGCATAAAAAAGAGGTCTGCAACCAATAGACCATTAACAATGCGTAAAGCAGAAAATCGTTTTAAATAGATAAGGGTCTTTTCATTAAGTTAGATTTTAAGAGTTATAATTGATTATTAAATCAAAAGATCAATACGTTAGCCAGATGTTAGAAATGTTCCAGAGATACATAGTCACATACATGTAGAGGATCAGGAATATAATAACTGATGCTGTTGAAGATCTCCCTCTCTGGATAGAGGGTACTGAAAGGTGTTCATAAAAGGGTTGGTTTAGTAAAAGTTTTATTATATGATTATTTTAATTGTAGTACATGTTAGAAAGTCTTACTACTTATATTAATGAGTTCATCTGTATAAAGAATAGATTTAGTAGTGTGTCATAAATTTGCACTACAGCTTATCATTCATCAACACAGTCTTATAAATTAAAAAATAAACTATCTTGAGGCACGACAGTTAATCTATCGGAACAATACAAATTGAGACTTATCTCTTATAGGCATAACGCAGTTACACACCTAGCCATAATGTCATTCTTACTGTTCTGATTAGTTGATTTGTATCTTATGCTGAGTTATATAAACTCTAGATTGCACACATTCTACAACAACCTATTCCTTCTTGAGGCGTTTCATTGAACTGCTAATTTACACTAGTGAACTCTAAAATCACGGATAGCATTTTCTTCAAAAAATCAAACTATCGATCAGGCACAAAACTACCTCAAGATAAATATCAGTACAATCCGATAAATATCGGATTGTACAAAGAAGAATATAACTATTACAATAAAATGATTAGTAAAAAGAAAGAACTCTGTGAAAATATAATTAAGAGGCAGGAAATACTTTTACACTACAAGTAGTAAAACTAACTACTTCAGCCCCTGGAGAAACTTAGCCACGGCCTCGGCTTTACTGTTTACCCCAAGCTTTGCATAGATATGTTCGATGTGGGTACGCACAGTGCCCAGGCTAATGTTTAGCTCTGTGGCCACCTGCTTATAAGATAAGCCTTTTACCAATGCTTTGAGAATGTCGTTCTCGCGGTGAGTCAGGTCTTCGTGGGGACGCTGTGACAGGTTATTTTGCCGGAACACCTGCAGAATCCGGGAAGCGACAATGGGGGTCATCGGGGCACCACCTTTATAAGTTTCTATGATGGAAGACTCCACATCACTTGCGGGTATACCTTTTAGTAAATACCCGCTGGCTCCGTGTGCAATGGCATCAAACAAGTTCTTATCGTCACTGATGGCAGTAAGCATCAGCACTTTAATATGGGGGGAAGTTTGCAGAACCAGTTTTAAACCTTCTATTCCTGTAAAGTAACCTAAGTTTACATCCATCAGGATTACATCAGGCTTGTGTTTCTTGCACAGTTCAGGAATTGCTTCTAACTCATCTGTTGCAAAAGCCATCTCAACTGAGTCAGACATAGAAAAGTATAGCTCTAGTGATTTTACAAAAACCTGACTGTCTTCTACTACTCCTATTCTGATTTTTTGTCCCATACAGCTATTCTGAGGCTTGATCTGCTACTTTAACTCAAACTGACACTCTAAAGTTGATCCTAATGCATCACTTTTTATGCTCAGTTTGCCATTATGATGACGGGCGCGTTTTTCAATATTGTAAATTCCATTACCCCTGCTGCCCTCCTGAAGAGAAAAGCCTTTACCGTCATCTTTAACAACCAAAAGTATGTATTCTCTCTCATAGATGAAAGAAATCCATAGATTCCTGCACTCTGAGTGCTTCACTACATTCGTAACTCCTTCCTTCACTACCAGATACATGTCTCTTCGCATCTGCATGTTTAAACGCAGGTCCTTTATCTCCTGTGCTACAGCAAAATGCAACCTGATGTCCTTTCCTAAAACTATGGTGGAGGCAAATATGTGTATCTTATCCAACAAGGCACTTAGCTCATCATTCTTAGGATTTATCATCCACACAATGTCACGCATGTCGTTCACCATCTGGCGTGCTGTACCTCCTATCTGGTTTAGCATATCCAGCACACCCTGTGGATTTTCACGCTGATGGTACTTTTGTGCTACATCGCTATAAACAGATATGGCAGTGAGTGTAGCTCCTATGTCATCGTGCAGATCCTGGGAAATTTTGTCCCTTATATGCTGCAGGTCTTCGTCCAGCTTTTTATTTCGCTCCATCTCCTGCAAAAGCCTTTGCTGCGATAAATTCCGCTCTGTTTCTACAATAACTGATTTATGGGCAAGCCCGGCTGTAAAGCAAAGCACCTCCAGCATTACACCTATTTGCACAATGGTCAGGGAACCCTCAAACGTCGGCAAATACCCGTTCATGTGCGCTACGGCCACAACGAGACTTATCAGAGAACAAAGGGCATACATAACACTACCAAAAATAATATAGTTGATAAGGGTGTTACGCCGCAGGAACATTCTGTATATAAGGGCAAATGTCACAATAGCCAAGGTACCAGAGTAGACATACTGCACATAAGCAGGCACCAATGTTTTAAAGAATATCATACTCAGAATGTTAAGTATGATAAAGAACATGATGAACCTGGTAAGTGCAAAGGCAACCCTATGAATGTAAGGATACTTCTTTTTAGTGCCGATAAAATGCTTTACAAACTTCAGGTAAGTAAAGTGCATGATGTTGGCCAGCACATAGTTTAGACCATTGTGGGGGTAAGGGTAGCCGCCATACTTCCAGCCCAACTTATAAAACATAAAGTCTTTGTACAGAAAGTAGGCAACAGAAGAAAGAAGGTACAGCAGGTAATAAAGGTAATCCCGCCTATTGTTATGAACACACAGGTGGAAAACAACATAAACCAACTGGGCAAAAAGAACTCCTTCAAAAAAGCACTTAAAGATAAACTCTGTATCAAAACTTTGCGTCATGCAATAAACACACTACAAGGGCCTGCAAAAATATAACAGGCTGTAAATATAGGCATTAGTTACAACTGTACATTATAGACAAGGCAAACTTCGCCTATGTAAGTTAATTACTCCAGTATTTTATTTGATTTATATACAATACATCAGGCTACTTTTGAACGCAAATAGTGTATCGGCTGCTCTTCTTATACCACATTGCAAATAAAGCAACTGCTAAAAGTAACTCGGACAGGTCGCCGCCATAATACATTAGTTTAGCAGCAGAACGAATCTGCTCTACATCATGAGGCGTATTACGAGGCCAGACATAAGCATACATAAATTTACTAAGATAAGCATGGGTAGCGATGCTTATGAACAGCACAACCAGGCGAGTTCGGATTCCTGGCCGATCGGGAGCAGGGTCAGGACCTGCAATAGCCCAAACGAACAAATAACCAGCAGCCAGGAAATGAATGTGCACCAGATGATGCAAATAAGGCTGAGTTAATGTCATGCTGTAAAGAGGCGTCAGGTACAGCAGGTACATGCCACCAATGTTCAGCACGAGTGCCGTAACCGGATGGCTAAGCCAGTGGAATAGCTTACTACGCAGTATAGCAGTAACAAAACGGGCAGTTTTGACTGGTAAAGTACGCAACGCGAGCGTAACCGGTGCTGCAAGCACCAAACCCAGCGGAGCAAGCATACCTATCAGCAGGTGCTGTACCATGTGGCCTTTTATGTTATAATGCGCATAGTTAACTACCGATGGTAGCATCGCCACCGCAAGTAAGGCAACCCCAGCAACACAACTGGTTGTACGCCATTTACTCCAGCTATACCCCAACCTATGTTGGCGTATTACAGCAACAAGATATATAATCAGTACACCAGCTACAATTAACAAAGGCATGAACGCTGATATAGTATGAGTAGAGGCTGTATGGTGATGTTCCATAATCTAAGGTGTTCTTTTGTTTGTACCTGTAGAATGCGCTATTGACTTTGCCCTAAACAGCAGCCAAACACCAACTCCTATCAGAACACCTCCTGCCAGGTTCCATAGCAGGTCGTACGGTAAAAGGTTAACGCCATAACGTACCTGATGCAACCGCAGCACCTTGTGATCTATGATACCATCGAAAACCTGGAAGCTACCTGCCCCGAGAAAGAAACCAGACCATGCCCACACCGGCCCGAGAACATGATGTCGGCGTAAATCAGCAAACATAAAAAAGCCAGCTACTATCGCTATTAATTCCACCGCATGAAGCAGGCCGTCTGTCAGTAAGCCTATAGCCAGTGTAGACTGGTCGTAGAAGTGGTGCCATGCCAGCAACTGGTGGAAAACAATTTCATCTATTGCTGCCATAACACCGACTCCAATCACAGCACCTACTCTTACTGAGCGACCTGTTTCGGTAAAATGTGTGTATTCATGCTTCATTGAATATGCGCTATTGTGCTGCAGAAAGAAACAGCAGACGAGGCTCCTGTGCTTATCATGTGCCTAAATTCTTTTATGCGTAAACTTAACTATCTTATATCCCATATTTCATACGCTCTCAGGGCTTTATAAGATGTTTATACTTGTAGCTACAGGAACATTGGAGAGAATCAGACAAACCTGTTCACTATAAAAGCTCTCACTTAAGCTACTAGAGTACTCTGATGTGCGCAGATTTGAAGTATAAACATCAAAAAATAGCTGCACTACTACCACCTAAAGTCTAAATCCAGTACATTTACCTTTTAGAGCTTCTTCTTACAGGAAGCTCAACAGTATTTTATATTTCAGTACTCATATATGAAACTTAAGATAAGAACCGGCTTCGGTTATGATGTGCACCAACTAAAGAGAGGGTTAGACTTCTGGTTAGGTGGCATTAAAATTCCGCATACGCATGGTGCTCTGGGCCATTCCGATGCCGATGTGCTAATACACGTTATCTGCGATGCTCTGCTAGGCGCAGCTAATATGCGCGATATTGGCTATCACTTCTCTGATAAAGATCCTAAATACAAAGGCATAGACAGCAAAATTCTACTGAAAGAGGTAGTCCATTTATTGGCTATGGAAGGCTACGAGATTGGTAACATAGACTCTACCATCTGCCTTCAGGAGCCAAAGGTAAACCCACACATTCCGGCCATGAAAACCTGCCTGGCAGAAGTAATGGGCATTCCGGAAGATGATATTTCTATTAAAGCCACTACCACCGAACATTTAGGCTTTGTAGGCAAAAAAGAAGGTGTTGCAGCCTTTGCAACCGTTTTAATATCAAAACAGTATCCTAATCTATCCATATAAAAATCATTATAATAAAATGAAGTACAATCACTTCTCAGCCTATGGACTGGCAGCGTTGTTGGCTACGGGCTGTGCAACGGCTCCATCCAATTCTTCTCAAAACCCAGTAACCGATGCTGCCAAGTTAAGCGAGGCAGCTCCTAAATATGCCAGCACCGTTACGGCAGCAGATTTGTCTAAGCACCTGCATGTTATTGCTTCTGATGAATATGAAGGGCGTAACACAGGTGAGAAAGGCCAGAAAATGGCCGCAGAGTACATCTCCCGCGAGTTTAGCGAAGATGGCTTAGCAGGCCCTGTAAAAGATGGCAGCAATCCTTACTACCAGAGCTTTGACCTGGAGCAGAGCCAATGGGGAACAGGTTACATAAATGTAGGCAATGAGAAGTTTCTGATGATGCAGGACTTTTTCGTGTTAGGCGGCACTGCTTACCAAGATGAGAAAGCAGCCAATGTGGTGTTTGCAGGATACGGCATCGACAGCGACCAATACTCCGACTATAACGGCCTGGATGTGACAGGTAAAATGGTCGTAGTACTGGCTGGTGAACCGAAAGGCAGCAACGGCAATTTTCTTATCAGTGGCACAGACAAAGCTTCTGACTGGGGCCGGGACTACCGCAGAAAAAGAGATGCAGCCACTAAGCACGGTGCTGAAAGCATGCTTATCGTAACAGGCACCTCTCCTGAAGAGTTTAACAGCCTGACACAACGTTACAAGGCTTATGCCAGTCATCCGTCTGTAAGCCTTCCAAGTTCTGGACCACAGACGCAGGCTACTACGGCTTTTGTATCTCCAGTAGTAGGAGCTACTTTGCTGGGCACTACTCCTGATAAACTTTTTGGCTATGCCACTCAGGTATCAACAGCAAACAAGTTGGTAGCGTCAAACTTTACTGCTGCAAAAGATGTAAAAATAAGAACAGAGCGCATTGTCTCTCCCCTATCAACTGAAAATGTATTGGGCTTTATCGAAGGCACAGACAAGAAAGAAGAAGTAGTGGTCGTAACAGCTCACTACGACCACGTTGGCATGGATGAATCATTAGAAGGTGACAAAATATTTAATGGTGCTAACGATGATGGCTCCGGTACTGTAGCAGTAATAGAAATTGCCGAAGCTTTCGCACAGGCTAAAAAAGATGGCTTTGGTCCTCGACGCAGCATGCTGTTTATGACAGTTACCGGCGAGGAAAAAGGGTTATTAGGCTCTGAGTACTATTCTGAAAACCCGATATTCCCGCTTGAAAACACAGTAGCCGACGTAAACATAGACATGATCGGCCGCATGGACTACGACCATGAGAAAACCAACGACAGCAATTACATTTATGTAATTGGCGCTGATAAACTATCTTCTGAGCTGGATCAGATAAACCGGGAGATGAATGAGAAATATATCAACCTCGATCTGGATTATACTTTCAACGATGAGAATGATCCAAACAGATTCTACTATCGTTCTGACCACTACAACTTCGCTAAGCATGGCATTCCGATTGTATTCTACTTTAATGGCGTACACGATGACTATCATAAGCCAGGTGATGAAGTAGATAAAATTATTTTTGAAAGTGCAGAGAAGGTAGCAAGACTGGCGTTCCACGTGGCATGGGAGCTGGCTAACCGCGATAACCGCATTGTAGTAGATAGCAATAAGAAATAATATACTAACACCTCTGTAAGCAGCGTTAAACATAAAAAGCATTTAGCCTTATTGGCTTTTAAGAAAACACCCTAACTTTAGGGTGTTTTTCTTTTAAAGATCAGTATAATTTCAAGAAAGACCGTAGGGAAGTATTATATGAGTAGACTGAAACAGTTTCTATTAGATTCGGAAACAAAAGCATTTGACTTAGGCCATCGTGCTACCATTAAATTTAACATCGGCAAATACAATGCTGCTGTACAGCGGGGCCTTACCCAGTATACAGATCATGAACTGGCCCGTGAACGGGCATCATATATAAAAACGAATACCATTAATAACCTGGACAAGTATTTAATGGAATTCGAGTCAAACTTTACAGCCCGTGGTGGTAAGGTTATCTGGGCACGGGATGCAGAGGAGGCATTGCGCGAGATCGGGCAAATTATGAAGCGGAAACGCGCCCGTTCGGTAGTAAAATCTAAGTCCATGAGCACGGAGGAGATACACCTGAACGACTACCTGGAGAAGAATGGCATTGAAACAGTAGAAACTGATTTAGGGGAATACATTGTACAGCTGGCAGAACAGCGGCCTTACCATATTGTAACGCCCGCCATGCACATGTCTAAAAAAGACATTGCAGACCTGTTTGTCCGCAAGCTAAAGATTGCCCCTACCGATAATGCAGAAGAGCTGGTACTAACGGCACGTAAACTGCTCCGCGACAAGTATACAGCGGCAGAAGTAGGCATTACGGGCGCTAACTATCTGATTGCAGATGTTGGCGGTATAGCCGTAACTGAAAATGAAGGCAACGCCCGTCTTTCCACCTCTTTTCCTAAAACACATATTGCCATAGTAGGCATTGAGAAGATGATTCCGTCTATTATGGACTTAGATCTCTTCTGGCCTTTGCTGAGCACCAGCGGCACGGGGCAAAATGTGACAGTCTATAATACTGTTATGACAGGGCCTCGCCAGCCACAGGAGAAAGACGGCCCGGAAGAAATGTATGTGATATTGCTTGACAATGGCCGTACAGAGCTGCTTAGCCTGCCTGAAAAGCGTGAAGCCTTAAACTGCATCCGCTGTGGCGCCTGCCTCAATGTATGCCCGGTATACAAGAACATTGGCGGCCACACCTACGAAAGCACGTATAGCGGTCCTATTGGCTCAGTTATCACACCTCATTACGATGGCATGGCCGAGAATAAACACTTAAGCTTTGCCAGTTCCCTATGTGGTGCCTGTACATCAGTTTGTCCCGTTAAAATAAACATACACAACATACTATTGCTAAACCGCAGGCAAAGTGTTGATCAGGGGCTAGCCGACAAGCAGGAGCAAACAACTTTTATGCTTTGGAAAAAGGCAATGAAAAACCGTACCCTGCTAAACTTAGCTCCTGCCAGCATAAAAAACTTTGTCCTTAAACAGGTGCTAAAAGATACGTGGAGCAAACGCCGTGAACCACTCAAATTACCTGCAAAGTCTTTTAACCAACTCTGGAAGGAAAGACGAAAATAAAAGAACTGCCCTGCTTACTGGTAAGCAGGGCAGTTCTTTTATTGGCTCTGTGCTTGATACTCATTCAGCCTGCCACTTCTTGCTTCTGCTAACTCTTAGTACTTCCCGCTTCTTTTATGCTCACCCACTAATTTCCCACATCTACTCAACATAAGCAGCTGCTCACCATTACATAACAACTCCCTACAAAAAATTCTTCCACAACTCTTTTAACATTTTTAATTGAGATTGAATGTTTTTTTGTAATTTTGCTAACGTATGTTAGTGAAGCAACAAAAATAACTGCCATTCAGTAAAGAGAAATTTAAAGTCTTTTAATTATAATTTTTAAAATTAAATTTTCAGTAATTTTACCCCCAAATTGTTGGCTATATTACAAATTTAATAAAAAGTAGCAGCGTATGAATTATGAAATCGATAATCTGGACCGCCAGATTTTACAGCTCCTCATGAAAGATGTTACTCGTGCTTACACAGACATCGCGAAAGAACTAGGTGTTTCTGGAGGCACCATACATGTGCGCATGAAGAAACTAAACGAAATGGGTGTAGTTAAGGGAGCACAGCTACTCGTAAACCCATCAGCTGTTGGCTTCGACGTTTGCGCTTTTATTGGAGTATATCTGGAGAAAGGTTCAGAGTATAAAGACGCTGTAGAACAAATGCGCCAAATACCTGAAATTGTAGAGCTACACTATACAACAGGCTCTTATAGCATGTTTGCCAAAATTATCTGCCGCGATACTAAACATCTGCGCGAAGTTCTGAATGAAAAGCTGCAGCCAATTGAGGGTGTGCAACGTACTGAAACGCTAATCTCCTTAGAAGAAAGCATCAGCAGACAGATAACCATTCAATAAAGACAAATCAAAAAGGCCTTCTGAAATAAAGAAGGCCTTTTTGATTATTGGTAAACTGATGAGAGCAACTACTTAAGCTTCTGCAGCGCCTCACGCAGCCTCTCTAACGAAGCCTGAATAGCCTCAAGAGAAGCTCCACCTACCGATAATCTGAACCAGTTTAGGCTTTTGGCAGTACCGAAAGCTGAGAACGGAACCACAGCTAGTTTGGCCTTTTCTAAAATGTAGTAAGCAATATCCTGACTAGTTTCCAGCACCTTTCCTTCTGCTGTTGTTTTTCTGGCTAAATCCATCTGCACCGAAAGGTAAATAGCGCCCATTGGCTCTACCGCATCAACAGCATATCCTTCCGACTTCAGATCTTTAAAGCCTTTGTACAGCACATCCAGGCTTTGTTGTACCTTCTGCTTAAAGCCTGTCATAAAGCTATTCACCTGCTCTCCTTGCCCAATATATTTGGCAGTGGCTATCTGTTCGGCCTTAGGCGCCCATGCCCCCATGTGGCCAACCAGGGTCTTCATTTTATCCATTACCACACTTGGGCCATAGCCGTAGCCTACACGCACTCCCGTAGCGGCAAAACATTTTGAGATGCCATCAATAAAGATCACATAATCTTTTAGCTCAGGACGCAGGCTCACCGGGTTAAAGTGCTCTGTTTCTCCAAATGTAAGCATCCAGTAAATTTGGTCGTAGAGGATGTAAAGGGGTTTCTCGCCTGCTGCGCGGCTTTTGTTCTCTTCCAGCACCAGGTCACAGATTGCTTCCAGGTCTTCTTTAGAAAATACAGTACCAGTTGGGTTCAGCGGTGAACAAAGCGCCAACAACGTAGCCCCCTTCAGCAATGGAGCCACATCGGCTGCGGTTGGCATAAACTTATGCTCCGGCTTTGTTGGCACTACCACAGGCCTAGCTCCTGACAAGTGGCAATAGTGGTTGTTATTCCACGATGGCGTTGGGAAAACCACTCTATCGCCTGGGTCTACAATAGCCATATAAGCACTGTAAATAAGCGGACGGGAACCACCAGCCACTAAAATATCATTCTCAGGATACTCTAAGCCAAGCCTTTCTTTTATGAAAGCAGCAACAGCCTGTCGTAATACTGCCACCCCGTTTGCCGGAGGATAGTTGGTATGACCTTGGGCATATGCTTTTGTAATTTCTTCCTTAAGTTCTTCTGGTATGGGATAAATACTGGAGTCAAAATCGCCTATGGTCAGGTTGCATATTTGCTCCCCTCGGGCTATCATGCTATTTACCTCACCGGCCAGTTTTATAATTTCTGAACCGATAAGAGTTTGAGCCATTTTAGAAACGGACATGTTATTTTTCTTTTAATTTAAGATGAGCCAAAGTTATATATTTCTGAAGCCCTTCGCCACTTCTTACCTGCACAGGCAAAAAAAATACCTGCAGGTGCATCGGCACTTGCAGGTATTTTTGATAAGTTTATGTGTATTGGAGCTTACCCGAATAAAATTACCACTTGTAGTAGCCGTTCTCTTCCCCATCGTTTAGCACTTCTGAGGCTGCATTAGGGCTGCGGTTTACATCGGCTAACTTTCGCTCTTTCCAGACTGCAGCAGACTCTCGTACCACCTCCAGGTGAGCATCAGACTTAAGCTTTTCTTCTTCCTGCTTAGCTGCCACTTCATATTCGGTTCGGGCGGTAAATTTAGCCTCTGCCACAGCCTGCCTTGTATCATACTGCTTCTGCCGCTCTGCTACGCGCTGCATTTCCTTAGTAGTGCGTTCGTGCTCTATACCCTTCAGAATATCGTCATAAGGCCCTTTACTAGTAATCAACTTTGTTAATACAGGGGCTGTTTCTAAACAGATAAAAAGCAGCGTAATAAAAAACACCGGTAACCAGGGCAAAGTATCCAGCGCATTAATACGCGCCATCAATCCATCATAATTAGAGAAGCTAGCTTGCCCTTCAGCAACAGTAGCATCATATTGCTTCATCAGGTCAGAAATACGTTGCTCCCGAAGGCTTATACGCTGCTGTGCATCGGCCTGCAGCAGTTTTAGCTCCTCGTCAACTTTATCATATTGTTGTTTCTTCTCTTCATAAATAGGGCCTTTACCTACTTTTCCTGTACCGCCAGTGCCATCTGCCTCAGCGGCAAACGCATCATAAAGTCTGTTACGTTCCTGTAGCTTTGCAGCTACTTCCTGGCGAATACCGGCAATTTCGTTTTTAATAGAATCTACCTCCACGTATTGCTGCCCTACCAGTTCCTTGTGCTCAATAGCCAGTTGGGCCTGCTTTTCTTTCAGCACTGCCTGAATCTCTTTATCAAATATTTTCAGTTCCAGCGGCTTTGATATAACTACCGCCAGCACCAGGGCCAGCATAATGCGGGGCATTATCATCAGCAGTTCTTTCCAGAATTTGCCCTCTTTCCGGATAGTGGAAACAATAAAACGGTCAAGGTTAAAGATTACGGCACCCCATAGTAAACCAAAAGCCACGGCCATAGGTACTGAATCAAACACAGTATAAAGGGCATATCCTCCGGATATACTTGCCAATACCCCTGTAAAAAGAACCGTAGCACCTACACCTGCATATTTTATATGCTCCGATTTAGAGCATTTATCCAGAATAGTGTCGTCGGCTCCGGCACACCACCAAAAGAATTTTTTCATCTATGTACAGCTATCATTACAAAACAAACAGGAGAATAAACCTACAGAGACACCACCAGAACATACCTGTAATTTATACGCCACAGCAATATAAACAATTAACTATCAGCTTACTACTATTGAAAGAAGCAACAGCGAAACCATCTGTTAAAGTTCAGTGTGTTCAACATCCTCGCTAAGCTTGTCGTAGAGCAACAAAGATGCCACAGCGCTGGCCAGCACCATACGCGTATCAGCCGCTAACCCTGCTTTCACCCAAACTTTGCCGTTGTCTACTACCTGCACTGCGGCTATTATGCTGTCACCATCTTTAAATTCATAGCCGATAATATCCGGCATAGGCAGGCTTTTATCTTCAAACTTATACACAGGCTTTAGTTTATAAGTCATGCTTCCGTTGGAAAGTTCGCCTTCAAACTTATCCCGCTCCAGGTAATTTCTTGGGTCTATGGTAAGCAGGTGCCATTGGCCACTTTCGGGAGACGTGAAGTAACTGGCATAATATTCCATGTTAGGCGCTACTTCTATGGTTATGCCTGTATTAGATTTGAGTGACTTTTCCTGAAGGTTACTTGCCCCAAATACATACCACTCGCTGCCCTGCTCGTTCTGCACATTAAACTCATGTTGTTGATTGGCTCTAACGTTGTTGTAGCTGAATATGGAGAAGCCCCCGATATGCTTCCAGCCCCTGTTAACATTTGCTACCGTAAAGGGGCCTATACTGAAAGTACCGTTGGGGTTAAATGCTTTGCGCCCTTCTATAGGAAGTTCTTCGGCTTGTTCTTTAAAAGTAGATTCTATGGCCATTTGAGGCACAGCGCAGGAAGACAGCATTAGCACGCCGGCTAACGCTGCGGTAAGAAATTGTTTTTTCGCAGTTTATAGTTTTGGCAGATGGATCGTTAATGTAAATATAGCATTCTCATATATTGTGCCAGTTTCTTAACTTATAAAAACAAAAAAGCCTGAACTATAAAAGTTCAGGCTTTCAACAGGCCAATTGCTTATAACTACAACTCTTCTGTTTCATCCGGCAGAATCTCTACATCCTGCACCAGCACAAAGTTTTCTATCTCACGCCCCTTTAGAGTATTAGCCAAGCCACCTTCTGCCGTTTCTTTGTATTTACGCTCCATGCTTTCACCTACCTCGCCAAGTGCCTGCACACACTGGTCCACCGGAATAACAGGATTGACACCGGCAATAGCCATTTGCGCCGACGAGAATGCAATAGCCGAAGCACTGGCATTCCGTACAATACAGGGCACCTCTACCAGCCCCGCTACCGGGTCACATATTAGCCCCAGCATACATTGTATAGTAACAGCAACAGCCGCAAATATTTGCTCTACATTACCTCCTAAACAATACACAATTGCACCAGAAGCCATAGCTGCCGCACTTCCTGTTTCGGCCTGGCAGCCACCTACAGCACCTGCCAGCGATGCGTTCTGCTCAATTATCAAAGCTATTCCTGCCCCAACTAAAAGTCCCTCGTGTATTTTCCTGTCTTCCAGGCCATGCAGTTCCTGCAGTGTGGTAAGTGTACCGGGTAATATACCTGATGCGCCAGCCGTTGGAGCCGCTACCACGCGCCCCATGCACGAGTTAACTTCTTTAGCCCCTAATGCTCGTGACACCAGCATCTGAAACTCCGGCGATAAAACCGTTACCGGCGAACTTGCCACTTTCTTGGCACTATTGTTCACCATCCCAGAACGGGAACGCATATCTTCCGTCAGACCTGTCTGCACTGCGTCTTTCATCACCTCAAACGCTTTAGCAATATTCTCCCACACGTATTCTTCAGTGCGGCCTTTCTGCTCTATTTCATACGCCAGCACGGGCTCATACAATGGCTCTCCTGTTTCTGCGCAATGCTTCTCCCAGCTTTTAAAATCGGTGAATAGTAATGACATTGTTCTGTTTTCTAACTCTATGGCACCCGATGCGCCAAATCGGCTAAAGGTAAACTAAATTTCATAAACCAACTATATCTTGCTTCATACAGATAACAAAACCTGTTGTCAGACACGTTTTGCTTAACTTCAGCCACAATTATTCTGTAAACAGTTATATTCCGCTTATAAACCTAAAAACAGCATGAGCATCAATACCAAGCATATCACCATACGGGTGCATGGCAAGGTACACGGAGTATTCTTCCGGGCCAGCACCAAAGACAAAGCACAGGCATTAGGCTTAACCGGCTTTGTACAAAATGAACCCGATGGTACTGTTTATATGGAGGCCGAAGGAGCACCAGATGCTTTGAAGCAGTTAGAACAGTGGACACAGGAGGGATCTGGTAGAGCAAGAGTAGAAAAGGTGGAGGTACAGGAGATGGAAAACCTCATTGGGTTTGAGAGGTTTGAGGTGAGAAGGTAAGGGTAAAATTATTTATAAAGGACTTTAAACCATGCTCCACACTCTCCTCCAGCAAATATCTTACGTTACATCAGAAGACATAGAGGCTTTAATGCCGCTCTGGAAGAAACAGGTACAGCTGAACAGGTATGATTTTCTGATACGGCAGGGGCAGGTAGAACAGAGCTTATACTTTGTAATCAGTGGTGCCCTGCGTATTTATTACCCTCTGCCCGACGAGGAGATTTGCGTGGGGTTCTCTTACCCTAATAACCTGCTTGTTTCCTTTCCGTCGTTTGTGGATGGCAATCCATCTGCGTATTACATACAAGCCCTCAAGAAAAGTAAACTGCTAGGCATTAGTAAAGCAGACTTTATGCAGCTGATAGAGGAGCGGCCTAATATTAAAAAATTCTGGTACCAGGAATTAGAAAAAGCACTGGTAGGTAAAATTGATCGTGAGGTAGACCTGTTACTACCAGAGCCGGAACAACGTGTGCAACGAGTCATGCAGCGTAGCCCACAGTTGTTTCAGCACATCCCTAAAAAGTATATTGCTTCTTATCTACGTATGTCTCCTGAAACACTAAGCCGCATAAAGTAGCCGTAAATACAATTTATATCTGCTTAATCATAAGCCATTGTAGTAGGCTACCAGTTGGGCTAAGCCAGCGTCATCTTTAAGGTTTAGCTTATTAGCCTTTGCATATTTCTCCAGTGCCGGCGCCTGGTCTTTCAGGGCCTTCAGAACAGACTTTTTATCTGCTTTGATTTTGACCAGTTTACCTGACCTGGCAATATAGTAGTAAGAACTTTCTCTTATGTCTTTTACTTTAGTTGAAGAGCCGTAAGGTATTTCCTCAAAAACAACTTTCTTTGTTCTTTTCAACAGCTGTGTCTGGCCATCGGCAAGCACTTCGTAGAACGCCATGTCAGGCGCTCCGTCAACAGGAATAAAGCCTTTCCGGTAATTTTTCTTTTCTTCCGGCAGACCGTCTTTTTGCAGATGAATAGTAAACGCATATACTGAAGATGCCTCAAAAGCTTGTGCTTGTTCACCAGCTGCTTTAAATATCAACTCATCTTTTACCTGATCATACATCAGGTTCATTTCATCATATATGGTTCCATTTGTCAATTCTACAGTTCCTTTGTACCATTCATCAGCTAAATAGGGCGATCCTTTTACATCGGTGTACTGCTTAGTCATGAGCGGCCTGCCTGTTTCGTCTTTAATAGCTATTTGAGCGCTTGAACTTGTATAGCAGGCTCCAACTGTTAAAAGCGACATAGCAGCTTTAAGTATAAGCGTTTTCATTTTCTAAGGCTTTATATTAGGTCAACTAAATATAGGAAATACATCTGTCATTGTATAACTTATATATTGTTTTCTTCATCCATAAAATCTTGATTTCCCTCAAGGATTCAGATCAGGATACTCGATACCTTTGCGCTGTACAAAGTAAAACTATAACTGCTATGAATACACTAGAGCAACTTTTCCGAGCCACGCAGGGTTTACAGCAAACTGTAAACAGCCAATTTGCCCAGCTAGATCTGGACATTTTAAATTACAAGCCCTCTCCCGATAGCTGGAGCGTACTAGAATGCCTCGAACACCTGAACCGCTATAGCAACTACTACAACCAGGCTATAGCCAAAGCCATTGCCACTAGCCCTGAAGGTATGTATAAGTCAGAGATCAGTTACAGCTGGATAGGCAAGAAGTTTTTAGTCATGATGCGGCCTCAGAATATGAAAAAGCACAAGACGCTAAAGCACATGAACCCCAACAACAGCAAGCTAGGCCGTGAAGTGATGGTAGCATTTCAGAAACACCAGGACGAGCTACTGGCTTTGTTGGAAGGTGCCAAATCTGTTAATCTGAATAAAATGGCTATTCCTGTGGAGTTCTTTAAACTGCTGAAAATACGTATTGGTGAGACATTAGGATTTAATGTAGTGCATGAGGAACGCCATGTACAACAGGCTTTGCGGGTGAAGCAACAGGCTTTGAAGCAGATAGTAGCATAGCTCTTTTAAGTAACACTACTGTACTTAAACAAATGTCAATATATGCTAGCTGATGTTAACTTATTTAAAAAAAATGGTTACCTCCTGCTTCTCTCCTGTGCCAGGGTCCACTTTAAACAACTGATGGCTGTTGGTACTGGTTACCCACAGCTGCCCGTTCAGGAAAAGTACATCGTTCGGCTCGCTTAGGCCTTCTGTCAGTGTACGTACCCGATGCAGCTCCATGTCCAGTACTTTTATTTTGCCGTTGTAGGTATCGGCTATGTACACATTATTATCAATTACCTCTACGCCTATACAGTGCTGTAGCAAGGCATCGTCTACATGGCCATCTACATCGCCAAAGTCGAAGAGGCCTTTGCCAAGCGGGGTAAGCACCATTCCAGACTTAGTATTTACAGTGCGAATAGCACTTGCTTCGGCATCAGCCACATACAGTACATTGCCGTTGCTGGCCAGACCGCTAGGTTGGTTAAAGGCAGCCTCTAGTAAAGAGCCATCTGTTAGGGCTTCTCTACCACTACCAGCAAAGCGGTACACCGTTTCGGTATTCAGGTCCATGCGTAATATCTGATGGTTACCTGCATTGGCAATGTACATATCGTTATCTATCATCAGCAGGTCCCAGGGGCTGTTAGGGTTAACTCCTACACCAATGCTGTCTTCAAAGAAATAATAACTTAACTCACCTGTGCCTGCCACTGTTGTTACCTGCTTTGTCTCCAGGTCTACCTTCCGGATGGCATTGTTCTTAGCATCGGCTACATAGAGTATGTTTTCATGAAGAGCCAAACCATGCGGCTCATAAAAACCTGCTTCTGCATAGCTGCCGTCATCGAAGCCCCTGTTACCACTGCCAATTACCTCCAGCACCTGCCCTTCCTGGTTTAGCTTCAGAATGCGATTATAGCCGCTGTCGGAAAGGTAAACATTGCCTTCCCTGTCATTGATAAGCTTAGAAGGAAAGGACAGCACAGATGCCTCCCGTGGTTCCATAAGGAAGTTAAGAGGTTCCCGGTTCAGCACATCTGCAAACTCCTTCTCCATTTTATCGATGTATGGCTGCACTGTCTCATAAACACCTTCTCCGGCATGTTGCCCAATTACTTTTCCATTCGGATCAATAAGAACCACCGTCGGCCATGCCCTTACTCCATACTGGTTCCAGATTTTAAAGTCAGCATCGTTTACCACCGGGTGCTCCACACCAAACTTCTGGATTGCCTGCTTAATAGTTTCGCTCTGCTTCTCTGCGTCAAACTTAGCAGAGTGTATTCCTATCACTACTAATGAACCAGCATATTCCTCTTCCAGTTGCTTCAGGTCCGGCACTATATGCTGGCAGTTAATACAGCCAAAGGTCCAGAAATCCAGCAACACCATTTTCCCTCTAAAGTCTTTAATAGACCAGTCACGGTCAGTGTTCAGCCAGCCATGTTCAGTGCTGATCTCAGGTGCATTTACTCGTCCTGTAAGCATAGAGTGTCAGGTTTGTTCTCAGTTATATTCGTTTATCTGTTACAGCTTTGTGAGGCGAAAGGTTGTTTACTTTATGTTGCTCCTGCTTCCATAGTAACTTGCTCGAACAGCAGAGGAAGGAAGAGCACTTATAAAACCAAAATTTCATTGTAAATTTGTATAAACAGCGGCAAAGCAATGAAAGAAACTTACCTCAGCGACTTCGGAACCATTCTGCTGTACCTAATTGGTGGTGCCATTTTTGTTATCATCGGCTTGTTTTCAGCAAAGCTGTTACGCCCACATCGGCCTAACCCGGAGAAGCTGGCAACTTATGAGTCTGGTGAAGAACCAATTGGTAACTCCTGGGTACAATTTAACCCACGCTTTTACGTGGTGGCGCTTATCTTCATCGTTTTTGATGTAGAGCTGGCTTTCCTGTTTCCGTGGGCAGTTGTATTTGGGCGCAGAGATTTAATTGAAGGAACCAACGGACTGTGGGGTTGGTTTTCTCTTGCTGAGATGTTCATATTTATGAGCGTGCTCATACTTGGCTTAGCTTATGCCTGGGCCAAAGGCCACCTCGACTGGATAAAACCTAACCCGATTATACCTAAAAGCCGCTCCAGAATTCCGATGGACATGTACGAGCGCGTAAATAATCGCCAGTACGAGGTAAAGAAGCAATAGCAAAGCTTTCAGATCAGAGACTTATACATGAATATACCAGAGAATAAGACAGGAGAAGGCGGTGTAATAGTTACAAAATTAGATGACCTGCTTAATTGGGCCCGCCTGACAGCACTCTGGCCAATGGGCTTCGGCCTGGCTTGTTGTGCCATTGAGATGATGGGAGCCTATGGCTCAGCTTATGATTTAGATAGGTTTGGCGTTATTCCGCGTGCTTCTCCAAGGCAGTCGGACGTAATGATTGTAGCCGGAACCGTTACGTTTAAAATGGCAGACCGTGTACGCAGGCTGTATGAACAGATGCCTGAGCCGCGCTATGTTATCTCAATGGGTTCCTGCTCCAACTGCGGTGGCCCTTATTGGGAACACGGCTACCATGTGGTAAAAGGTGTTGACCGCATTATACCAGTAGACGTTTATGTACCTGGTTGCCCACCGCGGCCAGAAGCACTGATAGGTGGCTTTCTGAAGCTACAGGAGGTTATTCGGAAAGAAACCATACGTGCGCCAAGAGCTGTACAGCAGATTATGGCAAAGAGACAGGCAGAAGCTATAGCTCAGGCTTAGGTAACGTAACCTTGTAGTATAAAACAGAGATGCCCTGTAATTAGAAAACTACAGGGCATCTCTGTTTTATACCTACCTGAATGGAACTTCAGGCATTTAAGCCAGCACTTTAAAAGCATCGGCAAAGGCCTGCATCTCATCCATACGACCAATACTTATCCTGCACCAGTCTTGGTCAGCAAACTTCCAGAAACGGACTCCGACACCACGTTTCATCATTTCATCAGTAAAGCGTTTACCATCCATTTTAATCGGAAACATAACAAAATTGGTAGAGGAAGGAATATATTCATAGCCTTCTTTCTTTAGCGTTTCATACAGGAACTTCTTAGAAGCAGCTGTTTTCTGCAGCGTGTTATTCATGTATTCCTTATCCTGGTAACTTACCAGAGCAGCCTGAATAGAAGGAGCCGAAATACTGAAAGCGCCAGAGCTGTATATGCTCAGCGTGTCAATCATATCAGGCTGTGCTACCACGTAACCAACACGAAGCCCGGCAAAGCCATATAGCTTAGAAAAAGTACGCGCTACAATAATATTATTTCCTTTCTTTACCAAGTCTATCAGCGTAGTGCCTTGTGGGTCATCTACATAATCAATATAAGCTTCATCTATAAAAACAGGAACCTTCTTAGAAGCCCGTTCGCAAAAAGCTTTCAGTTTGGCAGTGTCCAGCACTGTACCTGTAGGGTTATTGGGGTTGCAGATATAAACCAGCGAAGTGTTGCCGTCTATCTTTTTCTCCATAGCCTCCAGATCCAGTTTATAATCGGCTGTTAAAGGCACCTCTACTATGTTAGCCTTAAATTTTCTGGCTTTTTCAGGCAGGTCATCATAAGAGGGATCTCCTGTAATAATAGACCCGCCATTTTTAGCAAAGTGCATTGCCGCAGCAAGCAGCAAGGGAGAGGAACCAGCATCAAGTAACACCTGTTTGGCATCAATACCTTCGTGCGTCGCTATCTTTTGCTTTAACTGCTGGCTGTACATAAATGGATATTGGTAGCTGTTAGGCAAGGCTTCCTGCATTGCTTTTTTTGCTTTTTCAGATGGACCAAATGGGTTCTCATTGGCAAGCAGGCGGGCTTTCATTTCCGGAGGAGCAGCCAGTGTAGCAGTCTCATCAGTTATGCGTGTCGCACGATTTTTGGCAAAGGCGGCAGGCATTGCTGCGACAGAACTAATACCGGAGCGAAAAACAGCAACACCTCCAGCTAAAAGAGCACTTGCTTTGAGCCAGTTACGGCGGTTCATTTGGTTAGCCATGGCGATGAATTATAATTAAAGTTAGGTTAGAAATCAGTTGACACTTTACTGCCAGCAGAGCAACTACCATACATAGCCATTCTTCTGGTAAACATGCACTTGCTGTCGCTAAAGCTTCGCATAGCTACGCCAGCAACAGTGCTTTATTTCAGATTTAAAAGAACACTGAACGTTTACAGCACAATAACCTGTACAACAAGCATTTACTAAAACGCTACTCTTAACTGCTAAAGTTTCCCTTCAAAAGGCTTCAATTCGCCCTTGTCAGATACTTAATAAGTAATTTATTAAATTATCTTTTAAAAAAGAAGTATTTACTATTAAAAATCATTATTATTTATAAAAATAATAATAACAAAGGATGAATATTACAAACAATTAATAACATTGATAACAAATATATAAAGGCAAGGTTGGTAAGAACTTTATATATTAATAGAATGCGAGGGAACATTAACCTAAAGTATAAGCTAAACATTACATTTTACGCACTCATATGGTACCTTTGCAATAGATTTACAATTAGGTTGATAGCAGCGTGACTTTCGAAGAAATAAAAAATTTGCTTAGAGAACAGTTTGGTGCAGAAGTTGTAGTTTCAGAAAATAGTGACAACCCGCAGCCGTACCTGGTTATACAACCAGCGCAGTTGGCAGGGGTGTGTCTGGAGCTGCATGACAATGGGCAGACTTACTTCGATTTTCTCTCCTGCGTGACAGGCATAGATAATGGCCCTGATGCGGGTACCATGGAGGTAGTGTACAACCTTTACTCTATCCCTTACGATCATCACCTGACCTTAAAAGTAATGGTGCCCCGCAACACAGCCGACGAGCCGATGCCGGAGGTACCAACCGTCAGCCACATCTGGCGCACAGCAGACTGGCACGAACGCGAGGTTTATGATATGGTAGGCATTTACTTTAAAAACCACCCTGACATGCGCCGTATTCTTTGCGCTGCCGATTGGGAGGGGCACCCACTCCGTAAAGATTACAAGCTACAGGATTACTACCACGGCATTAAAGTACCCTTCGACCAGCACAACGAGTTCAATGGCTTTAAAGGAGAGCCTCAGCAGTTAACCGGAGTACCTACGCCTTTCTCTGATAAGCGGGAGAAGCCGAGTTAAGGCTTCTTATTCCAAACCTCACCGTGTCTACAGTAGTCTTATGAGTGTTTTTGCCGCAACAGCCTTTGCTAAAGACGCTACCTGTATTTCAGTTACTGTACGTTCTTGAAGAAAGTGGGCAAGTTGCCGTAAAGTGGTGTTTTCCCATCCCACTTCTCAATAAACTGCTGCTGAATGAGCAATGGTGTAAGCGTACGCTGGCGCAGTTCGTTTGCTCTTGCTTCGGCCTCAGCTTCTACAATTTTCTTACGCGCCTGAGCTTCAGCTACTTTCAACTCATTCTCCACTTGCAGGGCCTGCTGCACAGCCCGGTTCTTTAGGTTTACAGCACGCACAATCTCATCCGGGTACTGAAGCCCGCTTGTCATTTGCTCCAGCTCAAAGCCTTCTTTTTTAAGCGACTCCCCCAAAGCTACCTGCACCTTGTCTTCGAAAGACTGCCTGTTAGATATAATACTATCAGTACTGTATTGGTTAAACTGAATACGGAAGGCATCTCTGGTATAGTTGTAAAGAGTTGTTGTGGTGATCTGCTCTATTTCTTTGCGGTACTTGCTAAATATTCTGGGGCTCTGGCCGGGAATAACCCTGAAAGAAATAGTAGGATCAACGGTAAAAACGGAGCCGTCTTTGGCGTTAACGGTAAAAGCTTCATAGTCTATCGTCTGCACAAATGTTGGAAACTGGAACACATCTTCTGTTAAAGGGTTGTACCATACGCGCCCTGTTACCAGCGATACGTCCTGCACACCTTTGCCGGTACCATACAGTTTAACCAGAATGCCTTCGTGCCCTGCATCTATTCTTGTGCAGGATTTCATGGCGGTAATCGAAAAGAACAGTATCAGCACAAAAGCGATACTCCAGGTAAAAATCTGTCGGTTCATTTAAGCGTTAAGTTTGGAAATTGCATATCTAATAACAAAGAAATTGGCAGCAATCAACACAACCAACAAAAACAGCCCGGTTGCTACAGCCATATCAGACGGTTGCCGCACCAGTGAAGCCACTTCGGTAAAGGTTAGTATATCTACTATCAGCAGCGGGATGAGTAGGAGGAGATATTGCGGTTTCATAAGTATGTAAGTTTTTTTAAAGACCAAGGCCATAGGTAGTTGGAGATTCTTTGCCTGATCTTATCGTTTTAGCTCTGCCCATTTATCTTTCCATTTAAGCCACACACCCCGATTACTTATAGGCATTGTTACCACACATTCTATTCCTTCTTCTGTGTATTTATCAAACAAGCTTTCGAATATTCATCATATATCCAAGGTGTAAACCTTCGTGATAATTGTTATATTCCAGGGCTTCTTTTAATGAGGCTAAGTGAAACCCCATACTTGTCGTCCGTTCATTATATATAATGAATTTCCCATCAAAGAAATCTGATTCAGTTCTTTCAATTAGTGAAATCAGGAGTTCTTTTAATTCATTTACTTCAGTATCTGAAGCTTGCTTTGCCGGCTTAGTTCCTGGTCTGTACAAATTTAATAGTTCCTCTGAAATGTATCCTTCTAAATCTGATGATATATATATTAAAACTTGTTGAGCGACTATTATATGTCCTATATTCCATATCAGATTATTATTGAATCCATCTGGAATTTTATTTAGTTGATCTAAACTGTATTTTCAAAAAAGTCTAAGTAAAGCTTTCTATTTGTTTTCCAAATTTTAAATATCGACTCCATTTTGTTTTTGTAATGTGTGGTAACTAGTGTAAGATAAGTAATTGTTACGTTTAGCCAACTAAGGGTGGTTGTGTAAAAGCATCTGAACTAACGAATATACTATATATAAACAAAAATGTACTCTAATAAGGCTATCCTTTTACAAAGGAATTCCTCTTTCTAAGAACATCCCTTAAGAAAAGAATAAGTAGTTATATAAGCTACCTGGCTGTACATTGGTAGATTAAGCAAGGAACAACATTTGTTACAATCCGCGTAATGCAGCTATATTCTTCTGCACAAATCCCTCTTTTTTACGAACTTTGTAGTAATCAATAATTCATATGAGCCAGTCTACCATCTATAAGGAGTACCTGCTTCAGTCTGAGCCGAACAAGTTTGAGGCGGAAAGCCTGCAGGCAGGAGAGATGATTGTGAATATGGGACCGCAGCACCCTTCTACACACGGAGTGCTGCGCCTGGAGGTAGTTACAGATGGGGAAATCATCACGAACGTAGCACCGCATATCGGGTACCTGCATCGCTGCTTCGAGAAGCATGCCGAAAACATGGCCTATAACCAGACGATACCATACGTAGACCGCATGGACTACCTGGCTGCCATGAACTCTGAGCATGTGTGGTGCATGGGCGTGGAGAAGCTGCTGGGCATAACCGAACAGATTCCGAAGCGGGTAGAGTACATCCGGGTGCTAATGGCAGAATTAAACCGTATTGCTTCTCACTTTGTAGCTATCGGTACGTATGGCATCGACATTGGTGCTTTTACACCGTTCCTGTGGCTGATGCGTGACCGTGAGCACATACAACGCCTGCTGGAGTGGGCCTCTGGCGCACGTATGCTCTATAACTATATCTGGGTCGGCGGCTTATATTACGATCTGCCCATCGGGTTCGAGGAACGATGTCGCCAGTTTGTGAACTACCTGTTGCCTAAGCTGGACGAACTGGAAACCATCTTACTCGAAAATAAGATATTTATAGATCGCACGGCCAACGTCGGCATACTTCCCCTGGATGTAGCTATTAATTATGGCTGCTCCGGTCCTATGCTGCGGGGCTCCGGCTTAAAGTTCGATTTGCGCCGTGTGGATGGATACTCTGTTTACCCTGAACTGGAGTTTGACATACCTGTAGGCAAGGGGTTAGCAGGTACTACAGGCGATTGCTGGGACCGCAACTATGTACGGGCACAGGAGTGCCGGGAGTCTGTGAAAATCATATTCCAGTGCCTCGACAGGTTAGAAGGAAATCATAAACGCACACCTGATTTCGACCCACAGGCAGCCTGCCCTAAAAAGCTCCGTACAACAGGTACTCAGGAACTGTATTTCAGAGCTGAAACACCAAGAGGCGAATTAGGCTACTTCTTCCGCACCACCGACCGCAGCGATGTGCCTTTCCGCTGTAAAGGCCGCTCTCCTTGTTTCTCAAACCTGTCGGTGCTGCACGAAATAAGCAAAGGCTGCATGGTGTCCGACATGATTGCTATTGTAGGCTCTGTAGACATTGTACTGGGAGAGCTGGACAGGTAAAGCACACGCTTTCTGGGGGTGGTCTGGTATAGTGCTGCTGCTGCCTGGATACATGCAAAGCTTCATTTCCATGAATTGCAGCGCTGAAATATTGTACACTTGTGGCAGAATCTTTATTTGTATCAGAAACTTTTTAACAATGGCTTCGATTATATCAATGTTAACTCATTGTTAAGTTGTTACAAAGGCCACCGTACATGACCAAAACTTTAAAACTCCCCAACATACTGACAATACATTTATTATGGCTTAGTCTGTTTATAAGCCCTATTGCTGCACAGGCTCAGGTGCAGCCTGATTCTGCCCTAACTACACACCCTGACTCAGCCTTTGTGCTTCCGGCCGACACTGTACTGCCGGGCCAGAAGAGCCCCTTTACCGATGCGCAACGTTTAGAGGGTGATAATAAGCGCTTCCTGAAGAGAGCGGTTATCCCTTCGGTGGCACTTATTGGGGCAGGTATCTACACCATCGGGGGCCGGGGCATTTTAAGCAGTCATGACGTTTTTAATTACAGAACCAGGGCTTTCCCTGAATTTGCCACCAATGCCGATGATTTTGCCATGCTGGCACCACTGGTAGGGCTTTATGGTTTTAACTTAGTATCGTCGCAGAACAGGCATGAACTGGGTCGACAGACATTGCTGCTGGTTTCGGCAGGTGCGCTTACCTCAGCTATGGTATGGCCTACTAAAAGGTTTACAGACATTGATCGTCCAAACGAAAAACGAGAGGCTTTTCCTTCCGGGCATACGGCTTATGCTTTTACCATTGCCACCTTTATGGATAAGGAATTCCGACATAAAAGTCCTTGGGTGAGTGTGGCAAGTTATAGCATTGCCGGGGCAACGGGTGTACTACGTGTATTAAATAATGCCCACTGGATGTCCGATGTATTGGCCGGAGCTGGCGTAGGTATACTTTCGGTAAACACGGTGTACTGGATACATGCCAAGCTAACAAAAGGGGGAGGCCTGAATACAGCTACGGTCGTGCCTGTTATGCTACCGGGAGGCAACGTAGGTATGGCTTTCTCTCTGCAGTTCTAACATCAGTTAAATAAAAAGAAATGGCGCTTTTCTCAGGGATGGGGAAGCGCCATTTCTTTTTATCTTTACCGGATGCTACGTTTTATACTGCTATTCTTTTTTGCTATTCTGTTCGTGCCTACTATAGCCCAGGTGCGGGAAGTACGGGGTGTCGTTCGTGATGCCAGGTCTAATGAACGCCTGCCTTTTGTGAGTATTGCTGCTAATGAGGGCGAGACAGGTACCACTACCAACCTGGATGGCGAGTATCAACTACGGCACAGTCACCCCATATCCAGCATCCGCTTCAGTTATGTTGGGTACAATCCTCAAATTGTTTACCCCGACTCGGCAGGTGCTTTAAATATTTATCTTCAACCAGTGGCGGCACGGCTGGAGGAGGTAGTTATTATGTCGGGAGAGAATCCGGCGCACCGTATTGTACGGCTGGCAAACCGGAACCGGCAGCTCCACAAACTGGATAACCTACAGGCATATACCTATCGATCTTATAACAAGTTTATCCTCTCAGCATCTCCACAGCAGGAAATAGATGTTAACAAGGCGGCAACACTTTCAGCAGCAGATTCTTCTTTCCTGAAAATGCGAAACATGCTAAACAGGCAGCACCTCTTTCTTTCAGAGAGCATTACGGACTATGCTTACCTTAAGCCGAACAACCACAAAGAAACAATACTGGCTACACGAGTGTCAGGCTTGCAGCAGCCCAACTTTGGCATTGTAGCTGTGGAAGCTCGTGATTTTTCTGTTTATGACGATATGCCTGTCTTCTTTGGGAAACACTACCTAAGCCCCCTAAGCACTGGCAGCACAAGCAAGTACGATTTTATTTTAGAAGAAACTTCTGTTGTAGGCCAGGACACCACTTTTATCATTTCTTATAAGCCTGAGCGAGGGCGAAACTTTGAAGGATTGAAAGGATTGCTCTACATCAACAGTAATGGGTGGGCTGTGCAGAATATAATTGCTGAGTCTGCCGCTGATGATAAACGCGGTATAAAACTGCAACAACAGTATAAACTAATCAATGGCAGGCAATGGTTTCCAACAGAGCTGGACGTGGAAATAACGATTCCACAAATTCAGTTACGCGGGCATCAGCCTTATGGCCTCATTCGCACCTATATTACCAACATCAATCTTAGTCCTAATTTAAAAAGAGCTGATTTTGGTGTAATAGCCTTGCATCAAGAGCCGGACGCACATTTGCAGCCAGATTCGTTCTGGCAACAATATCGCTCCGACTCACTTAGCTCCTTAGACCTCCGTACTTATCAAAGGTTAGACAGTGTAGGCAGAGCTGACGGTTTAGACCGCACCATACGCACATTTGAGGCGCTGGCTTCCCAACAAATACCTATTGGAGCTGTTAGCCTGAACCTAAAGCGGTTCCTACGCATCAGCAGGTTCGAAGGACTCCGATTAGGTATAGGAGCTCACACTAATAACCGCTTCTCCGAACGCTTTACCATAGGCGGGTACTGGGCCTATGGGTTTAAAGATGAGAAGCAGAAATATGGCGCCGATGCCTCTTTTATACTACATCAACCGTCAGAGTTTACCTTGGCAGCAACGTTTTTTGAAGATGTATTAGAACCAGGTGGCCGCCGCCTGCCTTTTAAACCCCAGAACACTTTGTTCAATTTCCGGTCTCCTGTGCTTACTAACTTAGACTACACCACGCACAGTAGTGTTGCTCTCTCTGGCCGCTTACTGCGCTATGTGCAGCTACAGACTATGCTTCGCAAGGAACAGCGCCACCCAACTTTAGGCATAACCTCTACAGAAGATCAACCTAGTGTGTTTAACATAACAGAGGCTAGTGCAGGATTTCGTTTTGCCTATGGGGAGCATCTGATACAGCAGTTTGGAATGACGATGCCTGTCGCAACCCATTACCCGACACTATGGCTGCAATACACCAGAGGCATTAACGGGCTGCTTAACGGCGACTACAGCTATAACAAACTGGATGCCCGCGTAGAAGCCTCGTTCAGGCAGCGCAGCATTGGCTTAACAAGTATTACTCTGGCCGGAGGACTGGTGCAAGGCAACGCGCCATTCGTCGGCCTCTACAATGGCTTTGGCAGTTACCATCACGACTACAAAGTATATGCAGGAGAAGGCTTTGAAACAATGGGGCCTTATGATTTTTTTTCTGATCGTTATGCTGCCTTATTCTTTAAACAAGACTTTGGCAAACTACTCTTTCGCACCAGGTATTTTCAGCCTACGCTGGCTGTTGTTACGAATGTTGGCTTTGGCGATTTAAACAAGCCTTTGTCACAACTAGGCGAAGCATCCTACCAAACTATGCAAAAAGGCTTCTACGAATCTGGTCTGCTACTTAACAATATTATTAGCTCAACCTTTACAGGTGTAGGTATCGGTGCTTTTTACCGCTATGGCCCTTATGCTTTAGACAGCACAAAAGATAACCTTAAGTTTAAGCTTACTATGACTTTTGCTTTTTAGAGATAGCAGCTATACAAATACGACCACACTTTCTAGTTCCTCCAAAGCTAAATATTACATGCTATAGCTAAAAATGATGGAAAACCCTTTCTTTACAGTACCCCCTATATAAACCGTACCTCCACAAATCAGTATCTTCATTAATCAAAATTGCGTTAAAGCTTAACTATGAAACTACTAACCGCTGCCCAAACCAGAGAAGCCGATGCTTTTACTATCAAAGAAGAAGACATTGAATCTGTTGATTTGATGGAGCGCGTTGCCAAAGCTTTTGCGGGTTGGTTTGAGAATAAGTTTCAGCCAACGCAGCCTGTTTATATCTTCTGTGGCCCTGGCAACAATGGTGGTGATGGGCTGGCTATTGCTCGATTGCTGCATCAGCGCCAGTACAAAGTGCAGGTTTACATAATTGGAGATGTCTCTAAGGCCTCACATGATTTTAAAGTGAACCTCGAACAGCTTCCGAAAGAGATAGTACAACATCCTATACAAGCAGAGGCAGATATACCTGTTCTGCCAGATGGAGCCTGCGTAGTAGATGCCCTGTTTGGCACAGGCCTGAACCGGCCTGTTACAGGCTTATATGGAAAAGTAATAGAACAGTTGAATAAGAGTAATAACTGCATTACTTCTGTTGATATGCCCTCTGGCCTCTATACAGACAGTCAAACACCGGAAGAGGGAGCTATTGTGCAGGCTGATTTTATCGTTAGTTTCGAGTTTCCTAAGCTGGCTTTTCTGCTACCCCAGCATGAACAGTATATTGGGCAATGGCATGTAGTACCAATTAATCTTAGCCAGAAGTTTATCAGCCATGTAGAAACTACTTTGCATTGTACAACTCAACAAGATGTAAAGCACCTGCTAAAGCCTAGGAAAAGGTTTTCCCATAAAGGGTTATATGGGCATGCATTGTTATTGTGTGGTGGCTATGGTAAAATGGGAGCAGCTATGTTAGCAGCCCATGCGTGTCTGCGTAGCGGAGTTGGCTTACTTACTATACAAGCTCCCCCTGTAGGGTATAGCGTTCTACAAACTGCCGTGCCCGAAGCTATGACTTTAGTAGACAAGAACCGCAAGCACTTGTCTGAACTGCCTCAGGGAATTGAGAAGTATGACGTAATAGGCACAGGTCCGGGATTAGGAACAGAGAAAGTAACTCAAACTGCTATAGGGCAGCTTTTGGCCACCTCTACACAGCCTTTAGTAATAGATGCTGATGCCATAAACATTATTGCCAGCAGTGACCGATTAAAATCTCAAATTCCGAAGCACAGTGTAATATTTACACCCCACCCAAAGGAGTTTGAGCGGCTGGTGGGCAAGGCACAGAACGACTATGACCGCCTGGAACGCATGAAGGAGTTTTGCCATAAACATGCCTGTTATATTACACTTAAAGGGAATAACACAGCGATAGGTACACCTGACGGAAATATTTATTTTAACACCACTGGTAACTCAGGTATGGCAACTGGTGGTACAGGTGATGTTCTGACAGGTATTATTACGGCCTTTGTGGCACAGAACTACAGTTTAGAAGAGGCTTGCAGATTAGGTGTATATGTACATGGCTTGGCTGGCGATCTGGCCCTGAACACAGTAGGAGAGATTTCTATGATAGCCTCTGATGTGATAGACCACCTGCCTAAGGCATTACTAAGCTTACAGCAGCCATAAGGCCTAAGACCTTGCCAGAAAGATGAGCGTTGCATGTAACAACATAGCTCCATCTGCAAATAAAGAGTAATAAAGGCGTGGTTTATCTTCCCTGGAAAAAGCAACCACCAAAGCAGCACCTATGCCACTGGCTATTAGTGCCAGTTGTGTGTCTAATGTTTCTGTCGTTACTGCTAATACGACGTAAAGCATTAGTAGACACAACGAGAGCAGTTTTGTGCTTTCAACCCCCATCAACCCCGGAAATGTTAGCGTATTTGTGCTGCGGTCATAGGAGTAATCTCTTATGTCAAACAGTAAGGCAAGTGCCAGAATAAACAAAAAGCGCCGGGCAAAAAGCAACATAGCCTGGCTATCCCACATCAGCACATCTGCATCCATCATCGGGAAGAGTGTTGTTACTATGGCCCACACGTAAGCTATCAGAAACACTTTTAAAAGTGGTACGCTCCGTAGCGGCTTTACTTTCCTGGCCTTATATACTATAGGCACTGTATAACCTATAGAAATAACTGCCAAGTGCAGCATAAACCATATATTTATGTGCAGGTTATACCTGAAGTATATAAAAGTTGCCAGGGTAATGCCCGCTAACCCAAGTGCAGCCAGCTCTCTTTTGTGCCTCTGAGCCCAAGAGGAACTTAACTTGTTTACCTGCTGTCTCGGACGCCTTACCATGCTTTGTACACTACTTAAGTTATAAGTAAAGAGCGTTGCCATAAAAATAAACACAGCCATGGGTATAGAAACAGGCAACTCTGACAGCAGGTAGGTTTCTATAGTTAAAGCAAAAGCACAGAAAGAAATAAACACACTGCTATATAGCAATGCCTGAAATATTCTTTTTAACAAAGAATATGATTCCCAGCCGCTCAGTTCTTTACTGTTCTTCATCCCAGTGTTTCTGTTCTGCTTCTTTAGCTTTGCAATTACGGAACAAATGTTTCTTCTATCAAACGACAATCGCTGCAGGTTATCAACAAAAAAGCCTGGCACAGGATATCCTATGCCAGGCTCAACAGGAAAAGTATCTCTTTTACAACGCCTTTTCTTTTGCAAGTTCTCCAAAAGTAGTATTGTACAGGTCAACGCTGTCCTGAATAATTTTATAAGCATGCTCTCTTCCCAGAAACTGCT
Source organism: Pontibacter silvestris (assembly GCF_020907275.1). GTDB lineage: Bacteria > Bacteroidota > Bacteroidia > Cytophagales > Hymenobacteraceae > Pontibacter > Pontibacter silvestris. Next base: position 230,084 of record NZ_JAJJWI010000004.1, on the reverse strand, counting down.
CTACGATTACCTCCTTGTTCTCCAGCTTTTTATAGTCTTCAAAGAAGCGACGCATTTCAAGCAGTGTGTGTGGAGGAAGCTCAGAAATGTCATTTATATGACGAACAGACATATCGTTATAAGCAACAGCAATGATCTTGTCATCCTCTTCATTGTTATCAATCATCTGCATAACACCAATAACTTTCGCATTGATAAGGCACATTGGCTGTACATCAATTGAACAGATCACCAGAATATCAAGCGGGTCTTTATCGTCACAGTAAGTTCTTGGAATAAAACCATAGTTGGCCGGGTAATGAATAGATGAGAAAAGCACTCTGTCCAACTTCAGCATTCCACTATCCTTATCTAACTCATACTTTGCTTTAGAGCCCTTTGGAATCTCTATAATAGCATTCACCACATTTGGAGCCTCTTCACCGAAACTCACCTTATGCCATGGGTTGTTTTGTTCCTTATTTTCCATCTTTTTCTATTTACGTTTCTACGCCATCAAAGTATCAACATCAGGCGCTTTATCTATTGTTTACTTCATTAACTCTTGTAATGGCCTGCCTACGCTTCCATTTGGCTCCTGTATGTACAGCCAAGAAGCAATAGTAGGTGCAATATCTGCCACTTCAACTTCAACTGAGCTTTCTCCCGGCTTCACATTCCAGCCATACCAAAGCAGCGGCACATGTGTATCATAGTTTGAATAAGAACCATGTGTTGTCCCTTTTGGTTCTTTGCCTCCATACCCTTCAAACCAACCTGGTTGCAGGAGAACAATTACATCACCGGAACGCTGTGCATTATAGCCATTCTCTACACGAGCCATCATACCCTGGCCCCAACTTGTTGCCTGCAAAGCAGAAGCTGTAACAGCTCTGGATACACCTTCAAAGCGCAGCACATAAGTTGCCACTTTTTGCTGTACTTCTTCCAGATTTAACTTCCTGGCATCAACAAGTGCTCTGTTTAAATACACTTGTTGATTAATATAGCGTTCCACCCATTTGCCATTTCCGTACATTTTATTCAAGTACTGGTTCAGGGAGTCTGTCATAATATTTGAAGCAGCTACACCAGCAGGCACATGTTTTTCTTTCAGGAAAGCCGGAGAATGTGCTGCACCATGATCAGCAGTAAGGAAGAACAGCACATTACCTACGCCAACTTCCTGCTCTACCTGGTTTATCAAATCGGCTAAATCCTGGTCTAACCTCAGAAATATGTCTTCAGCTTCAACAGAATTGGGGCCAAACCTATGCCCTACATAGTCTGTAGAAGAGAAGCTTACTGCTAAAAAGTCTGTTTGGTTGCCTTTTCCTAAATTTTCTCCTCTTAGTGCAGCTAACGCAAATTCTTTCGTCAGCTGGTTCCCTGCTGGTACAGAACGAATTATCTCATAATCCTTTCCTCTTAAAGCAGGCACATTATGTGGAAAAACAGGCCTTTCTTCTCCAGAAAAATTCTCTTCCCAAGGCACATCATCTCCTGTACTTTCTGTATACTGCTCTATAGGCAGTAAGGTAGTCCAGGGCTGGCTTAGGTACTGGTCAGGATATTTTTGGCTGTTAAACTCATGCGCCCATTGCGGCAGCTGTTGTGTATAATATGTACTCGTAATCCAGTTCCCGGACGGAGAGTCAAACCAATAAGCTCCGTTAGCTAAATGACCAGCAGGCAAAATAGATCCTCTGTCTTTCAATGCAACCCCTATTACCTTTGCCCCCATGTTTGTACCAAGGCGCAATTCATCTGTTATAGTAGTAACCAACAGGTTTTCTGGCGACATCTGACCAGCTGTCGATGTACTTCCAACTGTGCTAACACTGTTGTCATCTGTACAATATACAACTTTTCCTGATTTTCTGTCATACCAGTTGTTACCTATTATTCCATTAAGGGCTGGCACACTGCCTGTGTAAATGGATGAATGACCTGGCCCCGTATAGGTTGGCACATAACTGTACTGGGTGTTTTTAAAGTTGAACCCATTTCTTACCAGCTTTCTAAAGCCATTGTCACCGTACTTATCCCAATAGCGGAACAGGTAATCGTAGCGCATCTGATCTACCACAATACCCACCACCAGTTTAGGCCTGGGCAAACCATTCGCTAATGACTGCGGCTGATTTTCTGTACTCGTAGAAGTAGTAGCGGTACCGGCACAGGCACCTAATAAGAATAAAAGAACTACTGAAGCCTTAGTTAAGGCCTTACTTTTAAGTTGTTTAATCATTATTTACTTGTAAGCTCACCACAAATATAACATTATTACTATTTTATTCAGGTAAAAGATTATTTAAAGTAACAGCTTTACAATTTGATAATTTATAAATAAGTAGTAATGGCTTTAAAACAGAAGCAGCGCCCACTGTTTGTCAGGCGCTGCTTCTGTTTTAAATTTTATTCTTTTCTTTATTTTGAAGAAAGAGCTTCTGCACCACCTACAATCTCCAGGATCTCTTTGGTGATGGCTGCCTGTCTTGTCCTGTTATAAGTTAACTTCAACTGCTTGAGAAGTTCTCCTGCGTTGTCCGTTGCCTTATCCATAGCAGTCATACGGGCACCATGCTCGGAAGCATTTGACTCCAAAACGGCTTTATAAACCTGAATCTTTAACGACTTCGGTATCAGCTCTTCAATAATTGCTTCTTTGGATGGTTCAAAAACATAGTCAGCAGCAAGTGTTGGGGCTGCACTATCTTGTGCTGGTTGCTCAACAATAGGCAGGAACTGATCCTGGCGAACTATTTGTGTTGCTACGTTTTTAAACTCATTATACACAAGATCAACTTTATCAAACTCCCTGTTGATAAAGCCATCCATGGCGCGCTCTGCAGCTCCTCTTACTGCATCAAAAGAAAGGCCTGTAAATATACCTGTATAATCACCAATAACTTTATAGCCACGCTTGGTAAAGGCATCATGTCCCTTTCTTCCAATAGTGAGAATGGTTACATTACCAGCGTTATATTGCTTGCTGTACTGCTCATTAACCAGCGTATTTACAGCTTTAATGATATTGGAGTTAAAAGCACCTGCCAAACCACGATCAGATGTTACAGCTATGATCAGTACCCGGTTTGCTTCACGTTCTTCTGAGTACGGATTGTTTACAGAACCTTCTGTTTGGGAAGACAAGTTTGCCAGAATACCACTCAGGCGCTGCGCATATGGCCGCATGCGCAGAATGCTATCCTGAGCACGTCTAAGCTTAGCAGCTGCCACCATTTTCATGGCTTTGGTAATCTGCTGTGTCGACGATACAGATGTGATGCGGCTTCTAACCTCTTTTAAACTTGGCATATAGTTTTTGCTATGAGCGTACAGTTAACGGTTAAAGATAACTCTATACCCTTAACCGCTAACTCATAACTTAAGATGATTACTGCTTATATTTAGCCGAAAGCTCTCTGGCTACTTGTTTTAATGTTCCAGTTACTTCGTCATCCAGCTTACCAGCCTTCAGGGCACTAAGGGCATTGGCATGCTGAGCGCGCAAAGTGCGTAAGAAATCTTTCTCAAAAGCTCTTACCTCGTTCACAGGAACATTGTCAAGTAAGCCATTAGTTGAGGCATATATGATTGCTACCTGCTCCTCCACTGATACAGGGGAGAACTGTGCTTGCTTCAGTATTTCCAGGTTACGGCGACCTCGCTCAATAGTAAGCTTAGTAGCAGCATCCAGGTCTGAACCGAATTTAGCAAAGGCCTCCAGCTCACGGAACTGCGCCTGATCCAGTTTAAGTGTACCGGCAACTTTCTTCATAGATTTGATCTGAGCCGAACCACCTACACGTGATACTGAGATACCTACGTTGATAGCCGGACGCACACCTGCGTTAAACAAGTTTGTCTCCAGGAAGATCTGACCGTCAGTGATAGAAATTACGTTTGTCGGGATGTAAGCAGAAACGTCACCAGCCTGTGTCTCAATGATCGGAAGAGCCGTAAGAGAACCACCACCTTTCACTAATGGGCGGATAGACTCTGGCAAGTCGTTCATGTTACGCGCAATTTCATTAGACGCATTTATCTTTGCAGAACGCTCTAATAAGCGAGAGTGCAGGTAAAATACGTCACCAGGATAGGCCTCACGCCCTGGCGGTCTTCTAAGAAGAAGAGATACCTCACGGTAAGCCACGGCTTGTTTAGAAAGGTCATCATATACTACCAGTGCAGGACGTCCTGTGTCACGGAAAAACTCACCGATAGCGGCGCCTGTAAATGGAGCAAAGAATTGCATTGGAGCCGGTTCAGAAGCTGTAGCAGAAACAACTACAGTGTAATCCATGGCACCACCCTGCTCTAGTGCTTTTACAATTTGAGCAACTGTAGATGCTTTCTGTCCTACTGCCACATATATACAGAACACAGGCTCTCCTCTGTCGAAGAACTCACGCTGATTCAGGATAGTGTCAATTGCTACAGCTGTTTTACCAGTTTGGCGGTCACCAATGATAAGCTCACGTTGGCCACGGCCAATCGGAATCATAGAGTCAATCGCTTTGATACCAGTTTGCATTGGCTCATTTACTGGCTGACGGAAGATTACGCCCGGCGCTTTACGCTCCAGTGGCATTTCATAAAGGTCTCCCGCAATAGGGCCTTTACCGTCTATAGGTTGGCCTAGTGTGTTTACCACACGACCTATTATACCATCTCCTACTCTTACAGAGGCGATACGTTTTGTTCTTTTTACAGTGTCACCTTCTTTGATCGCGCTATAGTCTCCGAGCATTACGGCACCTACGTTATCTTCTTCAAGGTTCAGCACAAGTGCCTGAAGCCCGTTAGCAAATTCCAAAAGCTCACCAGATTGTGCTTTGGAAAGTCCATAGATACGAGCGACACCGTCACCCACTGTTAATACAGTACCAACCTCTTCCAGTTCAGCCTCAGAACGAAAGTTAGATAGCTGTTCTCTTAATATGGCTGATACTTCGTCAGGTCTTACTTCTGCCATGATTATATTTTATTAATATAGGGGTTGTCTTTAAAATTATTTTTTAGCTTAAGAAGGCTATGCTTCACTGAGCTATCAATCTGCTTATCACCTACGCGAAGTACAAAGCCTCCAATCAAGGAAGGATCTATAATTTCTTCAAGTTCTATTGTCTGGCCAGTTTCCGCTACTAACTTCTGCCCTAGTTGCTCTCGCAGCCCTGGTGTTAGAGGAATAGCAGAAATTACCTTCGCAGTCTGTATCCCTTTTAGCTCATTGTACTGTTTCTCAAACTCAGTCGCGATAAACTCTAATACTGACTCACGGTTCTTCCTGGCCACTATTTTAAAGAAAGCTAATGTTAGCTCCTGTACTCTACCACTAAAAATGGCATTGATGATGGCTAATTTTTTGTCTGACTTTACAATAGGATTACGCAATAACAAATGGAGTTCTCTGTTTTGAGAAACAACTTTAGAAAACTGCTGCATATCCTTATGCACATTTTCCAGCTCATTTCTCTCAGAAGCTAACTCTATCAGCGACTTTGCATATCTTGAAGCAACTCTTATTTCTGACATAGGGACTAGTTATCAACAATGGCAGCTTATCAGCATGCCACTCGTACTTTTTAATTAAGTGTTACTCCACTAATGTATTCCTGTACAAGAGCCTGTTGTGCTCTTGGGTCATTGAGCTCTCTTTTAAGAATGCGTTCTGCAATATCAACAGAAAGAGCCGCCGCCATATTCTTAACTTCTGTAATGGCAGCACGTTTTTCATTCTCAATTGCTTCACGCGCCTGCGCCAGCATTCTGGCACCTTCTTCGTTAGCTTTTTCCCTGGCAGTCTCTACAATGCTATTTCCAGCTTCAGTAGCTTCTTTCAAAATTCTGTCACGCTCCAGACGAGCTTCAGCTAACAGCTTTTCATTATCTGCTTTTAATGCCTGCATTTCAAGCTTTGCTTTTTCAGCAGCGCTTAATGCGTTTTCAATAGAAGACTCACGATCATGAAGTGCTTTCATGATAGGTTTCCAGGCAAACTTGCCAAGCAGGAAAAGCACAATCAGGAACGTTACCGTCTGCCAAAAAATCAGACCTATACCGGGGGTTACTAATTCCATTTGTTTATGAAGGTTGAAATATTGATTTCTTTTAAAGGGTTGCCTATCGCCAGGCAACCTTTATATAACCGTACCATGTTTTTGACCTCATCGTCCGGACCATGCGTCCGGACGTGAGATCAGCAAAAGCATGTTAGCCTTTGTCCTTTAAGTGACTAGGCAATAGCGATCAGAAGACACACTACCACACCGAAAAGGGTAACACCCTCGATAAGTGCAGAAGCGATAATCATCGCAGTCTGGATTCTGCCACTAGCCTCTGGCTGACGAGCGATAGACTCCATAGCAGAGCCACCGATTCTACCGATACCAAGACCAGCGCCAAGAGCAACTAGGCCAGCACCAATACCAGCGCCTAAGATACCTAAACCAGCACCTTCTGAAACAGCTTGAAGCAAGATTGCTAACAACATAATTATAGTTATATATAGTTAAAAAAATAAAATTCTTAATTAATGATGCTCTTCCGAGTGATCGTGTTCTTCAACGGCACCTCCAAAGTACATGGCTGAAAGCAGTGTAAAGATATAAGCCTGCAACAACGCCACAAATAACTCCAGAAAGTTCATAAAAGTTGCAAAGGCAACACTCAAAGGCCCAACTGCTATGCTTCTAAAGATAAAAATCAAACTAAACAAAGACAGAATAATAATGTGACCAGCTGTAATGTTCGCAAACAAACGAACCATTAGGGAAAACGGCTTGGTAAAGATACCTATCAACTCGACAGGAATCATGATTGGAGCAAGCCACGTTGGCACACCCGGTGTTGCAAAAATGTGTCCCCAATAATTCTTATTACCACTAAACAAGGTTATAATAAGGGTAAGCAACGCCAGAATTAGCGTTACAGCTATATTACCTGTAAGGTTAGCTCCACCTGGCATCAAGCCCAACAGGTTGTTAAACCAGATAAAGAAGAACACTGTAAGCAAATAAGGCATATAGCGCTCATATTTAGGACCGATGTTAGCTTTCGCTATCTCATCACGCACAAAAATAATTATCGGCTCAAAGAAAGACTGAATACCTTTAGGCGCCTTGCCTGGATTGTTTTTATAACGAGAAGCTATTACAAAGAAAATTATCAGAAGCAAAGCCACACTAACAAACATAGAGGCCACGTTCTTGGTGATAGAAAAATCATATAACCCCGCATGTTCTTCCAATGGCTCACCTTCTTGGCTTGCCCGATAGATACGACCATGTTCTAATACATAACCGTTATAAGGAACTGTCTCGTGGTTCTCGTCATAGAAATGATGCGAAGAAAAAACATTCAACTGACCATTATCCAACAAAATCACAGGCAGATACACTGTAGCACCATCAGCAAAATGCCAGATGTAATCATCTGCAATGTGATGTGTGATCATTTCACCGGGCTGAAACTCCCCACCTTCCACCGGTGCCTCAGCAAAAGCTGAGATAGTTAAGAAGGAAAACAGTAGAACGAATAACCTCTTCATTAAGAATAGTTTAGAAGCAATATTTAATAAGATTATCTTATGTTTAATTCTGCTTTTTCAAATTGGGCCGCAAGTTAGCCAACAAACTGTAAATTTCAAACCCGGTATACAGGAAATATAACGCAAAAAAGTTAAAAACGAACTGAAGCTTACCATCTCCTATAAAATAGGCATAAGCGAACACCACTCCAATGCAAAGTACCATCCGGAAGCCCATCGCGCTAAAATAATAAACCTGGAAGTTATCACTATCCTGCTCCATCCCGATTCTGGTAATATAAAATGTAAAGCCTGTTACAAAAACAAAAAAAACCAGTATGTACCAGATATAGCTATGTATCAGCACAGCGCCTGTTAAATGTATTAATACCACCACAATAACAGCAAGTAAAACAGTAAGTATAGCCAGGTTTCTGAAGAACTTCACGTGCTATTATTTTTTATTGATTGATAGAATGATTGTTACCATAGAAACAACCACAGCCAACAGCAAAAGAGCAATAGTAAACCATGGTTTACCCGTGGCAAAATAATCGTCCAGTTTCTTTCCTCCGAAAGCAGCCAACACCAAAGCTCCTATCATTTGAAAAGCCAGCCCAGAGTATTTTGCATAAGGCTTTATGCTCTCTTGCCTTTCTTTTTCGTGTTTATCTCTCTCAGAAGGCGTTTCCATCTTACCTATAACTTACAAACTTACATCTTTTTATGGACTTAGCACCACTTAAACGTCCATAAAAGTGCTACTGCAACAATTAGCGATTAATATCACCTCACAGTCTCCGCCTGAAACCAATTTGGCTTTTACATAGTTCATTAGCAAACACTGAAAACAGCCATGCTTTCATTAACAGATTATTGTACTTTTGTAGTGGCTACTTTGCTGTCGATAAGCTGTATAGAATTTTACGCAGCTTTATATTGTTCACTAATTGGTTATACTTTTGTAGTTGACTGTAACGTTTACACCTATATTATATAGCCCATAGCGCAAAACCTCCTGCTTATCTTTACCATCTTGAATAACCGATCATTTTACATATTTGCCCTGTTGGCAGGCCTGCTGTTAGTCTCTTGCTCTGTAGAACGCAAGAACCCTTTGAGCAAAGCTTATCATAACACTACTGCGCATTACAATGGCTATTTTTTAGCTAAGGAGAAGATGCGTACTATTGAAGAAGGCCTGGAAAGTAATATGCAGTATGATTACAATCAGGTACTGCCTATTTACCCGACCATAGACTCCACTACTTTTAAAGCCATTGCCGCAGACCTGGAAGATGTGGAGAAAAAAGCATCTTTCCCGATACAATGGCACAAAAATAGCAAGTGGATAGACGACTGCTATATTCTGATTGGCAAAACGCGCTATTACCAGTTGAATTTTGCCGATGCCGCCCGAACATTTAAGTATGTAAACTCAAACAGCAAAGATAAAGATGCACAGCATGAAGCACTGGTGTGGCTCATGCGCTCTTTCATGAAGATGGAGGAGATGGACAATGCACAGGCTGTATCAGAACACTTAAGAAAGGAGCAACTGAACAAGGCCAATGCCCGGGAACTGTATTTAGCTAGAGCACAATATTACCGCCTGCTTGGTGATACCACGGCTGTCGCAGAGAGCCTGGCACTGTCGCTACGCAACTTCGACGAAAAAGACGCTCAGTCGCGGGCGCGTTTTTCCCTGGCCAGGATTTACCAGTTTACAAATCAGGATAGAGAAGCTTATAAGCAGTATAATAAGATACTGCGTCGTAACCCACCCTACGACCTTGGTTTTTTCAGCAGACTTTATCTGGGGCAAGTAACAGAACTAACTGATGCGCATGACCGGGAGCGTATTGCAGGCTACTACCGGAAAATGCTGAAAGACGATAAAAACCAGGAATATAAAAACAAAATATATTATGAGATGGCGCAGTTTGAACTACGCCAGCAAAATTATGATAAGGCATTAGAATACATTCAGCAGTCGCTTAAAACACCCGGCGCTTTACAAAACCAGGATTCTTATAGTTACCTGCTGGCCGGAGAGATTTACTTTGAGAATCTAAGTAAATACAACTTGGCTGCCGCCTACTACGACAGTGCCGTACAGGCCTTGCCTAAAAGTGCTGCCAACTACGAAGCAATAGCGGAACGCCGTGACGTTCTGGCTGATTTTGCGCAGCAATATGCAACTATTCAAACACAGGACAGCCTACAGCGCCTGGCCCACATGAGCGAGGCCGAACGCATGGCGTTTCTGCAACAGCTTGTACAGCGCGAGGAAGAACAACGCCAGCAAGAGCTCGCCCGCCAGCAGCAACAGCAGTTAGTTTCAGAAAAGCAGGAACGCCGCAGCACCCTTAACCGAGACAACCAGAACGGAAGCGCATTTCCTTCTAACAGCGGCACATCCGGAGTTTGGTATTTCGATAACCCGTCTGCTATGGCAACTGCTCGTTCAGAGTTCGTGCGCCGCTGGGGCGACCGGCCACTTCAGGATTTCTGGCGCATCCAAAGCAGGGGAGAAACAAATACGACTGAAATTCAGGTTGCTCAGGCACCTACTGTAGCCACTCCTGAAGAACCTCAGCAAAGCGCCGAAGAACGTACTGCGGCCCAAATTCAGACGTATCTGCAGAACATACCTCTTACGACAGTTGCTCTGCAGCGATCTGAGAAGGAAGAAGAAGAGGCTTTGTTTAAGTTAGCTAACATTTATAGCCAAAAGCTTAAAGATCGGGCTCGCGCCATTGCTACATTTGAAAAACTACTGCAGCAGTTTCCTAAGTCAGAGCATGCGGCTGAGTCTTACTACAGCTTGTATCTGCTTCATGGGAAAGAGGCTAAGGAGCAACAGCAGGTGTACTATAACATAATTAAGCAGCAGTTTCCGTCTACTATCTATGCTCGCCTGGTAGATGACTCAGGTTACAGATCTAAAAATGCAGCCAATAACCTGAGAGCTCATGTCGTTTATGATTCTGCTTATACTCTCTATGAGGAGCAAGAGTATGAGAAAGCTGTTGCCGTTCTTCATAAGCTTATAAGCCAGTACCCATTAAATGACATTCAGGATAAGGTGGCTTTCCTGGATATCATGATTACGGCTCGCACAGAGAAGCCCCAGGCATTGCGGGAAAAACTACAGCGTTTCAAGACCCAACACCGTAGTAGCCCTCTGCAGCCGCAGGCAGATGTATTGTTAGCATCTTATACAGAACTGGAGCAGAAAAACCTTTTGCGCCAGGATGCGCCGCCTCCACCAGTTAAAGAGCCAAAACAAACGGCAAGCATTACAGCAGAACAAAAACTTAGCACAGAAATTGCTACTGCTACAGCATCAACGGCGTTAACTGTGCCTCAACCAACTCAGGCGCAAGCTCTAATCAAATTGGACAAAGAGCCACTGCCGGCAAAAGAGCCTGAAGTGAAGCAAGCACCTACAGTAATACCGGATAATGCACAACAGCCTATAGCTACAGCTGTTCAACCAATAACAGTTGCCCCTGTAACAACTGCCGAACCACCTGTTTCTGTAGCTGAAGCAGAGACTCTACAATATGAGGTTGCCACAGATAGTGCTTATTATGTTGTATTGATTTACCCTAATGATGCAGCTGCTTTCAAAGATATGTTGCCGAAATATGAGAAATATAACAGCACCTATTATAAGAATCAGTCTTTGAAAATAGCTTCAACGGCTTACTCTGCTAACCAGACGATGCTTGTGATGCGCTCCTTCGACGATTTTAAGCAGGCTAAGTCTTATAATATAGATCAAAAAGCTCCTCGGTCACCTGTAGGTAGAATTAGAGGCGTAGATTTCACTACCTTTGTAATCTCTTCTGCTAATTACGCTAAGTTGCTGCAGAAGAAAGACCTGGAAGCATACCTTACCTTCTTCAAAAACAATTATTAGTACATGGCTACGCGTCAAAAGACTGTTACTCAGAAAAAGAATATATACCCGAAAGTTATTTCGGCCATCTGGCTTCTCTTTATAGCAGGCCTGGTGGTGTTTGTGCTATATATATATGCTGTCAGTATTAACTTCCTTAACCTATTTGGGGAGCTCCCTAGTACACGCTCTTTAGAAAACCCGAAAAGCGAGCTTGCTTCTGAGCTTTATGCTGCAGATAACATGTTACTCGGAAAATATTTCCGGGAGAACCGATCTCCTGTAGACTATGATGAGTTACCTGATAACCTGGTTAATGCTCTTGTTGCTACTGAGGATATTCGTTTTGAAGACCATTCAGGTATTGACCCTGAAGCCATGGGCCGTGTTGCCGCAGCCATTCTTACGGGCAGGTCTAAGGGTGGGGGTAGCACTTTAACACAGCAGGTAGCGAAAAACCTGTTCCGTACCCGTGGCGAAGATCTTAATAATGGTTTGCTGAATGATATACCAGGTGTGCGCATACTTATCCATAAAACAAAAGAATGGATAATGGCCGTTAAGCTGGAGCAGTCTTATACTAAAAAAGAGATATTGGTGATGTACCTCAATATCTTTGAGTTTGGCAGTAATGCCTTTGGTATCAAATCTGCTTCTAAAACCTTCTTCAACAAAGATGTCCAAGATCTGGAGGTGCAGGAGTCTGCGGTGCTTGTTGGTTTATTTAAAAACCCTAATTTCTACAGCCCAAGGTTTAACCCGGAGAATGCGAAGCGCCGCCGTAATGTAGTGCTTTCCCAAATGGTGAAGTATGACTTTATTACAGAGGCTGATTATAAGCAACTGAAAGACACAGATATTAAATTAAATTATCGTGTTGAAAACCAAAACATAGGTCTTGCTCCATATTTCCGTACAGAGGCCAGCAAATTCTTGCGCCAGTGGTGCCGTGAAAATGGTTATGACTTGTATGCTGATGGTTTAAAGATTTACACCACCATTGACTCCCGGATGCAACAGTATGCTGAGCAGGCTTTACAAGAGCATATGAAAGAGCGCCAGAAAGCCTTTTTTGAGCAATGGAAAGGCCGCAACCCATGGAGAGACCGCAATGGTCAAGAGATTAAAGGGTTTGCAGAGGCAGCTATCAGAAGAACATCGCGTTACCAAAGCCTGAAAGCTCAGTTTGATGGAAACCAGGACTCTATTAATTACTACCTGAACAAGAAAGTGCCGATGACCATTTTCACCTGGGACGGTACAAAAGAAGTAGAGATGAGCCCGATGGACTCCCTGAAGTACTATAAGCACTTCTTACAAGCGGGCTTTATGGCTATGGAACCACAAACAGGTCATATAAAGGCTTGGGTCGGCGGAATCAACTATCAGCACTTTAAGTACGACCATGTAAAACAAGGTGCGCGTCAGCCGGGCTCTACATTCAAGCCTTTCCTTTATACAGCTGCTATGGAGCATGGCTACTACCCTTGCTACGAAGTAATTGACACCGAAACCTGTGTACCGTTGCCAGACGGAACCATGTGGTGCCCTAATAATTCTGAAAACAAGTTTAGTGGGCAAAAGTACACGCTCCGTAAAGCTCTGGCAGAATCTGTAAATTCTATATCTGCGTTTTTGGTAAATAAATTAGGCGCAGAAACACTTGCAGCTACTGCCCGGCGTTTGGGCATTTCTACACCTCTTGACGCTACTCCTTCTCTGGCACTTGGCACAAGCGATGTTACGCTGTACGATATGGTTGGTGCCTATGGAACTTTTGCTAATGCTGGTACCTGGGTAGAGCCTACTTTTATCACACGTATTGAGGATAAGCATGGTAATGTGCTACAAGAATTCAGACCTCAGACCAAAGAAGCTTTAAGTGAAGAGACTGCTTACCTGATGATACACATGTTACAGGCAGCAACCGAACCAGGAGGCACAGCATATGGTCTTCGCTGGCGTAATAAGCTTACTGCTGACATAGGAGCCAAAACAGGTACTACACAAAATCAGTCTGATGCCTGGTTTATGGGTATCACTCCTAACTTGGTATGTGGCACATGGGTAGGCGGTGAAGACCGTTCTATACACTTCCGCTCATTACGTGATGGACAGGGAGCGAAGCTTGCCATGCCAGTTTATGGAGCTTTTATGCAAAAAGTTTTTGCTGATAAATCTTTAGACATTTCTAAAGGACCTTTTGCAAAACCTTCCACTCCATTATCTGTAGAATTAGATTGTTCCATATACAATCAAGGTATGCCTGTAGACTCATCTAAACAAAATGAATTCCTGCAGCTACCTTCTGAAATTGATTTGGATCTTGATTTCTAATTTTCCTTACAATGCCTGCAAACGAGAAGCTAAAAGAAAAAATCTCGCACCTGCCGCATAAACCCGGCATATATAAATTCTTTGACGATAGCGGCATTATCTATGTTGGCAAAGCGGTTGATATACGTAAGCGCGTTAGCTCCTACTTCAATCGTTCAGCCCAACATAATAAAAAAACGCTTAAACTTGTCTCTCAGATAAAAGACATAGAGTTTACTATTGTTGATACAGAAGCAGATGCTTTCCTTTTGGAAAACAACCTTATCAAGCAGTATCAGCCAAAGTATAATATCTTGTTGAAGGATGGAAAAACCTATCCTTATATCTGTATTGTTAATGAGCGCTTTCCCCGTATTATAAGCACCCGTAATAAAATTAATGACGGCTCCCGTTACTTTGGCCCGTACCCCAGCGTAACAACCATGAACGTGGTGCTAGACCTTATCCGGACATTATACCCCTTACGCACCTGTACTTATAATTTATCTCCGGAGAATGTGGCGGCTGGCAAATTTAAAGTTTGCCTGGAGTACCACATTGGCAACTGCAAAGGCCCCTGCGAAGACCTTGTTGACGAGACGAGTTATAATCAGAACATCACACAGATAAGAAACATATTATCGGGCAACTTATCTGTTGCTAAAAATTATTTTAAGGAGCAGATGGCTGCTGCTGCTCAGGACTACCAATATGAGTTGGCACACCAGTTTAAACAAAAGCTGGACATGCTAGAAGACTTCCAGGTTAAGTCCACAGTTGTTAGTAATACACTTACTAATATTGATGTCTTTACTATTACAAGTAATGAGCAGTGTGCCTTTATCAACTACCTTAAAGTAATGAATGGCTCTATCATTCTTACACAGTCTCTGGAAATACAAAAGAAGCTGGATGAGGAAGATACAGATATACTGGCCTCTATTGTTATTCAGCTGCGTCAGGAATTTGAAAGTACATCAAGAGAAGTAATAACTAATATTGAGCTTTCGCTGCCACTTGATAGTATTACAGTAACGCATCCGCAGATAGGTGATAAGCGAAAGCTGCTTAACCTTTCGTTAAAGAACGCGATGTATTTACGAAAAGAGCGGGAGGGACGCCAGGAGCAAAACAAAGGTCTCGCTGAGCAGCGTGAACTACGTGTGCTTGAGACAATGAAGAAAGACCTGCGTTTAACGGAGCTGCCACGCCAGATTGAATGTTTTGACAACTCGAACTTTCAGGGAGATAACCCTGTGGCTTCTATGGTTTGCTTTAAAAATGGCAAACCTAGCAAGAAAGACTATCGCCATTTTAACATAAAAACTGTAGTAGGGCCAAACGATTTTGAATCAATGTATGAAATTGTTACGCGCCGTTACAAAAGGCTTTTAGATGAAGACAAACCTTTACCGCAACTTATTATTATAGATGGAGGCAAAGGTCAGTTAGGCATGGCCGTAAAAGCTCTGAAAGATTTAGACATATATGGTAAAATTGCTGTAGTTGGCATTGCCAAAAGGTTGGAGGAAATTTTTTATCCGGGGGATAATCTGCCACTTTACATAGACAAGAAATCTGAATCTCTTAAGCTAATCCAACGCTTACGCAACGAGGCTCACCGCTTTGCAATCACCTTTCACAGAAGCAAACGTGACGCAGGCACTCTCAAAACAGCACTTACTGATATTAAAGGCATAGGCCCTTCTACAGCTAAAGCCCTTTTATCTAAATTCAGATCTGTAAAGAAGTTAAAAGAGCTTACAAAAGAGGAACTTTCAGAGGAAATAGGTCAGGCTAAAGCAACTATACTGTTCGAACATTTCCATAACTCATAGTGTCTGTTTTCATGCATTAATATCTAGTAGCTCTCTACTTTTTATCGCTTCTTTATTTTGTGAAGGCTAATGTTTATAATCAATAAGTCTTTCCCTGAACAGTGCTGTAATGCTCAAGTTAATAAAGGAGCGTTCCTCTTTCTAAAGGTTTAGACATTAAAAAAGGAGACCCAAACAGGTCTCCTTTTTCATTTCAATATTCTGCTAATCTAGTAGCTCCATAAGCTATACTCGTACTCAATAAGAGCTTCAGCAGCTTCTTGTGCTGCCAATAACCCTTTTTGGCCACCACCATAAATATCAGCCAAAGCTCTGTCGCCAGGGTTAGATATTTTAGTTATGTAAGAACTGAACAGCCAAAGGTCAAACGCATCAGCTAAGTTCTTATGCTGCGCATCGTTCTGAGCATTAAACCAGATTGCCGTCTGAGGGTTATTACGGAAAATGCGTACTAGATCACTCATCTTAAAGGTTCCAACATTTTGCTCAAAGCCAAGTGGGTTAAGTGTAGCTGGTACTTTTAAGCTTACAGTCTGAATGTCGTGGTACAAACGTGAGCGCTTTTTATCAAACACTACATGTTCTTTCAGATCAAGTAAGTAGAGTTGCTTAGGAAAATACTCGTTACTTACAGGAGTAGTATTTGTATTAGCTGTCGCTTCATTACCTAACGCAGCACCCCACGGATCTTCTTCTTCCTCTTCTTGGCCAAAGCCTGCTGCAAGTTCTTCTTCACTTAGACCACCTCCTGTATCCTGGGCAGTCATATTAGCAATAAATTCTTCGCGAGTAAGAGGTGTGTTTACAGAGTCGTTCTTATATGCTGTCAGTTCTCCACTTTTTACTGCATCAATAAGTACTCTGGTGATCTCTCTGTTTTCAGAAAACATTGGCTTGTTCTGCTTTTCACGCAAATCAATTTTACGCCACACTACTTTCTTGAACATGATATCTGACTCAGGAATAGGCCTTGCTGATGAATTACCAGACGAAGCAGTTGTTCCTTGTGCCATAGCACCCACAGATAATAACAGGCCAGCTGCTACTCCTCCTATTGCTTTTACTATTTTCATACTCCTTGTAAGCTTCTTTTTTAGTTTAATGGCACCGTAAAGTTTGGCTGTCCAACGTTTACATCAACGGCATTGCCCTGGTAATTTAAACGTTTTACATCCAACACTTCCATTAGTACTCTATCACCCTTATTCGCTTTTGCAGCAAAGTTTGTCAGGTTAGCTGTTGGGGTGCTAAATTCAGCCTGATCTACCGGCTGGTTATTTCTCACCAGGTAAGCTCTCCATTTAGTTACTCTGTAACGAGCTTCATTTGGTAAAGCCTGGCTGAACCCTTCATCTGGAATAGCTCTTAACTCTACTGCTCTGAACGATTGTGCAGGAACACCACGCTTAGCATCAACAGGTTTTCCATTTACAAAAGCAACAATTTCCGGTTTAGGTATCGGGCGAACGTTAAATGTTTCTGAACCAATTGCATTACCACCGCTACTCACATTAATTTTAACCTCTTTCGCGTTTGGAATAATGGTTACCTCACCTTTTTTAGAACCTTTAACAGCTGTACCGCCATTTGCGCTAAAGCTAGGGTCATATACTGCACCAAGTGCCGGCACCTGTATATTCAATTGATTAGCACACTGGAAGTACAGTGCCTGAACCGCAGCAGATTGTACCTGTATTACTGGCTTAGCTACTACATATTCCTCTGTTAGCATAAAGGTGGTATCACGCCCGTTCTGGTTAATTGTAACCTGACCTTTCCAGGTTTGCTTTGAGTTACCATCTGCATCATAGTTTGAAGCCGAAGCTACAAATTCTACCTGCCCCATGCCATTTACAACCTTTACAGGCTTACCCTGGAAAGACATTTTTGGAGTAACAGCATCAGATGAAGCTGCTATAAACATGTCAGCTTTATACTTAGTACCAGCTGCTACTGTTTTAGACTCCGCACGAGCCATTGCAAAAATTTTCTCGAACTTGATAATGTCAGCTCCTACTGAAGCAGCCAGCTTTTGCAAAGCATCAGACTCATACTTGAGTACTTCAGATTCTTTCTGAGAAAGAACAGCTAAAGCTGCTACAAGAGGTGTCTCCTCAAAGTTCAGTTCTGCAAAATCTTTATTTCTCTGATTCGGATCATTTTTAGCAACAGGGTCCTCTTTTCCAGTTAATGCTATACTAGCAGGCACGCTTGGGTTAAACTGCCTTAAGAACTTTGTGTAATCATCAAGTTTGTTCTTAAGCTCATAGGCAGCACCATTCTTCTGCCCACCAATCATAGTAATACCCACTATATCATTTGCTTCAGGGTTTACATAGTGATTTTCTTCATTCTTACCACCTGTCTTCTCAACGAGTGCTTCCCTTACGTTTCTGATATAATCAACCATTTCGGAGGTTCTCTGCCGAATAGCTTGTGCATTCTGCAACACACGCTGATCGTTTGGCCTGTCTCCAGCCTCAGTTACAGCAGCTCTTATGTTAGATATTATCCCGGCGTTTTCGTTCCTCGTCTTGTTGTTCACTTCCCTTAAACTTTCATCCAGGAACTGAAACTTTAAAAGGATTGCCGAGCTCACATTTAAGGCAAGCATCGCCAAGAGTACTAAGTACATCATGCCGACCATCTTCTGCCTTGGCGTCTCTTTTGCTCCAGCCATTTTATATTTTCCTTACTTTTTGCTTAATGTTTAAGAATACTATTTCGGAGTGAACTAGCTTTTCATAGCTGTTAGCATGTTACCATACACTGTATTCAATGAGTGTAGGTTATGCGTTAAACGAGAAACCTCATCTTTAAACTGCTCAGTATCTTTACTGGCATCTGTAAGGTTCTCCATTGCTATGCTCAGGTTACCGTAGAACTTGTTCATTGCCTTTAAGTGGCTGTTTGCATCCTGAAGTTCCATTTCGTAAACAGCATTTAAAGCTCCCAGGTTCCTTGTCATGTTCTGGATCTGGTTGTGATATTCTTTTGCCTCTACTGTTGAGCCAACCATTTGCGACATAGCCTCTGCAGTTTGTGCATAAGCTACATTGATCTTATCCAGAGAATCAGCAGCAGACCGAACTCTAACGGTATAATCCTGAGTTGCTGCTGTAGCCTGGCTCAAATCAGCCATCTGAGCAGTAGTTTCACTCAATCTGTTCAGGCCAAGCCCTAAAGATTTAATTGTATCAGGAGTGATTGCTGCATCTTGCATCATATCATCTAACTTTCTGGTTAAACCTGATCCACCAGAAACGGAAGTAGTGGCAGTAGCAGGCATTAAAGGCTCTCCTGAATAGCTATCATCAAGCTGTGGATATACCCTTGCCCAATCTGGATCGTGTGTCTGTGGCTGAAACGCACTAAGGAAGAAAATAAGTGCTTCTGTCAGCAGACCGACAATAAGCATTATATCTGCACCATTCCAATGCAGGATTTTAAATAATGCACCAACAATTACAATTGCCCCACCGATACCATATACTTTTGGCATTAGCACATCAAATAAAAAATTGCGGCCTTTAGCTTTACTCATTTTGATTCAATAATTAAATGTGAACGTTTGTTGTTTAGGTTGTTTGCTTAAAAAATAAATAATTACTATCTGAATTCTCTTCCAGAAGATCTTCCTAAATAAATCATAGCATTACGGAAACCGATGTATGATCTTGCTGAGTCCTGGAATTCAAAATTACGTGTACCTGTTTCTAAGAAATATGCTATATCTTTCCAGGATCCACCTCTGACAACTTTGCGGGGTTCGCTGTCATCATAGTAAACCGGGTTCAGGTCCCAGGTAATAGGCACAGTAGCATCGGAATAAGCATCTTCGCACCATTCTGCCACGTTACCTGACATATCATATAACCCGAAGTCGTTAGGAAAAAACTGTGCAACAGGTGCTGTATAAGTAAAGCCATCACTATAGTAGTCACCGCGGCCAGGCTTAAAGTTTGCTAATAAGCATCCTTTTGCGTTACGCAGATATGGGCCTCCCCAAGGATATACAGCCATGTCACGGCCTCCTCTGGCAGCATATTCCCATTCTGCTTCTGAAGGCAGACGAAACTGAGGCATAGGAGCCATACCATTATCGGCGTTAGCTTGATTTTTATGCTTAGTACGCCACTCACTGAAGTACTTTGCGGCCCACCAATTTACACCTACCACAGGGTAATCATCAAAAGCAGGATGAGAAAAATAATACTCCATTAGCGGATCTCCCATATGGTAGGTAAAGTCTCTCACCCAAACAGTTGTATCCGGATAAAGTCTTTCCATCACGTACTCCTCTCCCAATACATCCAATGAGTCCTCCATCATTACATTAATAAACTGGCGGTACTCATTGTTTGTAATCTCCGTTTCATCCATATAAAAACCTCCAATAGTAACCTGTTTGTTAAGATTGGCCATGGTTGCCGCTATATCCTGATCTGCCTGCCCCATATGGAAAGTCCCACCCGGGCATACTACCATGCCGTAAGGTATCTCCTGCGGATTATATTCTGGACGATCCTCTGCTCCAACAAGATCTCCTTGGGGCCCCCTCCTCATTCCACAGCTTGCAAGCAGCACGACAGCTATTATAAAAGAAGACAGCTTAAATAGTTTGTTCATGATAACGTCAAAAAGGTAAATTTTTAAGTAATTTTTTTTTGCACACTTTTACAGATCAAGCAAATATATAATATTTGAAAGCAAATAAAAAAGAATTAATAATGATGGCTATTTATTATTTTTCAACGACATAGCTTATAAATTATTATTTAAACCAAGCCTTATTTTTTTTGTACTTTTTAAGTAAACTTAACTTGAAAGTAATTTTTTGAGTGTTGGACTATCTTTATCTAGATAGATAGTAGCGAGGTGTTCTGATTGGAGGACGAAACCTTACTACCGGTTCAGGAAGCCTGTATGAAACCATTACCTCATGAGAGATGGGAGCCTTAGCTTCTGTATTGAACGTTGTAAAGTCGAATGCGTATCCTACTCGCAACGCATTATCCGCAAATAGGGATAATCCAACTAAGGCACTAACAGCTTCTTCATGCCGATAATTCAATCCTGCCCAATATTTTTCTGCATAAGTTAATCTTGCACCAGCATCAAATGAAAAAGTCTCTCTATCATGCTTAAAAAGAGCCATTGGGGTTAGCTCTAAATCATTAGTAAGCGGCATGTTATATCCCGCAGTTATATATACATGGTTTTCTCCTAGCAAACGACCGGCACTTGTTCTGGTTGAATCTTCAAACTCATACTCTGAGCGCAACAAATTTGTTACTCCTCCTCCTATATAAAACATATCAGATTCGTACCATAAGCCAGCCCCTAGATCGTATTTAGAATCCGAGCTGTTATAGGGCACCCTGTTATCGCCTGGGTCATTAGCCCGGTAACTTCCTTTTTTTATATTATTCACGTTACCTTGCACACCTATGCCCAGCTTTCCCTCGCCAATATTTAAATGATAGGAATAGGAAAGAGCTGCATTAGTGTACGTGGTATTGCCTAGCCGATCCCGCATGAGATTTACTCCTATGCCTCCTCCTAAAAATCTAACGGGTGTGTGCGCTGTAAGCAACAGCGTCTGTGGAGAGCCTCCACCATCGAAGGAGCCATCGTAACCAAGCCACTGATACCGGTAAATAGACATCACCTCAGGCCGGTTTGTGATGCCGGCATAGGCTGGGCTTATTTGCATGCCATTGAATCCGTAATGGCTAAATTGTGGTTGCTGCTGTGCTAACAACAGCGGCTGGCACAACAGCACCAGCAAAATAACAGGTAAAAGCTTCTTCATAGGTTGCTGTAAGAAGGCAAGATATCGAATGACAGAACAAAGGCAAGTACTTTAATCAAATATAGCTACTAAACGCTAAAACGCAAAAGCAAGCTGCAAAGTGTGCAGTACTTAACTTTTGCGTTTTAGTTAGTATGGAATATAAGAAGTAAAAGTTACACTAGCTCCTAACTTTTTACTTTCTGATTCTGAATATACACCTCTATTGCACCTGTCATTGAAGGGGCATTTGGCATTGGAGCCTCTATATCAAGCTCCAGGCCTGCATCTCGCACAGCTTTAGCAGTAGTTGGCCCAAAAGCAGCTATGCGTGTGTTATTTTGCTTAAAATCTGGGAAGTTAGCAAAAAGTGACGTTATACCGGATGGGCTAAAGAATGCCAGACAATCGTATGTAACATCATCTAAATCTGACAAGTCAGCTGCCACTGTTTTATAGATAATGGCTTCTGTATGTTTGATTTTGTTTGTTACAAGAAAATTCGGAATATCATCTTTCCGGATATTTGAGCACGGATATAAAAACTTCTCGTTTTTATGTTTTTTTATTACCTCAAACAGATCTTTAGCTGTTTTCTCTCCCACAAAGAGCTTACGCTTACGCAGCACGATATACTTCTGCAGGTAATAAGCCGTTTGATCAGAAATACAGAAGTACTTCATATCAGCTGGCATTTCTATTTTACTCTCCTGACAGATTCTAAAGAAATGATCAACAGCATTACGGCTTGTAAATATAACAGCCGTATGAGCCAGGATGTCAACCTTATCCTTCCTGAATTCTTTATATGGAACAGGTTCAACCTCAATAAACGCCCTAAAGTCAACTTTAGTATCGTACTTCTCCGCTATAGATAGGTACGGAGAATTATCGGTTGTAGGCTGTGGTTGCGTAACCAGAATGCTTTTAATAGGAATCTTGTGTCTTTCAGGGTTCGCGCTGCCCTTTGCTTTACTTTCAGCCATATAAATGATGCGGTTTTAATTATCACCTGCAATGCCTACTGCTACCGCTGACTCTGTTTTAAAAGTTGAAAACTATCAGCTTAAGCATTATTGCCAACGGAATCACTTCTGTGGCACAAAGGTACGAAAATAAATGCAAATTAAGTACTGTAGCCTTCTTATTTACTGTAACAAACACTCTTATGATGGCAACAACCAACAGCAAGGACACCGCCAGGTTTGAAATAAGTAGTACTGTATCAGGCATAGCGGCATTCAGAGCCAGGTACAGGAGCATAACTATTGGCAGGAATATGCCCAGGAATAGCACTGTCCGTATAAACTCTTTGTATTGCACCTGCACCACCTGCTCTAGCCCAAAAATGTAAGCCAGCACCTTTAAGAAGATGTATTTTAAAACGATGAACATGAAGATCAGGAAAGCATAGAATGCAATTTTAGTTGTAATGTCAGCCTCTGATATAGGAAAAAGGCTATTAAAGAGAAGTACTTGCTGCACGTTTGTATGAATAGCGGCAATCAGTAGAGCTAGCGACAGCGAGAAAGCCAGCACAAACAGCAGATTTGACCATGATCCCAAAGGCTTAGAGAAAAAACCCTGCTCCAGCCTGTTAGTACTCAAAAAAGAGTCTATCCTGAATAAACTGATAAAATCAGCTGTAAAGTTTGTTTTAAGCCAGCCATAGATCAGGCCAATCAGTAACAGAAAAACTATAAAGGCATTTTGATTTACATACTCTCTCACTCTAACAGAAAGCGGACGCTGCCCAGGCACTTGTACCTGGTCCTGCTCCCTTACCAAGTTTTTGAAAGAAGTGATATTGGGCTGTTGCTGTGGGTGCCAGACCGTTAGCAAATATTTACCCTCCACAGCATCGATCCCTGCACTGTACTTAGTTATATCTATGGTGAACTTTGCTGGATAGTCAGCTTTAAATATGAGTTGGTTGTTCAGAAAGAGGCAAAGATCTTTAGGCGCAATAAAGCTAATCTCGAAAGGCTGCTTAGGGGTTACGGAAAGCCATTGGTGAATGGCATTATAGTCTGAATGCACACCAGTGATATAGGGTACAAGCCTGGTAGCACCTGGCTCATAAACCATCCACTCATTTGTAATGGTGTTCTTTTGCTCAAGGGGCAGCACCTGGCCTTGAACTGACTGCACATTGCTTAGCCAGGCCCAAAGAAACAAGAAACAGAAAAGAAAAGTTTTAAGCTTTAGATACACCTCTGGGACTACGCGACTTATAAACACCTAAAAACACACTTAACACAACAGAGAAAGCCAACATGGTAAGCAGCAGGTACAGGTTGTCCCATTCGCCGAAGCTTACCACAAATGCAATTACTAACAAGTTTATGATCGCCAAGATAAACACTGTACTGATCTGGTTGAAGCCCATAGCCAACAGGCGGTGATGAATATGGTTTTTATCCGGGATAAAGGGAGAGTTACCTTTCAGAATACGAACAGTAAATACTCTAACTGTATCGAACAAAGGAACAAACAAAATACCTAAAGCCACTGACGGGGCAGCTGGCACTACACGCATCTCTATAAATTGAATAGAGAGCACAGAAATAATAAAGCCGCATAGCAAAGAGCCGGTGTCTCCCATAAAAATAGTAGCTCTGTGAAAGTTGTATCTCAGGAACCCGACTACACCTCCCACCAGGCAAAAGGCAACATCTGCATAGTTCCTGAACTCTGACCCTCCATATAAGAAAAAATATATTCCGAATGTGGTGGCAATAATCAATACCATTGTTCCGGCCAGTCCGTCCAAACCATCAATCAGATTTATAGCATTGGTTATACCTATTATCACTATAAAGGTAAAGGCATAACTTGTTCCTATCTCCAGTTCGTTTATCCCGAAAACACCTTGGAAGCTAGTTATTCTTATATCAGCCATAAACATTACAATGCCGGTCGCTAACAACTGCACGGCAAACTTTTTCAGAGCAGATATACTTATAAGGTCATCCTTTAAGCCAATAAAAAAAAGTATGACGCAGCCTGCCACCAACTGCTGTACACCATTACTTAAATCAGCAAAAACAGTAAGAGCTGACATAAAGCCTGCAAACATAGCTCCCCCGCCTAACCTTGGTGTCAGTTCCTCGTGTACAGTCCGTCCATTCGGTTTATCCAGAATATTCTTCATGTGCGCCACCCTTATAATAGATGGCACAGCAAATATAGTTACCAGGAAAGCCCAGGTTGATGAAAGTACAAGGGATAAAATTTTTGGTTCCATAGGCTTGACTCTGAACGAAAAATAGAAGTTCCTTAGTAAGGGCTATCTATCACACAAGGGGGTTTAAGTCGACAAGTAAAATTTAGTTACCCTTAACACCAGGCTTCTTTTGCGGGCAACCCCACTAAAAATGTAATACACCTTGCATTTGCAGCATGCTTATTTCTATCATATTCTCTTTTATAATAGAGTCTGGCACAAAAACGAATTTTTTATCAAAGATATGTTTCCCAATATAATAACTAACCCAGTACTCGTTACTGATATGAAACACAGCTGGGTCTATGGGCTCAATCTGCACATAGCTTTTTTCTGCTACCTGCTCGAACATATGCCGCAATACAGATGTCTTCACCTCCTCACCATCTACAACGCCATAGCCTTTAGAGGTAATCAATACATTATCAATAGGAAAGTTGTTGTTATTTAGCAGGTATACATTCCAGATTGGCTCATGGGTTTCACTATGCTCGGTGGCTACGGCCACTGAAATTCCCTCAACCAAGCCAAAATCAATATCTTTTTTCATGAGTAGCTGTAATTATGTTGGCTTCAAACAACTGTGCCAAATGATACTTTAGCTTTTCTTCCACCTCGGGCAACGGCACTTCATACCCAAGTTCTTTTGCCAGTGAAGTTACTTGCTTATCAGAAATACCACATGGTACTATGTTGTTAAAATAATCTAAATCGGCATTAATATTGAACGCAAAGCCATGCATTGTAACCCAACGGCTGCACTTAACTCCCATTGCACAAATTTTACGAGGGTTCCGCTGTGTTTCATGGTCTAGCCACACACCAGTAAGACCGGTTATACGACCTGCTTCTACGCCATAATCTTTTAGTGTAAGAATGATGGCTTCTTCTAAGAAACGAAGATATTTATGAATATCTGTAAAGAAGTTATCAAGGTCTAAAATCGGGTAGCCAACAATCTGGCCAGGGCCATGATAAGTAATATCGCCGCCACGGTTTATTTTATAATAAGTAGCTCCCTTTGCCTTTAATGCCTCCTCATCTATCAGCAGATGGCTTTCATGGCCGCTCTTCCCTAACGTATACACATGCGGGTGCGAACAAAACAGCAGGTAATTAGGTGTAACTTGCTGCGCATCCGGTTCTGCTTTGCGGTTCTGTACTTTCAGATCCAGAATGCTGGTAAAGAGTTTATCCTGATAATCCCAGGCTTCTTTATAATCAATCAGGCCTAGGTGCTCGAACTGTATATTCTTATTTTGTAACACGTTTAGTGCTTATGTGTTTGAAAGATGAGCTTTCAGACAGTTGATACTTTTATTTATAGGAGAAGGCAGAAACATTAAAATCTGCATTCTCGGCAAAGAAACAGAAGCTTTACAGCTTGCGTACGAATGTACAAGCTTTTCGCTAGTGCCTGTTACGACTGAACTCCAGGAAGGATAAGCAAAGCGTTTTATCATATCCTATGATGACATGTCTCAGTAAATTAAATCCTTCTATATTGTGTATAGCTTGCTATTAAGCAATTATACTATTTTTCAGTTGCAGTAACCTGATGCAAATTACGAGTTTTAGATGGCATCTCAAACAAATAGACATATCCAGACAGGCCAGGATGGAGAACGTAAAGCTGCCGCTTTTCTGCAGCAACTCGGCTATACCATTCTTCAGCTAAATTACAGATATAAAAGGGCTGAAGTTGATATTATCGCACAAAAGAACAACGTATTGGTGTTTATAGAGGTTAAAACCAGGGCAACGAACAGGTTCGGCCTGCCTGAAGAGGCCGTTACCCCAAAAAAGGAAGAACTGATGTTGTCCGCTGCCGAGGAGTACATTTACAAAACCGGCTGGCAGCACGACATTCGCTTTGACATTATCTCTATCACCTTAAGCACTCCTCCTGTTATACATCATATAGAGGATGCTTTTCATTAACGCTGTGCCTGTGAGCGCTTATCCAGCTTATCTTTTTCGTAGATAAGCGTGCCGTGGCGGTCGTATTCCTTCACTAGATATGGTTCTGTCCGTTCATCGTAGGCTGTTTTAGGATACTGATATTCATAGTGACGACGATTACGGAAGTCATAATTCTTTATCCAAACGCCGACTTTACGCCCCTTCTCGTACTGCCCAGTCCATTCTATCTGTCCGTTTTCATAAAACCTGTAGTAAGTACCCTGCACCTCTCCATACTCATAGGGGATAACTTCTTTGATCTTTTTTGTATTGCCGTAATAAGAAACTACTGCATCACGCTGAAATCCTTTCTCATAGTGCTTCTTATCAACCAGCGTACCTTCTTCGTCATTCCGGTAGCGCTCCCAGCGTAGATGTTTCGTGCCTACATAAAAATATCCTTCTTCCACTATCTGGCCTCCAATCTTTTTTACATAAGGCCCATGCAGCACCTTGTGCTTGGCAGGGTCTACATTTGTGCGTGTGCGGTAAAGCTTGTTCTTCTTAGTGTCGAGCAGGTATTTTTCAGGGGCGTAAGGGTCAGGTTCTTCAAATTCGGGTAAATAGCTAAAGGTTTCCAACACTTGCCTGTCGCCACTCCCGCCGGATTTAATAAAGCCTCTCTTTACTTTATAGCCTAAAAACTCCCTTTTACTGCGCTTCTTTTTTTTCTTCTTTCCCTGCTGTTCCTCTTCATCATCAAGCGGCAGGTTAACGGTAGGCTTAGTTGTATCGGCAGAGGCTACAACATTATCATCTGTATTGGCTTTACCTTTTAAACGAGCCTGATTAAGGTTATAATCGCTGTTAAAGTTAGAAGAGCTGCAGCCACTAAACCCCAGCCAACACAAAACCGCAACAAATGTCCAAACTAGTCGGGTAGAATGCCTCATTTTATAAACTCTGAACAATTTAATTCTGAATGAATGTATCTATAAATATGCTTTATCAACAGCGCGTAGTCTAGGTAATGTAGCATCCGAGAATAGCAATTTTATAATAACGCCACTTCACCTTTTATCCTAAGCAACAAGCTGATAATACAACGCAAAAATGCACAGAAACCATATACATACCAATGCGTCTGCACAAACTTGCCCATATAACTAAAGCAACCTCCTTAGAGTTTCATCTGGCAAACTTACAGAAAATAAAAAAGCAGCCCCATCAGGAGCTGCCTTAACTGTAGGTATTATAATAATATCAGGGTACTATTCTTTCTGGATCAGCTCAAAGCTGCGTTTAACGAAAGCTGTAAGCGCTGAGCCTGACAGCATATTCTGAGCAAGCAGGGCTAAATCAAAAGCCTGGCGGGCAATAGATTCTTTGTTATCATCCTTTGTGCTTAGCACGCGTTGGTTCAGTTTGTGGTTAGCGTTAACAGTAACATTATATGTGTCCGGCATATTACCCATAAACATCATACCGCCACCGCCTGTACGATTCATGTCTTTCATGCGGCGCATAAATTCAGGCATGGTAATCACAACTGGTGCATCATCAGAAGAAAGTGGCGCTACCTCTACGTGCATGTTCTGGTTGTTAATAGCCTGCTCATACACTTTCTTTAGTTTCTCTTTCTCCTCGTCATTTAGCACGCTTTCTTTAAGCTCATCTTTTTCAATTAGCTTATCAATGGTGTCAGAGTCAACGCGTTTGATCGAGGTCTTCTCTAATTTCTGTTCCAGCAAGCCTATAAAATGGCTATCAATCACAGAGTCAAGCTTCAGCACATCGTAGCTTCTGCTCTTTGCAGCCTCTACAAAAGCATGCTGCTTTTCAGCATCTGTGGTATAAAGCAGTACCTGCTGCTCGTTTTTATCTGTTTGGTTTGCCTGAACAAATGCTTTATACTCTTCTATTGTATAGAATTTGTCCTCGGTGTTCTGCAACAGCACAAAGTCCTTTGCTTTTTCATAGAACTTGTCGTCGCTCAGCATGCCATACTTAACAAACACATTAATATCTTCCCAGCTAGACTCAAAAGTAGCACGGTCTTTCTTGAAGATATCGTTTAGCTTGTCAGCTACTTTTTTAGTGATGTAAGTGTTTATTTTCTTTACGCTGGAGTCTGCCTGCAGGAAGCTACGGCTAACATTAAGCGGAATATCAGGTGAGTCGATGATACCGTGCAGCAGCATCAGGAACTCTGGCACTACATCTTTTACCTCATCCGTAATAAACACCTGGCGAGAGTACAGCTGAATTTTGTTGCGCTGCATCTCAAACTCATTCTTGATTTTAGGGAAGTACAGGATACCCGTCAGGTTAAACGGATAGTCTACGTTCAGGTGAATCCAAAACAGCGGTGGCTCAGAGAACGGGTACAACTCCTTGTAGAACTCTTTGTAATCCTCATCTTTCAGATCTGACGGCTGCTTCGTCCAGATTGGGTTAGGATTATTAATAACCTCCTCTTTGAACTCCACTTCAACCGGCAGGAACTTGCAGTATTTGTTTAAGATAGTCTGAATGCGGCTTTCTTCCAGAAACTCATCCGAATCCTGTGACACATGCAGTATAACGTCAGTACCGCGCTCTGCTCTTTCAGCATCCGTTATCTCAAACTCAGTACTACCATCGCAGGTCCAGCGGGCAGGTTCTGAGCCTTCTTTATAAGACTTGGTTACAATATCAACACGATCAGCCACCATGAAGGCAGAATAGAAACCCAGACCAAACTGACCGATAATCTGGTTGGTATCTGTTACTTCTTTGTACCGCTCAACAAATTCAGATGCACCGGAAAAGGCAATCTGGTTGATGTATTTCTTAATCTCATCTGCCGTCATACCGATACCATTATCAGAAATAGTGATGGTACGGGCATCTTTATCCACAGCAACTTTTACTCTAAGCTCACCTAAATCGCCTTTGTATTCGCCTACAGACGATAAACGCTTGATTTTCTGAGTAGCATCAACAGCATTACTTACTAGTTCACGTAAAAAGATCTCGTGGTCAGAATACAAGAACTTCTTAATAATCGGGAATATATTCTCGGTGTGAATCGAAATATTACCTTTTTCTTCCATGTTTATACCTTTTATAAAAATTTGATGTCGCTCTTTAGATCGTTGTTCTAAAGAAAGCAGCTTTCAAAAGCTGTTCCATAGCAACCAAAACAAGGTTTACTGTGACAGGATGTCATAAAACAAAACAAAAAGCAGCTTAAAGCTTACACCTCTAACACTCATTGTGGCATGCTTTTTATTATTTCATAAATGCTATGTTGCCTTATCTGCAAACAAAAAAAGGAGCCTAAATGCAACATTGTGGAATTTATGTTATATTTGTATAAGTTCATGTAATGTAGGTGCATCGTTTCATAAAACATATCGCCCTTTTTCTGCTACTGCTTTTCTGCAGGGTAATGGTGCCAGACGGGCTTCTGTTGCATCTGCATGGGCATACACATACAGAAGACTCCTTACATGACCACCATAAGGCTGAAATAGCCAAAAAGCACACCCACTGCCCTGTAGAGGACTTATTCGGAGCTCCTTATCATGGCAGCGTTACTTCTGTTGCGTTCAGACCTGCCACACTTGAAACTGTTTATATCGCTTATTACAACAGCAACTGGCAAGGCTCAACTATTTTTTTTTCCCGCCTTCGCGGCCCTCCACTCATTTAACAATTCCGTCTTCTAAAGTGGTTTATACTTCTACCCAGGAACAGGTAAGGTACAAACCATGTTTTATGTGCGTTATAAAAACCAACCGTTGATACAGCAAGCACCTAGTATAGCTTACTGCATCAACGGCTATGGCAGATGCTTAATCAGCCATGTCATTTAATCATAATTATTATAGTGTTAAAAACAAACAAGTTACAGGGACTGTTACTGGTGCTCGTTTTTACTTTGGGCTCTCAAACCGTGTGGGCACAGGAGCTGACAAACACTGCTGACACTAACTCCGGTATTGAACAAGACTGTGGTCTTACAATTTCCGGTAAAGTAATAGACCACGATACACGCGAACCGCTTATAGGGGCCACTGTGCACCTGGATCAGCCTGACATGTCTGCTGTAGCAGACGAGTATGGCAATTACCATTTCCACCACTTATGCCAGGGCACCTATACCTTAAAGGTGAGCTATGTTGGTTATAAGGAAGAGAGCTTTACTTATAAAATAACGGCTTCTTCTGTACGGGACCTGCAGTTACACGCTGACACAAAGCTGCTAAAAGCCGTTGAAGTAACAGGTGCTCATTTAACGGAGCAAGCACAGGCTACAGCCACACTGTCTGGACGGGAGCTGGAAGAGACACGGGGACTATCGCTAGGAGAGTCGCTAAAGGCATTGACAGGCGTAAGTTCTATCCAAACAGGACCTAATGTTTCTAAACCTGTTATACACGGCTTGTTTGGCAACCGGGTGCTACTCCTAAATAACGGTGTACGTCATGAGTCGCAGCAGTGGGGAAATGAGCACGCACCGGAGATTGACCCACTTAATGCACAGGAGATGACAGTAGTAAAAGGAGCTTCCGGTGTGCGTTATGGTTCAGATGCTATTGGCGGTGTTGTGCTGGTTAACCCGAAACCTTTGCCAGACTCAGCTGGTGTTAAAGGAAAAGTTAGCCTGATAGGAAGCACCAACAACCGCATGGGTACCGTGGCGGGTATGCTGGAGGGCAAGCTTTCGCAGTTGCCTCTAAGCTGGCGCGTGCATACTTCTGTTAAAAAAGCAGGTAGCGCTCAGGCTCCTGATTATAACCTGAAGAACACAGGCTTTGAGGAACAGAACCTGGCCACTACGTTAGGTTACAAGCAAGCTAAGTTCGGAGCAGAATTGTACTACAGCTACTTCCACACTAAAATTGGTATCCTGTCGTCCTCTCACGCTGAAAACCTAACTGACCTTAACAATGCCATTGGCAGAGAAAGGCCAGAGCAAATCGGCGAGTTCAGCTACGATATAAACCGCCCTTACCAGGATGTGACACACCACCTGCTAAAAGCTAAAGGCACTTATAAAACAGGTGATGTAGGTGAGTTGCAGTTCACGTACGGCTTTCAGCAGAACCTGCGGGATGAATACGATGTACTGCGGCAAGCCAGTAACAAGCCACAGCTAAGCTTGAAATTGCTAACTCACTCTACAGAACTTGTCTGGGAGCATAAGCCAATTAGCAATTTTTCTGGCAGTATAGGCACAACCACACTGTGGCAGGACAATACATATGCTCAGGGAAGTCGGTACCTGCTACCTTATTACCAGAACTTTACAGCAGGTATCTTCTGGATGGAGAAATGGCGGCAAGATAACCTGGAATTAGAAGCAGGAGTACGCTACGACCACAAAAACCTGAACGTAAAAGCTTTTGAAGGTGATGAATTGCTAAAGCCGGAATACACTTTCCATAACTTTTCAGGAAGCCTGGGAGCCATGTATGACTTAGGTTACCATTTAACCCTCAGCGGTAATGCCAGCTATGCATCCAGAGCTCCCATAGCGTATGAGTTATTTGCCCGGGGCAAGCATAATGGCACCGGTAGCTATGAATTCGGAGACCCTGATTTAACCTCCGAGAATGCTATCAATACGATGGTTACATTAAACTACCATTCCAATTACCGCTTTAACAGTGAATTGAGCCTCTATAATAATTACATTAGTAACTATATCTATCTGCAGTTAGGGGAGCCTGTATTAGCTGTAGACGGTGCTTACCTGACAGGTTATTACAAACAGGCAGATGCTCACTTTTGGGGAGCTGACTTAAGCTTACAGTATAACATTACGGACATGCTGTCTCTTGACACCAAGGCATCTATAGTTTATGCCATCAATACAGAGACTGATTCATACCTTCCTTTTATTTCTCCGGCACGTATTGATAACACACTGCGTTACAGCCTGGGCAACTTAGGTAGCGAAAAGCTATCAGAAACTTATATTGCGGCAGGAGGATTGTTAGTAGATAAGCAGCACCGCTATGATGAACAGTCAGATCCATTGCTCTCTCCTCCGGATGGCTATTTCCTCCTGCATGCTGCTGTAGGCACCAATATTCAGGTAGGTAATACAACTTTAGATGTCAGCATTACAGGCAATAACTTGCTGAATACATCATACAGAGATTACCAAAACCGCCTCCGGTATTTTACTGATGAAATAGGAAGGACCATCATGTTCAGAGTTGGTGTACCCTTAAACATCAAGAACAGTTAATGACATTCATTTAAAAAATGTTTAACAAGTTAATTTTTAACATACACTTAAACACCATGAAAAAACTATTCAGACCTTACCTCGCATTCCTGTTAATAGGCAGCTTGCTTACAATTTCGTCTTGCGGTAACGATGACGACCCAGAGCCAGTTAATGAGGAGGAGCTTATAACAACTGTTACCATACGGTTAGAGCCAAACGAGGATGCTCCTAAAGGAACTCAAACAGTAGAAGCTACCAGGAGAGATGTAGACGGTGTTGGCGGTACAGCTCCTGCCATAGGCTCCCTTGTTTTACAGTCTGGTGTTACTTATAATGCGACACTTACACTACAAGATGAGCAGGCCAATGAAGATATTACAGAAGAAATACAGGAAGAAAACACCGAGCATCAGTTCTTCTATGAGGTTACAGGTGCAGACGTAGAGGTTACTCCAACAGACAGAGACGACAATGGCCGCATTTTAGGTATAGAATCTACTGTAGTAACAGGTGCTGCAACGACAACACCTGGTGCTTTACGAATTGTGCTTAAACACCAGCCAGATGGTCTTAAAACTGACACAAGTGACATCAATACAGGTGAGACAGATGCAGACGTATCGTTTCCTTTATCTATAGAGTAGAACACATTATTATCCATAAAAAAAGCACCTCTACCAAGGTGCTTTTTTTATGCTTGTAAATTTTCCTGATATCACAGTTGTACAGTACTTCGAAGCTGTTCAACTGCTTTCTGAATACGGTTAGCTCTTGTCTCTGGCCGCCTGGCTTCCAGAACTGCCACTGAATATTCTTTTCTCTGTATAAATGATAAGTTCTGAAAAGCATTCCCCAAGCCTGCTGCTTCCAGAGCCTGCAGCAGATCATCGGGAGGTATAACCGTTTTACTTTTCCTTTCAATCTCCGGCATATCTGTACCATATTTTGATGGCTCTTTCCGTACTGACTGATGCTTGAATCGTAAAAATGACCACATATCATCAACAGATATCTGCCTTACTACTTCATAACCAACTGTTTCCATCCTTCATCACGGGTAAGGTCACTTTTAAGCTTTGATGATTTCTTTGGATATGCCACCCAAAGTACCGTTTTGGGTTTAAGCACCTTTGTTACTCCGGCTGTAAACTGACCGGGCTCTGCTTTTATCTTCACAAAGGCAAAGTTCCGGCAACTGGCAGTTCCTCCACAGCAGTAACAGCAAAACCGTCAGGCTTTAATGCCGCCTCTACAGCTTCCGGTGCCTGAATCAGCAACAGGCTCTGACCTGCCTTTAACTGCAGTTTCTTTATTAAATCTTGCATAATACTATTTCAAATCTACCTATGTCATCAGGCGCTAAACTAAAGCAAAATTTTGGTTCATAATCTGTGGCGGACATCAATACATATCATATATTTAAAGAATTATATAAATAGCATATGGTTAACCAGACTTCCTCCACGAAACATTACCTGTTCAATGCCTCAGTTATAGTGGCAGCTTTAGGCTACTTTGTAGATATCTATGACCTGATACTTTTTAGCACTGTGCGTGTATCCAGCTTACAGGACTTAGGCGTTACTGACCCGGCAGCAGTACTGGAACAAGGCATTCTGCTCCTGAACATGCAAATGGCAGGTATGCTGATAGGTGGTGTGGCCTGGGGTATGTTAGGCGACAAGCGTGGGCGTTTATCGGTTCTGTTTGGTTCTATTTTTATTTACTCAGTTGCCAACATTGCGAATGGTTTCATAAGCAGCATCCCGATGTATGCTTTTTTACGCTTTGTGGCAGGAGTAGGTCTGGCAGGAGAACTCGGAGCGGGTATTACTTTAGTTTCAGAAGTACTGCCAAAAGAGAAAAGAGGATATGGCACGATGGTGGTGGCAACCGTTGGTATATCTGGAGCCATACTGGCAGGCTTTGTGGGGGAGTATTTTGGCTGGCGTCCCGCATACTTTATCGGGGGCGGACTCGGTTTGTTACTACTTTTGCTAAGAATCGGTGTTTTTGAGTCAGGTATGTTTAACCAAGTAAAGGCACAAAGTGTTACACGTGGAAACTTTCTAAGTTTGTTCACCAACAAGAAGCGCTTCTGGAAATACCTGAAGTGTATTCTGATAGGGATTCCGATATGGTATGTGGTGGGCATACTGGTTACTTTGTCTCCTGAGTTTGGTGCGGCCATGGGCATAACAGAGCCCGTTTCAGCAGCAAGAGCGGTTTCATCGTGTTACTTGGGCCTGATATTTGGCGACCTAGTTAGTGGATACCTTAGTCAGCGCTTTAAAAGCAGGCGCAGTATAGTGTTAGCTTTTATCATGATGACGGCTGTTTTTGTGAGCATATATCTGCTGGGAAGCAATTTAAGTTTAAATGTGTTTTATCTGCTGTGCATTGCTTTGGGGTTTGCCAGCGGCTATTGGGCTGTTTTCGTTACTATTGCTGCAGAGCAATTTGGCACAAATATCAGAGCCACTGTTACCACTACTGTTCCTAACTTTGTTAGGGGCGCTGTGGTGCCGCTCTCTTTTGCTTTTACGTATATAAAAGATGTTATGGGCCTTATTCCGGGTGCATTAGCATTAGGAATAGTATGTGTCGCTATTGCCGTAGTTTCTATCCTTTCTCTGGAAGAAACCTATGCCAAGGACCTGGATTACCTGGAGCCTGTTTCATAGCCTCAGCAGTTTTGTTCTCCATAACATCAGATCTTTGCATATAGCAACATGGTGGCTATCAACATCATGAAAATAACAATAATCCTCAAAACATACTCTTAATAGTACAACAAAAAAACTATAGGCTAGTATAATAGACTAACAAACCTACTGTGTGTCAACTTATTACACTAGCCTATGAAAAGAACCTTTACCTCTGTTAATTCCGGATTATACCTTTTAGTAGTTTGCTGCCTGTTGCTGTTCTACTCTTCCTGCACAACACGTGTAGATCATAAAGCAAAAGAACAGCAGGTAACAGAACTACCTGTACCAGTAAAAGAGACAGGCACTATTACAGTAGCTGCTATTGCAGCAGCAAACGACGAGGTATATTTTGACCTGATTGCTGAAACCTCTGCTTGTCTGGGTGAAAACCTTTGGATTGGCGGCAAAGTGGAAAGTGCTGAAAAAATGGCACTGGGCAAATCAGGAGACATCTCTCCATCCAAAGTATATGAGATAAAAGAACTGACTGCTACTGGTTTGAGCACCAATAGCAGCTATACTTTAAGTAATGGCGCAGGCATAATCAGAGCTGCCTGTGATGACAAGGGTGTTGTTTACATCCAGTTGAGCGAAGGGCAATTGCAGCTGTTAACAGCCTCCAACACAAAACCAGTTATAGTAGCTTATCAGCCTCAGGCTGATAACGCTTATGTCAACGGCACTGTTGGTAACTGGACCTGCCAATAAAGGTCCCGCTCATTTAACTGCAGGGAGGCGATAGTGCAAGAAACATTGCTCTGTCGCCTTTTCTATTCTTGAGGCACCTTTTATTTATGGAGATATTAGCATTCCCTGATGGTTTCTATTCTGAACTTCAGCGTTGCCTACATGCATATTTACATACTTGCTATCTCCATTATAATGCTGAATTTCGTACTTTCGGGTATGATACTATATAATATAACTGTAAGTATAGAGAATAGTGTAGCCGAAGAATGGCTGCAGTGGGTAAAGGAAGTACATATTCCGGAGGTAATGAGCACAGGTTTTTTTCTGCGTAACCAGGTAGCCCGCCTGCTCAACGAAATAGAAAACGGAGGTACCACCTATGCCCTGCAATATACCTGTCGTAACCTGCAGGACCTGCAAGAGTACCAGAATGAGCATGAACCGGAAATTCTGGCGAAACAAATAGAACGCTACCCTAATAAGCTGGTATACTTTGCCTCTATGCTGGAAGTGGTAGGCATAGATGTTGAGCGGAGCTAAGAATAAGATAACTGCAGACTTAGCAAAAAGCTAATAATCCCTCTTATCCCATACAATGAATTTAAAGAAAGGACTTCCTTCAAAAATGGAAACAAAAGCGAAAAAATATACGGAAGTTCATTCTTGTTCGAGGCCTTTTAATCTGGGGCTTACCGATTGCTTTTTACTATCTTTTTTGGAATGAAGACATAAGTTTCTCTACTCTGGATTTAAAAGAAGTTGTGTTAAGGTTCCTCTTTTATGTGCGGTTTGGGCTAGAATGGGGCTATCTGCAATATAAAAGACAATATCTTAAAGTGGCAGACAAATACCCTGGTCTCTTTAGTGAAAAAGTAGCAATAAATAAAGGAGTGGGGGGGCCTATTACAACCAGAGAGCCCGTTACAACAAGTTGTAATGGGCTCTTCTCTGTTGTCTTTATGCATTATAGTCTTGAATCTGCTGCGCTGTCATGGTGCAGTTAAACCATTCACCATCAAGGTCAGCACCAATCTTCTTGTAAAAAGCAATAGCTGGCTCATTCCATTCCAGTACCTGCCATCGAAAACGCTTCATACCTGTTTTTTTTGCCTCTTGCGCTACGGCATTGAACAGCTTTCTGCCAATACCACTCCTGCGCAGGCGCTCTGTTACAACCAGGTCCTCCAGGTATAAGGTTTTTCCTTTCCAGGTAGAATAGGCGGTGTAGTACAACGCAATACCAACAATACCTTCTGCTGTTTCAGCAGCAAAAAAACTGAATATCGGATTCTCGCCAAAACCATCCCGCTGCATATCTTCCAGAGTATTCGTTACCTCATTGGGAGCACGTTCAAACTCCGCCAGTTCCTGAATAAGCGCAAGAACTTGTGGCAGATCACTCTCAGTGCCTTTTCTTACAGTTACACTCATTTATGTCTCTTTATTTATTGTTCGTTATAATCTGGTTTGCCTAAGCCACCATACAGGCTCCAGGTTGTTTTTGCCTGCACCAGTTCTTTTCCGCTATCACGGCTGGTAAGTTTATGTATATACATGCTCTCTTGTTCTGCTAACGCAGCTGCTTCCGAGACAACAATGTCACCTAACACACTTTCTGCTTTAAAGATG
Source organism: Pontibacter silvestris (assembly GCF_020907275.1). Taxonomy (GTDB): domain Bacteria; phylum Bacteroidota; class Bacteroidia; order Cytophagales; family Hymenobacteraceae; genus Pontibacter; species Pontibacter silvestris. The sequence goes on along the minus strand of NZ_JAJJWI010000004.1, from coordinate 192,332 downwards.
ATGTCCAGCTCATTTAAATAATGATGCTCCAGCAGTTCCAATGGCAGTGTATCCAGCGCCCATTGCAGATAGCGGGTATTAGTTACATGCCGGTTCAGGTCAATGTCGTGCCAGCGCACAGGTATTTGCTGCTCATACTGTGCTACCTGTAGCTGCGGCAGCTTTCCTTTGGCAAAAGGCAATGGCTCCTGCCCCGGCACTATCTCTACGGCAGTTATAAAATCCGGCACCGACACCAGTTGTCGCTTTACAACATCCATTACCAGCCACACACTTGTTGCCTGCCCCAGCAGTTCCCGTTCTGCACTATAAATCCGGAAGTCACGGTGCATAAACACCCTCTCACGGCCAGAGGCCCAGGTTTCTACTATAATTTTATCATCATGCTTAGGGTAGCGGAATATCTCCAGGCGTATGCGCTGCAGTACCCAAGTCAATCCTTGCTCCAGCAGATCATACATAGAAATGCCCAACGCTGTCGTATTCTCCCATGCTGCCTCGTGTAAACAGCCTACTAAGGCTGGCAAAGTAGCCTGTCCACGGTAATCGATTTCGTTAGACCGAATGATAAACTGGCTTGTGCCTCCTGTTGCTTTTGCCATAGTTAGCTGCTTTGTGAGACGCTAAGTTAATAAAGTTTAGTCGGGCTTGCCATTATCAGTATGCACAAGAGCTTCTAAAGCAAAAGCCGCAACATCTTTTAAACATTGCGGCTTTTGCTTTAGAACTTAATATTTGCCTTACTTACTGATTCAGATAAGGATTAATGCCCATGTTCTGATACACAAATGACCAGGTATCGGCAGCCTCCTGAATAACCAATGATGTAGGCTTACCGGCACCATGTCCTGCACGAACATCTACACGAATCAGGTATGGATTACCCGGAGCACCTTTTTCCTGAAGCGTAGAGATAAATTTAAAAGAGTGCGCAGGCACCACACGGTCGTCATGATCTGCTGTTTTAACTAAGGTAGCAGGATATTTCACACCTTCCTTAATATTATGCAAAGGAGAGAAAGCGTACAGGTTCTTAAACTGAGCTTCATTGTCGGAAGAACCATATTCCGGCACCCACGCCCAACCAATGGTAAACTTATGGAAACGCAGCATATCCATTACGCCTACAGCAGGCAGAGCTACTTTAGCCAGCTCAGGGCGCTGTGTCATAAAGGCACCTACCAGCAAACCACCATTAGACCCGCCGCTAACAGCCAGTTTTTCGCTGGATGTGTAGTTTTCGCTGATCAGGTATTCTGCGGCTGCAATAAAGTCATCGAATACGTTTTGCTTGTTAGGAGTCATACCTGCTTTATGCCATTCTTCGCCGTACTCGCCACCGCCACGCAGGTTAGGCAAAGCATACACACCTCCGTTCTCCAGCCACAGCATGTTCGAAACGCTAAAGCTTGGTGTTAAAGAAATGTTGAAGCCCCCATAAGCATATAATAAAGTTGGGTTACTACCATCCAGCTTCAGGCCCTTTTTGTGTACAATAAACATGGGCACTTTTGTACCATCCTTAGAAGTATAGAACACCTGCTTCGTTTCATAAGCTTCTGTATCCACGTTCACTTCTGTTTTGCGGAATAGAGATACTTCATTATTCTGTACATCGTAGCAGTAAATAGTTGGAGGATAAGTAAAGGAAGTAAACGTGAAAAACACTTCTTTATCTTCTTTCTCTCCATTAAAGCCACCCACTGAACCAATAGCTGGCAGTTCTAATTTGTTAAGTTGCTTGCCACTGGTATCGAACACTAACACTTCGCTGGTGGCATCTTTCATGTAAGTAACAATAATACGACCACCTGCTGTAGAAACGCCTGTAATCACATTACTGCTCTCCGGGATAACTGTTTCCCAGTTCTGCTCCTCCGGCTTTTCGGGGTCTAGCAGCACCAGGCGGTAGCGGGGCGCATTCTTGTTTGTCATCACCAGCAACTTGTCCCCGAAGTTATCCACTACGTTGTACTCCGACTCAAAATTCTCTACTATAGGTGTTATAGTTGACTTTGCATCTGTCAGATCTTTATAATAAAGTGCATTGGCTCCACTAGCACCTTCTGACACATTCAGGATCAGAAAACGTTCATCATCCGTAGTCTGTCCGTAAAAATTGCGGAGAGCGTGCTGTTTATCCTCATAAACCAGCTTGTCCTCGCTTTGTGGCGTGCCTACTTTGTGGTAATATACTTTATGAAACTCGTTCTTATTCGCCAGTTTATTACCCTCCGTAGGAGCATCGTAACGGCTGTAGAAGAAGCCATCTTTGTACCAGCTAGGACCAGAGAACTTCACCCATTCTATTCCGTCATCCAGCTTTTTGCCTGTAGCAGCTTCCATTACATAGTAAGTATTCCAGTCAGAGCCGCCACTGGCCGTACCATAAGCCACGTACTTACCATCATCTGAAAAAGCCAGCGCTGTAAGAGCAACAGTACCGTCATCTGAAAGCTTATTAGGGTCGAAGAATACTTTTGGCTCTGCCTCTAAAGACTCCTGTACATATAGCACACTCTGGTTTTGCAGGCCATCATTCTTATAGAAATAGTACTTGCCATTTTCTTTGAACGGAGCACCATATTTAGGGTAGTTCCAGATTTCGGTAAGGCGCTGCTTGATTTTATCGCGGAACGGAATGCTGCTGAAGTACGCCTGTGTTACTTTGTTTTCCTGCTCAATCCAGCTATCCAACTCTCCGTCGTGTGTTTCCTGCCAGCGGTAAGGATCAGCTACCCGCATTCCGAAATAATCATCTACATGATCAATTTTCTTGGTATCCGGGTAATTAAGCGTAGTCGCAGCAGACGTAGTAGTTTCGGTTGTTGTTTTAGATTCCATGCCAGAGGCTGTTGTTTCGGTGTTACTTGTCTTGCATGCCGACATAGCCGTTAAGCTCCCGGCAAGCAATAAAATGTTTGTCTTTTTCATAAAGGCTACGCCTGTTCTTGATGTTTAGGTTTTTAAGGTGTCTAATTTAAGCATTTTTCAGCTTAAAGCTACCATTCCCTAAGCAACAGACCATGCGTTACAACGGCAGTATTTCCGGCCTTACCAGTACAACTTTCCTAAAAAAAGAATCTTCTTTTATCAGGAGTATCAGCAACAGGTTTTGTTTGTAGATTTATCAGCTTTTTTGCCAGACAGGCAGCCAAAATAAAGCTTTACAAGTATTAATATCTATAACAGGTTAAGAAACAGCCATGCAGGAACAACTGGAAGAAGAAGCATTACAGAAATTTGAACAGATAGCAGATAACCTCTCCGATAAAGGATATGCCGTTGTAGACAATTTTCTGGATTTACAGGAGGTAAAGAACCTTATGGAGGTTCTGACGCACCACCAGGAGCAAGGTACATTTAAGAAAGCTGGCATCGGCACAGCAGATCAGTTCCAGGTAAACCGTGAGGTACGCGGGGACCATATTCGCTGGATAGAACCAGAAAACGCGCTACCACCAACGCGTGTTTTCCTGGACAAGATGGACGAGATGATGCGTTATATTAACCGCACCTGTTATCTGGGGCTTAAAGACTATGAATTTCACTTTACGGTTTATCCTCCAGGCACTGTTTACCAGCGCCACATAGATCAGTTCCAGGTAAACGATCATCGCCAGCTGTCTTGTATCTTGTACCTTAATGAGGACTGGCTACCAGAGCATGGCGGAAATCTACGCTTGTACCTGCCTAAGGAGAACGGAGAGGAAGAAACTTTAGATGTGCTACCTATAGCAGGTCGGTTGGCTTGTTTCCGGAGCAACCTGCTGCCCCACGAAGTGCTACCCGCTACTCGCCATCGCTACAGCCTTACTGGTTGGCTGAAGGACCAACTAAATGAGCTGCCGTTCTTATAAACGGCAAAAACGATGCTGTCTTAAATGCATAGCACAGCATTTATACATAGTGCTTGCTTAATTTTTTCATGTTTCATTCGTTAATGGAACGATGGTTTTATAATTTCGTACTGATATCGCTATAGCAGGCGAAGCTTAAGCTATAAATAATAACACTATACTCAGACATGAAAAAATTATTCTTTTACCTGATTGGATTTGTAATACTAATCTCGCAGTCGTCCTGTGGCTATAATACGATGGTGCAGAAAGACGAAACTGTAGAATCGCAATGGGCTAACGTGCAGAATGCTTACCAGCGACGTGCCGACCTGGTGCCTAACCTGGTAAACACTGTGAAAGGAGCCGCAGATTTTGAAAGAGGTACACTCACAGATGTTATAGAGGCTCGGGCCAAAGCTACCAGTGTCAATATTAGCCCAGATAACCTTACACCGGAAAATATTCAACGCTTTCAGGAAGCACAGGGCGAACTTTCCGGAGCTCTGAGTCGCCTGCTGGTGTCTGTAGAGCGGTATCCGGAACTTAAAACGAATCAGAACTTCCTGGAATTACAGGCACAATTGGAGGGAACCGAGAACCGTATTTCTGTGGAACGTCGTAAATTCAACGAAACAGTACAGGACTACAACACATATATTCGCTCGTTTCCACGGAACATGATTGCCGGCTGGTTCGACTTCGAAAAGAAAGGCTATTTTGAAGCTGATGCAAGTGCCCAGCAGGCTCCTACGGTACAATTTTAAATTTAAATGCTGTCTGTTAGGTGGTGAGGTAAATTAAGTCGTACCACCTAACAGACGGTTATCAATGTTACAGCTATGCCTAAAGACACTATAACCGAAGCAGACGAGCAGAAAATAATGGCCGCCATACAAGATGCGGAGCAGAACACTTCTGGTGAAATACGGGTACACATCGAAAACTACTGTGAAGGAGAAGTGCTCGACCGTGCGACGGAAGTGTTTGCCGAACTGCACATGCATAAGACAAAGTTGCGCAATGGCGTGTTGTTTTATGTCGCTATGGAAGATCATCAGTTTGCCGTTTTGGGAGATGCTGGTATTAATGCCATTGTGCCAGGCAACTATTGGGAAGACATTACACAAGAAGTGATCAAGCACTTTAAGCAAAAGCAATATGCCGAAGGCTTGGCCAAAGGCATACGCATGGCCGGAGAACAGCTAAAAACCCACTTCCCGTACGATCAGAAAGGCGACATTAACGAACTGAGCGATGATATCTCGTTTGGGGATTAAAAAATTATAATGAAGCACCTTATTTTCTTTTTCTACTTCTGCCTCCTGAGCATACTAACCGTAGCACAGAACAGCGATTTTCCGGCCCGGCCTACCCCGCCCCGCCTGGTAAACGACCTGGCTGATATGCTTAGTGCCAACGAGGAGCGAGCCCTGGAACAGAAGCTTGTAAATTACAACGATACTACCTCTACACAGATAGCCGTTGTCACGCTTACATCTATTGGAGGCTACGACATAAACCAGTATGCGGCAGAACTTGGAGAGCGATGGGGCGTTGGCGGCGCAGAAAATGATAATGGCCTGGTCATACTGATTGCCAAAAACGAACGCAGGGTAGCTATACAGACAGGTTATGGCATGGAACATATTGTACCGGATGCCATAGCTAAGCGCATTACAGAGCGGACGCTAAAGCCTAATTTTCAGCAGGGTGCTTACTACAAAGGCCTGGACGAAGCCACAAGTTTTATTATTAGTGTAGCCAGCGGTGAATACCAGGCCACAGCACAGGAAGAAAGTGATTCAGAAGGAGGCTCGTCCATCTTCTTTGTCATTGCTATTGTAATGCTGATCGTGTTTTTCCTCTCCAGAAGAGGCGGAGGTGGCCGCGGAGGAAGAGGAGGGCACCGCTATGCACGAACTTTGGGAGGACCGATTATTGTACCCGGAGGATTTGGCTCTTTCCGTTCTGGCGGCGGCATGTTTGGCGGAGGCGGAGGTGGCGGCTTCGGTGGCTTTGGAGGAGGTTCCTTTGGAGGTGGAGGAGCTAGCAGCAGCTGGTAATTTCGTGAATAAATTTTCAGGCAGAAAGCTTTTACAGCTTTCTGCCTTTTTTATACCCCGTAAAGACTATCAAAGAGGCTTTACAACAGCTTTCCTTTCTGCTCTTCAGGTTGTACTCGTAAATATCAGCACACAAAGCCTAAAACGGAGCTTTAGTGATTATTCACCTAACGAAATCATTTAAGCAACCCAACCGTTATAAGGTTTTAACACTGTGCTTTATTACCCAAAGAAAAACTAAATGCGGATATCTGGCGATAGTATAAAGACAAAAGTAATGCTAGGCTTCGGACTGGCATTTAGCATTGTCGTTTTTGGGGTGTACCTTACCTATAGCAGCTTTACGCAGCTGCTATCCTCTGTAGAGGTTTTGTCACGCCCAAACGATAAACTTGTAAAGCTGCAACATACCTTAGAGAACATGGCAACTGCCGAAAGTTCTATACGTGCCTATACACTTACCTCAAAAGAAGAACATTTTAAAAACTACCTGGGCCATCTTGACACCATTAAGAGTCAGATAGATTCGCTACGGCTAATGATGTACAACAACTCTCAGGAGTTAGCGCAGGCAGATTCTATCTCGTCGCTTTTGGCGGAAAAACAGGCAAGCCTGGAACGCTATGTTGCTCTAAAAAAACAGCAACAAGACAATAACTATTCAGGAAAGGCCATGCGGGAGATTGCCTCTACTGCGACAGAACAGCCCTTGCCTATAGTAACCACCATCAAACAACATACGACTACCACTATCACAGACAGGCTTTCCATAAACCAGCAAGATTCTTTGCAGAAGGAGAAAGCTCCCAAAGCAAAAGAAAATAAAAGCTTTTTTAGCAGGATATTCTCTAAGCGGGATAAAAGCAATGAGGAACAAAATGTAAGCCCACCACCGGTACTGGTGCCTAAGCTAAGTGTTAAGCAAGAAATAGAAGTGGATACCAACGCAAACAGAGCCTCTCAGGTGGCCGCATTATCTAAAGTAAGACGCATACTATACAATGTTCAACGGGAAGCGAATCGTACGCACGAAGAACTGTTGGCTAAAGAAATGTCCCTTCTGCAGCAGGACAAGAATATTATGGACCAGATACGCAAAATGGTGCATAAGCTGGAACGGCACGAGGTAAGACTCGCAGCCTTAAATGCTGAAAAAGCAAGGTACGTAGCCAAACAAACAGCCTTGATTATGTTAACAGTAGGCATTGTCGGTCTGGCAGGTGGCATAGCTTTTATTCTGCTCATCCTCCGCGATATCACGCGCAGCAATTCTTATAAGTTACAACTGATTAAGGCCCGCAAAGAAGCTGTACAACTGGCCCGTGCCAAAGAAGCCTTCGTTGCCAACATGAGCCATGAGATTCGTACACCTTTGAATGTAGTACTTGGCTTTTCGGAGCAGCTAACTCATACGCAGTTACAACCGAAGCAACAACAGCACCTGCAGGCCATACAAAATGCAGGCAACCACCTGTTGCACATTGTAAACGATGTGCTGGATCTTTCAAAAATTGAGGCTGGCAAGCTGCACATCGACTATGCTCCTTTCAACTTACCGCAACTTATAAACGAGATAGAGGAAGCTTTTAAACTGAAAGCGCGTACCAAAGGGATAAATTTGGTTTGCACAGTAGAAAAGACTTTACCAGCAGCTTTGAACGGAGACCCTATGCGCCTGAAACAAGTACTGTTTAATTTGGTGGATAATGCCATCAAGTTCACAGATAAAGGTCAGGTGCTGGTACAATGCAAACTAAAGTCGAAGCGCAGGAACAGAGTTGTTCTGGCTATAGAGGTAGCCGATACAGGTGTGGGTATCCCGATGGAACGTGTAGAGCATGTCTTTGGTGAATTTAACCAGGCTGACACATCTATCATCCGGAAATATGGCGGCACAGGACTAGGCTTGGCTATCAGTAAAAAGCTCATTGAGATGCAGCAAGGTACCCTTTCCCTGCGCAGCACACCAGGCCAGGGCACTACTTTCAGCATCGTTTTACCACTTCATAAAGCTACAGGCGAAACCCCTCAGGCCCAGGTTATTCCTGAAAGCGATGTACAGGAGCAGCAGGTGCTTCTAGGTAAACGTGTTTTAGTGATAGATGACGACGGCTATAGCCGTACCCTTTGCGAAATAGTTCTGAACCGATGGGGAATGCACGTGCAGTTAGCATCTGACGGAAAAACCGCTTTGCAGGCTGTAGAGCAGCAGCCTTTTGACCTGATACTGACTGATGTACAACTACCCGGAATGAGTGGTAAAGCCGTCGCCAAAGCCATCCGCAGGAAGAACGAGACAATACCCATTATTGCTGTAACGGCAAATATACTTAGCAGGAATGCCAGCTTTTTTGCCAAAACAGGTGTTTCAGATTATTTACTGAAGCCATTTACAGAACAGGAAATGCAGCAGAAACTTGTTAAAGCACTACAACATACTGAATTGGCTACAGAGCCTCCTCAAACAACCACTGCCGTTCCAGCACCTCCTGTACCTGATAAACCTTCTTCTTTATATGATTTATCAGAAATGCGTGAGTTTACAGGCCCAGACGGAGTAGCATTAGCTGCCGTAATAGAGGTGCTGCTAGCAGACCACCGGCAGAACCTGAAGCAATTGCAAGCAGCCGTAGCATTTCAGGACTGGTCAGAGGCGGGTAACGTAGCACATAAAATGCTCACGGCTTTCAAGCATTTACATGCTCACGCTGTAACTCCGGCTTTAGAACAGCTAGAGCAGCTACTCCATCAGGAAAATATAGAAACTGTTCATCTGCCGGCTTTAGTTTCACAACTAGATGCCAATGTCACTCAAGTGCTGAATGCACTTGAGCAGGAGTTAAAGAACCTGCGAACTTCAGCTGGAACTTTAGTTCAGGAGAGCTTATAAATCGATATTATAAAGCTTAAGCTTGTTGTATAAAGTTTTGCGGTCGATATTAAGCAACCTGGCTGCCTTAGCTTTATTATATCTCACTTTTTCAAGCATCTGCAGGATAAGCTCTTTTTCGTTTCGCTCCGTGGCACTTCTTAAATCTGTAACAGGGGCAGGTGCTGTTTGTAAAGGATCATCCGGAGCAGCTTCTGTAACCGCTGGCTCAGTTGTGTAATAAGCTATTTCAGGAGGTAATTCGTTAAGGGTTACTTCATCTGTTTTGGTTAGCAGAACGGCCCGTTTTACTACATTCTTCAGTTCCCGAAGGTTGCCCGGCCAGCTGTACTTCTCCAATGCCACACTAACTGCAGGGTCAAAACCTATTACATTACGCTCCAGTTCCTCATTCGCCTGCTGGAGAAAATGATTGGCAAACAACAAAATGTCAATCTGACGCTCCCGCAGTGGAGTAATATTTATCTTAAATTCGTTCAGGCGGTGATACAGGTCCTCGCGGAATTCTCCACGGCTTACGGCCTGCACAAGATCTTCATTCGTAGCAGCCAGTATGCGTACATCCACATCTAAATCAGTGGTACTCCCAATTTTCTTTACCTTACGCTCCTGTAGGGCCCGCAATAGCTTTACCTGTACTTCATAAGATAAATTACCTATCTCATCCAGAAAAAGGGTACCACCATTAGCAGCCTCAAACTGGCCTTCTTTATCTTTCATAGCACCAGTAAAGGCACCTTTCACATAACCGAACAGCTCGCTTCCTGCTAACTCTTTCGATAAGGCACCACAATCTATTGCTACAAAAGGTTTATCGTGGCGCTTGCTGCTCAGGTGTATCATGCGGGACACGTATTCTTTACCTGTTCCACTTTCTCCCTCTATCAGCACCGACATATTGGTTGGAGCCACTAAAGCAATATACTCCTCTAATTGTGTTGCCAGTTGGCTATTACCACGCACAAACGTAAGCCCCTTGCCTGAAGGAGCAGTACTTGCTGCTTTCTCTGAAGCTACACTGTCACTTTGCTTTTTAACTAAGGCATTTTGTATCGCCAGTAGTGTTTCTTCCGGTTTTATGGGCTTCGTGATGTACTCAAAGGCTCCCATTTTAATGGCTCTTACGGCAGTACGGATGTCTGCATAAGTAGTCATTAAAATTACCGGAACATCCGGAGACAGCACTTTTATCTGACTAAGCAGTTCCAGCCCGTCTTTATCTGGCAGTCTAAAGTCAGTAAGAATAAGGTCAAACTCCTCCTGCCTCAGCTGTTTCAGGGCATCGGTAGCAGAATTAGCCGTTTGCGTTACATACTGTTCACGTTGCAGGAACGTGCGCAGCATCAGGCAGAACGTCGGGTCATCATCAATGATAAGAATTTTAGCCATGTAGTGGCAAATATAAGCATTCTGGTTTCGAAAAGTCTTAAACAACCAATAACAGTGAAGGGTTACGAATTAACGGCAAATTCTTCATTGTTAAACATAGCTTATTTGGTTGTAACTTCAGAACGGCTTAATCTGCATTACATTACAAAATGGACAAAAATAAAAAGCCCCCGTAGAACGGAGGCTTTTTGATAGATAGTTGTACTGTAATTTTTAATTATTTTGTAGAAGCTGGTTTACCTGTTTCATCGAAACGAGCAACACCACTCTGACCTTCTGTATTTGTGAAAGTCACTTCATAAACTATTTTGCCTGCTTCCTGAGATCCTTCACCTGCAGCTGGAGAAACTTTGTTGATTTCGCTTACAGTCCAGTCTTTATAAGTGTCTGATTTAAGAGCTTGTTTAATTGGCTCTGGAAGTTGATCTTCAGTAATTTTTTCTTTTTTACCTTCAGCCGATTCTGTCTGAGCCTGAGCGCCTATCTGCTCTTGTTGTGTTTGTGTTTGTTGAGTTTGTTGTGTTTGCTCTTCTTGTGTTGCTTGCGCGTTAGCGTCAACTGATGCTACTCCTAATAATGCTATTGCTGCGGCTAAAAACGTTACCTTTTTCATCGTGATCTCTTTTAAATAATTTAAAAATCTGAATCAATTTCAGTTTCTTATTTGAGATAACCGTGCCAGAACCTCATAAAACAAATAAATAGTTATAAATCAATAACTTACAAATATAACATGTTATTCCCTTATTGTAGAATGTAAGTTCAACATGTAGAACATTTCCACACTTTGTAGATTCTTTCCTCAATCAAATCATTTAAGCTTTTGCAGCAAAGCATAATTTATAATGGTATCGTACATTACCTGAAAGCTGTTAATCATCCAGTAGTTTGTTGAATAATGACTAACTTTAACGCATGAGCGAACCACGTAAGAAACTGTTTTTGCTAGACGCACTAGCATTGATATACCGTGCGCATTTTGCTTTCAGCAAGAATCCGCGCATAAACTCGAAGGGCATGAACACCGGAGCTGCCCTTGGCTTTACAAACACTTTGGTAGAAGTACTGCAAAAAGAACAGCCAACACATATAGGTGTAGCGTTTGATTCCGCAGCTAAAACCTTCCGCCACGACAACTTTGCCGATTATAAGGCAAACCGCCAGGCACAGCCCGAAGACATCTCCATCGCCATACCTTACTGCAAAAAAATTGTAGAAGCTTTCAACATACCTGTGCTTATTATGGATGGCTACGAAGCTGACGACATTATCGGAACCCTTTCCCGCAAGGCCGATGAAGCAGGCTTTGACGTATACATGATGACGCCGGACAAAGATTATTGCCAGTTGGTGACAGAGCACGTCTACCTGTACAAGCCTGCCTTTTTGGGCAATGCCGTAGAGGTGTGGGATGTACAGAAAATACTTGATAAGTGGGAAATTGAGCGTGTAGAGCAGGTGATAGATATACTGGGCCTGCAAGGTGACGCTGTAGACAACATACCAGGTATACCAGGCATTGGAGAGAAAACGGCCAAATCTCTTATTCAACGGTTTGGTTCAGTTGAAAACCTGATTTCAAATGCAGAGCAGCTGAAAGGGAAGCAGAAAGAAAACGTAGTAAATTTTGCAGAGCAGGGACTGATGTCGAAGACACTCGCTACAATACACTGCAATGTGCCCATCGAGTTTAGTGAAGAAGGCCTGCGCTACGACGGCCCTAATGAAGAACAGATTACGGAGCTTTTTGCTGAGCTGGAATTCAGGCAACTGACACAGCGTGTACTAGGTAAGTCGTTGGCTGATGCTGCAACTGCAACGCCTGCCAAAACAGGTCGCAAAGCCAAGCCTGCCAACGCAGCTCAAACTTCTCTTTTCGGCACAGCTGCTGCCAAAGCAACGGAGGAGCTTATTGTGGAGGGAGGCAAAGGAGTAGAAGTAGCAGCACAGGCGATTCAAACTATACATTCAACACTGCACGACTACCATCTCATTCATACACCGGAGCTTCGCCAGAGCCTAGTTAAGTACCTGAAGCTGCAGGACGAAATTTCCTGGGACACAGAAACGACAGGAATAGACCCGATTACGGCCAAACTGGTGGGCATGTCCTTCAGTTACCGGCCCGGTGAAGCATATTATGTACCTGTGCCGCACAATAATCCACAGGAGGCCCAGCAACTGGTAGAAGAGTTCAAAGAGGTACTGGAGAATCCTAACATTGCCAAAATAGGACAGAACATTAAGTACGACATTACGGTGCTGAAGAAGTACAATGTAGAAGTGCAGGGACCTCTTTTTGACACCATGCTGGCACACTACCTGCTGGAGCCAGAGATGCGCCACAACATGGATGTGCTTGCAGAGACTTACCTCAACTACAGCCCAGTGCCTATTACGGCCCTGATCGGTTCTAAAGGCAAAAGCCAGAAAACAATGGCAGATCTGGCCCCTGAAGAGGTTAAAGATTATGCCTGTGAGGATGCGGATATTACCCTCCGTTTGAAACAATACTTTGAACCACTGCTACAGGAGCAGGGCCTGATAAAGCTGTTCCAGAATGTAGAAACTCCGCTGGTGCAAGTGTTGGCTGATATAGAAAACGAAGGAATAAGCATAGATGCCAATGCCTTAGCTGATATTTCAATACAGTTAGAGCAGGAAATAGGCAGCATTGAACGTCGTATTTTTGAAATAGCCGGAGAAGAATTTAATATTGGTTCTCCAAAGCAGTTAGGTGAGATTTTATTTGACAAGCTACAGCTGCACGGTAAAAGCAAAATCAAGAAAACTAAAACAGGCCAGTATGCCACAGGGGAAGAGATACTTTCTAAAATGGCAGGAGAACATGAAGTTGTAAGCCTGATATTAGAGCACAGAGAGCTTTCTAAATTGAAATCTACTTACGTAGATGCCTTACCGCAACTGGTATGTGAGCAGGATAATCGTGTGCATACCTCCTTCAACCAGGCTGTTACCGCTACAGGCCGTTTAAGCTCTACGAACCCTAACCTGCAAAACATTCCCATCCGGACGGAAAGGGGCCGCGAGATTCGCAAGGCTTTTGTGCCTCGCAACAGCAAACACCTTATTATCTCTGCGGATTATTCGCAGATTGAGCTACGCATTATGGCGCACTTCAGCGGAGATGAAACCATGAAATCAGCCTTCCGCAATGGACTGGATATACATGCTTCCACGGCAGGCAAGGTATTTCATGTGCCAGTAGACGAGGTAGATTCTGAAATGCGCCGACAGGCCAAAACAATAAACTTCGGTATCATCTATGGTATTTCTGCCTTTGGGTTGTCGGAGCGCTTAGGCATTTCACGTCGTGAAGCAGCGGATATTATAGAAGCTTATTTTGAAGAGTTTCCGGCTGTAAAAGCATACATGGACGGAGCTATTGAGAAGGCCCGTGAGCTGGAATATGCAGAGACACTGCTGGGCCGCCGCCGTTACCTCCGCGACATTAACTCTCGCAATGCCACTATACGTAACTTTGCCGAGCGTAACGCCATCAACGCTCCAATTCAGGGCACTGCTGCAGACATTATCAAAATTGCCATGATCAACATACAAGACTATCTGCACAAGGAGAAACTGCAAACACGTATGATACTGCAGGTACATGACGAATTGCTTTTTGATGCTCCAAAAGAAGAGGTAGAACTTGTAACGCCAAAAATTGTGGAACTGATGACGAATGCTTTACCGCTTAGTGTACCGATGGAAGTTGGTTTAGGCATAGGAGAAAATTGGCTGGAGGCACATTAAGTAATTCTTCTAACATATATTCATAAAAAAACACCTCATATCCTGAGGTGTTTTTTTATGAGCTAAACTTTAACAGTATTTAAGGTAATAGCACAGCACGGTATTGAGTTTCGTCAACAGTCGCTATTTTGGAGTTGTACTTTGTGTTTATTGCTTTTATCATTTCGTTCGCAATAATAGCATATCCGCGAGGTGTTGGATGGATACCATCGAGCGAGAAAAGGTTACCTGTTATAAATGCAGGAGAGTAAGCCACTCCATTGCTGCTAAACCCTGCCTGAATAGAAGTAAAGAATGCATTAGCATCAAAAACAGCCAGGTCTTTCGCATTAGCATGTGCTGTAATAATAGCATTATACCCATCTACTGCATCCTTGATTTTAGCCTGTTCTGCCGCATCCAGCAATAAAGCACTTGGCCATGGATTGCCAGGCGACAGGCCAAACATTTGTGTTGTATCAACCTCATAAGTAGCCAACAAACCTGCTAGTGTTGCACGTATTACAGCCATATCTTCGCTTGGGCTCACCTGTGCGGCTAAGTCTCTCCAGTACTTGCCTGTTGGCTGTCCTAGTAAAGGTGCATAAGCAGACCCTGTAAGGGTAAACAGCACACCACCTTCCGCAGCATTTATTTGATCTCTTAAAAAGAGGGTACGTTCTTTGCCTGCACCTGTAATTGCTATCATTCCTGACAGCTCGTTGGCTGCTAAGGCCTGTTTTACAGATGGGCCAACTGTAGTAAAGAATGGTACAGTAGTAACATTTGGAACAGTACAGATAATACCCTTTTGTCCTTCTGCTGTTAAAGCATTTACAAGTGCTGAATAATTGGTGTCAAAAGTACCTGTAGGAGTAATACTACCAGATGCACCTCCCGCTGTTGCATATCCCAGCACATCATTATTCCCTAGCCACAGGCTAAAGAAAGTATGCTCGGCTGCCTGTACACGTTGCAGGTATGTCTGCAAAGGGTTGCCATCTGGTGTGATACGTTCAAAATAAGGATTGCCTAAGGCACTTCCATAACCAGCAGTTGTTACATCTGATACTCTAATACCTGGCACACCTAAGTTCTGAATAGGCTCCAGGTACTTTATAAACAACTCCGTATCGTTTCTGAAAGCCAGGTTTTCTGTAACTCTTGTAGTTATCGGAGAGCCTGCTTCCGTAAATCCTGTTAGCCTCAGATACCCTGATCCGTTTGCATGCTCCTCCGAGAAAAGCGGCTGGTTAAATTCACCTCCTCCAACAGCCTCGAATTGTTGTGCCAGAATAGAAGGATAAGAGCTAAGCTGCCCTTCACGATACAAACCATTGTCACCAAACCCTGCTGTAAGTGAGTTACCAACGGCTACATAAGTCGTGAAATCCGCTTCACCCGTACTGGCACTTGGCACATCAATCTCAGGGTTGCAGCTTGTGAGTACTATACTGGCAGAAAGTGCCAGCATACTAGCTTTATAGAAAAAGTTTTTCATATTCTTGTTCAGAGACTAAAATTTGAAGTTTAGACCAATACCGGGAATGTAAGCGACTGACTTGTAAGTACCAGCTATACCACCAGACAAGTCTGAAGCATCTGTTCTTTGTTTCTTGTTGATGTAAAGGAAAGATGCATCGATGCTGATGTTATCAGAAACAGCATAACCGATACCAGCAGAAAGCCCGCGGGAATCAGAATCAGGCGTCTCAGGTGTCAGGTAACCATCCTGCACAGGTGTTCCGTCGTAATAGGCTCCGGCACGTAAGGCTACTGCATCAGAAACTTTGTATTCTGCACCTATGCGGTAAATAAAGGCATCGTCGTAGTTACGGGCATTTTCTGCCACCTTACTTCCATTAACTTCTGCTGTGTAATCAAATCGTAAGCTCTTGTAAGCGCTCCAGCCTACATGGCTTACATCTACTGCAATGGTCCAGTCTTCAGTAGGCATAAACCCAATACCCAGAGTTAAGGTAGCTGGCAAAGGTAAAGTTGCGTCAAACTGTGTTCCTGCAGGAAAGCGGCTTGCTATAACTGGTGTTGTAGGCAGGCTTGTAAAGATTACATCCCCATTCTCTACTTCCATATTTACTTTAGAACGGTAGTTCAATCCAAAGGAAAGTTTTTCAGATGGCTTAAAGAAAATACCCGCATTAAATCCTACTCCGTTGGCACTGCCGTCCAGTTCAGCTTTGCCATAATCGCCTTCTTCGTTCTGAAGCGGTACATTACGCTGTAGGTTCACACCGCCTATAGCATATATAAAACCAACGCCCACACCTAATTGGTCTGTAATCTGGTAACTTAAGGTTGGCTGAATATATATAGCTTGTAACGTAAGCTCAGTAAGACCAAAACGTCCATTCCACTCATCTCCCCAGTTAACATTACTCCCAAAAGGTGTGTACACCCCAAGGCCCACTTTCATTTTATCGTTGATACCAAACACGCCGTACGCCTGAAACGGAGTCCCTAAGGAATTGTCAGTCATGGCTTCTGCTCCGCTGGGTTCTGGTGCACGGTAGGCAATTTTTGATATAAGCCCACTGGCTCCGATAGTAACACCATTTTCGCGAAGGAAGCTCATGGCTCCGGGGTTAAAGAATATACTGGAAGTACCTGAGTATATACCAGTACCGGTGTGGCCCATTCCTATTTGTCGCTGACTTGCCAGATTCACCTGATATCCTCCAGCCATAGCCATGCCCGAAAGCAAAGTACCACCTAATAAGGCTAAAATTTTCCTTTTCATACTAACACTACATTTCTGTTTTTTTTGGACTGAAACATACGATTGTTCGTATCTTCCAGAATGAAATCTAATTATTTTTTCTAACTTTTCTGTATTCCGGTCGAAAATTAAGTTTAAAAATTCACAGAGAATAATACCGCTGTTCATGATATAGCAAATCCTTTAAAAAATTATAAATAGGCTACAATAATCAATAGTCTCTGAGCTATATAATGATGAGCAGAACCTTCTTTAGCGTTTAAATTAGCATCTGCACCTACCTGTGCGGCCAATATGCCGTATGAGGCAACGGACTTAGTTTCAAAAATTCTATAGACAAAAAAATAATGGTATTAAAATAGCGCTAAGCTTGTGTACCATTCCATATACATAAGGTAATATGAAGGTGATGTATGATGTAATTATTATTGGAGGAGGACCTGCAGGATTAAATGCAGCCATGTTATTGGGCAGATCCAGGCGTAAGGTACTTGTGTTTGACAGCGGAGAACCGCGTAACCGCTGGGCTAAGACTATGAACGGCTTTTTATCCAGTGATGGCGTGAACCCACAGGAGTTTATACAAAAAGGCCGGGAAGAGCTAAAGAAATATGGCGTAGAAATGTTGTTTAAAAAAGTTGATTCTGCTACTTACAGCAAAGGGCAGTTTGTTGTGGATGACGAGGAAGGCACAGTATATCATTCCCGTAAGCTGCTCTTAGCTACTGGCCTTAAAGATAACCTGCCTCAACTGGATGGCTTGGAGCCCTTGTATGGTAAAAGTATACATCACTGCCCTTACTGCGATGGTTGGGAATCAAGAGACAAGGCAATAGCAGTATACGGCCAGGAGCGCCGAGGCATAGGACAGGCCCTGGCCATGAAAACGTGGAGCGACAGTGTTACACTTTTTACCGATGGCACTAATAGCCTTAACCGTGCTGACCGTGAGCTGTTACAGCGGAATGGAGTAGACATTTGCACTACGGCTATTGATCGATTGGAAGGAGAAGAAGGCATGCTACAACACATTGTGCTTAAAAACGGGGAAAGACGGGAGCAACAGGCCATGTTTTTCTCACTGGGCACCAAACAGCAGTCAGATTTGGGTGAGCAGTTAGGTTGTGAGTTTACCAGCAAAGGAGTTATCAAAACGCGCCGCTTACAGCAGTCTAACATACCGGGGCTTTACGTAGCAGGAGATGCAGCCCGCGATATGCAACTGGTAATTGTAGCAGCTGCAGAAGGAGCCAAAGCCGGTGTGTCCATCAATATGGAACTGCAGAAAGAAGACAGGAAATAACTTTAGTTGGCTTAAAGCCAGCTAATGCTCAGTTCTAATAGAGTTTCTGTTAGAACTGAGCATTTTTTATTTTTCAGGCAAGGCAACATTGCCTGCTTCTTCTTTAGGCATCGTCTGTGTAAGCGGCTGAAACAGGCGTTCTTTTAAATAGTAACGGTAATCTTTAACCAGCAAATGCATAATCAGGTGCTCTACGGCAATAGGCTCGTTTTCTTCTACCTCGCGTGTGTTAGAGAACCGGGTGTTACTCGCATCAATAACAGTTACCACACCAGGCCCGAACACTTCCACCTGATTTCCTTCACTGATAATAATTCCGGTCTCCTCACTCAATCCAATGCCAATGTACTCCGGGTCATGAGCAACAGCATGGGCTAAACGACCAAACCGGCCTCTTTCAGCAAAGTGTGTATCTATAAATACATTTTTTATGAAAGCACAGCCATGAGTGGTTTTCATCTCTCCTTTTATGAGCGAATAATGCCCGTACCCGTCGTATATCATGCAGTCAGACATTATTGCTGCGCCTGCACTTGTACCTGAGATAATGATTTCTTCTTCTCTGAAGCGGCGGCGCATTATTTCTAATAGCTTAGTACTATTCAGGAAACTGGCTAAGCGTACCTGATCTCCTCCGGTAAAAAAAATTACGCCGGCTTTGCTTATCCGTTCTATATGATCTGTGGTATCAGCTGCATTAGCTTCATCAATATGCATAAACCGCACATTACTACACCCTAATTCTTCAAAGGCCTCTTTATAGGCATTCCCCGACTCTACAGGTTCTGTTGTAGCGGTGGCAATGACTTCAATATGGGAATGGATATCACAGATTTCTGAGCGGATGAGTTTGAGTAGCACATCATCATCTCCTCCGCCAAGGGCAATAAGTTTTCCTTTTATATTACTCATATTATAAACAATGTTACTACTGATAAAACACCTGGCGTTAAATTATGTCACCTTTCCTTTAGCTAAAAAGTTATTTGGTCGCTGTTTTCAAGGCAGTAGCCATTCCTGGTGAGGCCGTTCATGTCGCTCAGGCACAGTTCCATTGGGTAACTTCCAGGGGCGCTGCTGCTCAAAAGGCATAAGCAACAAACGCAGTGGTGCTTGCTCCTTTGGGTCTCTGTAAGAAGGCACTCCTATCACTATATCATCCTGCGGTATATTTAGCCGGAACGTTCGGTGCAGGCGGTCCCACCAGGAGAAGATAATTGAAAAATTACTGTTTGTCTCTTCTCCCACAATAGAATGATGAATACCATGCATACGTGGTGTAACCATTATGTTGCTTAGCTTCTGCTCCAGGTTATAAGGCAGGCGCATATTGCTGTGGTGAAAAGCAGTACACCCTTCAAAAAGCAGCTCGTAAACTAGTACCAGTGGAGCTGGTACACCAAGCAGAAAAACGGCCCCTCCTCTATAAGGTACTGAAGCTACGTTCTCACCTATATGAAATCGCCAGGCAGTGGAAAGGTCAAGGTCTAAATCGATGTGGTGCACGTTATGGAAACGCCACAGCAAGGAAGATTTATGTAACAGCACATGCCACAGATAGTTACTATAATCTAGCAACAGGAAGCCTGCCATGTAACGCAACCACTGCGGTGTGTGCCTTTGTGAAAGCAACCCAAGCTTATTTTTTTCAGCATATCGTGCTGCCGCGTACATACCAGGTACTAACAGCAGGCGTAAGGCAGGCATTGCTACAGCTGCTACACTACCATTGCGCACCAGGCGCTCCAGCTTTGGCCTTGTCCGTTTACGTAACTGCCGCTTTGCCTCCAGCACAAATAAGGCTGATACAGCTACACTCAACAATGGCATGCCTATTTTATCAAACTTAGGAAACAATATCTTCATCAGAAATAGCTACCTCCGAACAGCAGGTTGGGTTACAATGGCTATCTGTTAATTCATAAGAGCTTTATAGTTAATCTTGCTCCCACAGTATCTTCTCTATCCGCTGTCGAATAGCTGGCTGTCCGACAGCGGACAACGCTTCGCTAAACAAGGCAACAGTAATCCATGTAAAGAATTTAAAATGTTGACATGCAAAATGTAATAAGGCAAATAAGACTAAAAATAATTATAGCTACCCAAGCAACCTTTCACTCTTTGGCGCTATCTATTAATCATAGGAAAATAAAACCGGAACCTGCTACTAAACATCCAAAGCTATGAAAATTATTATCCTTTTGTTCGCCATGCTGTTCGGCTTTGGGGCCACAGTTAAAAACTCTGTTGATGAGGTAAAAGAAATCAGCGCTCGTCATGAGCTTAACCAGTACAAGCACCTGCCTAACATGCTACCTGAAGTGGAGATAGTGGCTCCTATTATCTGATGTCTGGCACTGGAGTGCTCATAAACTAAGATTTTTATGCACTAATTGTAATCCAAAAACTATGAAAATCGTTATTCTTTTACTCGCTATGCCTGTTCGGCTTCGGGGCAACTGTTAAGAGATCAGTTGATGAAGTGAAAGAAATCAGCACCAGACATGAGCTTGGCAAGTGTCTGTACTTGCCAAGCTCATGTCTGAGGTGGAGATAGTGGCCCAAAGCCTGTAACCCTCTGCCCAATACGACCGACCCACTGTTGTACTGCCGTAACCGTTAGTGCAAGATAAAGCTATGAGAACTGCTCTCCCCCTGCATGCCTTACACAAAAGTACTGAGCATGAGAATGTACCACGTTGTCTGCTGAAAGAGACAGGTTTGCCCAGGCTACACCTTTGTAGCCTGGGCAAATACTTCCTTAAGGCCTAAAGAAATTACAGATTAGTTTTCCTTACGTTTGAAGATATCAAGGATACTGCCTTTTCCTTCTTCTTTCCCTTTCTTCGTGGCGTCATCTTCTTTTTTATTGAAAGGCCAGATACTTTTCTTTTTCTTCTTCTCCTTTACAATAACATAGCGGATGGAGATACCTGTGGAAAAATCAGTCCAGTCTTCGTGGTTAAAATGTACGGCTGGCTTGATATCTGTTGATAACAGAAAAGGTAGTCCATTTACCTTATACTCTATCCCACCGATCAGGTCTAAGCCACCAAACGCGCCGTGGTCTTTCAGGTTGCCCACATGCCCGCCTGCTCCCAGGTAATAGTTAAAGCGCTTACCAAGTATGCGGCGATGCCATTCATAAAGAGCTGTTCCGCTATACTCTCGTGCACTAACCGCAAAAATACCCTCCAATGTGCCTTTTTCATGCAGCTTCTGCTGCACTGTTACACCAAACACATCACCATCTAACCTTACTCCAGCCGCGGTACGATACACTTGCGCCTGGCTGGCAACAGCAATGCCACAGGTAAGTCCAAAAACAAAAAGTAATTTCTTAATCATAAACATGAAGAGCTTTCCTGCTCCAGTAACAAATACCTTACCTAACGCACCGCCTGAAGCATGAGTGCTTGAAAAAAATGAAAACTGCTTACGCAAGATCATTCGTAAAAGTTAGTAATCTCTTTTATACCCCCGGTTAGCCTTCTTATCGCTCTGCCGCCGTTTACTCTCCAACCTTTGTTTTACAGAAGCCCGTGTCGGCTTTGTGCTCTTGCGTTTCTTCTGCTTTGTAAGCGCCTGCCGCAGTAGTTCGTAGAACCGGCTTACACATGCCTCTTTATTCCGAAGTTGGCTCCGCTCTGTCTGGCAAACAAGCTGCAAGTAGCCATCGCTGTTTATCCGGTTTGCCAATCGCTCCTGCACCAATTGCTTTTCCTCTTCTGTAAGTAACAGTGATTGTGCTACCTGAAACCGCAACTCTACCTTAGTTGCCACTTTATTTACATTTTGGCCTCCGGCTCCGCCACTACGTGAGGCAGAAAATTCCAGTTCACTCTCTATGCCTCGCTGCTTAATATCGTCCATCTTATATTCTGTGTTTTTCCTGATAGTCATACAACATCCCCAGGCTATACAAAACCTGTTCTTACACTTACTCTTTGTTACCCTTAACCTGTTTAT
Source organism: Pontibacter silvestris (assembly GCF_020907275.1). Classification (GTDB taxonomy): domain Bacteria; phylum Bacteroidota; class Bacteroidia; order Cytophagales; family Hymenobacteraceae; genus Pontibacter; species Pontibacter silvestris. Next base: position 170,383 of record NZ_JAJJWI010000004.1, on the reverse strand, counting down.
TGTAAGACAGGACAGGCACAATAAAATCTTTACTACTCTGCCCCATTTGCTGTTATGGTCTACGTTATAATTTCATAATGATTGAGCCATGTTCCTCTAGGCTTATCAGCCTACTCTGCCGCTCAAAAGTAAGCCTATACAGTAACAGAAGTACGTACAGGTAGTGTAACGACATAAAACAGGCTATGATCCCCCCTTTCCCCCTTCATTTGAAGGGCTGCCTCCTTTGTAACCATAATTTAAGTCAATAGCGTACTATCTCTGTATCATTATTCTAAAAATCAGCTAAATAAAAAACTATGAACCAAGCAATAGGACATAAACGCTGGGCTATAGCAGAAGGCTATATTCCCTCTTATGGTAATGGGCCTGAGCCAGCTTTTACCAGCCACGAAACAGCCTGCATTTTAAACACTTCTGATCTGGATGCTCATATAAAGATCTGGATATACTTTGAAGACCGGGACCCGATAGGCCCTTACCAGGAAACAGTGCAAGCCAAACGCACCAAGCACCTGCGCTTTAATAATCTAAAAGAACCGGAACCAGTACCTCTTGATACAGACTATGCCAGTGTAATAGAGTCTGATGTGCCGATAGTCGTACAACACACACGCCTGGATTCGCGCCAGGCAGAGAATGCTTTAATAAGTACTATTGCTTACCCAGTAGCCATTTAAGCCCTGTTTAATGAAGGATATAGCACATCCTCAGCCCCCACTGCTGACAGATTAAACAAGCCCAGTTAATTTACTAACTCGAAAGTTTAACCCCAACTTACCTGAGCCAGTTAAACTTTTAAGTAAAGAACGTACAACTATCCTGATTCCAGTGAAAAAGCGCTGGCGTTTGTTTCGTAAAGTTCCCATGGCTCAGATTGTAAAACGCACAAACAACCCAATAACAATAAAATTGTAAGAATTACAGCAGGCGTATTAATTCTTCTGCAATATTAAAAAACAGCACCCAAACCAAATGAGAGAACGTGATTTATGGTATAAACGGGCAGTGATGTATGCCCTTGATGTAGAAACTTTTCAGGATAGCAATGACGACGGAATCGGGGACTTTCAGGGGCTTATAGGCCGGTTGGATTATCTGGCTACTCTTGGCATTTCATGTATCTGGTTACTCCCTTTCTACCCGTCTCCTAACCGCGACAATGGTTATGATGTGATGGACTACTACAATGTAGACAGCCGACTGGGTACACTAGGGGACTTTGCAGCCTTTATACACGAAGCTAAGGAGCGTGGCATTCGGGTACTGGTAGATCTTGTAGTAAACCACACTTCAGACCAGCACCCCTGGTTTCAGCAGGCACGCCACCATAAAAACTCTAAATATTACGACTACTATGTCTGGAGCAAAGAGAAGCCTAAAGAACCTATTGCACAACCTGCTTTTGCTGGTGAACAGGCTGGCATCTGGTCTTATGATGAGATAGCAAAAGAATATTATCTCCATAGGTTCTACAGCCATCAGCCTGACCTGAACTTATCTAATTCTGAGGTAAGAAAAGAAATACATCATATCATGGGGTTCTGGCTTGCTTTAGGAGTTTCGGGCTTCCGGCTGGATGCGGCACACATACTCGTGCAGAGTGATCGCGATTCGGATAGTGATGTGTATATGGGCTTTATTGAAGACATGCGTGAATTTATTAGCATGCACAGCCGGGATGCCATATTACTGGCTGAGGCCTCCGGCCCTCCGGAAGTAGTTGGTAAGTTCTTTAAAGGAAAAGACAGAATGCACATGATGTTTAATTTCCTTTTGAACCAGCACCTCTTCCTGGGGCTTGCACAAAAAAAGGGCACTGCTATTGCAGAGGGGCTTCGCATACTTCCCGGTAAGGCTTATACTTCTCAATGGCTTAACTTTTTACGCCATCACGATGAACTTAACCTCGAGGATCTGAAGAAGGAGGAGCAACAGGATGTATTCGAAAAATTTGCGCCGGAAGAGAACATGCGCATTTTTGAGCGGGGCATCAGGCGCCGGCTTGCCCCCATGCTTCACGGAGATCGCCACAGGATAGAACTGGCTTACAGCCTTTTGTTTAGTTTGCCTGGTACACCAGTTATACAATATGGTGCCGAAATAGGCATGGGAGACGACCTTTCTTTGCCAGAACGTAATAGCGTACGCACAGTTATGCAATGGTCTCCGGAAGAGAATGCTGGTTTTTCCGATGCGCCACCTGTGCAGTGGCCGCGCCCCGTAATAGATAAAGGAGATTTTGCCTACCAACACGTAAACGTTTGGGGGCAGCAACGCCAAACAAACTCCCTGCTAAACTGGATGGAACGGGTAATACGCCTCCGCCGGCAATGTCCGGAACTTGGAGATGGGAAATGTGATATTATAGAAACAGGTAACGAGCAGGTATTTGCACACAGCTGCGGCCTTCAGTACACTTTGATTGCAGTACACAATATGGGAGAAACAGCCTGCACGGTTACTATTCCTGACCTCATAGAGCAAGACGCAACCATACTGGAGGTGTTCAGCAACAATAACTATGAACTGCCACAGCAAGGGCAAGTAAAACTTGACCCTTATGCTTACCGCTGGTTCAGACTTCACCCTAAAAACAAAGCTAAAGAAAACCTGTAGCTTTGTTTCTTGCTTAACAGAGGCAGGCCTTTTCTTTAACGCAATCATAATATTTACTTTAGTCACAGCTGGAACACATGCCGATTCAGAAACAGGTTTAAGCTAACCCGAACGGGAAGAACCCGCTTTGACTGAAACTCCAGCGTTCTGGTTGTGTCTCACTTCTCTTTATTGCTTTCTTCCTTTACACAGCCTTCAGGCTTTATTTATGCTCATGTCTTTTAAGCTTTTGAAATATTATACGAAAAAAATCGTACTTAAATTTCATTTTACGAAATTATTCGTATATACTTGTAATGCAACTATCATCCATCATTAACTATCTGTTAACTATGAGTTTAGAAAAGAATTTAAAACCAACAGAGTCAGAACTGGAGATACTACAGGTACTTTGGCAACATGGGCCATCTACTGTCAGGTTCGTGCATGAAGAGCTTAGTAAGACTAAAGAAGTGGGTTATACCACTACCTTAAAGCTAATGCAGATCATGGGAGAGAAAGGCATGCTGGCGGCTGATAAGTCGAATCGTTCTCACGTGTACCGTCCGCTGCTGGAAGAAGAACATACTCAGCGCCAGCTACTGGATCGTTTTCTGGACTCCACGTTCAGGGGCTCAGCCATGAAACTGGTGATGCAGGCACTCGGCAACCGCACAACATCCCAGGAAGAGCTAAATGAAATCAGAAACCTAATAGATAAAATGGAAGGAGGTAACAAATGAACCAGATCACACATTTGCTGTCCGAAACCTTAGTCAGCGCGCTAGGTTGGACTTTACTGCATTCGCTCTGGCAGGGAGCCCTGACAGCCCTGGTATTAGGCGTTTTGCTCATACTACTGAACCACCATACCGCACGTGCCCGCTACACGGTGTCAGGAATAGCCATGCTCCTGCAGCTCTTATTTTCTCTCGTTACATTTGTTCATTATTATACTTCTTCTGGAGGTACTGCATCACAAATGCTAAACTCAGCTACAGAACATGCTGTACCAACTGAAAATACAGCAACCTTACGCGCCTATTCCTTGCACGAGGCAATGGGTACAGCTCAATATTACTTTGAACAGCATCTACCTCTGTTGGTAACACTGTGGCTTCTTGGACTGTTAGCCATGATACTCCGTTTCCTTGGTGGTGTGGCTTTAACGCAACGCCTCAGAAACTATAAGACATCACCTCTAGCACTAAACTGGCAGCACATGCTTTCTGATTTAAGCCACCGCATTGGGGTAAAGCAGTCAGTTAAGTTAGTAGAGTCGGCTCTGGTACAGGTACCAATGGTAATTGGCTATGTAAAGCCTGTTATTCTGCTGCCAATGGGCACAGTTACCGGTCTGACACAGGCCCAAGTAGAAGCCATACTGGCACACGAACTGGCACATATCCTGCGCAAGGATTACCTGCTGAACATGCTGCAGTCTGTAGTAGACATATTGTTCTTCTATCATCCTGCTATGTGGTGGATTTCTGGTATGGTGCGCACAGAGCGTGAAAACTGCTGCGACGACCTTGCTGTAGCTTACTGCGGAAACCCACTGGTTTATGCGCGTGCACTTGCCGAGCTGGAAGCGATGAGGTTGCCAACTGCTCCTGCGATGGCCGTTGCCTTTTCTGGAAAAAAAGGTTCTCTGATCAACCGTATTAAGCGCTTAGTAGGACAACAGTCACTACGACCAACTTTCTCTGAAGGCTTTATGGCTGCTGTAGTGTTAATGGGAGGCTTATTGCTATTCTCGTTTGGAGCTGTAGCCGGTCTTAATCCCGACACTACAGAAACCGAGACAGATTCTGTTGCTGAACGAAAACCCATTGAAAGCTTAAACGATGCCACCAATGCTTTTGTTTATACCATACAAGACACAGCCGGTCAGGAACAGGATGTTGTTATCATCAAAAATAAAAAAGGAGCTGTCACAGAACTGTATGTAGATGGTAAACGCATACCCAAGAAAGATATCTCCAGTTATAACGATCTTCTCAACCAGCGCCTATCTGCCATAGAACAAGCACCTAAGGCTTCGAAGGAAGAAGTGCAGGCTGCCATGGAAGTACTTCGCGCTTCGGCAGCCAAAGCAAAAGATACAGAAGCCTACCGCTATAACTTCAACTTCACCTACGACTCTGATAGCACTGACTTTAACTTTAAGGTTCCGCCGCCGCCGCCAGCTCCCCCTATGCCACCCATTACTCCGGCTCCACCTGCTCCGCCTATGCCTCCGGTAGCACCTCTTTCAGATGAAAAAGAACATGAAAACTATAAGAAGGAGGTAAAAGAATATAAGAAAGAGCAAGAACAGTATAAGAACGAACTGAAGCAGTATGAAAAAGCAATGGAAGAATATGCTGAGGAGCTAAGACAATTAGGCTATCAAGCTGCAGTTCGTCAACGCAACGCTATAAATATTAGAGCGGGGCAAAATACAGAGATAGCCCATGCTGCTGCCTCAACTTTAAGAGAAAAAGCAATGCAACAACATGAAGAGGCTATACAGCTGCGCCAGGAAAGTATGGCAAACCACTCAGAGAGCATGAGGCGCCACGAAAAAAGCGTGGCGACAATGCAGGCTATTCGTAAGGAGCTTGTAAAAGATGGCCTGCTGGAGGCGAAGACAAAGGAGTTTGAGCTAAAGATAGATGCTGCAGGTATGACTGTAAACGGTCAGAAACAGCCTCAGGAAATATATGAAAAGTACTCTAAAATGATGGATCTTGAAGGGAGGAAGAGTCTTCACTATACCGTAAAGAACAAATCAACCAGCCTTAAGCTTGAATAACTAAACTTGAAGTATGGCTTTATTCTTAATCTTTACGATTCTGAACAAACTATTTGAACAGTTTTCTAAAACAGGCATTTGTAAATAAAGCCATCATAGATTAATAGTAACTGAACAAAATAGCATTAAAAATAAAATGCCTGCCCATTAAACCGAGCAGGCATTTTATTTTTAATGCTATAAGATAACCATCATGGAAGCTACATATACTAAACATAGTTATTTTGCGTAATAAAAAACACTGACTACATTTCTTTACTTACTTATTGTTAAAATTAAGTATTAAGCTTTACAACTCTATCTATATGACCTCACGCTATACGCTACGTTCTTTGTCCGTCCGCTTATATCTGCTACTCGCTCTGCTAGTCTTTGGCTTAACCGCTTTCGCTGATGCAGGCAACCATATGGTGCCTATATCGCTGGAAGACCGTATCAAAAACGCTGAGATAGTTTTAGAAGGAGAGGTTGTTTCTAAAAACTCTTTCTGGGATGCCCGCCATGAAAACATCTACACCTCCAACATCATCAAAGTTTATAAGCTATTTAAAGGAAATTTACCGGCAGCAGAGGTAGAAATAATTACAGAAGGAGGTAGTATAGGGCTAAAGATGCACGTGTTCTCTTCAGCACTGCAGCTTCGGGAAGGCCAGCAGGGGGTTTTCTTTTTAAACAAGCAAGAAGAAGAACTAAGAAAGGTTCTTACTAATGCAAGTGTTGTAGCCAAAGCTTACGGAAATAAGCAAGGCTTTGTAAGGTATAACTTAGAGCAGAACACGGCAGCAGATGTGTTCAATTCTTTTAGTTCTATTCAGGAAGTGCATAATGCCATTGCTAAAAGCACAGGCAGCAGTTACCGAACCATTACCGAGAACAAACGTCTTAGTACCTTGGCCTTGAAACAAGACAAGGAGCAAAATGCTTTACTTGCAGTAAACATAACAAGCTTTTCTCCTACTGAAGCCAGTGCTGGCACAAACACCGTTCTTACAATAAATGGTACTGACTTTGGTAGCAGTCGTGGCAATGGTTATGTAGAGTTTCGCAATGCTGACGACGGGGGAGAAACTTTTGTTCGGCCTTTGGATAGCGACTATGTCTCCTGGAATAGCACACAGATTCAGGTAAGGATTCCTTCTATAGGCATTGATGGTGGCACAGCCGGTACTGGCGAAGTAAGAGTTACTACTTCAGGTGGCACCACTGTTTCCAGCGCTACGTTACTAACTATACCTTTTGCCTATTCTAACATCAGTCCTGATGGCATTTCTTATCAGCCTATTTTAGTAGGAACAAACTCAAGGGGCGGCTATATGATACAGCTTGCGCCTAACCTGCAAAGTAACACTCCGGCACAGGAAGGCTTCACCAGGGCCATGAACAACTGGATTTGTAGCACAAATGTAAACTGGGAGTTAGGTTCCAGTACAACAATAAGCAAATCAGCCGATGATAATACAAATGTTATAATGTTTGCGCCTGGCTCTGTAGTAGGCGAAGGTGTTCTGGCAAGCACCATTAGCAGATATTCTGGCTGCCAGTCATCCTCCACCGGAGAAATTGCCTGGGGAGTTGAGGAGTTCGATATGCAAATTAATTCTAATATTTCATGGCAGTACGGCCCTGACGCTCCGAGCCTGTCACAATATGATTTTGAAACCGTTGTGCTGCATGAACTTGGCCATGCGCACCAGCTCGGGCATGTTATTTTAGCCAATGAAGCTGTTATGCATTATGCAGTAGAAAGAAGGCGATCTTACCGCGATTTAAGCGAGGCCGACATAGAAGGTGCTGATCTTGTTATCAGCAACAGCTTCGACCCTGCCACAGTAGCTCTGGCAACAAGCTGCACAGATGACGACGGGCGAAGCTTTGGTCCTCTTGTCCTGAGGACAGATTGCAATCTCTCACCAAGTGAGGTTGTAGCATATCCTAACCCGATTAATTCAGCAACAGGCAATGTAATTCAGTTAGAGTACATAACAAGTGCTAACACAGTTATGACGTTTCATTTATATAACAGCTTAGGTAAGCTGTTATATAAAAGCAGCGCCCTATTTAGCAGAACAAATTCTTTAACAGAGCTTTCTTTAGACGGTCTTGCAGCGGGCTTATATATCTTAAGATGGGAAGAATCTGACAACAGTGGATCTGTTAAAATAATTAAGCAGTAAAGCTTCGATCCAGCCGTCATAGTTCCTAACTAAGGAAGCCTATCACATCAGGCAAAGTAAAAGGTATGAAAGTTTATTTTTTATACTTGAGAATTTAGTAGCAGCTTAAAGGCAAAAGAAGCAGTTCCCTCTCCCTTTTGGGAGAGGGCTGTAGTGAGAGTCAATCCTACTCTTGCTCGTAAGCAGGAATAGGAACAGTAAGTTTTCTAGCTTGGAAAGTCGCGTATTTATACAAAATTGTACCTCTCACGGCTATAACACAAGGTATTTTAACTCATAAAAGTAACATGCATTTACACTAACTTGTGTCCACAAAACGCATCATTAAAGGCCAATAGAGGCAATTGAAACAACAAAATCAATTTAAATTAGTGCAATAAGTAACATCTAAAAGCTGTAAGTCCCATGTTTAACCAACAGCTTTTGCTTCTTTTTTAGATAGATATTATGAAATTTAGCCTAAGCTTATCAGAAAGCTATTTTCTATTTTAATGTATCTATGTTATCATGTGTTAAGTTACTTTACAAATGACTACTATCAAGCCTGCTTCTACCTGGACTAAATTAATATCTAAAAAAAGATATGAGACTACTTCTAAAGAATACGAAGCTGATGAATCGGTAAGAGGAGAGTTCCAGCGTGACTACGACCGGATTGTATTTTCCTCCGCATTTAGACGACTACAGAACAAAACACAGGTAATGCCTATGCCTGAAAGTGACTTTGTGCATACACGCCTTACCCATAGCTTAGAAGCATCGGTGGTAGGCCGCTCTTTGGGGCGCATTGTCGGCAAAAGTATACTGGAACGACACCCGGAGCTGGCAGAAGAAAAAAACATACAAGAGGCTGATTTTGGAGATATAGTGGCAGCCGCCTGCCTGGCCCACGACATTGGCAACCCTCCTTTCGGGCACTCGGGCGAAGATGCGATTTCTGCTTACTTCCTAAACGAGGAAGCACAGCCACTGTTAGCGAACTTAACAGAGGAAGAGAAAGCTGACCTTACCCGCTATGAGGGCAATGCAGCAGGTTTCAGGGTACTAACACACACCTATCATGCTCACAATAATTTACCCGGTGGCCTCAGCCTGACTTATACCACTCTGGCTACTTTTACAAAATACCCAAAGGAGTCGCTACCTATTATAATGAACACCCAAAGCACCAGCGAAAAGAAGTACGGCTACTTTCAAACAGAAAAAGCCTGGTTTAAAACAATAGCAGAAGAACTTGGCCTTTTAAAGAAAGGAGAAGAGTGCGAAGTATTCTACCACCGCCACCCCCTAGCCTTTCTGGTAGAAGCAGCCGATGATATCTGCTACCGCATTATTGACTTTGAGGACGGCCTGAAACTAGGGCTTGTGCCACATGAACAAGGAATAAGCCTGCTCCGCAAAATTTTAAACGACGATCCTAACCGTATATCCAGTCTTACATTTTATGACTGGCGCGAAGAAATCGGCTATCTGCGAGCCCGCATTATAGGCAAGCTGATAGAGGAAACAACTAAAGTTTTTCTGCAACACGAAAAAGAAATCTTAGCAGGCAGATTTGACACACCTCTTATAAACCTGCTCGACTGCAAACCTGTTCTGGATGAAATAAAAAACCTTTCGATCAACCTGATATACCGGAACCGCCCTGTGCTGGAAATCGAAGCTGCTGGTTTTGAGGTGCTGGGAGGGCTATTAGATGCCTGTATGATGGCTGTATTTAAACCGGCATCAAAGCGCCACCGCAAAATTGCTGACTTAATACCTCCCCAGTATTTAAAATTACCGAACGGTGCCACTGATTATGAGCGTATCATTCATATTGCTGATTTTGTAAGTAGCCTCACTGATCAGGCCGCCCTTGGGCTTTACCGCAAAATCAAGGGTATTGAACTGCCAAGAATGTATTGATAGCATTAAGCTTTTAGCATTAAACACATTGCTTCGCCGCCTTTTAAGGAAAAAGAGAGTGCAATATATGCTTTTATCTTAGTCGATGAAATAACTGTGTTTGTACACAAACATGCTATGTTAGCAGAATAACCCTAAGCAACTCCTGCTATAACTAGCAAACCCTGAAACTTTAGATTAATTTTATACTTGTTATAACAACAGCTGCACAAGCACTGTTGACCTAAATATTTATCAACCAATCATATCTGCATGAAACGCAAATTTTTAATCTGTCTTTTGTGGTGTGCTACTGGCCTGGCTGCACTGGCACAAAGCAAGAGCAACAAAATTGAGTTCACAGAATACACGCTTCCCAATGGACTGCATGTAATCCTTCATCAGGATAATTCTACACCAAACGTGGCAGTGTCGGTACTATACCATGTTGGCTCTAAAAATGAGCAGGAGGGACGAACAGGTTTCGCACATTTCTTCGAACACCTGATGTTTGAAGGCACTGAAAACATCGACCGAGGAGAGTACAGCTCTTTAGTGCAAAACGCAGGAGGTGCTCTGAACGCCAATACTTCTTTTGACCGTACTTACTATTATGAGCTATTACCATCAAACCAACTGGCTTTGGGCCTGTGGTTGGAAGCAGAACGCATGAGGCATGCCAAAGTTGATCAGACTGGTGTTGAAACACAGCGTAAAGTAGTACAGGAAGAAAAACGTGAACGCATCGACAACCAACCGTACGGTTCTATCCTGGAGAATACCTTTGCTTTAGCTTACACGGAGCATCCTTACAAAACAACTCCAATCGGTACTTTTAAGGATCTTAACAATGCAAAGATTGAAGAGTTCAGAGATTTCTACAAAACGTTCTATGTACCGAACAACGCCACTCTCTCCATTGCCGGCGATATTGATGTAGATGAAACCCGAAAAATGATTGAGAAGTATTTCGCTGATATTCCGAAAGGCACCCAGGAAATACCAAGACCTGATGTAACAGAGCCAAAGCAAACAGAAGAGCGTCGTAAAACAGTTTATGATAACATCCAGCTTCCGGCAGTTGTAGAGGCTTATCATATTCCGGCACAAGGCACTGAAGATCACTATGCCCTTTCTATGTTAACCACCTTGCTATCTGGCGGGGAGAGTGCTCGCTTGCCTAAAGCACTCGTAGACAAACAACAAATAGCAGTAGCCGCACAATCTATTCCGTTCCCGACAGAGGACCCGGGCTTGTTCCTTGTTTTTGCTGTTGCCAACATGGGCGTAGAGGCAGATAAGCTGGAGCAGGCAATGGATACAGAAATTAACCGAGTAAAGACAGAAGAGCTAAGCGACAGAGAGTTTCAGAAACTGAGAAACCAGATGGAGAGCAGCTTTGTGCAGCAAAACAGCACTGTAGCTGGCCGCGCTGAGAACCTTGCGAACTACCACGTATACTATGGCGATGCCAACCTGATCAACACAGAGCTGGAGCGATTTATGAAAGTTACCAAGGCAGATATTAAGCGTGTGGCAAATGAGTACCTGACAAAAGAAAACCGTGTGGTACTACACTATCTGCCAAAATCAGCTCAACCTAAGCAATAGACGCAAGAATGTTAGCCACAAAACAAAAGGCTTTCGTCAATTATCTTTTATTGGATGGCAGCAAAAGCTTTTGTTTTATGGCTTATTAACTCAAGATATTTAGCAATCATGATCAAGAAAATATTTAGTACCATGGCGCTGGCATTGGCGCTTGGTTATGTAGCTCAGGCACAAGACAAACAATCTCCACCACCACCGGGTCCTGCTCCTAAAATTGAGCTTGGCGATTATGAGCACTTCACGCTTAAAAATGGCCTGAAAGTATATGTGGTAGAAAACCACAAACAGCCTGTGGTGTCTATGCAGTTGGTGCTGGACCGTGACCCGATATTAGAGGGCGACAAAGCAGGTTATGTAGAGGCTGCAGGTCAGATGATGCGCACAGGTACTAAAACCCGCAGCAAAGATCAGTTCGATGAGCAGGTAGACTTTATAGGAGCTGATCTTTCTTTTTCCTCTACAGGTTTTTATGCCTCAGCACTAAAGCGCCACCTGCCAGTATTGCTTGAGCTGACGACAGATGCCTTGCTTAATCCAGAGTTTAAGCAGGAAGAGCTGGACAAGATAAAGAAACAGATGCAAGCGAACCTGGCGCAGGAAAAAGAATCTCCGGAAGCCATTGCCAGTAAAACCCGCAGTATGTTGCTGTATGGCAAAAACCACCCTTATGGTGAACTGATGACCGAAGAGACGGTAGAGAGCATCACACTGGAGGATATCAAGAACTACTACAACACCTATTATAAGCCAAATATCGGCTACCTTGCTGTAGTAGGCGATGTAACGCCAAAGGAAATGAAAAAGCTCCTGAAGAAGCAGTTTGGGAAATGGGAAAAAGGTGATGTTAAAGAAATGACTTACCCATTGCCACAGCGCCCCGAAGCGACTCAGGTGGTAGTGGTAGATCGGCCAAATGCAGTACAAAGTGTACTTTCATTTACGAATCCTGCTGATTTAAAGCCAGGCGCTGAAGATGCTATTCCATCTACCCTGATGAACACAATTCTGGGATCTGGCATGAGCGCCCGCCTGTTCGAAAACCTGCGTGAGAAGCATGGCTACACGTACGGAGCTTATTCTTCTATTTCTACAGATGAGATTTTAGGACGCTTCAACGCTTATGCCAATGTTCGGAACGCTGTAACAGATAGCGCCGCCATGGAGTTTATGAACGAGCTAAGCAAGATACGAGAGGAACGTGTTGAAAATGATGAACTACAGCATGCGAAGGCATATGTAATGGGTAGCTTTGGCCGTGGCCTGGAAAATCCCAGCACGGTAGCTTTTTATGCTATCAACACAGCTCGCTATGGCTTGCCTAAAGACTATTATGCCAACTATCTTAAAAAGGTGGAAGCTGTAACGCCGGAAGACGTAGAGCGGGCAGCACAGAGATACATTAACCCGGATAAGATGTACATTGTGGCCGTTGGTAACGCCTCAGAAATTGCTGACAAACTACAACCTTTCGACAAAGACGATAATAGCATTGCATATTACAGCCCTACAGGTGAGAAAGTAGAGCGTTCTGCCAACGCAGTACCTACCGATGTAACAGCAGAACAGGTTGTATCTAATTATATTAAAGCAATTGGCGGCAAGGCTAATGTCGAAAAGCTGCAAGATGTTACCATTACCAGCAATGCCACCGTACAAGGCATGCCTCTTATAGTAGTGCAGCAGCAAAAAGGCAACGATAAGTTTGCCGTACAAATTCTTATGAATGACAGCCCGATACAGCGTGTTGTCATTAATGGAGACCAAGGCAAAATGGAGGCTCCTATGCAAGGAATTAACCAGGAGATTAAGCAGGAAGACTTAGCCACACAAAAGCTTGATGCAGCCATGTTCCCAGAGCTTCGCTATGATCAACTGGGCATCAACACAAAGCTTACAGGTATGGAGAAAGTAGACGGCAATGATGCCTACGTAGTAGAAATAGCTCTACCTAATGGCCAGAAAGCCAGTCACTACTTCGACAAGGAGAGCGGTTTACTGTTAAAGAAAGTAAGTAACCTGCAAGGTCCTCAGGGTATTATAACACAAACCAAGAATTACAAGAATTACAAAGAAGTAAACGGAGTAAAGTTCCCTTACTTAGTGGAGACTTCTGTCGGGCCACAGGTTATTAAAGCTGAGGTTCAGAACATTGAAGTTAACAAAGGCATCAGCGACGATACATTTAAGCTGTAGTCTTAAGCTCTAAAAAGAGTGTTTGTTATTTAAAAAGAGGGTTACCTACAACTGGTAGCCCTCTTTTTGTTTTATTTCTATTCTCAAAACAACTCGCCCTGTACAGGCTGTACAAATTTCTTAGGGGGCTTTAAGTTAAAACCACATACTGTGTTTAGCTTTTCTATAAGATATGTCGCCAGCTCTGGTGCTAAAGTATTATCCGGCTCATGTACAAAAAAGTACAGCTGCTGTAGTCCGTTATTAAACCATTCTTTCAGTCGCTCTACCCAGGCATCTATCCGGCTGTAATCAGTAGAGTGAAGGGCATTACCGACAAAACGAATCATGGCGGAGGGTGTCGTCAGGCGCATGTGCAACACATCTCTTCTTCCTGCAACGTCTGTTATCACGGTACCAACGTTAAATTTTTCCAGCACCTCAAACAGCTCTAACGGGGCCACATTATCTGTAAACCAATCCGGATGGCGTAATTCTACAGCAAAAGGAACAGTTTCTGGCACATAACGGCAAAACACCTCCAGGTCAGGCAGCTGTCGTGGGCTAAAGGAAGGAGGTAACTGCAGAAAAGAATCTCCTAAGCTCTCCTCCAATCCTGCAATAGCCTCACAAAAAGTTGCTGTTACATCTAAAGAACGACTAAGGAGCGATTCATGGCTAATGAGTTGAGGGAACTTTGGGCAAAAGGTAAAACCTTGTGGCACCGTTTGTTTCCAGCGCTCAATACTACTTAAGTTCGGTATGTGGTAATGGGTACTATTAAGCTCAATTGTATTAAATTGCTTACTATACCACAGTAGCGAATCTTTCTCGCGCATCCCCTTTGGGTAGTAAGATCCTACCCATGCTTTATTCACCCACACTGGCAGCCCTACATATACTCTGGGCTTTACAGCTTTCTGGTAACGCTGCAGCAGCGGGAGTGAATCAGGGTTGTTAGGGGGAAGTGTAAAATCTACCCGGCTTATGTCGTTTAGCTTTCCGAAATCCATTGTTTATTCTTTGGCTACATTATACGGTACTTTTTCAAGTTAAGCAACTACTGTCGTTTTCTGGCAAAGTATACCTTTTTATCTTCTTTACCAGCTACAGCCCCACTTATTAAAGACCAGACTTACTTTTTTTTAAAAAAACACATGTTATTATATTCATATGCAGATAAATTTAGAATAGCCCTTATGCGCTCTAGATGCACTTTTTTTTCATAAATCACTTATAGCAATTCTAACTAAAGAAGCATATCCCCCTACACCATTTGTGCTAAGTAGCCGTAAAAGGCTTTATTTTGAAAATTTTCCTTTAACTTAGCGGTTTCACCAACTATTAACAATATGAACATTAATAGAAAGTGCTTCATTTTTAGTTTGATTTTTTTCATGTTTTTGGGCCTTGAAAGCCAACAGGCGTTTGCAAATAGCAACGACGACCAAACCCAAACCGGGGCCGCCTCGTGGTACGGCAGCAAATATCACGGCAGAAAGACTAGCAGCGGCGAACGTTACAATAAGAACGAGATGACTGCCGCCCATAAAACGCTCCCTTTCGGCACTAAAGTTAAAGTAACAAACCTGGCGAACAACAAGTCTGTTATTGTTCGTATAAACGACAGAGGCCCTTTTGTAGGCCACCGCATTATTGATGTATCAGAGGCAGCAGCACGTAAGATCCGCCTGCGCAGCCAAGGAGTTGCAAAAGTAAAGATAGAAATATTAGAACCAGGCTCTGAGATTGCCTTGGTGGAGAAACTACCAATGCTTGAAGCATCACTTGAGCAAACCCCTGCCCCAATTGTAGCTTTCCAAAAAACGCTGTCTAAAGTAGAGGTAGAAGAAAGCCCGCTTGCTGCAGAGCGTTCTTCTGCGGGCTTATTACTGGCAAAACTGTTTTCCTTTAGAAGCTAAACATTCTTTTAAAGTTAGCTAGCACTAATTTTATTGTAAAAGTGGCTTTGAGTATCCCTCGGAAGGATGCTTCGTGCCTCTTTTGCCTGCAATAAAAGAAGCTGTACATAAAGCTTATAGGAGGTAAGCTTTATGTACAGCTTCTTTTATTATGTTGTGTACCTACCGCAGTTCATAAGATGTATGCACCTCCTATTCCTTTACCACGCTTCTGCTCAAAAATAATCTCCTGTCCACAAGTGTATAAGTATCTTCCCATTTATTGACAAATTTAAAGCAACAGGCGTGGAAGGCTCTCCTACTTTAACCCCATATTTAAAAAATTCATAAAAAGGCTGTCCTTTTAATAGAAGCTTAAACGCTGTTTGTCTATAAAATTGCTACTTCTACCGGATTTTAGAGGCATCTAATTTTGATAGAAAATTTAATATAGTTAAACTTAGCTACCGAAATATAAACTAATCAAACTTTAACTAGCTTATTCCCTTGAAACGACGAAACTTTCTAGAGTTATCGGCGCTGGGCTTTGGAGGGCTAATGATGCCATCCATTCCTGTGTTCGGTGATATTATTGCACCAGAAAGAGCACTGGAGCAGGTTGACCCAGCCCTGAAAAAGCGTCTGGCAGATGTAGCATTGAACGCAGCTAAGTCGAAAGGCGCTTCTTATGCCGATGTACGCATTGGCCGCTACCTGCAACAGTACATTTTTACCCGTGAGCAGCAGGTACAGAATATTGTAAACGCTGAGTCTTATGGTGTAGGCGTACGTGTGCTGGCAAACGGCACCTGGGGTTTTGCCGCCACTTCCGATGTAACCGACAAAGGCATTGCCAAAGCAGCAGAGCAAGCTGTGTCCATCGCCAAAGCCAATGCGAAGCTGCAGAAAGAGCCTGTACAGCTAGCTCCTGTGCAAAGCTACGGCGAAGTAAGCTGGCGCACTCCCCTTGAGAAAAATGCCTTTGAGGTACCTGTAGGTGAGAAAGCAGAGCTTTTGTTAGCTGCCAACGCAAAGGCAACAGAAAATGGAGCAAACTTCGTTAACTCGGCTCTCTTCCAGGTAAACGAGCAAAAGTATTTTGCCTCCACAGAAGGCTCTTATATAGATCAGGATGTTCACCGCATCTGGCCAAACTTTACTGTTACAGCTGTAGACAAAGCCACTGGTAAGTTCAGAACCCGTGACGCACTTAGTTCCCCAATGGGTATGGGTTATGAATATATGATCCCAAAGGCTGCGGAAAAAATCAAAGGCCCTGAGGGTACTGGTTTAGTTGGCTACCGCAATGCTTACGACATATTAGAAGATGCGGCTCTGGCTGCCAAACAAGCCAAAGCCAAGCTTACAGCCAAGTCAGTGATGGCAGGCAAATATGATCTGGTGCTGGACCCGAATCACCTTGGCCTGACGATACACGAATCTGTAGGACACGCAACCGAACTGGACCGTGTGCTGGGTTACGAAGCTAATTATGCGGGTACCTCCTTTGCCACATTGGATAAGTGGAAAGGCAAGAACTTTAAGTATGGTTCTGATAAAGTTAACATCATTGCCGACAAAACGCAGAAAGGCTCTCTTGGCTATGTAGGCTGGGATGATGAAGGCGTGAAAACGAAGCAGTGGGATCTGATAAAAAATGGGGTACTGGTAAATTATTCAACTATTCGTGACCAAGCTCATATTATTGGAGAAAGAGCATCTTCTGGCTGTTGTTATGCCGATAGCTGGAGTTCAGTACAGTTCCTGCGTATGCCAAACGTATCGCTGGCTCCGGGCAAAGAGAAAAAAACTGTAGATCAGCTTATCAGCGGTATAGACAGGGGTATTTATATTGCTGGCCGTGGCTCATACTCAATAGATCAGCAGCGCTACAACTTCCAGTTTGGCGGGCAAACGTTTCATGAAATCAAAGGTGGCAAAATAGTAGGAATGTTGGAGGATGTGGCTTATCAGAGCAACACACAAGAGTTCTGGAATTCCTGCGCTGATATGTGCGACGAGAGTGATTACCGCTTATTTGGTACTTTCTTCGACGGGAAAGGCCAGCCGAGCCAGATTAGTGCTGTTTCGCATGGCTCTGCCACTACTCGGTTCAATGGAGTTAACGTAATCAATACAGCCCGCAAGATCTAAACTTTCACCTTCTACCTAATTGAGCATTAATTAAAATGGCTATACTTACAAGAGAAGAAGCACAGGCAATACTAAAAAAGGCTCTGAGCTTTTCGAAGGCTGATGAGTGTGAAATTACGCTCACAGGCAACAATGGCGGCAACATTCGCTATGCCGGAAATGAAGTATCTACCAGCGGTGCCGAAGAGAATTTGGCTATGTCGGTAGAGTCACGCTTTGGCAGGCGATCCGGCACAGCTACTATCAACGAGTTCGATGATAAATCTCTGGAGAAAGTAGTGCGTCGTGCGGAAGAGACTGCACGCATTGCTCCGGAAAGCCCGGAGTATATTGAGCTACTGGGCCCACAGAAATATATCACCTCCAAAGAATATTTTGATTCTACAGCTAAAATAGACCCAGCTTACCGTGCTGATGCTGCTGAAAAAAGCATAGAGGCTGCCGCAGCAAAAGATCTAGAAGCTGCCGGCTTCTTGGAGCACTATACCAGCTTTATGGCGCTAATGAACTCCAAAGGTTTGTTTGCTTACCATCCTTCTACTGTCATAGACTTTTCGGTAACCACCCGCACCAAAGATGGAACAGGCTCAGGTTATGTAACGCAGGACTACAGCGATGCCAGCAAGCTTGACACAGGAAAGCTATCACAAATAGCCGCCACCAAAGCTGCCAACTCTCGCAATGCCAAAGCCCTGGAGCCCGGAAAGTATACGGTAGTGCTGGAGCCAACGGCTGCCGCCGATCTGCTACAGATCATGTTCCGCAGCATGGATCTTCGTAATGCCGAAGAAGGCCGTAGCTTCCTTAGCAAAGCAGGTGGTAAAACAAAACTTGGTGAAAAACTGGTGGATGAACGTGTAACGGTTTACTCTGATCCGACAAACCCTGACGTTCCATCTGCACCGTTTTCAGGCGATGGCCTTCCGCAGGAGAAGATTACCTGGATTGAGAAAGGTGTTATGAAAAATATGCCGAATACACGTTATTGGGCCTCTTTAAAAGGTGTTAAACCTGTGCCAAGACCAGGTAACTTTATCATGGAAGGCGGTGATCAATCGCTGGAAGAACTGATCAAAGGTACTCAACGAGGCATATTGGTAACTCGTTTCTGGTACATCCGCTCCGTAGACCCGCAAACATTGCTCAACACAGGCCTTACCCGAGACGGTACATTCTACATTGAGAACGGCAAGATCATGTATCCGGTCAAGAATTTCCGTTTCAACGAAAGTCCTGTTATCATGCTTAATAACCTGGATGCACTTGGCAAACCGCAACGCATCAGCGGCAACCTGATTCCGCCAATGCGTATCCGCGACTTTACGTTCACTAGTTTGTCCGATGCAGTATAAGAAATCTTACCTATGCCATTAGCACCAATCTAAAATTAGCTTACATAAAGTATTCGCAACAGTGCCACCTTTCACCTTCGTCCGACTGCAATACCGCTCCGGCAACTGGGATACAGACCCTCGTATGCCCAGCAACCTGCTTCACTCGCTCATCCAGTACACTACTGTGCAGGTAAGCGAGCAGGAGAAGGTTGTAGCGTTAGACAGCCCTGAGTTATTTAACCACCCTTTCTGTTACTTAAGCGGCCATAAGCTGGTGCAGTTTAACCAGAAAGAGCGGCAGAACTTCGAAATGTATGTCCGCAATGGCGGCTTTGTGTTTGTAGATGACTGTAACCACGACATTGATGGCCTTTTTGCCCGCTCTTTTGAAGAGCAGATGCGGCAGATTTTCGGGCAAAGCGCATTGAAGAAGCTCCCCAACAACCATAAGCTGTATAGCAGCTTCTTCCCCTTTGAGGAAGGCCCACCTACTACCTCTTTTGAGCTTAATGGCTGGGGCGATGACTTGGTGCATGATTACTTAAAAGCAGTAGAAATAAATGGGCGTATTGGCGTGCTCTACAGCAATAAAGATTATGGTTGCGAGTGGGACTACGACTTTAGAAACAAGCGCTGGCTAGCAGAGGACAACACAAAGTTTGGTGTTAACATTATTATGTATGCACTAATGAGTTAACCACAACTACACGGAACAAGCATATTAGCCGTTGTACAAATCTTCAAACATGAATACACTTATAATAGGAGCCCAATACATAAGCGAGACTGCTAAGCAAGATCTTTCAGACCTTGCTTATACATTGAAACAAGAGTTAAACTTAGAAGTTAAATTTGGGATATATAGTCAAAGAGGTTATGCAGTTACTTGGTGGGAAGTTATAAATGTTTGGATGCCAGCAGGTGGCATTTATTTAAGTGGCAAAATATTAGATAAATTAATTGATAGATTTCTAGATTGGGCAGAAAAAAGAATAGAAACTGAGAAGAAAGAAAAGAATGGAAAAAAAGCACGCCCAAAATGTATAACGATTTATGGGCCTGATGGCAAAGCTGTTAGCTCTGTTGTTCTATATGATAATGGGGATAAAAAAAGGAGGACACAAGAAGAGCTAAAAAATGGCTATAATAAGTTACCACCAAACGAACTTGAATTCTTTCAGTAAGTTAGCTTTTAGATGAAAGTGTATCAGCTAAGAAATAGAAGCTATATTCTATAGTCACAATTATGATAGCCTTTACTAAAATCTAGACCGAAAGTGTAGTTGAAGGTAAGCAAACACTGCTACTTCACAAGCGCACATTATATTTAGCCTCTAACTAACTAAAGAAGTGACTGAAAAAGACATACAACAACTACTAAGCAAACTGCCACAGCTAAAACAGGAGATACAGAAAGTAATTGTAGGGCAGGAGGAAGTACTGGACGAGGTGCTGATTACCTTGCTGGCCGGCGGCCACGGGTTATTAGAAGGCGTTCCAGGATTAGCCAAAACCCTGCTGGTGCGGACTTTATCCAGCGCCATGGAATTAGATTTCCGACGTATTCAGTTTACGCCAGACCTGATGCCTACTGATATATTAGGTACCGAGGTACTTGAGGAAGACCATGTGACTGGCAAGCGCTTTTTTAAATTTAACGAGGGGCCTATTTTCTCCAACATTGTACTGGCAGATGAAATAAACCGTACGCCGCCCAAAACGCAGGCAGCCTTACTGGAGGCTATGCAGGAGCATGAGGTAACATATGCAGGTAAAACCTACCCGCTGCCTCAGCCTTTTTTCCTGTTAGCGACACAAAACCCCATTGAGCAAGCCGGTACTTATCCACTACCAGAGGCTCAGCTCGACCGTTTCCTGCTGTATATCAAAATAAAATACCCGACAGAGCAGGAAGAGTTAAATATACTGGCTAATACCACCGGCACAAAAAAAGAGCAAGTGCAGCCGGCTATCACAGGTCAGGAGGTACTGGTGTTGCGACAACTGGTTCGGGAGGTAAGCATCAGCGAAGAACTACTGACTTACGTGAACCAACTTGTACGCGCCACGCGCCCCGACACTACCTCTGTAGACTTTGTAAAGACCTATTGCCGCTGGGGCGCTGGCCCTAGAGCAGGGCAAGCGCTTATATTAACATCAAAAGCACGCGCTTTACTTCATGCCCGCTTTGCTGTTACCGCTGAAGATGTGCAAACAATGGCTTTCTCGGTGCTGCGCCACCGCGTACTGGTAAGCTTTAATGCTGAAGCCGAACGCATCACGCCAGATCGTGTAGTAAAAGAGCTGTTAAAGAGTATCAGACTGCAGAAAGAAGTATTAGTGTAACAAAGAGACACATCCCAGATACAAGATTATTTCCCTGGCGTTAAAGTATGGCATATAACACCAATAAGTTCATCAATCCAAAGGTATTGGCAACCATAAAAGACCTGTCACTATTAGCCAGAACAGTAGTGGAGGGCTTTTTGGCAGGGCAAAACCAGAGTTTGCGCCGTGGAGCAGGGTTGGAGTTTAGCCAGTACAGAAGCTATCAACCGGGAGATGACCTACGGCAACTAGACTGGAAGATGTTTGCACGCTCAGACCGCTATTACATCCGGGAGTCAGAGGTAGACACAAACATTACGGTCAGGTTTATTATTGATGGCAGCGCCTCTATGGCGCATGAGGATGTTAATGGCTTAAGCAAGCTGGACTATGCCCGCTATTTAGTGGCAGCACTGGCTTATTTGGCTACCACACAAGGCGATGCCATTGGATTATATGTGCTGTACGAGCAGCAGCTTATCAACTTAACGCCACGCTCCGATAACATGCACCTGCAGCGCTTCTGGCACCAACTCACTGAGCTTAGTGCAAAAGGAAAATTTCCGGGCGCACAAACTGCGGCTAATTTACTTGCGGAAAGAAGACAGAAAGAGCTAACGGTTTTTCTAACGGATATGTACGAGTACGACAGCGAAATAACTGATTTGCTGTTTATGCTTGGCGCGCAACGCCACGAATTAATGTTGTTCCACCTGATGTCCCGCAACGAGCTAGGGTTTAGTTATGAAGGCACCCTGACGTTTGAGGACCTGGAAACAGGACAGACGCTACAGGTAAGCACGGCTCAACAAAGAAAAGCTTACCTGGAACGGCTACAGGAATGGTTACAAAAAACAGAGCGGGACATGAGCAACAGGCAAATAGCTTATAACTTATTTGCAACAGACGAACCGCTGGACAAAGCTCTACGGACTTTCCTGCAGAAGCGATTGCTATACGGGTAAGCTCTGAAAAGGAGCAAAAGAGAGTGAGTCCATAAAAGCTTAATCCCTCTCATTAACAGGATACATACTTTAAATCAGAAACTATAGTTGACTTTTTTATATCCATACTGGCTTTTAGCAGCATCGGCAATACTTGTTCCGATTGCCATACATTTATGGAATAAACGGCAGGGGAAAACCGTGAAGGTAGGCAGCCTTCGCTGGTTAGAAGCCTCTGCCAGCAAGCGTTGGAGCAGCATTAAGCTAAACGATGTTGGTCTCCTTTTACTGCGTTGCCTTATATTTATCCTACTGGCTATAGCACTGGCACAACCTATCTGGACGGGAACACCCAAAGAAGCAACAGGCAGAAAAGCCGTTTATGTAAGCCCCGAGTTACTTTACAGCAGCTCACTTGCCAGCATAAAACCAACCATCGATTCGCTACTGCAGCATGGTTACAACCTTTACAGCTACACTTCCCACTTCGAACCTGTAGTACAGGAGCAGTGGCAGCAGATCAACAGCAGTTCCAAAGACTCTGTAGTTCAAGCTAAGGGTAACTACTGGAGTTTGTTACCTGCCCTGGCACAACGTTACCCACAAGCACAGGATAGTGTATGGCTTTTTACTTCTGACCTGCAACGCTACTTTAGAGGAAGAAAAACAGCCTTAGCGCAAAATATTCGCTGGATACCTGTGGCTATAGAAAACAAAACTACCTGGCTGCAGGCGGCAAATCAGTTATCCGAGGATAGCCTGCAGTTAATAATAGGCAACAGTAATCGCGAAGGCACCACTTTTACCCGCTACCGTACATCTTCGTCTGCCACAAGTGTTGCTTTAGTTAACGGGAAGCAAATACAGCTACAGCGGCAAGGCGATACGCTACTGGCTACTTTAGATAATCAACCACAAGGTAAAGTAAAGCTACAGCGAGAACCGCTTCAGGTGGTTCTGTACTCAGAAGAAAAACTGCAACCGGAGCTGCGTTACCTGCAAGCGGCTCTGCAGGCTATTAGTAGCTACACAGGCCAACCGCTCAACCTTATAAACAACCCTACTGCAACAGACACCACTACTGCAAGTTGGGTATTCTGGCTGCACCAGCAGGAGGTGCCGGAGCAACTACTGGCACAGGTAAAGCAAGGTGCAAAGCTTTGGGTACAACAAGGGGCTAAACCAAAAGTAATTAAAACTATACTTCCTACAGAAGCCACTGCTATACAGGTAAACCAGCTTACTTCTGACAGTACGACAACAGCCTTTACTTCTGTCTGGGAGACAACTACCGGAGAGCCACTACTAACAACACAGCAGTTAGGCAAAGGCAGTGTTTACCATTTCCAAAGCGGTTTTAGCCCTGAGTGGAGCGACTTAGGCCAGAATAGCCAGCTACCGGAGCTGCTACTACCTGTTCTGTTTAAACAGGAACAGGCAATTGCTATGGATGCACGGGCTTTGGACGAGCAGCAACTCAGGCCAACAAAACGCATTACTGTCGCCGGCTCCGAACCAGAGGCACAACGTTACCAGTTGCTTCCGTGGGTAGTGCTGGCAGCATTCTTATTATTTTTAGCAGAAAGATTGATCGCCAATAAGCGGGCAAAAGTATAATATGGCAACACAGGAAAGCATATATACCCTCCGGCGCATCCGCCAGAAGTATGTTCAGGAGAAGGGGCTACTGTACGCACAACAGGCATTGGCGGCAGCTTTGGTAGGCGGGGCTATACTCTTGAAATGGAAGTTCGAGATACCTGTACTAGCCATCGTAGCTTTATCCATTGTTTTAGGTGCTGTTATTTACTTTGTGTTTGCGCTTAGTCAGGTAATGAAAACAACGCTCCGGCAAGTGGCAAGGCACCTGAACCGCAACTATCCACAACTGGAGGATAGTACAGAGCTACTGCTTCAGCCTCAGGAAGAGCTAAACCTGTTACAGCGCCTGCAACAGCAAAAGGTAATACAGGCACTGCAGGCCATCCATCCTGAAAAAGAAAAAGTCTTTAGCCTAAGCAGCACCTATACTCGCGCAGCCCTTGGCCTTGCTTTGGTTATATCTGCTGGTATTCTATATTTACCTGCAGCCCCGCTAAAGGCTTTTTCTGCTCCTAAAGAGGTTAAAGTTACTTTCCCGGATGCTCCAGAAACAGATACCGATACCGCGGCTTCCATTCAGAAAATAGAGATTACCGTTACACCTCCAGCTTATACAGCCAAACAGGCATACCGGGCAGAGCAGCCAAACATACGTGTAGAAGAGGGCGCCACAGTAAACTGGCATGTTACCACCAACAAACCAGCTACTAAGCTGCAACTGGTTCTGAACGATGCTTCTTCTTACTTAAACTTCAAAAAAACAAATAAAAGTTACTCGCTTTCACAAAGCTTTACAGCACCTACCTTATATCACATCAACCTAAACGGGCAAAAATCAGCTTATTATACCATAGAAATTATTCCTGACGAAGTTCCGGCCATTCGGGTAGACAAGCCAAAACAGTACACCGAGATATTATTTGGCGATCCGCAGCGTGTTGTGCTGCAGGGGCAACTTTCTGATGATTATGGCATCCGGGATGCAAACCTGATTGCCACCGTAGCCAAAGGCTCTGGCGAGGCCGTTAAGTTCAGTGAAGCAAAACTGGACCTGGGCATCAACTTCAGCAACAGGCAGCGCAGCCATCAGCTAAACAAAGCCATAGACCTGCAGAAGCTTGGCATGACCTACGGCGATGAACTGTACTTTTATATACAGGCCTGGGACAACCACCGTGGTTATACCCGGTCCGAAATATATCTGGTACAGATAGAAGACACCACCATTGTGGAGGCAGCATTTGATATGTCGATGGGCGTAAACCCGGTGCCAGAGTATTTCCGCAGTCAGCGCCAGATTATTATTGATACAGAAAAACTTATTGCGGAACAGAAAAACTTAACCCAGGCTGTTTTTGAAGAACGATCTAACACCATAGGTATAGACCAGAAACTACTGCGTTTGCGCTATGGTAAGTTTTTGGGCGAAGAAGCAGAGTCTGGCATTGGGCCTGGAGGTGGCATACCAGAAGGTGAAAAAGGACACGAAGAACACTCTGCCGATGACGGGCACAACCATCAGGAATTTGAAAACCAAAGCAGCCCCGAAGCATTGCTAGACCCTTATATGCATAAGCATGACCAGGAGGGAGAGGCGACTATTTTTGATCCCGAAGTAAAAACAAAGCTTCAGGGTTCACTGGCACAAATGTGGGAGGCCGAACTACGGCTTCGTACAAACAGGCCCAAAGAAGCGCTGCCGTTCGAATACAAAGCACTTCGCCTGCTAAAAGAGGTACAGCAAAGCACACGTGCCTATGTTGCAAAAACAGGCTTTGAAGCGCCACCACTCAAGGAACCGGAACTCCGCCTGACAGGTGAGTTGGACAAAATAACTCCTCCATCTGATAAAAGCACTATAAAAGAGGAAGAGAGACTGCCGAACACCAGAGCTGCTTTACAATGGCTGGAGCATCAGAAACAAAACAGAAGATATAGCCAAACTGATGCACAACTATTAGAGCGGGCGGGGCAGGAACTGGCAAAACAGGCTTTGGCTACACCGGGCCGTTACCTGCATGCCATGCAAGACTTGCGCACCTTAATAGCAGACATGAACAGCCAAAAGCCTTTGTGCCAACCTTGTTTACTTACTGTGGAACGGGCATGGCAGGAGCTATTACCTTTGGCAAGGCAGACAGCACAGAAGCAGGCATCAGTGCGAAGCAGGCTGTCGCGGGAGTATATGGAGCGCTTAAACCGATAGTTAAAGCAAGAGATATTTAGACTTAATAGTAAAAAATTTGAATATGGATTACCTGCCCTGGCTATTAGCTGTCTTAGCTTCGCTGCTGCTTATGTGGCTGGCATGGCGACGTCGTAACCGACAGCGACTGGTTTGGCGTTTAGTGGCAAGTGTCGCAGCAGGAGTTAGCTTAATCTTATTTTTTTCCCCGCCGACTTTCCAGCGCCCTGTAGACCCTGGCACCGCTGTGCTTTTAACAGCTGGTTACAATGCTGATACCCTGGAAGCCCTGTTAGGTCAGAAGCAAGCAGAACAGCTTGTGTTTAGCTATGGTACTAAGGCCTCTGATGCTACACCTGTTTCAGATTTGTACACATGGCGGCAGGAACACCTAAGTTTAACTAAAGTTCATATACTAGGTTATGGGCTGGAAGCGCAGGAGTTGGAGGCATTGGAGGGTATTCGGCTTGTGCCGCACCTGTCCGCTGCACCCACTGGCGTAACAGCAGCACACTGGCCAAGCAGCGTAAGAACAGGAGAGTCCGTTGAAATAGCCGGGAAATACACTACTGATAATGATCAGGCATTATGGCTTTACTTACAGGCAGCAGGGCAGAAGCAGGATTCTGTTGAGATAAAAAATACAGGAAATCACACTTTTAAGCTAAAGTACAGCCCAAAGCAGCAAGGTCGTTTTACTTACCATATTCTTTCCAAGGCAGGCGCTAAAACAGATACTTTAGGTGCAGTGCCTGTGCAGGTAAAGCCGGCACAAGAGTTAGGAGTATTATTGTTGGCTTCGTCGCCACTGTTTGAATTTAAGTTTCTTAAAAACCACTTGGCAGAGCAGCAACACAGGGTAGCACTACACACGAAGGTAAGCAAAGACATTAGCCAGGATGAGTGGGTGAATATGCCGAAGGTTGCACTGAACCGCATTACGCCAAAGCTACTACAGCAGTTTGATGTGGTGATTACAGAACCACAGGTGCTACAGGAGCTAAGCACAGCTGAAAGAGCCTCGTTAGAGCGTGCTGTAACCGAAGAGGGATTGGGTATATTAACAGTCGCCACAGCACCAGTTAATAGTCGAAACACGGCTTTCTTTACTTCTTTCCAGACGAAGCGCCTGTCGCAGCAGGAAAGCCGTAACGTACAGGCAACCTGGGCAGACGGTGCCAGTGAAACAGCCACAGCCACAGCATTGCCTTATACTATAGCCAGTACTGCCGCTGTAACAGG
Source organism: Pontibacter silvestris (assembly GCF_020907275.1). GTDB lineage: Bacteria > Bacteroidota > Bacteroidia > Cytophagales > Hymenobacteraceae > Pontibacter > Pontibacter silvestris. Next base: position 143,454 of record NZ_JAJJWI010000004.1, on the reverse strand, counting down.
CATAATAGGAGAGCAGGGCCATAACATTTTAGTAGGAGCAAAGAAAGCGGGTTGGGGTAAAGTAGCTATTACGATGGTACCACAGACATTTCCATGGTTGCTGGAAGGCAAAGAGCAGGTTTATGCGAGCTACTGGGCAAACTTACTCACAGCTATCGCCCGACCAGAAGTACAGGATAAGTTCTGGCAACTTACTTCGCCACAGGTTCCACAACCAAACAAGCCTGCTATACTTACTTACACCAATTATAGTTCAGGCTTTACTTCAGATGCCATTCCTACCGCCACAGTAAGCAGTACAATTGACTCAACAAATACTACGGTGCCGCTTCAGCAAAACCTTATGCAACCCGAGCAATTTAGCGGTACTTTCTGGCCCCAACGCACAGGCTGGCACCACATACAAACTCCTCCTCATGCTCCTCCTTTTTACTTCTATGTGCAGGACTCTACCGACTGGTCTTTTGCAAGTATACAGGAGAAAAGGCAGGCAACGCAAACACATATAGCTAAACAAAACTTAGTCTCTTCTCATGAAACTGTTACTTATGAGGAAGAACAAGTACCTGCTATTTGGTTTTTTGCCTTGTTTGTTATGGCCAGTGGCTTTTTGTGGCTGGAAGAGAAACTGTAGCAGTCACAGCTTAGCTGTTTATAAAGCTATTCCGTTTGCTTTAAGTTGTACATTAACAGCTTTTAAAGACTTAGGATGGAAGTTCTGACAGAGAATTCTATTTCTCTTATTTATGTATTTTACAATGAGTTATGCAGCAAAGTATAATTATAAAGTCCCCATGTGTAGTGTGGTGTTTCTCCTTGAGTGCTGGAGGCTAAGGCAATTCGAGATAAACCTATAATAGCATTTAGCACACTGGTAAAATAGCTATGGAAGTTTGTATCTCATTGCTTAGAATCCGTACCCTATAGGTATGTTTGGACTAAATGACATTCCGAAATTCTTTCTGGCCTTTTTCCTCGTGCTCCCGATAATCTCTATACTGCACGAGGCCGGGCATGTGTTTTTTGCCTGGCTAATGGGTGGTAAAAACATTAAAGTGACTGTGGGTTCCGGGAACATATTATTTCGTGCCGGCATACTGGAGGTTCGTAAATATTATTTCTGGTATGGCCTCTGCACATTTGACAACCTTAAACGCAACAAGCGCTTTTCAAATATTCTTATTTTTTTAGGAGGAGCCCTTTTCAACGCTATCGCTGCATTGATAGTGATTTACTGGATAGAAGAAAAACAGCTGGATCCCAGTTTGTTCACCTACCAGTTCACCTACTTTTCAATGTACTATATCTTCTTTGCCCTACTTCCCATGCCTTACCCGGACGGCACCTATAGCGATGGTAAGATTATCCTGGACTTAATCCTATACCGAGGAGTTGAAAGGGAAACAATATACCGTATCCATTGGAGTGAGGAGAAGAAACAGTGGTGCGTACTGGATCATAATCAAAATTTAGTTCAGGCTTTCACCGAGGAGGAACAGGCACTGGCGAAAGCCCATGAGGTAGCCCAAAACAACCGCCCCAGCCGCCTGCTGAACAGCAAAAATGGTCAGGAGGTAGAAGTTCGAAACTACCCAAGGGTACCCCTCTGATAAATAACAAACAGTGTTGCCAACATCTTTCTGCATTCAGATGCAGGTATAAGCAGAACTCTTTATAATACAACTTGTTATGCGCATCCTAAAAAGCAAGACAAGGGAAAAATAAAACGCTACCCCAACAGTGTCTCGTAACTAATAAAACACTTAATCTAGACTTTCCCAATTTATGATAGCAGCCATTCTTAGCTTCCTGGTGATGTTGAACCCATTTGCCCTTTTTCTTTACCTGAAGCCTGTCATGCAGGACCTCACTGATGCTGACTTCCGGTCGGTTTTTTTAAAGGCATCCCTGATTTCTTTTTTTATCTTCCTGGCTTTTCTTCTGTTTGGGGATGTTGTATTTCAGAAAGTATTCCGCATAAACTTTGAGTCTTTCCGGATTTTTGGCGGCATTGTACTCTTCTCCTTTGCCTATATTTTTATCGTACAGGGCAAAAAAGCCTTTATCCAGATAAAAGGCGACCTGCACGATCTGGCTTCTGAAATAGCACTTCCTTTTATGGTTGGCGCGGGCACTATCTCCCTCACAGTGCTAATGTCTGAGCAGTTGCAGTTATGGCAGGGGGTACTGTCATTAGCCACCATCATGCTGGTTAACTTTATCTTTATTATGGGTATGAAACAAGTACGCAGCAGTATGCGCTCTAAAAAAGTAAAAACGGCTTTCGATAAGAACATGGAGCTGCTGCTACGCATTAATGGTTTTTTCCTGGGTGCTATCGGTATAGACATGGTTGTGGCAGGAATCAGTAACCTTCTAACCACATCAGGTCAGGTGTGAGAGAGGCTACAACATCTTAATTCCACTTTTTACTTTATCACAGCCTCAGAATACACCAGCCAGATAGGAATATCTATATCCATGTTGTAAAGCTCAGTAGGCACACTGCCAAGGCTCAGGGACGGGATTGGGTTGTTTCCTTTCAGACCAAGGACAAGCAGGTCGTGCTTTCCGTTCTGCAACTGCAGGCAAATACGTTCGGCTATACTTTTGCCAGCGGCTCGAATCAGCGAATAAGGCACACCTTGTATTTCCCTATGCCTCTTCTGAAGGTCAGTGAACTTTGCTTTTACCACTTCCTCGGCTTTTCTGACTGCTTTCTCTTCTGAGATAAGCGGAAAGTATTGAGTCGGCAGCTTATAGACGTGCATAATCTCTAAGTTGAGATTTAGTTGGTCAACCAGGCTTTTGCTAAGTCTGAGCGCATGCACAGAGGCATCAGAGAAATCTATCGGTGTCAGGACTCTGGCTGTTTCAAAGTTAGCTTTCTCAGGAAGCACAAGCACGCTGCACGGCAGGATGCGGAGTAACTTAGTTCCCAAAGCGCCGGTACTTTTGTCACTCGTGCGCTTACCCAGCAGTGTAAGCTTCACTTCATACCTTTTGACAATGTCAGCCAGTATAACTTCTGTGTTTGGCTCCTCGCTGACCAAGATCTCATAGTCAGCGGCATGGGCAAACTGTTCTGCTACTATGTCGGCAATGTTGCCTTCTATTTCGCTACCCAGATCTACATCTCCAAAAACTTTCTGGAAATCCTCGCTTAGCTCGTTGGCTTTGATGTTGTGTACAAAGTACACTTTTTTTACCGGCAGGCGCTGGCATATAGAACGGGTAAAAGCGACCAGCTTCTCATCTATTTCGCTTAGGTCAAGGCAGACCATCATGGAGTCGATTGCAATCATAGGTTTGGTTCACTATTAGTGGGTGGTACATCTTTTCCTTTGTCAGAAGCCCCTGCTTCCTGTTTAGTAGCACGCTTAGCCAGCACCTCCGCCACCAGCTGTTGATAGTCTTTGCGCTGTTGCGTTGTGCTCAGCTTAGTATCCTCTTCTAATTCCTCACTAAGGCCTCTGTACAGGCTATAGCACATCACCAGCAAAATTAATGCAAAGGGGAGGCCTGTAATAATCACGGCAGTCTGCAGCGCCTGTAAGCCACCGCCGACCAGCAACACGGCTGCTACGGCTCCTTCTGCCAGGGCCCAGAAAATGCGTATTCCTACCGGAGAATCGGCTCTTCCTCCCGAAGTAAGGCTGTCTACAACCAAAGAACCTGAATCAGAAGAAGTCACGAAAAAGCCCGCCACCAGTATGATGCCTATGATGGAGAGAACCGTGGAAAATGGAAGCTGCTCAAAGAAGACAAAGAGCGCCGTGGATATGTCCGTAGCCACCGCTTCGGAAATAGCCGTTCCACCTGTCAGCACATCCCGCAGAGCTGTGCTGCCAAAGGCTGTCATCCACAGGAACGAAAGCAAGGATGGTACTATCAGCACACCTAGCACAAACTCCCGGATGGTTCGTCCTTTCGACACGCGCGCGATGAAGATGCCGACAAACGGTGCCCAGGAGATCCACCAGGCCCAGTAAAAAACTGTCCAGCCGCCCTGCCAGTTACGTGTAGAGTAGGCCTCGTTCCAAAAGGAAAGCTGCAGAAAATTTCCGATGTAGGATCCGGTATTCTGCACATAGGACCCCAGTATAAACACAGTTGGGCCCAAGAGCAACACGGCCACTAATACCAGCAGAGCAATGCGTATGTTCCACTCACTCAGGATACGCACACCCTTATCTACCCCTGTCACAACAGAAACCGTAGCTATAGCTGTAATACCCGCAATAAGCATTACTTGTGTATTAATATCACTTGAAATAGCCGGAAACACATGATGCAGGCCCGCAGCCACCTGTTTTACCCCCAGGCCCAGCGACGTGGCCAAACCAAAAAGTGTGGCCAGCACAGCCAGAATATCAATGATATCACCGATTATCCCGTGAATGCGCTCACCCAGGAAAGGGTAAAATACGGAACGAACAGTTAAGGGAAGTTTACGGCTATAGGTAAAGTAAGCTAAAGAAAGACCCACCAGCGCATAGATGGCCCAGGCATGAAAGCCCCAGTGCAGAAAGGTGAAGTTCATGGCTTGTCTGGCTGCAGCCGGTGTGCCTGGCTCTCCCATGGGAGGCGTCTGGAAATGATTAACAGGCTCTGCTATACTCCAGAAGAGCAGCCCTATCCCCATACCGGCACTGAACAGCATGGCAAACCAGGAGGAGGTGCTGAACTCCGGCTTAGCCTCCTTGCCGCCCAGCCTGATGCTGCCGAATTTGCCAAAGGCCATATACAGGCAGAAGCCCACGAATATGTTTACACTCAGGATAAACAGCCAACCCATGCTGGAGGTGACGCTAGCTTGAATATCACTGAAGAAAGCCTCTGCCCCTTCCCTGAAGGTAAGAACCAAAGCTATAGAAATAATCAGTATGATGATGGAAGACCAGAAAACAGGGCCGTTCACTTCCAGACCCAGAGACTTCTTTGTATCACTTCTTGCTACTTTACTCATCAAAAATATCTTAAAATAATCAGAAATAGTATCCCATGTTAATATTAAAGCGCATGTGCCAGTCAGTTTCGCCAGGGGTGCCGGCGGCTAGCGCGTTTTCCCATTCAGGACCTAACCAGGGTTGGTTGTAACCGAAGGCAGCATCTGTGTAGATGTACATCGGCCCTGCGGTCCATAAAGCGCCCAGTACGTTCATGTGGGAATTTTCGAAGCCACTTATGCGCTTATTATAATAGCCGTAGTTATCGTAAAAGGTAATGCCCTGCAACAGGCGGGAGTCTACAGGCAAATGATAGGATAAGCCTGCCGTATAAACTTCGCCTTTGCTAGCCACGTTATAGTTTGCCCCATAGGCACCCATTTCGACAAAATCAAGATCTTGCCCGGCTGCATATTCTGGGTTAATGCGATACAGCATTGCCTGTAGCTTTACATTCCATGGGCTATGTTCCGCCTGGTATTCGTAATGCACAGCGGCAGCATACTTTGTGCCGTTACGTTCTGTATCAATGTTGTAAATCAGGCCACCCTGCACAGAGGCACCTAGTTCATGCTCTAAACTATCGCCCAAACGCCTAACCAGTTTAAAATCCAGTTGGTTATTTTCTTTGTTACGCCCGGTAATATCATAGGAATATCGGTTTGGGCTAGGCTCTGCCTGACCAAACACAAACTCTTCAGCGCTTTTATAGTAAGCTGCCTGCCATTGCCATTTGCCTGAGTCGTGTAAGTACTTTACCCCCATGTCATGGTCATCCTCAAAGCCTATATAATAGGTCATGTTAAAAAACCAGTTGTTGGAGTTATACTGTTGAATGCCGAAAGGCACCTGATTAAGCCCTACCTGTATCTGTGCCTTTTCGGAGAAGTCGTGCTGGAACCACGCCTGCTTCAGAAACCCGCCTCCAAAAGCCTCAGAATAATGCCGAAACTCTGCGTTCAGTTTGATGCCTTTGTATTCTGATTCTACATTGATGCGGAACAGATCATAGCCAAAGTCACCGCCGCGCTCTAACTGGTCCTTTTTCCAGGTAGATAGGTTATAGTTAAAACGCACGGCACCACCTAACTTTAAAGTCGGCTTTTCATCAAGCTTATCTTCCGGGTATTGGGCATAGCACAGTGTGCTGGTTAACAAGATAGTAAAGAGTAAAATTATTCTATGCATCTAATCGTATAGTTGGAATAGTAACAGTTATCTGTATAAACCTACTATAGGTTGGACGATACAAAGCGTGAAATGTTACCACAGGGTATTTATAACCTGAACTGCCCCACCAAATATTAAGGCAGTATAACCTCCTGCTGTACTAAATTGCAGTCCGCGCATCTGCACAAGATCAGGCTTATGCTGGCTACCTTGCATGTGTTTGATGCAGGACATTAACGTACCGGATTGCAGAAAGCTTTAAGTGGCCAGATAGTACATTAATGGAACAGGACAGTCTGTCACTGAGGTTACCCACTACCTCGGTGTCACCTCAAGAAAACCTGCAATGGCCTGAAGGCTACCAACTGCTTTCGGCACCACACTAGAGTTCCATGTTAAACTTCAAAAAGCAATCACTTATGGTAAGCAAGACAAAAGGTAGATGTGCTAAGATGAAAAATTTTATGAGCCGCAGCTTAGTTGAACCTAATAGTTGGTTCTGCTTTCGGAATATGCATTGGGAAAGTCGAGGTTGCTTATAAATTCTGACATAAAAAAAAAGGAGATACAGTTTATAAACCGGCACCTCCTTTTCTACAAAATATTTCTACCTCTCCTTACACTTCTTTAGGAGCGATGTTAGCGGAAGCAAGGTTAAGGTATATTGTAAGCACATAACAACATTGTTGGTTTAAACTTAGAGAAGCTTAAGTCCAGATATTACTCTTTTGGAACCTCTATATAAAAAGTTGTGCCTTTACCTTCCTCGCTCTCAAACCATATCTGCCCCTGGTGCCACTCCACAATCGTTTTGACAATGGACATACCCAAACCTATGGATGACTCTCCCTTTAAGCCGGGTCTACGGGCATTGGTGAACTTGTCGAACAGAGTGGCATGATATTTCTTTGGTATGCCCACGCCATTATCCTCCACTTTCACCAGAACATGCTGTTGCCTCTCTTCCAGGCTTACAGTAATTATGCCGCCATCCGGGGTAAATTTAATAGCGTTTGAAATAAGGTTATTAACTGCCTGTATGAACTTAACATCATCCAGTTCTATAAAAATATTCCTACTGGAGGTAAAGAACTGAAATGTTTTGGCTATTTCTGCTTCAGATTGCCTGTACTGTTCAATTATCTCTTCAAACCTCTCCACTATGTTTACCCTTCGCTTAATCAGGTCTACTCCAGTAGCTTCCAGAAACTCATGATTAATAAAGCTTTGAATCAATGAAGTCGCATATGCGTTGGTTCTTTCAATTACCCCAATGAGCCTGTCAATCTGCTGGTTGTTGTATTGCTTTGCCTCTTCAGCCAATATTTCGGACAGGCTCTGAACTATGCCGATTGGGCCAGATAAGTCATGAGTAAGAATGTGCAGAACAGAATCTTTTTTGTTGCCAAACTTCTTCAGGTAGTCGTTATATTGCTTTGAGGCGGTAACATCCTCCAGGTAACCTACAATGTGCTCTTTCTCTGGCGTATCGTTCATCAAAAAAGATGTCAGGCATATCCACCGTTCTTCCTGCTCAGGCAGAGTTATGCGAAACTCTATTTCCTTACTGCTTTTCTCGTTCAATAGCCTCTGGTACATTTCTATCACATACTGTTGGTCTTCTGTATGGACCATCCTGAGTAAAGCATCAGCGTCTATGGCTTCTTCTTTAATGATTTTAAAAGCCGCTTCAAAAGCCGGGTTCAGGTACGTGAATTGATTATGTTCCACCTCATAGACAAAGATTGCCTGTTTCGTATTGTTGGCTAAAAACTGTAGGCTTACAATGTCTGTGTTTGAGGTTGGCATAGTTAAGGAAATGTTGTCTTTATAGAATACTTCTGAGTTAAAGGTAGTAATTTATCAGTGAAGTTTACTTAAGTCTTTCAAGGACTTATCTTCTTCTAACTAAAGAACTCCTGTTCCCGCTTAAATGCCTTGTTGCCTGGTGCCGTGTATATTACAACTGCTATAGAAGATTTCTTTATCTTTGGAGGGTTTTCCTTTAGCGATGCTTTAGTGTCTTAGTAAGCTTTACCTATGTTCTGATAGCTATAAGCCGCTGTTAGAAAGTATTGTAACAGTAGTTCTACGGTTTACCTGGTGCTGTGCTTCTGCCTTAGCATTTGATACCTTTAGTTGACTTTCGCCATAACCAACTGCAACCATTCTATTTTGCCCAACTCCTTTAGAGGCTACATATGCAACAGCAGCCTCTGCTCTGCGTTGCGAGAGAGCGTGGTTATATACACTTGTGCCACGGCTGTCAGTATGAGCACCTAACTCTACTTGTACACCTGGATACTTTTGCATATAGGCCACCAGATTATCGAGAAGCTGAACCGCGTCTGGCCTGATATCAGCCTTGTCTAAGTCATATTCTATCTCCAGTTCTATTGTTTCGCCAACTTTCAAAGATGCAAACAACTCTTTCGCCTTCAGTCTTAGATTAAGTTCATTCTCTGCTATGATTTCATTCATCCGGTGACCACTAATGTTTAGCACAGCATCATTGTACCCTTGTCTTATACCTCTGAGCCTGTAGCTTTTACCCGAGTGAAGGACAGCTGCCACAGAACCATCTCCTCTTACTACATGCACTTCCTTCGAGCCAGTATTTACATCAGTTAGCTCAACCTTACCGCCCAGAATAGCTACTCCTTCCTCATCTATTAGTGTCACTTGTACCAGCCTATCGCCGTTCGGAGCTACTTTTTCAGGCATTACTATACGTACGGTGTCAAGTGCTTTGTACCGGAAGAAATCTTCTTTAGCAAAGTTCACCTCACTTGTTACATACCCCCTTTTGCTTACTGTTAATCTGCTCATTTCACCGTACGCCCAATCAATAGTAGATGGAGAGCTTTCTAAAGTAACTGTTTTGCCAGGTACTGCATCCGCTAAACTTATATTAAGCTGTACATTGCTTAATGGCTTTCCCTCCTGGTTTACAGCCAATAATACCAGCTGCTTATTACGGGTAGCTTTAAAAGTATAAATATCATCATAAGCTGACTTGTAGTTAGAGCTATAATATCCGGCATCACCTTTAACAATCAAGCCGAAATCATCACCGGGAGTGTTAACAGGATAACCTACATTTTCTGCTTTTTTAAAATTGTCTCCCTCTTTGGGTGCATAAAAAATGTCCAGGCCGCCCAGCCCGGGATGTCCCGTTGAAGCAAAAAACAATTCTCCTTTTTCATCTACAAATGGAAACACCTCATTTCCGATGGTGTTAACTTCAGGGCCAAGGTTAACCGGAGGTTGCCACACACCTCCGACTTTTATTATTTTATATAAATCTGTGCCTCCGTAACCACCAGGCTTGTCTGACGCAAAGTATAAGGTGTGGCTATCAGCTAAGGCAGGATGCCCAACCGAATAGTGCTCGTTGTTCAACGGGAGTGCCTGTATATTTTGCCACTTTTCGTCTTTTAGTACAGCATAGTAAATTTTAAGATTGTTTACACCTTCCCTGTTAAATATGGGCTTTTTATGGAAGTTGCTTCTTGTAAAGTATACTGTGTCTTGTGTTGCATTGAAAGAAAGTGGTCCCTCATGGTACTTTGAATTTAATTCTGTACTGAAAGGGATTGGTCTGACCGCATCAGCGGCAGCATAAAACAAGTCTATGAACCCTGTGTAGTTCTTCTCAGGTTTGTTGCCCTTCCCTTTGTTGCTGCGCGATGAGCTGAACACGATACCATTATCGTAGAATGCTGGGCTGAAATCAGAGAAACCTGAGTTGAACGAAACTTTATTTACTTTATACAGGAGCGAATCTTCGTAAAAAGTGTTTAAGTTTTTGTAGGCCTGCAACCACTTTACACTTTCTTCATCGTTTGCGGTAACAGCTTTCTCATAGAGCAAGCCGGCCTCTGTGTATCGGCCATTTACTGCCAGCAAAGCAGCCAGTTCTCTATAGTAACTGGCATCTGTCAGAGGGGCATCCATTGCTTTGTTAAGCCAAAACTCTGCTCTTTCGGTGTTCTCAAGCTTTACATAACATTGAACCAGCTTTGCCATAACAATAGCATTATCAGGCTCAGACTTCAGCGCCTTTTCATAAGCTTGTGCTGCTTCTGCAAATTGATAAGCCTTAAAATATTTATCTGCCTTCTTATATTTCGGCGCTTGCCCTACTACAGAGTAAGCCATCAACAACAATGCAGGTAACAGGTAACGTTTTTTCATTCTTGTACTTTTAAGCTGCCCTCTGAGGGGAGAGCCTGATAAACCTTTTTTTAACTAAGTGAGCTGTTATGTATTAGAATAACCGTGGCGACACATAGCGCTCGCCCTCTGAAAACAGGTCAAAACGCAGCATTACCTCGTGCGTATTGGTCGTGTACCTGTTTAGGCTTGATACAGGATGATCGTAAGCATAGCCCACCCTAAACTGCCTGGACACCTGAAGTTCTACTAAGCCAACAAGTGCATTACTGGAACGATAAGAAGCTCCTAAGCCTATAAAGTTATGTAGCCACACATTGGTGTTGATATCGAACTGCACTGGGGCTCCCTCTGCTGCTTTGATGATAGTGGACGGCTTTATCTGTACATTTTCATTTAAGGTGAAAACGTAGCCTGTGCTCAGGAAATAATGCCGTGCGTGTCCTGGATACGCCGAGTTGTCGTTTGCGCCGGATATCCTGGTTCTGAATAAATTAGGGACAGAAACTCCGGCATAAAACTTATCAGTGTAATAGTAAAGCCCGTTCCCAACGTTAAACGACAGGAAGTTCTGCACGTCATTAAACTGTACATCCGTACCACTCTGTGGGTTTAACGCTACCTTAGTGTAGTCAGCATGAATCTTTGTAAATCCTGCCTGTAATCCCATAGAAAACACTCCCGACTCTGTTCTGATGCGGAAGGCATAAATGCCGTTCATGCTTAATGTGTTGGTCACGCCAATCTCATCGTTCACAACAGAAAAACCAAGGCCAACTCTATTATTCTGGAGCGGAGCATGCACGGACAGAGTTTGTGTTACAGGTGCTCCTTCTACTCCCACCCATTGGTTTCTGTAAAGTGCTGCTGCACTTAAGCCTTCGTTGCTTCCGGCATAAGCAGGGTTTAAGACAAGACCGTTGAACATGTACTGTGAGTACATGGCCTCTTGCTGAGCAAAAGCTGCTCCTGAAATCATTAGCAGGAATACAGCAACGAGGCTAAACTTATGTAAAAAATTTCTCATAAGGTATAAAGTCTGGCAGCATCAGCTGGCAGGTACCTTCTTCGCATCCTGCCAACTGTGCTGTATGTTATTTATTTACTTTCTTTTGATGATGAGTGAGTGAGCTTTAGGTTTCTCTCCATTATTCAGGTCAACAATGGAAAAGTAAGTGCCATCCGGCAGCTTATCTCCTATTATGAAGCCTTTATTAGCAGTACCGTTCCAATCGTTTTTATAAATCTTGTTCTCATACACTACATCTCCCCAACGGTTAAACACTTTAAGCGACACTTTGTACTGTTCTGCTCCGTAAATCTTGAACAAATCGTTTTCTCCATCCCCATCAGGCGAGAAGCCTTCTGGAATAAACACCTGGCCTTGCTTCACCTGGATAGTTACGGTAGCCTGCGCGCACATAGAAAGGCTTCCATTATCGCATGCTTCATAGCTAAAGCTATCTTCTCCTGTATAGCCCTTGTTAGGGGTATAGGTGAAGCTGCCGTTTGCCTGCATTACAATGGTTCCAAAAAGCGGCTGACGTAACAGTGCTGTTTTCACACTCAATTGATTCCCATCGGAATCGATATCGTTTAAAAGCACATTCCCAGTAAGCTTCTCATTGTTGTTCATGGTAAAGCTGTCGCTAACCGCTACTGGCGTGAGGTTTGCAACAGGCACGTCTGTGAACATGATGTTTACAGTATTGTTGATAGCAGCACCGTCTATAGTACCACTTACCCTTGCCGTTCTGCTTGCTGTACCCGATGTAAGCACAGCTGTATAAGTGCCATCATTGTTATCAATAACTGCCCCTAATGTACCTGATGTAGTAGTTAGCACAAGGTTGTTACCACCGGTTGTGACACGATTACCTTGTGCATCGAAAAGCGTTATGGTAATAGTCGAACTACTAACCCCATCAGCAGGGATAACAGCTGCTGAGGCAGCCATAGTAGAAGTTACACTACTTGCACTTCCTGCCACAAAGGTTACAGCTAGGTTAGTAGGCAGCTTTTCTGTTCCTATCTGTACTGTTATGTTAGCTGTACCGGTAACAGAGGAGGTAAGTCTGGCTGTGTACCTGCCGTTTCCATTGTTTGCTGTAGCCCCCACTGTTCCGAAATCACTGAAGATCGCCACAGGTTTATCCGTAATGAAATAGTGTCCATCTGTATCTTCTAACAATACTGCAATCAAAGAACTGCTGACACCATCAGCTATTACTGTGGTTGAGCTTAAGGCAACTGTAGAAAGCTGTAAGCTTAGTTGCGGGGTTACTACTGGCACAAACTCCACCTCTGCCTTGCTGTTTACCAGGGTACCATCGTACTTAACTGTGATTTGCACTGTAGCGGCCGTCGTTCTGGCTGGCACAACTGCCGTGAATATACCGGTTAAGCCTGATTGAACTGCCGTAATTGTGCCATCTAATAACATACTGGCTTTGTTAAAATCTGCGTCTATTGGATTACCTGCATAATCTTTAAATTCTACTTTGGCTGTGGAAGTGCTCGTGCCATCAGCATTAACAACAGCAGGGTTAGCCGAAACAAGTGTAGCAGCCGGATTTATAACAGGCACAAACTCCACAGATGCCGTATTACCCATAGAAGCACCGTCATACATGGTTGTAACATCTACAGTGGCAGCAGTGGTACGGGCAGGCACTTCTATTTCGAACAAGCCATTGCCTTTATCTGAAAAACTTACTACTACATGATCTAGCAGAATCTGAACTTTTGCTGCGTCAACAGCTATGTTCTCGCCATCTTCATCTTTAAACTGAACCGTAGCAACAGCAGTACTCATGCCGTCGGCATTAATATGTGCCGGACTGGCTGTAATGTTGGCGGTAGCTAAGCTTGGTGTTGCTGGTATCGCCTCAAAGTTTACAATAGCCTCTCCTCCTGCTTTTGTTCCATTATATTTTGCGGTAACGATAACATTTGCAGCTGTCGTTCTGGCTGGTATAGTAGCTGTAAACGTGCCGTTTCCTTTGCCCTCTGCTATTATTGCAACCCCATCTAGTAATAGCTCTACCCTAGAGGCCTCTACTGCTATTGGGTTTCCGGCATAATCTTTAAAAACAACTGTAGCCAAAGATGTGCTCGTGCCATCTGCATATAGAGCAGTCGGGTTAGCAGAGACAGAAGTAGCTGCTAACTTTAATGCAGGAACAAAGGACACTACTGCGTCATCTGAGATTAAGGCACCGTTGATTGTTGCTCTAACTCTGGCATCACCTGCCGTGTTACCTGCCGTTAAAGTAGCGGTATAAGTACCATTACCTGTAGGCAACATGTTGGTAATTGCTCCTTTGTCAGTAGCCAACTCTAGGTTGCAGACATCAGCTGTTATGTTGTTCTCAAAATCATCCTTCAGTTCAACTCTAATAGTTGTACTGCTAGTGCCATCGGCTGCTAATATGCTTGCATCAGTGGTAATAGAACTTTTTATCAAGGATACAACTGTGACTTTTACCATATCGCTTTCAGAGTAAGCACAAGCTCCACTTTCTACTATTCTTCTGAAGTAAGTGGTAGAAGCAACTGTACCTGGTGTGTAGTTCTCGGTAGTTACTGCAGGATATATATCACTGAAGCTTATGCCATTATCGGTACTCTTCTGCCATCTGTAAGTGTAGGTATTACCTTCATCTGTAAGAACCGTGCCTATTATCTGGCCTACACTGCCCGGACCGCAAAGCAGACTTTGGCCCGGTGCAGTTAACCGGTTGTTTTCTATTGTCGTAGGGTATATACTTATTTTTACCAGTATGCTGTAGCTATCGCAGGTTCCGTTGCTTACGAGTCTTCTAAAAGTGGTTGTCTGGCTAAGGTTACCAGGGCTGTAACTTGCTGCTGTAGCCCCATCAATGTCAAAAAAGGTTTCGCCGTTCAGGCTGCTCTGCCATTGATAGCTTACAAAAGAAGCATCTTCATTCCCTTGTATCTCTGCAGGATCTCCACTTGCGCAAAAGGATGCTTGTCCACTATAGGTTACTGTGTTATTAAGTGCTTCATGTATTGTAACTTGCACAGAAGCACTTGCATCTACATTAGAGCACTCCCCGCTAAACACCTCTCTTCTGTAATAAGTATTACCTGATACGATACCTGGGTCATAATCTCTTTCAGTCGCACCGTTAATGTTTGTCCAGGAAGCGTTATCAGTACTTATCTGCCATTGGTAAGTATACCTGTTATTACCGCCTGTTGGCGTTGAGCCTATTATGGTTCCAATTTCTGTGGGCCCGCAGAACTGCGAAGTAGTACCAGCCAGGCTAATCGTGTTATCTTTTATTTCAGGGTTTACAGTTACGACAACCTGTTCTGACAAAGGCAGTTCACAGTTTATGCCCTTGACATATGGTATCTTTGAAGCTATTACCTTCAGATTTATTATTGTATTAGGAGTTGTGGTTGTTAATGGCGATAATGATTTTAACAGAATGTCTCCGCCTGTACCTAAAATAGAGGAACTTACAGGAGTACCTTCGTTATAAACCTGGTAAATCAGGAATGCCTCCGACTCCTTAACAGTTACCTCTGGCGTTGCACCTGTACATAGCGTAAGGTTAGTAGGAGTGATAGCTTTATCCGTTGGAGGCGCACAGCGTATGGCCACCGTTACAGGAGTATGATTGCTTTCGCAACCGCCTGTTGCGGTAAAGGTTGCCGTTAAGTTAGCTCCGGCAAAGAGGTAGAAATCGTTCGGAAAGCTTGCTTTCTTAACTTTCCATACGCCACCTTCTAAAGTACCTGAGCCTATAAACATTTCATCTAAATATAAACTTACTGTGCCTGTTTCACCTGATCCGGTGCCTGAGATGACATCTGCGTTCTCCATGATATGTTTTTCCGATGTGGCAGAATCTGTAGTGCCATCTATGGTGATATTAGCACTGCTTGACACAGTCTTAACGGTAACTGTAGCAGAGGCGGCACTTTCTGTTTTGTCAAGTGCTGTAGCTTTTGCTGTAAGTTCTGTTCCCGGCGTAAGAGAAAGTCCTGAAATTACCCAGTATCCGGCTGCATCGGTTGTAGTTGTAGCTATAGGCGTGGTAGAGGCTCCTATAAATAATTTAATAGTAGTTCCGGCAGCCTCGGCGGAGGTACCTGTTACTGTGTTTGTAGTACCGCAGTAAGAACCTGTTAAAGTAGGCGCCACAGAAAGTGGCTTGGTTACAGTTACCTGTGTCGTTTCTGAAGATTGACATTTGCCTACTTCCAGAGCATAAGCCGATACTTTGTCTGTATCTTTTAAACCAAGAGAAGATGCTGGAACAGACCATTTACCCACAGCATCAGCCGTTACTATTACTTTCTCAGCACCATTTATTTTAAGTATAACCTGCGCATTTGGTACCGCAGTACCTGCAATAAGCTTGGATGCGGTAGTGATAGGAGCGTTGATAACAGGTATAGCTGATGCTTCAACACCATTTACACATAAAAAAACAGAGTTAGATGTACAGCCACCTATCGTCAGTGTCGCGCGATACACACCTGCTTCTAAGTTGTTACCACCTGAACATGCTTTGTTAGCGAATGAGGTAGAACCTAAGCAATAATAGTAAGGTCCTGCTCCCGTTACTTCCTGAGATATTTTAAGAGTAGTCCCTAAAAAGATATCTATCCTACCAGTTGTATAGCCTGCTGGTAGTGTAACAGCTACATACTTATTGCTGTTTCCACTAGAGGTGCTCAAAGTAGGAGTAGCTGGCCTGCTACAAACTTGCCCAACCAATACGCCGCTACAGTTGCTCTCCGATTCTTCTTTTTCTGCGGCCTTGGCCGAAGCCGTAATCACGTCTCCCTCCGTTAACCCTGAAACGGCAAGCGACCAGGTGCCGCCTGAGGTAGTAGTTGTTCCTAATACTGCATTATTTTTATAAACAGTGATTATTGTTCCCGCAGCCTCTTTAGAGGCACCTGTTATACTTGTCGAGGTAACCTCTATAGAGGCATTGATAGAAGGGCAAAGGGTTCTTGCTTTAAAACCTGCATTGATATCCTGCGGCGACGTTGGATTGGCATTTTGAATAAAATCTTCAAAAAGCTTATCATAGTTGTCGCCATACTTTCTGTCATCTATACCACCCACATCCGATTTTGCGTTGTTACCGGTGGAGGCATGCGGGTTCATTACTGTAAGTGCCGCCATTCTGAGCTTAGTATCCAGGGGCAGCCTGAAATCAGACCATGGAATATAAAAGTCGTAGAAGAAGTCCATATCACCACATTCTTCGGTAAAAGCAATAGACTTCTGAGCATGAGATTCATATTCTCTCTCAGCAATAAGCGTAGGAGTAGTAGAGCCATCAATAGCGTACAGGCCAACTCCATGGTTAGATTTTAATACTAACTCCATTTCAAAGCCCGGGTTACCTGCTACAGCGTTGGGGTCTGCGTTAGGTCCGCTAAATCCGAACTTCTGATCTGTGTCAATCAGAACACTGTACCCTTTAGAGTTAGGAGATGTCTTGTTAAGCCGGAAACGAACAAGAAAGTTAGTGCCGTCGAAGAAAAACATCACCGGGTCACCTATACCAGAGTCCACCATATCTGTAAAACCACAGCCTGGTCCACGTAACGGGTCCTCTATTGGCTCATTATCTAAGATAGGAATAGCTTTGTAATTGATTTCGCTCTCGCCTCCTCCACGGTCATTGTTTTTAAACCCAGCCGTTGTTTTAGACGTGTAGCCATCATTATTGGGGTCAAGCACAGCCCTACCCTCTGCTGTAGATGCCGGTTTATAGATTAAGCCTTTCGTCTGACCAAAGGATAAATATGAGCATAAAAATAAAAGGGGCAATAAGTAAAGTTTATTCATTCGGCTAGAATTGAAATAAGTAAATGGTGTTGCTTTATGTGAAATGAGTTTGTTCTGGTTCTATGGATATTTTCCCTCGGGATATTCCTGAAAGGCTGGTATAGTAAGAGAGTGTGTGAAAGGACTTAATGCTTTCCTGCGTTTATAAACGTGTACCTGAACTAAGCTTCTGCTTTAGTTCTACCGCATTTTTCCTATCTATGAATTATAAAAATAACTTGTTATTAAATTACTCGCAGCAATTCTACCAAGATGCATCGCAAGCTAAACAGGAAGATATCAGTTATATAGAAGCAGATAAGTAAAAGTGGTTCAGCACAGTTCTATTTCTTTCTGCACAATGTATGTAATAGTGCCTTGTACATAACTTACCTTTGCTATGTAATTTTTATAATCACCTAATTATCTGCCCCTTATTAACATTTTAAAAGACTTTTTATCTTAAAAACTATTCTCTAATTATTAAGTATAGTGCAGCTGCTTTACTGATATGAAGGCAATAAAAGTGCGCTACTTAACTTTTGGCAAAACTACTTCAATTGCAAAGTGAGCACAATCCGATAAATATCGGATATACAAAAATATAATAGGACTATGTTTATAAAACTAATATACAATTCCTGTAGTGAAGGAGGAAAATTGCAAGAACATATCTTTTAACCTATATTTATTAGTAAGCAGGATTTACTATTTCAGGTTTTCAAGGGGCTTCACCACTGTTCTGTAGCTGCTCTAGTGCCAGAAGTTCCTACTATTTAACCTTCTTGCAAAAGCTTCAGGATTAATTCAGGAATAGGTTAGTACACTTTTATCAAGCTGTAGCAAGCTTAACAGAGGGGGTATTAAATCGTTAAAAAAATCTACTAATGCCACCTTCATCCTTAAAAAGATGCTCATACAGTAGTAGTCCTTTCAAGGGACAAGCCAAGTTCCTAAGGTGAGCTAATTTACATTAAGGATTTTATGCATTTCTAAAATATTGCATTAAATTAGTAAATAATTTTAGTTTAAGAAGAAACTTCTACTATTTACCGTCTGATACAATCTGAATGGAAATCTATAACAATGGCCTGGTTAGCCTTTATTTAGACCCTGCCACTTTTATCTTACATGCTGAACTTCCAGATTTTGAGTCTATTATATTAACCGAGGTTTGTAAGTCTTTTGCCGTTATTACAGAGGCTGTTAAACACCACGATGTAAGAAAGCTTCTGTTAGACTCTACCAAAACAATTGTAAACGTAAGCGAGGATGAGTATAAAATGGTAATGACAAAGTTTTGCCATGACTTAATAGCTACTCGTTTAGAAAAAGTAGCCCGCCTTACTTCCAACGATACAGTGAAAGAAAAGAAAGTAGATAAGTTCTTGAGTGAGTTTATAGCAGAAGTAAAACCAACAGCTAAGTTTCAAAACTTTAATAATGAAAGGGAAGCTGTAAACTGGCTAATGAGTAAAAAGAAGTAACACTTTTACCTCCCCTGCTAACCTTCAAATAAGCTTTGCAAGGAAAAAACATATAGCTAATTACTCATTACCTGCCTTGCAGGGCATGCTTATTATTTAAAGCACATTTTATCCTTTGCAAGGTGGTTTATCGGAATGTATAGAGCAACGGAGCTAGTGAAGATGAACTAACTAGAACCCCGTTGCTATTACATAGTATTTGTGCATCATACACAGAGTTTAAGAATTCTTCGGATTAATTTATCTTTTGTCCTCTTAAGCTTGAGTTTAATTAGATTGACGCTGTTTCAAAAAGCTCGTGCATTTCAGCGCTCATTTCCTGTACTGCAGGTACTCTTTTCTCAAGATATTGATAGAACATCATCATCTGTTTTGTTTCCTCATTAATTTTTTTGAGTTCCACAATCAGATAATCCTGCTCTTCTGTAGACAAATTAGCAAAATGCTGAAATAACAAGAGCTTACACTTAGCTCTTCTTTCTTCATTTAACTGTGTGCTTGACTTTAAACTTGTGTTCATAAAAGATCATTTAAAAGAGTTGTGGAGCAATATTATGCATTCTTTTATGAAATACAATAGCGCAATGTAAATTGTACTTTAATTTTATAGGCAACAATTAAAAATAAATATTAAAAGCATAATATATAAAGAAATAATACAAATAAAATTATTATTCTATATCAACCTGTTATCTAAGACACTTGTTAACTTGTATGAGCTAATAACTTGCTAACCTGAGATATTTGTTCATTTATGGCTAACTACCTGCAGGTATATAGTAAGTTGCTGCAGTTACTAATATGCAGTAAGAGTAGTCATAGAACTGAGTTTATAGAAACTGTATAATAATACTAACTACTTTGGACACCTTTGCTTGTCTATCAACGTGTAACTTTTAGGCAATAAACACTTATAGGGCCAGGTGAATGATCAAGGTCAGGTTTAATGTTTCATAGTTCAACCTAAGGCGGCTTCTCCAAAAGTGTTATCTGCAATCAACCAAAACTCTACTACCTCTCTTTTGACCTTACTTCATTAATATATTTTAAAAGTAGTTATCTGTAGCGAAAGAAAGGTATTGTAATATTGCAGTCTCAGAAACAGGCATAAATATATGGAGTCTTGGCTCGTCTACACATTAGCTGCCATGCTAACAGGGGGTGTGGCAATGGTTTTTGCTAAAATGGGCATGGGAGGTACAAATGAGCATGTTGCCTTGGTTATCAGGACCGGGGTGTTATTTGCTATGGTGGTAGCAAATGCCTGGTATGCAGGGGGCCTAAAGACCATAAGGGCTGTAGATAATAAAACCTTATTCTGGTTTATGTTAGCCGGAGCCTGTACAGCCATTTACTGGATACTATACTTTAAGGCTATTAAAACGGCAGATGTATCGGTAGTGGCTACTATAGACAAAGCCGGAATTCTGGTAACAGTGCTGTTGTCTTACTTCTTACTGAAAGAGCCACTTACACCAAGATTATTAATAGGAATGGCGACGATACTGACAGGTACTTTTATATTGATCTGGAAATAAAGCTTAAGAGATGATAGAAATAATTTCAATGCTGCCTGCCCATGCAGAGGCTGTCTTAAGAATATATAAAGAAGGCTTGCAAACAGGGAACGCTACGTTTAACACCAGGGTGCCGTTATGGGAAGAATGGGATAAAGAGCATCATGTACATAGCCGTTTAGTGGCTGTAGAAAATGATGAGGTGTTAGGTTGGGTGGCTTTATCTCCTGTTTCGTCCAGACATTGTTATCGCGGAGTAGCAGAGTTTAGCATATACATTGGTGCTGCAAACCGTGGCAGAGGGGTAGGTGCTTTATTACTAAAAAACCTAATCGAAGAAAGCGAGGCTAACGGCATCTGGTCGCTATATTCTGCTACATTACAGGAAAACACCGCCAGTATTACTTTGCAAAAGCAATTTGGGTTTCGGGAAGTTGGTTACAGAGAAAAAATAGCACAACTGAATGGTGTTTGGCGCAATACCATTTTATTGGAACGAAGAAGCCTAAAAGTGGGGCAATAAGTGCGTTAGGCTAACGCATGGATTTATGATAGCCTGTAATTGTAACGGCCAGGCATTTTAGCCTAATATTATTTTATTATTGTACTAAAATTAAGTACTTTAATCCAAAATTTCAACTGGTATTATATTATATCTATTCAGGAATATTCTATCCTTTGTGTAACCTTTTTAGTGTAATAGCAATAGAGGTATAGGCAGTAATTCAGGCCCGTTTTCCAATGAATTTGCTAAATTAAGCTTCTGAGGCAAAGGCACTGACTATCTTTTATTTCTGATAGTTTAAAATACAAATAGAAATTCGCTGATATATATTATACGGGCATTAAATTACGTTTACTAGTTGGTTTAGCTGAATATTTCACCATACTCAAATTAAATGCATCTTCTTCTACCAAGGCACATATATACTAGTTTATTGTTATTGTGCATATTCTTGGCATATTCTCAGGCCGTTTTGGCACAAACAACACCAACATGTGCTGCTACTATAGCAGTAGAAGGCCGCACCGTATTGTGCCAGGGTGAAACAACTACGTTAAGAGCCAATACAGGAACAGGTTTAACTTATGAGTGGATAAGAGACGGTATCGTGCTGGCATCGACAGGCGAAACGCTGCAGGTCAGTACTGCTGGTAGTTACCAGGTTCGTGTTTCAGGCGGTTCCTGCCTGACAAATACATCCTCCGAAACAATCATAACAGTTAACCCAAGACCTAACAGGCCTAACTTTACCATAGACCCTACTACAGTGGCATGTGCCGACACAGAATTAACATTTTCTGTAAATGCACCACAGACAGATGAAATTTACACCTGGGATTTTGGTGATGGTAGTACCCGTAGAGGAGCGACAGTAACCTATACTTATACAGACAGAGGAACAGGTACCAGAACGTATACTGTTAGTTTGGTTGCAACCAGTACAGCCACCTCCTGTGAGTCTGAGGTAGTTACGCGGGATATACAGGTAAGGCCAAGAGCAGAGATTTCCTTTACTGAAGTGAGCGAATTTATAACCTGCCTTAACGACACTATTGAGGATGACGAAATTGAAGTAACTGCCGAAATAACCAACACAACAGAAGAACCATATTTAACCGATATCAGAAGTTATTTTGTAGACTGGGGTGATGGAAATGGTGAGGTGCAGTATACGGCTGCAGATTTCCCTATATCGAGCCCGAACCCTTATACCGAAGTTGGCGACTATCCTATTATCATTAGAGCTGTTACAGGTAACGGATGCGATGAAATATTTGAACAAACTTACAGCGTTAGCCGGGAACCGGAGGCAAGCATCAACTTCAGTAAAGAACCAGCAGAAACACCATCCAGTTGTACGCCTATTATAGTATCGCTAGGAGACAGTTCTAGTTTGGCAGAAGATTTTAATGGAGCCAACCTTACTTACCAGTGGGAAATCCAGGACCAGAATAATATTGGCGGCTACGAGATAATCTATGGTGCTTTAGATCAGGATTCGCTGCAGATAAGGTTTGAGAATTCCGGGGTTTTCCAAATTCAATTGGTGGTGACGAATGGTTGTAGCAGCGATACGGCATCACAAAGTGTAATTGTTGGGTGGCCACAAGTGCAGCTCCCGGGGGATGTTACAGCTTGTGGTGATACAACCATTAGCTACGATGCACAAAATGTATTTTATGATGCCAATTTTGGAAACACAGTTACATATGAGTGGTTTATAAATGGCTCTCTCGTCTCAACAGAGCAATATCCTTCGCTTAATTTCACCAGCCCAGGTACTTATACTGTTAATGCCAGAATAACGAATGAGTGTGGTTCCAGCGACGACATAGGCCCTCCTCAGCCTCAGACTGTTACAGTTAATCCTCTTCCAAGCAATCCAGTAGTGCAGGGTGTTACAGTTTGTGAGGGAAATACTGCTACTATCAGACCAACAGGCCCAGGTCCGGCTTACCAGTTTTTTGCACAGGCAAATGGCGGTACACCTTTGTTCACGGGTACATCTTTTACTACACAGGCGCTCACGCAGAACACTACTTATTATGTGCAGACAATCAGCTCCCAAGGATGCCCTAGCGAACGGATAGCCGTAACAGTAACAGTAGTACCTGCTATAGCCGATAACACCATAACAGCTCCCACCCTAAGCATTTGTGCAGGCGATGCTCCTGGTACTCTAGAAGGTTCTACTCCAACCGGAGGAACTGGTAGTGCCGACAATTATACCTGGTTAGTGAGTACAACCGGCCCAACAGAAGGTTTTACACCGGCTTCTGGTGTTAACAGCAACATTAACTATACGCCAGACAGGATAAATGCTACTACCTGGTTTCGGCGTGTGGTAAGCACTGTGGGTAGCTGTTCTCCAGATACCAGTGATGCCATAAGCATAGAGGTTGTACCACGAGTAGAGAATAACACTATTAGTGAGGCACAGGAAATATGTGCAAATGAAGTGCCTGCAATGCTTACTGGCACCCGACCTACAGGAGGTGACGGCACTGATTACGAGTATGTTTGGGAGGTTAGTACAGAAAGTGCCACAACAGGCTTTGTAACTGCTCCTGGAACCAGCAACACAGAGAACTATAGCCCTGATGTGCTAACGCAGGATTCCTGGTTCAGACGCAGAGTTACATCTGGTGGTTGTAGCGTGGTGTCAAATGTAATTCAAATCAGTGTATTTCCTGAACTGGCCAACAATACGATTGAAGGACCTCAGGAGATTTGTACAGGTACTGCCCCCGTACCATTAACAGGATCTGCTCCTACAGGCGGTTCTGGTAGTTATAACTACTTATGGGAGAGCAGCACATCGAGTGCGACAGCTGGTTTTGCTCCTGCTGCCGGTACAAACAATGGGCAAAGCTACACCCCAGGTAACCTAAGCCGTACGACCTGGTTCCGTCGTAAGGTTAGCACTGCCGCCTGCGATACAGCTACTAGCGATGCCGTAGAGATAACAGTAAATCCGGGAGTAATAAACAATAGTATCTCTGCAGATCAAACCGTATGTGCTGGCGGTACTCCGAATGAACTTAACGGCAGCACACCAAGTGGAGGAAATGGATCTTTTGAATATGTGTGGGAAAGCAGCATCAGTGGCCCTGATATAGGTTTTGCCCCTGCTGCCGGCACTAACAATGCTCAGAACTACTCTCCGGGAGTTGTTACCCGAAATACATGGTATAGAAGGGTGATAACCTCTGCTGGCTGCTCGAGCACTTCTGACCCGGTAGCCATTATGGTAACTCCGGTGCCGTTACCTCCTACGCTTACAATAAGTAATGCAACTGCCTGTACAGGGGGGGCAACCACTTTATCTGTAGCTAACCCAGTAAGCGGAAACACATACAGGTGGTACACTACTCCGGCAGGTGGGAATATGGTTTTTGAAGGTCCTGATTTCACCACACCAGAGCTTACACAGTCTGTTACTTACTATGTAGAGGCTATTAATAGCAATAGTTGTGCTAGCTCTACCCGTACCGAAGCGACAGTAACAGTTGTAACCCCTGAGGCAAATGCCGGAGACGATGTCACCATTATACAAGGACGAACAATAGAGCTGCATGCTACTGGCGGAGAAACTTATGTGTGGGAACCTGCCGAGGGGCTGAGTGATGCTAATGTTGCACGGCCTGTAGCCAGACCTGAGGTAACTACTACTTATACAGTAACAGTTACTACTGCCGAAGGTTGCGTAGCTACTGACGAAGTTACAGTTACAGTTGTTCCGGCACTGTCTATACCAAATGCTTTCTCTCCGAACCGCGATGGTGTTAATGAAATATGGGAGTTAGGCAACATAGAGGAATACCCGAATGCTCGTGTCGATATATTTAACCGTTGGGGTAATATTATTTATTCTAACAATAGTGGCTATAACATACCTTGGGACGGAACCTTTAATGGCAAAGATTTACCTGTAGCCACTTATTACTATATAATTTACCTTAACAGCTCAGAGAAGCCGATTTCGGGTAATGTAACTATTATCAGATGATGTATATGAAGAAGCTGCTCCTCTTATTTTTCATAATTGTGCTGGGTGTTTCGGTGCGTGCTGTGGCACAGCAAAGGCCACAATACAGCCAATACATGCTCAACAATTATATACTTAACCCTGCCGTTACAGGTATAGAAGATTATGCAGATATAAGGTTGAGCACTAGGCGGCAATGGGTAGGTCTGGACGGCGCTCCTATCAGTTATTATGCCACAGCGCATACCCCACTCAATAAAGGTACTTCCGGAACAAGATACCACAAAGGGCTGGCGCACCACGGGGTTGGCGCTACCATACATACTGATAAAACAGGGCCACTGCGTAATACAAGCCTTTTAGGATCCTATGCCTACCATATGCCTGTTACCAGAACTATAAACGTATCGGCAGGTGTGTCGGCAGGGCTTATCAGAAGCACTGTAGACAATACCCAACTAGAGTTCACCAATCCGAATGACCCATTAGTAAGTGGCGGTAATATCAACAGGAACCTTTTTGACCTGAACCTGGGGCTTTGGGTATATGCACAGAACTTCTCAGTAGGTGTGTCTGGTGCTCAGTTACTGGAAAATGCCGGTACTGTTCAAAACGACCAGGAAGGAGAGGCAACACTTGAATTGCAACGGCATTACTTTATTACCGGTGCTTATCGCTTTGAACCTACCGAAGAACTGGATGTGATTCCTTCTGTGATGTTCAAGCTTACTAATTCAGGTCCCACCACTTTCGATGCCAATGTGCGGGTTATGTATGATGAGCGTTTCTGGGTTGGCGCATCTTACCGAAACAAAGATGCATTAGCAGCCATGGTAGGCTTATATATCAGTCCGCTCCTAGACCTTTCTTACTCTTATGATATTACCACATCTGAACTGAACCAGGTAAGCGCCGGAACTCACGAAATCGTATTAGGCTTTAAGCTTCTGAACAATCGCCGTATTGTGTGTCCGCAGTGGATCTGGTAACTTAAGCAAGACATAATAAACTGCCTGCAGAGACCATACCTTTGCAGGCAGTTTTGTTTTAGGCACTCGTATCTTAACAGAGAAACATTGCAAAACAGGAAGTTATGATTCATTAACCAGTATTAAAGTTTAATAAGAATCAGGCACCATAACCTAAGTAATTTCAAATAAAAAGCACATTATGAGGCACCGACTACCTGACGGCCTGGAACTATACTATGAATTGTATGGAGATACTGATGCAAAGCAGACGCTGGTTTTCCTGAATGGCCTGTCACAGTCTACAGCAGTATGGGCTGGCATGGTATACTATTTAGGAAAGAGATATAAACTGGTGCTGGTTGATCTGTTGTTTCAGGGCAAAGCAGGTGCTGCATCTGAATTCCGTAGCTTTGAGGAGCATGCCGCTGACCTGGCACATTTATTACAGGAACTACGGTTATCCGAAACAACAGTAGTGGGAATCTCATTTGGTGGAGCAGTAGTACAGCGGCTTATGGTTAACAATCCGGAACTCGTACAAAAAGCGGTACTCTTGTCTACTTTCCCTTATAAAGATGCTTATCTGGAAGCTATTATCAACAGCTGGGAAAAAGCATTGCTTACAGGTGGTTACCCCCTGATGCTGGAGGTGATGCTCCCTTTCGTGTTTAGCCGCAACTACTTCTCTAAGCCTGTCATCAGTATCGAAAACCTGAAGAAAAGTAAAGGCGCTCCGAATCTTACCACTGATAGCCTGCTGAAGTTGATAGAAACCATGAAAGCCAGCGGCAACTATCTGCAGGAACTAAAGACTATACAGGTTCCCGTACTGCTCGTACATGGTGCCGAGGACATTGTTTGCCCGCCGGAATTAGGAGAAGCGATGTCTACCTCCTTGCCTAATGCACAGCTAAAAGTGCTGCCTCGCGTTGGCCACACTTTAAACTTAGAGTGCATGCCTGTTCTTATTCAGTTGCTGGATGAGTTTGTGCAGAAATAAAGAAGCTGGGCAAAAGCAATAAATAAGGCTTCACTTAATCAAAAAACTGTTTCTTTTAGAACCTCAACCCTATCTGTTTTTAATATAAATAAGCTATATTTAAGCTTTGTGTCACTCATGGTAAAGTTAAATTATTGCACGTGCTTAATTATCCTGTATAACAGCCCAGATATACTTAGTAAATGAAAACGACTTATCAGATAACTCTTTTTTTTGCTGCCATATTAGCTTTTACAAGCACTGCCAGCGCACAGGATAGTTCAGGTGCATCAGCCAAAGCAAAAGCTTTTGCAACTATTGTTGAACCCATCTCTATCCAAAAAGAGACAGACATGAACTTTGGCAGTGTTATTCTAGAGGGAAGTAATGGTAAAGTAGTTTTAAATCCTGAAGGCACTCCATCTCCAGAAGGAGTAAGCCTCGCTTCAGCAGGGCAAGCGCCTGCTGTGGCCACTTTTAAAGTAGCAGGCCTGCCCAATTACTCTTACAGCATTACATTACCAGCGTCTCATACAATAACAAATATGAGAGAAGGCGGAGGCGACATGACCATTGATAATTTTGTGACCATACCTTCGGAAGTTAACCAGGGTGCAGGCAAGCTTGATGATTCAGGTACCCAGATTCTGAAAGTGGGCGCCACCTTAAACATCAACGCCAACCAGGAACCAGGTGAATATACCAACTCAGCAGGTTTTGAGGTAAAGGTAAACTATAACTAGAGGTACATCTGTCAGGCACAACTTAATGAGATTCAATTCTACGGGCACCACTTTTTTCAGATAGGCAATACGGCCACCATATCACTTAAGGGGTAGAGGCCTGTTAGTATTTTTACTGCTACGCCCGCACGATTTCAATAAGTGCCAGTCTATCCTTTATGCACAGCACCTAGCTCTAACCCCATCGTCTTGTTTAAGGGGAATCTTTAACGTCGTCAAAGGCTTGCATCACCGGGTCAGCCAGTACAATAATAATTGAGGGGAAGCCCTCCGGGTTCTATAAGATGAATTCAACAAAGCTATATGAACACTGCATTGTGGTTTAATTTAATGCTATCCAATGCCACTTATAATCCCTTTATGGGAGGAATTTNTCAACAAAGCTATATGAACACTGCATTGTGGTTTAATTTAATGCTATCCAATGCCACTTATAATCCCTTTATGGGAGGAATTTTCCCATAAAGGGATTATAAGTGGCATTGGAGCTTTATGAAAAGCCTCAAATTAAGCTCCTAAAGCTGTTTTTTGTTTTTGGCATCATAATAGACTTAGTACTATATATAAGTTTATAATTAAGACCAAACAACAACAAGACTCTAATACAATGAAAATCTCTCCCAAAATTACGTTATTCTTTTTTGCTATTCTTGGCTTTACAATCAACACTAACGCTCAAAGCAACTCAGCTTCAGCCTCAGCAAGAGCCTTTGCTACCATCGTGACGCCCATATCTATCACTAATACCCAGGACTTAAATTTTGGAACACTTATAGTACAAAACAATCAAGGTGGTAATGTGACGTTAAACCCTGAGGGAACGCTTCAAGAGGCGGGAACGGTGAAAGCATTCACAAAAGCTGGTACTGAGCAAGCATCTGCAGCTGTTTTTCAGGTAGCTGGCCAGGCAGGATATAGCTACTCTGTAACACTGCCTACTGGTGAGCTTGTGTTGCAAAACACCAACACCTCTGCAGGTGGAAACCTGAAAATTAATAACTTTAAATCAAATTTACAGTCAGGCACGCTTGGCAGCGATGGCAAAGCCATGGTGAAGATTGGCGCTACTTTGATAGTGGAAAACGACCAAAAGCCAGGCAAGTATGCCAACGAAACTGGATTCCAGATAAGCGTGAACTATAACTAATAGGAGATCTTCGGAGAGTAATATTCTTCGCAGATAACTGCACAGCCATTGTAGCAATTGAAAGAGGTCATCATCTCTGAAAAATTGTACAGTGGCTGTGCTTATTTTAAGGAAATAGCTTATTACTTTTGCTTCAACCTTTCAAGGTTATCTAATTTATTAAGTTTCAAGCAAATGTTTTCTAATTCAAGGGGCTTTCTAAAGCTATTCACACTTTCCCTTTCACTCCTCCTGCCTACATTTTACAGCGTTAATGCGCAGGACCTGCAGCTTCTCCCCATGAGGGTAGTGTTTGAAGGTTCTAATCAAGTAGAAGTACTAAACGTGATCAACTCCGGGGCTGACACATCTACCTATAGTATTTCATTTATCCAGTACAGAATGACGGAAAATGGAGCTATGGAAAGCATTACAGCACCTGACTCCGGGCAGCAGTTTGCAGACAAGAACATAAGGTACTTTCCCCGTAAAGTAAGACTTGCCCCCGGCGAAGCACAGGCTGTAAAAGTTCAGGTCTACAGAGCCAGCCAACTGGCACCAGGGGAGTACCGTTCTCACCTGTACTTTAAAAAAGAGATGGATGAAGCTCCTTTTGGCACAATAACGGACCAGGCAGATCAAACTGAAAGTGAAGGTATATCGATGCAGATAGTACCGGTTTTTGGTATCACGATTCCTGTCATTATCCGGGCAGGAGCGGCGTCTGCCCAAGTAGAATTATCAGATTTGTCGCTCGTAAGAGACGAGAAAGGTAATAGCCTGTTGAACCTGAAGCTTAACAGAACAGGTAACAAATCAGTTTACGGCAAACTAGAGGTACAGCATATCGCACCTACAGGAGAGAAAACGCAAGTTGGGCTTGTAAAAGGAGTCGCTGTTTATACGCCAAACACAGCACGTACTTTTTTGCTTAGCTTAGCTCAAGAAGCGGTCACTAATTATCAGGCAGGCAAGCTGCTCGTTGTTTACAGAGATATGGAGGGTAATAAAGAAACAGTACTGGCTCAGGCAGCACTACAGCTGGAGTCAGGCAATTAATCTTTGCGGCTGTATATTAAACTCACCGAGAGCTCTTATCCTGCGCTATACAGCAGGATTGTTCTATGAACTGCAACCTTAAAGGCTTTATCGTTCACTTCTTTGATGCCTCTGGCTTCATTGTTCTTTGTCTTTTGCTTCTTTTAGCCCTGTGCCCAGCCCAAGCCCTGGCTCAGAAGGAAGCTGATTACGATGAAGTACCTTTATTAGTCAACATTCAGGGTACAGGAAGTGTTGAGCTTTTGGCTATGGTAAAAGATAAGGACGCGTACCTACCTGTTAAAGAGCTTTTTGATTTTTTGAAAATCAAAAACACATTATCTCCTGACCTGGAATCTATCTCTGGTTTTTTTATCAGTGAGGCTGCCGTATACCAGATCAGTTTAGTAGAGCAGTCCATCGTTTACCAGAATAATGTTTTCCCCCTAGAGTCGGGTGGTCTTATTGCAACTGAGTTCGATCTTTATTTAAGAACTGACTACCTCGACAAGGTATTCGGTTTAAACTGCAGCTTTAATTTCAGAGGCCTTTCTATTATTATAAAAACGGATAAGGAGCTACCCATTGTCCGGGAGAAACGGCTGGAGCAGATGCGCCTTAACATTAAAAAACTGGCTGGTGACATAGAGGCTGATTCGACCATAGCAAGAACACCACAGTTGTTTCGGCTTGGGGCTGCAGACTGGTCTATATTTAATTCAAATACTTTTAGCACACAAAGTCAGGAAAATGAAACCCAACAGCAGAGCTGGCAGCACACGATGCTAAACCTTTCTTTAGGGGCGGCACTTGCCGGGGGAGAAGCAGATATAAGTTTAAACTACGCCAAGGGAAGCCCTTTTCCCCTTCGGAACCAATATTATCTGTGGAGTCATGTGCGTAATGAAAACCCGCTGCTGCGGCAGGTGAAAGTTGGCCGGATCAACACTAATGCCGTGTCGTCTGTTTTTTCCCCTGTAAACGGCATACAATTCACCAATGCCTCCACTATAAACAAGCAATCATTTGGCACCTATCAGATAAGTGATGTTACAGGAGCAGACTGGGTAGTGGAGCTATATATAAATAGTGTGCTGGTAGACTATGTGCGGGCCGATAAAAACGGCTTCTACAGCCTTGAAGTTCCCCTTGTTTATGGTAGCTCATCTATACAGCTTCGCTTTTATGGCCCCTGGGGAGAGGAGCGCATTCAGGAAAAAACGATTCAGGTGCCTTATAACCTTGTCCCACCAAACGAACTGGAATACACTGTTAGTGCCGCTTTAACTGATGATGAAGCCCATCGTCAGTTGTACCGGGGAGATTTCAGCTATGGTTTGAGTAGGCTTGCTACCGTCGGTGGCGGGATGGAGTATTTCCCGTCACTACCTAAAGCGCCTTTGATGCCTTTTGTGAATACATCTGTTATGTTATTTCCTGGGGTTATACTTTCTGCAGAGCATATGCATCAGGTCAGAACCACGGGGGTGCTAAATTATCAGCACCCTAACAACGTAAGACTAGAACTGATGTACGCCAAGTATAAAAAAGACCAAAAGGCTATCACCAGCAACTATCTTGAGGAGCGTAAGGCAACACTCTCAAAACCATTTAAAACAAAGTGGGCTTACTTTAACACCCAATTGTCTTTTAACCAAACCGTTTTGCCTACCTTTACCAATACCAGGGCAGAATTTATGCTATCCGGGTCGTTTTCAGGCTTAGGTGCCAGCCTGAACAGTTATCTCTATTTAAACAGTTTAGCCTCCCCGTATTATTATACTAATCTGGCTCTCTCTTATAGTACACGGTCACAGTATAACTTTACCTTGCAGAATCAATATGATCATAACCTTCACCAAATGCGTTCTTCCAAAGTGGGGTTAGACAAAAAGATATCTGGCAGAGCCGCTTTTACGGCAGCTACTGAAAAAAACTTTGTAGTAAATTACCAGAGCTTTGAAGTTGGCTTTCGCTACGACTTCTCTTTTTCCCAGGTGAGCGCACAGGCCAGGTACAGTGGTAACAGTTTAGCATTGTACCAGAACTTCAGAGGAGGCCTGTATTATAACCACAACAATAAGACTGTGAAGACGCATGCACGCACAGGCGTGGGACGGGGTGGCATTACTGTCATTTCTTTTCTCGATATCAATAACAATCGGAAGCACGATGACAATGAGCCTAAAGTAAGCGGTGTTGAGCCTCGTATCAACGGGGGAGTTTTTGAGTACAGTGAAAAAGATACCACCTATAGTGTTTCAAACTTGGCGCCGCATACATACTACCTGATTAACCTGGATCATGTGCTGCTGCCATCTATCTCTTGGCGAGTGGAGCATGAAAGTGTAAAAGTGATGGTAGAGCCCAACTATCATAAGGTTATTGAAGTTCCTGTGTCTGTAGTTGGAGAAGTGACAGGTATGGTACTTGAGGCTGGGTCGCAGAAAGGAATGGGCAGGGTAAAGGTGAGCTTCTTCCTGAACGGTAAGACCCTGGTAGGTAGCACTTTTACAGAAGATGATGGCTATTTCAGTTACTTTAACCTGAGACCCGGCCACTACACAGCCAAAGTTGATGAGAAACAAATGCACAATACTAAAATGATATCTCTAACAGAAGCTATACCTTTCGCCATAAAAGTAACCAGGGAGGGGGACTTTATTGATGGGTTGGAGTTTTATATAGACAAAAAGTAGGTCTGTTTATACTTTTCCAAATATGGGAATACGAAAATATTGTGACCGTGTAGTGTGGGTAATGTTTGAGGCCTTATCTTTGTACTTACCTGCCCGGCAAGTTAGTCCAGTTAAGAAGCTATCACATGACAGCAGCTTTATGTGTTATATTTACTGCAAAGGTTTATATGAAAACTTTTTTTAAAGTAGCTATATTGGTGATGCTAGGGTTTGCAAGTACAGCATCTGTACTTGCGCAGCAAATTGCCATCGAAGCGAACGGAGATTTGAACTTCGGAACGATAATAGCCCCTATTACTAGCGGAACTGTTACCATACACCCGGACGGTAGCCGAACACTTTCAAGAGTTATTGCACCCTATGTAGCAGGCGATTATACCTCTGCAGCCAATTTTAGGATTTATAATCCTCAGAACAATGGTAATAAAGAGAAACACTTCTCTATTACGCTCCCCAAAGAGCACGTTCTTCAGAATGCTGGGGGTAGTACAATCACACTTACTGATTTCGTAACTTCTCTTCCTGGCAACATGGGCTCCTTTAGGAGGGGCGACTTATATTTCAGCGTGGGCGCCACGCTCAATATTCAGGCAAACCAACCAGCAGGCACCTACACATCAAGATACGGTGGATTTCCTGTTATGGTGAATAATGAATAAAATCTTAAGTTGTGGTCTACAATGTATGATGGTTTCGGTAATAGCATATTAGCTTTATGGCGTTGTAGTGATTCTGCTCTTTTTTAGAGAAGCAGGCGGTTTTCCTGACAATCCTCCTGTTCCTGGTCCTTAAGCAGAGGTTCACTCCCTCGATATTTCTGGTGTAAGTCTTTCCCACCAGGTGCTTTTCGACTGGCAGCACTTTGCCGAAGGCGGGCCAGTCATCAGTGCAGAACCTGCCGATTTCCAGCGCCTGCAGTTGCTTGTAGAGCCTTGCGACTGTGCGCTGGTTGCGGTTCCCCCAGCTCCAGGCCAACACCTCCTCTGTTTCCGTCGCGTAGGCGTAGAAAAGCCAGCGCTTGCGCTTCTTGCGTTGACCGACAAAGGTCCACACCTCGTCTATCTGGACGGAGGTGTATGCCTCGAGGCGGGGACTGACCTGCAGGCTGCCTGCCTTTTGGTTCAGCCACCTGAACACCGTCTGCCGGTGCACGCCCGTCACCTTTTCAATGTCGCGGATGCCGGAGTTGCGCACCAGCATGCGCAGCACCAGCCGCTTTACCTCAGGTCGGCAGCCTGCCTTCTGGTAGACATACTGGAACTGTTTGCCGCAGCCTCGGCACAGAGAATTCTGCCTGCCCGTGCGCTTTACCCCGTTTTTGACTACCTTCATACTCTGGCAGTAGGGGCAGTTCACCTGGATAGTTATCTCGCACATAACTTCCTATAAACACCCTTGCTGCCATACTTATTCCAATATCATACATTCTAGAACACAACCTAATCTTATATTCAATAAAGGCAGAGGATAGCTCTAGATGCTGTGTCGGGTGATTTCATAATAATAAATATGATCCCGTACTTAACAAAATGCCGATACTGTACCTGATAGTAGCTATGCGTGTTGTTGCTAAGCTGATTTAAGTGGCTGTACAGACTTTTGATCAGGAGCCATATTTTCAACTTAAAGTTTAAGCGCTTTGCTTAAAGTTATCCTGCGTTTATGGCACTTAGAGGAGATGTTTATTTTTGTTGTAAACTCACCACTAACATATTAATGTTACTGTGCTAGTGGTGTAATTGATATCCTTTTACGAAGGAAAGGAGGGGTTAAAATGCTTTTATAGTTATTGTCCTCAGCGTTGAATATCATAAATTAATTAAAAGCGGCTCTTTTAATTGGTTACTAAATTAAGATCACATTTACTTGTTAGTCAGCAACATTTATAACTTTTAAGTAAATAATAATTCCCTTATATTTACCTCTTGTTAATTGTACTTTCAGCGGTATATCTTTTCAAGACCAGAGCCGCAAATTAAGAAGAGATGAAAAGATTGTTGCTGGTGCTTATGCTCTTGTCTGGAAGTTTACAGGCACAGAACAAGCTCACAGATAGCCTTGATTTTGCGCTTTCTAAAGCAGCAAACGATACCTCCAAAGTTGAACTTTATTGTAAGTTAAGTAAGCAATACGTTCTTACCGATGCAAAAAAGGCTGATGAGTATGCCTCATCTGCCAGGGCGTTAGCCGCAAAAATCAATTTCCCTAAAGGAGAGGCAAAAGCCCTGAATCTGACAGGGAATTCCCTCCTTATTATGGGCAACTACGATATGGCGCTGAATTCTCACTTTGATGCCTTAAAAATAGGAGAACAAATCGCCGACACAACCATCTTAGCAGATTCGTATTTAGGGCTAGGCATTATTTACCACAAGATGAATGATGTGGAACGGGCCTTCAGGTACTGTGGTAACGCAGCTGCGTATGCCAAAAAGGTTAACTACAAGTACGGGCTAGCCAGAGCCTGTAACAGTATAGGCGTTTTATACCAAGCTAAAAAAGAATACAAACTTGCTCTACGTTACTTTCAGAAGGCAGTAAAACTGCAGGAGGAATTGGGTGATAAACGATTGCTTGGTGTAGCCTTGCTTAATGTAGGAGATCTGCATCTTTACCTGGATAATCCTGCAAATGGATTGCCTTACCTCTTTCAAGCTTTGCGCATAAATGAGGAGATTCAGAATAAGATGATCCAGGTAACTACCTTAAAAGGCATATCTAAGCTTTACCTGGCCACGGGAAAGCAGCAGGAGGCATTAAAGTATGGTAAGCGAAGCTATAAGATGGCACTGGAAACAGGGTCCAGTAAAAAGCTATCGGAGTCTGCTCAGCTACTGCATCAGATTTATGCCAGCCTGCAGGATTATAAGCAGGCTTACAAGTACAGCACCGCTTACATAGAGCACAACGGCATGCTGGATTTAGAGAATCAGAAACGAATAGAAGCCGAAACAACGGCTAAATATGAAACTGAAAAAAAGGAACTGGAGAACCAAAAGCTAAAAGCTGAGAAGGTAGGCCATGCAACAGCTATGCGGCATCAGCGGGTGATTTTAGCCGCTAGCATTATAATCCTTTTCCTGATGGTGGGTTTAGTGCTGGTGCTATTCTTCAGCAGGAAACGCTTAAAGGAAGCACACCTAAAACTGAAGGAGGTTAACAGTGATGTGCAGGCAAAGAACGTGAAAATTGGGCGGCAGAAAGATGAAATTGTTTCTCAATCCAGAATTCTTAAAATGCAGAACGAGCAACTGGAAAAGCACAGCCTCTTTAAAAATAAGATTTTTACCATTATCTCGCATGATTTGAGAGGACCGTTCCTTTCGGTGAAGGCTATCCTTAGCTTGGTGCAGCAAAAGAATTTGTCCGAAAGAGACGTGACGCACATCTTCGGCTTGCTGAGTAAAGACATGGATGTATCGCTTAACATGCTTAATAACCTGTTGGTGTGGTCCAAAGCGCAGATGGAAGCCAACACCCTACAACTGCAACCGCTTGAACTACTCCCGGTCATAGACGAAAATATGCAGGTAGCCGCCGCTCATGCCGAGGCGAAGAGCATAAAGCTGACTCAGGAGGTAGAGCCGCATGTAGTTGCCCTTGCCGACAAAGAAAGACTAAGTTTTGTGCTGCGCAACCTATTGATGAACGCTATCAAGTTCTCTTATGAAGGTGGGGAAGTTATGGTAAAGGCCAGAGCTTCCGAAACCGGAGTAACATTAGCCGTATGCGATTACGGAAAAGGTATTTCGGAAATCAATATCCCGAAGCTTTTTACAGATCAGCGCTATACAACCCTCGGCACTGCCAAAGAAAAAGGAACAGGGCTGGGGCTAATGCTTTGCAAGGAGTTTGTTGAAAGCCTCCATGGGAGCATAGCTATCGAGAGCGAGGAAGGCAAAGGCAGTGTCTTTACTGTTACCTTGCCGAAGGCAGATTTTGAAGGTGTTCAGGAACAAAAGCAGACTTTAACAGCAACAGCAAGCTGTACATTACAGGCAGTTTCTTAAAGTATTGGGAAACATCCGTTGTTATGAAATTTCGCAGTATAGTACCTGAAGCTTAACTTTTGCTAGCTGGGGTCTGGGATGCCATACAAAGCTGCTGCTATCTTTGTTGCAGCTGTTATTACTGATATGTTGCAGCATCTCACCTATAGTAATGTAGTGGCTTTCTTTTTCGTCATCTTGTTTAAAACAATTGTGGTAACTTATTAACCGCAGAAGCCAACAGGCCCCACGGCGTTAAAACATCGCACCTCACGACCAGATACGCGCCAGGAAGCCAGACACGACCTGCTCAAACTTCTCCGGCTCGTCATGAAAAAGCATGTGGCTGCTCTCCTCGAAAAATACATTTGAGGCATTTGGCATGTGCTCGCCAACCCATGCCGGGCCTTCCGGCGGGAAGACACTATCCTGACGCGCAACCAGCATCAACGCAGGCAGATTAAGATGAAGCAGCAGGTCACGCCAATCCTTTACAGTATGGTCTGCCATAATGTGAATACGAGCATCCACCGGAGACATTGCCATTTCGTCCAGCAGCATTTTTCGTTCTTCCTCCGATGGCTGCTGCTCCATACAGTTGACGAGATTCTGCTCATCATACTTTTCCGGAACATTTTGGAGCTGCGCAATAATCGTTGCAAGCGTCTCAGCATCGTAGCACTTGTTGTGACCGAGCTTCCAGTCGGGGGTAAAGTATTGCCGCGGCGACTGCTGCACAAACACGGCTGCCGCCACATGCTCCTGCCCGTACAGCTCCATGTAACACCAGATGACCGGTGCTCCGAGTGACCACCCCAGCAGCACCGTGTCCTGCAAATCCAATGCGATGAGCAGGTCTCGCAGGTCTGCAGCGAGGCGGGCGACACGATAGCCATGACCGGGCTTGCCCGACCGGCCGTGGTCACGCAAGTCGACTGTAATGACACGTGCGTGTTTGGCAAGCACTGGAACATTCCGGGCAAAGAAGCGGCCACTGAAGGTCCAGCCGTGAATCATCATCAGCGGCCGTCCTTCTCCGGCCTCCTCATAATAAAGCTGGACACCGTCGTTAGTTGTAATGTGAGACATGATTATATCTAATTAAGGTAAGTCAGAAAAGTGGTTAAAAGTACCGCCCCCTGTAATTCTATTCATATACTCTCTGCTCATGCACAAATCCCTCTATTTCCTCCTCTGCATAACCTGCTGCACGTAACGGAGCTTTTACGTCACGCTCCAGGTCAGGCAGGTAACCAACCAGCACCTCGCCACCGGCGATTTCCACTTCGCCCAAAGCAGCAGGAAGAAGAAGCGACTCTGCCTTACCAAGCTGTTCAGTGCCGCCTTTATATTTTACCTCGGTTCCCTCCCCAATGTTTGAAAGGATCAGGGCTCCCTGGAAAGAGTGCCTGTAAGAGCTCTGGAGCTTCCAACGCTCCAGAGCAAAGTAAGGACCGGCGCAGCAGAAAAGACGCTGGTTGTCGCCATCTTTGATCAACAGTCCCGGCTGGGGCTTAGGCTGTGGTTTCATGTGTATCTCATCCAACAGGTTCTCAATGTTCTGATGCCACTCTTCTTTAGGATAAGGCTCTCCATTTTCCATCTGCCAGGGCATCGCCGTCTGTTGTATGTTAGAGGTCTGCTCAATCTCATAGATCAAGGTATCAGGCCCGAAACTGTGCAGTACTCCCGCAGGCATGTATACCGTGTCTCCCATTTTCACTTCCACCCGGGACATCACCGCGTCATAATCCTGGCGAAGCAGAGCAGCCCTCAGCTCATCTTTTGTAATCCCCTCTTTTACGCCAGCCAGAATAGTGGTGCCAGGAGCCACCCATAGCATGTACCAAGCCTCTGTCTTGCCATTCGGCTGCTTATGCTTACGTCGGGCGGTTTCATCATCCGCGTGCAGGTGCACAGGCAGCATACCGGAGCCGTCGATAAACTTAGTCAATAGGGGAAAATGCGGCCCTTTCCAACCTTGCCCCACCACTTCATCCGGGTACTCCAGGGTCAGTTCCCGGAGGGTACAGCCGGCAAGGTCTCCGTTTTTCACAGTGGCTCCGCTGCCTTCCACATCACTTACCTCCCAGGTTTCGGCAACTGGTCGGGGCTGTAAATTCTTTTTGCCAAGGTGTTCTTGTATATGCTGCCCTCCAAACACATGGTTCCGGACGGGAGTTGTTAGTTTCAGGGGATACCATTCCATATCCTTTCTTATAATTAAGATTGTTTTGTCTTCGATCAATTAGGTGTGCAAGCACTCCATTTGCTTTGCCGGTACAGCTATTTTCAATTAAAAAGCTATTAGTTACTTTAGGGTTAAATAGTAGGATACCCTCCGGTCACCTGCACGGTAGAGCCCGTCATATAGCTGGAGTCCTGGGAAGCCAGCAAAACATAGATAGGCGCTAGCTCAGCCGGCTGCCCAGCCCGCTTCATAGGCACAGACTGCCCGAAAGACTTTATATTCTCAGATGGGAATGTAGA
Organism: Pontibacter silvestris; assembly: GCF_020907275.1. Taxonomy (GTDB): domain Bacteria; phylum Bacteroidota; class Bacteroidia; order Cytophagales; family Hymenobacteraceae; genus Pontibacter; species Pontibacter silvestris. The sequence goes on along the minus strand of NZ_JAJJWI010000004.1, from coordinate 104,804 downwards.
TGGTATAAGCGGTGTCCAGATAGGCCCCGGTGCCACGCAATTGACCCTGATACCTTTCTCGGCCCACAGCTGGCCCATACTGGCCGTAAAGTTCTGAATAGCAGCTTTTGTAGCGGAATAGGCCACCAGCGTAGGGGGAGCCTTATAAGCATTCACTGAGGTGGTGTTCACCACTGTGTTCCCCGGCTTAAGATACTGCTCTGCGGCCTTGCACAGGAAAAACATGGGGTAAATGTTTGTTTTGAAAGTCCGGTCCCACTCCTCGGTAGAAACCTCCTGCAGCGACTGGCGCACCATCTGGAATGCTGCATTGTTAACCAGAATGTCCAATCTGCCGAACTCTTCTACAGCACGATTTATTATTTGCTTGCAGTGCTCCTCCTCACGTATGTCACCGGATACCAGAACAGCTTTCTGCCCAGCTTCCTCCACATACTTTGCAGTCTCTTTGGCATCCTCATGCTCCTCCAGGTAAGCAATAAGCACATCCGCTCCTTCCCGGGCGAAAGCAATAGCCACGGCCCGACCGATACCCGAGTCAGCCCCAGTAATGATGGCCTTGCGCCCCTTGAGCTTGCCAGAGCCTTTATAGGAATCCTCCCCATGATCAGGCTTCGGCTGCATTTCAATTTCTGTTCCTGGCACCGACTGTTGCTGTTCTGGAAAGGGCTGATCAGGGTACTGATCTAATGGGTTCTGTATCGTTGACTGGTTCTCTTCATTTTCATTCATAGCTAAATAACTTAAATATATAACTTGCTGTCTATTAAAATGTTACCGCTATTTAAACGGTAGCCACTTGGGATAGTTACAGATTAATCGGCTCCTCAAAAATCATTATTATATTCTGCTTAATCGATTAATCTTCTTGTATAAAGAAGAAATACTATGGGAGCATTTCTAATGGTAGCGATAAGTATCTTATTAAGAATTCATTACTGTTAACTTTCACAACCAGTGCTCTAAAATTTTTAGCCAATATTATTTAAACGATTAAGCAGATTATGTATTACAGTTAAAATTCTATTGAACAACCTTCATCACATAAAATGATAAGCCTTCGCGAAAGACATTGCCCAAAAAGTAAGTGTACCCACCACTTGGGTTTCCTATGTATTATATAACCATGAATAAGCTGAATAGCTTCAAGGTATTCGCTAAAGAGAAGAACAGCCCTCAAGACGCAAAAGGACAGTAACAAAACTATTGTCTACACCTCCGATAGATTTTCAAGGTCTGGGGTAAATGACATTTACATTTCTCAGCAATTGCGGGAAAACGGCAGGACATCATGTTAGTCACCGTTGAGAAGCTCAAGAGAGGGGAATGCCTACAAAAGCACCTTTAGGCTACAGCCATACATTGAGCGAATTAAAAAAGGGGAAAAGTAGAGTATAACAAGCGCTTTCTGCTACACTTAGATATTTTATTTTTTGCAGATATTTCTCCTAAGAAAACTTACAGTTGGAAAAGAAGATAGGGTCGCCCTATAAAGCCAATAAACCCTTGCAAACTATCGTTTACAAGGGTTTATCTTAATCTGAGGTAGCGGGAACAGGACTCGAACCTGTGACCTTTGGGTTATGAGCCCAACGAGCTACCAACTGCTCCATCCCGCACTGTTATTATGATGCAAAAGTATACTATTAATATTTACCATGCAAGCTTAGTATACAAAAAACCTTAAAAAAGGTTGTATTTTCTAAAATTTACTGGTTATTCCAAAATGAATCTTAGAATATTTAAATGATAGTGGCTGTTGTTCAGACTTACCTAATGAATACACTAGCTGAAATATACCTGCTCCTGTACTAAAGCTGATGCCGCCTCCTACACCGAAAGGCATTTCCTGTACAAATAATGTTTCTAAATCACTTCGGTAGTAGCCCTGGTCATAAAACAACAGCACGTAAGAATCTTCTGCCGTAAATAAGCGATACTCTAAGGTACCCACCGCATAAGAAGAGGCATAGAAGAAGTATTCATCAAATCCTCGTAAAGAAGCAAGTCCTCCTAAGCGATACATGTCGTTGAGGAAGATCTGATCATTAAGTAAAGCTTCTGCGCTAAGCCTTGCTAATAAGGCACTGTTCTTTCCAAGGCGAAAGAAGTTTTCTAACCGTGCCGCCAAACTTAACTGCGTTGTGTTCATCTGCAAAGTATCGTAGAAACTTTTATCCAGGTTAGGATTGCGTAACAGCTTTTTTGTGCCTGCAGCTAACTGCAGCTCCACACGCCGTCCTCTGCGGGGGAAATAAAAATCGTCCAGGTTGTTCCAGAGGTAACTAAAGCCATAAGTTGTGGTGCGGGCATCGGCCAGACCAAGATTTTGCAGGCTCTGTGCATTTGCCGCTGAAAGTACACGGGAATTACGCCATTCACTAAAGACGCTAAACTTGCCGTACCTCAAAGTATTGTAGCTGAACTGTAGCCTAGGCTGTACTGTAATGAACGACGAATCCTGTTTAAGCAAACTGAAGTTGCCCCCTAATTCGAAAGGAGTACCAAACAGGTTCGGGTGCTGGTATGTTCCGTTCAATATAACTGAACCCTTGTTTACGCGCCGCCACTGTATACCCAGGCTTTTGCCTGTGCCACTAATGTTCCTGATATTTAAATTTGCCTCTCCTGTTATAAGTAATTTATTGTCGCTACGGGAAGGGTCGGGGAGAAAGCCGATTATACCATCCAACTGGTTAGCCTGCCTGTCTTCTAAAAAATAATATACACGAGCCTTATCGCGGGCAAAGCGCACCTGCGGCGGACGTGTTACTTTAATATAAGGCAACGTAGTTAGCATCTGCTGCGATGCCAGCACCTGTTCGTGGTTGTATGGCCGCCCCGGAAATAGCTGTAAATAGCGCATTAAAAATTTAGCCTTTGTTTTGCTACCTCCCATTATCTCTAACGAATCATAGGTCACGACAAAGGCTTTCTCCACCATCAGTGCCGCTTCTATTTTATTATCCTTTATTTGGATGGAATCGAGCCAAACCGAGGCAAACGGATAACCGTTGTTTTCAGCATAATTTAATATCCGCTCCTGTAAACGCACATACTCTGCTGGTTTGAAAGGAGTATTATGGTAAAACTTCTCCCGGAACCCTGACTCTATCAACACTCCCTCGCTTAAGTTACCATTCCGCAGTTGCGCCCACTCAAACTGTTGTCCTATATGTAGTTTCACGTGGAGCGTGTCGCGGCGCAGATACATGCTGTCTGCAGAGGCTAATAAAAAAGCATTCTGTTGTAGCTTATATACCAGCGCCTTTACTTCCTCCCGAGCCTCCGTAGAGTCAGGAAGCACAGAGTGGTAGTTATACTGCCGGAGCACCTGCTTATCAGTTTTAGATGTATAAACTCTGACAGCCACCTTTGCCTGTACCGGAGGAGCCGTTTGCACCTGTGCTTTTTCCTGCGCCTGCACAAGTGGCAGCCACAAAAGTAAGCACAGAACTAAGGCAGCGATTTTATACATTTGTAAGGAATCTGTTGCGGGTAATTTATTGTTAGATAAAAGCTATACAGCTCATCAGCTTGAATGTTAAAACTGAGTCTGCAGGCAAAGATACCTGAACCATAACTAAATTTTTTATAGCCTGTACCTTAAACGGCTTCTACCATAACTTAATTTACTACTTTGGCTGGCATTTACCTCCATATACCATTCTGCAAGAAAGCTTGCTACTACTGCGATTTCCACTTCAGCACCTCTATGGGGCTTAAAGAGGAAATGGTGCAAGCTATTATTCAGGAGCTAGAACTGCGCAAAGGCTACCTGCAAGACCAACCTGTACATACCATTTACTTTGGAGGAGGCACTCCTTCTTTGCTAAACCAACATGAGCTCCAACTGCTGTTGGCAACAGTAAAAGAGTTATTTATAGTTTCGGATGATGCTGAAATTACCTTAGAAGCCAACCCGGATGACCTAACGCCAGCTAAACTGCAGGAATTGCGGAAAGCAGGAGTAAACCGCCTGAGCATTGGGTTACAGTCATTTCATGAGCCACACCTGCGCCTCATGAACCGGGCTCACTCCGCAGAAGAAAGCCTCCGTTGTGTGCAGGATGCCCAAATTGCTGGTTTCAATAATATCACCGTAGATTTGATCTATGGCATACCTGCCCCTGACCACAATATATGGCAGCAAGACCTTCAGACACTGTTCTCTTTGGGAGTGCAGCATGTTTCCTGCTATGCTTTAACTATAGAACCCGATACCGTGTTTGGACGCTGGAGTAAGAAAGGCGCTTTTAAACCCGCCGAAGATGAGTTTACAGCACAGCAGTTCGAAATATTATTAAAACAGATGCAGCAACATGGTTTTGTGCAGTACGAGATTTCCAACTTCTGCCAGCCCGACCACGAATCTAAACATAACAGCAACTACTGGCGCGGTGTGCACTATTTAGGTGTAGGCCCGAGTGCGCACTCTTTTAACGGCAACTCCAGGCAACATAACATAGCAAACAACAAGAAGTACATTGATGCCCTGCGGCAAAACGAGGTTCCCTTTGAGCTGGAAACATTAACTCCCGCTGACCAAGCTAATGATTACCTGCTAACCAGCCTCCGTACTACCTGGGGTTGCGATTTGAACAAGCTTCGACTCGATAATAACCTAGACCTAAGCATAACGCACGCCAGTTACCTACAAGAACTACAACATAAAGGCTTAGCTACTATAAAGGAAGAAGTACTGTACCTAACCGATAAAGGCAAGCTACTGGCTGACCAGATTACGCTGGATCTGTTTGTTGGTTAAATCTTTCGCTGCACAAGAAGCAGCTATTGGGGCAAGGAAAGCTACTTCTATGCATTTGTCTATAAAAATTTACTGTTGCCGAAGGAGTTAAACGAGGCTGTATGTTGTACCAAAAAGCAGAACGAACTTGTTTATAGCCGCATGCAGGCGATGCTTAAGCTAGGCTTTTGTTCATTTCTATATTCCTTAGATAGATTCGCCGCTGCTGCTCTTTTAGGTAGCTTTTGTATTCTTTAAACTTTCTGAACCCTATTTTACAAACTACGTATAAGATGTAACCGAGGAATAACACATCCAACAAAAGCACAATACAAGTAAATACCTCTGCCATAACCATCACTAAAAGTTGGGAATATTAATTAATACCTGAAAATAAACCAGGCTGAGTTCTCAGAAAAGGAATTAAAACAAGAAAAGGTAACATTTAGAACAGCCCCTTCTGAAGTCCTCAACAGCCTAACAACTGTTCAAAGACAAATTTCTCAGTAAAAAAACCACCCCAAAGTAACTTCAAAATCGAGTTTAAAGCCCTGTTTCAGTTTCTAAAAAAAGCCATTTTATTATCTTCCACCATTGATATTATTCATAAACCTGACGGTTTATTCAACCTGTAGTAGTTCAGTTCCCATTGCACCACTTAACTTTTCTGCGTAAATCACCTGTAGCATCTATTGTTATAAGGCATACTCTTAAAGCAACCTACTAATACAGGTTATATGCCTAGCCCTTTAGGTTGTGCCTCTCTTGCAGCAGGAGGAATATATTTGAGCATTTTCCTTATACTTGCCAAAAAGTATAATGTATGATCAGCACAGCCTCTGTTACCTACCAAAACCAAACGTACACCTTTAATCCGCTGGAGCCGTTGGATATTTCTATGCCATTGCACGATGGGCAGCTACAACCGGAGTGCTTTTGGGCTGAGCCAGCCGTGTTTAATGTAGTACGTGTAGGTGATTTTGTAGGCAGCGTGGCAGCGGGAGGCAGCACAAACTATAAACGAGTACATCTAACGCCGCATGGTAATGGCACCCACACTGAGTGCTATGGACATATTTCAACAGATACAGATGCGACCATTAATAACTGCCTGCACCGCTTTATGTTCGCGGCAAAGTTGATAACAGTAGCGCCACAGAAGCAGGCTAACGGAGATGAGGTAATTACGCTGGAAGATGTAGAAAAGCAACTTCATCAAGAAGAAATGCCAGAAGCCCTTATACTTCGCACCTTGCCTAACACTAACTCAAAGCTCAGCCGCCACTATTCTGGAACCAATCCTCCTTATATAGATCATCGCATTGCAAGTTTACTGGCAGAGCAGGGGACAGAGCACCTACTGCTGGATTTACCCTCCGTTGACCGGGAGCAGGACGATGGAAAGCTACTGGCACACCACGCCTTCTGGCAATACCCGCACAACACCCGTCGAAACGCGACTATTACAGAACTTATTTATGTACCTGATGCAATAGAAGATGGCCTGTACCTGTTGAATATCCAAATAGCCAGTTTAGAGCTTGATGTAAGCCCGAGTAAGCCTGTACTCTACAGGCTTAAAAAATATTGAGAGCCGCAACTGGTACAGCTACGGCTCTCAATATTTAGTACAAATTATAGTTCTAAAACAATGCTTCAGCTACCTTTCTTACAGAGCCAGACTTACCCATTGAATAGTAATGCAGACACGGTACACCAAACTCCATGAGTTCTTTAGACTGTTTGATGGCCCACTCTACCCCGACTTGTGCAGCGGCTTTGTTATCAGTACAAGCATCTACAGCATCTGCCAGGTCAGCAGGTATATCAATATGAAATATACTTGGTAATACAGTAAGCTGATTTTTTGTGGTTATCGGCTTCAAACCTGGGATAATAGGCACATTGATACCCTCTGCACGACAAAGGTTCACAAAGTCAAAGTACTTCTGATTATCGAAGAACATTTGCGTTACAATATAATCCGCACCTAACTCTATTTTTTTCTTCAGCCAGCGCAGGTCTGCTTTTAAGTTAGGGGCCTCCGAATGCTTCTCCGGGTAACCTGCAACGCCTATACAAAAGTCTGTACTGTTGTTACTGGCTTGCTCATCATCTAAGTAGCAGCCATTGTTCATATTAACCACCTGCTCCAGCAGGTCAGTAGCATAAGCATGCCCTCCTGGCTCAGGCACAAAACGTGCTTCGCTCTTTACACAATCTCCCCGCAGCACCAGCACATTATCAATACCTAAAAAGTGCAGATCAATAAGCGCATTTTCAGTTTCCTCTTTGCTAAAGCCACCACAGATCAGGTGCGGCACTGTATCTACTTTATAGTGGTTCTGGATAGCAGCACAGATTCCTACCGTACCCGGGCGTTTGCGTGTCGTGATTTTTTCTAACAGGCCATTGCCTCGCTGCTTGTACACATACTCTTCACGATGATATGTCACATCAATAAAAGGTGGCTTAAACTCCATCAACGGATCTATGTGATCGAAAAGCGTCCGCATATTTTCACCTTTCAGAGGTGGTAGTATCTCAAAAGTAAATAAGGTCTTATTTGCGTTGTTAAAATGCTCCGTAACTTTCATGTATCGTTTTAGGGTGATGCTTCTGTTAAATGTTAAGCACTAGATTTAGGCATTTTGTTTTCCTGTTCCTAAACATCAAGAATTCTGTACCTAGTACTGCTAAAGGGAAATCTGATGTTTAAAACCTACTGTCTTTATTTATACTGCTTGCTGCGCTACAGGCTGCGGATCATAGTTCAGGTTAGGCGATAACCATCGCTCCAGTTCCTCCTGCGGCATACCTTTACGACGTGCAATGTCAGCTACCTGATCTTCGCCAATTTTGCCCAAGCCAAAGTAACGCGACTCTGGGTGCGAGAAGTACAAACCACTTACCGAAGAGGCTGGATACATGGCCAGGTTTTCTGTCAGAATGATTCCTGCCTGTTCATCAGCTTTTAGCAAATTAAACAGCGTGATCTTTTCCGTGTGATCCGGGCAACCTGGGTAACCAGGCGCAGGACGAATACCCTGATACTGCTCTTTTATCAGGTCAGCATTCTCCAGACTCTCCTCTGGCGCATATCCCCACAGTTCCTTTCGTACCTTCGCATGCATTAACTCCGCAAATGCTTCGGCTAAACGATCGGCCAACGCCTTTACCATAATAGAACGGTAATCGTCGTGCTCGGCCTCGTACTGCTCCAACAGCTTCTCAATACCAAAGCCTGCTGATACTGCAAAGCCTCCTATGTAATCCTGAATGCCTGTATCTTTAGGAGCGATAAAGTCAGAGAAAGCCATGTTTGGTACTTTATCGCCTTTCTTACCTTGTTGCCGCAGCGTATGGAACTCGGTAAGCACTTCTTTCCGGGCATCGTCCTTATACACGACAATGGTATCATCGTCTTCGGTATTGGCAGGATAAAAACCGACAACAGCACGAGCTTCCAGCAAAGCTTTATCTACAATTTGCTGCAGCATTTCCTGTGCATCAGCAAACAGTTTACGTGCTTCCGTTCCTAACTCCGGATCATCCAGGATCTTTGGATACTGGCGTTTTAACTCCCAGGTATGAAAGAAAGGAGTCCAGTCGATGTATGGTACAATCTCCGCTAAAGGATAATTATTGAACACTTTATTGCCCAGGAAGCTTGGTTTAACCGGGTTTGTGCCAGACCAGTCTACCTTAAATTTATTGGCACGAGCCTCTTCTATTTTTGCAAAAGCACGATCTTTCGTGCGACCGTAGTGGTCTGTGCGAAGCTTCTCGTATTGTTCTTTGATTTCTGCTACATACTCATCGCGGTTGCTGCCCAGCAGGCTGCCGACCACTGTAACACTACGGGAGGCATCGTGCACGTGCACCACCGGCCCGCTGTACTGCGGCGCTATTTTTACGGCAGTATGCACTCTAGATGTTGTAGCTCCACCAATCAGCAGTGGTATCTTCATACTTCTGCGCTCCATCTCCTGCGCTACATACACCATCTCATCCAGTGACGGAGTAATAAGACCGCTCAAGCCAATGATATCTACTTTCTGTGCTTCTGCCTCCGCTAATATTTTATCCAAAGGCACCATCACGCCCAGGTCTATTACCTCATAATTATTGCAGGCCAGTACCACACCCACAATATTTTTACCAATGTCGTGCACGTCACCTTTTACAGTAGCCATTAGAATAGTACCTGCCGTTGACTTGGAGCTTGTATCTGATTCCAGCTTCTCCTGCTCCATAAAAGGCAGCAGGTAAGCCACGGACTTCTTCATTACACGCGCACTCTTTACTACCTGCGGCAGGAACATTTTACCAGCGCCAAACAAGTCTCCCACCACAGTCATCCCAGCCATCAATGGCCCTTCAATCACGTGCAGAGTCTTGTCTGCCTTCTGACGGGCTTCTTCGGTATCTTGATCAATAAACTCTACAATACCTTTTACCAGTGCATGCTTCAGGCGTTCTTCTACAGGAGCATCACGCCAGGCAGTATCCTCTTTCGTGGCTGTTTTACCTTTACCCTTGATGGTTTCGGCATATGTTACAAGGCGCTCCGTAGCATCTGGGTGGCGATTGAAGATAACATCCTCGATCAGATCCCGCAGTTCCTTCGGCACCTCTTCATAAATACCCAACATACCGGCATTTACAATACCCATATCCATACCCGCCTGCACAGCATAGTACAGAAATACCGTGTGCATTGCCTCCCGCACCAGGTCATTGCCCCGGAAAGAGAACGACAGGTTACTCACACCACCACTTACCAGAGCATGTGGCAGATTTTGCTTTATCCACTTCACCGACTCCAGATACTCTACAGCATAGTTATTATGCTCTTCTATACCAGTGGCGATGGCTAATATGTTCGGGTCAAAAATAATGTCTTGCGGCGGAAAGCCAACTTCCTCTGTCAGGATGCGGTAGGCTCGCCCGCAAATTTCAACCCTACGCTCTAAGGTATCAGCCTGACCCTGCTCATCGAAAGCCATTACGACCGCAGCGGCACCATACTGGCGCACTTTGCGGGCCTGCTTCTTAAAGTTTTCTTCGCCTTCTTTTAAGCTGATGGAGTTAACAATAGACTTACCCTGTACACATTTCAAACCTGCCTCCAACACACTCCACTTAGAAGAGTCGATCATAATGGGCAGCTTTGCGATATCTGGCTCAGAGGCAATCAGGTTCAGAAAGTTAGTCATGGCCTCTTCAGAGTCCAGCATACCTTCGTCCATGTTCACGTCTATAATCTGGGCTCCACCCTCTACCTGCTGTTGCACGACAGATAAGGCTTCTTCAAACTTACCTTCTACAATAAGGCGGGCAAATTTCTTGGAGCCTGTCACGTTGGCGCGTTCCCCAACGTTTACAAACAGCGTTTCCGGGGTAATGGTAAGTGGTTCTAAGCCACTATAGCGTGGCAGAGGAGCAAGCTCTGGAACAGCGCGTGGCTTATAATTGGCAGCTAATTCAGCAATTCTGGCAATGTGCGGCGGCGTAGTACCGCAGCAGCCGCCTAATATATTTATCAGCCCTTCTTTAAGGTACTCTTCTACCACAGCACCCATTTCCTGGGCAGTTTCATCATATTCGCCAAAGGCATTGGGTAAACCTGCATTTGGATAAGCACTTATATGCACATCGGCTATGCGGGACAATTCCTGTATATGCGTCTTTAACTGGCGGGCACCTAAGGCGCAGTTAAAGCCTATACTAATAATAGAGGCGTGCGAAATGGAGTTCCAGAAGGCCTCTACTGTCTGGCCTGATAAAGTACGGCCACTGGCATCTGTTATTGTTCCTGACACCATAATAGGCAACTCCTTACCGCCATCTTCCACGTACTGCTGCACAGCAAACAAAGCGGCTTTACAATTCAGTGTATCGAAGACAGTTTCTATCAAAAGCAGATCAGCCCCACCATCTACCAGGCCACGTACCTGCTCATAATAAGCCTCTACTAACTGGTCGAAGGTAATGGCGCGGTAGCCAGGGTTATTAACATCCGGAGAAAGAGAAGCTGTTCGGTTGGTTGGCCCGATAGCACCTGCTACAAAACGAGGTTTATCAGGTTGCTGTGCTGTTACTTCTGATGCCGCCTCGCGCGCCAGCCTTGCCGATTCATAGTTTAGCTCATACACCAGGTCTTCCATCTGGTAATCGGCCATGGCTATGCTGGTCCCACTAAAGGTATTCGTTTCTACAATATCTGCCCCAGCCTGCAGGTACTCCAGGTGAATGGCCTTGATGATGTCCGGACGTGTGATAGATAAAAGGTCGTTGTTTCCTTTTAGATCGGTAGGATGGTTCTTGAAACGCTCTCCTCTAAAGTCGCTTTCTTCCAGCTTGTACCGCTGAATCATGGTACCCATAGCACCATCCAGCACTAAAACACGCTCTTTCAGCAACTTGTAAATAGGATTATTTTTCATGTACAGTGTCTTCTTCTCTTAAATCATCTGCTTTCGCTTATCAAGAGAGACACACCCAAGGGTAGGATGGACTTTCTTATCTTCCCTGGCTGTGGTTACCAGGAGGGAGTTAGCACCTAGGCATTACCCAAGGTTGCTAAGACGTCTTTGGGCCCTGTCCCTCAGTCTTTCTTGATAAGAAGTTGCAAGTTAAAAAGATATATGCAGTATATGAAATTTTGTTTCGTTTAATTGTAACTCTGCAACTTCAGCTATGGAATATACGGGTTAAGCAACTCGGCTTAGAAAGCTATTTACCTTGGCAAGTATTCTGCAAAGCAGGTTTATTGATATATCTTATCTCTATTATTACATTAAAACAGGTAACTTGATAAGTGACAGAACATCTATCAAAAGCTATTGCAATGAACTTTAAGACATTTTTCCTGAACGGCATCAGCGTGTTTCTAGGAATCATATTTTTTACGGCTGGTATGGCAAAGCTTTATTTTGAGCATAAGTTTCCTGGTGTAATGGGGCCACCTTGGCTGGAGGAACGGCTGTCGGAGTACAACCTTGGCTTGTTTGCCCGCTTTATTGCCTATTCTCAGGTAATAGTTGGGTTTATATTGCTGACGCTTCGTTACCGCGCTCTAGGCTCCATTACACTACTTCCTATAGTCTTGAGCACTTTAGTCATAACCATATCCTTGCAGTGGAGAGGCACTCCTTATGTACTTACTTTCTTCCTGCTACTTAACCTCATCCTTTTGATAGCAGAGGCTCCTAAACTCCTTCATTTAGTAGGGTTCCGCACAAACTACACCTTACCTACAAAAGCCACATCACCTGCTAAATATGGGCTGATGTGGCTGTCAGGGCTTATATTAGCCTTATTTAGTATCTCTTTATCTAACCATAGCCTGGTACTGGCTCACCTGTTCAACCTGGCAGGAATTGCCATCTCTCTTAATACTTATATTAAAGGTGGCCGCGTAGGCAAGCAACAGACTATTAAGTAATCAACAAAGCAGACCGGCTTATAAACTTTCTTTTCAGAGCACTTTGTTAGCCTCACAAGCCTGAAAGGAATCTAAAGCGGGAGCAGAAAATACCCGGCAGAAGATGATACCACTATATGCAAAAAAATAGAGGGATACATGTGCTGCATCTCTCTATTTTACTGTTCCTGCTGCTGTAATCAACAGCAAAATGACTTAGGCTTCGGCTTCTACTTTAGGAAGTACAGAAACGTAAGAACGGTTCTTTCTGCCTTTTTTGAATTCTACTACACCGTCAGTTAAAGCAAACAGGGTATGGTCTTTACCAATACCTACGTTTGTTCCCGCGTGGTGCGCAGTACCTCTTTGTCTTACAATGATGTTACCAGCGATGATATCCTGGCCACCGTAAATTTTAACACCAAGTCGTTTAGAGTGCGACTCACGACCGTTGTTCGAACTACCAGCTCCTTTTTTGTGTGCCATTTTCTTAACTATTTAACTCAGGATAGAGAACTATGCCTGAAAAGATTCAACGATTAATTTCTTCTTACTGCTTAACCAATGCTCTCGATCAGGACCTTCGTGAATTGCTGGCGGTGGCCATTCTTCTTGCGATATCCTTTTCTTCTCTTCTTTTTGAAGACGATTACTTTGTCGCCTTTTACAGTGCTGGTAAGGATTTTTCCAGTTACCTTAACACCATTTACAAACGGAGCACCAACAGTGATGGTTCCATTGTCATCAGTAAGAAGAACATTGGTGAACTCTACGGCGTCACCTTCATTGCCGGAAAGCTTGTTAGCGTAGATGAACTTACCGCTCTCTACTTTGGTCTGTTGACCTGCGATTTCTACAATTGCGTACATCAGCTTCAATGTATATTTTTAGATTTAGTCCGCAAAATTACTGACTTTATTTTAAACATGCAAACCATTGTCCCTTAATAAATTCTGATTAACCACATCGTTATTCACATTTTTGTGGAAAACGATGTTTAAAACCCTAACACATTTTCACACATCTGTTAAAAATGTTTATTACAATCTACATATCAAGCATTTACAACCAATAAACCAAATCCATCTTATCCACAAAAAAACAAAATAATCAACAGTTTCTCCTGCACTAAATAATTACAAAACACTGCACATCACCGTAACTCCTCTCCAGGCCCGCCTATTATTTACCATAAGCTTAACGCAACCCGACACCCCTCACTTTAACTCTCCTTTATAGCCATACAAGAATATTTTCATGCAATTATATAGGTTATCCACAATGTGGATAACAATGTTAACACAAAACTAATATACAGACAACCAACATATTAACATAGATTTTAAGCGGTGTGTATAACTTGAACAACTTTAAAACCGAAAATCGAGTTCTAATTTCTATATTTGAATTCAAAATATTCGGTGAACCACTATTCTGGTAGCCGCTATACTCTTTCGAAATTCAGGGCCTACACAACATGCTTTTGTTCAGCCCTTTAACTATAAATGCTACGTGCTTATGGAGCCAATACTTAAAGAAAACCCGAACAGATTCGTCTTGTTCCCAATTCAGCATGACGAAGTATGGCAAATGTACAAGAAAGCTGAAGCCAGTTTCTGGACAGCCGAGGAGATTGACTTGGGCCAGGACCTAAAGGACTGGGAGAACCTGAATGACGGGGAGCGTCACTTTATCAGCCATGTGCTTGCTTTTTTCGCTGCCTCTGATGGTATCGTTAACGAGAACTTAGCTGTAAACTTCATGAATGAGGTGCAAATACCGGAAGCACGATGCTTCTATGGCTTCCAGATTATGATGGAAAACATTCATTCAGAAACATACTCTCTGCTGATAGACACTTATGTAAAGAAGCAGTCTGAAAAAGACCACCTGTTTAATGCCTTGGAAACAGTACCTGCTGTAGGTCGAAAAGGAGAGTGGGCACTACGCTGGATTGAGAGCGAAAACTTTGCAGAGCGCCTGATTGCCTTTGCTGCCGTGGAAGGGATATTCTTCTCTGGTTCTTTCTGCTCTATTTTCTGGCTGAAGAAGCGTGGCCTGATGCCTGGTCTTACTTTCTCCAACGAACTTATCAGCCGCGACGAAGGCTTACACTGTGATTTTGCTTGTCTGCTGTACTCAATGCTACAGAATAAATTGCCGCAGGAACGTGTAGTCGAAATTATAAAAGATGCGGTAAGCATTGAGCAGGAGTTTGTGACAGATGCACTGCCAGTAGACCTTATAGGTATGAACGCAAAGCTAATGAGCCAGTACATTGAGTTTGTGGCTGACCGCTTATTAGGAGAGCTTGGCTGCCATAAAATCTATGGCTCTGCCAATCCGTTCGACTTTATGGAGATGATCTCGCTGCAAGGCAAAACCAACTTCTTCGAGAAGCGCGTGGGAGACTATCAAAAAGCAGGAGTGCTGGGCGACAAAGACAAAAACGTTTTCTCGCTGGACGAAGACTTTTAGCATATAAAATTACTACTATATTTGTATCAGTTATAGATTCAGGTGGGCGAGCATCTTCATCTTTCCCACCTGAACTCAACAAACAAATTTTCCGGGCGGCTGTTGAAGCAATAGAGTTGACCGCTAAACCGCAGGAACTAAAGATGGCCATAAAGCCACCAATAGAGGCACTTCCGCCTTACTATATAGAAAAAAAGCATTTGGCTTAACTCATAATCTATTGTACTACAACGGCTTGTACTGCTATATACGTATGGGCTGATGTATTCTTCACCTAAAGTATTTCCACCTCCTGCATCGGCAGAGGTTTATCATATATAAACTTAAATAAACAACCCGGGCCCTTGACACCCGCTAAATGTATACGCCTATGTTAGTAGTAAAACGAGACGGCAGACGCGAATCCGTCAAATTCGATAAGATTACAGCACGCATCGAAAAGCTGTGCTACGGTTTGCATATGGATTATGTGTCGCCGATTGAGGTGGCCAAAAAGGTGATTGATGGTATTTACGATGGTGTGACTACCGTAGAACTGGATAACCTAGCTGCAGAAACAGCGGCTTCGCTTACCACTAAACACCCTGATTATGCTGTGCTGGCTGCACGAATCGCTATTTCGAGCCTGCACAAGGTTACGAGCAAGTCGTTCTCTAATACCATGAAACGCCTCTATACTTATGAGGACCCTAAAACAGGAGAGAATGCTTCGCTTTTAGCGAAAGATGTGTATGAAGTTATCCGCAAGAACGCCGCCTTGCTGGACTCTACCATTATTTACGACCGCGACTATAATTACGATTACTTTGGTTATAAAACATTGGAACGTTCTTACCTGCTGCGCCTGAATGGTAAGGTAATAGAGCGTCCGCAGCATATGTTGATGCGTGTTGCCGTGGGTATCCATAAAGAAGACATCGAATCTGCCATTGAGACTTATAATCTCATGTCTGAAAAATGGTTTACACACGCCACGCCAACATTATTTAATGCCGGTACTCCTAAGCCACAGCTTTCTTCCTGCTTCCTGCTTACCATGAAAGACGATAGCATACCAGGCATTTACGATACGCTGAAGCAATGCGCTCAGATTTCGCAAAGCGCTGGCGGCATCGGCCTGAGCATCCATAATGTGCGTGCGACAGGTTCTTACATTAAAGGCACCAACGGCACATCGAATGGTATCATACCTATGCTGAAGGTGTTTAACGACACAGCCCGCTATGTAGACCAGGGCGGCGGTAAGCGTAAAGGCGCTTTCGCTATCTATCTGGAGCCATGGCATTCTGATATCTTCGACTTCCTTGACTTAAGAAAGAACCACGGTAAAGAAGAAAACCGTGCCCGTGACTTGTTCTACGCCCTCTGGACACCAGACTTGTTTATGAAGCGCGTGGAAGAGAACGGTGAATGGAGTCTGTTCTGTCCGCACGAAGCACCTGGCCTGGCCGACTGCTGGGGCAAAGACTTTGAGCGTCTGTACGAGAAGTATGAGCGCGAGGGCCGTGCCCGCAAAACAGTAAAAGCACAGGACCTATGGTTTGCCGTACTGGAGTCGCAGATTGAGACTGGTACGCCTTACATGCTTTACAAAGATGCTGCTAACGGCAAGAGCAACCAGCAGAACCTGGGTACCATCAAGAGCTCTAACCTGTGTACCGAGATTATGGAGTACACCAGCGCAGACGAGGTAGCGGTTTGCAACCTGGCATCGCTAGCATTGCCTCGTTATGTAAAAGAAGAGAACGGCCATAAGGTATTCGACCATCAGAAGCTGTTTGATGTAACTTACCACGTTACTAAAAACCTGAACAAGGTTATCGATATTAACTACTACCCGGTAGAGGAGGCTCGTAATTCTAACATACGTCACCGCCCGATTGGGTTAGGTGTGCAAGGTTTAGCCGACACCTTTATTCACCTGCGCATGCCGTTCGAAAGCGACGAGGCACGTGGCCTGAACAAAGACATCTTTGAGACGATTTACTTTGCAGCCATGACGGCTTCGAAAGACCTGGCAAAGAAGCAAGGCCACTACGAAACGTTTAAAGGCTCTCCGTTATCAGAAGGCAAATTCCAGTTCGACCTGTGGGGTGTAACGCCAGACAGCGGCCGCTGGGACTGGGAAGAGCTGCGCCAGGAGGTGATGGAGCATGGTGTGCGCAACTCCTTATTATTAGCTCCAATGCCTACGGCTTCTACTGCGCAGATATTAGGCAACAACGAATCATTCGAGCCTTATACGTCTAACATTTATGTGCGCCGCGTACTTTCAGGTGAGTTTATGGTGGTTAACAAGCACCTGTTGAAAGACCTGATTGCACTGGGCATCTGGAACGACAGAATGAAGCAGGACATTATTGCTGCCAACGGTTCGGTACAGGATATCCCGAACATTCCGCAGCACATCAAAGACCTGTATAAAACTGTGTGGGAGATCAGCCAGCGTACGGTAATTGATATGAGTGCCGACCGCGGTGCTTTCATCTGCCAGAGCCAGTCGCTGAACCTGCACGTTCAAAACGTGAACTTCGGCAAGCTGACTTCGATGCACTTCTATAGCTGGAAGAAGGGCCTGAAAACAGGTATGTACTACCTGCGCACCAAGTCTGCTGTTGATGCGATCAAGTTTACGGTAGAGAAACAAGCCGCCGAAACCCTATCGCCAGTCTACCAGGAGCAGGATCAGAACCGCAGCGACATGAGTTGCTCACTGGATAACCCAGACGCTTGCGAAGCTTGCGGATCGTAAGGTAACTCATAAAGGGAGAGCTGGTTATAGTTCTCCCTTTATTTTGCCGACTATTCATACATCCTATGTTATTAAATTAATAAAATTAAAAGAACAAGTTCTAATTTACAACTAATGAAAATAGTTCTCTTCGTAGGAAGTGGATTTAACTATATGTTAGCAGACATAGTTAAGCCACTGAAGACTTATACAAAAGACGAGAAGCCTCTAGATAAGGAAATAGAAAGACTTAATAATCTATGGTATAGGTTTGAACCTCTCTTATCTCCATTTAACAATTATATTCCTACTAAGAGAGGGGAGGAGTTGTTTGAAGCTGTAGAAGGCTTTCAAAAAGTTTACAATAAATTCATTGGTAAGTCAGATATTGATCTAGCTAACACAACAGCTATGTTTGCTTCACGCATCAAACAAGAAATGCAAAAAACTGGGGAGCAATTCACAAAGTTCGAAATAGAAAAAGGCTACTCAAATATAAGTAGTGTTCTACCAAATTTTGGAAAAGCTTTTAGCCTCACATTAAAGAAAAATAATGTGAGTGACTTCTATTTGTGTACTACAAATTAAGATGGTATAATTGATAGCCTATTAACATACTATTGTGAAATCAACTCTAAAAGGCAATTTCTTATTAAAGATGGATTTATACATGGACAATTCAACGAGAGGCTTTTGAAGAACTTCAACTTTAAAATAGCTCATATACATGGTTCATATAAATACTCAAAAAAAGCATTTGAAACCGTCAAACTAAATAAAGAAATATTTAACACAAGTCCTGTGATGATTTATGATAATCCTGCAAGAAAAGAAGCAGCTATCGCGGAAAACAATGTATTATCAGCAAACTTTTTAGAATTACAACGTCAGCTTAAAACATGTGACAAGGTAATCACAATAGGGAATTCCTTTAAAACGGAACCCCATCTACAGAAACTTATTAAGAATAACTTTAATAGGCCTAAAACAAGTCTAATTATTTGCTCAGATCAACCAGACAAAGTTACTCCTTCCCTACAAACATGTTATGACTATCCCATTTATACTCAAGCTACAACACATGTCAAAACAGAAGCTCAATTTATCAAGCTATTTGATCAGTTGTTGAAGGCAGACAAATTAGATATGCTTTCTGTTGCATAATTCACCGCCGTTGTTGGTGAAAACACACAACAACGGCAGAAGGGACTTTAGAAGATAGCTGTAGCATTAAGTGTTTGCATAGGCCTCAGCTAAACGCTAAAGAAAAAGTCTCAAACTATAAACCTGCGTCACATTCACGTGATCAACCGCAGAAGCGGTTGCTGGTGAGAAACGACCTGTTAGCTCCAGAGGCTTATCAGGTAGGCCTCCCTCAGTTCTGCCCCTTACAGTTATCCTTTCATACGGCCTTGCCTAAACAAGCTTTCCTGTCGTAGTAAAAGCTTATGAAACTGTTGTTGAAGTATAGTAACATTACAAGTATGGCCGCTAAAAGCAGGGAAAATACTTACAGTATCGCAAAAACAAAGTTCCTGAAAATCCAGTATGAGCACCTAACATAAACACGGCCACCTGTTCTTTGACTGATCAGGCTTACATCAAAGCAGATCAGCAGCAAATAAGGAGTAATAGCCAGCGAAATAGATTAGCTTAAAAACCTGTAACCTTACCGTTATGCTTTACATAAAGCAACTCGATACCGTCAGAGCAATAGCTGCTATTCTTGTCATACTCACACATTGGCTACCGATCCCTTACATACAGTACAGCGGGTTTGTTGGTGTAAATATTTTCTTTGTACTGAGCGGCTTTCTGATTACAAGGATATTATTTGAACACAGAAATGAAGCGGAAGAATCAGGTATCTCGAAGCTAACAGTTTTTAAAAATTTCTTCTTCAGAAGGGCACTACGCATACTGCCTATTTACTTCTTAATGGTTTTTATGCTGTATCTTTTTGGCAGCAATGTAGACCCCAAAACCGACTCTGAACTTATTTACCTTTCTACCTTTACCATTAATTTCCATTTTTATAACTTAAAGTATTTCGGAGACTTAACCGCCCAATGCTGGTCTCTGGCCGTTGAGGAGCAGTTTTACCTCCTGTGGCCCTGGGTTATTCTGTACATCAACAAAAAATACTTATTACATGCTATACTGGCTTTTATCCTGATAGGCACCACAAGCCAATTTTTCATAAATGATTTTGAATATGGCTATCTCCCAACCTACACATGCTTTGATGCCTTTGGCTTAGGAGCACTGTTGTCGTGGGTAATGGTTTATAGGCCCCATTTGCTCAACAAAACCTATAAGGTTCTGCATCTGCTCGTTATTTTAAGTGCATTGTTGCTAGCAGGCAGATTATCTGGTGCCATAGGTGTTCCTATGCCCATTCGTACGCTTGTATCGGTAATTGCTTTGTGGGTTATAACTTATCTGATGTATAAAAGCCAGACAAACGAAATAGGGTTTTCTTTCCTGTTCAATAACAAGCTGCTGTTATTTATGGGCAAAATCAGCTATGGGCTTTACCTGTACCACATTTCCTTGCCTTATATAGTATGGGCCTTTGCTAAATACATGAAACCATACATTTCTTCTTTGGCCGATAACTATCTGTTCTATGTTTTTGCAAATGTCAGCCTGCTCTTCCTGGTGCCCTGGCTTTCCTGGAGATTTATCGAAAAGCCGTTCCTGAGCTTAAAGAAGTATTTTGTTTATCAAAAAGCGGCCACACCTACTCCGGCAAGAGCAGCTGTATAAGTAAGCTAAAATTAAGATTCAGAGGCGAAAGAATCTGTCTCAACAGCAGCAGAAGAACTTTGGTGGCCATGTTATAGAACTGCGGAACCTGTTAGAACAACGGCTAAAGTTCATTTCGTTTGCAAGACATTTAACAAAGGCGTTGCTTCACTAAACCCATCGCTGCTTATTAAACTGTTTTATACACCTACATTTAGCTGCACAGCCTCTTCCTAACTCACCCAAATAGTACTTCTCATAGTAAAGAGTTTAAGCATAGTTATTAGTAGGAAGATACTTCTTTTCAGACAGCAATATTAAACTAGGCTGTGTCTGATAAATACATTTCAAGGGAAGGACTCAGAACTTTAAGCGCTGCCTATTTGCGCTAACGAAGTTACCAGAGACTTCTATATAACTCCACTAAGCGGCTTCCTTTTTTAATTCAAAGAGCCTCCGCTCTAGGTATAAGATCTTCGCCTGCTTGTACTTGTTCTGATAAGCAGTCAGTTCAACAGGGCTAAACTCCTGCTGGCAAGATACCATTTTGTAGTAAATAGTAGCAATCTTATTAGCCGTGGCCACAGTGGCATACTTGTTACCACCCTTTGCTTTCATCCGCCTGAAGTAGTCACCGAGCCAGTTGTCGCTTCGCTGCACGGCATTGGCGGCGTTACGGAAAGCTTGGCTGGCTGGGTTTGGCTTCTTTTTCATCAGGGTACTGCTGATAAGCTTCCCTCCTGATACTTTGTTGTTGGGACACAGGTTCAGCCAGCTGGCAAAGTGCTTAGCCGTTTCCCACTTGCTCATGTCTGTGCCGGTTTCAGAGAGAATCTCCAGTGCGGCAATGTCACTGATGCCGTAAATGGCCATCACGTCCACTCCCAGCACTTTTTTCAGGTAGGAGCAGGTGTTGAACGATGGCTTGTTCCTGTTGGCCTTCTTAGCAGAGACGGCCTCATACTCAGGCGCCGCTTCAGGGCGGATTTCCCTGTTGTAGAACTCCAGCTGGTGTTCAATGGCCACATCGCACGAGGCTATGCGTTCAGTCAGGTACTTATAACTCATGTAACAGTCCTCCAGCAGGTAAAGCTGCTCTGGCCGCCAGTTGCCCTGTAAGGATTTGAGGATGATTGCCCTGTCGGCCTTCACCTTAAAGTGGACGCAGGCAAGGAAGTTCTCCGCTGTCCTCTCCCCACGCAGGATGGCCTCAATGATGGCAAGGCCGCTCTTGCCAGTGATGTCACGCAACAGCGTGTGCACCTTCACGTTCATCAGCTCCAAGGCCTTCTGCATCCTCAGCACGCATCTGCCTCTATCCTGGGTGAGCGTTCTGCGGTGGCGAACCAGCGTGCGCAGCGCCTCCTGCTGGTCGTCGGGCAAATAGCTGCTGCGGAGCAGACCGCAACTGTGCAGCTTCTGAATCCAGCGCGCATCATCCTCATCGTTCTTCCTGCCGCTCACGTTTTTAACCTGTTTGGCATTGACCAAATACACCTCCAGTCCATGCTGGGTGAGCAGGTTGAACAAGGGTCTCCAGTATACGCCAGTGCTCTCCATGGCCACCGTGTCTACCCCGCACTCGAGCAGCCAGGCGGCGATGGCCTCCAGGTCACAGGTCATCGTCCCAAAGGACCTGACCTGCAGCGTATCCCTGCCCTCGGGTACGGCAACGGCGTGAATGGTGTCTCCCACATCAATACCTGCCGCGTTCGGGTTGACCAGCGGCATGTTGATAGCACTCTCTCTTGTAGTGGTTTGCTTTTTCATAGGCTTTAATGTTTTGGGATAAATACAAAAGCCATTGCCTGCCGCCCAGTCAGCTCTTCTATGCGGGCTCTATCGCCCAGTTTGAAACCAAATGGGGCAGCAGAACCACACTACTGGTAGAGTTCACCCACTCAATGTTAGGAAAGGTCTTGCTGCAAAAGCTCCTGTAACTAATTTTACTGTCTCCCCAATTTTTCGGCTAAAGAACTGAGCTTAAGTTATCATGTCGGAAACATGGGCCAGGCCAATACAGGCACTACTGAATAATCAGATTCTGATTATTCAGACACAGCCATTGGGAAGTGAACTACCCTTCTTAAATGAGTTAGGCATGGGCTTTCAGCATAGGGTATTAGTTTAATTCGTAGTAACGCAGGCTAAACAGTTATGAGCTTATAAAGAGGTACTGTAGCTTATGTTTAGGCTTATAGCGTTCTTGCGCTATCATCTTTGCTGTACTAGCCTATAAACCAACAAGATAATAATTACACTTTAACACCAGGTTCTAAAACCTTTGCTACCTTTTTTGCGAAAGCTAAGAGCAACACACACCAAAGCAGAAAAAGTATGGCAGTAGATCACATTACACAAGCTCTATGGAGTGCAACCACAGCGTTTAAAACATATCCCTCTTTATCTGGCGACTTAGAGGTAGATGTGGCTATAGTGGGCGCAGGTATAACCGGCATTAGTACTGCTTATAGTTTGGTTAAGGCAGGCAAGAAAGTTGCAGTGCTGGAAGCACTAAAGGTAGGTTCTGGCACAACAGGCTCATCTACAGGGAACTTGTATGCCCCTATAGATGAGCGTTTATATACTATAGCATCTAAGCATAGCGAAGAAACTATGCGTGCAGTAGCTACCTCGCGAACTGCTGCCATAGATTTTATTGAGCAGCGCGTGCTGGAGTTTAATATAGACTGTGAATTTAACAGGGTGCCCTGGTATTTGTTTTCAGAACCTGGCAACGACCTGATGGCACAGGTTGGTAAAGAACGTGAAGCTGCTGAAAAAGCAGGTTTACCTGTTACCGGAGAGGCTCCTGCTAGTTTTCCTTTTAAAGTAGAATCTATGGCAAACATTGCTCACCAAGCACAGTTTAACCCGCTAAAGTATGTACAAGGCCTGGCCGCAGCCATAGCCGGAGACAACTGCCTGCTTTTTGAAGGCACCAAAGTAATGGATGTGGAAGACGGTGAGCCATGCGTGGTACAAACCGAGCGGGGCAAGGTAACCGCAAAGCAGGTGATAATGGCCACTCACTCCCCTAAAGGAATATATGCAGTGCATACAGCTATGGAGCCTTACCGGGAATATGCCATGGCCGTACGCCTGAAGGGAGCTTCACCGGCAGGTGGCGTATACTGGCACGTACAACAGATGCAGCACTACTCGGTTCGCCCGTACAGCAATGAGCAAGGTAACTTTCTGCTTATATTAGGAGAGGCACACAAAGTAGGGCACAAAGAGCATAACGAGGAGAACTTCCTTAAACTGGAAGAATATTTAAAAGCTCATTTTGATGTAGACCATATAGTTTATAAATGGGCTGCACAAAACTATAAACCTGCCGACGCCCTACCTTACATAGGTACCAGCCCTCTGCAGAATAATACTTACATTGCCACAGGTTTTGCTGCAGACGGCCTGGTTTATGGTACGCTTTCCGGAATGATTATCAGTGACATAATAGCTGGCAAAGAAAATGAATGGGCAAAGCTATACGACCCTACCCGCTTTACGCCGATAGCCTCAGCGCCAAAGTTTGCGAAAGAAAACATTGATGTAGCATTCCATTTGGTTAAAGACTTCCTGTTCTATGGCGAAACTGATCAGCTAAAAGAAATAAGAGCAGGAGAGGGCAAAACCATTGAGATAGACGACGAAAAGCTGGCCGCTTACCGGGATGAAGAAGGGCAGCTACACGTCGTATCTTCAATTTGCCCGCACATGGGCTGTGTCGTCCATTTCAATAACGCTGAAAAAAGCTGGGACTGCCCTTGCCACGGTAGCCGCTTTTCGATTGAGGGCGAAGTGCTGGAAGGACCAGCATACCACAATTTAGCAAAACCAAAGGCCACCAACGATACAGAAGAGTAAGAAAGCAAGCTACTCGTACAAGGTTAAAGCTTTCTCAATGCCTGAAACTGTCTCCTTAAGCAGAAGCGTTGACAGGACATACACTAGCAGGCACCAGAAGAAAATTGTTGATTTACCTTGATGCATAAAAACAGGCGGAGCCGCTGCTTAAGTACAGCGGCCCCGCCTGTTTTTATAACAGTACTTTATTTTATTATTATTGTGCTGCTTGCTGTTGTTGCTGGTTAGTAGCAACTGCAATAGCTACACGTCGGTTCTTCTGGCGACCTTCTGCAGTCTCGTTTGTAGCTCTAGGGTTAGCTTCCCCTACTGGCTGAATAGACAATCTGGAAGCATCAATATCTGCATTATTTTGTAACCAGTCTTTTACTGTGTTAGCACGCTCCTCAGCTAGTTGTTTGTTATAATCTTTACTACCCTGGGCGTCTGTGTATCCATAGATACGGATTTGCCCTTGGTTACCAAGTTCATTGATGGACTCTGCAACGCTTTTAAGTTTATCATCTGCACCACTACGTAAGGTAGCTTTATCTAAATCGAAAAGAACACGCTCATCCATAGTATAGACATTATAGCCTTCTCCGCTTCTTGCCTCTATGCCAGAGTTGCTTAAATCCGGATCGTTAATGGTAGGGGCCTCAAAGTCAACATTTGCCCAGAAACCTTCTCCTACTTCTTTTATCTCAGCACCGTCAGCTTCTAATGGTCTCTTTTCATCACCATACATCACAGCTGTATCGGCGGAGGCTAGCTCTGCAACATCCTGCTGGTCTTCTACTCGTTTGTTAGTTTCGTTACAGGCACTAAAGAATACAATACCTGCACTGGCACAAATCATTAATATCGTCTTTTTCATAGTTTTTCATTGTTGGTTCTGTTAAAATGTACGAAGTGCAGGAGCCTAAGTTATGTTTGAGTGATAAGTGCCACTATAGGCACAGTACAAAAGCCGATGTAACAGCACTACAACTTATGGCAGAAGTTAGCATAATTAAAGACAAGAAATATTCTTAGGCTTACTTAAAGCAGTATATTAAGTAACTATTGCTATCAAATATCGAGTAACTTGAACATTATGGCAAGGCACCTTCAAAAAACATTAACCAGGTTCCATGAACCAGGCTAGTGCCTCAGTTTCATCAGGAAGGCTCCGAATAAACAGTTTCTGGCCCATACTGTTTTCTTTATCTACCACCAGTTCAATAACACCATGCCTGGCTTCGCTTTGTGAAAGTAATAAGGCCACTTTTAACACAGGACCTAATGCTAGCTGTGGTAAAAGTACCTCCTGGCACCACTCAAGATCTGCAGACGCTATGGCCTTACATTTACTATTATCCCCAATCAGGCACTTGAGCTCAAAGCGGTCTATCATGTCCAGGCAAATCAGTATCGCTTCTCTAAAGTCAGTACCTATTACCTCTCCGTGGCAAGTCACTGTGCCTAACGAAGCCTCTTTGTTATATATAATTGTTGTATGTTCGTTCTGAAAGTAAACTTTCCTCATGCGAATGATAGTTAAACTTAAAAAATGCCAGCGAATGTCGCTCGATTTTAAACTTGCTTTGTTTGCTTTCAGAGTAGAGTGGGCAGTAGTACATCAACATTAGTAAGGAAGCCAATGTGCCATTTCGTCCAATTTAATCATAACATATGAATAAAAAAATAGTTTCGTTGTTTAGACACTAAGAAATTCAACTTATTAGAAAAAAGTTGCTCTCTTTAATTTAAAGAACCAATCTCTTTACCCGCCACAAAGTATAGATCAGCTAAAAGAGAAGCTTTATATTAGGTAAAAAATAAGCCCAAAAGCACATTCTATAACACCTGTATCTTTTGTTGCAGCACAGTAAACACCCATCTATCTCAACAACAGATTAAAAAGAGCTTTATGTTTTCAATAACGAATTGCTCCTTCTTCGGTCGCAACTACTCGTCCAAGCTATTATCTAAACAATGGGTTCTTGGATAATATTACTTTACACACTTAACAAAATATGCCAATGTGGCCACTGAAATAATTAACAAAAGCATCAAACAAGCCATTTTGACACATATTAAATATTTTTACACGTATAAATGCCTTTATCATCCTTGGCACTTCATTTGCATTATTCCATTTGTAATAAGAAAGAGGAGAAAGAAATGAAGCTTATAAAAGATAAAGAATTGTTACGAAACATTGCTCAGCAAATAGACCTGTTAAATACTATAGGTGGCGGCGTGAGCGAGACTTATGTAGATATTAAAAAGTATAAAAAAGGTGCTGTAATAGAAGTGTGGTCTGCAGGTGTGAACCCTGAAGCATTCAGAGTAGTGCTGCACAATAACCAGCTTACTATATTTTCAATATTCCAAAGCCAGGAAAACCCACAATTGGGCGCACCGTTGTTTAACAAAATATTTATGCTGCCCCCACAGGTAGACTTAAGCCGTATTGAGGCCGTACACCAGGATGGTCAGCTGCAGGTTAGACTACCTTACCATGATGCTGCCACCCAGCCTAAAGAAATCGAAATAAAACAACTGTAGAATAAGCTTATTGCTATCAATTAAAAAGGAGTTGCTTGCTGCAGCTCCTTTTTAGTTTTACGCGCCAGACTTGCGAAACCTTACTGCTTTATAAACCTTGCTTTGATGATAGATGTCATATAATCAAATACTTCTACTGTTTCTTTGTCGTAGGTAAATGTTTTGTACTCGTCGGCGTTGGATTGCATTACCCGGCACCCATTCTCAATCATCATAAAAACGAGTTCACGTAACCGGTAAGGGTGTCCGGCTACGTTTAGCATGCACACAGCGTCACTGCTTTCCACTAGCAGAAACATGTGCTGCACTTGGTTTACATCTTTCATTACATCTTGTTCAGACATAGGCTCTATATTACTGCGTTTTGTATAGAGCAAAACAATAGTCAAAAAAGTGCCTTCTCAACTAATATTTTGGCACACGCCACGCAAAAACTTTACATACTTCAACTGAGCCTTGGATTGCTTAAATTCTAGTCTAATGCCAGTTTATTGAGGTGTTTTAGTAAAGTAAGCTTTAACAGGAAGAAGTATTGGGCAATAGGGGTAGAGCAGGAGCAAGCTAGACATAAACAAGAAGTCAGTTAACAATCAGTGTCTATTCAGAAGAGCTTGTACTTGAATGAGGCGACAACTGTTAAACAAAGCTGTATCAGCTGTAGAACAAAAGCAACCGGATGAGAGATGGTGAAATGGGGTCTTATGTAGTTACCTGCGTGGATGCTCTTTGCGCCAGCCCACGACAAACAGAATTAACCAGACGGAGTAAAAAGGAGTTATAACAGAAGGAATAAAAGGGTCTACT
Source organism: Pontibacter silvestris (assembly GCF_020907275.1). Lineage (GTDB taxonomy): Bacteria > Bacteroidota > Bacteroidia > Cytophagales > Hymenobacteraceae > Pontibacter > Pontibacter silvestris. The sequence continues at coordinate 77,465 of NZ_JAJJWI010000004.1, read as the reverse complement.
ATAACAAACAGTGTTAACTGTAGCAGAACACTTACTATAACTCCAATAACAGCTATTTTGTAATATTTATTTCTTTTAAGCATACCCTACTATACGCAAACATGCATGTATGATACCCGGAACAGAAATCTTTATTCAGCAAGCGCTTTGGGCCAGTACAAAAAATACCCGGCTGTTATGGCCGGGTATTCATAATCCTGAATGCTTCCGCTCTTGATATATCTTTTTCAAGAATCAGCGGAGGATCATCTTTCTTTGCTATAACCAGCGTATAATTGTTGCTGGCGTCCTGATAATATATAACCGTCGTCAGATCTTCATAGCCAATGCTAAAGATCTTCCGTGTCCTTTCTCTGTGAAAAAAGTTATAATTATCTAATTTTATGTTCCTCAATAACCTCATATCCCTACTGTCTTCTGGTATTTTAACGGTATTAAGCAACCACTTTGTTTCAAATATAAAAGTTGTTCAATTACTTTCTTATAATATTCATACAAAAGTAGCTTCATAATATATAATATAGTATATATACATGAAACAGCTCTTAAAGGTTATATTTACTTTACTATAAAATGCTTACGCTCATGCTTAATAAGCATAAGAAGTATACATAGTTTAATGTTAATTAAAAACTACATAAATTTTAGTGCAATTATATAAGATGAACAATAAAACAGATGAAGCTTTAGCAGCTTATACCATAGCAGAAATTACTACCTTAGAGCAAATGGTTGCACAGTATGAACTTATCAGGATGTTAAACCCAGCTATGTCGGCAGAACGTTATGAGATGCTGCTGCAGGGCATGCTGCCAAATGGCTATAGGATGGTTGGTGTTTTTAACGACAGCGGCACCTGCATAGGCTTATCCGGGTTCTGGATAAACACCAAATTATATAGCGGGAAGTATCTGGAGGTAGATAATTTTGTAGTACATGAGGCTTATCGTGCCCTTGGCCTGGGTAAATTACTCTCTGACTGGATGCTACAAGAGGCAAAAAACCACTGTTGTGAAACTGTAATGCTGGATGCTTATGTTACTAACAGCAATGCCCATAGGTTCTACTTCCGGGAAGGGTTTCACGTTAAAAGCTACCACTTTTACAAGAGCATCTAACTAATGAATAACAGCAAATTTATCTGGCTGGTCTGGCTTTTCTATTTTATTGTATTTGAAGTAGTCGTGTTTTTCGGCCTCCAATATTTGCTATCAGGTATGGGAGTAGACTACCAGTACCAACCAGAGAATACAGTAGTGCCAAACTGGGTTAAAGCAGTAACATTCATTCTTTTATACATTTTATGCTTATTGTTCGTTGTAATGATGATAAGCAACTTTGTTCCTGGCAAACACCGAAACCACCTTATGCGATGGGTATACCTGGCACTAATTGGTATGGTAGTTATGTTGTTTTTACTTTTTAACTAAAAATTGGCTAACTAAAAGGCCAAGCATTTTTATAATTTTATGAGAAGGAGTATTTATTTGCTGTTGTTCTGCCTTATGGGCGCAACAACAGCCTTTGCCCAAACCGAACCTGAGCAGAACCGCACTGGCAGGTACTTTATACAACTACAGAATGGCGAAACCTACTATGCCAATAAGCTGCAGTATAAGTCGCCAATATTTAAGTCTAATCACTTTTTGCTTGATGATTCCATAAAGATCAACCCAAGCTTTGTTAACGTGTATGAAAATGATGAGGGGTTCTTTGCCCGTATAGACAGAGGCAGCAGCTATGATGCCTTTGCCAAACGGGTTTTAGACGGCCCACGCATCGATAAGTATTACACCTCCCGCACCGTTTACGATAACGGCTATGGTTACTCTCCATACGGGTATGGCTACGGAGGCTACTCACCTTTTGGCTTTGGAGCAGGCAGTAGCAGGCGCCGTATCTATTTCTTTTCGAAGGACAACGGGCCTCTTTATGAACTGAATTACAATAACCTAAGCGAAGTGCTTTCTGACAACGCTGCAAGTATGGCGCTGCTAAATAAGCATAAAAGGTCGCGCCTTGTTAATACCGGAGTTTCTATAGTTGGAGCAGGCTTACTGGCAGCAGGGGCTATCTCTTCTATAAATACTTCGCAGGGTGGAGACGGAGGAGGATTCCGTGTTTCACCGGCAATGTATGCCGGAGCAGGTGTTTTAGGCTTACAGTTTGTGGTAAATCTGTTCCAGAAAGATAAGCTGACACAGGCAATGGAGGTTTATAATTATCAACTAAAACAATAAGTTATAACACCTGATTTACAAAAGCCGGAGCAACTGTAGTTAGCTCCGGCTTTTGTTTTTGTACCACTACTTAATCTAAAATAGGTTAACTTTAAATGCTACTAACAAGAATATTCTGTAGTATATTAGTGAGTATCCCTAATGCCACTTTTACCCCCTTATGTTAGACTATCTTAAACAATTAGCCTTTGGCTGTGCCTTAACAGCCTGTTTTGCTTCCTGCACAAGTTCTGAGCCAGCTTTCGGAGAACGAGGTTATACAGAAGAGGGTAAAGCCTCTTATTATAGCCGTAAACTTCAAGGTCATAAAATGGCTAATGGAAAGCCTTACAGGCGTGGTAAGCTTACAGCTGCACACAAAACTTTGCCTTTAGGTACTAAAGTAAAAGTCACTAACCTGAAAACAAATAAGGTTGTAAAGGTAAGAATTACTGATCGTGGCCCATTTATCAGAGGACGGGTTGTAGACCTGTCTGAGGCTGCGGCAAAGCGTTTAAACTCTATAAAAGCAGGTGTTGTACCAGTAAGAGTTCAGGTAATAAAGGCTGCCAGCACCAGTAAATAGTCTTTATGTTATTAAAATAATATCTTATTGGTACTTAGGGTATTACCGCTTTTATAGCAAAAACTATATTATACAAAATATCCTAACATTTTGTTGTTTTTTTAAATCCAGAAAATTAAATTTGGAACATGTTAAAACTGTGGCAATCTGTTCGGCTTTTGGTACCTGTGATAGCAGTTATGCTGTTATGCTCCTCTTTTGTGCCTAATGCAACCACTGCATGCAAGGACATCAAGGCTTGCACCTGCACAAGAACCCAGACGGTTTTAACAACAGCTACACAGGATAAAGCTCCTGCTAAGAAAGGTAGGAAATCTGTTTTGGATGCAGATGTCCTCGATCATCCGCTGTCTTTCTTTCAGGATTCCTTTGCTGAAGAAGCTGAATCCGGTGTAAGCGAGCATTACAGAACTTTAATGCTTACTGTAAAAACGCTTGTTGCCTCTCTTCTTTCCACTATTATTTAGGCACAGTTTCCGTTATTGTCTGCTTAGCAAGACCCTGCTGTATACCAACTAACCAAGTGTGAGCTACTCTAACGTTGGCTTTCTTTCTACATTCCGGATAATTAACTTGCTTAAAATGCTTTTCAGAAAGCAATGTAACCTACAGCCATGCCTCAACACGAAAGTAAAATATGCCCCAGATGTAGCCAGCCCTTTGAATGCAAGGTTGGCTCTATTCTGATTTGCCAGTGTAGTAGCGTTAGGTTAAATGATGAGGAGCGTTACCACTTAAGCAAGCTTTATACCGACTGCCTTTGCGCCAGTTGTATAAAGGAAGTACAAGCAGAGTATCAAACACAGCAATTCCAACACAGATCGAAAAGCTGATTAAAGTGTTGCGCATATAAAGCAGCAAGTTTTCGTTTACATAAAGTCGCCGAACAATGCCAGCAGAAGTCCTAGCAGCGTAGCCACCAGTTTATTTCGGTTAAAGCGGTGGTCAGGACTTGTCTCAAAAAGAATAGTAGTAGAAATGTGCAGAAAGTTACCTGCCACCAGTCCGGTAAGGACTGTGTAAAGCATGCTATCCGGTGCCTCCTGCGGCAGTAAGGTATTACTTACAATAATACCCAGGGGGGAGCCTACAGCAAAAATCAACAGCCACGAAAAGGCCTTCCTGAAGTTTTGCAGCCTAGAGATCAATACGGACATAAGGGCAAAAGCAGCAGGCACATGGTGCAGCGTTACCCCCAGCAACACCAGATAAAAGTTGCTTTCAGCATGAATATGCCCGGCTGAGTGTTGAGAACTCCGATCTATCAGTATACTTCCTTCCAGAAAAGAGTGCACAAATAACGAGCCCAGCAGCAGATAAGGCATAGAACTAACGTGATGTCCGGGGTGCGTGTGAATATGCCCATGCTCCACTCCGTGAGAAAGTAACTCAAGTACCAGTTGCAGAAAAAAGCCTGCCAACACCCAATACCCTACTACGTGTGGGTCACTGTTGTTAAAAAGAACTTCAGGCAGCAGGTGTATAATAGTGATAGAAAACAGATAGGCTCCACTAAAGGATAAGGCCATCTTTAGCCACTTTGCATTATCAGGCGGAAAGGTTTTTACCAGGAACCCTGAAAGCACTACTGCAAAAAACAAAACAAGAATAGCAATGATCATTTGCAACCGTTATTTCTCTTTGTAAAGATCATATGGTTATTCTCTTCACGTTTATAAAAGCTTATGAAATCTTTAACTCCTAAACCCACCTTACAACAAACCCACTCTTAACGTCACTTGCAGGCTATTCACCAATCGGTGGACCACTTCTTCTTAAGAGAACTGCTGTAAAGCAATTAGCCGCAGGTAAAATGGAAGCAAGCACCAGATACTTACCTTGTTTTACTACCATCACATCACCCTGTAAAAGCAATATTGTTGCAAATATAGCTGATTAATTTCAACTTGCTGTATATGCACAAGTAATACAGCCTTTACAGAAGCTATGTAGCTGCCTGTTAGGCACAAAAAAGCCTGCCACTGCTATACTGCAGTGGCAGGCTAATAAAAAATTAATGCGCTTAGTGCTGTAAGGTACCCATGTCTGCAGAGTTTGTTTCTACCTCCTCTGAAACACTGTCACCGGGCTGAATGCTGTTACCACCTCTCATATGACCTGGCATATACTCTTCTTTCTCAGATTCGCCATGCACATCGTTTACTTTACCGACATTATGAGTGTTACGTGTTCCTGGCTCAACATAGTCAACCGATACTTTTACATCTGGACGATAGTCAGAAGGAGTACCGCAAGAGGCCATAAACAATCCGCATACGGCGGCAAAGACTGCTAATACGTTCTTATTCATTTTTAACTGATTTTATACTTTACATTTAGGAGCCCGCTTGCCAAGAAGCAAACAAAGCATTATCAATTAATTATTTACGTTCTTTTAACCTGATCAGGTTGTGGTGCTAAGCCAACAGGTTCTTGCGGCGTAACAGGCTCTCCATCAGCTTAAGGTCATTTGGGCTGTTAAATATACGGAAAGGCAAGTGCAAAAATATAGGCACCTGAAAAGTTCGGGCTAACCACCCTTTAAACCCGCCAGGCATCTGGCTCTTATCCGGTGCCTGTAACCACATTACAAAAGCATCATTATCACGTTGAGCTTTCTCTATCATGTCCCAAGACAGGTTCATTCCTTCACGCTCGTTGCGCTTCAGCAGTATCTGGCGCTGATCTATCTCATAAGACAGTCTTTCAAAAAACGGGTTGGCCTGTTCTACCTGCGTTACCCCCATTACCTGAGCAGAACGGAACAGCACAAACAGCAATGTTACAACTACAGCGGCGGCCACCCACCACCAGGAAAAGCTAAAAGCAGCAGGCAACAACAGCAGTACAAATGGAATGAGGGCATACCACCAGTCGTGCTTCCATACCTGGGTAAGTGCCATGCTGGTGTATAATTTCTTATCGAACTGATACTTTTTTGTGCGGATTGCCATAGGGTTTGCCCCCTGCGCTGCCCGGTAACCTCTTTGATTTGGTTGCTGCATAAACTATTAAACTATCAAAAAACTTTCTCTGCTAACATTCTACCACCTCTTTTAACCCCTGCAAACAGAGCTAACACGGCAGGCAATTTACTGCCTTTACCCTAGAGGCTTGCGGCAAAGGTACTTTAAATTAAAATGCCTTTAAACTCAGGTCTAAACTTTTGGTAGAATGCGTAAGCGCACCCACCGAAATAAAATCTACGCCACTTTCTGCTACGGCACGTATGGTTTCCTCCGTTATGCCACCCGATGCCTCTGTTTCATAACGTCCGCCAATCAGGGTAACAGCCTCCCGCATCATATCCGGGCTCATATTATCAAGCATTATTCGCCTAACGCCTCCTGTGTCTAAAGCTTCCTGCACTTCTTCTAGTGTACGCGTTTCTACTTCAATGCGCAGGTCTTTTCCTTTTTCTTTCAGATAATTTTGTGTAGCTGTAATAGCTTCGCGTATGCCTCCGGCATAGTCGACATGGTTATCCTTCAGAATAATCATGTCAAACAACCCAAAACGATGGTTCGCGCCGCCGCCAATCAAAACAGCCCACTTCTCCATCATTCTGAAATTTGGAGTTGTCTTACGGGTATCCAGCAGCTTAGCGTTAGTGCCTGCAATTAGCCTGGTAAGGTAGTGTGTGTATGTAGCAATGCCGCTCATGCGCTGCATGCAGTTCAGCACCAGGCGCTCAGCGGTAAGTATAGACTGCGCCTTGCCTTTTACGGTAAAAGCCACATCACCATACTTCACAATTTCTCCATCCTGCAGCGTTACCTGCAGTTGCAAATCAGGGTCAACGGCATTAAAAATATAACCAGCCAATTCAACACCAGCCAGTACACCCTCGCCTTTTACCAATAGCCGGGCCTGCTTCCGGGCATCTGCCGGAATAGAGGCCAGCGAAGAGTGGTCGCCATCGCCAATGTCTTCGGCCAGTGCCCGCGAAATAAACTCGCTTATGCTTTGTTCTGTAAGGTATGTCGGTTTCACACTGCAAAAATAAAAAAAGGCTCGGTATAAACTCCGGGCCTTTTTAAAAATCTCACTATTATTTATTTAATCTCTGATAAAGTTCATAGACTGTATCAGGTGTTTCCCATCTGCTTCTTTCATTCTTACCAGCACCGTATAAGATCCGGTTTTAGAGGTATAGGTGCCAATAGCATACTTCTGACCCTTATCAGAGGCTCCCTGGTGGCTGTAAGAAAAATCTACCGGAGTATTTTTACTGAAGAAGTTTTTCATCACAAATTCAGCCTGTGTATTGCTGTAGCTTGTCGGCTCGCCACTTTCCAGCGCGATCTCTACTACACTGCTAAAATTACGTGCAAGATCTTTAGAAGAGCCAATTTTAATAGCAGATTTTACACTATTCATTACATCGCCCTGTGCTACAGCTTTATCCGCTGTAAAGAACATAGCTACTAACAACAAAGAAAATACTACTGTAACGTGTCTAAATTTTTTCATACTGATGTTTGTGATCTTGTTCGTTTAGTAGCTAAAACTATGCCAAGACCCAGTAAGTAGAGATAGATAAAAATTTATCAGCTATAAAGTTAATAGTATTCCAGAATATAAAAAAATACTGATATACTTGTGCAACAGGCTTTCCAGATACGTTGTTACAACCTTAATAAGCAAAAGAGAGTAGCGCTTATATATAACTATGGTTAAAATTTATCGGGAGCCACTAACACATATCAATCATCATCCGGCTTTAGAAGATTATACCTATATTTGCGACATGGATAAAAAGGTACTTTTAGTGATTTTGGATGGATGGGGCTTAGCCACGAATCCAGAAGTTTCGGCTATACAGGCCGCCAACACTCCTTACATTGACTCAATATTACAGAACTACCCACACACTAAGCTAGAGGCCTCCGGCGAGGCTGTAGGTTTGCCAGAGGGGCAAATGGGCAACTCTGAAGTAGGCCATATGAATATCGGTGCTGGCCGGGTAGTGTACCAGGACCTGGTACGCATTAACAAAACAATTGCTGAGCGCAAGCTGGCGACTATGCCTGCACTAGCCAATGCTTTTGCTTATGCCAAAGAACAGAAAAAGCCGGTTCACCTGATAGGTTTACTGTCTGACGGCGGTGTACACTCGCACATAGACCACCTGAAAGCGCTGTGCACCGCAGCCAATGACCAGGAGCTGCGTGAGGTGTATATACATGCTTTTACTGACGGACGCGATACGGATCCTAAAGGTGGCGTAAAATATATTAATGAACTGGAGGAGCACCTGGAGAATACAACCGGAGCAATTGCCTCTATTATAGGCCGTTACTATGCCATGGACCGCGACAACCGCTGGGAGCGTGTAAAACTGGCTTATGACCTATTGGTGAATGGTACAGGAACTCCATCACAAAACCTGATTAAGTCTATGCTGGAGTCTTACAATTCCGGTGTAACAGATGAGTTCATACAGCCAATTGTAAAGGTAAACGATGCACAGGAGCCTATTGCTACTATAAAAGAGGGCGATGTGGTGATCTGCTTCAACTTCCGCACAGACCGTGGCCGTGAAATAACGCAGGCACTTACACAGCGGGATTTCCATGAGCAGAACATGCATAAGCTGAACCTGCGCTACATTACCATGACCAACTACGACGACTCTTTTGTAGGCGTTGAGCCAATATTTGACAAGCCAAACCTTGATAACACACTTGGCGAAGTGCTGGCTAAAGTTGGCAAAAAGCAGATCCGCATTGCTGAAACGGAGAAATATCCACACGTAACGTTCTTCTTCTCCGGAGGTCGCGAAAGCGAATTTGTAGGGGAGAAACGTTTGCTTTGCCCTTCTCCGAAAGTAGCCACTTATGACCTGCAACCAGAAATGAGTGCTTTTGACATTCGAGATGCTATTGTACCTGAACTGGAGCAGAAGACGGCAGACTTTATTTGCCTTAACTTTGCCAACCCAGACATGGTAGGTCATACAGGAGTGTTTGAGGCAGCTGTAAAAGCCTGCGAAACAGTAGACCAGTGTGCCGAGAAAGTTATTACAACTGCTTTGAACAATGGATATGATACCATTGTGATAGCAGACCATGGTAACGCTGACTTCATGATAAACTCAGATGGCACACCAAACACAGCGCATACGACTAGCTTGGTACCATGTGTGCTGGTAAGCAGCGATTTCAAAGGAACTTTACACCCAGGTAAGCTGGGAGATCTTGCCCCGACTATTCTTGAACTGATGAGCATTCCTCAACCAGAGGAAATGAACGGTATTTCGCTTATTGATAAACAGTAGCCATTGGCTAAGTATAAAATTATATTACTCTTCGGCCTGCTATGGGCCACAACAGCTTGTGAGAGGCCAGCTCCGCCTGTATCTGCCAAGGCGGAGACCTCTTACGACCTGACTTCCTACCTACAGGAACAAGAGCAGCGCCTGCAAGCTGAAAAGCCTGTGGTACTGAAATCTGTTCAAACCAAAGGCAAGCCCACCGAAACCATTAAAACGCGCGAACTGAATTGGGAGAGCGAACTTTCTGTTTTCGACGAAGTAGACTTAAACCGCCCTGCTCTCCGCGATTATTACACAAAACAGGAGCAAGTACTGGAAGATGGCAGCACACTTATAAAGTATAGTAGAACAGAAGACGCAGAGGCACCCGTATCATACCTCCAGCTTCAGCTTAGCCCTGAAAAGAAATTAACACATCTTGAGGCACTTATTCAGGATAGAAATGTTCTATTTTATTCAAAACGCAGGATAAATTTAGAAGCTAACGCTGTAAGTGGAGATATCTCCAGCTACCACATTTCAGGAGTGCAAAAACTGGTATTTGGAGATTCTTTACGCTACCTGATAGACGCAAGGTTATAATTCTGAACAACTACAAACAACATAAGTTGTTGCCTCTTAAGCTTTAAAGCAGAATATTATGTAGCTTTAGCCGTTATGTCTTAATCCTGTACTTTATGTATTTACTACGGTTTTAACATGCGTGCCTTTTTGCTTTTTGCTTTTCTGCTTATAAGTTTCGTCGGCTTAGGGCAAAGCCCGACGAACACACAGCCACTACAGGGTGGAAGTCGTTCGTGTGGCACAGAAGCCTATATGGAGCAGCTGAAACAGCAAAATCCGGATTTTGAACAGCTTCAAGAGAAAATAAAAGCCACTGTACAACTATCCTTAAAACAACAGGGGCAAAAGCAACACCTGCGCCAGCTTACTGAAGTAGTCACTATTCCTGTGGTTTTTCATGTTGTGTACAATACCTCCTCAGAAAACATCTCTGACGAGCAGATACTTTCTCAGCTGCAAATCCTTAATAATGATTTCAGAAGGTTAAATGCTGATACTGTTAATACGCCATCTTATTTCCAACCTTACGCTGCTGATACCAGAGTAGAGTTTTGCCTGGCAGCCATAGACCCTAACGGAGACCCGACAACAGGCATCACACGTACCCAAACCAGCAAAACCTCTTTCAGTTATATTAAAGATGAGGTTAAGTCGGATAGTGAAGGGGGAGTAGATAATTGGGACCCTACGCAATACCTGAACGTCTGGATCTGTAACATTAGCAATAATATATTAGGTTATGCTACATTTCCGGGCGCACCTGCCAATACGGATGGTGTAGTAATACATTATAACGCTGTTGGTTCGCCTCCTGCTAACAGGTATGAATGGAGTTATAACCTCGGCCGCACTGCCACCCATGAGATCGGCCACTGGCTTGGCTTAAATCATATATGGGGAGCTGGTTCCACCTGTAATGACTCTGATGAGATTGAGGACACACCCAACCAGTTGGAGGAATCCGTTGATTGCCCTGAAGGCATTGTTGTTTCGTGTGATAACGAACCATATGGCAACATGTACCAGAACTTTATGGATTACACCAACGATGCCTGCATGAACATGTTTACGCAAGGGCAGGCTGCTTATATAAATGCTGTTGTCAACTCTTCCCGCAACTCTGTAATCAACTCTCTCGCCTGCTCAGGCATTCTACGTGCTGATTTCAGCACGGCTGTAGCCAGCGACACACTAACTATAGCAGGATCGACTGTTGTTTTTGCAGACTCTTCTGAGGGAGCGCGCCCAACTGCATGGCTTTGGGAGTTTGAAGGAGGCATACCGGCTACATCCACTGAGCAAAATCCCAAGGTTACTTATCCTCATCCTGGTGAGTATAATGTAAAGCTTACGATCTCTAATGAGCGCATGAGTAGTACAGAGCTAAAAGAAGCTTACGTACAAGTTACTGTCAAGGACCTGGTAATATATCCTAACCCCGCCTCAGATTACATTACCATAGAACAACCTGCACGCATTTATGTACACCATGTACAACTGGTAAACAGCGTAGGCAAAGTTGTTTTAGACGCAGAAGTTCAGGACCGTGTACTACAGATGGATGTGCACCATTTAGCAGCGGGTATTTACTTCCTTCGCCTCACCAGCACCAACGGTACTTCTGTAAAGAAAGTAAGTGTGGTAAAGTAGGAGAATCTAACTTGAACTGATTGAGTAAATAGCTAAGTTTTTTTTGCAGGGCACCCTAATGAAGCCACTCCTGTTCCTGCTGCTACTAGTTCCCTTGTAGCGTAACCACTACAGTACGTTTAGAGGCATGGTTGCGGTGCTCACACAGGTAAACGCCTTGCCAGGTGCCCAGGTTGAATTTTCCGTTCGTGATGGGTACTGTAACCGACGCCCCCAGTATAGCCGCTTTTAAGTGAGCAGGCATATCATCTGAGCCTTCTAAAGTATGCCGGTAATAAGATTGGTTCTCCGGAACCATGTGGTTGAAATGGCTCTCAAAATCCTGCCGTACTGTTGGGTCTGCATCTTCATTTATCGTTAAGCTGGCAGAAGTATGTTTGATAAATACATGTGCCAGCCCTACATTAATATCTTCCAACTCTGGTAATTGTGCCTCAATTAAGTCTGTAATAAGATGGAAGCCTCTCTTAACTGCTGGTAACCTTATTTCTTTTTGATGCCATTTCATAGTTTAATCTTAAATAACTGAATGTAGGATAAGTGAATATTATTTCATTTTTAAATTGAGAGTTGTTCTCAATTTGTCAATCTATTGTTCTTTCAAGCGCTCCTATATCAGGGTTTGTAGTGCTTCTGGTCTGGCCTTTAAAGTCTTTTAGCACCTGCAGCAGCACTTTGGCTGCTCCATTTGCCGGAGATAAAGTATCTAGGCTGAAATCAAGCTTACCTATAGCTTTAAAATTTGGTTCTACGTTTATCAGATTTCCATTCTGGCTAAACTGTTCCTGGTGCCTTTCTGTCCGTAGTATATTATTTGCCACCTCTATAGCTGCAGAGGCAGGCTCTATCAATACCTCATCTTTGGTTCTGTAACTATCAGAATAAATAATAGAGTTAACCAATCGTAATTCAATAGGCTGGGCTTCTACTTCTATATCTGGTATAAAATCTGTTACAACAAAAGCCGGTGTGTCACGAACCAACCTGCTGTTGTAACTGGCAATGGTCGTGTATAGCACCTCGTATTTACCTCCGCCCAGGCCTCCAAAGCCATACTGCCCAAAGTTATGGATAAGCGTGTTCACCACTTTAACATCCGAAGTGAACCCTATAATACCATTCAGGTAACTATAGGCTATTTCACAACCTTCTACTAAAGTACCAGCCTTGCCTGGGTTGCCGACCTGTAGGCCATTAATAGCATTGCTGATAGTAGCATAACGGATAATATTATTCTCACTCTTTGTTAAGACATAAATGCCTTGCCACTGACCAGGTGCAACTACATATTCCGGTTCGCGGCGGTAGCCGCTAAATACCACCCGCTCATCTGGTGTACCCTCCACAACTAAGCGCCCGTTTACCAACAGAGCAGCTTTAGTACTGGCATAAATGTGTGTTCCCTTTTCTATCGTGAGTGTGGCACCTTCTTCCACCAGTACAGTATCCAGCAGCACATAAGGCTTTTCGTTTGTCCAGGTGGTGGTACCAATGCTGCTCTTACGGTAGAAGTTCGCATTCTGCCCATAGGCAACCATCTTTACGTTTTGCTCATTACCATTGGTTCTAAAAAGGATAGAATCAGCCACCAGAAAAGGCAAGTTCTCCTGTGTTGGATTAATGTTCACCTTTACCAGCACATAAAGACTATCCTTGCCACGCAGCTCCAGGCTGTTTACCAAAGAGCTTTGCACACCATTTATTATCAGGTTATAAGAAGATGAAGCAGATCCTGCCAAAGCGATTTCGCTGATGCGCACAGCTCTTTCGTTTGGGTTATAGACTTTAAGTCGCTTAGTTACACTGCCCTGGCTTACAAACACCGTATCAAACAGGAGCGTATCAGCCGAAAACTCCAGAATAGCATCAGGGTCTGTGGTAACGATTTCCTCTTTTGGCTCACAGGCAAACATAGAAAGGAGCAGGGGCAATATGGTTAGTAGGTATTTCAATATGCTACTTCTGTAACGTTATAATGTGCTGTTGAAAAAGAATTTTGCTGTTATCTATCAGTATAAAAACAGTAAAGCGCTCTTGTTTACAAATAAAAAGGATACAGTGATGGCTGTACTGGCCTTACTGTATCCTTATATATTTTGCCGATCACAGCAATAGAGTTGAGTTATGCTGTAGCGCCTTCTTTTAGTCTTTCAGCGTTTTCAGCAATACGAAGCTGTTCAATGAAGTCACCAATCTCACCATCCATTACAATAGGCAGGTTATAAACTGTATAGCCAATGCGATGGTCTGTTACACGCCCCTGAGGGTAGTTGTATGTACGGATTTTGTCTGAGCGGTCTCCGCTACCTACCATACTCTTACGTTGAGCACCTTCCTCTTCCTGCTTCTTAGCCAGCTCTATCTCATAAAGGCGTGAACGTAATACCGCCAATGCCTTATCGAAGTTCTTTAACTGCGATTTCTGGTCCTGGCACTGCGCCACAATACCCGTAGGAATGTGCGTCAGACGTACGGCAGAGTAAGTGGTGTTTACAGATTGTCCTCCAGGCCCGGATGACATAAAAAGGTCTTTACGAACATCGTTCATATCAATTTCTACATCAAGTTCTTCCACCTCTGGCAGCACTACAACCGAAGCAACCGAGGTATGAATACGCCCTTGGGTTTCTGTAGCAGGAACACGCTGCACCCGGTGTACACCCGACTCAAACTTTAGCTTACCATACACATCTTCACCGGATACACCCACAATAATTTCTTTGTAACCACCTGATGTACCTTCTGTCGCATCAATCAGCTCCATACGCCAGCCCTGTTTTTCTGCAAGGCGGCTGTACATGCGGTACAGATCTCCGGCAAAAATAGAGGCTTCGTCGCCACCAGCACCAGCACGAATCTCCATAATAATGTCTTTGCTGTCGTTCGGATCTTTCGGAATCAACAGTTCTTTCAGATGGGTTTCCATTTCTTCACGCTGCGGAATAAGCTCATCCAGCTCATCCTTCGCCATTTCACGGAACTCTTCGTCTTTTTCGGTGGCAATAACCTGCTTGGCATTATCAATATTGCTGAGCAGGTTCAGGTACTTTTTATATTCGGTTACTATTTTGTCAAGATCTTTATACTCTTTATTCAGCGACTTAAACTTCTTCATATCGCTGGCCACTTCAGGCTGGATAAGCAACTGGCTTACTTCCTCAAACCGCTTATTAATGGCTTCTAATTTATCTAACATTGCTATGATCTGGTTTTAAGCTGCAAAGATACAAATTTGGCATTTAGATTTTCTCCTCTAATATGCCAAAGAAATATTTAGCAGCCCTAATTTACTATTTATTATAACTTTAAAGTGTATACTATAGTTTCCGTATCTGCTAGTTTAGCTGTACAACCCATAGTTTACATAAATAAACGTTGTTACCGGGTAACTTTTTTAACGTACTATATATTACTACAGAATATAACATTGTGGCTTAAAAAGCAATATTATGTATGATCTTATAGAAAAACCCTATGAGCTCATAAGTTATATTTATAAGAACTATTACAAAAGTTTGCCTTGAAACTTTTACTTTTGAACCAAGTAAAAATATTCTGAACCTAATTAATTTGATTCATAACCATAATAAAAAACTATGGCCGTTATAAAAGCAACTGATAGCGATTTTAATGATGTTTTAAATGCAAACCAGAACGTAGTAGTAAAGTACTATGCAGACTGGTGTGGTAACTGCCGCTTGTTTTCTCCTAAATTCAAGCGCATGTCTGATGACGAACAGTTTACTAATATTGCCTTTGTAGACGTTAATGCTGAAACCAGCCCAGAGGCTCGTAAATTAGCAGGAGTTACTAATTTGCCATTCTTCGCTGTGTTCAAAGGAGGGCAGTTAGTAGATACTATTGCAGCTAGCAAAGAAGATGCTGTAAGAAGTTTAATTCACAAACTAGACGTATAAGAACATGAAGATACCTGCAATAAAAAAACTAGTAGAAACATATACACTGGACGAACTAATGGCTGCAGAGGCAGCTATTGTAGACGAAGAGCCTATAAGCATTGAAGTAGGAGGCGACGACGAAGGAGAACAGCTTACGCACGTGTTGGCTGCTGTCTGGATTTTGAACGATATGGAAGATAATGGCACAGACTTTAAAACAGCTCTTAGGGAGTACACTAAGAAAGTACGTGTCTCTATCAGCTAACAAAAGCTGTAAAAGTCCTCTAAAACAGAAGCGGCCTGAAATTATAGATTTCAGGCCGCTTCTGTTTTAGAGGTTATGTTTCGAGAAGAAATCTTCTGCCAATTTACCACCTCTCTCTGTACAAATCCCCCTGAGGTAATAAAGAAACATACTCCGGAATACTTCTCCAATGTTATATCGTTCCGGAGAGAAAACCTTTGGGTTCAGCAGTATAAACAGCTGCTCCAAAATTATCTTTGTGACCAACTGTAGGTTAACATCCTTCCTGAAAAAATTCTGAATAATGCCTCTGTTAATAACATTAGACAACTCATGGTAGGAGTAAGTACTAAAATGCTCTGAAGCAATTTGCCAAACCTCCGGGTAGTGCCGCTGCATATCTACATAAAAAAGCGGATTAATATTTTTGAGGGTTTCAAGACCATCTTTCAGCAATAACATTATTTCCTCAACCGGGTTTTGGGCTGTAGCCAGAAGTTCAGCATGCTCGCGCTTTTGCTCTTCCAGATCATACAACAGTACTTTTTTTACCAAGTCTGTTTTATCAGAAAACATCTCTCTATAGGTAGATGGGCTGATTTGTAACTTTCGAACCAATTCTTTTTCAGAATTAGCCTCTATGCCCTCACGTTTAAAAATCTGCAGTACTTCCCCTAATACGGTATCCTGAAATGTCATCCAAATTTTAAATTAATTAAGCTGAGAAATTACTAGCTACGCAATTTTAATTATTTAGATGACACTATTCCAGAACAAGAAGAAGTAAACCAAACCGACTGCATTTACTCTTCTGCTACAGGCACAGGTACAAACCAACAAAAAACAGCAGCTGCACCAGAAACACAAAAGGAGCCATTGGGTTGCCTTTAGCAATTGGCAACCACTGATACAGCACCTGCAAAAGTAAGGCTACACCAAACCAGCCTATAAAATTAGATAAAGGAATGTTGTTACTATGCCACCTCCAGAAGTCATATTCTACTGCCACAGGTTCTAAGAACAGGTCGAGAAGCACCATCAACAAAGAACCTAATACTGCCTTAACAGGCCAGGCAAACTTTGTAAAATCAGAAATGTGACCGGTACTGTAAATGAGTATCAACCAGTTAAGCCCGATAAGCAATGGCACCTCCCAAAGTTTAAGACCTAACGCAGCACCATAGCTGTAGTCGCCGAACAGTAAACCTGTGTGTATGCCCAGCACTTCTGCAGTAAAGCCCACTGTTGCTGCCATAAGCGCAAATAACATAAAGCTCCCGTTCCAGCGCTTATGGAAAGAAAAGAGCAGCACCGCCGTCAGTAACAGGTTCATAGGGGTTAGCTGCTGAAAGTATTCCGGATTATCACTAAAAGCTAACCCATAGAAGCCTACGCTATGGAATATAACCAGCACAGCTACAGACAAGGGTAATAAATACCTCCTCCAGCCGCCTTGTGTTAATGTTGTATTTCCTGAACCTGTTGCTATAGTTTGTGTCTTCTCAGGCATTTTGTTTTTCTGTGTTTGCTTTTGATCCTGTACTAGCAGAAGGCACTAAACCCCCAACAATTTTTGCTGACAACAGGCACAAAGGAATTCCTCCGCCCGGATGTACACTTCCTCCGCAAAAGTACAAGCCTTTTATTTTAGAGCTGAAGTTTGGGTGACGCAGAAAAGCAGCCATACGGTTGTTGGAGCTACTTCCGTAAAGGGCCCCACCATAAGATGATGTACGGCTTTCTATAATAATGGGGTCAAGAACCTGTTCCTGTTCTATCAGCGGCTCTATTTCTGTGCCTAACATCTGGCTTAGCTTACGCAGCATTACTTGGCGTGTATGAGCAGTCAGCTGCTGCCAGTCCTGCCCTTGGTTATACGGTACATTAACCATTACAAACCAGTTCTCTGCACCTGCCGGAGCATCTGCTGCCTCCATTTTAGAAGTGATATTCACATACACAGTAGGGTCGGAGCTGATAGTTTTGCGCTGGAATATGTGCTCAAACTCGCTCTTGTAATCCTGGCTAAAAAAAATATTGTGCAGGTGTAGGCTTGGGAATTGACGCTTAATGCCCAAATAGTAAATAAGGGCTGAGCTGGAACGTGGTTGCTGCAAGGTTTTCTCTGGTGCAGCCTGGTCAGGTAAGAGCTTACGATAGGTGGGCACGATATCCATGTTGCTCACTACTACATCAGCTTTATATATTCCATCAGGTGTTTCCAAGCCTGTTATGCGCTTTCCGGCTGTTGTGATTCTATTTACCTGTTCATTATATCGAAACTTTACACCCAGCTCCTCTGCTAACTTCACCAGACTTGCGGCAATGGCGTAAATACCTCCTTTCGGGTAAAAAGCTCCTAAATTGTGCTCCAGGTGCGGAATTATGTTGAGTGTTCCGGGTGCCTGATAAGGATCAGACCCATTATAAGTGGCAAAGCGATCCAGCAACTGCACAAAGCGAGGATCTGTAAACTGACTTGCATTAACTTTATGCATACTGGAGATAAGGCCAAGGTCTGAAAGACAACTCAAGGCTTTCAGCACATCTACACTTAAGTAAGTATTCAACCGGTGCAAAGACTTCTGCAGGAATGTATCTGCAGTGCCTTTGTACAAACGGCTGCTTTTAGCTAGAGCATTTTGCACCGCCTGCTTAGGCACTCCCAGTTGCTGTTCTGCCTCCTTTGCAAATTGGGCTGCGTCGGCATAGGCTTTTAACCGGCTACCATCGGGCCAGAAGTAGTGTGTGACTGGGTCCAGGCGAATATAGGTAAAATAGTCAGAAGGGGTACGGCCCGCCAGTGTGAACAGCTCATCTACCAGATGCGGCAACGTGAACAACGATGGGCCAGCATCGAAGCGGTAATCTCCGAGCCAAAACTCTTGCATTTTACCTCCAAAGGTATGGTTGGCTTCAAACACAGTTACTTCATAGCCTTTCACAGCCAGACGTATAGCTGCGGCTATTCCTCCAATACCTGCTCCTACTATAGCTGCTTCTGCCATTCTTATTCTATTACTATTTTCTCTTTTGAGCACTTAACTGCCAAGGTAGGGGAAAGGTTTTCAACATTTTGACAAATCACCCAAACACTTTTTTATAAATAGGTTTACGCATACTGAACTGCGCCAGCATAAGGGGGTAAAGCAGCAGGTCTAATATTAACAAGCCTGTACTGTACTCAACTATGTCATGAACGATTGCTCCATGACCATGTTTTGTAATCAGGTGCTTGTGCCGCCAACGCCGCAGGGGAGAGGGCAGCTCTTGTCCTTCGTCTACAAAATAAGCTTCTGATGCTGTAACTTTTCTTTCTGTGATAAGGCTTGTCCAGCGGTGTCGCGTAAGTCCTGTAAACATTTCTACGGCTACCGTATCTCCCGGCTCACTTCCATCGAACTGTAGCAGGCGCAGGCGCGGATAGGGCGGAGAAAGCTTTAAAAACAATTGCTCATCAAACGCCTCAAAGACAGTTATAAAGTTCTGTGTTATGGTAGTTTTTAGATGTAATATCATTGCTGGTTCAGAAACTTTATTAATCAACTATTGGATGAAGCAAAAGTTTTAGCTTCTTCTAAAAGTATGTTATAACCTTTATTTACTATAATATAATTTTTGCATAGAATTACATTATGCAAATAAATATTTAAAACTATGAAAAATTACCGCGTTTTAATGACGTTGGCAGCTCTGCTGTTATGTGTTTATGGTTATGCCCAGACACGCGAAATCTACACCAACCCCAACTTCAGTAGCCTCGCACAAAACCATAAGGTAGTGGCTATTCTTCCATTTAATGCCAGCATTGGTTTACGGCCAAACCAGATGAAGAGTATTACGCCGGAGCAACACCGTGAAATGGAGGTAAATCAGGGTTTAGCCGTGCAGAGTGCTTTACAAACTTATTTTCTTAAAGAAAAGGGCAAAGATGGTTTTACGGTATCGTTTCAGGATGCAAACAAAACTAATGCGCTGCTCCTAAAGAACGATATTGATGCGGAAAGCATTAAATCTTTTACTCCTGAAGAGTTAGCAAAACTATTGGAAGTGGATGGAATTATTACCGGCATTTTCAGTACGGATAAACCTATGTCTGAAGGAGCCTCTCTGGCATTAGGTTTAGCAGTAGGCTTTTACGGCTCCACCAACTCTGGTAAGGCAAGTATCAACATTTATGATGGCCTTACAGGTGAGCTTCTCTGGAAATACGAAAAAACGCTATCCAGAAGCTTAGGCAGCGATACAAACTCAGTAATAAATACTATTATGCGTAAAGCCTCGCGCCAGTTCCCTTACTCTAAGATGTAGAAAGCAAGGCCTTCATCCTACATTAAACATAAAGGCACTCCAGTTGTAGCTGCTGGAGTGCCTTTATGTTTAACAGTATTAACAGTTTACTTATTCCTTAGATTGGAGTAGGCAGCTTTAGCTTAACAGGTTATCTATATCCTCTTTGGTAAGACTCTTTATAACTGTTTCATCTGTGCTGATCAGGTCTGTTACTAATTGTATTTTTCGGTTCTGCAAGGCTAGTATTTTTTCTTCTACTGTGTCTTTTGTAATGAATTTATATGTAAAGACTGTGTTTTGCTGTCCGATACGATGTGCTCTGTCTACGGCCTGCGCCTCTACAGCCGGATTCCACCAAGGGTCCAGCACAAACACATAGTCAGCAGCAGTCAGGTTAAGGCCTACACCACCAGCTTTTAATGATATCAGGAACACCTGTATACTTTTATCATTCTGAAAACGCTCTACTTGTTGTTGCCGGTTTTTGGTATTCCCGTCAAGATATGTGTAAGTTATTTCTTTTTCATCTAAAGCATTGCGAAGAATCTCGAGATGCTTTACAAACTGGCTAAAGATCAAAACCTTATGCCCTTTTGTGACAACATTTTTTGTCATGCGCATCACCTCCTTTAGCTTACCAGATTCACCCTCATAACCAGCATCGGTCATAAGTGGGTGGTTCGCTATCTGGCGCAGTTTCGTAAGCCCCTGCAACAGCAGGAACTGCGTATTGCCCGCACCTTGCTCCTCCAGGCTTGTCAGAATTTTGTTTCGGTAATATGACTTTGTTTCTTCGTAGGCATGCTCCTGCTCTTCTGTCATTTTACAGTAGGTGGTATGCTCTATTTTTTCGGGTAACTCGGTAGCCACCTGCGATTTGTGTCTGCGCAATATAAAAGGCTTAATGAGCGCATGCAGTTTCCGCATCTTCTGCTCATCTTTCTCTTTCTCTATCGGCTTTAGGAACTCGTTACGGAAGAAATGCTGGTTGCCGAGCAACCCTGGGTTAATGAACGACATCTGAGACCAAAGGTCCATAGTACTGTTCTCTACCGGTGTACCTGTCAATATCAGTCTGTGCCTCGACTTTAAAGATCTTACGGAACGTGATGTAGTAGAATCAGGATTTTTAATAGCCTGCG
Organism: Pontibacter silvestris; assembly: GCF_020907275.1. Taxonomy (GTDB): domain Bacteria; phylum Bacteroidota; class Bacteroidia; order Cytophagales; family Hymenobacteraceae; genus Pontibacter; species Pontibacter silvestris. The sequence continues at coordinate 56,591 of NZ_JAJJWI010000004.1, read as the reverse complement.
ACTCGTCTAAAATAATGTAGTCGAAGTAGTACGTTTTAAGCAATTCAGCATCCAGGCGTACAATGCCATAGGAGGTCAGAATTACATCGTAATCCTTGTACTGCTCTACATTTTTATCACGATATGTACCTGTATAGTTGAGTATGCGCAGGTTTGGCGTGAACTTCTGCGCTTCGTTTAACCAATTATAGACTAGTGAAGTCGGCATTACCAGTAATGATGCTGCTTCCACGCCATGCTCTTTTCGGTGTTGCAGCATTGCCAGTGTCTGCACTGTTTTCCCTAACCCCATGTCATCTGCTAGGCAGCCACCAAACTTATAGTTCTGCACAAAATGCAGCCAATTATAACCTGCCTTCTGGTACGGGCGCAGTTCCCCTACAAAGCCTGCCGGCAAGGCCTGATCTTCTATTACTTCGAACTCCCGTAATTTCTCCAGTTTACGGGTCATGGTTACGGTAGCCAGATTATCATTTTTCAGGTCGTTCACCAAAGCCATGTGGTGCTTTTTCAGCGTTAGCTGGTGTTCGCCCTCAGAAAAAGCAAAGAGTTCAACATACTGCGTAAACCACTCCTCCGGAATAATGGCTATCTGCCCGTTAGGTAGCTGATATTCGTTATTTTTGGTAAGGATATGGTTTTTTAGTTTGATGAACGGAATCTCAAACTCTCCAAAACGCACTGTACCATATACGTCGAACCAGTCATTGGTTTCTGTGATGCCTACTTCTACTGAAATGTCACCTATAAAATAGTTCTTCCCGCTTTGTTCTTGTTGCAACACTGTAAAGCCCAGCTTCTCCAACTCGTTCAGGTTACTGTTCAGCCAGGAAAAAGCAAGGCTTTTATCTAACACAGCGGTACCATTCTTTACCTCAAGCTCCCGTTTGGCCAACTCTTTTACAAAAGATTTCTCGTGCTTTACATCGCGTACAAGCTTATGAAATATATAGGATTCTGCGGTCTTTTCCATGTTTACGCTAATGCGCTTTGCCTCATGCGTCTGCACCATATAGTCGCCATACTTAAAAGACAGGTCAAACAGAATCTTATCAGCATCAGCAACACTGTTTACTCTAGCCACGGCAGTATCTGCGGCTTTTATTTCAGAAAAAGTCAGAAACGGGCTAGGCGTAAATTTTTCTGAGCGAATATCAAAGCCTTTCGCATGCACATCAAAAGACTCCAGAAGCGGTGTTACAAATTTGCGGTAATAATTTTCCTCTACAGAGCGCGGCACCACTATGAACTTTTTGTTCAGGAAAGGCTGCAGCTTCTTGCCATCAACATCCTTCTCAAAGCTATACACTACGTCATTCAGCATCAGCCATGCAGGTTCATAACAGATCAGCACAGCTCCGCGATACTGAAAGTCAAGCTTCTGGCCAGCGTATTTTATTGTAGGGAAATAGTGGGTGTTGTCTTCGTTGCGCATAAAATGAAACAAAACAGTCGCTTTCTCTGGCGCAACTTGAATCTGCTTCCAGGTTGGCTCACCATCTTTCCCCATAATAAACGTCATCTTGCCTTGGAGCAGATCCAATATTCTGCCCATGCGCACCTGTATGTAATGGCTTATTTCCTCCTGGAGCTGCTTATCGCCTTTCTCCGGGTCATACACCTTCAAAAAGAAATCAGCCGGTGACAACCTTTTAGAGGAGAACTTCTTTAGAACTGCATCCTGCTGCACCTGATCGATTAATGAAATAAGCTTAAAATCATTAGCATCCAGGCGGGCGGCAAACTCGTCGGCATTTTTTGCCGATATGTTCTGATGCTGCAGGGTAAGCTGGCCCTTCGTATTTACCTGCACCACAAAAGACTCAAACAGATATCCGAGGTACTCATGCTCAAACAACGAGTAAATCACCTGAAAAGGCTGCGTGGTGTAGACTTTCATACCAAAACATTTTTTAGGGCTCTAAATTTAATCTGAAAGAGCTTAATTTCCTATCAGAACCTATGTTTTTGACACGCTTCCAGATGAATTCAATAGAAGTTAAGTATTATTACGCCATAATATAAGCACTACTATATCTATTATTCGGTATTTAAACTTTTACCTTTAGTTAAGCAGTATTATTCGCTGACAAAAAAGCCATGACACCTCAACACTTTAAGCGTTCACACCAATAAGTAATATATTAAGACTTAGCCGCTTTACCGGGCAAGTTGCCAAACTAATGTAGTTGATTTTTTCTGTATAAAAGGAAAAGAGGAGGAACTAGATGTTTTCTGTAACAGACATAGCTGCGGCTTTTCGGGCAGGCCTGATGGATACCAACAATGTGATGACAATAATGGCCACACCTGTAAATACAAAGTCTTCGACCTCCATTTTTACAGGATAGGAGTCTATGACAGAGGTAGCCATACCCATAGATACCAATCCGTAGGTCTGTTGCAGGTTACACACCAGCATGCCCAATGTTAAACCATAGGTGGCTCCTATAAAGGCAACCAATGCTCCTTCAAATAAAAATATATTGCTTATTGTTTTGGCTGTAGCTCCCATAGAGGCTAATATGGCTATATCTTTTTTCTTATCAATAACAAGCATAGATAAGGAGAAGAAAATATTGAGGGAAGCTATTAGTAATATAAAAGCAAAAGTAATGAACACAAACAGCTTTTCGACCTTAACTGCACGAAGAAGACTTGTGTGTTGCTCATCGCTGTTCTGAACGTTGAATCTCTCACCTAACAGCTGCTGCAATGATTGTTGTACGTTCTCGATGTTATAACCATCTTCTACTTTTATTTCCAACGAGGTACGGCGACTACCGTACTCCAGCAGCTCTTCGGCAAAATTGAGTGGTACAAAAACATATGACTCGTCGTACTGTCGCTCAATGGCAAAAACGCCCCCTGCTAAAACACTCTGACTGTTAAAAGAAGCCTCTGGATTAAGAGGATTGAACTTTACATTGCGTGGATAAAGAAACTGCAAAGGCACAAACTGGTTAGATGGCCGTATTGATAACTGATACTGTACTCCACGCCCCACCAGTGCATAATAAGTATTATTGACAGTAAGTTGATTATGGCCTTCTACCACTGCCGAATCTATCTCGTTTTGCTGAAAGAAGTTTTCGCTTACTCCTTTTAGTTTAACTACCATCTGGCGGTCGTTGTAACGCAGCAAAGCATTATCTTCTATTACCTCTGATACTACAGCCACGCCTGGCATACGCCGAATGCGGTTCATAAATTCAGTATCTGTTTCAAAAGACTTACCTTCTGCAGCAGAAACTTTAAGATCAGGGTCAAAGCTAGAATAGATTTCCCGGATTAAGTCTTCCAGCCCATTAAACACTGACAACACAATTATTAATGCCATAGAACCAACAGCCACCCCAATCATAGCAATATTGGAAATAATGCTTATGATGTTTCTCTTCTTTCTGGAGAAGAAATACCGTTTCGCAATCAGGAAAGGTACGTTCATGGACTGTTTGTTCCTTTATTCGTTAATCTTATTAGGGCAACTGTAAAGCTGTAAGCATTAGCTTACTTAAAAGCGGCTTCCTTATTTGCCTTACACAAATAGGGCATTTGATTATGAAAAGAGAAAGAAAGCTTTGCAGTTGTAACTATCCTGTCTTTGGCTAACTCACTTCTTATATCTTTTCTTCTTATCCGTTGCCTATTTATTTCTATTTACAGCTATACTATCGCCATGCTTTCACAATAAGGCCTGTTCCAGACGAATACTTTCCGTTTACATCCATCCAGTTCAGCAGCAGACTAAATGGAAAGGTAAGCAGGTAGTAGAACGGCAACACCAGGAAGAAAATTTTAGAAACGCCTAGCATCAGCAATGGGTATTTCATAGATAGCCTCCACGATATCTGCCCTGGCTTGCCATATGAGTAACGTGCCTCAACTTTACGGAAGCCTGCTAAACGCAGCTTATCCTGTATCTCCTGAATATTATACCCATCACGTACGTGTTCTTCTATAAAGGAAGTTTCATTATCACCATGCACATCAGAGCCACCCTGGTCAGAAGGCGTAGAGATAAGCAGCATGCCCCCAGGCCGAAGCGATGCATGAATGTTTCGGAAAACCTGCACATCTTCCTCAATATGCTCCATTACATCTACAGAAAGCACTAAATCGTAGCTGTTAGGCTCACGATACTTCACCAGGTCAGCAATTCTGAACAGCACGTTATGCCGCCCAATAGACCGGATAAAATGATTGCAATCAGATACCTGCTCTTCTTTTACATCCACAGCCAGAATATTCCACTTGGTGCTCATACCGGAGAGGTAGTAGGTGTACTGCCCAAAACCAGAGCCGGCATCCAGTATATGTTGCTCTTTGTTACGGCGATTTACAGCCCAGGCCCGCAGTTCTTTATGCACGTGCCAAGTACGCAATAACAAAAGATCCAGTAAATTATAGAATACGCGACGCAGGAAAGGGGTCTTGTTGAACACGTCGCCAAGAACCCGCTTTATCGGATCATACTGCATAAAGGGGAAGTAATGCTATACTATTTGGTGTATGTATCATCCTCACCGTTGTTATCATCCTCATCGGCAGGAGGGATATCTAAGTTATTAAATATTTTATCCATGTGTGCTGCATATTCTGCCGTATCATCCAGGTAGAACACAAGCTCCGGAATAACGCGTACCTGCTTTTTAATACGCTGGGCCAGCAAATGGCGAACGGTTTTAGTGTTGGCACGCACTTCCAGCAGTAAGCTCTCATTATTCTGTGCATTCATAACACTCAGGTATACACGGGCAAGCCCCAGGTCAGGAGCTACACGTACTACACTCACGGATATATATGCGCCTCCAAAAAGGTGCGGAACTTCTCTCTGAAAGATTTCCGCTAATTCTTTCTGTATCAGGCGCGAAAATTTCTGTTGTCTTTTACTTTCCATATGAAGATGCAAATATCATATTAATTTCGCATTTTTACCCCAAAAGAGCCTTACTCATTTTAAGTGAGGTAAATCTATAGCTTCTTTTAACTTAGTCTTCCCTTGATTAGTTACTTCCGCAGCATACTACCTTCTCGCCTGGTCCTGCTGATTTTGTTGTACCTCCTCATCCAACTCCCGCTTATATTACTGGGCATACCGGCAACGCAGCAAGAGTTATTACACATGCTGGTAGGGGAGCGGATGGCCAACGGCTTTAGCATGTACCGTGATATTTATGATAATACGGCCCCTCTGTCGGCCATGGTATACTGGCTGATAGATTTGATGGTAGGCCGCTCGTTTGTTACTTTCAGAGTAACAGCCATGGTGCTGGTGCTTTTACAGGCACTTTTTTTGAACCTTACATTTAACAGGTTAAGTGTTTATGCCAGCAAAACTTATCTGCCGGCCTTGCTTTACCTGATAATAGGCAGCATTACCTTTGAGTTTAACATGCTCACACCACTCCTGATCGGGAATACATTTGTGGTGCTTTCGCTACCGTATATTGTTACAGTCTCGAGAGAAGGCTTTGAGAACAACCGGCTTTTTGTTGGCGGCTTCATGCTTGGACTAGCGGCACTTAGTTATCTGCCTTTGTCTCTGTTTCTACTTGTAGGCGTGTTTGCTGTCATCTTATTTGCCTCCAGCTCTTTCAGAAGCTTTCTGCTTATGCTTTGCGGCTTTGCCTTTCCTTATGCCGTGCTTGTAACTTACTACTTTTATATAGGCTCTGTAGATGAGTTTCTGGAAATGCACCTGTTGCGAGCCTGGCGGTTTTATATTGATTTCCTGATCTCTCCAGCCGACCTTGCTAAACTTCTGGCTGTGCCAATGCTTGTGCTGTTTTTATCTCTTATGAGTACTTTTTCGCTACCTCAGCGATTGGTTTTCCAGGTTAAATTTCAGCAGGTAATGTGGGTGTGGTTGCTAACCAGCCTGATTGTGATCTTTTCCAGACCTGTTATTTCAGCTGGCATCTTTCTGCTTTTGCTGCCACCTATCGCTTACTTCAGTGAGTTCTTCTTTAGTACTGGCAAGAAAAAATGGATGATGAACCTCTTATTTGTAACAGTGCTGACAGCAGTGGTATTGCTACGTTACAAACAGCCACTGGGCCTAAACCAGCTTGTACAGATAAATGAGTCAAAACTGATTTTACCACAGAAGCCAAGCCCAAGGGTAACAAACGCTACTGTAGTAGTACTCGGTGATGATATTAGCTTCTATGAACACAACCTACCTGTTACGCCTTACCTAAACTGGCAATTGGCTCAGCGCCACTTTGGGGAGCTAAATGAGTATATGGCTGTTTACGAGGTTTACCAAAACTTTAAGAAGGAAACACCTGCCTACATTGTTGACAAGGCAGGTCTGATGCCTGAGCTAATTTATAAAGTACCAGCCGTATTTGGTTTATATGAACCTACGGAAACAGATGGCATATACAAGTTAAAATAAAAATAGCCGCTTAACAGGCAGCTATTTTATCAACTCTTGTCTGGTGTCTTCCACCTTCAAAATCTGTACTTAAAAACACTCTTACCATTTCTGCGGCCACGTATTCTGGCACAAAGCGGGCTGGTATACAAAGTACATTGGCATTATTGTGTGAGCGAGCCAGGCGAGCCAGCTCTGGTTGCCAGCACAATGCGGCTCTTACATGCTGGTGCTTATTGGCTGTTATTGCCACACCATTGCCACTGCCACAGATAAGAATGCCAAAGTCAAACTCTTTGTTTACAACCGCCTTTGCCAGGGGGTGTACATGGTCCGGGTAATCTACTGAGGCATCTGATCCCGGGCCGAAATCCTGTACCTGATGGCCCAGTTCTGCCAGCACATTTTTCACCATTTCTTTGTAGGTAAAACCGGCATGGTCTCCTCCGATAGCAATTTTATAAGCCATTATATTGTGTTGTTTTCGTTAAGTCTCTTTAAGTCTCTGTTACGAATAGACCTGGATACACTAATACTTATTTCATACAGCCCTGTAAGAGGCAGCGCAATTAATAACTGGCTCACAACATCCGGCGGTGTAATAACAGCCGATACTACGAGTATAACTACTACTGCATGCTTACGGTACAGCTTCATTGTTTCTGGCGAAAGCAAGCCTGCTTTAGTAAAGAAAAAGACAATTACAGGCATCTCAAACATAAAGGCGCACGAGATACAGAGTGTGGTGAGTGTAGAAATGTAAGACGACAGGTCAAATTCATTCACTACTGTTGGATCTACTTGATATCCAGCCAAAAAGTTTATAGAGATTGGCGATACTACAAAATATCCGAACAGCAGCCCCATCATAAACAGTATAGAGACCCAGAATACTGCTCCCTGAGAATTCTTACGCTCCTGTGGATACAACCCAGGGCTTACAAAACGCCATATTTCCCAGAATGCATAAGGAAAGGCACAGGCCAGACCCAGCAACACAGACACCATCAGGTGCATAGTAAACTGCCCACTCATCTGGCGACTTTGTATAGTGAAGCCCAATTCGTCTATACATAATGCCGGAGACCCCAGCTTTTCTCCCAGCTCACACATAAGCCTGTAACTAAAAAAGTCTGGTCGTGATGGAGCCAGGATAATATCATGGAACACAAAGCTTTTCATTAGAAAAGCTATGACTGCAAATACCATTATAGAGCCGAGGGCTCTGATAACATGCCACCTCAACTCCTCAAGATGGTCTACAAAAGACATCTCCTGCTGCTCTTCTTCCATATATGGTTGCTCCATGAAAAGGGGGCTCTTGAAAATTGGTTAATTATTAGTAAGCAAAAAGCGGATACTGCTCCATCCAATTGTTTATCTCTTTTTGCACTGATTTGATTTTACTTTCGTTATCGTGGTTCGCCAGCACATCATCAATCAGTTCTACAATATGTGCCATATCGTTTTCTTTGAGGCCACGGGTTGTAATAGCTGCCGTACCTACACGCATACCAGATGTCACGAACGGAGATTTATCATCAAAAGGCACCATATTTTTATTTATGGTTATATCTGCCTGCACCAGCGCATTTTCTGCCAGTTTACCGGTTAGGCCCTTCGATCGAAGATCAATCAGCATCATGTGATTATCTGTACCGCCTGAGATAATGTCGTAACCGCGCTCTAAGAATGCCTTAGCCATAGCCTGCGCATTTTGCTGTACCTGCTTTACATAACTCAGGTAATCATCAGAAAGGGCTTCATAATAAGCAACGGCTTTAGCAGCGATTACATGCTCCAGCGGTCCACCTTGCGTACCAGGGAACACAGCTCCATCCAGCAAAGAAGACATCATGCGTGTTTCTCCTTTAGGTGTTTTAATACCAAAAGGATTTTCGAAATCTTTGCCCAGCATGATCATGCCTCCACGTGGCCCACGCAATGTTTTGTGTGTGGTAGTGGTAACAATATGGCAATGCTCAAACGGGTTATTTAAAAGGCCACGGGCAATTAAACCTGAAGGGTGAGAAATATCAGCCATCAGGATCGCACCTACCTCATCAGCTGCCTCACGTAATTTTTTATAGTCCCAGTCGCGGCTGTAAGCAGAGGCACCACAAATGATAAGCTTTGGCTGCTCACGGCGTGCTGTTTCAACTACTTTATCAAAATCAATTAATCCTGTCTCCTGCTCTACACCATAGAAGGTAGGGTTATACAGCTTACCGGAGAAGTTAACAGGTGAGCCGTGCGTTAAGTGGCCACCATGCGATAAGTCGAAACCTAGTATTTTATCTCCTGGCTGAAGTATAGCCAGCATAACAGCAGCGTTAGCCTGTGCACCAGAGTGCGGCTGCACATTTACCCATGCTGCTCCAAAAAGCTCTTTTGCTCTATCTATAGCTAACTGCTCCGCCTGATCTACAATTTCGCAGCCACCATAGTAGCGTTTTCCGGGTAAGCCTTCAGCGTACTTGTTTGTCATTTCGCTGCCCATGGCCTGCATAACCTGCTCCGATACAAAGTTCTCAGAAGCTATCAGTTCTATGCCATGCATTTGGCGAGCTTTTTCTTTTGCAATTAAATCGAAAATGGCGGTGTCTTTTTGCATCACTACTATGGAGTTATTTAAGCTTCCAAAATTAAGTTATGCTCCCGAATAAACCAATGTTTCATAAGTTTATATACACTTGCCAATTCCTGGCCAGATTTTGCAGCAGCTCAGCACCTGAGCTGTCTGCTAAATCTAAACCAAAGCCCCGGTACAAGATGTACCGGGGCTTTGGTTTAGATTTAGCTTTTACGTGCTACAGCATAAGGTCTGTCTATATTAGGTTGCACGAACAACTCCTGTGTATCCAGGTCCAGCGCCACCAGGTTTCCATAAGCAGCATTCTTATAATAGACACAGCCTGCGTCGAGGTTCAGACGGTTGTCGTTATGTGAAGCAGTCTTCTTAATGTTGTGCAAAGGGGTAGGAGTATGACCGTGCAGTAAACGCTTGTTTTCTATTTTTTCCCAATCAACTTTATAATTCCGGATATTAAGCATGGCATCGGTGTCACTGAAAATATCAGCTTGCCTAAAGTCAAAGCCTGCATGTACGAGCAGATAATCTGGCAGTTTGAGGTAGAAAGGAAGCTTTTTTAAAAACTTGATGTATTTTTTAGGAATGTCTTCCACATGTTTTATATCAAAGCTTTTCAGGAGGTGCTCTTTTTCAGTGGGAGTGAGCTTTACAGCATCAGCGCCTTTTTTAATAGCCTTTAGCAACATGTGGTCGTGGTTGCCACGAAGGCAGTACACTTGGTAGTGCTGCTTTTGCAGATGCAGGATGAAATCAAGAACTCCTTTGCTATCTGGCCCTTTGTTTACCAGATCACCCAAAACATAAAGTTCGTCTTCTTTTTCTAACCTTAACTGGTCTAGCACTAATGCTTTAAAGGTCTTAGCACAGCCGTGTATGTCTGTAAGGGCGTATCGGGCCATAATGTTTATTTGCTACAACATAGGTTGCAGGGGCTAAGATAGCATAAAAAAAGCATCTGCTGTAACAGATGCTTTTTAAAAGATATTTTTATACTAATATTTAGTTATACTTATTATTGTCTATATCCGGTTTGTCCAGATTTCGGTTCGGGTTGTTAGTTCTGATACCTGCAATCTGCTCATCAGGTGCATCGGTATACTTTTTAGCCAGATCTTCGTGTTCATCACGCGTCTGGTTAGGGTCAACAGGTTTTACGCCTGCTTTGGATTGTCCTCTTCCACTTGGTTTTCCCGCGTCTGCCCCACCAGGCTGGGTGTGCTTATATGATGGCATAATATCCTCCTTCTTTAATAGTTAAAAATCCACTGCCTTTATTATAATAAATGCTTGCAGTGCCTAAAAATTTACTTTATGTATTCAACAGAACTCAGGTGCCTCGCCCTTCACCTTCTGAGCGTAGGTTATCAGGCGGTGGCACTCCATCATCAGAGTAATCATTAACACCTGTGGCAGATGGGCCCTGGCCAGCTGTGTCGCTACCATATCCCTCTTTGCCATCGCGGTTACCGAAACCTCCACGCTGATGTTCGTTTTTAGGCGCGTCTGCACCAGGAATAACGTATCCTGCCCGCAGTTCCTGTTCTGTTGTGTCTTCGTCAATAACTCGCACAGGCCGGCTGTGTGGGTCGAACTGCCCCTCTGGCTGCTGATATTGCCCCTCCTGCTGTGCCTGGTTATCTTGAGATTTATTATCTTTATTATCTTCCATAATATAATCTTTTTTATTTGGCTGCTAAAAAGAAGCCTCTTGTTAATTGTACTCCTTTTTGGCCAATCAGGTTCGGGTAATGGCTTAGGTTGTTACCATTTCGCCACCATTTATGTGTATAATTTCGCCAATAGTAAACGTTGAGTCTTCTGAGGCTAAATACACATAAGCAGGACCTACTTCTGATGGCTGACCAGCACGTTTCAGAAGTGTTTTAGACCCAAATGATTTTACCTTTTCTTCATTAAAGGAAGCCGGAATAAGTGGTGTCCAGACAGGGCCTGGCGCTACGCCATTAACACGTATACCTTTATCAGCCACCATTTGTGCCAACGTACGTGTAAAGGCCAGTATAGCACCTTTCGTAGAAGAGTAATCCAGCAACAGTTTATTACCGTGGTAGGCAGTAACAGAAGTGGTGTTAATAATGGTACTACCTTCTTTTAAGTGATCGAGCGCGGCTTTCACAAAGTAGAACATCCCAAATATGTTTGTCGAAAAAGTACGCTTCAGCTGCTCGTCCGAAATATCGCGAATATCGTGCTGCTCGTGCTGCTCACCTGCGTTATTCACTAAAATATCCAGCTTGCCTAACTCATCAACTGTTTTTTTAACAGCAGAACGGGCAAACTCTTCATCACCTACATCTCCGGCAATAAGCACGCACTTGCGCCCTTCTTTCTCGATCATTTCTTTGGTAGCCTGCGCATCTTTATCTTCATTCAGATAGACAATAGCCACATCGGCGCCCTCCCGGGCATAATGTACCGCTACTGAACGCCCGATACCACTATCGCCTCCTGTTATCAGGGCTACTTTATCTTTTAATTTATCGCTTCCTTTATATGAGCCTCGTATGATTTCTGGCTCCGGAGTCATTTTATGTTCCTTACCCGGCTGCTCCATAGTTTGTCCTGGAAAAGAATCTGGTTTGTTTTCCATAGTTTTTATAGGTTTAATGTTGATTTGTCGTACTAAGTATGAATTAAACTATACGCCTAGCCCTTAGGCTTGTTTCTGACTGAGAACTATATAGCAATTAAACATTACCTTTTATGTGGAAAGAAGAAGACAATAACCTGAAGCGAAGCTTTCAATTTAAAGACTTTAAAGAAGCCATGGCTTTTATTAACGATGTGGCAGAAATAGCTGAAGCGTTAAATCATCACCCATGGTGGAGCAATGTGTACAATAAAGTTGAAATACAGCTAACCACACATGATGCAGGCAACACCATAACAGAGCTGGATCATAAACTGGCTGCTCAGATTGATGAGGTTTATAAGAGCTATGAAGCCTGAGCCCAGTTAGCTGATAAAGCTGTTGAGGCTGTCTCTTTTCAAGGCTTTGTCTATGGGCTCTTACTCTCATACTTTTTTACGTTATTTCTTCTTTAACTCAAGATCCATAATTTCAGACCCTCTACTAATTTGTAGTATCTTTGAGCATTATGCAGGAACAGGAAAAAACGAATTTATATTTAGTACCAACACCTATCGGTAACCTGGAGGATATAACTTTACGCGCTATCCGGGTGCTAAAAGAGGTAGATGTGATTTTAGCAGAAGATACCCGCACGAGTGGAAAGCTGCTCCAGCACCTGGGCATTGAGAAGCGCATGCACAGCCATCACTTGCACAACGAGCACAAGGCTACATCGCACCTGGTAGACCGCCTGAAGGCAGGGGAGGTAATGGCTTTGATTTCAGATGCCGGCACACCCGGTATATCGGACCCTGGTTTTTACCTGGTGCGGGAGTGTCTGAAGCATGACCTTAAGATAGAATGCCTGCCGGGTGCAACGGCTTTCGTTCCGGCACTGGTAAAGTCTGGCTTCAGCACCGACAGGTTTACGTTTGAGGGATTTCTGCCTCTCAAAAAGGGCCGCCAGACCCGCCTGCAGAGCTTGGCAGAGGAGGAGCGTACCATGATTTTCTATGAATCGCCGCACCGCCTGCTAAAAACACTTACCCAATTTCAGGAGTACTTCGGGGGCGAACGCATGGCCTCTGTTTCACGTGAAATCTCTAAAATGTTCGAAGAAACTATCAACGGCACGTTAGAGGAGCTTATTCAGATTTTTACTACAAAAGCCATAAAAGGAGAATTCGTGCTAGTAGTGGCAGGAGCAACAACTAAAGGAAATAAGGCATAAATCAGCCTTTTAATGTTTATGAATCAATATTTAAAAAAGCTTTTCCTGATTCTAACTATGTGCCTTATGACCTGCCAGGGATGGGCACAGTTTGAAGGCATGCGCCTGTCGCCGGCTGCCCGCATAAGCCTGATTACCTGCTCCAGCGGGAATGAGCTGTATGCGGTATTCGGGCATAGTGCCGTGAGAGTAAAAGACCCCGTTACTGGCATGGACATTGTTTTCAACTATGGCACCTTTGACTTTAATGAACCGAACTTTTACCTGAAATTTGCCAGGGGAAAGCTCAACTATAAACTTTCTGCGGCCTACTTCCGGGACTTTGTGTACAGCTACACCATGGAAAACCGCTCTGTTTATGAGCAGGACCTTAACCTGACACCTGAGCAGCGGGAACAGTATTGGCAGTTCCTGACCAATAATTACCTGCCTGCTAACCGCTTTTACCTCTACGATTTCTTTTTCGACAACTGTGCTACCCGCATCAGAGATGGCGTAGAAGCTACTTTCCCGGGCAAGGTTAAGTTTAACATCAGCCATTTTGATAAGGACATGACGTTCAGGAACCTGATTGACTTGTACCTGCCGCCACAGCCCTGGGGTGATTTTGGAATAGATTTAGCCTTAGGTGCTCCCATAGACCGTGAAGCAACACCTTACGAGTACATGTTTTTGCCAGACTACCTTTCTAAAGGGTTTGCCAATGCCACCATTGAGCAAAACGGCAGCACTGTACCACTGACCGGCAAAGTGCGGGTAGTATTTGAACGGGACCCTGAGCTTACTGTACCAGACACTTTCTTTACACCAGTAGTGCTTTGCTGGGTAATTTTTGCCCTGGTGCTGGCGGTAACGCTGCTTGATTTAAGCAAACGCCGCAGAAGCCGAACATCCGACCTGACATTTTACCTTATTATTGGTTTGTTGGGCATTATATTACTTTTACTCTGGACAGCAACAGATCATCAGGCTACAGCAAACAATTATAACCTGCTATGGGCTATACCTACACATATTGTAGTAGCTGTATACCTGGGCAAATACCATCTGCCTAGCTGGGTCAGAACGTATTTAATCGTTACAGCTGTTATATCGTTAGTGCTTTTAGTAGCCTGGCCGTGGTGGCCACAGCAGTTCCATGTAGCATTTTTCCCGTTAGTACTGGCCCTGGGCATGCGAGCCGCGTACATTGTATGGTTTTCCAAACAGCCAGTAAGAAGAGCACACTGGCAGACAATTAAATAACATATATAATTATGAATCTTGAACAACTTTGCCAGAATGTAACAGTGCTAGCCAAAAAGGTTGGCTTGTTTATAAAACAAGAAGGCGAAACTTTTGATCTCTCTAAAGTAGAAAAGAAAGGCTTTAACGACCTCGTATCATATGTGGATAAGGAGGCTGAGAAGCAATTGGTAGCAGAGCTTAAAGAGTTCTTGCCTGAAGCAGGTTTTATAACTGAAGAAGGCACTGAAACTACACGCGGAGAACGTTATAACTGGGTAATAGACCCTTTAGACGGAACTACTAACTTTACGCATGGCCTGCCGGACTATTGCGTAAGTGTCGCCTTAATGGAACATGACCAGGTTATAGTAGGGGTGGTGTATGAACCTAACCGCGATGAATCTTTTTATGCTTACAAAGGCGGCGGAGCTTATTTGAATGGCAAGCTTATACATGTGTCAGAAGCTCCTGAATTAAAAGACTCGCTTATAGCCACTGGCTTCCCTTATTATGACTTTAACCTGATGCAGCAGTACCTCCAGGTAATGGGCAACTTTATGATGAAATCGCAGGGACTGCGACGCATAGGCTCTGCAGCTATGGACCTTGTTTATGTAGCAGTTGGCCGCTTTGAAGGTTTCTTTGAATATAACCTGAAACCTTGGGATGTAGCAGCCGGTGTGCTTATTGTGCAGGAAGCAGGGGGTAAGGTCACCCGTTTTGCCGATGAGGGAGACTATATATTTACAGGCGAAATAGTAGCCAGCAATGGCAAAGTGCATACAGAAATACAGGACATTATAGCAGGACACTGGCAAGGCGCACAAAAGTAAACTATTTATACCTTTGCTTAGTTATTAGATTGTATGATACAGGAAATAATCATCTTTGTTATATTCTTAGTAGCGGCATTTTATATTGCCCGTGTGCTGTACCGTAGTTTTGCAGTTAAAAGCGGCTGTGCAAAAGGTTGTGGCGGAGCCTGTTCTTCTATCGACTTTAAAAAGATACAGAGAGAGTTAGATCAGAAGGCTGCAACTGTAAAGTAGTAGCCTTTGCTTATACTGAAGCATACTGGAACTGCATACACCCTGAGCAGGCCACTCACCTAAGCTACTGATATTTTTCCAGCTTTATCTGTATCCTAAGTTTGTTTTTGCGTATAGTTCTATACTAATACTTATGAATTGATACTCTAAAAACTATATGCTATGTCAGATAAAGTTGAAGAAAGATCTTTGGTTAATGTAACCAACCGCCTTTTTAAAGATGGTTACAAAGCAGACTTTAAAGTAACTGCTGATGGAAACCACCTGTGCACCATGGATGATAAAAGTACATTTGGCCCACACGAGGTAAGAATAGTAGATTTCTACCGCTTTGAGGGGCAAAGCAACCCTGATGATATGTCTATACTTTATGCTGTAGAGACTAGCTCTGGAATGAAAGGTACCATTTCTAACTCTTATGGACCTTATGCTGATGAGAATATTGAAAACTTCATGAAACAAGTAGAAGACTTAGGTAAGAACCTTGACAAGGATGATAAGTAAGTCAGGATTTACTAAAGTTAAGTAACGTATAATCTTATAAACAGAAAAGGCTGAGGTATACCTCAGCCTTTTCTGTTTATAAAGCAACTTTGGTTATTATGAGCTTACTAACTGTTATCACTTCCCCTTAACTGCTGCCCGTTCTTTATTGAAAGGTTCAGGCTTTGTAGTTGTTCGTTTAACTTTTCTCCGCCTTTTATACCAAAATCCAAAGTACGGATTGGGAATGGGATAAGAATATCGTTTGCATCGAAGGTTTTCTTGATGCGGATAATGGCATCACTTTTTGCTGAAACATAATCTACCTGGCGACTGTACGTAATCCAGAAGCGGGCTTTAAAGTTGATAGAACTGTCCCCAAACTCATGGTACATTACTTCTATGTCCCGGGTCTTTACACGGTTTTTCACTTCCTGCAGCGCATCAATTACCACACGCTGCACACGCTCCAGGTCTTCTCCATAAGATATACCCACATCCAGATCAATGCGGCGCACACCGTTAATGGAGAAGTTAGTAGTTGGGTTTTCAAACACCATTTTATTAGGTAAGCGCACCAGCTCTCCTGTTACCTGCCTTACGTCTATTGTACGGAGCGTAATGCGCTCAATTGTCCCGAAGTAGTCGTTAGTCTCAATCATGTCGCCCACCCCAAACGGCCTTTGAATGGCTATGATTACACCGGAGATAAAGTTGGCAGCAATATCCTGAAAAGCAAAACCTAAAGCCAAACCAATAATACCGACACCAGCCAGAAGCGATACAACTACTTTGTCCAGGTTTAACATCTGGAGAGCAAAAAAGAACCCAACCATCACCATCGCTATATATAGGATAGTTGAGATAAGATTATTGAGCGCCTTGCTATGTGAAAAGCGGGCAGTAAGTTTATCTATCCAGCCCCTGATAAAGCGAGCAATAATAAAAGTGAGTACTAATATTATCAACGCTACAAAAATGTTAGGTAGCATCAGCACTAAATGCCTACCCCACGCCTCCAGCTTATCTAAAAGCAATGCTAATGCATCATCAATATCTTTCATCTTCATTTATAATGGTTATATTATGCTGATTTTGCAGTTTTAAGCCCACACTTTAGTACCCTCTGTACAGTTCTTGCACATCTCTATTTCGGCACGTGAGCGCAGCAAGGCTTGCCTGAACTGGTTGTACTTTGCCCCTCGCCAGACCTCTTTAAACGAGCTAAGCTTTAAATCGCCCTGCCTGTACTCAGCATCTTTATCAAAGCAACAAGGTACAACCAGGCCATCCCAGGTAATGACGCAGGAGTGCCACATACGCCAGCAGTGGTTCAGCAGCTTGTTTTTAATTGAATAGCTCCCGTTTCCGTTGTTCTTGTACCTGGAATAATAATCTATAGTGGGTATAAGCGGTGAACCTTGCTCATAATCATAAATCTGAGCCGTTTTAAATACCACCTCATCTACCCCCAGCTCTTTTGCCAGCTTTTTTACGTCTTCCAGCTGATGCTCGTTGGGGCGCACCACTAAAAACTGAAACATGATATGCGGTGTTTTTGTTTTTAGTTTCTGCTTCCACTTCACTACATGCCGCACACCATCCAGCACTTTGTCTAATTTTCCGCCAATTCTGTAAGCGGTATACGTTTCTTGCGTAGTGCCATCTATCGATACAATCAAACGGTCCAGACCGGAGGCTACTGTTTTGCGAGCCATGTCATCATCCAGAAAATGTGCATTGGTAGATGTGGCTGTATAGATGCCTCTGTCAGAAGCGTACTTTACTAGCTCCAGAAAGTTCTTATGCAAGTACGGCTCTCCCTGAAAATAGAAGATAAGGTAAAGCAGTCGGCGATGCAACTGGTCTATAGTTTGCTTAAACAGGCCCTCCTGCAGCATACCTGTGGGGCGCGTAAAGGAACGCAGACCGCTAGGGCACTCAGGGCAGCGAAGGTTACAAGAGGTTGTAGGCTCCAGCGATATACTTATAGGATAACCTGAATGCTTTGCCTTTCGTGTTATCCGCGAAAGAATGTAACTGCCTGCCACCTGCGCCGCATTCAGTACACGTAACGGCGTAAGCTTACTTAAAAAATTAAACCCATCTGTAAAATTCGGCATTTTATATAGAGCGCTCCTGAGGCTGTTTAAGATATAGATAAAACTCTTTCTGCTAAAAAAACAGTGGGGCAGCCGCAATGGCTGCCCCACTAAATTATAACATCTGGCTCGAAAGGCCAAAAGTGACACTGGTTAGTAACGGAAAAGTGCTTTTACATTAACCCCATTGTCGCTAACCTCAGCCATCCCGTTGTAATCGCTTACAAAAACTCTACCGCCCTGGGCAATAGTTTTAACTGCTGCCAGATTTATTAAATCATAATCACCTTTATGGTATTCGCTATGCACCTCGGCTGTGGCACTTTTAGCATCATAAGTACCCCAGACAGGTTGGCTCGGTGCTATAAACAGAGTGTCGATACGGCCATGTACTGCCTCAGCTGCCACAGTAGCAATATCTTCTGAAGTTACTCCTGTACCTGCCACATTCTGGTAACGGTCCAGCGATTCTATGTGGCTTTGGTGCATCAGCGGCTTCATAATAGCCAAAGCTTTTTCGTGTAGTGTTTTAGGAGCCGTGGTAACATCTGTGTTTTCATCCACATTTATCACATCTTCCACAATGTTTTTATAGTTGCTGGACTTTCTGAAAAGAGTACAGTAGTGGTCTACACCAGCAAGAATTAATGGTTCATGAGCATCATGTAGTACTTCCTGTAAACCAGTAGACACATCTTTCATAAATTCTCTTACACGGTCATGCTGCTGATCAGCTTGAGCAAAACCACGAGGGTTACCTAGTATATTTGAACCGTTTACGGTTGTTCTACTGGTGTTAAAGTCTTGGTCATTGCTACGTTCGTCAAATTTCAAAGAAGGTGTCTCACTCATGTTAGGGGGTAAGAAAGAACTTGTATCTACTTCCCTGATGCTGTCTAATGTTGCTTCGTAAAAGCTTATGTTTTCACGATACAGCCAAAGTATAAAGAAGCGGCCATTCTGGCTCAGAATTGGCAGGATAGGAGTAAAGTAGAACTGATTCAGCACATACACCTCATTTGGCATAGTTACCGGCAGCGTGTAATGTGTCGCAAACCCTTTCGTGATAAACACGGCCAATCCTTCTCCCTGGTGCCTCCAGAAGCCATTGCTGTTTAGTAGCTCGTCGGCAGGCTTCAGATATTCGTCTATTTCCTCATTAGTCAGATCATGTGTCTCTAGAAGCTCTTTGGCTTTACGTATCTGGTTTTTAAACGCAAGGCTGTCCATGCCATTAAGCGTTTCTTTGCCGGCACGGTGAGTTGGTAAGAAAAAAGAAATGCACAACGCATTTGTGTTGCTTTGCACATTTACTAACTCTTCAATGTCTTTTTTATTTATTAATGCCATATATTTATCTGTTAATATTTCACAAAATCGTTCTTAAATCACCTCTTACTTTATACAGAGGTGTGAATTAAAGTACGCATCTAATTATTTAACGGTTATTTATGGCTTTAAGATGAGTTTGTATTTAAACATGAGCCACAAAAAAAGCCGCCCGACACTTTACATAGTATCAGGCGGCTTTTTTATAGTGCATTTACTACAGTTGTAGCAGTCTGACTTTGGCCAACTTTCTTTACCCGAACAAGTTGCCGAACACTTCCTCCAGCCTTCCGAAAGGATGTATATTGATAGAGAACTTGCTAAAGTCCAGTCCCTTTTTGTTGTACTTGGAGATATAAATATCCTGAAAGCCAAGTTTTTCTGCTTCACTGATGCGGTTTTCGACACGATTAACAGCACGCACTTCTCCACCTAAACCTACCTCTGCGGCAAAGCAGGCAGTACTTGGTATAGCCATATCCTCGAAAGAAGAAAGTATGGATGCACATACTGTCAGGTCCAGTGCCGGGTCTTCTACCTTAAGGCCACCGGCAATGTTCAGGAACACATCCTGTGTGCCAAGCCGATACCCTCCGCGCTTCTCCAGCACAGCAAGCAACATGTTCAGGCGCTTGGCATCGAAACCGGTGCTAGTGCGTTGTGGTGTACCATAAGTAGCAGGAGTAACCAGGCTTTGTACTTCAATCAACAGCGGGCGGTTCCCCTCCAGAGTAGCACCAATAGCAATACCGCTAAAGGCATCCTCGCGCTGAGAAATCAGAATCTCGGAGGGGTTACTTACTTCGCGCAGGCCTGAGCCAAGCATTTCGTAAATTCCTAACTCCGATGTAGAACCAAAGCGGTTTTTAGTGGTTCTTAGAATACGGTAGGTCATGTGGCGATCGCCTTCAAATTGCAGCACTGTGTCTACCATATGTTCCAATATTTTAGGACCGGCCAGGTTACCTTCTTTTGTAATGTGCCCGATCAGGAAAACAGGCACCCCGCTTTCTTTGGCAAACTTTAGTAGCTCTGCCGTACACTCCCGCACCTGGCTTACGCTACCTGCGCCTGCCTCAATAAAAGAAGAGTGCAGCGTTTGAATGGAGTCTACTACCAGCACCTGCGGACGCAGCAGTTCTATCTGTTTAAATATATTCTGTGTACCTGTTTCTGTTAATATAAAGCAGTCGGATGTCTGTGCCACCAGGCGCTCTGCCCGCATTTTTATTTGCTGCTCGCTTTCTTCGCCGCTTACGTACAGCACCCGCAGCCCTGTCAGGCTCAAGGCAATTTGCAGCATCAGGGTAGACTTACCTATGCCTGGCTCGCCACCAATAAGTACCATAGAGCCTGGCACTATGCCACCGCCTAACACACGGTTCAGTTCCTGGTCCTGTGTTTGTATGCGCAGCTGCTCCTGATAGCTTATATCTGCTATTGGTTTAGGCTTGCTGGATACCTGGGCAGAGCCACTGCCTACTTTCCAGGCACTTGTTGGAGTTACTTCCTCTTTCTGCACTACCTCTTCTACATAGGTATTCCATTCGCCACAGGCAGGGCACTTGCCAATCCATTTTGCAGACTGCGCCCCACAGTTCTGACAGAAGTATGATGTTCTTATTTTAGCCATTAAGGATAATTATTCTTTTTCTAACTGATCATTTATTGATCAGGACACAATCTAACTAAAACAAAAAGAAGGCACTTAATGATCAATCAGCAACAGATAAATTTTAGATTTTGCATTTGATGTAACTGGGCTTTCTTAGTGTTAACCATCCCGAAGCAGTTCTAAATCACAGCTTTGATGGGCTTGAATGAAGCAGGTTATGAATCAGATACTTCCATAGATCATACCTTTTCCTTTACTAATTCCTGCTTAAAGTACACTTTAAAAGTGGTTCCCTGGTCAAACTCACTCTCTACCACAATACGCCCGCCGCTGTTCTCTACTATACGCTTAACAATATAAAGCCCTATACCGGTACCTTCTACGTGGTTATGCAAGCGTTTAAACATCGTGAACAGCTTGTGCTGTTGCTCTTTCCGTATGCCTAAACCATTGTCTGAAACCTGTAACACCACACAGCCATCTTCCTGGTAACTTTGAATACTTACTATTGCCGGCCGTTCAGGAGATTTATATTTTACAGCATTAGAAACTAAATTATAAATGATACTGCGTAGGTTCTTTCGAGCGTAAAGTACAGAACTAACCTGAAAATCTGTGGTTATAGTAGCATCAGCCTCCTGTAACTGGCTATTTATATCAGCGGTAATATCTTCTAAGAGATTATTAAAGCAAAGTGGCTCTACAGCTGAATCCAGTTCCTTCTGTACCTTGGTAATTTCAGCCAGATCTGCTATAGTTCTTTTTAACTTCTCTATTGATTGGCTAATCATATCCAGTATTTGCTTATCGCCATCACCAAGCTTGCCCCGTAAAATATCGCGAAGCAAAACAGACAGGCCTTCCATGTTGGCAATAGGAGATTTCAGGTCGTGTGAGGCAGTGTATATAAAGTTGTCCAGGTCGGTGTTAATGCGGAGCAGCTCCTTGTTTTTACTGCTCAATTCTTCATTTATAGAAGACAGCTCTTTACGGGCATTTATAAGCTCAGTAACCTCAACGGCAAAGATTAAAACGGCCTCTACCTTGCCCACACTATCTATCAGAGGTTGATATACCATGTTAAAATAGCCACTGATAAGCCCTCCGTTATCACCGTTGTTTATAGACGACAGCACCTCATTTCCTACAAATGGCTCACCTGTTTCAAAAACCTTCTGCAGGCGACCATGAAACTCTGTTAACTCTACTTCAGAGTGTGCTTCATAAATAGTTTTGCCAACCAAAGATCTGTTACCATACAACGTGCTGTAGAGAGGGTTAGCCAGTACATACTGGTAATCCGGTGCCCGCACAAGGCCAACCACTGCTGGCACTTCCAGGAACAGCTTTTGCAGCAACTCAGCGTTTTGTTTTAATTTTTGCTCTGCTTCCTTTATTTCTGATATATCTATAATAGAACCAATGTGGCCCAGATACTCTCCATCTGCCCCAAAGCGCGGACTCCCTGTATTTATTATAGAGCGGAACTGGCCATCGTAACGGCGCAGGTGCATTTCGTTTTTAAAAGTTTTTTCTTCTGCAACGCCCTTTTTATAAACTTCTCTAAAGTCTTTATAATCTGTTTCGTCAATCAACTCTTTCCAGTTGTCTGCTATACTATCCTCAAACGACTGGCCTGTAAAATCTGTCCACTGTTTATTAACATAAATGCAGTGTCCCCAGGCATCCGACATCCAGATCATTACCGGAGCATTGTCAGCCATGGTTCTAAAGCGGGCCTCACTCTCTATAAGCGCCTGTTGTGCATGCTTTTCATCTGTAATATCGCGAACTTCAATAATGGCATAGCTGTTCTGCTTACCGCTCTCCTGTATTGGCTGTACAGCGCACGATACGTTAAAGAAGCTGCCATCTTTACGCACAAACACATCTTCATAAGCACGTTGTGGTTTGCTTATGGCAAGTGATGTACGTATAGGGCACTGGTCGGCATGGTAAGGAGAACCATCGGGATGGCTGTGGTGAATCATATCGTGCAACTTTCCCTGTTGCATCTCCTCAAAGGTATACCCTGTCATTTCCTCGGCAGCAGGGTTCATAAAGGTGCAATAGCCTTTCGAATCGATAATAAACAAGGCAGCTGTGGCATTATCGGTGATGGTTTGCTTTAGGTGGTTTGAATGACGCGTATTGCTAAGCGACCAAGTAACAAAGAACATCAGCATAGCAATAATAAAACCTCCGGCCAGTATAAAATACGGCAACTCTATATCGCCTGACTTTCCTAATGAGGGTTTACCTGATAAGTAGATGCGCCAGGTATGATTGCCAATGCTAAGTGTGTTTACCTTACTAAACAGTCTCTTTTCAGAAGCATTATTGTAAAGCGTGGTATCTGTACTAAAGAGTAAAGACTCTTTATCCATTGTGACTCCATCGTATACTTCAATGTCCAGGTCATCAAAATCATTCTTTAAGATGGCTGTCATTAAGTCTATTGCTCTAAAAGGGCTGTAAACATATCCCTTTATAAGGCGCTGCCTGTCCCATATTGATTCGGGATCGGCATTGTTATCATAAATGGGCAGGTAAATCAGAAAGCCCGCCTGTTCATCTTTGTTGTTTTCCTGTACCAGGCGCACTTTACCTGTTAAGGCGGGTTGCTTAGTGTCACGGGCAATGGTCATAGCCGATCGCCGGATAGAATCACTGAACATGTCGTACCCAAAGGCCCGCAGATTTCTGCCTTCGAATGGCTCCAGAAAAATAATTGAGGTATACATCGGCTGCTTAGACTCTGGATAGACCGTATATTCGCTGTAACCCTCGTTCCTGATTTGCTCCGTGTGTTGCTCCAGTTCATGTGGCCACACCACATGAGAATAGCCTATGCCCTGTATGCCCGGGTAGTTTTGCTCCAGGTTAAGTGTTTCATAATAGGCGCGCCAAGCACTGCGGTCTACTGTATCAGAGGCAATATATAGCGCCTTAGCCCCAATCAGTACCTGAATGTAATCACGCATGCGTTGCTCTATGTCCGCAGTAGCCTGATCGGCCTTAAACGTAAAGAGTTTGTGCCTACGCTCTTCAGATTTCTGTTTAGTTTCGGTGTAAATGAAAAGCGTTAGTAAAAAGATAAGTAGAAAAGAAGCAATAGCTACTACATGATCTTTCAAGAATTGAGCCAACCTGGCAAGTTGCATGCTATTAAGTTTATACCGAGGCTTGATCACGAAACATTCTTCACAAAAAATTCAGAGGCTGCAGCCCAGTAATAGGTTTATAGAGTATATAGTCAAATATAAACAAAAAGCCATCATACCAAAAGTTTTCTTGCTCTTAATAGCTTGTGTAATTAAGGTTTAAAGGCTATATGTACGGTAAAAGCTTACTTTTTCATTTAGAAATGAAATATTACATTTTGAAGCACTACTTAAAACACTAACCGGAAATTTCAGGCATAACAGAAGCAACACCTAAAAAGTGCGTCTTTCTTTGGCTTCAAGGTTTTATGTACAGGAAATTGAGAATAGCGTATTAACTTTGTAGCAACTAAGTCAACCCCATGCTGGAAATTATTGAGAGCCTTTTGCTCAGTTTTTTTGCAATAGCCGTATTGCTACCTGTTATTCGGTTTGCACTGCGCAGGCTGTCGCCCTCACGACAAAATGAATCGCTGACAGCTGAAGAAGTAAAATACATCCAAAAACAGGAGTTTAAGTTAACGATTGTCTATTACTTCTTTGCCTGTATTTTGTCTGTCTTTAGTGCAGGTATGTTGTCTCTTATTGCAAGCATTATTCACAACTCCGGAAATAGCCTTTTTCTGCTTACCCCAAATTTCAGGGCTATGTTTGCCCCTGGCCTGCTGGTAGGGCTAACGCTGGCGCTCATACCCTTGCGCATTACACAAAGAGCTTTTTTAGGACAAGAATACGAATTGTATAAAAGCTATTTGCGCCAACAGGAAGGGCACAACTCTAAGAGGGTTTATGCTTTGCTACTGCTTGTCTTGCTCCTGATTTCAGGAGCCGTAGGTTGGCTGGCCACACGCTGGCACGTAAGCATAAACGAAGAAAGCCTGGTTGTTACAAATTTTCTGATGGAAAAACGTGTTTACCCAATGCAGGAAATACAAAGTATTCATTACCTAGGGCAGGAGGGGGAGTACCTGATTACGTTTAACGACCAGACCATTTTAAACACTACTTACCTGAAAACTGTACAGCTTGAGATGATAGCATTACTAGCTCAGGAGTCGGGTAATCGGGTAATACGATAAGTTATATTAAAGAATATTTACCGATGTTATTCGGCGTGAAGAAGAGTTAGTGCTAAAGAGGTATTGCTGCTGTTAATAAGCATTGCACAACAAGCCGGGCCTCATCTTTAAGATTAATTTTATAGCTTTGCCATAGAAGATTTTTCTTTCAAACTCAATATAAAACGATATGCAAGTTCGTGTAGAAAAAGACACCATGGGCCCTATAGAGGTGCCTGCAGACAAATACTGGGGCGCACAAACACAGCGTTCTAAAGAAAATTTCACTATTGGCGGCCAAACTATGCCAACAGAAGTGATTGATGCTTTTGCAATTCTTAAAAAATCAGCTGCTTTTGCTAACGCAGAGTTAGACGTTTTACCACAGGAGAAAGCAGATATTATTGGTAAAGTTTGTGACGAGATCTTGCAGGGCGTGCTGGCAGATCAATTTCCGCTGGTTGTGTGGCAGACGGGTTCCGGTACACAATCTAATATGAACGTAAACGAAGTGGTAGCTAACCGTGCACACGTATTGCTGGGCGGCAACCTGACGGATGAGAAAAAGAAAATCCACCCGAACGACGATGTAAACAAGTCGCAGTCTTCTAACGATACTTTCCCAACAGCAATGCACATTGCTGCTTACAAAAAAGTAGTAGAGCATACCCTGCCAATGGTGCAGAAACTGCGCGACACGCTGCACAGCAAGTCCGAAGCTTTTATGGATGTGGTGAAGATTGGCCGTACGCACCTGATGGATGCTACTCCACTGACACTAGGCCAGGAGCTTTCCGGCTATGTAGCACAGCTGGATTACGGCATGAAGTCGCTTCGCAATACACTCGATCACCTGAGCACGCTGGCTTTAGGTGGATCTGCTGTAGGTACAGGCCTTAATACACCACAAGGGTACGATGTGCTGGTGGCACAAAAGATCTCTGAGTTTGCCGGTCATGAGTTCATCACAGCTCCAAACAAATTTGAGGCACTTGCAGCACACGATGCTATTGTAGAAACTTCTGGTGCCCTGAAGCAACTGGCAGTTAGCCTGATGAAGATAGCCAACGATATTCGTTTGTTAGCTTCCGGCCCTCGTTCTGGTATCGCTGAGATTACCATCCCAGAGAACGAGCCGGGTTCTTCTATAATGCCAGGTAAAGTAAACCCTACACAGGCTGAGGCCATGACCATGGTTTGCGCCCAGGTAATAGGTAACGACGTGGCTATTTCAGTAGGGGGCATGAACGGCCACTTTGAGCTGAACGTGTTCAAGCCAGTAATGATCTATAACCTGCTGATGAGCGCCCAATTGATCGGTGATGCCTGCGACTCTTTCGATAAGCACTGTGCGGTAGGTATAGAGCCAAACAGAGAGCGCATTAAGCATAACCTGGAGAACTCTTTGATGCTTGTTACTGCTCTGAATCCACACATCGGTTACGATAACGCTGCTAAGATTGCGAAGAAAGCCCACAAAGAAGGCACTACACTTCGCCAGGCTGCCATTGATCTAGGTCTGCTCACCAACGAGCAGTTTGACGAGTGGGTGAAGCCAGAGGATATGATCGGCAGCTTGAAAAAGTAATTATTAGTATTAGATACAAGCTTTTACACTTGTATTGTTGATAAAGGAAAAGCAGCTCTTGCAGGAGCTGCTTTTTTGTTTGATATATTTATATTGAAGATGCGTATTTGACTCCTCAATCAGGTGGACGGCTTTCGACCTCTCCTATGCCAGAGGCTCGGTAAAAGAGGTAGCTGATGAGTTGGGGGTTGATTTCATGAATACCTCGAGAGACTAGCTTCTGCAACCGGAAAAGGAAGCATTTTACTTTTGGCTCCTAACTTCTTGCCAATATGAAAACCTATTGTATAACCAGCAGGGACTGTCTGAAAAAATTCTACAGTAAAACATTGCAATTCCATATTAGGATGATCTTAAAAATGTAAACATATTAATATAGGTATATTATACTGACTTGTTTTATATTTGATTATCTTAGGTTTCCAGTTCAGATTCCTTCATAACATGTTATAAGATAAACTCTTATTTAAAATCCCCTAACTCTTTGCCTATGATACTTTCGCTGCTTACTGTTGCGTTTTCCTCCGCTAAAAAAGCATTTCTATTTCTTAACCTCTTTCTACTTCTTGTCTATCCCGCTTTTGCCCAGCATCCTGACGATGTAGCGGCTGTACGTCAGAAGCTGGAGCAAGAAAGAGAAAGAGTGCGTCAGAACCAAGAGATAAACCCAGCTGAAAAAGCCACTAGGTTACTGGAACTGGGCGAATGGCAGGAGGCGGCGCAAATACTTTTAGCTACAAAGCCATCAAGTCAGACCAAGTTAGCAAAAGCAAAACTATTCATCCTTCAAAATGAGTTTCGTCACGCTGAGGATTTAGTGCAGGAGGTACTAAAAGAAAACCCAAAACAGCGGGAAGCACTGCTGCTACAAAGCAAGCTGCAGGTACAGGCTTGGGAGCTACCTAAAGCGATGTCTGCGGCCCGGCAAGTATGGGAGGGGAATTCAAAAGATGAGGAAGCAGCGCTGGCCATTGGGCGCATACTGATGCTCCAAAAGAAATATGATGAGGCACTTGCCTGGGCAAAAAAGGTAATGCAGTGGAATCCAGAAAACGCGGCGGCTTATTTACTGGAATCGGACGTACACTTCTGGAACCAAAAACCGGAGCTGGCAGAAGTGCCGCTCATCAAAAGCCTTACCATCAATCCTTTTGACGCTGATGCCCGCTTTAACTATGGCTACGCCATCTGGCGTCGTATAGATGCTTCGCAGCTCAACGACATGGCCGCGCAATGGGAGCTGGCGTTGGCGCTGAACCCACTACATTACATTACCCATTGGCACTGGGGCAATGGCCACACAAACCTCACCTATGCTGACTATGCGCAAACGGAAGATGAAGAAGTGCGTGAGGCATTAAAAGCGGCAGATGAATTAATTTCCCAAAACAAAATAACGGAAGCTCTCCAGGCAGCAACTGATGTGCAGCAAGCATATCCGATGTCGGTTTTGCCAACAATGCTGCGTGGATCTGCCTATTACATGGCTTTTAATATGAACCGCCAAATGCGTCTCGACTCGGCACAGGCTATTTTCCAGCACATCCTCCAACAGAAAGAACACTATGGCCCGGCGCATAATGCCCTTGCTGCTGTCATCAAACAGAAACAGCTTACCTATCTGCACGACTATGACTCATTGCAGCAAGTAGTCCAGCAAACAGATATCAAAGACGTGGTAAATTTTACTAAGGTATTCCCGGATGTGGCCTACTACCCGGGCAGTGAGGTGCAAAAGATGGTGTGGTCGCAGTTATACGAAAGCATTGTCTATTTTCCTTTTTTATCCAGGCAAGGCGAAACGTTCGTGATTCCGCCGCTGCACCATGATTTGGCCATGGCCATGCAATCACCCTATTTCCGGCAGGCCACCACGTTTGACAACCGGCAGTGGATGGACATCCGTGGGGTGGGAAGCGGTGCGGCAGCCATTGAGTATGTAATGCGCGGATCCTATTTAGAGCGAAATGTGGTGTTGCATGAGTACACGCACCTGTACCACCAGATGGTGTTTACAGATGGCGAAAAGCGCGAGGTGAGGCGGCTATATTTGAATGCTATGAAAGATGGTCGAACCCTCGATTATTATTCTGCTAACAATGAGCACGAGTACTTGGCCCAGACCTACCCAGCCTATTTTGAGCCAGTGAAAGTACATCCGCTTAACCATAAATCCATTAACACCACTACCGACCTGAAAGCCAAAGACCCGGAGTTATACACCTTTCTAGATAAAATGGTAAAGCGGCAGCAAGCCTATCTGGCAGGCGACCAGCAGGCGATGGCCAGCAATTGGGCACAGGTGTACCTGAACTTGGCGGAGCGAGCCGAACAGGCGGAGAGTTTAGCCAAAGCCACTGCTTTGCTTGACACGGCCCTTACCTGGGATGCTCAATATCAACCGGCTATACTTGCTTACGCCAGAGTAAAGCAGCAACAGAAAGTTTATACTTCGGCGCAAAAGTGGCTGGAGAAGGCAAAGAGTATAAATCCAAATTTTGCACCAACTTACCTAGCGGAGGCAAAGCTAAAAGAAGCGCAAAAGCAAGATGGCCAACTAAAAGAGGAAGAGGCACTGCAAGCGCAGGTACAACTTTACCGAAAAGCACTAGAACTTGAGGGTGATTTGCTACTACGGGCTTCCGTCAACCAACAGTTTCGGGAATTTTACGCCAGCTACAGTATGGTGCCTGAGGCTATTGCCGTGGCAGAAGAATATGTGCAGGATGCGCCAACTATCTCTACTTATCTTCGTGGCCGCAGGGATGAGGCACAGGCTTATGCATACTGGCTGAAAGGCTCAATTTACAGAGATAGTGCAGCCGTACAGCCACTGGCGAAGCTGGTAACCATGAAGCCTCAAAACTACGAGTTGCGACGGCAATATGCTGATGTGCTGGCCGCACTAGGTAATTATGAAACTGCTTATAAAACTTTGTTGGAAGCACAGCGGATTCTGGCTGCCTCAGGTTCACCGCGTGCCGACTACATGTTGCGGATGGCTAGTTACAAATTAGCACAAGGCGATGAGGCCGGTGCTAAGGCAGCTATACAACCACTGCTGGTAGGTAAGGTAAAGATTCGCGGTGAAGAATACCGCCTAGCAGGGCTATATGCTAGCTTAGGAGAGACGGCAAAAGCCGAAGCAATTTTGCAAAAACTACCTGAACCAGTAACCCTTGCCGAGACAGGAGCCAACCAACTGGCGTGGGCAAAGCTGTGGACAGCGCAGGGAGAAGTAAAGAAAGCCCAGCGGGCTTATGAGAAGTTACTACTCCGTAATCCGCAAAACTGGGAGGCGAGGCAGCTATTGGTAAAGCTTCTGCAGCAACGCGGAAAGCTAAAACGAGCGGAGGAGGTGAAACAGGAGGGAACGTATACAACGACCGCAGCAAAGGCAGGTTAATGGAAGTATTAGCATCTTCAAGTATTCTACTTTCATGCAGACAACTAATAAAGGTAATTTTTGAGAGACTGTGCCTAGAGCATAAAAGAGGGCAGAAGGCCCGATTATCAACCTGAATCAGTAGCCTTCCTTAATACAATTTTAGGCTATTGTTGAAATACTCAAGCTAGGGCTGCTTTGAAAGCCCCAGCCTGAATAATAATATTGAGCCTATTTGCTACCCAAGTGCCGCTTGCCAGATAGTTGGTATTTTGCAGGTTGGTTAGCCTTTGGCAGAGTCTTTCGGATAAACGCACGAATATCCTCATTGGCAGTTACCAAATCCTCTTGGCGCAGGTACATCATATGACCACTACGGTAGCCCTTCCAGCTTATGCGGTCTTTCATTTTGCCGCTAGGGTCTAACTGCCACATAGAATACTTGGCATTAAAGTAATCACAGGCGCCGTCATAGTAGCCTGATTGTGTCATTACGTACAAGTTCGGATTTTGAGCCATTGCCTGTCGTAGATTGTCTCCAGTGTTGTCGTTGCTATTGTCCCAAGGGCGAACCGGCCCGAACATGTTATACTTTATATCGGTGTTGTACTTCAACTCCTCCTTTATGTACAGATTTATGGCTGGCGTGAATGAATGCAACCACGAAGTCAATTCGGGGGCATAGTCGGGGCGCTCTCCAGCCTCCTGTCGATCTATGCCAAGATACCGTGAATCTAGGCGGCCTACGGTGTAGCCCTGGTCGCGAAGCAACTCTTTCCAGAAAAAGGACGTGGGCACGTCCAGATTGTGCTGCAGAATCACCTTTTCGGATAAACCCGAGTAACGGGCCATTCTTGCTGCTATTTCATTTTTCTTTTGTTCATCAAGAGACCATCCTTTTGCTATAGCCGGAATCAACTCATTAATAGTAAAATCTTCTACCTCCGGCAGCATGGCTGTTAAATCTTTTTGCTGCAATTCAGGGTCCAGAACATTGTGATACCAGGCCGTGGCAGCATAATAGGGAAGGCGAAGAGCCATCTCCACGGGGCCCTTCCGCTCAATTCCCAGTTCAGTGGGAGACACCAGTATTACACCATTCAGGTACATCCACTGCGCGTTCTGAAGTTCCAAGGCAAGGCCCGAGACGCGGCTGGTGCCATAGCTTTCTCCAATAAGATACTTCGGCGAAGCCCATCGGCTTTCACGGCTCACAAAGGTATTAATCCACTCGGCTAGGTACTTAATATCGGCGTTTACGCCAAAGAACTTTTTACTCACAGCATCTTTGTCAAGTGTATCAGAAGCCCTAGAGAGACCAGTGTTAACCGGGTTCACGTAAACGATGTCGGCTACGTCCAATATAGAATAGGGATTCTCTCTGATACCATAAGGCTGCACAGGGTATCCCTCCTCGTCAATCTGCAACAAGCGCGGTCCGGTGTAGGCAATGTGCATCCATACCGAGCCCGAGCCTGGCCCGCCGTTGAAGGAAATTACCAACGGCCGAGATGTTAGGTCTTTTACATCGGACCGCTCATAATAAGTATAAAATAAGCCTGCAATTGGTTTGCCGTTCTCGTCCCAGACAGGCTGGGTACCTGCCGTGGCAGTATAGCGAATGCGTTGGCCTTTGATCGTAACTTCATGTTTTGTGGTAACCGTAGAATCCATGTTCAGCAAGTGCTCCTGCGCTGATAATGGAAGAACTGTAAGTGCCAAGAGAAGAAATCCTAGCGTAAAAAAGTGCTTCATAAATGTTAACGTTTAAATTCAGGTATTCCTGTGTCGGTTAAATATACTTGACAAAAAGTATTGAGGTGACTTTTTCATAGGGAGGACAAACAAGTCAGATAAAAGTGCTGCTCCGACTTTTTAGTAGCTTTTTATCTACTGCCGAACATCCTAGAAAACTCTTTCCTGTAAAGACTCCTTCTGCTCAATATTTGGATTGCTGCTTACTTCATTAAAAGGATAAAACAGAGATCTTGGAACTTCATTATAAACGGCTATAGGAGTTGGAATAGGCGTAATATCAGGAAAACCCGCTCTTCTCCAGTCAGTCCAGTTTTCCATGAGAACACCAAAGTTTGCAATGTACTTTTGATTGATAATTTGCTCTAGCATCTCCTCTTCGGTGCCTACCAGTGAGCCAAATTCAGCCACATATGCAGGCACCCCTGCATATGCCATAGAAGCCTTTATTCCCTCTTGAAAGAACGTTTCAGCATTGCCCGATGCACCTAATCTTAAGGCAGCTTCTGCTCTTATAAAATTATATTCTGAATAAAGCAACAACCTGGATGGGGCATCTCCGCCATAAGTTGTAGCACCACCTTCCAAGCTGCCGTCTTCGTTAATCATTTCTTGACTCACAGCCGATGGAGTTCCCTTCAGATAACTGTGTAACCTTGAATATTGCGCGGAGGGCTCAAAGTCCAGTACAGTTGACCCTTTATAGGAATCTGAGTTGTATGGGAAAGCCACAAAATAAGAGGGTTGCCTTGTATCTTCTTTTTCATTCATTAGATTAACAATGAAACGATTAGGAAAAATTGGTTTCTAAATTGTCCTCCTTCTATACTGGCAATAGGGTTTTGCCTTTGTGGCTGATTTAAGAACATCATCTGAAAATTATCCTCGTTTGACTCCATAAACTCGGCACCGCTATTGATTAAAGTACTGATTTGCTGGAAAGCAAATTTAGAAATATAAATTAAATGGTAGTTGTGTATTTAAGAATCTACTAACTGAATAGCTACAGGAAAAAATTTTCCTTTTTTAAGGAGGTGCTGTGCCCGGGTCAATAAAAAGCCTTCATAACTTTGGATTAGTAATCAATCAGATTTATCTGATACTCCTAAGTTTTTACCAAATGCAGGGATGTATGCTTTCGATAGCACTACACTTCGCCAGGCAGCTACCGACTTTGGCCTGCTAACCAACGAGCAGTTCGACGAGTGGGTAAAGCCAGAAGAAATGATCGGCAGCTTGAAAAAGTAATTATTAGTGTTAGATTTTGATACAAGACTTTTGCTTGTATTGTAGATAAAGGCAAAGCAGCTTTTGCAGGAGCTGCTTTTTTTAGTACAATTCTTTACATCTTTTGCTATATTTATACTTCTACTTAATGTTAGACGTGATGGAAAGAAAGCCAAGGTTGTTTATTGGATGCTCAACAGAAAGCTTAAGTATAGCTGATGCTATCAATGAGAATTTAGATCATTCATGTGAAGTTACTATTTGGAGAAATGGTACATTTAAACTAGCAAACAACACTATTGATTCTCTAATAGAAAAGGCTTCTTCTGTTGATTTTGCAGCTTTCATTTTTTCTCAAGATGATATAGCAACAATTAGAAATATTGAAGAGAAAGTTGTTAGAGACAACGTGATTTTTGAGCTTGGACTATTTATTGGAACTATCGGTAAACAAAGGAGCTTTATTGTAAAACCAAGGAATGTTGATTTACACTTCCCTACCGATCTACTTGGAGTAACAACTGCTGATTATGAACCAAAAAGATCTGATGGAGATATTACATCCGCTCTAAATTTTGCGTGTTCACTTATGAAAAGGGAAATTGAAACATTGGGCTTGATAAAAACTGTTAATACTTACAAAGCTTCAAGTCCTAACTTTCATATCACTAACATAAACTTATCTGAAATTGATTTTAAATTTTTAGCTGTACTTATTGCAACAGCAACTGACTCTCCAACTGGGTTAAATTTATGGTATATCAAAGAAACTTTAAAAATTAGGGATCCGAGAATTGACATATCATCTATCAAATTGGAAAAATTAGGTCTAATCCAAAAAGAAAATGATATTGATGGACGTGGTGAAGACTTTTATGCATATAAAATTTCTCAAGATGGGTTAAGTATACTTCTTAAAGAGGAGCAAAGACTTTATAAGCTATATGAAGTAGAGGAGGATGATCTACCGTTTTAGTTCATTCACACACTCCGCAAGCTTGGCAATAGCGTAACTTATGGCTATATTTTGCAGCCAGTTTGTAAACGGCATTTCCTACCTATGTACTTCTGCAAGTTGTTAACTTGCTGCCATACTTCTTTATAAGTTACCGCTGTACACAAGCTTACGGCATGTGCGGAGAGGAGTAAATCCTTACTGTAAATACATTATATTATATTACCTTTTTCCTATCATTCAACTCTAACAAGAATGAAAAGCCAATAATAGCTAAACCATAGTTCCAATATTTAAGTTGTGGCTTAGCGACTGCTAACTTAAGTATTAAGAGCTCTATAGTAAATGTCTATTCAGCCATTGATAAGACAGCTATTACTGAACGCCAAAAAGATTCCTAAAAAATAAATAGTGCTGCATTTTCATAGCGCATAGTTTTAGAAGTGAATCATTGATGTCAGAAAGGTTCTACAAACATTTTAACGTTGTTTTTAGCTATATTTCTGTTATTGAAGTTGACTTGCCATAAATAAAAAAGGAGTTACAACTGCCGCATAATCTTTAACAGATAAAATATGAAACAGCACTACAAATACCTTTCTCTGTTCCTGATTTTGCCCGACACAGTTTCTTGTAAACAAGCGGGTGAGGCTAAAGATTTAAAGGAGATAACAGCATCTTCTTTTAATATGCTGCTCTGGAGGAAGTTGAAGGCCTTTATTTTACCTACGCAGATACTTTTACGCTGAACAATACTTTAGACACACCATCAAGAGGATCAGTTATGCAAATGGGTAATAATATAATTCATTTATGGTATGCAGAGGAAGGCCTGTTTGGCTGCAGTTGCTTGTAAAGGAGCATACTATCTTCTGCTCTGAGTTTACCCACAAGCATTCTTTAGAAGTTTGCTACCTTTGGCGCTCTAAATAGCAAAACAATGGACGTAAAAGACAGCAACGGCAACATCTAGCAAGACGGAGACTCTGTGCATGTAGTAAAGGACCTGAAGGTAAAAGGCATGCCTACAACCCTGAAAAGAGGCAATGTAATAAAAAACATCCGCCTGACAAACAGCCCGGAAGAAGTAGAATGCAGAATAGGGAAGAGCCAAGTGGTGCTTAAAACCATGTACTTGAAGAAAGCCTAGATATTCAGTTACGCTTCCGACACTTCGTCATTCCAAACCCTTTCGGCCTATTATTTGTTTATACAAGTACACGTATAAAAGAAAAAAACAGAACAGTAATATGAAAGTAGCGAAAGATCCATCAGAATATAATCAACTAACCAGAGACGAAGAAAGAATTATAGTTCATAAAGGAACAGAGTATCCGGGTACAGGTAAGTATGATTCCCATAAAGCTGAAGGTATATACCTGTGTAAACGCTGCAATGCGCCACTTTATACATCTGAGTCTAAATTTGAATCGCACTGTGGGTGGCCAAGCTTTGATGATGAGATACCAGGAGCTGTAGAGCGCATACCTGATGCTGATGGCAGAAGAACAGAAATTGTTTGTGCCAACTGCGGAGGACATTTAGGCCACGTATTCAAAGGTGAGTACCTGACACCAAAAAACCTGCGCCACTGCGTAAACTCACTCTCATTGCAGTTTGTGCCAGCAGAAGAACTAGAGAAATAACCTAGCAGTAGAAAGCAGATGTAAAGAAGCATCTGCTTTTTTATTAACTGTAAACCTTCTTTAAACTTCTACGCTCTTTCAATATTAAGGTATGGTCAGAAACCAGAAGATACAACTTCCAAAACAACAAAACCCGGAAGAGCAGCACAAAGTTTACGCATGCTCCCGTTGTGGAAGTGTGTTGTTTGAGGCAGAAAAGAAGTTTCATGTCGGTTCTGGCTTTCCCAGCTTTTGGGCGCACGTTGGAGATAATGTACAACAGAACCCGCTGGATACCTATGGTCGGCATCGGGTTCAACTACTGTGTAGCCAGTGCAAGCAACACTTGGGCCATTTGTTTGAAGACAGCAGGACTCCAACTAATGTCAGATACTGTATTAATGCAGATTCCCTTAAGCTTGAAGAGAACAATAGCCAAAGGTAATGTAAGTGCACTTTGGGAATTATGCTAACTACCACAGTTAATCACTCTAGGCACTTCCAATTTATCTAACAACATGTCCTGGGCAGTAGCAGATAAGCCAAAGCTATTGATTTCTTGCTGTAAGCGCTCTCTGTTGCCGTAGCCATACAGGTAGCCGTTTACACGTGCTGCGGCTGTAGAATTAATGAAACTCATCATATCCGGATACATACTCCTAAACTCCCTCATCAAAGTAAGTCGGCGCTGTAGTTTATATTTCTGATGCCGATCTTCTGCCAGATAAAACTGCCTGTAAGGGTAAATAGTAGTATAAACTTTACTTCCTGATTGTGCTTCAAGGTTCTTTTTTGCCTGGTAAACCAATCCTTCCTGCTCCCGATTATGGAAAAACACAGCGGACATATACTGCCGTTTCCACGCCTCCTGTGTAGCCTTGTGGCTGGAGAAAAATATATTTAGTAAGGCTCTGTACTCTGTCACAGCAGGGTCATAATCTATCTGAACGGTTTCAATATGATCTGCCAGCATCCAGTAGGTCGGATTTTCTGTAGTACCTCCTGTATAACCTACCCGGGTTCGCACAACGCCTTCGATGCTTCCGAATAGTGCATCTGGGCGCCAGAAACAACCCATAGCAAAGGTTGCCGTTTCTAAATCTTTCGGAATGCTCTGCTCTATAAGAGGCTTATGAGTGTCTGCTGCCTTTGTCATTCGTCTGATTGTTTTGTTAGTAACAGTCAGTTCCTAACAAAATGTTTCAAACTATCCTGCTTTGAATTTGTTCTTATATAGCTTAACAACCCACTCTGGTTTACGAAACGTATAGCAGACAATAGCAATCATAAGGGATTTTTGAGTTATCTTTAAATTAGGAAACCGCAATATTGATAGCCTCAAGAGGTGTTCAGGCAAACAAGCAAAGGCATAGATGGTAGCGGTATCAGGAACTGGTTAAACTAATGCCAGCATCCTTATTCAAACAAAAAATAAATATGGAAATAGCAACATTTGGTAACGGATGCTTCTGGTGCACAGAGGCAGTTTTTCAACAATTAGAAGGAGTAGAAAAAGTGGCATCAGGCTATGCAGGAGGCCATGTGGAAAACCCTAGTTATAAGCAGGTTTGCACAGGAACTACAGGGCATGCTGAAGTGCTCCAAATCACATACGATCCGCAGAAAATAAGCTTTGAAGAGCTACTGGAAGTGTTCTGGGAAACCCATGACCCTACCACTTTAAACCGACAGGGAAATGACGTGGGCCCGCAATACCGCTCCGTTATTTTCTACCATAACGAAGAGCAAAAGCAGCTAGCGGAGAAATATAAGCAGGAATTAGATGCATCCGGGGCTTTTAATGATCCTATTGTTACGGCCATAGAACCACTTACAAATTATTATCCGGCGGAGAACTATCACCAGAATTACTTTGAGAACAACGGGCAGCAACCCTACTGCAGCTTTGTGATACGCCCGAAAGTAGACAAGTTCAGAAAAGTATTCGGCCATAAATTGAAGTCAGAATATACAGACAATTAACCTGAGACTTTAGCTTATAAAGCAGCAGAGCCGCAAAAGTTGCGGCTCTGCTGCTTTATAAGCAATTTTTTACAGTCGTTTTCTTATATTAATGTTCTTTTAATAAAACCTATGGTTATTAAAAAAGCCACAGCTGAAGACTTGGATGCTGTGTGGGAAATCTTTCGAGAAGTGATAAAGTCAGGAGATACCTACGTCTTCTCGCCGGATACACCAAAAGCTGATTTACCCAAACATTGGTTTGCTCCTTACATGCATACGTATGTTGCTGAAGTGGATGATGAAATATTAGGTACATACATCATAAAGCCAAACCAGATCGACTTAGGCTCCCATGTTGCCAACGGATCTTATATGGTGCACCCGAAGGCACACGGGCAAGGAATAGGGAAGAGGCTATGGGAACACTCTCTGGAAGAGCTCAGAAGCCAAGGCTTTAAAGCCATGCAGTTCAATATTGTGGTTAGTACAAACACACCAGCAGTAAACCTCTGGCAAAAAGCAGGCTTTGAGATTGTAGGCATTATACCTGAAGGCTTTAATCACGCTGAAAAAGGATTGGTGGACGCATATATTATGTACCGTAAGCTGTAATTCAGAATATTGATGAACTACAGCAACTAATAAGTTTCATGAAATATAATTTAGCTTAACTCCATCTGCCACGGCTAAGTATAACCATTCATATTTTAAATCTATAACTGTACAAGGTTGCAGACCTACTTCAAAAAACGCTACAACAGCTTTAAGTTTGCCTTCAGGGGCTTGAACTCTGCCGTAAGGTCTGAGCCGCACATGCGTTTGCACGTGCTTTCTACTTTAGGAGTAGTAGGAGCAGGTTTCTTTTTTGATGTGACAAAGACAGAGTGGTGTCTGCTAATTGGTTGTATTGGCTTAGTATTTACAGCTGAAGTTTTTAACACAGCCATTGAGACTGTTGTAAACTTAGTTTCTCCTGCATATAATCCCCTGGCAGGAAAAGCCAAAGATTTAGCCGCTGGTGCGGTACTAGCCGCGTCCATTGCCGTTGCTATTGTAGGGCTTATCATCTTTGTACCTTATGTGATATCCTTCCTTAACCTGGCAAAGCACACGTAAAGCTTGGTATCTGCTTGTCTTATCAGACCTACACATTCATCAATATAGGCTCATAATTCGTAATTAAATATTTACTTTTGCTTATTACTTTCTGAGCGCCTGTATGGCTACCGTAAAACAATCATTTCTAATAGTCCTGCTGCTATGCTTATTAGTTGCCTGCACACCAGGAAAGTCTATTCAAGGCTCTGCTGGTGAGAATGCCAACGCAAAAAGTGCACCGTGGCTAAGCGATCTTATTCGTGACTTAGAAGCAGAAGGCCCTGCCAACCCACCTGCTAAAATCTACCGCTATACCTATAACGATCAGGAAGTATATTACCTTACAGGCCGCTGCTGCGATATACCAGGCAAGCTTTACGATGTAAAGAGTAACACTCTCTGTGAACCAGACGGAGGCATAACGGGCAAGGGAGACGGTCGTTGTACCGATTTTTTTGAAAAAAGATCAGAAGAAACTTTAATTTGGGAAGATAAACGATAGACAAATAAAAATGACTGGAAACGACGTATTAAAAAACCTGTCGGAGTATAACATCTGGGCAAACCAAACAATGCTGGATGTGTTTAGCAGCTTGCCGGAAGTGCCAGCAAACTCGCTGCGACTGTTTAGCCATGTTCTGAATGCACAGGCTATCTGGATTGCTCGTATCACCGGCACTGATAGCCCTGTGAAAGTATGGCAGGAGCATAACCTGGAGCAACTGAAAGAACTACACCAATCAGCTTCTTACAAAATAGCTGAGCTGGTAGCTAACAGCGACGAAACAGAGTTTAACCGCCTGATCGACTACTCTAACAGCCTTGGCAACCAGTACAGTACCCGAGTACTGGACATCCTGACGCACGCATTTAACCATGCTTCTTACCATCGTGCTCAGGTAGCTACTGACCTGCGTAAAAACGGGCACACCCCTCCTAACACTGACTATGTTACTTATGTGCGGGAGCTAATGGGGCAGGTTTATTGATAACATGCAAAACCACCATTTAGCAAACCAAAACGAGCTTTCCATCATTTGGAAAGCTCGTTTTGGTTTGTATTGATGATATCATTAATTACCTGTCTTGGTTGTATCAGGCTGAGTATTTGATTTTGGTTTAAGAAGGCCTTTCAGCAGATCGGTTGCTTTGCCTTTCACCTCCTGCTCAGCTTCTTTTCGCTTCTTCTCCAGCTCTTCACGGGCTTTTTGTTCAGCCGCTTCTTTTCTCCTGTTCAACTCGGCTGTAACACTATCCTGAAGTTGCTGTTTACGCTGTTCTGCCTGGGCTTTGGCATTGTTCAGTTTATCCTGCACCACATTCTTCACAACTTCTGTTGCCTGTTCCTTAACAGAACCGCCAGCTAAAGCAACACGAGGGTCTGACAAAGTACCTCCTATATTAAGGTTTAGCGTAATACGCTCCGAGTTCTGTAGTTGGTCGTTACCTAACAGGCTGGCTAGCCTCGTATTTAACTCACGGCCTACTTTACCGGCAGGCACTTTCAAAGCTGTTACATAATCAATCTGGCCATTCACGTTGTTAGATCCTCCCACAGTCATATCTATGTTACCTATGTTCAGGTCAAACGGCTTAACGACTAAGCTTCCATTTACAATTTCAGCTTCTAATCTCTTGCCTTCCACCACAAAGTTTTTAAGCTCTTCAAAATTTGTCAGGCTACTGATCTTGTCTACAATTTTCACATCACTCACGGCAGCCCTTACAACATCTATAATACCTTGTCCGTCTAAAGTTTTAAAAACCGGCGCCATGTCCTGACCAAGTTCTCCGGCAAAGTTGAACTTGGTAGAGAAAGTACCCTCCAGTAAACCAGCAATAGGAGCCAGTGTTTTAATTGTACTGAAAGCATTGAACGCCTCTTTAAACTTCAGATTCTTAATATCAAGATTCACATCGAACAGAGGCTGTTGCAGGTTCTGGGTATTATAACTACCACTGGTGGCAAATGTACCACCAAGTGTATTGAAAGAAACCTGCTGCAGGCGCGCCACCTGGTCTTTCACCAGAACACGGCCACTTACGTTATTCAGGTTCAGGTTATTATACACAACCTGCTTGGCATCAATATTAAGCGTTACGTCTAAGTTCGCGGGCACTTCCACAACGCCCTCAGCCTCCTGCGAGGCAGACACGCTTTCACCTGTGTTCTGGTCAACCATCCACTCATTTACAT
This sequence comes from Pontibacter silvestris, assembly GCF_020907275.1. Classification (GTDB taxonomy): domain Bacteria; phylum Bacteroidota; class Bacteroidia; order Cytophagales; family Hymenobacteraceae; genus Pontibacter; species Pontibacter silvestris. The sequence goes on along the minus strand of NZ_JAJJWI010000004.1, from coordinate 15,970 downwards.
TAAATTTGTTAGAGCTCAGGTTAAAGTTTCCGCGTAATGATTGATTTTCTGCCAAAGCATAGCCCAGGTAGTTAGAGATAGTACCACTAGCCTGAATATCGCTCTTGCCCAGGTAACCGCTCATGTTCTGAAGTTCGATACGTTCATTGTTGAACACAGCATTCGCTTTGTCTATTTTAATGCCTTGGGGCAAATCAGTGCTCACAAAGTTAAGGTTGTTCACAGCCATGCTACCGTTTGCAGTAACATTGTTGTAACGTTCTGCCTCTATATCGCTCACCTTACCTTTCGCAGCAATGTTCGCATTTATTCGTCCGGAAACAGTCATGTTATCCAGCGGGAATATCTTTGTAAGCTTCGTCAGGTCTAGTATACCTTTAACGTTTGCGTCGAAAGCAGGCTGATCAATACCCTGTACCAAAACACGACCTTCCAGTGGCTCACCATCCAGTGTCATATTAAAATTCTGTATGTTGATGCGGGTATCGTCGGTGTTGCCAGTGGTATTCAGAATATTAGCTATGACATTTAGGCTCTGAATAGGCGCAGGGAAATCAGCAGATTTCACATAGCCATTCGTCAAGCGCATATCGGCATTAACCACAGGCATACTGGTTTCGCTATAGGTACCTTTGGCATCTGCATCCACTTTTAGTAGTCCGCGCAATGTCATACCCTCCACCGGAAACACCTTGGTTATTTCGGCAAGGTCTACATTAGCTTTCACGTTACCATCTACCTGCATCGGCTCTAACCCATTCACTACAACCTTGGCATCCACAGGATTTTTACCTAAATCGAGGTGAAACTGACGCACATTAACGTTAGTAGCAGCAGGAGTGCCATCCTGGCTGGCCACGCTCATATCTACGTTAATATTATGGGCAGCTTCAGGTAAATCAGGGTATTTAAACATCCCTTCTATAATTTTGAGATCAACACCATAGCTGGGCATTAAGGAATCAGTCATGCGTCCTTTAAAGAAGCCGTCAAAGCTTAGTTTTCCTTCTGTTTTAATGTCTTCGAACTGCTCGCTGTACATGCCAGGCACTATCGACAGCACATTTCTAAAGTCAGTTTCTGTTGCTTTAAAAGTAAGGTCATAATCCATGTAATCAGCATCTGGCAACAGAATGGTACCTGAAAACTGAAAAGGGAATTCATTTATTCTGATGTTATTGTCTTTAAAGGTATAAAGCGATTTCTCCAGGTCCATCGCCAGCGTTACATCGGCGTTCAGCTTAGCATTCTCTATGTAATTAGCTCCGGCATAAGTCATAGTAAAGCGATCGGCAGTAGTTCTGGAATCCATATCGAACACGCTCTTCTCAAAGTCGCCGCTGCCTGTGTGGTTTACGTTATAAGCTGCAATACCAAAAGGAATAGTAAGGTCGTCGTAAAAGAAGGTACCGTTATTAATCTCCCATCCTTTTATAGCCATGTTAAACTCGCTGGCTGCCGTATCAGCAGAAGTCGTGGCAGTCGTATCTTCTATAAAAATGTCCCAGTTGGCTTTCCCGCTTTTAAGAACTATAAGACGAATTGTAGGCTCGTTCAGTGCAATACTGTTTACTTTCAATTTATCTCCAAACACACTGGCAAGGTTCAGCCCTAAGCGGAAGGAGGGAATCTGTGCCAGCGTGTCTGTCTGAAAAGAGTCTTTACCAATTACAGAAAGATTATCTACACCTAAAGATAGATTAGGAAAATCTCTGAAAAGCGAAAGGCTTACATCATCTGTCTCGTAAATAACGATTGCATTTATGTTCTTGGTAATCTCTTTGTCTAAGGCTTGTTTTATCTTATCTTTAAAAAGAACTGGTACTACAGCTGCAATTACAAGCAACAGTGCCAGAAAGATAAAAAAACCAATTACTACTTTTTTCATATTATTGAGTGGTATATCTGGTGTAACTCTTTATTTTTAAGGCTTAACTACATTACATATTATAGCTAAAACCGTGCTAATTTATCCATAACCTTTTTATGTAGTGCATGTAATAAGCGTTTATGTTTGTAGTTTAGTATTTAATATGAAGTTGAAAATAAAGATTTGTTACTGCTTGTTTTGTTTTTGGAGCTGTTCTATAGCGGTTGCCCAGGACGTGCATTTTACGCAGCAGTATGCGAATCGTTTGTACCTGAACCCAGCGTTTGCCGGTCTTAACCACAGTTGGAGTGTAACAGCTGCCTACCGCGACCAGTGGCCTGCCTTAAACGGCTCTTTCAGAACAAACCAGCTAGCTGCCGACTACAGGGTTTCAGGTACAAAAAGTGCAATCGGGCTGGTGTTGCAACAAGATAAAGCCGGTGTTGGAGGATTGCAAAAATTACAGGCCAGTATTGGTTATGCTTACCAAACACAGATAAATCAAAATTGGGCTATGTCAGCGGGTTTACAGGCAGGTATAGCCTCCCTTCGGGTAAATTATGATAATCTTGTGTTCGGAGATCAGTTATCAGATAATGGGCAAATTGCACTGGCCTCTGCCGAAGCAAATGTTTTTGAGCCTACCAGTTACATGAGTTTCAGTACAGGAGGCCTGGTGTTTACAGACCAATTCTGGCTCGGACTAACAGTAACAAATTTAAATAAACCACAGTATGGGATAGGGCAAACGATTGCACTTCCAAGGCGATTTACTTTAAATTCCGGGTATAAATTGTATGTTAGTTCTTACCAAACACAGGGTCAGTTATTTGAACTAAGCTTCACACCTTCTGTAACTTATATTCAACAAAAAAATTTCAGAAGAATTGACTTAGGGGTGCACACTATCTATACTCCATTTACGTTAGGACTAATATATAAAGGTGTACCTGTAGTAAATGGAACTAACCAGGACCAAGCCTTGTCCGTAATTGTAGGGTTGAAACTGGAACAGTTTAAGGTAGGCTTCAGCCACGATATTGGATTAAAAGGATTTAGTAATCAGGCAGGGGGTGCTAACGAAATTTCACTTGTTTTTGAACAAATTGATTTTAATAAGTTGTTTAAAAGCCGCTTAGGGCATCAAACAAAGAATAACATTGCTTGTCCGGCATTCTAATTTTATTTATAATTGCATATTAAACTACATTACAAGAACCTTATCTTAATTGGGTGCTATTTTATGAAATTTATTAAGTATTTATCGGTTGCGGTTGTGGGTGGCTTCTTGGTAACAGCCTGCTCCAAATCTAATCCAACCAGTACAAGCCCTGGCGAATACAGTTCCGCCACAGGTGCCAGGTATGGAGAAGATGAGAATGCTTTTGACGTAGCAGAATATGCTGATATACCAGGTGGCCCGGGGTTGGTATTTATTGAAGGCGGTCGTACTGTTTTAGGTTCTATGGAAGAAGATATTGCCATGACACGTGACAATATTGAGCGAACTGTAACTGTTGCTTCTTTCTATATGGATGAAACTGAAGTAGCCAACATTCACTGGCTGGAGTATCTGCACGATTTAAAGCGCGACTCATTACCAGAGGTTTATCAGGCTGCACTACCAGATACAACTGTTTGGTCTAACCAATTGTCTTTCAACGACCCTTACGTAACATATTATCTGCGTTACCCCGGTTTCCGTTTCTTCCCGGTTGTTGGTGTAAGCTGGCTACAGGCAAACGACTTCTGCACCTGGCGTACAGCTAAGGTTAATGAGAACCTTGCCAAAGAAGCTAACGGCGGTGGCGGCAGAAGAGGTTTATTTGGCAGAGGTGGCGGCAATGATGGAGCTACAGAAGGCGCTGCACCATCTATTGAGTCTGGCTATGTATTACCGAATTACCGTCTCCCAACAGAAGCGGAGTGGGAATATGCAGCTCAGGCTATGATCGGTACACAATACACCGAAGATGAAAACCAGAACAACAGGAGGCTTTACCCTTGGGATGGTCATCAGGTGCGTAACCCTTACGGAAAGCAAATGGGTCAGTTTATGGCAAACTTTAAACGTGGCCGTGGTGACTACGCCGGTATAGCTGGCTCGCTGAATGATGGAGCAATGATTACTGACTATATCTACAGTTATCCTCCAAATGACTACGGTTTGTACAATATGGCTGGTAACGTAAACGAGTGGGTACAGGATATTTACCGTCCACTATCTTACCAGGATGTTGAAGACTTAAACCCATTCCGTCGTGATGGTTACCAGGATGCTGCTGAAAATTATGATGCTAATGAAGGTTTCCATTCATTGATAAATGATGAAGTACGCGTTTTCAAAGGAGGCTCCTGGAAAGATGTGGCTTACTGGCTATCACCAGGTACCCGCCGCTTTATGACTCAGGACTCTGCAACTGCAACAATCGGTTTCCGTTGCGCCATGATCAACGCTGGCTCTAACAAATAAAATAGATACTAGATAATCAAAAGCAAAAAGGCCCGGGTAGTTCCGGGCCTTTTTGCTTTTGGCTACTTTCCTTTTAAGGAGCTGTTCTATATTACTTTTAAATTTATCTTTAAAGTAATATAGAACAGCACTTAGCAACTTGTTTCTCTGGAAAACCATTTCAATTTTGCTTAAGCTGCAGCAATAGTTGCCACGCTTATTTCGGCAGCACCAGCCTTGAGTAATGCCACAGCACACGCCTCTAAAGTAGCACCTGTTGTCAGCACATCATCTACTAAAAGAACACGCTTTCCTTTTACCTGATCTGGCTGCCGCACCTGAAATACCTGTTCTACATTTTGCCAGCGGTCTAATCTGTTCTTTCTTGTTTGTGTAGAAGTATTAACTGTTCTCTCCAGTACATTACCTCTCCATGGTATTTGCATCGCCTCTGCCAAACCTTTAGCAAAGCTATCAGACTGATTAAAGCCACGTTTGCGCAGCTTTAGCTTATGCAGCGGTACTGGTAAAATTAAATCGAACTGCGAAGCATATTGGTGGTCGAAAAGGAGAGCCCCATAATGTTGCCCCAAAAACTCTCCGAGCTCTTGTGCTCCCTTATACTTTAACTTAAACAAAAGCCGCTGTACCCTTCCTTTAGATCGAAAATGTAAATAGGAGAAAGCAAACCGCACAGGCACCTTACCCCAGAACCTCTGTTGCAATGGATTAAGCGCTGTAGCTCCATGAACATGATAATCGGTATAAGGCAGCTTTATATTGCAATCGGTGCAGATAAACTTCTCGCCACGTACTAAGGCGCCGTCACAGGCATAGCAAACCTGTGGAAACAGCAACGAAAGCAAGTCGTCTAAAGCTACAAGGGGCAGTCGTATTAAGGAATTCTTGATAATTTCGCGTAACTTTAATGTAACACTTTTTTAATGCTGAATCAGCGATATTTTACACAACAATGAGCTTAGTAGAAGAATTCAATGACTACCGCATGCGCATGAATGAGCGCATTATGTCTTATGACAATAAAGTAATTAAACGCTTCTTTAACCTTGACACTAATACTTATATGGAAGGTGCCCTGGATGTTAAGACAAAAGAGATGCTGGGTTTAGTTGCCTCCATGGTGCTTCGTTGCGACGACTGTATTAAGTACCATGTAGGCAAATGCTACGAGCAAGGTATCAAGGACGAAGAAATTATGGAAGTTTTTTCTATCGCTAACTTAGTAGGAGGCTCCATAGTTATCCCTCATTTCAGAAGGGCTGTAGAATACTGGGAGGAACTGAAAGAACGGGGTAGCGCAGAATAGGCACTTAATGTTTGATATTAAACTATAATGTAGTTGTTGATTGTTATGGCTTATTGGCTCTCCCGAAATGAAGTTATAAATTCTTCGGAGCAGTAATACAAATCAGCAACTACATTATTAAACTATGGAACAATCTGATAACTTAGATCATAGATGGACGAACCTACGGGCATCTATGATGAAAACCTTTGGCAAGAAGCCCGACCTGAATGCTATTTTGTTTCTGATCGGAATTCAGGAGCTAGGGAAAGGTATCCGTAACTTTACCAAAGAAGAGAAGCAGGACCTGATGCACATTGCCACCTGCAAAGTGTTCAGCTTGTCCGGCTACTACGAACTAACAGGCATAGACGAAGAGGGGTGGCCTCACTACCGATCGGCTAAACCTTTGCCATTTACCAATCTTAAAGAACAGGAAAAAATGCTAAAGTGGCACATACTGGAGTATTTTGACCATGCCGATGAATTTTAAAACTTTATAAGAATCACGTAGCCCGTATCAAGTAGTAGCACTTTAAACCTACTTGTGCTTTTTAATGAAAATATAAGTACAGCTAGTTTTTACTTCATGATAGTTAACTGGAAGCTGAGCTGTGTTACTTAATATGTGCTACCTGATTCTCTAAATCACCCATGAAAATTATAACCTACAACGTTAACGGCATTAGAGCTGCTATTACCAAAGGATTTACAGAATGGTTACAAGCGGCAAACCCGGATGTACTTTGCCTGCAGGAGATAAAAGCAGACGAAACAAAATTTGATCGCACTATTTTTGAAGATCTGGGATACCATGTGTACCTGCACCCAGCCATAAAAAAAGGCTATAGTGGCGTAGCAATACTGTCTAAACAGAAACCTAATCATGTAGAAGTTGGTTGTGGCATAGAAAGCTATGATAATGAGGGCCGTGTACTTCGTGCTGATTACGACAATTTCTCGGTGATGAGCGTATACATGCCATCAGGGTCTAGTGGTGATGAGCGGCAGGCATTTAAGATGCAATGGCTCGATGATTTCTACAATTACATTAATAACTTAAAAGAAACATTGCCCGGACTTGTGGTAAGCGGAGACTATAATATTTGCCACCAAGCCATTGATATACATAACCCTAAGTCTAATGCTAACAACTCTGGTTTTTTACCTGAGGAGCGAAGCTGGATGAGCAAATTTATAGAAAGCGGTTTTATAGACTCATTCAGGCACTTCAACAAAGAACCGCATAATTATTCCTGGTGGAGTTATCGTGCCGGAGCACGGAACAAAAACCTTGGTTGGCGTATTGATTATAACATGGCAACAGAAAACCTAAGCGATAGATTGAAGCGGGCGGCCATTCTCACAGAAGCCAAACATTCAGACCATTGCCCCGTGTTATTGGAAATAGAGTAGGAGGAGAGGTAGTATACTAAAGTATAAACGTTCATAGTTTATACTTTAGTCACCTGTTAAACCCACTATGCATTAATCTGCAACAAGTTAAATGCACAGGCTTAACCAATAACTGTAGTTATCATGCCTTAAAAGTATTAAAAGCAGAGAGATGAAAAACAACGATGCCCTTGACAGGCTGCTGCATCAGCTCCAGAAGTACAAAAAGAAATTCTACCTTAACCTACTGCTCAGAGGTAGCATTTTTGCTGTGGGAATGCTTATTTCCATTTATATTATTTATAGCTTACTGGAATACCTATTTTACTTTCCGCAGTATGTGCGGGCTTTCCTGCTGTTCTCTTTTGTTGCATTAGTAATTTATGTTTTTGTTCGCTGGATAGCCATACCGCTTTCCGCCATTGCAAACCTGAAGAAGCTATTAACCGATGAACAGGCAGCACTTAATGTAGGTACCCATTACCCTGACGTACGGGATAAGCTGTTAAACGCTATTCAGCTTAAGAACTTCGATAAAACCAATGAGCTTATTGCTGCCAGTATAGAACAACGAACAGGGCAGTTAAATAATCTTCGTTTTTCAGAGGCTGTCACATATAAAGAGAACAAGCCTCTGCTCAAATACATAGCACTTCCGGTAGTAGCGGCCCTACTTATAGCGCTGGTTTACCCCGCCATTTTTGTACAGGGCACAGAGCGTATCGTTAACTATAAAAAATATTATGCCCCGCTGGCACCATTTGAGTTTGTAGTGCAAAACAACCAGCTCCGGACTTACCGGGGCGAAGACTTCGTTTTAAATGTAGGAGTGGAGGGAACAGCTGTTCCTAATGAGGTATACATTAACTATAATGGGCGTCGTCAGAAGTTAAGCAGCAATGGCAACAACATTTATTCCTACACTTTTAAGCAACCACAAAAACCTGTAGAGTTTCAGTTGGAAGGCTCAGGTTTTATGTCGGATAGTTATCAGCTACAGCTTTTGTCCCGCCCTAACCTTAAAGACTTTCAGATGGAGGTTAAGTACCCGGCTTACCTAAACCGTAAACCAGAAGTGGTGCAAAACACTGGTAATGCCACCATACCCGAAGGAAGTACCCTTACCTGGAACTTTAAAGCTACAGAAACAGAAAGAGTCAGCCTTATTTTTGAAGAACCAGGAGAAACCATAACTACTAAAAAAGACGGAGATTCTTTTGATGCAAGTAAAAAGTTTAACCAGAGCCAGAACTATAGTATTAAGCTTACAAACAACCATAGCAGCAACAAAGAGCAGATCAGTTACCAAGTAAGCACTATTCCTGATCGTCAGCCTCAGATAAGCATTGAGCAGTACCAGGATACTACCCTTTATAGCTTTTTGGTTTTAGGTGGAGATGTGTCGGATGACTATGGTTTAACCCGGCTTACGCTGAACTACCGCGTCAGCAACGATTCTAATCCGGAGGCAACATATAAAGCACAGGCACTTCCGCTCAACAAGCAACAGCTAAGCCAGACTTATTACTATCAGTGGAATACAACTGCTCTAAATATGCAGCCTGGCGATAAGCTGGAGTACTTTGTACAGGTGTGGGATAATGATGGTATCCACGGTCATAAAAGTGCCCGCACCCGCACATTCGAGCTAAAAGTACCTAGCAAGCACGAACTACAAAAGGAACTGGATAATAATGCCCAATCGGTGGCGAGCCAGCTAAGTAAGTCTTTACAGAAATCAACTCAACTAAAAGATGAACTGGCTAAATCAGAAGAGAAAATGAAAACAAAGCGGGAGCTAAGCTGGCAGGACAAAAAGCAGCTGGAAGATCTCGTTCAGAAGAAGAAACAACTGGAGCAGGATATCTCCTCCATGAAATCGCTTTTTGATGAGCTTAATAAAAGGCAAAACATATTAAGCGAGCAGGACAAACAACTTGCAGAGAAAAGCCAAGAACTTCAGAAACTAATGGAGGACCTCTTAGATGAGGAAACAAAAAAGCTGTACGAAGAACTAGAGAAACTGCTGCAGGAGAAACAAGCCAATGACCCTGAATTACAGAAACTGTTAAGCAAGCTTGACAATCGGGAACGAAACCTGGAACGAGAGCTTGACCGTGCATTGGAACTCTTTAAACAACTTCAGTTTGAACAGAAGCTAGACAATGTAACTTCAAAGCTAGAGGAGATGGCAAAGGAACAACAGGAGTTATCTGAAAAAACAGCGCAAAAGCAGGAAGACAATGCGCAACTACAACAGGAGCAAGAGGAGATAAAGCAGGACTTTGAAGGCTTGAAAGAGCAGATGGAAGAGATGAAGGAGCTAAATAAAAAGCTGCAAAACCCTAATGCTATGGATGAAGAGCAGCAGCAAAAGGATCAGAAGCAGGTTGAACAGCAAATGCAACAGAGTCAGCAACAGCTCCAAAAGCAGCAAAACCAGAAAGCCAGCGAATCGCAGCAGAAAACAGGGCAGAAGATGCAGGAAATGGCTAAGCAAATGGAGCAGATGAACACTAGCATGAGCATGTCGGGCATGCAGCAGAACTTAGACCATCTTCGGGATATATTAGAAAACCTTATTAAGCTTTCTTTTGATCAGGAAGCTCTGATGAAGCAATTCCGTGGAGTAAACCAGAGCGACCCGCGTTTTATCACGCTGTCACAGCAACAGCTCAACCTTCGTGATAACTCAAAAGTTATTGAAGATAGCCTTTTCTCTTTAGCAAAGAAAGTGTTCCAGATTCAGTCCTATGTTACACGTGAGGTAGCGCAAATGAATCAGAGCATGGACAACAGTATGCAGGAACTCCGCGACCGGAACGTTGGCAAAGCCACCGCCCAGCAACAGTTAGCCATGACGTCTATGAATAATCTTGCTCTGATGCTGAACGATGCTCTGAAGCAAATGCAGCAGGCTATGCAACAAATGCAGGGCGGCATGGCCGGAAACCAGAAAGGAAACAAGCCTCAACCTGGTGATCTAGGTAAAATGCAGGATGCTTTGAATAAAAAAATGGAAGAATTAAAAAAAGGAGGCAAATCAGGCAAGGCTCTTTCTGAAGAATTAGCTAAATTGGCTGCTGAGCAGGAGGCTCTCCGAAATGCCATGAAAGAAATGGAAAAGCAGGGTAGTAAACCTGGTGAGCAGGGCAAAAATGGTGACGTCGGAAATATCAGTAAGATGATGGAACAAAGCGAGACTGATCTCGTTAATAAACGTTTGACTGAGCAAACCATAATGCGCCAACGAGAAATTCTGACGCGTTTGCTGGAGGCTGAGAAATCCATGAAAGAGCGGGAGCTTGATAACAAACGTGAAGCTAAAACAGCTCAGAATGTTCCTCGTAAAATACCTCCAAAATTCGAGAAATATTTAAAAGCAAAAGAAAAGCAAACGGAATTACTTAAAACCATACCTCCGGCTTTGTCTCCGTATTACAAGCAGAAGGTTAATGAGTATTTCCAAAGCATTAGTAATAAATAAATCAATTAAGCACCTATAGTTACACACGTAGATTAATATGAATCAAGTTAAAATTCAGATTCCTTCCTTAATCGAGAACATCCGAGTAATTGAAAGCTTTATAGATAACTCTAAGGAAGAATTCGAGTTTGAGGATGATATTTATGGCAACATTATGGTTGCTGTTACAGAATCTGTAAACAATGCCATCCGGCACGGCAATAAGTTTGATAAAGACAAGAACGTCTATCTTACTTTACAGGTTGATCAGAATCAGTTAATTTTTGAGGTAGAAGATGAAGGTCCTGGCTTTGACTATGAGAACCTGCCTGACCCAACTGCACCAGAGAACCTTGAGAATCCTGGTGGCCGTGGCATTTTCCTAATGCGGAACCTTTGCGATGAAGTTAATTTTTCTGAAGACGGCAAAAAAGTACAGTTAATATTTAATATCGCTCCTTCACAGAATGGATCTTCCAATTGAGTTCTTTAGCGAAGACATAGAGTTCACGCTACAAAACCAGGATCAAATATCAGAGTGGATAGCAACTATAGTAGAGCAACATGATCACGACTTAGTTAATCTCACTTACATTTTTTGCTCTGACGATTACCTTCACGAGATCAATGTTGAGTATCTCTTCCATGATACCCTCACAGATATAATCACCTTCAACAATGCCGATGAGGATGGCACCGTTGAAGGTGATATTTTTATAAGTATAGACCGAGTCCGCGACAACTCAACTTCTTTAGGGACTAATTTTGAAGATGAACTACACCGTGTTATTATACATGGTGTCCTTCATTTATTGGGCTTCAAAGATAAGACTAAAGAGGAAGAGACACTTATGCGTAAAGAAGAGGATTCTTCCTTATCTTTGAGAAAATTTTAACTCAAAAAGGAATTAGGTTTCTCCCGCAGATGTTTCACGTGAAACATCTATAAAATCAGAAGTACATGTTTCCAGAATACGATATTATAGTAGTAGGGGCTGGGCATGCGGGCTGTGAGGCCGCAGCCGCAGCTGCTAAGATGGGTTCAAAGGTGCTGCTAGCAACCATGAACATGAATACAATTGCCCAAATGTCATGTAACCCGGCAATGGGTGGTGTAGCCAAAGGGCAGATAGTTCGCGAGATAGATGCGTTGGGTGGGATGAGCGGTATTATTACTGACCAAACCATGATCCAGTTCCGCATGCTTAATAAATCAAAAGGGCCCGCTATGTGGAGCCCAAGAGCACAGAGTGACCGCATGCGTTTTGCTGAGGCCTGGAGACTTTCTTTAGAGCAAACGGAAAATGTAGACTTTTGGCAGGAGATGGTAACAGGTATAGAAGTAGAGGACGATAAAGCGGTTGGTATACGAACAAGCCTGGGGATAACTATACGCGCAAAAGCGGTAGTCTTAACTAATGGTACGTTTTTGAATGGAATTATCCACATAGGAGAAAAACAACTAGGGGGGGGGAGAGCTGCTGAAAAATCAGCAAAAGGTATTACAGAAGATCTGAAAAATCTGGGTTTCGAAGCAGGTCGGATGAAGACAGGCACACCTCCTCGTGTAGATGGACGCTCACTTGACTATAGTAAAATGGAAGAACAGTTCGGCGATGAGAACCCCTCCAAATTCTCTTATACCGATACTGAACCACTACAGCAACAACGTAGCTGCTATATTACTTACACAAATTCTGAAGTACATGAGATTCTAAAAACAGGATTTGAAAAGTCTCCAATGTTCCAGGGCCGTATCCAAGGTTTAGGTCCTCGTTACTGCCCATCAATTGAGGATAAAATCAATCGTTTTGCAGATCGAGACCGGCACCAGATTTTTGTAGAGCCCGAAGGATGGAGTACAGTAGAAGTTTATGTAAATGGTTTTTCCAGTTCCTTGCCAGAAGATGTACAGTTAAAAGCACTGCGAAAAATTGTCGGTTTTGAGAATGCCAAAATGTTCAGACCTGGCTATGCCATAGAATATGATTTCTTCCCACCAACGCAGCTTAACCTGACATTAGAAACAAAGTTGGTAGAAAACCTATACTTCGCTGGCCAGATTAATGGAACAACAGGTTACGAAGAAGCAGCTTGCCAGGGATTAATGGCTGGCATAAACGCCCACAATAAGATCAACAATAAAGAGCCATTTGTACTGAAGCGCTCAGAAGCTTACATTGGTGTATTAATTGATGACTTAGTAAATAAAGGTACAGAAGAACCGTATCGCATGTTTACATCTCGGGCAGAACATCGCATTCTGTTACGCCAGGATAATGCCGACATAAGGCTTACCAACATGGGTTATAAACTAGGCTTAGCAGATGAAACCCGAATGAAAGCTGTGGATAAGAAGATTGAAGAAACAGGAGAAATCATCGCCTATTTGAATAATAAGCCGATTGATCCTGAAGATATCAACAGTATGCTAGAGAGCTTAGGTTCTGCTCCTATTGTAGAAAAGCAGCGTGCGGGTCAGCTTATAAAGCGCCCGAATATTGAGATAGAACACATTGCTGCTGCAGTTCCATCAGTAAAAGAATACCTGAGCAAGTTTAAGATAGATAGCATTGAGCAAGCAGGTGTAGCCGTAAAATATGAAAGCTATATCGAGAAGGAGTATTCAATGGCTACGAAGATGAGTGAACTTGAAAACTACATTATCAAGGAAAAAATCAATTACCGCAACATCCCTGCTTTATCAGCTGAGGCAAAGGAAAAGTTGCTGAAAGTTAATCCGGAAACTATAGGTCAGGCCTCACGCATTAGCGGTGTAACACCTGCTGACATATCAGTGTTAATGGTATACCTGGGAAAATAAATGAGCTACGAAAGACTGGAACAGTGCCCGATCTGCGGCAAACAAGAGTTCAAAAATTTTTTAGTAGTAAATGATAATGCTGTATCGAAAGAGAGTTTTGTAATTGTTGAATGTGAGAACTGCACGTTCAAGTTTACGAACCCAAGGCCAGATGAAGAAAGCTTAAGTAAGTACTATGAATCTGAGGAATACATCTCACACAGCAACATTAAGACAGGAATTATCAACAGAGCGTACCATGTGGTACGCTCAATTACTACCAAACAGAAAGTAGAACTTATCAACAGGTACGCGCATAGCAAAGGAAGTATTCTGGATTATGGTTGTGGCACTGGCGTTTTTTTAGGAGCATGTAAAAAAGACGGGTGGGAGATTCGTGGTGTAGAGCCTAATGCAAAAGCAAGAGAAATCGCATCTACAGAAACGGAGGAGATAATAGCATCAGATTTGCAGGATATAGAAGGAGAGAAGTTTGAGGTAATAACGCTATGGCATGTACTGGAACATATCCACAAACTTAATGAGACGATGGACAGTATTCTATCGCTGCTTCAGGAAGATGGAACAATGATTATTGCAGTACCCAATGCAGATTCTCATGATGCAAAGCAGTACAAGGAAAACTGGGCAGCTTATGATGTGCCCCGCCACCTGTACCATTTTACTCAATCTACTATGAAACGCTTTCTGAAAAAGCATAAAATGAAGTTAGAAGAGGTTTTACCTATGAAGTTTGATGCTTACTATGTAAGTATGTTAAGCGAGAAACATAAAGACGGCAAAACAAACGTTATTAATAGCGTAATGAATGGCTACAAGTCGAACAGTTACGCAGAGAAAAACGGTAACGATTATTCCAGCCTGATATTTGTAGCTAAGCGAAAATAGCAAAAGCTTTTATTAAAGATAAATATGGTAAAAGAGGCAAACTTACGCTTGCCTCTTTTACTTTAAAAGAACCCTTATCACATATGACGCTACGCCAGATATTATTAACAGTGGCAACCATAGGCGCACTTAATTCATGCGCAACAATAAATACACCTGAGGGAGGTGAACGGGACTTGGTTCCTCCAAAATTGGTAAGCAGCACACCAAAAGACCAACAGTTAAATGTAAAAACAAACACGGTTACACTAACTTTTGATGAAGAAGTACAGCCAAATAATCTGACAAGAGAGTTGCTGATCACTCCAAATACTCAAAATAAATACACGGTAAACTCAAAAAGAGAGCAATTGACACTTGAGTTTGATAATCAATTACAGGATAGCACGACCTTCACTTTTAACTTTAGAAAAGGGGTTCAGGACATAACAGAAAAGAATGTAGCCCAAGGGTTGAAAATTGCCTTTAGTACCGGGTCATTTATTGACTCTAGTCGCGTAAGCGGAACTGTTGTAGATCTGCTTACACAAGTGCCAGAAAAAGAGGCAGTGGTAGCCTTATATCCGACAAACGATACGCTCAATGTCAGAAAGAACAGGCCTTACTACCAGACTCAAACTGACTCAGCAGGTAACTATAATCTGGAGAATATTAAAGAGGGAGAGTATAGGTTGTATGCTATTGTAGATAAGAACAACAACTCTTTCTATGATAATGAAAATGAGAAAATAGCTTATCTGGACACAACAGTTTATGTAGCAGCTCAAGAGCAAAATGTAAAACTCCAAACTATAAAAATAGATACGAAGAAGCCAATCCTGATGCAGCGTGAAACTTATGCAGATAGATTTAGGGCTAACTATAATGAAGGAATTAGAAGCTTCCTTGCTAAACCATTAGGAAATGCAAATGATACCTTGGCACACAAAATAAACACGAACGGAAAGGCTGCAGAACTGTTTAAAACTACAAATTACACTGGTGGAAAAACGATACTCTCAGCTGTTGATTCTGCAGGAAATATAGCGACAGATACTATTGAAATAAGCTTTCAAGGTAAGATAGCACAACAAATTAAAGGAGCTCAATTGAAAGTTATCAACAGCAGAAGTAGTAATGGATACAAACCAGATCAGCAGGTAACGATTGAATTTCAAACACCCATTACTATCACAGGTGCAGCACCTGTAAGCATCTTAGCCGATTCCATCACATTAACGACTTTAAAATATCCAAAGGAAATAATGTTAGACAGAACTGCTACAGAATTAAGTTTTACATTTCCCAAACTTGAAAACAGGAATAAAAATTTAAGCCTGGTAATAGATAGCACAGCCATAGTACCGATAGAAGGAGAAAGACTACAGTTCCCTGTACTGCCATTGAGCATATCTGAAAGCAAAGGTACAGGAAGCATTTCTGGTAAAGTCACTTCAAACTATACAAACTTTGTGCTTCAGTTAATCAATAAAGATTTTAAACCTGTTCAGGAATTAAAGGATGTACAGTCTAGGTTTGAGTTTAAAAATGTAGATCCAGAAACCTACAGGATTAGAGTACTGGTGGATGAAAACAATGATGGTACCTGGTACTCGGGAGATCCTAACCTTGAGAAAAAGCCAGAAAAGGTTTATATATATCCAGAAGCAATTCAGGTTAGAGCTAATTGGATAAGGGAAGATGTAAACCTGGAGTTTTAAATTATATTTAACTTGAGTACAGAAAATAACATCATGAGAAATTTGGTATTCCTTCAGAAGTAATGATGG
>NZ_JAJJWI010000039.1 GCF_020907275.1 Pontibacter silvestris | reverse complement strand
CCCTGTCCCAGAATACCCCCCTTTTTTTTACAACTAAATCAAATGGAAATTAAGTCTTTATCATTAAATTTTTTGTATATATTTCTTATAGCAACAGTTATTGATGAATTGTACACTTACTTTATTAAAGTGATTTAGCTATACATGATATTCTAATTAAAAATGTAAATTCTATTTGATTAAATATTATAGCATCAATACTTGTCACGCTTTCCACAGGTTTACAAAATATAAAAACAATGCTAAATAAGCCATTACTTCTTTTAAACCCAAAGCAAATTAGGATTGAAAGCCCCAGGATAGGCGAGGTAATCAACTTTGTGATAATTATTATATACGTTTATCTTGTAGCAGACCCTATTAGCAAAATGTTAGGAGCATCTGTACAAACGGAATCCATTCATAGTTTTTCAAACATAGAACTTCTAATTGCTATTATACTAGCTCCAATTTATGAAGAAATTATTTTTAGGACCCATCTAAGTGGCGAAAGGAAACATTTTTGGTCAATTTTAATTATAATTGTTATTCTAGTTGTGGTCTTCAATAATTTGGGATTATTCTTTATAATTCCTGTAGCTACATTCTTTATAGTTATAATATTTAATTATCAGAAGTTCTTTAATTTTGCTATAGAGAAGCATTTCAATATTACTTTTTATGTCACTTCTGTATTGTTTGCAGTTGTACATTATCAAAATATCGATGTAGACTCACCAATTAAAAAAATTGTTATATTACTCCTGACTTATGTGCCTATAAGCATTTACTTTGGATATATAAGAAAGAAATACGGCTTGCTATCTTCCATTACAGTTCATTCAATTAATAACCTTTTAATTCTATATATAAATAGTTTAGTATATTAATACATTGCTTTGAAATAAGAGAGTTTGGTTTTTTGTATATCAATTTGTACCCATTCTTCTGGCGATCTGGCTCCTAGTAGGCTGTGCTGTCAGAAGTGATTATACTCCTGAGCCATGTCTCAATTTTCTTCTGGATATCCTCCAAAGAAAGAAATCTGTTCAGCTCGCTCAACTCAGTTTTGTGTCTTGTCCCAGGAAACGACGGTAAAATGAATTTTGGAAAGCTAAACCTGGAAGCGGCTGCAAGGCGCAGTTTGTAGGGCTTCCGATTTCCATTTTGCCGTCTCACAAACTAGAGTAGAAGTTTGTTTAGCGAGATGAGTAGGTAGGACGGCAGAGAACCTATGGCCGGAGAGGATATGCTTCTCTGCTGGCGAGGCAGAGCGGCGTGGAAAGGTAAACTCATCATGACGTTCATTAACCTTATTATACCTTTCCCCTCGTTTAAATAGTGTAACAAATAAGGGAAAAGGCGTGACAAAGTGTTGCTCCCAGTTTGCGTAGCAAAATACAGTAAAAGTCAATATTGTTAGTATCTTCACAGCAGCTCCGGAAAGTGCCTCCGGCACCCAGGTACGTGAAGTTCAACTACACTATTCATAGAGAGTTATGGCAAAGGTTGGTTTTGTCTCCGAGTCGGGAGCGCACGGCTTCATTTTTGAAGATCCAGAAGACACGCACTTCTCCGTCACTGTCGTACTGGTGGAGGAGGAGCACAAAAGGGAAGTGGAAGCCGGGTTCCACCGGATCCGCCAGCGGTACTTCCCGGACGGGCAGCTTCTCCTTTCGGGAGATGGGGCAGACCAGGCCCGGCAGAGGGAAATGGCGCGGGAGTTGAGAGGGCTAGGCTTCTCCTTTCCGCTTTACTGGTAGACAAGCGCAAGCTGCACCAGAAGTCACCGCTCCAGTACAGGGGCACCTTCTACAAGTTCCTCTCCGGGCTGATCTACAACAACCTCTACCGTACCGTCCCCCAGCTAAGCGTGGTGGCCAGCCCCCTGGGCACGCCCGAGTTCATGGAGAGCTTCCGCCGCTACATCCTGGAGAACCACCGGGTGGATTTGTTCTCCCCGGCCCCCTTCGCCTTCTCCACGGAAGGGGAGGAGCCGCTGCTGCAGCTGGCCGGCTTCCTGGGCAGGCTCCTTAACGGGTTTCACGCCGGGTTAACGGAGATTGATGTGGAGACGGAGCTGAAGGGGAGATGCGTGGGGGTGGCGCGCTGGCCGGAGGGCTACGTGCCCTATACCGTCGACACGGAGGGCCTGAAGGCGGATGCGCATGACAGGGCTGTCACCGCCGCCGCGCTGCAGCGGGCGCGGGAGTACCTCCGGCGGCACGCGGGCAGCGAGGATCCCGTCATCAATGGCGCTTCCGCTTCCATGGTATTTGTAGGCAACACCGACCACTCGGTGCCCTATATGCTAAAGCACTCGGACTTATTTGAGGCGCTGCCAAGAGACTACTACGACACCGCCTTCCTGGACCGAATTCACGCCTATCTGCCAGGCTGGGAGGTGCAGAAGCTCCGAAATGAGATGTTCACCTCAGACTACGGCTTCATCGTCGACTACCTGGCTGAGGTACTGAAAGAACTGCGCAAGGAGGATCATACGCATGCCTACACCGATTTCTTTGAGCTATCCGACAGTATAACTACCCGTGATAAAACGGCTATTTCCAAGACCTTCTCAGGACTGGTCAAAGTGATTTTCCCGGATAGTAGTTTCGGTAAAGAAGATGCCCAAGAGCTATTGGAATTCGCCATCGAGTGCAGAAGGCGCGTGAAAGAGCAGCTCCATATCATGGATGAGACCTTTGAGAAGGTTGACTTCAGCTATACCGACAAAGCCACTGGCACGAAGAAGGAAGTACAGACGCTTGAAATCATCGAATACGGCGCTAAAGAAAAGGCTCCAGAATCCACGTTTGAAGCAGCACCTGAAAGCGCTACAGTAGTAGTAACTAAACCAGAGGTTAAGGAGGCAGAACCGGAAGCGGGTCAAAAGATTATCCGAGATAATCAGACAGGTGTTTCCTATGAGAAAGTGTTTGGCAGGCACTTGGCAGGAGCTACTGCCATCAAGCTTACAGACCCTTACATCCGGCTGCCCTACCAGCTGCGCAACTTCATGGAGTTCACCGCGCTAATCGCCAAAGTAAAGGAAGAAGGGCAGGAAGTAAAGCTGCACCTGATTACCAGCAACAACGAAGACTACCTGGAGAATGCCAGGGAAGCATTCAAGGAAATCATTGACTCGCTGGAACCGTCGGGTATCTTCTTCTCCTTTGAGTTTGATGAAAACATCCATGACCGCTCCATTGAGCTAAATAATGGTTGGAAAATCGTACTTGGAAGAGGGCTGGATATTTTCCAGAAAACCAATGGCCGGTGCGATATAGCGGAGTATTACCAGGAAAAGCGGCTATGCAAGGCCTGTGAGATTACTTATCTTTTTGATTCTAAAGTATGAAATGCAATTAGTCCCACAGCTTGTGGGACTAATTGCATTGAGCCAACTCTACAAGATCTGGCTTAGGTCAATATTAACTTTCTCTGTTTCCAAAAGTCTTGAGGCGTGCAGCGACTGTTTCTAAATCGGCAATTATCTCCTCCGGGTCAGGTAGCGTGCCATATACGAGGGAACGAAATTCCTGCTGGTATGCAGTTTCCAAAGAATTCCAGGCTCCTCCTACATCGGCGAACAGCAGGCAGGCATCCAACGGCTGCATGGCCCAGTCCCCCTGAAACTCGCTGTTGCGGGCATCATCGGCCTGTACAGCTTGGATCATCTCAAAGAAGTCCTCGCTGTGCAGGAAAGCGGTCACTGCAGGTGCTTTTAGCATGGCGTGCAGGTCGTAGACATGGCGAATCTTGCTACTTAATTCATCTACCGGGTTTTCAGCATAAGAGGCCCGCACCAGGGCTAGTACTTTCTCTGTGAAGGTGCGCTCCAGGCTGACCACGTTCACCTCAAAAGGCTCTAGCCCATACTGGCGGATCAGGTCCAGCAAGTTACGCTGTGCCATAAACTGGCTGATGTAGGTCTTGATCGGCATCAGCTGGTGTGGATTAGGGCTGGCAAAGGAGTTGATCTCGACCAGAATCTTGTCAGTTGCCTGGCCATAGTCACCCTGCACGGAGGCCCCGTAGTCGTGCAGCGTTTTGCGGAAGCGGGAACCCTTGCTGGTCCTGTGCGGATCCTTTACCTCCGCCATGTCCTTTGTGATCTCTTTTGAGATTTTGCGGATCAGCTGCATGACTTGGTTGTTGGTCATGCCTTCGTCGGCATTGATGGCCAAGTCGATGTCCTCGGAAAAGCGCTCAATCAGGTTATAGGCCTTGGAGAGGGAGGTACCGCCCTTGAAGATCGCCTGCTCCACGTAGGGGGAGTGGGCCAGCCTATAGAGCACCAGCGTCACCCAGTAATCTTTCTCCACATACACATCCCTGATCTGCAGGGCCTCTGCCGTGGCCGTAATGGCATCCCGGAACACCTCTGGGTTTTGGTGCAGGTTCATATGATATTCCAATCTTTTCTGTTAGGCAGTATGCTCTCGCTAATGCCCAGTTTGTATTTTGTCAGCGGGTTCAATGACTGCCTTAGCCTGTCTGCCTCCTCTGTAAAGCCCAAACGCTCCAGCAGGGCTCCCAGCAGGGCACGGGTAGCGGGGTTGTAGTCCAGCGCCAGCGCCATGAGCCGATCCATGTCGCGTTCGGCTAACTCTTTGATATACTTAAGCAGAATAAGGATCGTCTTCTCGCTGTTGCGGTCTGGAATCTTCTTGTAACCGCGCAGAGCGTCCAGGACTTGAAGCTTGTCAATGTCAGACTCCTTGAAGTTGGTGGGGCTCTGCACATAGCGGATTTTGGTTCTCCCTACATTCGCTACCCGACGCTGCTTGCGTGTCATCAGCGTCACCTCCTGGGGAACCTGCGTTGTCAGACCCAGCTGGTTGTAAAGTCCCAAACCGCTCTCGTACCCTTTGACTTTGCCTTTGGAGGTGCTCAGGCTCTTGATGATCTCCTTTTCAGATGGTCTTACTTTCCCGAAAACAGTTTCCTTGGGCTTGTAGTAGCGGCCTTTTGCCAGCCGGTTGATCACTCCTTGCTTGGCCAAGCGGCTAAGTGCTGCCGCTAAGGCGGCTAGCTGGTTTTCGTTTACCTGAAAATCAGCGTAAGTGAGCAGCTGACCCGGTTGGGCTTTCTCAATTCTTTCCCGGACTTGTTGCATAATGCTCATGCTCTTCCTTTACGCCGTGACTACGATGGTATGATTTTTCCCAAAGGTAAGTATGCGCTTATCTATATGTCAAGTTTTTTCGTTATAAAACTTGACATATAGTAAAATTGTTTAACATAAGACTCATTGGTGCAATAAGTAAGATTAATACTCTCTAAGAATCAAAGCGGGAGCATGTTTGGACAGTGATGATGGGTATAATCAAGTAAATATTTTCTCAAAGATCGAGGATAGCTCACACTTCTCCTCCCCAAGAATTTTCCTTCTAGGGAGAGTGGCGTTAATGCTCCCACTGGAGCGTGCCAATTCAAGAGCATGAAGAGCTTTTGAAGGCTTTTCGGCCCCAGTATACCCTGCTGGATAATATTTTTCAATAGCTCCTTTACTTAAGATGAAAATATTATGCTCCCTTAATTGGTCAAGCAGTGTTAACTTCTCGGGAAGAGCATCCAACGAAGCCTCGCAGATGAAGGCCCCAAACAGGGGCAAAGTTTACCTCGGGTTACTGAATGATAATGCCATAGACCAGATCCAGGTCAATGTTCATGTCACCGCCATCACTGTCACCCCTGTTTGGGGAACCCGCCAGGTCAGGCTGATGCACGTTCAGGCAAGGCAAGAACCTTATTTGAACGCATTAAAGTAAAAAGCTTTGGCTGTGTCGCTATAGATGCATTAGCTGTCTGAAGCACTCTGCTGCCCCGATAGAACAAATTACTAGTAAACAAAGCCATTATAGTCGCAAAAGAGGCAACAAGAGTACTCAGCGTTAGTGAATGGAAGAGGTTCCATTTTGGTCTGTGGAGATATAGAACCCAAAGCCCATTTTAAGGCCGCTCTGGAGATTTTAACCGGCATAGTAGGTCCTCTTTCACAACTTCTTGGCTTGGATGGTGGGCTAAGTCAGATGGATATAAACCATTGAATATGTCATATATAATCAGGAGCTGCACGTGTTCCTTACTTGACATGGAACTAAGGGCATTATAATACATTAGCGCCAGTTCGTAACGGGAGAGCTGAGCCCGAAAAATTTTAGCATACTTTTGTGGCTGCTCAGAGCCATCAATAATTTCCAGGGTATAATGAATGTTACGGAAATAATGCCCCAAGTGGTGTCCATGATCATGATAGAATTTTGAGTGGACCTCTTGGATTGCTTTAAGCCGTTGGGTTGATGACATTTTTTCAAAAAGTAAATAACCGACTTTTTGCAAAGAACTATTTACCTCTGGAGGTGTATCTATAGGATTACCTAGCAAACCTTTAGTAAGTTCCCAGGTATCGTCGCTTGATCCATATAAAGCCTTTAGTTCATCAACTTGGCTTTGACTTCCAGTGAAGTGTACAGGCTTATGATATAATAAGGCATAGGGTTGCCAGATTATATCATAAGCTTGATAACTAAGATTCGCCCAATTATGTGAAATTTCTCTTCTCGCCATCATTCTGAATTCTTCTTCAAGAAGCTTATTGTATTCAGTTGTATAGTTCTTAAATGCAGAGAAGCTTTCTACTTTTTCCCCACTTGCTGTAGAATAGGTAACGGAATCCACCTTTTTATTGTGGAGAGCAATCATATTAAAAAAGGTATTATCGTCTGTTTCTCTTTTAAACTGGGTAGCTTGCTCTTTATTTGCTTTGATTTGGGCTTTGAAGGAGAGATAAACAAGAACCCCAGCCACAAAATTTATGATTGGGCCTGTAATTCCACCAATAGTATCACCTATTTGTCCTGCATTGTAGTTTATCCAATCTCTAGGACCGAATGGCTCCGTGAGGGCAAAAACGGCTAAAATGCAAACGCTAGGAACTAATATAAAAATTACTAGAAAACCTAGTATTGAAAACCAATCGGCATTAAGGTTTTTATTATTCACTAAAGGAGAGAATTAAAGTTTGTTAGTAATAGTTCTAAAGAAGATTTAAAAAATCAAACAAGGTTCTTATAAAGTAGAGGTGCTAAATATAGATCAATTTCATTGTGTCCATAAGCATGAAATTAATCCATTAGTAGAAACTGGGAAGCACTGTTCCCATAATTGCCAATCTGGCTCATTTTTAAGTTTAAAGTCTGAAGGAAACCATTCAATTGCATCCACCTTTTCTGGCTTCGCTTCTAAACCCTTATTATTAAAATAATCTCCTGCAACTGTATAGACAGGCACCTTCCCATTGATAGGTAGCCATTGAAAAGGGAAATCGGAAGAGGACTGTTTCCACTTAACGATGCCATTCTCCAAGTATATTACCATAATTGGAAAATCACCCAAATCCTTGTACTTTAAGAAAGCAGCCGTTAGGGACACCCCAAAATACGCTGCTGTTTGTTCAATTAAAGATAAACTAAGTCTCTTACCCGCTACCTTGGATTTAAATAACTCCGATGGCATTAATAATTCCGAAGCAAATTGATTGGCCTGTTGTTCCTGGGGTCCGTTCTTATGCCATTCGGATAAGGTCTTATCATTGTCTGCGTAGAAAGGAGTTAATTCATTATGTAAGATAAAATGACCGATCTCGTGAGCAATGACAAAATTCCTTTTGCTTGGATATGTAATATTGGAGTTTATAGTAATGATTGCGTTACTTCCTTTCATGAGGATGCGGCCTTCTGCTCCTTCCATGGGGCTTTCTTTCAGAACCCCTCCCAGCGCAAATACCATTTCATCTAACGAGATGTCACCCGGTTCCCAGCAGCCCAAATGGTTTCGTAGGTCGTTAGCCGCTTTTATAGGATTAATTCCCAGCATTCTCGTCTAATCGATTTTTCAGTATTTCCATTAACCTTAAAACCTCTTGGTCTTCCAATATGGATGCTTCATCTTCTGGGGTTAATCCCTCAAATTTTCTAAAAAGAGGTTGCAGTTCTAACTGATCCTGAAAAGAAAGTAACTTTTTAAGTTCTTCCAACCCCTTTTCTTTGAGTAACTTTATTTGGTCTAGTGCTTCAGTATATTTCCTTTTATTTGCTACGGCCCGCAGTTTAGTTGAAAGTTGTTTTACTAACCTAAGATGTTTTTCAACAAAAGGATCCGTATTATTCTGTAATTCATCTAGAATCTCTTCTTCTGCCTGATGATAATTGATTTCCATCATCAGGCCGTATAAGTTCTTTAATGATTCTTTTGGGTTTGTAGCTGCCATATCTGTTATTTATTTAAGGGTTGTAAGGCACTAACCCTTCGCAATAATTTTTCTTTCACTTTATCCAATTGCTTGGGAGTGATTCCAAGATGTTCTGCCATGTCACTTCGCTTGTAACCGGCTTGAACAGCTTCCCAAAAATCTTGCAATTGCTGATCACCCTGTACTGCATCCTCTATTACTTGAACTTGTCGTTCATACTCCTGCTTTTCTTCCCGGTCTGATTGGTCAGGGAAGTCCCCCAAATCATAAAACTCAGCTTCAATATCCCGATACTCAATTTTGAGGCTCTCTGATTTTTGGGTTTTTACCCGCTCTACCTCTTTCGAGATAAGACTATCTATAAGGCGGATGAGCTGCTGGGATAAAGAAAATTGTGTTTGCCACTCCCAATTCCCGGCTAATATTTTTTCAAGCGCTAAGCTCAAGTAATACTCCTTCGGGTCGGCTCCTAAATTAGCAGGCGAATGGGCTCCGAATAATGTTTTTTGTTTCAGCTTCCAGTTAAGATGTTCTTTACATTTTTTAATGGCGGCACGCCAATCATTATCTGTTAGGACATTGAATCTTCTCTGGTTTGCTTCATAGTACTTACCTAATTCCATAACTGTATTAACCGGAAAATATTTTTTTTACCCTATGGGGGAGTTTTCTAAGAACCCGGTTAATACTCTTATGAATACCCACTAACAGGTTCGGCATATCTCTACCAAATTTACAAATTTAAATTATACAGAGGGAAGAAATGGGCAGAAGGTTAAGGGGGAAAAGTATAAAATATTAAAAAACAGTAAACTATGACAAGAACATTACCAGTAGAAAATTTGGTTATTGAAGCAGGAAGAACTAATCTTTATTCCCATTCCAAACCAATAAGATTAAATGCCGGCTGTCAGGTCTTTTATAAGGCCATTACCTGCCTGCTTTTTGTACTCCTATCATTTTGCTTACCAGCTTCTGCTCAGCGTACATCGGCGACAAGTACAAAAGTTATTGAGCGGATAAACAGTATCGAGCAGGAAAATCAACGCCTGAAAGACGATATTGCCGAATTAGAAGAAGAGCAGGATGATTTAAAGGAAAAAAACGAGGATTTAGAAGCTAGCCTGAAAGAGTACGAGCCATTTAAGTTCTGGGCCTGGATTTTGGGTGGTCTGGGCTTTACCAGTGTAATAGGCATAGCTTTTTTATATTTTAAGGTTATTCCGAGTAAGGTTAATAGCCAGGTGGATGCCATTATAACTAAAATTTTAACAGACCGCCGGGAAGACTTTTTAGGGTTACTGAAGGAATATGATTTCGAGAAATCAGTAAAGCAACGCCATCAAATAATTCTTCTTTCGCACCGGAACGGGAGTGATGATTACCACCACCGGATGCTTAGTAAAAATGGGTTCCAGGTTACGGCCTTAACCAATTTAGACCAACTCCAACAGGCAGTTTTCAATCCGGACGATATTCTCGTTATAAATAATGATGGTGGCCACTGGCCAACGGACCAGATACAGGACTTTATCGACGCCCATCCCAATTACTGTTTCTATTTCGGTAAAGGCATGATAAATCCGGCAAGTGCCCGCCTGGACCGGTTTGCCGCCGCCAACTTCCGCACGCAGTTCATAGGCAATCTAATGAATGTGTTAAAATATTCTCATCACCAAAATTAAACTAATTAAAACTATGTCAACAACATCATACTTTAACACATTCTTATCTAATATCAGGTTAACAAAAAGTCAATTAGAAGATTTAATAACCGGTCATACCACTTTGCGTGACCGGCTTGCTAATGATGCCGATCTGTCTAAAATTATCGTTAGCACCTTTCTGCAGGGTAGCTATAAACGGGCCACAGCCATAAAACCTAAAAATGGAAAGCGGGCGGATGTTGATATTATCGTAGTAACTAACCTGGACCAGAATAAAACCACTCCTCAACAGGCGATTGATTTATTCCTGCCCTTTGTAGAAAAGCATTATAAAGGGAAATACCGAATTCAAGGCCGTTCCATAGGAATTGAGCTTTCTTATGTAGACTTGGATATTGTGGTAACGTCTGCGCCATCAGAGGCAGAACAAGCCTTGCTGCGGTCAGAAAGTGTGCTTACTACCTTAGCTTTGGAAGATATGGGTAGCAATTGGAAATTGGTCAGAAACTGGACAGAACCAGCAAAACAACAATATTGGACTTCGCTGATGTTGGAGTCTTTTCGAGCTGAAGCCGAATGGAAATCAGCGTCATTGTATATACCTGACCAAGAAGCAGGTTGCTGGGTTGAAACTAACCCGCTGGAGCAGATCCGCTGGACCCGGGATAAAAACAAGAATACTAATAGCCATTACATAAATGTAGTAAAAGCTTTAAAATGGTGGCGGGTGGTAAATTTAACTGACCTTAAACACCCAAAGGGCTATCCTTTAGAACACATGATAGGGGATTGCTGTCCTGATTATATTACTTCGGTAGCAGAAGGGGTCGTAAAATCGTTGGAAGCAATAGTTTCTAAATATGCCTGGTATAGAGAACATGAGACTACCCCAGTATTGCCAGACCGAGGTGTTGCTTCTCATGATGTCTGGAAACGAATATCCAAAGAAGACTTTGTAGCCTTTTACGATTATGTAAAAGATGCAGCTATTACGGCCAGGAAAGCCTTTGATGCAGAACTATTGAGTGATCAACTTAAAGAATGGCGTAATTTGTTTGGTTCGGAATTTCCGGTAATGTCAGAGGAAGAGGCCCGTAGCGAAAGGCTCGCTCACAAAGCAAAACTGCTGGAATCAGGAGCTGCTACCATCGGCAGTAGCATTAATATTATTAGAAGTACAGCGGGGGTTTCAGTACCCAGAGAGCGAAATCACTATGATCCGACCAATTTATAAAGAGAGGTACTCAGCCTTAGAACAGTATGTTCAGCGAATTATGGTTCAACAGCTTTTCCCGGGCTGTAAAATCAACGTAAAAAACCAAATTCTTTTGGTGGATTTTACCATTAAGGATCCTGACTATAAGGCTGAGTACCATCTACAGGTTCAATATATTTCGCAAAGCTGGTTTAAAGTCTTTGTATTAAAGCCTAAAATAATAGGTTCGGTTGCTATTCATATGTATCCGGATAACAGTTTGTGCTTATACTATCCGCCTGATATTTCACCCTTCAGGCGGATATGGGTAGGTAAAGATCTGATTCCAATGGCCGCGTTATGGATTTGTCACTACGAACAATGGTTGATAAATGGAAATATCTGGAAAGGCAGGGAAGCGCCTGGCCATGAACAATTATTAGCTCAATTAAACAGTAGGAACTGAACTTAGGGCTACAGAGAAATAATCACTGTAATTTTTAAATAGCTTACCCTTATTTAGCTTACTACTTTAAAACCTATCAGGCTCTGAACCGAAGTCAGGAACTTATGGTGTATACAATGGAAGGTTTGTAGAGTTACTTATGAATCAATTTGCAAATCATATTGAAAAAATAGAGGTGAAAGACCTACGTAAAAAATAAACTCTTGCAATATAAAGTTTAGGAATTGTAAACTCCTCATTTCTATTTAACATAAGGATAATTATAAGACAATTAGTATATAGCAATATTAGTACCAAGCTAGCTTGCTGTTAAGCCTTGCGCTAAGGCCTAACAGCAAGCACAAACTCCACTAAAATTAGAGCTTTTATACCATCTCGGCTACTCATCTCACGAAACAAATCCAGGACTTAATTCGTGAAACGGCAAAACAGGAATCTTAAACCCTTGCAGCCTTCGTTCTTAGCCGCTTTCCATTCAAGCTTTCCCGAGCTCATTTTACTGCCGTATTGTGATACAAGCAATAGCCAGGATTCCGGACAGCGAAGCCGCTGCGAGCGGAAGCCAGAGCCAGTCAGGAGAAGAACACTCGGGAGGGTAGGCGGCTGCCCCACAGGCGAGCATAAGGCGGTTGTTCTGGAGATAAGCCGTGGCGTTTTCGGGTTACTTTCCCGGAACGAGGCTTAAAACGCAAGATCCGATGAAAAATAACTACTCGAAGCCAAACTTATTTTCCATAGTTACTGTGCTTAAAGCAATTTGCTATTTTTCTCGCTTTGACGCAGTTCCGCTGGCAGTTTCCACTATAACTTTGTTAACCTCAATTACATTAGATTCGAAGTTAATCTTCCTTTTAGCTTCCTCATAAAGGAAGCTAAAAGAAGGCAGTATTTCAAATACCTCTTTAGTATAATCTTCTTCATTTGTAGTCTGAATATATGTTCCTGATAGGAAATGGCCTCCAAATGTTACCTTCAAAGTCTCACTTGATTTTAATTTCAATGATTCTTTAAAAGAATAATTTATACCAACTAGCTGATGCCTATAGGTTCTATCATGATATTTAAATCTCAAATATGCTTCTGAATCTATAGGATGTAGGTTTACCTCTTTGTCTGAAATATTTGTAAAAGAACATTCCATTAAGACGTAAGGGCCATCATACCCTTCTAACGAGACTTTATCTGAGTCTAAGCTCTTGATTGATGCAACTTGTACAGCCTCTATTTTTATTTCAATTTGCCCATATGCCCTTACACAGGAAATTAAAATTATAACTAATACTACAACATAGTTTTTCATATTTTTTTCCTTTAGTTCAATAATCGTTCAGCTAAATATTATCTATCAAATGTAGACTTAAGGGTATCACTATAACTTTCGTTTTTAGACTCTTCTAAATAACCCTTTATTCCATACCGGAAATTATCACTTGTGTTAATAAAGTTTGGATCCTCCATTTGCTTATATATAGCTTTTAGCTCTCTTAGAGGTCTGGGAATGGATAAATAAAAGTCAGGATTAGCTTTATATTCATCAATATGAACCATTGCATGTACAAAACTATTTTTTATATCATTAGCATGGTCAGAGACTTTCCATCGCTTATTTCCTTCCATCTTTATTGCTATAGATCCATCTGACTGAGCCTTCATACCAAAACTACCATTCTCTTGTGCTTGTGGTAGAGCCTTTACTTCTATATCTAAGCTTGTCTTGATGAGCTCTAGACATAGAGTGGCTAATTGCCTCATATAACCGGGGTATTCTGGGACAGGACAATTGTTGTGCCCTTGTTGTTGGTGTGGTGTTGGTAATGTTGCTCAGATGCCAGGAATAGAGATATTCCAAAAGACCGTTTTTGAAATAATCTTGTTAGCTCAAGCCAAGAAGAGGCGTAAGACATTAACTACAATTTAGCCTCTGTGGCTTTTTTCTTCCGCTTCAGCAGGCTATCCCCGTAGAGAAAGAAGCCGATCTTTGCCTGCAGCGGCTGCAGGTAAGGCGTTTTGCCCCGCTCGTGCAGCAGGTTGTACTGCAGAACCGTACAGGCCTTGACTCCTCCGTAGAGGGTGAAGCTCTTCCCCGCTCCCACGGCCAGGCCTTTCACCCACTCCCGGTCTGCTTCTTCTGCCTGTCCTGCGGCATTAACACGGGGATAGGTAGCGCTAAGGTGCTCGTAGTACAGCCTTGCAAAGAAGCCTTTGTACACTTCCGCATCCGTGAAGGCAAAGTAGCCAAGGACTCTGTCGGTGCTGCTCACCCAGGGCTTTTCCTCTGTGCTCACGCTGAGCCTGTACTGGAAGCCCGCGCCGGAGGAGATATTCTCGGTAAAGCGCCAGCCAAGGTAAGGGCCAAGGTCGGCGGTAAAACGCTCCTGTTTCCCGAATTGCCACTGCGTGCCCAGCACTACCCGCCCCGGCCACGGCTTGTCTCTGAATGTGTCTTTTTTGAGTATGCCTTTGGGCGCATCCTTCAGGCGCGGCATCTTCTTAACGCGGCTTTGGTAATCTCCTAACTCCTGCCATTTTTGGTTGAGCCTTTCCTGTTGCCCCGCCAGATGATCTTCTGCCGTTTTCAAGGCTTTAGCTTTGGCTGTTTCTGCTAGCTTCTCCGCAGAAGGCAGCTGCTGGGGAAATTCTTTCATAAAAGCATCAGACGGTAGCATGGATTCAGCGCTAAGCTCCTTTGCCTGCCTGAGTTGCTCCAGTAGTTTAGCTGACTCCTCCGGCAGTAGTTTCTGAGCCAGGGCAGCCGTGGCACGTGAGATCTCCTGCTGTAGCCTGCGCTCCGCCTCATCGAGTTGCTGCAGGGCCGCCTGATGGTCAGAGAAAGCAAGACTGAGACTGCCCATCCGCTGCTGCAACAGATCGTGGTTTGGGATAGCCTGGCGCAGGCTGTCCAGTGCCGCTTCGAAAGCGGCTGAGTCCTGCAGTCCCGCGTGAAGGGAACGAAGCTGCTCCCGTTGCCGCCTTACCTGGTTCAGTAGCTGCCTGGCCTCGGCTACGCTTTTTTGGAGCTGCTCCACCTCCGGGGGCACTTGCTGGGCAAAGCACGAAAAAGAAAGGCACAGAAAAAGTAATGAAAGAAAGTAAAGATTCAGGCGCATGTTTTCCAGCTGTTTGTTAGGGGGTATAGGGTTAATTTCCTTGAGTAAATTTTTTATTCAGCATAAGGCAGCAGTTTATAGGGTAAGCCATAGGCAACTTTAATCGCCAGATGTGCACCCTCTGTAACTGCTTAGATAAACTTGTTACTGCCTGGCAAAACAGCTTCATAATCTGAAAACTATACTTACATCAGTCACATAACAACAATATATAAATATACTAATTTTGTAGCATTCCAATGCTTATCTCCTGACGTTTTAAGTACAAGCACAGGTTTATTCTTGCCGATATCCGCTTTATATGAAAACTCCTTGTCTATTGGTAATGGCGGTGGCTTGAAGATGATGTGTTATCCAATCCATAAATCAAAGGGCTAGTCAGCCGCTATTAGGTATAGCCACAGCTATGTAATTATAAAGCAAAAAGCCCCCGGTTGATGCCGGGGGTTGGGGGTAAGATTCTAGCGCGAAGCCGCTGCGCGGCGGCTGACCCGCAGGCGAGCAAAACGTGGGCTGTGGGTTTTGTTTTTTTGCCTTCCTGCCGGAGGCATTTAATCAACTCTAACAACAAAAAGGAACAGACGTGAGGAGTACCGCAGTCCGGCCGAGGGCACGGACAAACACCGCTTATCCTGCAATGCTTGTCTAGTGACAATGGCTCCGGCTACGAAAATTCAGTCCCGCTTCCCGTTCGGGAATAGCCACGGTAGCAGCAAAAGCATAAATCCCAATTCAAAGAGGAAAAGGCTTCTGCTATGATACTGGAATGAGGACACGTGCTACAAGTCCGCGGCAACGGAAGATTATAAGTCGTATTTAATCATGCAAAACTTTATAATTACCTGTAGAATCCTTTTTCATCTTATAGAACAAGGGGTCGTTGCCAACTCCTTCATAAATTCGAAGTGCTAGCTTAGGGTGCTTCCCACTCCTATCAAAACGACCATAATGTGCATAAATAACTGCGGTATCTCTTTCCCAAAATAAAATAACTTCAAAACCAGAATTTATACCTGAATAAATTGGCTGAATGTAATCATCAGGAATATTGTTCTCTTCATAAAATCCATAGGTAAAGTATGTGGCTCCATTGTGATCTATTCTGGTCACAACATTCTTATTGTCAGGTGAATAATAATATTCAAAGTTATACTTAGGACTTAATATGTAATTCAATATCCATAGTAATATTATCAAACAAATAACAGCAGATGTTACAAGTGATAGGAGGTTTTTCATCATCTAAATCTTCGCGAGTTCTGGATTCCTAATTGAATACCCCTAAATGATAACTGATCCTCTCCATACGTAGGAGCCTGTAAGAATCCTTTGTTTCCTCCAGATGACCTTATAGCTTGATCATACATGATTGTTAAAGGTGTGTCACGTTTACTGTTATTAGAGTTATTATAAGCACCAAAGCCATACAAGATCAGTTTTGTAGGAAGAATTGATCTTTGAGCAACTGCACCAGCTGCAAAGTTTCCAACATCTCTAGCTGAAGCATACACGTCATCATAAATGATTGAACCATAGTATTTACCTTCACCTTCAGGAGTATGAGCCTTGACATCATAAGCTTCACCTGTGCCTGCATTTAAACCGTAATCTATAACGCCCGAGTTTTCATCTAAAACATTTTGTACATTCGTTTGCGCCCAATTAGCTCCAAAATCTATTCTTCCCACTGGAGAAACGTCTCCTTCCTCAAACTTGTCAAAATCAACAAATGAATATGTATGTAAAGTCCTTCCCATTCTCTCGCCGTCCTTACCACTTAATCTTTTTTCACCATTAGCAGCCTCTTTATCATTCTTTGCAAATTCCTTAGGTGTGTCGTCATGTTTATATACACTCAAATCACCATCATCATATACAGC
Source organism: Pontibacter silvestris (assembly GCF_020907275.1). GTDB lineage: Bacteria > Bacteroidota > Bacteroidia > Cytophagales > Hymenobacteraceae > Pontibacter > Pontibacter silvestris. The sequence goes on along the minus strand of NZ_JAJJWI010000039.1, from coordinate 11,953 downwards.
AACGACATTACCATCTTTATCTGTATGAGTGCTAAACATGCCTGTTGGATCCATGAACTTAATAGGATTACTCATCACCCAAGCGTAAGGAGACCATGAATAGTAACTATCACTCATAGGATCCACTTGGAATGTTCTGCCAATATCTGGCATATACATCCGGGTATGGAAGTCATAGGTATTTAATCCTAGGTCCCCTTGCTTCTCTTTCCCTTGATACTGGAACTTATGATCGGGCACGCCCTGCTTTTCTATCCCCGCCAGGTTTAGTCCCCAGGGGTCGTAATGGTTCTCCTGCACAACAGGTGGACTCACCGTGCTAATGCTCATGTCGTCAAAGAACACTTCCTGGCCGCTTTCGTTGGCCACAAACACCTCCACATATCCATCATCCTTAGCTGTGTAATTTAACTGTAGCTCTTCCCAATTATCCTGTGCCTCCTCCCCTAGCAGTTGGTATTCACTACCAAGGTAGTTACCTGTGCTGTCATATGCAATATATCTTACATAAGCCTGTGGCGCTTTCTTGCTATTCTGCAGCACCTGCGGTGTCAGGGCAATGCCGGCACTCAGGAAAGGAAAGGCTGACTTAGTCTTATTACCGCCCTTCTCCCTAGGAGCATCCTGCACCTGCATTACACTATTGCCAGCCAGCCAGGTAGCCAAGCTATAAGCCTTATTAGACTTTTTCTCTTTTCTATAGTGCCCAAACACTTGCACGTGCACGCTGTCTCCCTTTTGCACCTGAAGCTGTTTCCCTGGTCCCAGTAAAGTACCTTCCTCCGCATTCAAGCGTGCTGCGTAGTTCCCTGAGCGAGCTTTTACCTGATCCTGGTGCCGCGTCTCGCTAATGTTCTCAAAGCCGTAAACCTCCTGCTCCTGGTAATCATTCACCTCCTCCATCGTGGCCATCATATTGTTTGTGATCGGTTCCCCGAACGAGACACGCAAATTGCCTAAATGATCTTTAATATGATACTCATACGTCCACTCCATCTGGGCCTGATTGATCTTGATCCGCCCCTCCGGGGTGTGAATGTACTGCAGTACCTCCCCATCCAGTACCATATTGCTGACGTAGTTGGTTACCGCATTCGGCTTGCCGCTCTCGACCACCGTCTTACTCATTTTCGTCCCGTCTGCCTTATATTGATAATGGATGCCTTTGCCAGTCCCGAACTCAATAACAGCAGGCAGGTTCAGGTGGTTATAGGTGACGTTGGTAATGCCCTTGTTATCGTCCCGGATCATGTTGCCATTGGCATCATAGGCGTACTCCGGCGAGGCCATACTGTACTTGCGCCCCCCTTTGTCCTCAAAGTCATGCGTGGAGGCCGTCACCTCTGTATCGTCCACACCGAGCAACTGATTGCCCTTCGCCGGCTCATACCTGTACTGGAGCTGGTCAAGGAGGCCATAGGCCTTGGTGGTGCTAGTTCCTGAGCGAAGCCCTCTCCTGTTCATAGAAAGGATGTTCCCGTTCACATCATAGCTTAGGCCCCACATGTCGTAGTTTCCATTTCCCGAGGTCTGCTCTTTGTCCCACTGTCCGTTTGAAGCGTTGTAGGCCCTAAAGTCACCTTGCAGGATTCGGCTGAAGGGGTCATACTGGTAACCGTACGAACGCTGCACTTTGTCAGTGCTAACCTGCCATTTCACGCCGGCTATGTTCCCGTTAAAATAGTTCTTGTTGAAGCCGAAATCATAGCTTAGCTCCATTCCAAAGACATCGTTGCTGTCATCGTTGGTCAAGCCATTATCATTGCTCAGGGAACTATTGTTTATATGGGTGAGCCAACCGCGGATATTATAGCGGTAGTCCACCGACTGCAGATAGCTACTGCCACCGTCAGCGCTGTGAAGGGACTTATCCTTAAGTTGACCTAGTTCATTGTACTCGTTGCTGGACAGGATCAGGGCAGGGAAGGCATCAATCCAGCCCGCGTCTGTGCTGATCCGCTGCCGCGTTTGCAGCAGACGCCCGGCATGATCATAGCTCATTTCATCCTTCAGAATAAGCGTGGCTATACCCAGAGTATGAGTCGTGTACGCCACCAGAGGGTTACCGGTAAAATCATACTGGGTCGTGGTCCTGTCACTACCCCAAAAGTTATTCTGGGATACGGTCTGAATAATGCGGTATTTATCGTCATAGAAGTTAACTGTCAGCAGCCAAGTGTTGGTGCCCAGGTCGCGCACCTTCTCCCCGGTGACCTGGCCTTTTACTTTGTTGTTCTTAGCCGTCACGCCTGCCTCCGGCACAAAGGAGGTGCCGGACATGGCCGGGTAGTTATAGTTGTCATAATAGGTAACCGTAAGCAGGTCTTTTTCCGCCACACTGGTGGGGAAGGAACTGGTAAGGGTGTAGCCTGTTTCATTAGCGGTAGTTGCCTCATATTGATTTGTCGTGCTGGCCGCCTGCGCCTGCATCTGCTCATGGGTACGGGAATCAGAGAAAATGCCCGTCATGATTGGGCGGTTCAAAGCATCATACTTGGTAAAACTCCATTGGGGCGTAACGCCAGGTTTTCTCTGATTCCCGTCCTGGGTGAGAATGAGTTGGTCACGCTTGTTGTAGACCAAGTAAATAGGTTCAGAGCCAGGTACTTGCTTTATGATCAACCGCTGCCTACTATCATAGTGGTAGCGGAACACCAGCGCGTGGACATTGGCTGTCAGCTGCCAGTTATTCTGCGCCATCACCTCAACCGCCTTTGGCGGCAAGACATAGCGAAGATTGCCCAAGTCATCGTAGACATAGTAGGTGGACACGTATTGGGAGGTGCTGCTTTGCTGTTTTTTAAGAATGATACGCCCTTGTTTGTCCTTGTACGCATAACTTTTACTTCCCTGCTCATCGGTTACCTGACTCACATAAAGGGTTCCTGCGCCGTAAGTAGCAGGGGAGGTTAACGTAGTGCTTAACCCGCTTCCTACCTGCCATATCCGAACAGCATCGGACAGTGTGTTTGTCTGCTCAGCGTATTTTACTTCATGGGCAGAGCCCAGCCGCCAATTCTCCCCCGAGGCCGCCTGAGCCAGAACCCTGTTTAGCGGGGAGGCCTCAAAATCCTTCTCTGCGTAAGGGTAGTCCGTTTTTGGTAGCGATTCATTGTAGGCGCTACTTTGTGTGTAGAACTGGTACTGTTCCTGCAGGGCATTGCTGCGGTAGGACCCGAGGCTAGTTGCTCCCCCCACATAAGGCAGATACTCTTTTTTCTGACGCCCAAACTCATCATAGACCATTGGTTGAATCACATCGTTCTTCCCAGGAGATGCCTGCTTTATAACCGTTTGCAGCGGCCTGCCCAGTCCATCGAAGTACTGGGTGCTCACCTGAACTTTCTCCACTGGGGTAGTGGGGCTAGAAAGTTCAGCTTCCGAGGTGGTAGCCACACGGGCAGTGTAGGTACGCACGTAGTTCATGGAGGAAACGGCCGGTGATTCCGGGGGCGTTTTGGTCCCGGTCGGAACAAGGCTAACGGAAGAGGCTTTAGGTGTGTTTACGCTCAGCTTGACAGGGTCCACAATGACCTCTACAACAGCAGTGCTGCTACATCCATTTGCATTTTGGCCTGTAACCGTATAACTGTAAGTTACAGGGCTATTTCCTGTATTGGTTAATGTAACGGTTGGATTCGAGCTGTTAGCGTTACTCAAGCCAGTGGTGGGACTCCAACTATAACTTTCCGCTCCTGTGACACTTAACTGGCCGCCTTTGCCCGATAGGAACCTTACATAGGTTGAAGTTATGTTTAGCTGCGGAGCAGGGTTAACGGTGATTGTCTTACTGGCAGCAGTGTTGCAACCGTTGGTGTTATAACTGTAGATGATAGTATGGGTTCCTGCTCCGGCAACAGCGGGATTGAACACACCGTTGCTTACCCCAGGTCCGGAGTAGGTGCCCCCTGTCGGAGAACCGCCGGTCAAAGTGAAGGCCTCAGTGTTTACACAAACACTAGCGAAAGGATTCAAGGTGGCTGAGGAAACAGTAATTGTGTTACTTACAGTGGCACTACAACCATTGCTATTAGTGTAACTGTAGGTGATAGTATGGGCNGAAGGCCTCAGTGTTTACACAAACACTAGCGAAAGGATTCAAGGTGGCTGAGGAAACAGTAATTGTGTTACTTACAGTGGCACTACAACCATTGCTATTAGTGTAACTGTAGGTGATAGTATGGGCTCCTGCTCCGGCAACAGCAGGATTAAAGAAACCGTTGCTCACTCCAGGCCCAGAGTAGGTGCCCCCTGCCGGAGAACCGCCAGACAAGCTAAAGGCTCCTCTATTTATGCAGGTAGCGGCAAAAGGAGCTAGGCTGGCAGACGGCAGGGGATTGACTGTGATTGCCTTACTTGTGTTTACAATACAGCCGTTGTTATTGGTATAGCTGTAAGTAATAGCATGAGTGCCTACTCCGGCGGTGGCGGGATTGAATGTGCCGTTGCTCACCCCAGGACCAGAGTAAGTACCCCCTGCCGGAGAACCGCCCGTTAATGAGAAAGCATCCTTGTTTACGCAGACACTTGCTAAAGATGCCAAACTAACAGATGGCGGAGAACTAACTGTAATGTTACTCGTGGCAGAGGCTCTACAGCCGTTGTTATTGGTATAGCTGTAAGTAATAGCATGAGTGCCTACTCCGGCGGTGGCGGGGTTGAATGTACCGTTGCTTACCCCAGGACCAGNAGTGGCACTACAACCATTGCTATTAGTGTAACTGTAGGTGATAGTATGGGCTCCTGCTCCGGCAACAGCAGGATTAAAGAAACCGTTGCTCACTCCAGGCCCAGAGTAGGTGCCCCCTGCCGGAGAACCGCCAGACAAGCTAAAGGCTCCTCTATTTATGCAGGTAGCGGCAAAAGGAGCTAGGCTGGCAGACGGCAGGGGATTGACTGTGATTGCCTTACTTGTGTTTACAATACAGCCGTTGTTATTGGTATAGCTGTAAGTAATAGCATGAGTGCCTACTCCGGCGGTGGCGGGATTGAATGTGCCGTTGCTCACCCCAGGACCAGAGTAAGTACCCCCTGCCGGAGAACCGCCCGTTAATGAGAAAGCATCCTTGTTTACGCAGACACTTGCTAAAGATGCCAAACTAACAGATGGCGGAGAACTAACTGTAATGTTACTCGTGGCAGAGGCTCTACAGCCGTTGTTATTGGTATAGCTGTAAGTAATAGCATGAGTGCCTACTCCGGCGGTGGCGGGGTTGAATGTACCGTTGCTTACCCCAAGACCAGAGTAAGTACCCCCTGCCGGAGAACCACCCGTTATTGTAAAAGGACTTTTGTTCACACAAGCAATGGCAAAGGGTGCAAGACTGACAGACGGCGGTGGATTGACTGTGACATTGATTACATTAGACTCACTGCTATTTGATGCCGGACATGATAAAGAATATGGAACGACAGAAACATAAACGGAATGTATTCCGCTGGAGAGAGAAGATGTGTTTAATATATTACTATCAAGAGATTGCCCGCTCTTGACAACTTGGCCGTCTACATACCAATAATAAACTGGCGAAGTTCCTGCATTACTAGGGGTAGCTTTGAAAGAAGCAGTTCCTCCCTCACAAACTGTTGTAGCACTGGTAGCACGCAGACTTACGGAGTATGGAGTGCTACTGCTGATAGTGTATGTAGCATTAGCTTGAGTAGTAGTTCCCCTTGAGTTAGTATAGTATGCGTTTACATATGCCGTTCCAGGAGAGGTCCATTCTACCTGAATTGAGCTGCTGGTAGTTCCGCCTGTTATAATCCTGTAGCCAGCATTACCTGTAATGCTCCACCTATTGATAGTCCCCCCACTAAATACTAAGGCCATTCTGCTAGTTACACAGGTGCCGCCGGATCCATAAATAGTTCCTGTTGACTGTGCCACACTCTGGGCACACAGAAGGATCATAGCCAAGGCTAGAAAGCTTAAACTTAATAGTAAGATTCTTTTCATCATTTGGAGGCAAAACACACCCTTATTTTCTATAATTGTATTCATATCCCTTTAGGATATTGTTGTGATTATCACGCACTACTGAAAGACGACCGAAACTATCATATTTATAGTAGGTAGTGCGTCCGTTTGAATCAGTCATACTTGTCATCCCGACCAGCGGATCATGGATGAAAGATGTTATCATGGCCCATGATAACTTATCCCTCAAGTAACTCTGCTGCGAATCAGTCAGACCTCCTGTTCCCAAGTCTATGTATGCACTACTGAGACCTAAGGCAACCTTTACCTGTTCATAAGTAGCATTTTTGATTTCTGCTACTGGCAATGTTTTGTTATACCCCCACAAATAAGTAATTGGCATGTCGTCAGTCTGTGATAGTGAGACAATGTTTCCTCTGTCATCATACTTGTTAAACTTAAGCCTAGAACTGTAGCTAAGGTCAGGGGAGAATGAACTATCGCTTTCTGATTCAATAGGCAGTTGTCCTTTTAATCTATGAGAGAATTTGAATTCAGTCAAACTAACTGGTAAAGCGGACTCCAGAATATAGACCTCATCCTTAAGGCCTATTCCATTATCCTTGTACATAGTCAGCACCCCATTTGTAACTATTCTGTGCCCGCTTTTATCCTCCAGTAGGTTTACCTGTTCAACAGGTACCGTAATGATATTAGATGCTAATAAATTATCTATAAATGTTGTGCCTCTCGCATAGTCTACAGGATAGGAGGTCACTCTCAAGGATTTTTTACCGTCACTATCTAGACTAACTACCTGAGAAATAGCATAGTTTGAAGGGTTATAGTCATAAAATTCTAAGAGATTCAGGGAATCTGATCCTTCGCTAAAATGCTTCTCTACTTTGCTCTCCAGCACATTCCAAGTAGAAATAGTAGGATAATAGTATAACCTTCCACGGCCATTGTACGCGTATGGGTTACTTATTGAATTGCGCTGGACATTGTCGGTACAGCATGCGTCTCCCCCTACATACAGATCTTCTAACTGCACATTTAGCAAATGATGCTCGGCTTTTAGTGTCTTGTAAGTATATTCGTATGAGCGAACAATATTTTTGGTATTCCATACTTCCTTTTTAATAAGGTTCCCGTTACTCTCATTGTCCCAAGGGGGCAGATGATAGTAAACACGGCTCTCTTTGTTTACAAAGTAACTGATTTCTTTGCCATTGCTCTCTTCTCCTTCTTGTACTACCTCTACCTGGCTGTAACCTACGTAGTTGCCATTAGCCGTTGTAGCCAAAGGAATACTGCTGTTGGCAGTAAGAACCCAGGTGTCATAGTCAGTAAGCTGCACATAACAATTTACTGTTTGTACCCCTTTTTTTATTGTCTTGTTGCGAAGATAATTCAATGGGGACATAAGCACACCACTGCTCGTTGAGTCCTTCAGAGTATAGTGGTAATAGGTTGATGAAAGAAGCTTATTATCGTAATCATAATTGCTAATCCTGTTCACCCGTAACCCGCCTCCGATGGATTCAGGAGAAACACTTTCGGTATTTAATTCCTGATATTTTACTGATCCAGTCACATAGGTTCCTCCATAGGGATCCTGCACACCTGCCCCATCTGGCAGGTGTGCACGCAGGCGGTACTCACCAGGAAGTAGGCTAAACACCTCTTTGATTGAAGCATTATGAGATAAGTTGTAACTTTCTTGACTTACACGAGCTTGGAAGTGATACTGGTAATTCGACATGTCAATGTATACCCCATTTACCTTCTGCTGCAGTATAACATAGGCACCGATCATATAACCATAATCCAGCGGCATATTTGTGCCACCACCGTTTCCATTAAAACCAACATAGAGTGTTAAGGGTGTTTTCTTTTTTAAAGAGAAAGTATCCTCTTTCACAACGTTAGAGGGCTGATTAGAAGGGTCATTATAATCTGACACTCTAACCATTCTGTCTATAAATGGATTTTCACTAACCGATAGATACTTAAAATTAGCATAAGCGTGAGGCTCAAATTGAAATTTTGTTTTTCCTGTCGTGGGATATATAATTTCCTCTAACATTCCCGCATTCATATACTGGCTGCTAGGTCTACGATTCGCACCATTACGTAGAAAAAGCTCATCGGGAACCGCATCAGCTAGGCTAGGATCAAAGGTTACAAAATCTTTCACGTCTGGGACATCAGAAACATTCTGCTGTCCATTATAGAACCCCCAGTGATCTTTTGCCGCCGAGGTTTTGTAAGGCAAAGGTTCTTTGTTGTATCTGAATAAATAAGGGTTCTTAGAGGCATCCTCAACCCCTTCTCTGCTTAAGCCGATTTCCTTTACAGAAAGCAGCTTAAGCCTTTTCTGCCGAACAACTTCAGGAAAAGTAGTATTATAATAATCTGCTGAAAGAGGAAAGAACCGTACATATTCCTCTATATAATCTCCTCCTACTTCTGTGCCAACAAAGTATTCGTAGCTAAAGACATATTTCTTGATTATGCGGCCACTTATCTTATCATACACAACAAGGCTATCCAGCTTTCTGGATCCATCTCCAGAAAGATCCTCCCGAGGCCCCTCATGAAAAACAACTCTTTCATTGTCTGTCTCTATCTCAGATAAGTAAGCGTTCAACATGCTTGTTCCACTAAGCATGACCTGTTTATCCGGGTCTGCATCCGGATAATTGTAGCTGAAAGTGTGTGAGTAAGGGGGAAGCTGGTTTATTCCTCCGAATCCTTTATAAATAAAATTAACATACTTGCCGGTAGGGTGTTCAATACGTGTAAGGTTCCAGGTACTGAAATAGTTAGGTACGAGGCCGGGACCAAACTGCTGTTCACAGTTCACCTTATCATTAAAGAAGTATTTGACTCCATCCTCTCCTGTAATCAACCAGTTGTTATCTGATGTATGCTGTATTTTACATTTGTTTTTACTGCCTAAGAATATAGGTTGCTGTGTGTTGGGGTGAAGAATGAATTTAAAAGAGTAATTCAGAAAGTTGACATGATAAATGTCTGGTTCATAATTGCCGTATCTCTTTAGTGCATTCAGAACTTCTCTACTTGTAAAACTAGCGCTATCTCCGAATATGCATTCATTGAACATATTTAATCCCTGCTCCCCCATCATCACATAGGATGTGGGTTGCACACCAGGATATTTAAATAACCGCTCCCATCGTTCCCAAGTTGGAGATACAAGAAATCTATCCAACGCACCGACAACAGTCATAGAAATAGCGCCTCCCGCTTGTAGGTTCCATCCCAACCCCACCCAGGAAGCCTCCTGTTCCACCTTTATGCCTGTTGCGTGATAGCTCAAGACAATAGGTACCTGGAGCTCTCCAAAGTTCACTGTATGCAGTGGGATACTTATATCAGGAACACCTGTGTATAGCCCCACTGGTACATCACCATATCTACCTAGTCCGGCTGCCTCAGGCGATAAAGGAGAGAAGCTTGGAAGTTTAACAATTTCCTCCTCCTGGTTTTGAGCATAAGAAACGTACCTCCATCCTGTAAAAAAGTATAGAAACAACAAAATTAAAGTTTTGTATGAGGCTCTCACTCTAGGCAGGCCCTTAGCTGCTTTGATAACTCTTCCCATGAGCAATGTCAATTTAGATGACTAATTTTATTAAGTGTTTTATTGTTGCAACACCGACAATACAATAATTATTAAGCTTTCCACAGCTTTCACAGAGGAAAAGCTGTGGAAAGTACTTGGAGTTGTGTATTCTAATGAGTTCCCCTTGTTAAAGTTTGCCGATATAATAGGCGGTTATTGCAACAAACAAAAACTTCAAATAGAAGCTTTGAAACTGTTTCGTGCTAAGGAAACAGAACTCTTCATCACTAATCAATAACCTAATTAAGACCAGTTTATATTGACTTATTTCCTAAATACAAGACATATATAAATATTTTCTAATTTATATATATAAGTTAATGCGTTTTAGGAATGTTTATTACATTAGGTAACATCCTTTTTAGAAGGAGCATGTGCCTAAAAGTACTTGGTTAAACCATTTAGCAGTAATTCAACTGTTTTCTATTCTAATATTTTGGTAAAAGAGTAACATAAATGCGTGTTCATATTTTTAAAGAAGTTATGAAATAACGGTCGTTTCATGGGACAGCCTACTTTAGGATGAGACAAGCCTTAGGTGTTAATTTTATATAGTATATTCAACAATCCAGTTCTGGTTATCGGGCATATTCGACAGATAAGCCGAATAGACTTCCGCTTTTACCACAGTTGTGCTTAATTCGTAAATCCAAATCATGAAAAGAAAAGCCCTGAAGTTTTTGATTAAATTTTTAGTAGTTAATTCTGTCATCTATCTAGTTGTAGCTTTTGCATTGACCCACTGGCCTATTCCAAAGATTGAGAACACGAAGAATTATGATTTTTCTTCTGTTAGGGAAAGTGCAAGGAATGAAGTTTCTGCGAAAGAAGTTTGGATCAAGCTAAGAGACGGAAAGGAGATTTTTAGCAGAGTTTATGATGGGAAGACAAAGAATGTACTGATTTTTTTACACGGCTCTGGTTCTGATAGTAGATACTTAAGCAAAGCCAGCAAGCATTTCGCTGATTTAAATATGTTCACCGTCATTACCCCGGACCTAAGAGGGCATGGAAGAAATTCTGGAACCCGAGGAGATATAGACCATATAGGGCAGTTAGAAGAAGACATTGAAGATATTGTGAGGTATGCAAAGGAAAACCTTCACGCTGAAAAAATCATCCTTACGGGTCATTCTTCCGGAGGGGGATTAGCCTTAAGGTATCTGGGAAACTACAAACACACTAAAGTGAATGGCTCTATCATGTTTTCGCCTTACCTCGGTTACAAATCTCCTACACTTAGGCCCGGAAACGGTAATTGGGTAACTGTTTCAGTAAAGCGGTTTGTTGGGCTTTCGATGTTAAATAAAATTGGCATCAATAGTTTTAACGGACAACCGGTACTGTTTTTCAACCGAGCATCAGAATGGAACGATAGCCTACAGGTTGCCAGCTATTCGTATCGGATGGCAATGAGTATGGACCCTAAAGACTTTAGAGCTGACATTGAAAATATTTATGCGCCAACTATAGTATTGGTTGGCGGGGATGATGAGAGTTTTTATCCAGATAAATTTGCAGAGGTTTTTTCTACATCAGATTATACAGAAACACATGTTATTAAAGGAATAGCTCATATGGCTGTTATTGATAACAGTGAATCATTGAGCAAAATTAGAGCTTGGCTAGGTAGTTTGAATCAGAAAATCAACTAAGCACAAGCGAGTAGCCCGCCGTGAGCCAAATTACTCACGGTGAGGCTCTCACACCACCCTGCGTAAGGTTCGCGTACAGGACGGTAGGGATAGCACAACCGCACTTTACACCGACCGTGCCCTTGCCCTAGTTTGGGATTAGGCTAGCAACTCCAGCGTTTGAACCTCCTCATCGGATTTCGGGCAACTTAACGTTCAGCCCTTCATCACCCTGTGAGACCTCCCCAGGTAAGACGCTTATCCTTCCACCTAATCCTGCTGCATCTACACAGAGTCGCTTGTTGGCCAGGGGCTTTGCAAAGATGTGCTTGCTTACCCACGACTCCCTGCCTCTTATGCAAGCACTGCGTGCGCTCTCTTCGCACTCGCGAGCTTAAGAGTATTCGTCAGTTCAGGTATTTGCAGTCCCGCTTTCTTCACTGCACGCCTCACGGCGAGCCAGCTTGCGGCTTGCTAATCGGCTTCACCAACTCGCCGATAAGGGATTTGCACCCTCTGGATAATCTGAGTATATTTCTTAGGAAACACACTCGCGCCATACTTGGCGCGCACAACAGAATAAAGCAAGGGCTGTAGAAGGTTATTGTTAACCTTCTACTTAAACCATTAATTCATCATCCATGTAGATGCAGAGGTGGCTAGCCCCTGCTTTATTAAACGGACGTTAAACAATTTGAATCCTACCTATCTTCCGTCTCATCTAACCCTCTATTTCCGATACAACAAACA
>NZ_JAJJWI010000038.1 GCF_020907275.1 Pontibacter silvestris | reverse complement strand
GCTATGGCTTACTGCTTCTACTTATTATAAAAGAGCTTATGAGAAAGGTTGTAATCTATTGAAAAGCCTTCACAGGTTAGAGTCAGACAATAAAATCAAGCTCTAAAGGCATGCGCTTTAAGAATAGTGAAAAAGCCGTGGAAAAGTAAAGCTCTTCCTATAGCTTACTATGTTTCCACAGCTTAAAGGTGACTGTAACAGCTAAGAGCTTAGCTAATGGATTAAAAATATATAGCTGCCCGAAAACTCTACAGCTAAGCTCGGTGAGTGATAGAATTAATAACTCTGTAACATCTTCTCCTTTCTCTTCGCAAATTCCTCCTCGGTTAAGATGCCGTTCAGTTTCAGTTCATTGAGCTTTTGTAATTCTTCTGAGATGTTTACGGTAGCGGGAGTGATGTTGCCAAGCCCGTTGTTGTACTTTACGTTAAAGTCATAGTCAGACATAGTCAGGAAACGAATAAAATCAATAAAAGCTATGATTGCAGGTATCAAGGTCCAGAAGAACAGGATACACAACACCCCCCGGCCGGCTTTGCCCAGATAAAAGAAGTGGGCACCGAAGCCCCCTAGAAAAAAAGCTAAAAGAGCTGCTGTAGTTTTGTTTTTCATTATGTGAAATTTGTTTGTAGATGTTGCTGTATAAAAGAATTACTTTGCCTGCTCCTTAGCCAGGTCCTTGTGCGCTATGTTTACTTGGTACTTGGAAAAGCGGACGCGCAGCGTCTCGATCGTTTGGAGACCGTAAGAACCTTCCATTTCTCAAGTCTGTTTTTATAGAATATATATTAAAGTGTAAATATATTATTACTTGAATAATAACACCTCCGGTTTGGTGATTATTTAAGTAAATTGTCAGACGTGCCTGAAGTTGCCAAGGAGGCTACTTGTGGAATAGAGCAAATTCAGGAAGAGAGCCTATCCAGAAGTAGAAGCGTGTATGGCAAACGCAATAGTAACTTTCCATTCTCTATGGTTAAAGCACAAGCATGTGAAGTACAACTTATCATTGATTAGAACGGATACCACGGTTTATTTCGCATTGACCCAGTTCCATCCGAAGTAGCCATCATTTCTTTGTCAGGATATGCAGATCTTCAGTAGACAAGGGTTCTTCTTGCCACAATCATCAACCTAAAGTACTGCTCCAGTGTCTCCCTGTCGTTTGGATTGAAAATACACTAGCTTTCCAGTCTCCGGTAGAGTACCCCCAATGCATCGGTATAGCTTTCAAGATCACTCAAGCCTTCACCGTTCTTCCGGAAAGCCAGCCTCAGCACAAAGCTGAAGATGGACTCATCTCGCTATCGCTTCCTTTTTCGTGTATCTGGCCTTTATCAGTCCCTCTCTCCTCTTTTTTTCATATTCCCGACGGAACGGAGCCTTTCAATTTGCCCTGACCGAAGGGAGGCAAATCCCCTTGCGACTTCAGAAGCCAGGGCAAGTAGATTTTTGTATATACAAAAGGATTACTTGCTTAACTACGGTCAGTAGACTTCACTACTACTAAAAAAGGCTTTTACAAGCAAAAAATATGAATATATGCTCTGAAATACATGTCTTATATAGTGTTATTTAACATGAAATAGTATTGAATAGACTTAAATAGTATGGTTTAACATGATTTAGTGTGAAAAAGAAAGAAAAACATACAAAATAATACTATATCATAGTAAACCGTACTAAATCACACAAGACAACACAAAACAATACTAAACATGAGAATATAAGTCTGTTCCATTCAAAATAGTATTGCAAGTTCATTCTAAAAGATAAACCCAAAATCATGATCCAGTATGGAAGGAACACAAAAAGTTACAATTGAAGGATTCAGAAAATGTACAACAAGGAAGCCCTGGCACGGCCACAAAAAAGCCCTTCTATATTAAATAGAGGGGCTTTTTGCTTTCTTTAAGATCAACGGGTGTCTTACTTTATAAGTAGCGGCTTCATCCTTTCTCCTGTCTCTAATTTTTGCAGGCTTAAGTTACCACTAATATATACTGCTGATTTCTAAATACTTGCAAGCATAATATTAAAACCTTAACACTTCCATATCCTTCACATAACATTCTCTTAACTCTACCGCCATAGCTTTGCAGTATAATCTAACCCAGCAATGTTATGATGCTAAAAACTTTTACTCTTAACTTAAACAAGCATTTTACAGCACTCCTTGCCATCATGCTCCTGTGTTGCTTAAGTGCCTTCGCCCAATCACAAACAGTAAAAGGGAAAATAAGTGATGATCAGGGTGCCCCACTTCCAGGAGCAAGTGTTTCTATAAAGGGAACTACTAACGGTACAATTACCGATGTTGATGGAAACTATTCTCTACGCATAAATAATAGCTCTGATGTACTAGTCGTAAGCTTTATTGGCTTCCTTCAAAAAGAGGTGCCTGTTGGTTCACAGTCCATCATAAACATAAGCTTAGAGCCAAACACAAAACAATTAAACGAGGTAGTAGTGACGGCCTTAGGTATTGAGCGAGAACAGAAAGCACTAGGTTATGCAACACAAACTGTTTCTGGAGAGAACTTAAATAATGCCCGCTCTAACAATTTTGTTCAGGCCTTATCGGGTAAGGTGGCAGGCCTTAACCTTATTTCCCCTGGATCTGGCCCTGTAAACTCTACAAGAATTTCCCTCCGTGGCGATAACTCATTAGATCCTAATAAAAACAACGCCCTGATCGTTTTAGACGGTGTACCAATGAGCAGCGATATAACAGGCTCAGGGGCAGGAAGTGCTTATGGAGCTGGTTCAGGTAATGATATACCGATAGACTTTGGGAATGGCATTGCAGACATTAACCCGGATGACATTGAAAGCATTACCGTACTGAAAGGCCCAAGTGCCGCCGCGCTATACGGAAGCCGTGCAGCCAATGGAGCCTTGATCATCACGACAAAATCAGGTGCTCGAAAAAATAAAGGCATAGGCGTAACTGTAAATACCAACATCAGCTTTAATGATGTACTAAAGTGGCCTGATTTCCAGTACGAATATGGCCAAGGTACAGAAAACTTAAATAAAGCCGGAGAACCTTACTATTCTTACCATGCTTCAGAGGATGGTAACAACACAGGAAGTACTAGTAGCGCATTTGGTCCTAAGTTCGATGGTCAATACTATTATCAGTATGATCCTACCCTGGAAGGTCAGTCAGCAGAGAGACAACTGTGGAGACCTTATAAAGATAACGTAAAAGGCTTCTTTAGAACAGGCCACACCATCACCAATAATATATCCATTGAAGGAGGTAACGAAAAAGGCTCCGCCCGTGCTTCTATTACGCACTCTAAGAATGAGTGGATTATGCCTAACACAGGCTATGAACGCCTTACAGCTGCTTTAAGCCTGAACTATAAGGCTTCAGATAAGCTTAGGTTTAACTCTAAAATAAACTTCACCAACAAGAAAAGCGATAACCTTCCTGGAACTGGCTACAGCAACCAATCTATATCCTATTTCATGATCTTCCAGAACCCAAATGTGGATTTAGCCTGGTATGAACCAAGGTGGAAATCAGGACAAGAGCAAATTGCTCAGATACACCCCTTCAGTTCGTACATTGATAATCCTTATGTGATTGCTTATGAGATGACAAATGCGCTGAACAACTATTCCACTGTCGGCAATATATCCGCTACTTATGAGTTCTCACCAAAATTTGATTTGATGGTGCGCTCAGGTATTGACTTGAGTAGCGAAGACCGGGAAATGCGCCGCCCTTTTAACACAGCAAACTTTACATACGGGTACTATAAGGAACAGAGCATTTTTGACTATGAAACAAACACAGACGCCTTACTTACTTATCGTGACAAGATCGGAAGTAAAATAGATGTAAGAGCTTCTGTTGGTGGCAACATCATGAATCGCAAGTACAGAGGAACTGATGGCGTGGTGGATGGACTAGTGATACCGGGAGTATATAAACTCTCCAACGGCATCAGCACTCCGTGGATGCAGACTCGCCACTTTAATAAAAAAGTGAATAGTTTATATGGTTTGGCCTCTTTTTCTTATGAAGACAAAGTATTTATAGACATTACAGGCCGTAACGACTGGTCCAGTACATTGCCTGTACAAAACAACTCTTTCTTTTATCCCTCCATTAGCTCAAGCTTTATCCTGACAGACCTGTTAACCTTGCCGACACAGGTATCTTTTGCTAAGTTAAGATTATCAGCAGCACAAGTTGGTAATGATACCGATCCATACAAGACCAGAAAGTACTATGGGCCAAGCGAATTTGCCGGCTCAGGTTCTGTGCCTACATTACTACACAACGTTGACTTCAAACCTGAGATTACGACTAGTTATGAAGCCGGTTTAGAATACATGCTGTTCAATGGCCGCATTGGAATGGATGTAACCCTCTACAGAAGCTTTACGCGTAATCAGATTCTGGAAGTGCCGCTTGATAAAACAACAGGTTATTCTAGAGCTGTTGTGAATGGAGGTAAGGTTCGAAATCAAGGTATAGAACTGGTATTAAATGCCAAACCTATCGATAACTCTTTCTTCAAGTGGAAGTCAGCAGTAACCTGGTCCAAAAACGACAACAAAGTCTTAGAGCTTACAGATGGCATGGTGAATGACGAACAACCTCTTTATTCTGGGGGCCAGGCAACTATTATTGCCAAAGTTGGCGGTACTACAGGCGATATTTACGGCTATGGATTTGTAAGAAGCCCTGACGGACAAATTGTTTACGATGATAGTGGTTTACCTGCTTATCCTAAAGAAACTCAGTATATTGGTAATGCCTACGCTGACTGGAAAGGAGGTTTCTTAAATGAATTCTCTTATAAAAGCTTTAGGTTCAGCTTCTTATTAGATGGCTCATACGGAGGCATTATATATTCTCAGACCCACCACAAAATGACAGAGCAAGGCAAGCTGGAGCATACACTGCGAGGCCGTGAAGAAGGATATATTATTGGCGAGGGAGTGGTAGACAACGGTGACGGTACTTTCTCTCCTAACACGACCAAAGTAAGCCCTCTTGAATATTATAAGAGGTACTACCGCCGAGCTAATGTAGAGTCTAATTCTTTCGATGCTTCTTACCTGAAGCTTAGAGAAGTTCGCCTGGAATACAATCTTCCAACGTCACTACTTGCCAGAACCAAGGCCTTGAACGGAGCAAGTATTGCGTTGTACGGACGTGACCTGGCTATGCTTACCAACTTTCCAATGTTTGACCCTGAAACAGCAGCACTTAATGGCGATACCATTATGCCAGGTGTTGAAATTGGTCAAATGCCTTCCACAAGAACATACGGTGTAAATGTAACATTGAAATTCTAGAAAGGCCTCCTCAGGCACAATACCCTAAATTTCAGTGCTGCCAGAAGCGTAGATCAGATTACGACTGGCAGTTCTCCCAAAGAAGAAAAAAACATGATAACTATAAAGAAGATTTTTGTTTTGCTCGTGGCACTTAGCTGCATCAGTGTTGTTTCTTGTACCGACGATTTTGAAGAAATCAATATTGACCCTAACAGAATAGAAAGGATCAGTCCCGGTACTTTGTTAAACCCAATTATCTACGAAATGGCTAGCTTCAATACTTCCAGAAGTAATGCCTATACATTCGAGATTATGCAGGTGGCACTTCCTTTTCCAAGTCCATCTGGTGGTGAGCACCGCTACGATATAGGTGAAAATGCCGGTAGCTCTACCTGGAATACCTATTATCGCTGGTTAACAAACATCAAAGAAATGGAGGCAGCAGCTGTTGAGGCAGAGGATCCTAACTATCAGGCAATCGCGCTCACACTAAATGCCTGGACGTACTCTTTGCTTACAGACAGTTTTGGAGACGTACCAATGGTGGAGGCAGCACGCGGCGATGAAGGAATTTTTACTCCGGCTTTTAATACGCAACAAGAGGTCTATACCAAAATTTTATACGACCTTGAAACTGCCAGCAATTTGTTTGATCCTTCTAAGGACATGGTATATGGTACTGACATACTTTATGGGAATAATGTCTCAAATTGGCAGCGCTTCTGTAACTCCTTACATTTAAGGCTACTGTTAAGAGTATCAAAACGAGAGGAGATGAATTCCTTTGCTAAAATGGCAGATATCATCAATAATCCTGAACAATACCCTGTGTTCACGAAAAATGAAGAGGCTGCTATTCTTAAAATATCAGGTGTTCCGCCTCTTATATCTCCATGGGGCCGTTACCAAGACTTCAGAACAGGTCGTGCAGCAGCCGAGTTCTTCGTGGATAACCTGAATAAATTTAATGACCCTCGCCGTAAAATGTTTGTGACACAGGCCACACCACTTAACGACACAACTTCAATAGGATATAAAGGTATACCTAGCGGTTATGCCGGTAATGACTCACAGTTCGACTTCGTACCATCTACCATGAATGTTAATCTTGTTATTGCACCTATGATTTCTGTAATAATGAGTTATGCCGAAGTAGAGTTCATTAAAGCAGAACTTGCCCAGAAAGGCATTATAAGCTCTGATGCCAAAGTGCATTACGAAAACGGTGTGAAAGCAGCCATTGAACAATGGGGAGCTGAGGTACCAGCTGATTACTTTGAAAACCCTGCTGCTGCTTATGATGGCACTTTTGAGCGTATCATGCTACAAAAGTATTATGCCCTGTACTTTAACGATTATCAACAGTGGTTTGAGTATCGTCGCACTGGCTTGCCTGTTTTACCTAAAACAGAGGCGATGTTAAACAACAAGATGGTGCCTGTCCGATTCAGATATCCTTCTGATGTGCAAATTTTCAATGGTGCCAACTACAAACAAGCAGTAGAAACTATGGGAGGAGACGACATCAACACGAAAGTCTGGTGGGAAAAATAAGCCTCATGTAAATACATTTTCATAAAGCAGAGCAAGTTCTTCTCAGGCCTTGCTCTGCTTATTTAACTAAGTAATATCTTTCAACCTCTACTACTATGTCACAGAAAAGAAGAACTTTCCTTAAATCGTTGGGCTTGGCTGGCCTTGCAGGTTTAACGCTTGATGTTAATACACTACAGGCGGCTCCTAAAGTACCTGCTAAAGGCAAAGACCTTTCCATAGTTAGCCTTAGCGGAAAGGTGCAGGCACAAGGTAAAGGCATTCCAGGTGTTGCCGTAACAGACGGTATTAATGTTACACTTACTGATGCGAAAGGTAATTATGAACTGGAAAGCAATGCCACAGCTGACTTTGTTTATATATCTGTTCCACGTGGACATGAGTTTGCAAATGAGAAAGGCATTGCCAGATTCTATAAAAGAATAGAGCCGGCGCGAGGCCGTTTTAAAGCTGACTTTGAGCTACAGAAGCTAAACCAGGATGACAGCAAACACAACTTTATAGTATGGGCAGATCCCCAGATGATATCTAAAGCTGATGCAGAAGAGTTTAAAACAAAATCTGCCCCTGACACAAAGCAACTGCTTGATAGCTATGGCAAAGACACCTTATTTCATGGGATTGGCTGCGGAGATTTAGTGTGGGATCACTTTGAATTGTTTGATGATTATAAAGAAGGTGTTGCCACTACAGGTATTCCTTATTTTCAGGTAATAGGTAATCATGATATGGACCTGAATGCCCGTACTGATGATTTTTCATCAGAAACTTTCAAAAAATTATTTGGCCCTAGCTACTATTCTTTTAATCGCGGCGAAATACATTATGTCGTGCTGGACGATGTATTCTTCGTTGGTACTGCAAAAAAATATATAGGCTATATTACAGAACGCCAACTGGCATGGCTCGAGCAGGACCTTGCCCAGGTAAAAGCAGGCACTACTGTGGTTGTTAATTTACACATTCCTACTAACTCCGGCGATAAGCGCCGTAACAACCTGAAAGATGAGCCTATGGGTGGTGTGGTAGCCAATCGTCGTGAACTATACCGCATCCTGGAGCCATACAAGGCACATATTATGTCGGGGCACACGCACGTAAATGAAAAGGTATTTGAAGGAGACAATATTATTGAACACACACATGGCGCTGTGTGCGGCGCCTGGTGGACAGGCCCTATCTGCCAGGATGGCTCACCAAGTGGCTATGGTGTATACGAAGTTAACGGCAGCGATATACAATGGTACTACAAATCAGTAGGGAAAGACAAAGCCCACCAGTTGCGTATTTACCCGGTAGGTGCTGTAAAGGAAAAGCCAGAGCATCTGAGTGTGAACGTGTGGAACTGGGACCCTGAGTGGAAAGTGGAATGGTTTGAAGACGGCAAAAGCATGGGTGCTATGCAACGCGAGACAGCATTTGACCCACTTTCAGTGGAGCTACATTTAGGAGCAGCCAAGCCTGCCAAGCATAAATGGGTAGAGCCTTCTCTTACAGATCATATGTTCTTTGCCAGGCCATCTGCCTCCGCACAGCGTGTTATGGTACAAGCTACAGATCGTTTTAAGAATGTGTATAAAGAGGAAGTAAGCCTTGAAGACTTAAAATTGAGTCATTCTTAAAATAATTATGTTACTACTTTTCTCAGAGGCGAGGGCTTTGCTCTCGCCTTTTTTGTTGTTTAATCCTGTGCAGCCTTGTACATTATATAAAAATATTCAATATAAAGCAACTTTATCAACTTAAATGCACTATAAAAGTAAGATTTTACACAGAGAGGACTTTAAATGAGAGAGGTATTACTTTCAGGATTATTTACTATTCTTCTGACAGCATCTTCCTGTCAGGAAAGAGGAAACAATTTAGCAGATGACGATTCAGAAGCTACCATAGCTAGTGAAACAGGTGCTGCGTCACTTCAGGCGGATGTACTGGCCCTAACGAAGCCTCTTATTAACGGAGCGCTCTACAACCGCCCAAGCTTTGACGGCCAAATGCTTACCCACTTCGACACGTCACAACAGATACAGGTATTGGACACAACAGACAACATGTTTGTAAAAGCCAGAATAGCGAAAGACACAACAGCGTTTACAGGTTATGTACCAAAGGCAATTCTGCCCGAGAAACGTTAATACCTTAACAGGCGGGTTAAGATTTAGCTGGCGTTCATAAAAAACCTGCTACACTTATGCTTTCACAAGGCTTTCAGTCATAAACACAACATATTTACAGCTTATCGGCTGCCTTGGCCCCTGCTCTCTTGCCCCTGCCTAAACTGCTGCAGAACCTCAACTGCTCCTTCTTTTGTTCATTAGTCAATATCTCCTTAACTTCATTATCGCACTCTTCTTGTATAGCACGCATCCTGGTTTATTAGATAGACTTCATGATCTGTAAATTTATTACGCAGTGCCTGCATAGACTCCATAAAACCTTTATTGATACTATCAGCTTTGCTACCTGCTCATCGGTAAGGTTTGTTCAAAGAGCGTCAAACGTTTCCAATATTTATTAGAACAGTATGCTTTGCCTTTCTCCACTGTTTTTAAATTAGAAAGGTAGCCTATTTTGGAGGCTACCTTTCTAATTTACACTACTACAAATTATCTTATTACGATACGCCGCACAACGCTATAGTTTTCTGATTCCAACTTTACGTAATACAGGCCCTTGGCAATAGAAGGCCGGTTCAGGTCCAGTGTTTTTGAAAAGTGATTATCGGCGTTCGTTAACGTTTCGTGATAAACTTCGTTACCTATAACATTCATGATACTAAGCTCTGCCTTTTTATCATCAACATTCGAAATTGATATAGTAAATACTCCGTTGCTGGGGTTTGGGTATATAGCTAATGCTTTATCATCCTGTTGTCCTTTTAGCGCTTTCTCCGATGGCTCATCAACCTGGCCTATCACTGAGGGGCGGGTTTGCGCCTGCATTGTAAGCAATGAAAGACAGGTGATAAAGGTAAGTATAAGTTGCTTCATATAGTTCTGTAATTTTATATCATAATATCAAATTTCGCTCCACTTTATTAAAACGGTCATAAGTATAAATTGTTCTTGTACTTTACCATCTAAAATGTAGTTATTCACTAAGTTGTAGTTTTCTTAGTTAGACAAAAATTATAATTAAAAGATTAGGCACTGGTATTGGAAAACGTAGTGATAGTTGGAGGAGGCCTGGCTGGCTTGGTAAGCGCAATCGGCTTAGCGCAGGCTGGCTTGTCTGTTACTTTAGTTGAAAAAAAAGGCTACCCTTTCCATAAGGTCTGCGGAGAATATATTTCCAACGAAGTGCTCCCATACCTACAGTGCCTCGGTGCAGACGTGGCAAGCCTACATCCAGCGCATATTTCTAACTTGCTGCTTTCGTCACCATCAGGTAAAAGCCTTTCTGCTAAGCTGGATTTAGGAGGCTTTGGTTTAAGCCGTTATACTTTTGATAATTACCTGTATCAAATAGCACAGGAAAAAGGCGTAACGTTCAAGTTGCAAACCACTGTGCAGGATGTACTCTTTGCAGATGATGTGTTTGAGGTAAAATTATCTGGTGGAGAAAGTTTAAATGCTTACGTTGTACTAGGAGCCTATGGAAAACGCACCAACCTTGACAGAAAACTAAACCGCTCTTTTTTCTCTTCCAGGTCTCCTTATATCGGAGTAAAATATCATGTGCAGCTTGACTTTCCCAAAGACTTAATTGCATTGCACAATTTTAAAGATGGCTATGCGGGTATATCAGCCATTGAGAACGACTGTTACTGCCTTTGTTATCTTACTACACGACGGAACCTACGCCTGCATGGCACTATACCTGCTATGGAAGAAGCTGTACTTCACCAGAATCCACACTTGAGGAGAGTTTTTAAAGAAGCAGATTTTCTTTATAATCAACCCGAAGTGATAAATGAAATATCATTTGCCACCAAAACCTGTATTGAAAACCACATGCTCATGTGTGGCGATGCAGCAGGCATGGTTGCTCCTCTTTGTGGCAATGGCATGGCAATGGCTATTCATTCAGGCAAACTGGCGACAGAGCAGGTTACCAATTACTTTAACAATGGCCGTAACAGGCAATTATTGGAGCAAGGCTATACCCAGGCATGGCAGCAGCAGTTCCAAAACCGCTTAAGAATAGGGCGGACAGTACAACACTTATTTGGCAGTTCTGTACTTTCGGAGATGGCAGTAAGCACGTTAAAATATATACCAGCCGCTATACAGCTCCTTATGCGCCAGACACATGGGCAACCTTTTTAACACAGCCAGCCCTGTTATACATATCTTTAAGCCGGTGCCTGCGTAGGTAAGTTCATTACTCGTCGCTCGTTAGCCATTATATCTAACTAATAGCTTTCAGTTGTACATAAGTCAGCTTACACGGCGCGAGTAAGTAACATACTGCAAAAATATGAAGAGCTATATATGCGCCATCGGAACAGCTAATCCGCCCAATAAAATACCACAAATGCAAGTGGCAGATTTTATGGCCTCGGCTTTGCAATTCGATGAGCAGGAAACAAGAAAACTGAAGGCGCTTTATCGTGTATCTGGTATAGGAGAACGCTACAGTGTGCTGGAGGATTACACCCGTGAAAATGGTGATTATACTTTTTATCCAAATACGCCTACACTTGAGCCTTTTCCTACTGTACAGAAGCGAATGGATATTTACAAAAGCCATGCAGTAGATTTATCTGAAAGAGCTATACTGAGTTGCCTCAATAAGGCATCTTCTGTACAGCTACAGGATCTGACGCACCTGATTACGGTGAGTTGCACGGGCATGTATGCCCCAGGCTTAGACATAGAACTTGTAGAAAGGCTACAGCTTGCCCCTAATGTACAACGCACTGCCGTTAACTTTATGGGATGCTATGCTGCCTTTAATGCTATAAAACTGGCCGATGCTATCTGCAAAGCCGATACCTCAGCCAAGGTAATTGTTGTATGCACCGAAATCTGCACTATTCATTTTCAGAAACACACACACCAGGACCACCTGGTATCAAATGCGTTGTTTGGAGATGGTGCTGCCGCTGTGCTAATGCAAGGGCAGCCCTGCGAAGAAGTGAGCCTGGAACTGCAGTCCTTTTACTGCGACCTTGCCCCTGACGGAAAACAGGATATGGCCTGGCACATCGGGGATACTGGTTTTGAAATGACCCTTTCTTCTTATGTACCTGATTTGATAAGAGGCGGCATTCAACAGCTTACCGAACGGCTCTTACAAGGGCTCAAAACCACCATTTCCGAAATAAAACTTTTTGCCATACATCCTGGCGGGCGCCGCATTCTGGAAGTTATTGAGCAGGAGTTGGGCATGACGCATGATGATAACCGGTTCGCTTACCAGGTGCTCCATAAGTTTGGGAATATGTCATCAGCCACGGTGCTGTTTGTACTAAAAAACCTTATGGAAAGCCTGACTCCTAAAGAAGAGAATGAACCTGTGCTGAGTTTTGCCTTCGGCCCCGGCCTTACCTTGGAATCTATGTTATTAAAAGTGCACTATGCTGGAGCAACGATCAAATGAGCCGGAATTGATGGATGACCTTACGCTGTCGAATGAGGACATGCGTAAGACACTGGATGAACTGGAGATAATAAACAACTGGCTTGGCGGACACAAAGTAGTGCTGGATGCATTGGATAAGCTTGTTGCCTCCGGTAAACTGCCCAGCCCGTTTCGCATTGCAGACATAGGCTGTGGTGGCGGTGACATGCTAAGGAACATTGCAAAATGGGCCAGGCGTAAAGGTATAGCTATGCAATTAACTGGTGTAGATGCCAACGCGTACATAGTGCAGTATGCAAATGAGCAATGCAAAAACTACGCGGAGGTACAGGTAGAACAACACGATGTTTTCTCAGATCAGTTTGCGCAGCAGAAATATGATGTGATGATCTGCAGCCTCTTCTGCCATCATTTTACTGACGACCAGCTGGTGCAGATGTTCCGACAGCTATATGCACAAAGCAATGTAGCTGTTATTATCAACGACCTGCACAGGCACTGGTTTGCCTATCATTCCATAAAAAACATTACCGCTTTATTTTCAAAGTCTTCGCTGGTGCGGAACGATGCCGCGCTGTCTGTTTGGCGTGCCTTTAAACGGGAAGAGCTTCAGCAACTCGTGCATAAGGCTAACATCAGTAACTATAGCCTGCGCTGGATGTGGGCTTTCAGGTGGCAACTGATATTGCATAAAGCCTGATTTCTCCCGGACTCAAACATCATTCTATGCGCAAAGGCACTCTCAACTTCTGGATTTTGCTTGCTGTTTCTGTTATACTTTCAGCTATTATTATCGCACTCTTTATAAAAGTGCTTAAGCTGATACTTTATGTGATTCTGGTATTAGCGCTTGTTCCTGTTGTTTACATTACTCTAAGACTTTTATTTCCGGACCACAAACCTGGAAACGATGAATCGGAAACAAATGCTTAGAAGAATATGTGTTGTGCCAGCCGAAAAGTATTGGCATGTGCTTCTATGATATGCGCAATCTGTTTAGAATAGCCTCCGCCCATACTCACAGCTACAGGCAGCTTGTTCCTTTGGCACAACTCCAACACCAGGCGGTCACGGTCTTTGCAGCCCTGAATACTCATGCTTAGCTTACCAAGCTTATCTGTAGACAGCACATCCACCCCAGACTGAAAGAAAACAAACTCCGGCTGCACCTCATCCAGCAGACGAGGCAAAATTTGCTGAAGCAGATCCAGATACGTTTTATCATCCGTTCCGTCTGCCAAAGGCACATCCATATCTGATTCCTCTTTATGAAAAGGGTAATTATGGCCGCAGTGCATGCTAAAGGTAAACACGCGTGGCTCGTGCCGGAATATTTCTGCTGTGCCATTCCCCTGGTGCACGTCCAGGTCTACCACCAGAACTTTATGTATGCCTTTGTGCTTTAGAAGGTGGTTAGCCGCAATGCCAATATCGTTTAGCAGGCAAAAGCCCTCTCCCCTATTGGTAAAAGCGTGGTGAGTACCTCCGGCTATATTCATGCCTATGCCATACTCCAGTGCAAACAACGCTGCCTGCACTGTACCGTTCATAATCACTACCTCCCGGTTCACCAACTCCTTAGAAAGCGGGAAGCCTGTTTTACGCACCTCCGATGGCGTTAGCTCCAGGTTATGCAGCCGCTTCCAGTAATCGGCATCATGGGTATCCAGAATATATTCTTCCTGCAGCACCCCTGGCTTAAACAGATTATGATGAGTAATGGTACCTTCATACAATAACTGCTCAGGCAGCAGGTCATACTTCAACATAGGAAAGCGATGCCCTTCGGGCAAACTGTGAGCAAATATTTCGGACCAGGCAATTTTAAGCATAACACAAAGCTAACAAATATAAAGCACCTGTTGATTACACCTGCTCCGTATTAAAGACAAAGTGACCAAGTTGTATGCAGTGCAAAAGCTAAAGGCATTAGCATAAGAATAATGAAAAGTGAATAAGTTGCTGCAGTTAGGCCTAATTTGAAAGTTTTGCTCATTTTTCCTGTGGATAAATGTGGATAACTATGTTGATTAGCGTACTTTATCCACCAAAAGCTGTTAACTTCCTGTTAAAAAGTGCAAACCATCTTAACAATTTCATATTATTGCAAGATATAGACTTGGTTCTGCTAAAAAAATCACACCATTTTAAGTCAGTACTAGAATTCATAATTAACCTTAAATATAAGAATAGTACAGTAAAGCGTTTTATAACACATTTTATGTCTTACCTGCTGATTTTTAAGTTCTTGATTTAAAAATGGGCCCTCACTTTTTGCAACTTTATAGTCAGGCATTGTAGTATAAACATAAGAGCCTGTATAGTTAAGTTTTACATGCTTCAAACCAGCTACCGTCTTAAACCATAAACCAAATATCAGAAGCTATGAAAAGGAACTTTACACTATTGTTGATGTTGCTTTACGCCTTTACAGGTTATGCACAGGAAGAAGAGGTAGCAGGGCCAAGATCGCTTAGGCAAAACCATAACCTCTTTAGCGGCTTAGATGCTCCCAACTCTGGTATCGGCATAAAAGGAGGAGTAAACTTTGCCAACGTGCACGGCAGCGACAAAGACCTTTATGGTGGTAATGTCAATAGCTACACCAGCTTTCATGCAGGTATTTTTGCGCAGTTTTCCCTGGGGCAGATCTTCTCCATTCAACCTGAAATCCTGTACTCCCGCAAAGGTTTTGAACAAGCAGACTCTACCTTTCGCTTCGACTATTTGGATTTACCCCTTCTGGCTGTCTTTAATTTTACGGATAACTTTAGCATACATGCTGGTCCGCAAATAGGCATTATGGTATCTAGTAAGCAGGGAGACAGGGAAATAGACTTGGCACCATACAACACTTTCGACTATGGCTTTGCAGCAGGCCTTGAAGGCAGGGTAAGCAGGTTTAGAGTAGGAGCCCGTTACAACATGAGCTTTGCCGACTTACGAAAAGAAAATGACACCGGGCAGAGCATAGATCAGGATATAATGAACAGCGTGATACAAGTGTACCTGGGTATAGGCTTTTAAAAAAGCAGCATTTAAAAGGTCATGCTCCAGAGCAGATCAGGCTTTCTACTTTGGAGCATGTTTAAGTTTTGGAGGAGGAGGAGAAGAAGAAGAACTGTGCACAGTTAGTAATCCTAATAAAATTTATATCGTAGCGGTAATTATATCAGAGCTGCCTGCCCTCCAAAACCTCATTTTACAAGGACTATCTTCTGGAGCCCCCACACAAATAATAATTATATAGTTGCCAAAGGAAAACTATGCCCGGTGGCAGGTTGTCTACTATTGTTCAAAAAAGCTCAGATTTGGGAGATTGGGCAGGTTTCTCAAGCGTCTGAACAGGAAAGGACAGGCAGAAAGTTTATCATAACATTTCGCCATCCAAACTAAAACTGAAGCCCCCTTTGCAGCCATAAAAGCTAAACGAACTAAAACAAATGGAAGAGGATAACTTAAAATATATTGTAAGAAACAGAAAGGGAGCCCGGGAAATTCTGGATGAAGCTATAATCATTTCGAATGGACAGTACAACCGCCCTCCACTTGGGCTGTTACTTTCTTCCGGAGCCGCAGGTATGGAACTATCTATAAGCCTATTAGTGATTGCCTACATTTCAGGTACTTTCTCAGAAATGCTCCCCCCCCGAGGCACTGAATGTACTAAAAGGCTTAGGCTATACAGTTGGGTTTATTATTGTAATTCTTGGAAGATCGGAGTTATTTATCGAACACACCACACTCGCTGTGTTCCCTGTACTTGCCGGAGACCAAAGGCTATCTACTATGCTGAGGCTCTGGGGGATTATTTTTGTAGGGAACATTATAGGCTATTTCCTGGAATACATCATTACGCTCCTTGAACCCCACTTGCTTTCGACCGGAACAGATATTTTTGAGGATATTGCCTTACATTTAACTGAGTATCCTTGGTACATTATTTTCGGTAGCGGAATTTTTGCTGGTTGGCTACTGGGAATCCTGGGTTGGCTGGATATCGCTTCCAAAGAAACGATTAGTCGGATTGTGATTATTGCTCTTATCACTTTTATAATAGGTATTGGAGGGTTCCATCACTCCATTGTTGGTTCTATAGAGGTTTTTGCAGGCGTTATCGTTCCCGGAGATAGAGTCAGTTGGTCTGACCTTGGAAAGTTTCAACTATGGAGCACCTTGGGCAACATAATAGGCGGCGTATTTTTTGTCGGTTTGGTAAAATACAGCCACACGATAAGAGCTCTTAAATAAGATAAGAGCTTTACTAATTGTATGTTGTTTATCTGAAAGTCTCACAAGATATGATATAGCTTCTATAACTTATCTTTTGAGATACTAAACTAAAGCAGTACTAAGTTTAAGACTTCGTATATCATTTTGGAGTTTTCAGCGTAACAAATAATATTCCGCATACAAAGTCTACACCCTTAAAAAAAGAACTATGGGCAAAAGAGGTACCGGACATAATTTTGCACTTAAACTTTCCGGCTTTTTGCTACTGCTTGCACTATTTAACACTTCCTGCGATACTCGTGTTAAAACTGTAGAGGCAGAAGTTGGCGAAGCAGTAGTAAAAGAGACATCTCCCACTCCATCAGAGGCATTTATGATTGATACTGCCAAAAGTGAAATAACCTGGATAGCTTCTAAAATGACAGGTAGGCACAACGGTTTGTTTCAGGTGCAAAATGGGGAACTTTTAGTTAGTGACGGCTCACTGACTGGTGGCAACATTGTTATTGATGTAGCCTCTTTGCGTGCTGATGATAAGAACATAGATGCAGAAAGCAACAAGAAGCTCACAACACACCTAAGATCAGCAGACTTTTTCGATACAGAGAAGTATCCTACTGCCGTTTTTGAACTGACAGATGTGATTCCGCTAGACACTGCCTCCACCAAACAACAACTATCTTCTAAAAACTCATATAGTGAGCTTCATATTAAGAATCCTACACATCGTGTAACAGGTAACCTAACTATTAAAGGTGAAACCAAAAGCGTTTCTTTCCCTGCCAAGTTAACAAAAGAGGACAACCAATTGAAAGCTAAAGCCAACTTTAACCTCGACCGCACCCAATGGGGACTCGTTTACAGATCAGATAAATCATTGGGTGACCAGACAATTTACTCAGAGGTTAACATAGGAATTGACATCGTAGCAAAAGCCTCATCTATTTAAAAACGAACTTGTTGCAATACCGACACCTATACAGCAGCAGGTTTAGATTAGCCCAAGATTGAAATTTTATTTATGCTAAACTGGTCTTTAGTGCGTTTTACTTAAAACCAGCCGTATGTGTGCTTATGAGAAAATACTTTTACCTACTCTTCTTTTTGCTGATTGGCTTTACCGCAAACGCACAAGGCAACAGTGCGCTTGCTGCTTTTAACCTATGGCAGAATGAGGTAATCCAGTTGGGTATGCTGGTGTTAGGAGGATGGGCAATCGTAAACATTATTATCGGTAGTTTCAGGCTTACCAAGGCTACAAGAAATAAGAAGTTCTTTTACCAGATGAACCTGTACTGGAACATTGTTAACTTATGCATAGCCAGCGCAACACTGTACTTTATACTTTCTGTAGATACTACTATCTGGCAACTGCTGGAGAGTATCCGCATGCATGAATTGTATAAAAAGATATTGTACCTAAGTGTAGGTTTAGACTTTGCCTGCATAATGATAGGAGCCTACTTGAAAGAGCGGTCGAGGAATACATCTAAAACAGAACAGCAGTTGGGCTGGGGTCAGGCTGTTACCTTACAGGGCTTTTTTCTTCTGCTATTGGATATTATAATGACTATACTCCTAGAGGTAAACGCGAACCAAATATTTGGGCTTATACCATAATAGTAAAAGCCGCGTCAGCTTTTGCTGACGCGGCTTTTATATAAGCTCCAGAACTTATGTTAGCGGTTGTGCTTACCTTCGGCAAACTCTTCTACCATTTTCTTATTAAAGGCAGGAATATCACCTGGGTTACGGCTCGTAACCAATCCATTATCTACAACCACTTCCTGATCTACCCACTCTGCACCGGCGTTTTGGAGATCGGTTTTAAGTGTGTGGTAGCTGGTCATTTTTTTACCTTTTACTTTGCCTGTTTCTATTAACGTCCAAGGAGCATGGCAAATGGCAGCTACCGGCTTGCCAGACTCCATAAACTTGTTCACGAAAGAAACGGCTTCTTGATTTGTACGCAGGTTGTCCGGGTTCATTACACCACCAGGCAACAACAGGCCATTGTACTCATCAGCGTTTACATCTGAAAGTTTTCTATCTACTTTAAATTTATCTCCCCACTCCGTGTGGTTCCAGGCTTTAATTTCATCTTTATCGTTTGGCGAAATGATGTGTGCCTCAGCACCTTCATCTTTTAAAGCCTGCAAAGGTTTTGTAAGTTCTACCTGTTCAAATCCTTCCTCTACTAATATCGCTATCTTTTTTCCTTCTAATTTATTTCCCATTATTAAGTTCGTTAAGTGGTTAAACATTAATCTGTACTTAATTAACGAGCCAGAATCAGAATTGTTAATTAATCCGCATTTCCACCCTTTATAGCGATATCTGAACATGCTCTCAAAACCAAGCTGTACACGAATAGCAGCTATTAATAACAACAGGTATAGCTAGTACTAGTGATTTTAAGGTCTGTTTCTAATCTTTCTTTATCATTATTTGGAACTAGTCTAAGTAAGAATGTAATTTTGGCGCTTTAGATTTAATCTAAATAAAAGGCAGCTTATTGTGTTTATTAGTTGAAGCCTGAATACACTAAGCTAACAAGTACGGTTTTACTAAAAAATGTTCACCAACTATAACCACTTAAAGTATGTTTAGGAGATTTACGCTTTTCAGTTTGTGTATGCTTATTACACAGCTAGTGTGGGCTCAACGTTTTTCTGTCATCAAAGGGCGAGCAGTTGACACAGACGGCAGCCCTGTTTCTTCTGCCAGCATCGTTATTGAAAAAACTAGCTTTGGTACTCTTACTAACGACGATGGCTATTTTGAGCTTCGCCACTTGCCTCCTGGTACTTACCAGGTACGTGCAGTGCTTATGAACTACAACAGCCAGTCAAAAGAGGTAAGGTTAGGCCGAGGAGAAACAGCTGAACTTACTTTTACTTTAACTCCTAAAAACAACCAGATGAGGGAGATTGAAGTTTTTGGTGCAAGAAATAAGCAGCCGGAAAAATTAGATGCTATTACGCGTCTGCCTTTAAAACCAAGCGACCAGATACAGTCTGTTTCTGTTATCTCTGAAAAACTGATAGAGCAGCAAGGAGCCCTTTCTGTTATTGATGCCGTCCGCAACGTTCCGGGTGTTTACACCTATGCTACCTATGGTGGTGTCAGAGAAAGTATATCTTCCAGAGGCTTCCGTGGTATTCCTACTTTGAAAAATGGCGTACGCGTACTGACAGATTTCCGTGGCATGGGCTTCTCTACAGACATGCAAGGCGTAGAAAGTGTGCAGGTACTGAAAGGTGCCAGTGCTATTACTATGGGTGCAGCTACTGACCTAGGTGGCCCGGGTGGTATTGTGAACGTGGTAACAAAAACACCAAAGTTTGAGAACAGTGGAGCAGTTTCGCTACGCGTAGGCAGCTGGGATTTAGTACGCCCGACCTTTGATGTACAGCATATCTTAAACAAGTCAAACACACTGGCATTCCGCCTGAATGGTTCCTATGAGAATGGCGGCAAGTTCCGCGACCATATGAGCAACGAGTCGTTCTACATTAACCCTTCCTTAGAATGGCGCCCGAATGCCAAAAGTACTCTTACTTTGGAAATGGATTATTTTGATGAAGACCAGACCATTGACGCAGGAACCGTTAACCTATCTGTAGGCAACAAAGAGAACGAAATTTACGACCTGCCAAAAGATAGATTCTTAGGCTTCGAAACAGACAACGCTTCAGTAGTACACCAGACATATACTGCCCGCTTTAAGCAGGATTTAACGAACAACATATACCTTCGTGCTGCTGCCTTTTATTCTGATTATGATTCTGATGCTATCAAAACAGGTCTTTCTGCGGCCAAAGGAACTGATATAAATGTAGACCAGGTAAACATTTACAACCGTTCTATTGCACATAACCAGGCTCGTGAAGATAGAAGCTCTGTATTTCAGCTTGACCTGATTGGTCAAAAACTGAAGACAGGCGCTTTGCAGCACACGTTCCAGGTCGGTGCCGATTATCGTTACATAGACCTTTACCAGCCGACATACAACTCTATTGCTATAGACCAGATAAATGTACTGGATCCGTCTACAGTTTCTAATATATTGCCTGAGCAGGTTGCTCCTTTTGAAAAAACTGGAGGAACACGATCGTTCGACTATCGTTTTGGGGTTACAGCGCAAGACGTTATACAGCTTACAGACTGGGCAAGAGTATATGGCG
This sequence comes from Pontibacter silvestris, assembly GCF_020907275.1. Classification (GTDB taxonomy): domain Bacteria; phylum Bacteroidota; class Bacteroidia; order Cytophagales; family Hymenobacteraceae; genus Pontibacter; species Pontibacter silvestris. The sequence goes on along the minus strand of NZ_JAJJWI010000038.1, from coordinate 9,676 downwards.
GCGTTCGTTACAGCACCAACAAAACAAGATCAGACGGAGAGTCTAGTGCTACTTCCAGCTTCTGGAACCCATTAGCAGGTGTAATGTTCACAGTAAGAGATGGCTTGAATATTTTCGGTTCTTATACCAACAGTACTAATCCAAGATCTGCTGCAGTAGTTGACATAAACGGAGAGCCACTTGGTGCAGAGCGCATAGACCAACTAGAGGTTGGCATAAAATCAGAATGGTTAAACGACAGGCTTCGCTTTAACCTGACTCTCTACAAAATCAACAACAAAGACATGAACCTGCAGGCCTTTGAAGTAGACGAAAACGGAGTAGTGCAGGCAACTGGTTACTACATAAAAGGCGGAAATGACGAGCGTAAAGGTGTAGAAGTTGAATTAACAGGCCGTGTGTTAGAGAACCTGGAGGTGATTGCCGGTTATGCTTACATAGATGCGCAGTATAAAGAACACACTACTTTTGTGCCGGGCTCTGCTCCTAACAACACCCCTAAGCACACATTTAATGCATGGGCTAATTATACCGTGTCACAAGGTTTTGCAAGAGGCCTTGGCATTGGCGCCGGCATCTATTACCTGGGTGAGCGCCCGTACAACGACTGGACACAGGACGGAGTGCAGTACCATGCTATTGATCCTAACACCGCACCTTGGTACAATAAAGCCTATACAATAACGAATGCCCAGCTGAGTTATCAATTTGAGAAGAACTGGGGGGTTAGAGTATTGTTCAATAACATATTCGACAAAGTAGGTTATGATGCCTATCGTTCTAACTTTATCGACAGAATACAGCCTAGAAACGTGTCAGGCGTAGTTACTTATAGGTTCTAATCTTGTAACCTCTCTACAAAAGCCGGCCCTGCTACCCAGAGTCGGCTTTTGTATTACATACACGCCTCTCTAAAGGCTGGCCTTTACCATAAATTAAAAATCAGGATAAATGATATATCCCTTATTTTGATTTAATCTTAATAAGAGATATTTTTGATACTACTTGGTAACCCAAAACTTCTTAACCTTCATTCATTTAACCCTCCCAATTTCATATGAAAAAGAGTTTCACCTGGCGAAAGCTATTTAACGACATCCACCTGTGGCTAGGAATAGCCAGCGGATTCGTGCTCTTTATTGTGTGCCTTAGTGGCACCATTTATACATTCCGTACAGAGGTAGAAGAATTTTTGGAACCGGATAAGTACCGGGTAGAAACTACTGAAAATGCACAGGTGCTTCCTCCGGATGCACTTATAGCTAAACTTGAAAAAGAGCTAAAGGGTAAAGTTGTTTCCCTGGACATTCCACAGGACAAGAAAAGCACCTATCGCTTTGGTGTAGCGCAGCAAGCAGCAGGTGGTGAAGGCCATTCAGAAAGAGGAAATAGGGAGGAAGCTAAAGGAGAAAACCGTGCGGAGACAGCAGGCAACCATACAGCACCTGAAGCCGGCGGTAAAGAAGCCAAAGGAAGTATTGCTCAGGGTGGCCCTCAGGCAGAAAGAGGCGGTCATGGTGGCGGACCAGGAGGAAGCCGGCCAAAAACGTACCTTGTTGACCCATACACTGGCATAGTAAAAGGCACTACAGACAGCCCTGCCTCAGAATTCTTTATGACAATGATGCAGCTACACCGCTGGTTACTTATCGAAGGTGGTGTAGGCAAAATGATTGTAGGTATAGCTACTATTATTTTCGTCTTCCTGCTATTAACAGGCCTAGTAATCTGGTTCCCGGTAAAGCTAAAAAACTGGAAGCAAGGCCTTAAAATTAAAACAAACGCCAACTGGAAAAGAATAAACCACGATCTGCACAATACCCTTGGCTTTTATTCTTTTCTATTGTTGCTTATCATGTCCCTCACAGGGCTTTGCTGGTCGTTTGAGTGGTACAGAAATGGAGTGAGCGCTATTATGGGCGATGAAGTGTTTAAAGGCAGAAGAGAGAAACCACTGCCGTCAAACCCACCCGGAGCCGATGCACTGCACCTTACTACTGTAGATTTCATACAAAGAGCCAATACGCTTTTACCATATGCAGGTAACATCAAGGTTTCGCTTCCTGCTGACTCAGTTAGTTCTGTAGTGGTTAGCAAAACAAAAGCGGGCTTTTTTGCACTGTCTGCCCCTGATAAGGTACAGCTAGACCAGTACACAGGGCAACCTCTTAAAGTAGAAATATTTGCAGAGAAGCCACTTAATGAGCAGATAGTGGCTCTTATACGCCCATTGCACTTAGGAGATGTATATGGTACTTTTTCAAAAATATTATATTTCATCGCCTGCCTTATTGCTACATCTCTACCTGTTACCGGAACCTTAATCTGGATTAACAAGCTCAAGAAGAAATCAAAAAAAGCCCGTGCTAAAAAGAGCATAGTGGCTTAAAGGTAAATGCATAAGCATACAACGGCGGGGCTTAGGGAAGACAAACCTTAAACCCCGCCGTTGTTTTAAGTGGCGCTACATAATAAATATGCACCCAAAGGGTATCTCGCTATCAACCCAAATGAAGGATATATCGCCGAAAGACTTTTTCGAACAAATGCAGCAAGAGCCAAAGAGAAAAGCTTTCCGTTCCCCTACCTCTACGACGAAACACAGGAGATAACAAAAGCATACGGAGCCACCCAAACATCTCACCTCTACATCGTACAAAAGCAAAACGACGGCTCATTTAAAGTTGCCTACATCGGCACCATAGACGACAACTATCGTGAACTTAATAAAGTACAGAAAAAGTACGCCGAGGCAGCGCTTGATGAGTTAGTAACAGACAAGCCAATCAGTCAGCCAAGTACTAAAGCCATTGGTTGTACTATTAAGTGGCGCTAAGCTTAAGAAACACAGGTTTTAAACCCTGCCACTTAGACACCAACTATAAAAAGGCAAAGTTTTCCCACACTTCTGTCTTTTGCCCTTCTTATTTTCTCTCTTTCTTATCTGCAGGCAAAGGCAAATCAGAAGGTGTAACAGCTACCGCTGCTTTATGAGAGGGGTTTATGAGCTTCCGGTGCTTCATGCCAGCTACGCGTGCCTCCACCTCATACTTATTATTATAATACCCTACGCGCATCGACTCCTGCAGGTAAAGCCACAAAAAGCGAAAGTAGCCATGTTCCTGAAACTGCCGGATATGGCAAAGCTCATGCGCCACCCACCCCTCATCATTTAAAAAAGTGTCTTTGTCTACGCCACTTAAGTGAACAGTCTTGCCCAGCACCATAGCCACATTGGTACTTTTTAAAACAATGCGTGCAATACGGGCTAAAAGAGAGCGCTCTACTATTTCAAAATGCATAGCTATAACTTACTAATTGTACTTTTATTTACGATAAAATTTAGTAAATGTACTTGCTATAAATAAAAGCGCCTATAAACGATGTGAATGCAGCTATAAAACAAGTTAACATGTATAACTCTTTAAGGCAATTATGTTAATTTTGTGTTTGCTATAAATTGGTACTTGATTCCTATTGCTTTACAGGGTATTGTGCCACTACAACCTTTAAGTATAAGGTAAAAACTGTTTACCCGCTTTTTATGCGGATTACAACAAGCTAAACCCGATGACGAAGACCATCATTCTGAGCGCCCTTGCTATTATATCACTCACCCTTTCCTTCTTTTATGAAGAAAGCCTAACTCAAACGCAGCCTGCTAAACCAAATGCCCCGGCTTTTACAGCTATAACTCCTTACGCCATTAACTCCGGGCAAGACTTAGCTAAATCGCTTGAGTTGAAAGCCCTGGTTAAAGAGCCTGCTATAGTTAAGGCTTCTGTTCCGGAAGGCTTCTTTTCCAAAAAGCTGGGCTTACAGTTTAATAACATAGAGAATAAGAACCTGATCGAAACTGTCAGTAAATGGTTAGGCACCCCCTACCGCTATGGTAGCGCATCCAGAAAGGGCACCGACTGTTCCGGTTTTGTCACCAGCATTTATCGTGAAGTATATGGTATAGACTTAAGCCGCAGTTCCCGCTCTATGTTTCAGGATGTGAAACGGGTAAAGAGAAAAAACCTGCGCACCGGCGATCTTATTTTCTTCCGCAGAAGCCCTAAAGAGCCGATCTTTCATGTAGGCATCTACCTTAAAGGCAACAAGTTCGTACATTCTGCGACAAACGGTGGAGTTAGAGTAAGTTCTTTGAATGAAGCATTTTACAGCAAAAATTTCTATGCAGCCGGACGCGTGATATAGAAGTTTTATTTTCGATAATTTTAGCCCTGTAGCTTGCTGCAGGGCTTTTTGTTTTTAAGAGCCATAACAATTTTATGCCTGTTAAGTATAGGAATGATAGCATTAGTTTAAGCAAATTGCACAGGAATTAAGGCTGGTCTTAATCAACATTAACAACAAGCTTAATCATACTAATCTAAATAAACACAACTAATATTAGCACGTACATTAAACAATGGAGAATCAGAAATTTGAGGGAAAGAATGTTGCACAGAGCACCATTTTTAAAACAGCTTTAAAGAAGGCTGAAAAGTACCTGAAGCATCCTACAGAAGTTGCCAAGCTTTTAAACGATGTTTTTCAGAAAGCCACTGCTAAAAAAAGTGTTGGTGCTCTGGCTAGCGAAGTTTGGGAAAACATGCAACTGTTGGGCCAGATGATTAAAGCCAGCACTTCAGGTGAGTACAAAGGTATACCTAACACTACAGTAGTAGGAGGTATTGCAGTCTTTATCTACTTCCTGACTCCTATTGACCTTATTCCAGACTTTATCCCGGTGATTGGTTTACTGGATGATGCTACCTTACTGGCTTGGTTTATGACGAGTATCAAATCAGAGTTGGATAAATTTAAGGAGTGGCAAGAGAGTAAAGCTACTCCGACGGCGCAACAGGAACAAACTGAACAACAGACAACTGTTGCCCCCATACATAATGCTGATATTTCTTATGGCACACCAAAGTACAGTGACCAACCCGGAGGAACTTTAAATATTGAAACAGATCCAAAATCTTAATAAAACATAACTATGGAAGCAAACCAGAATGATTCGCAGAAGAAAGAACAGGAAACAAAAAGCTCCCTTAAAACAGATAACAACTCTGCTGAAAACGTGAATAGCAACGACCAAAGCAGTAAGCACCCACGCAAACATCACAGTTCTGAGGGGCATACCACAGATGCAAAGGGTGTTGTGTCGAACACAAGAGAATCTACGCTTAGGTCTGCTACAACTGACAGTACCCGTGCACCAAAAAATGGCGCTGACGAAGGAGCATCAGGTGGCAACATTCGCTAAAGGAAGCATAATTTATAAAGTACAGAAAGGCAGCTTATAAATCAGACTGCCTTTTTGTACTTTATAAAGTGCTCAAAAATAAGCGACTAATCCAAGAATGTTTGTCATGTATTAGAATATAGTACAATATAAATAATTAAATTAAAGTAATTTTTGAAGAAAAGTACAAATTACGTTAGTTTTATAAGTAAAATTTTATCTATATTTGGCGAGAGGATTTTGTACTTAACTTTTAGCCTAAGTGTCTTCATCATTTTTACGACTTACATCCGTTAATCTCCACATCGACGGTATCGGACAGGTTCTGATAGAAAGAAGTGACAAAGCCAAACGTCTTAGCATCAGCATAAGACCTCTGAAAGGAATCAGAGTGGCAGTTCCACCCCACATTAGTTTCGAAAAAGCTGAGCAGCTCATCTACACGAAAACTGACTGGATTAAGGAACATCAGGCTCGCATGCAGCAGCACGAGCAAAAAATGACCATTTACGATAACTCCAGTGAGTTTAAAACGCGGTCACATACGCTACGGCTACTAACGCACGCGCAGTATACGATGCGTTGTGTTATTCAGAATGGATACATTAATGTGTTTTACCCGGCACATAAGAATGTGCAGGATAGCGATGTTCAGAAGTTCATACGGCAGTCGATAGAAGATGCTTACCGTAAGGAGGCAAAACAGTACCTGCCAGAGCGTGTAGCTTACTTCGCTGAGAAGTTTGGGTTCCAATACCAAAATGTGTTCATTAAGAATGCTAAATCCAGGTGGGGAAGCTGCTCCCATACTAACAACATTAACCTGAACCTGCACCTGATGCGCCTGCCAGATGCACTCTGCGACTATGTAATTCTACATGAGCTGGCCCACACGGTAGAAAAAAACCACGGTCCCGGTTTCTGGTCACTGCTTGATAGTGTCTGTGGCAATGCCAGAGTATTGGACAAAAAGCTGAAAGCCTTTCGTATCTCTATTTTCTAAAAATTATCTTATCGAAAAAAATACTACTATTCTTATTTATCATAAAGCATTAACAGCAAGTGCCTGTTCCTATCATAGGCACTAGATACCTTAGCCGTAGAGGAGGCTCATTGACTCTTTCAAAGAAACAGATAGGTTCCTGTTAGGCATCCTGAAAGCTTATAGCATCTTTCATAACATCTATTTTGCATTGTTTATAGCCCAACTTAAGAAGAACTGTTTGGACAACCGTAATAATGCTACTCCTTTCAACTCTTTAGTTGAACCCTGAACTTTGTTACCTAAAAAGTTTTGTACCAGAACAAGGCAAGCAGCTAGCAACAAAAGCCCAAAAGTACATCATGTAAACAAAAAGAGCAGGACAGTTAAATTGCCCTGCTCTTTTTGTTTTTTATCCGTAAATATTAACTAGCTTCTTTATAGACATGAGCTGATACATAATTTATAAAATCGCCTACTGTATCTATAGGCACTTCATCCGGGATGGTGATCTGGAAGTTCTTTTCCAGCTCCAGGATAATATCAACCACATCCACGGTGTCAAAACCAAAGTCCTGCGATAAACGTTTATTGGCACGTAAATGAACAGGCCTTATCTTTTTAGTTTTGCTAATGATACGGATAACCTCCGTCTCAATAGCTCTGTCAGTAGTAAGCATAGGGCTAAATTGTGTATTCTCTAACTTTACCGTTTACAACCAATTGGTCTTCTTTTAAGCTAACGCTTTCAGCAGCTTTCTTCTTGCCTGTAAATTTATTTCTAATTTTCTCATTCAATAGGTACATTACCGGAACAATTAGCAATGTTACTATTTTAGCGAATCCTAAACCGAAAATAATGGTTCAGGCCAAGGGTGTCCTAGAAGGCTGCATTGATGCCTCCCATAAAAATTGTGGTTCAAGCTTTGTAAATAAAGTACTAAAAGCTCAAGTTATTCCTAGTTCAGTCAGTTCTTTATCTTCAGCAAGGAGTATATCAGTAAACCCCACAATTAACATACCATTTTTATCACTATCTCTGACAGAAGCAACAATTCCTACACCTGTCATTACAAAACAGTCCTCCACACCAAAAATGGATAAGTCCAGGAGCACACTTAAAACACGAAATAACCCTCTGAAAGAATGATAAATGGCTTTGAAACAATACTAAACTGTCTTATAAGACTCAGGAAGATAATGAAAAAACTTTCATCAACCCCATCATCAGGAATTACGTTTTTTATTCGCTTAACCGACTAAAGATGCCACCATGCATGTGCGCATAAAAAATTATACAGGATAAAGCCTCAGCTTTATTAGCTGAAGCAAAGATTTTGCAACCCAACTGTATAGACCTGAAATTAAGCTAGAAGTCAGCAAATTATTATCTTTGCAATTATGGTTGAGAAGATACAGCAAGTAGCACAAGAAATAGAGACGGCTCCACTAGGAAATGCCGCCGAACTGGAACAGTTTCGTATCGCATATATTGGTCGTAAAGGCCTTATAGCGGCATTGTTTGAAGACATGAAGCAGGTTGCTCCTGAGCAGCGCCGCGAGGTAGGCCAGCAGTTAAATAGCTTAAAGAATCGGGCACAGGAACGTTTTGACCAGGCACAGGAACAGCTAACCAATACTACAGAGTCAGTAAGCTCCAACAATTTCGATTTTACATTGCCAACAGTGCCTAACACGTTAGGCACCCGACACCCGCTTTCGATTGCCCGCAACGAGATTGTGCGCATTTTCGAGCGCATTGGGTTTAACCTTTCGGAGGGACCAGAGATTGAGGATGACTGGCATAACTTTTCTGCCCTGAACTTTCCGGAGAATCATCCAGCACGTGAAATGCAGGATACCTTCTTTATAAGTCAGGACCGTGACAAACTACTCCGCACACACACCTCAAATGTGCAGGTACGCCTGATGGAGAACCAAAAACCGCCGTTGCGCAGCATTATGCCAGGGCGCGTGTACCGAAATGAAGCTATATCTGCCCGGGCGCACATGATGTTCCACCAGGTAGAGGGGCTTTATGTCGATAAGAACGTAAGTTTTGCTGATCTCAAGCAGACGCTTTATTATTTTGCACAGGAAATGTTTGGGCAGGATACCAAAATTCGTTTCCGCCCGTCGTTCTTCCCTTTTACAGAACCAAGCGCTGAAATAGATATTACCTGCCTTATATGTAAAGGTGAGGGCTGTAATATTTGTAAAGGCACCGGTTGGGTAGAAATTGGCGGCTCTGGTATGGTAGACCCTGCTGTATTAGAAAGCTGTGGCATAGACCCTAAAGAATATTCTGGTTTTGCCTTTGGCATGGGCATAGAGCGTATTACAATGCTGAAGTACCAAATAAGGGACCTGCGTCTGTTCACGGAGAACGATGTGCGCTTCCTGCGCCAGTTTGAGGGAATTCTTTAACTGCTGCTTTTTGTTAGCAGACTAAGCGGCTGAACAATTTACTTCAGCCTGTAACGTTAACATGCAACAGAGATTGGAATTAATGAAAAGACTATGGTACTTCCTGGCAATCCTGGTATTACTAACTGCCTGCAACGACAGTAATGTTGGGACAGGTATTCCTGATGCGCTGGTAAATGAGCAGATTAATGTAAGCAGTTTACAATACCCGCAATTGCGCCAGAACGGCGGGTATGTCTACATTAACGGAGGATACAAAGGCATTATAGTGGTGCGGCAGAATGCTAACTCATATACCGCATTTGAGCGAGCCTGCCCTTATGACCCGATGAGCTCTTGCATGGTAGAAGCCGACGAGTCTAACCTGTTCCTGGTAGACACATGCTGTGGTTCACAGTTTAATTTCCAGGGGCAGGTAATGTCTGGGCCAGCCGTTTATGGGTTAAGACAGTACAGCACTTCCCTTAATGGCTCTGTGCTATCAATTTTTAATTAATTTTTTCAGGTTGATTTACAGGAAATTACCATATTATACAACATTTTTTTTGCCCTGTACTTGCACAGTAACAAAAACCGCTGTAATATTGCACCATCAATCAGCGGATAAGCCGCTAACAGGAATAAAATAACACTCCTCCTTAGCTCAGTTGGTTAGAGCACCTGACTGTTAATCAGGGGGTCCTTGGTTCAAGCCCAAGAGGGGGAGCTTCAAAAAAAGCCACTTACGAATTAAATCGTTAAGTGGCTTTTTTATTTCGCTTAGTTATTGTTTCTTCTTATCAAACCGACCAGTTATAAGTTGGAGATACCTACCCCTGGAGTGCGAGTAGTAGCCTCGGCGTCGCGGTACTAAGGCAGTATTCCGTAAAATCATTCGAGCCCTCATCCCACAGCGTTCCTCATGCAAATGGTCTTTCCTTATTCGCTTACACTCCTGAAGTTGTTAATCGCAACTTGGGTTAATTAGCGTAGAAACACATCAGGTTAATTAAGGCCACTCCCATTGTCGGCTCCCCAACTTTAGAACT
>NZ_JAJJWI010000037.1 GCF_020907275.1 Pontibacter silvestris | reverse complement strand
GCTGTTGATGTTTTTTCTATGGCTTTAATGCTGTTATGGAAAACTCATCCAATATTTAAAGAAAAAGTCCTGTAACAAATGCTACAGGACTTAAACAACTAAACTTTTCTTCTTTCTCTTTTAAAGAGCTCCTTCTTTTATTTCATCTACAATATCCGGATCTAGTAATGTAGAAGTGTCTCCTAAATTAGAGGTGTCTCCTTCAGCAACTTTACGCAAGATGCGTCGCATAATTTTACCGGAACGTGTTTTAGGTAATCCACTTACGACCTGAATTTTATCAGGTCTTGCAATTTTACCTATTTGCTGCACTACCGTCTCAATTATTTCAGAACGCAGATTATCAATGTTTTCAGGCATTTTATCACAAATAACATAAGCATAAATGCCTTGCCCTTTTACATCATGCGGATAGCCTACTACAGCAGATTCTATCACGTTCTTGTTATGGTTGATAGCTTCCTCTATTTCAGCAGTACCAAATCTGTGACCAGATACGTTTATTACGTCATCAACACGACCAATGATACGATACAAGCCATCTTTATCACGTTTGGCCCCATCACCGGTAAAGTATAAACCTTTGTAAGTTGAGAAGTAACTGATTCTGCAACGCTCATGATCCCCATAAGTTGTACGAATCATGCCGGGCCAAGGGAATTTCATACACAGATATCCTTCTACCTCATTATCCTTTATTTCATTGCCATCACTGTCAACTAATATAGGCTGTACTCCTGGTAGCGGAAAACCTGCGTGGCTAGGTTTCATAGGTGTTACTCCTGCTAAAGTAGAAATCATGATACCACCAGTCTCAGTCTGCCACCAGGTATCTACTACCGGGCTACGTTCTTTACCTATGTGTATATGATACCAGTGCCAGGCTTCTTCATTTATCGGCTCCCCTACAGAACCAAGTACTCTGAGCGAGTCCAGGCTATAAGACAGCACGTGATCTACCCCTGCTCCCATTAAAGCACGAATAGCGGTTGGCGCTGTATAAAAAATAGAAACACCAAATTTGTCAACAATCTGCCAGAAGCGCCCTGCATCCGGGTAAGTAGGCACTCCTTCGAACATAACAGTAGTTGCACCTGCCAGTAACGGCCCGTACAGTAAATAAGTGTGGCCTGTTATCCATCCGATATCTGCTGTACACCAGTAAACATCGCTTTCTTCGTACTGAAACACATTACAGAAACTGTACTGGGCATACACCATATACCCGGCGCAGGTGTGTACCACTCCTTTAGGTTTACCCGTAGAACCTGAGGTATAAAGTATAAACAACAAATCTTCCGCATCCATTTCTTCAGCAGGGCATTCTTTGCTTACACCTTCAACCTCATCATGATACCACACATCGCGCCCCTCCGTCATTTGAACGGCCCAGCCTAAGTGCTCTACTACTATTACTTTTTTTACTGTTTTGCACTGCTCCAGCGCTTCATTTACAATCCTTTTTACAGGAATCTGTTTTGTGCCACGGTTCAAGGCATCAGCAGTAATTACCATACTGCACTCAGCATCATTAATACGATCAGCCATAGATGAAGCTGAAAAACCAGCAAACACCACCGAGTGAACTGCACCTATACGCGCACAGGCTAACACAGCAACTGCCAGATCAGGAATCATTGGCATATAAATACAGATCCGGTCTCCTTTCTTTGCTCCGTTTTTCTTAAGCACGTTGGCAAACTGGCACACCCGCTCGTATAGTTCCCTATATGTATAGCGTACGAACTTTTCTTTAGGATCATTTGGTTCCCAAATCAAAGCCAGCTTGTTACCCCGGGTTTTTAAATGGCGGTCGAGGCAGTTTTCGGTAATGTTAAGTTTAGCCCCTTGAAACCATTTTACATTCGGCTCCTCAAAATTCCACTCCAATACTGTATCCCATTTTTTACGCCATGTAAAAGATTCCGCTACATCTGCCCAGAAACCTTCGGGGTCATCTACACTTCGTTTATAAACCTGTTGATATTCTTCAAAATCTTTAATCTGATGGTAACTCATAGTTTTTGAGGTTTGATAATTTAATGTTTTAGTCATTTAAACACTTTTAGCCCCTCTTCCAACACCTGTGCTTGCAGTATTACTTACTGACGGAATTTATACGTTTGCTGATCCTTTACAAGGATATTTCCGTCTTAATTTACGGAGAATTTTATAAAACCTATATTTAGCATACAGTACAATCTTAAATTCTGTTGCTACTTTTTGTTAGTAACACCAGCTTATTTATTTTAGATGCCCAACTATATACCATCAAAGCGCCCTTACCTCATTATTGTAGATTAAGACTCTTTCTTTAGATATGATCCTCCACTTTCGGGTATTCTTTTAATGAAGCAGTTCTTTCATTTTATCCAGCAGAAGGCGTATTGGAAAAGGCTTAAATATATACATGTCTGCTTCATCCCCCTTTTTCAATAGCTGCATCATCTGTCTTAGCATCCAACAAAATAACATTCATAGCTAACGTTTTTCTTACTTTGCTGATATACTGACATACCTCACCTGCCTCAGACATTATCATATCCAGGATTGCCAAATCACGAAGCTTTTTCTGCATACATTGAATAGCCTCATAACTATTACGCGCAATAAACACTTCATAGCCATTTTTGCGCATCAGCAGTTCTAATCGCATAATAACATTAGGCTCTCTGTCCATTAGCAGTACCTTTAGCTTCGCCATACTTCCCGTAGCTTGTGCTTTAGCTTTAGAAGCTCTTTTGAAGGCAGCACAAGCGAGTGTGTCTTCTATTTTTAAAAATTAATGTGTTACGGCAGCTCCGGCTCCTCTCGGCACACGAATATCTTCGACCAGGTCTTGTATATAAACAGGTGGTGGAGGTGTCATTTTTGATATTGTACTGGATACAACAAAATTCAGTATCATGCCCAGTGTCCCTATTCCTTCTGGTGATATTTGAAACAACCAGTTTTCAGGTTTGTTAGCCTCCGGATTAATAAACTTAAAGTAAGAGATATAGGCAATTGTAAACAAAAGCCCAGTCAACATTCCCCATATGGCTCCCTGCTTGTTCATACGTGTAGAAAAAATGCCCATAATAATAACAGGGAAAAACGATGCTGCAGCTAAGCCAAAGGCAAAGGCAACAACCTCTGCCACAAAGCCAGGAGGATTTATTCCAAAGTAACCTGCCACCACTACCGCTAAAGTAGCCGCAATACGTGCTGCTGTTAGCTCCTGCTTCTCTGAAATATCTGCCGTGAATGACTTCTTCAACAGGTCGTGTGCGATGGAGGTAGAGATAACCAACAACAGACCGGCTGCTGTAGAAAGCGCCGCTGCCAGGCCACCGGCTGCCACCAGGGCTACTATCCAGTTAGGCAGCTCTGCTATTTCAGGGTTAGCCAACACCATAATATCTTTATCTATTACCAGTTCGTTCTGCTCTGTGTTCTTCACATACTGTATCAGTCCATCAGCATTCTTATCTTCTACAGCAATAAGTCCAGTCTTTTGCCAATTGTTTACCCACTGTGGCATTGAAGCTATGGACCGGTTACTGGTTGTGCTAAGCATATTATACATACCAAAGGCCCCTACAGCCGGAGCCGTTGTGTAAAGTACAGCAATAAAGAGAAGCGCAAAACCAGCCGATCTGCGTGCGTCTCTCACCCGCGGTACTGTAAAAAAACGTACGATAACATGAGGTAAGCCTGCGGTACCTACCATAAGGGCTGCTGTAATAAAGAAAACGTCTATAGTAGCTTTGCTCCCGTTGGTATAAGCTGCAAACCCAAGGTCTGTCAATAAACCATCCAGCCTGTCTAGCAGATAACCACCTTCTTTTAGCTCACTGCCAAGGCCAATCTGAGGGATAGGGTTTCCTGTCAGTAATATAGAAATAAAAATGGCAGGTACCATATAAGCAAAAATCAACACGCAGAACTGCGCCACCTGTGTATAGGTAATCCCTTTCATGCCTCCTAACACAGCATAAAAAAGAACGATGATCATACCGATAATCACCCCTGTCTCTATTTCAACCTCCAGGAAACGTGAGAATACAATGCCTACCCCACGCATTTGCCCCGCCACATAAGTAAGAGATACGAAAATGGCACAGACCACGGCAACCAACCTTGCGGTTTTAGAATAATAGCGGTCCCCTACAAAATCAGGAACGGTAAACTTACCGAACTTGCGTAGGTAAGGTGCCAACAGCAAAGCCAGCAATACATAGCCTCCTGTCCAGCCCATCAGGTACACAGAGCCATCGTACCCCATAAAAGAGATAAGGCCGGCCATAGAAATAAAGGAAGCAGCAGACATCCAGTCTGCTGCAGTGGCCAGGCCGTTTGCTACTGGGGATACGCCGCCGCCTGCCACATAAAAGTCTTTTGTAGAGCCAGCTCTAGACCAAATTGCAATCCCAATGTACAGGGCAAAGCTCAGCCCCACAATAATGTACGTCCAGGTTAAGATATCCATTTTTCTAAAGGTTTATGGTGAGGTTAAGGTCAATCTTCGTGTACATCAAACTCTCTGTCCAGCTTGTTCATCAGCCAGACGTAAATAAAAATGATCAACACAAAGCAATAAATGGAACCTTGCTGGGCAAACCAGAATCCAAGTTTGAACCCTCCGAACGTTATCTGGTTAAGCTCATCAACCAAAAGAATTCCAAAGACAAAGGAAACCAGAAACCAAATAGCTAACAGTATAAAGAGAATCCGGACGTTGCGTCTCCAGTACTCCTGCATCTTTTTTTTATTATCTTGCATGAGGTATATTGGTAAAAGAGTTGTTGTTGTTACAGATAAACCATTGCCTGCAGTATAATTTCAGGCTTGTATCTTATATTGTTCACATTAGTAAAATCCGGGCGGTTGCGGTAGTTCAGTGTGATTTTGGAATGATGCCCCTCCAGCAAAAGGTTAGCCCCTATATCCAGCATTTTAACCGGCACTTTTTCACCATGGTTGTCTCTCAGCCCCTCAAAGCTGGCGTAACTGAAAGCAGCATAAGGTTGCAGCCTGGCCTTTTCTCCCAAGGTATTTCCAGGTAATAAGTATCCCGCATGGCCGTATAATATATTACCGGTACCTACTGTAGGAAAAGCGTTTCCGCGAAGCACGCCTCCCCCTGTGGCAGGGTTTAAGATGCCAATAATCCGAACATTATTTCTGCCAAAGTCATAATTATAGTATACAGCGTAAGCCGTAAGCGCCGTACCAGAGGACGTATTTAATGGTAAATCAAGGAAAGCATCTATACCAAACAAGCTGATATCTGATTTTACCGTGTCCAGCACCAAGTCATTTTGTTCCGTGCGCCACATCCCATTATTATTATAGTGAAAGCCAGCCCCAATGTTGAACACCTTCTTTATACCTAAATAAGTGCCCACCATGTACGGCAATAGGTTAGGCTCCTGCTCAAGAAACTGATATTTAAAGTATCCCTGGTATGCTTTGCTGTTATTCTGAGGATTATAATTTGCAGCAGGGCCAACGACTTGAGCCGTGTTTGTCACAAAAGGATCATTTACTGCTACACGATAATCCAGCTTTCCCAGCTTACCTTTTGCAAAAACACCCAGCATTCTGGCAAATTGGTCTGTTGCTTCTATAGTAGGCCAGTTAAAAATGGGTGCATCAATAGTCAGTAAATTAAGTGTGCTGGTGTTAGTTATTCTTGAAATACCATTCCAATAATGAAGACCAGCGCCAACAGAGAGGTAGTTGCCTATCACTTTATAGTCCACATAGGCATCGTGCATATACAGTTGGGGTTTCTTACCATCGTTACCCAGATAACCTCCACTCACTGCACTCTGGTTGTTCATCCCAAAATGCGTCACGATTAGGAAACGAGGCGAAATTTGTGCATATATAAGCACACGCGACCTGCGAAGTCCTATATCAAATATATTGTCCTGTGCTACATTATTGCGATAAGACCCTGTGTTGTTTTCGTTATAGCGGAGCCAGACCTGGTGCCAGGTTATGAACCGAATGTATTTTGAACCATCTTCACTTATAGCTACTTTCATTCCGGCACCATACAAGGCATTCCTTTGCGCACTAGCAGTGCCCGCTACATAGCAAAGAGCCACTGTTGTTGCCATAGCTAATAATAGTATCCTCATGGCTTACTGATTGATTAGTTAACACTTAGCATAAGAACAGCTGCCTCTTCAGGTTCTAAGGAATTTATGGTAAAGCGAAGAGAAAAGAGTAGGCGAGGTACTTTATTGTTAATTTGGTATAGCCATTAAAATGGCTATTGAATCAGAGACAGGGCTTGTAATCCTATCAAGGGAGGGAATATGCTGTGGAGTACATATTTACAGTAGCTGAAGCAAACGAAGCTGAGGGCTTATTCTTTAAAGCGCTTCCATTTAATCATCATATACTTGTCCCCCAATTCAGTTATTATCGTTCCGGCACCTTTAAGATTGTCGCTTTTCCTTAGATGCTCTAGTAGCTCTGTGTGGTTTAAGATTTTGTAGGTAGGGTGATACTGTCTCTGCTCCGGAGCCTTAACCTTATATTTACGCACCCAATTCATAACAGAGACATGGCTCACACCTAAAATGCGTTCAATCTCACGGTAGCTGATTCCTTCTATATAAAGTTGAAGTGCTTTCGTGACATAATAGCTATCAATGCTCTTCCCTATCTTGTCTACACTGAAATAGTAGTTGCACTTCTTACAGCAATAACGCTGCCGTTCGTTTACAACGCCACTTTTAACCACATGATGGTTTTCACAACGCGGACAGAGAGGATATTTCATTATTTTTTTACTAACGTTAGTTAATAGATATATCAAATTAGCATAACTATATCAGTTTACCAAACATCCTTTGAATAGTCTGTATCTTCCCTCCAAATGTTGTGTAATCTATTATGTTTCAAATAAAAAGACCTCATCAAATATGATAAGGTCCTTCTGTGAGAATAGCTATTTATGTACTTTTTTGTTTTTACATGCCACGTACCGATAGAAGGACATCCTTATACTGATTAGTGTTGTACAGGAAATTTACCACCTTTTTGCCAACTTCCTCTGGCGAGGCTAAGTCTCCTTTCTGCTTGTACTGCCTGAACTTTTCTACTGTACTAAATCGTGCTGCGTCAGACTCTCTTATGTTTTCCTGCATACCAGTATCCACTACTCCCGGAGATAAAGCATATACCTTAACACCTGTACCTCGTTTATCCTGCTCCTGCTGCACTGTTACAGAAAATAAATCGATGGCAGCTTTAGAAGCACAATAGCTAGCCCAGCCATCCACAGGGTACTTACCGGCACCAGAACTTATATTTACGATTACTTTCTGGCAGCTCTGCTGTTGGTAAGTTTGCAGGAAGGAGTTCATCAGCATGGCTGGCACCGTTACGTTTATGTCAAACACAAACTTAAACTGATCATTTGCCATCTCTTCTCCAACATATCCAATATCGCCCAGCACACCCGCGTTATTGATTAACACCAACTTATCAGCATCTTCTAATGGCAGGAATATCTTGTGCAGATTATTTTCCACACCTGCTACGTCAGAAAAATCTAAAGGCTGATGACGGTAACGTGGGTGTTCGATGCTATTACTCCTGGACACGCCAATTATGTAGTTCTTTTCATTTTTTAGTAACTCTTCAGCTATTGCTTTGCCTATGCCCTTACTGGCTCCGGTTATGATATAGTAGTTCACTTGCTTTCTTATTATGAATGATGAGTTAAGAATTACGAATGAGGGAGAAAGTATTGTTACGGTGTTTACTTTAAATAAAAAAAGGTGGTACCCCTGTCATAACCAGAGCACCACCCTTAACTGTAGCTTTATTATTTAAGAATCAAAGAATATACTGGCTCAGATCTCTGTTTCGCACCATATCAGAAAGCTTTTCCTGCACCATTTCGCGCGTAACTACAATATGAGCGTTGGCCCCGATTTTGTCCGGAACATCAAACAGTATATCGTTTAGCAGGCGGCTCATGACTGTGTGCAGGCGTCGAGCACCTATATTTTCTACCTCAGAGTTTACTTCAAATGCAATAGAAGCTATTTCCTCCAGCGCCTCATCATTATAGGTAAGTTCCACACCTTCAGCAGATAGTAAAGCTACGTACTGCTTTGTTAGTGCATTTTTAGGGAATTTAAGTATCTGGTAGAAGTCATCTTTTGTCAGGCTATCCAACTCTACACGAATCGGGAAACGGCCCTGTAGCTCTGGAATCAAATCAGATGGCTTTGCCACGTGGAATGCACCAGCAGCAATAAATAAAATATGGTCTGTATTGATGATACCATACTTGGTATTTACGGCGCTACCTTCTACAATAGGTAATAAGTCGCGCTGCACACCTTCCCGGCTAACATCTGGTCCGCCGCCTTTTTTGCTGGAGCTTGCTACTTTGTCAATCTCATCAATAAAGATAACACCAGAATTTTCCGCTTTAAAGATGGCTTCTTCTTTTACCTCATCCATATCGATAAGTTTGGAAGCTTCTTCTTCCAATAAAAGCTTACGCGCCTCGGCTATAGTTACCTTACGTTTCTTCGTCTTCTTCGGCATCATGCCGCTGATCATCTCCTGGATGTTCATCATAGAAGCTTCATCGATACCAGGCCCCATTATACCTACTCCCGAATTGCTGTTCTGTGACACACGTATTTCAATTTTGCGGTCTTCCAGTTCGCCATTGCGAATCTTCTCACGGAACCTTTCACGTGTGCGCTCGTTCAGTTCGAAATCATTTTCAGGCATAGTACCAGAGTCTACTGTTGTAGAAACGGGTGAATTTGTTTTGCCCTGGATAGGAGGAATCAGTGCATCTAGGATGATGTCTTCTACTACCTCAGCGGCTTTTTGCTTTACCTCTTCTTTCTTGCGTGTTTTCACCATGTTAACAGACTGCTCCACCAGGTCACGCACCATACTTTCCACATCGCGGCCAACATAACCTACTTCTGTAAACTTAGAGGCTTCTACTTTAGTGAAGGGAGCATCGGCAATTTTAGCCAGGCGACGGGCAATCTCAGTTTTACCTACCCCTGTTGCTCCAATCATCAGAATATTGTTTGGCACAATCTCGCGCTGCATGTTCTCATCGGCATTCATGCGACGCCAGCGGTTCCGCAATGCTATAGCCACATTGCGCTTTGCATCTTTTTGTCCAATAATATACTTATCCAGTTCCGCAACAATCTGCGCTGGCGTTAGGGATGCAATATTATTTAACATTTCTTTTTCCACAGTATGAATAAGTTTTAAAGTACCACGCTTAATCTTTAGTCGTAGTACATAGTTCTTAACTACTTTTCTTTTTCAGGAGAGTACTGGTATTAGTGCTTACGGTAATATAATGGCTACCGCCAGAAGGATGAAAGAAGGCACTGCCGTAGCTCAGTTCAAATGAACGCACCCGCAGCATTGCTCCAACCGAAAAACCAGCTCCACCAGAGGTATTGCTTAGCCTAAGCTCTTTCCGACGTAAATGGTTATAGCCTGCCCGCACCTGGAAGTTCTTACTGAACAGTACTTCTGCTCCTACTACAAAGTGGCGGGCAATTTTATCGCCCAGCTTCTTCTCTTCTTCCACTTCTTTACCATTTGCGTCCAGTTGTCCACTTTGGTCTGGGTCAAGGTAAATAATGTCGAACTGATAAAGGCGTTGCGCTGTAAGCGAAAGCCGCACCGGCATATGCTCAGGTTTATAGCTTACACCTAACTGTGCATCAAAAGGCATAGGCTGTCGCTCTGCACCATCATAAGGTTTTACCTGATAGCCAAGGTTTTTGAACGTAAGCCCTAAAGTAAAATCTTCTTGCAGGTGTTTAAAAGCCACACCTGCATCAGCCAACACTCCCATAGCTTTACTACCAGCTATACTTGATACTGCTACCTTAGCCGTAACTCCTATTGTAAATGCATCCACCTGCTGTGCATGCGTTATATTAACTGTATAATCGTTTGCTTTAAAGTTACCCTCTACAACCCCTGCTGCATCTCGTTGCACAAAGTCGCCATAGTTCAGGTAACTTATACTGGCTGCCCAGCGCCCCAGCTTTTCCGAGTTAAAAGCATAAGCTATATTGCTCTGCTTAACATCAGCCAGATAATTAACATAACTCAGTGATAATTGGTTATCCATCTCTGAATTAAGCAAAGCCGGGTTAGTGGCAACCATACTTACATCATGGCTCATGGAGGTTACATTTACACCACCCAAGGAAGCCAGTTTAGCATTTGCAGGCAGCTCTAAGAATAAAAAGCTACGTTGCCCTCCTATTTGTGCATGCCCCACTACTGAATAACCCAGCAGTAGAACCAACCAGGCACTTACAATTTTAACCATGCCTTAAGTTAGGCATTTTATAATTTCAAGAGACACAATGACCTCTAATACTACAAAGCTTTTACCTCTTCCGTTACTGTTAAATCCAACGGGTTCTTCACTTTCTCTTTCAGCAATGCAATTCTTATCACCTCGTCCACACGGTCTACATAATGAATAGTAAGTCCTTTTATGTAATGCTCTGGAATCTCGTTGATGTCCTTCTTGTTTTTCTGGCAAAGTATAACATCCGTTACGCCTGCACGTTTGGCAGCCAGTATTTTCTCTTTGATGCCTCCCACAGGTAATACTTTCCCGCGCAGCGTGATTTCTCCTGTCATAGCCAGGCGCGATTTAACTTTGCGTTGTGTATACACTGAAGCGATAGAGGTAAAAATAGCAATACCCGCCGATGGGCCATCTTTAGGCACGGCACCTTCCGGAAAGTGAATGTGCAAATCATACTGGTCAAAGATCCGGTAATCAATATCAAGTAGACTGGCATGTGCTTTTAAATACGAAAGGGCTGTCATAGCAGACTCTTTCATCACATCTCCTAACTGACCTGACAATGTTAATTTGCCTTTACCTTTACTTAAGATTGATTCAATAAACAGGATATCGCCTCCTACTGATGTCCAGGCCAAGCCTGTTACGACACCAGCTGTATCTATATCCTGGTATATCTCTTTATCAAAAATTTCAGACCCCAATCGTTTTACAACATCTTCAGGCTTTATGGTTTTGGCATACTCCTCTTCCATTGCCTTTTGCTTGGCCGTGTTACGCACCAGCTGCCCTATTTTACGTTCCAGGCTACGAACACCTGATTCTCGGGTATAATCTTCTATTACTTTCTGGATAGTGGCCTTAGGAATCTTTACATCTTCTTCCTCCAGACCATGCTCTGAAACTTGCTTTGGCACCAGGTGGCGCTTCGCAATTTCTGTTTTCTCTTCCAGTGTATAGCCTGTCAGCTCAATGATTTCCATACGGTCGCGCAGCGCTGGCTGAATGGTATCCAGGGAGTTAGCCGTAGCAATGAACAGTACCTTAGATAGATCATATTCTACATCCAGGTAATTATCCATAAACGTGCTGTTCTGCTCCGGGTCCAGTACCTCCAGCAAAGCTGAAGATGGGTCTCCACGAAAATCAGAAGCTATTTTATCCACTTCATCCAGAATGATAACTGGGTTAGAAGAACCTACTTTTTTTATCTGATTGATGATTTTACCTGGCATTGCACCTACATACGTTCGGCGGTGCCCACGTATTTCTGCCTCGTCACGCACGCCACCTAATGACATCCTGACATATTTGCGGCCTAATGCATTGGCTACAGAACGCCCAAGAGAGGTTTTACCTACCCCCGGAGGGCCATATAAGCAAAGTATAGGCGCTTTCATATCATTCTTCAGCTTCAGCACCGCCAGGTACTCCAGAATACGCTCCTTCACTTTCTCTAAGCCATAATGGTCAGCATCCAGAATCTTCTTGGTGCGCTTCAGGTTGAAGTTATCTTTGGTAAACTCGTTCCAGGGCAGGTCCAGCAGAAACTCAATGTAGTTTACAGCCACAGGATATTCTGCTGCTTGCGGGTTCAGACGTGCCAGTTTATCAATCTCTTTCTGAAAATGCTTTGCTACCTGCTCCGGCCATTTTTTCTTTAGCGCTCGCTCTCTGAAACGCTCAATTTCCTGATCTGGCCCCTCCTGCCCCAGTTCATCCTGCAACACTTTTATCTGCTGACGCAGGAAGAAATCGCGCTGCTGCTGGTCAATATCAGTATGTACTTTAGAGTGAATCTCCTGCTTCAGCTCCAGCAACTGAATTTCACGGAGCATAAGCTCCAGGAGCTTTGTACCACGCTCTTTGCCATCATTTACCTCCAGAAGCTGTTGCTTCTGTGCAACCTCCACATTTAAGTTAGATGACAGGAAATGTGTCAAAAAGCTAGGACTATCGATATTATCAAGGGCAACCTGTGCCTCCTGTGGTATTTCCGGGTTAAGCTTAAGAATTTTGCCAGCCGCATCTTTCAGCGACTGCACCAACGCTTTTACCTCTTTGTTTTTTTTATCTAGCTGCGTCTCTTCGCACAAGGTAACTCTGGCAGAAAGGAACGGATCTTCCTGGGTTATCTGTTCGATCTTGAAGCGACTCTGTCCCTGAATAATGATCGTGGTGTTTCCGTCCGGCAGCACCAGCATCTTCAAAATTTTAGCTACCGTCCCCACTTCAAATAAATCCTCAGTGGAAGGGTCGTCACTGCTGGTGTTCTTTTGGGCCACAACGCCCACTATTTTGTCACCTTTATGTGCTTTGCGCACCAATTTTATTGATTTTTTACGGGTGACAGTTATAGGCAACACCACACCAGGAAACAATACTGTATTACGTACTGCTAGTACAGGCAAGTCGTCAGGCAGTTCCTCCTGTGTAATATTATCTTCTTCATCAACAGTGATGATAGGAATCAATTCATCTCCATCATCATCTGAAATATTGCTTAGCAAAAGGTTGTGTAAAAAGTTATTGGAAGTATAGTTCATAAGTTAGATCAGTGCCATAATGACAGAAAAACATATTTTCCCCCGATTTTTCTGCTTGATAAATATATAGTCAAGTCTTGTGCCAAGAAAGGTAATCTGTCGCTTTTACATAACTTTAGCTAAAGAAACTAATACAAGCCCGATATTCTTAAATAAGAATATCTGATAATTATACCTGCTAACTTTCAGGCAAAAGCTATGGTAAAATGACCAGCCCGAGTCTGACAAAGTCCATCCAAATCTTTCTTGAGATTATTCTGAACATTGGGCAGAAAGTTTGCACCTGTTACCCCAGTTATTTGCGCGAAGGCTCCTCCATACTCCCCTCCTCCTGAACTCCAATAAAACAAGCAAACTGCCTACTATAACGATTCTAAAAAGCTTTCAGCCATACAAAAGTCTGAAAACATATAAGATGAAACCCTCCAAACCGAGTAGACTCGCTCGATGTAAAGAAACAGCAGGCTTATCAAAGGAAACGACAGGTAAAGTTTAAGCTGATAAAAAACAGGGCAGCCTCAGGAAGAATCAAAAATTCCTCTGAGGCTGCCCTGCTTCGTACATGCTATTTACTTCAACAGCACGTTATCATAATTAATTAAGCTGTATTACAACCACTTAGCAGTAATCACTTATTATACAACATCTGTAAAACTTAACCTTTAAACTCAAACTTTTTAAAGGTTTCCCCCTGCTGAAATAAGGTGCTGTTTACTTTCCCCTTATAGTCAACGTTCACAATGTTCATCTGATCGCGAAAGACCTCCATCAGCACAGCGTTCTTAACATAAAGCTGAGGCAATGAAGTACTGCTTACAGGCACCTCAACATACATCCAGACAACATCAGTTTCAGCTTCAGAACCCAGATAATTATACTTCAGCGGCTTTCCTTTGGTAAGTTCAAAACTTAGGTTAGCACGCAGATAATCCTCCAATTGCTGGCGTACTGCATCAGAAGAACTGCTATAGGTAACTTTACTTTTACTGTGCCGCGAAAGAGCATCCTCCAAATCATCAGTAAACACTCTTACAGCTACCTCCAGGTGCTGTGAGCGGGGGTTATACTTAATGTCTGTAATACTAGTGTGGTAATCGTGAGCGTATGCCAAAGAGCTCATTAGAATGAGCAGCAGCATTAAAAGCAGGTTTTTGAATTTTGATTTCATTTTTTATTTGGATGCAGGCAAGTCAGCGAGTACTTTTTGTGCTACAGTAGGCATATTATCTTGTACAATACGCTGCACATCGTTTATATTAGACTCATAAGGCACATTAACTCTGTTACCCGACACTAACTCGCCTTTACTGTTGTAAATCGAATAATGAACAGTAAAATTGCGCTCATAGTTCTGTGCAGCTCTGTCTAAGCAATGTTCATAAACTGTTTTCACCTCAAATTGATTAATGAAAACATAATAGTCTATGCCATACTGATCATTAAAGTAACCAAAGAATTCAGGGTCTTTTACTTCTACTCCAAAATGCTTTGTTTCATCCTGCGCAACGGGTACTTCTTTAGGTTTATCTTTAATACCAAGCTTTTCTTTCTGCCGCTCCACCCATTTTAATGCTGCACCGGTTTCTTTTGCCTCCTGCTTCGGCTCGTGGTTGTATTTAGACTCTTTGTTATCCTGGTAGCCATAGTTCAGAGATTCATAAATCCGGCTTAGTTCACTTACACTATCCCGATACACCCCTCCCAGCAAGTGTATAGATTCATATCCTTTGGGTGCCAGCAGTGCATTTAACCTGCCACGGAAAACATGGCGTACGTTTTGGCGCGGTATTTTAGACTGCCGGGCTATCTCATAATCTGCATCAGAAAAATACAGGTAAGGATCGAAAGGAATAACCAGGATACGCTGTTTTGTTTTGGCCTCAATGGTTGTTGGTACATCTGCAGCATAAGCAGATGTGCTCTCCGCATTCTGCGAAGCCACAGAAGCTTTTGAAGTAGTAGCAGGTTTCGATACAGGTACAGCAGAAGCTTCAGCTTTTGAAACCGTGATAGTTACATTCTCAACAGGCCGTACTAAACTCAGCTCCTGCCCTATCAGCAATTGCTTTCCATTCCATTTCTGCAGAGAATCTATCGGAACATTAAACTGGTGGGACAGGCTATAATAAGTATCACCTTGTTGTACCACATAGATACTGTCTGATAAAGTAACAGCATCTATGTGGTTTATTTTAACTAACCAATCTGCCGGGGAGGCATTGGTCTTGGGTATTGTAAAAACTAAAAGGAAAACAAAAAAAGGTAATGCAAACTTCACGATGGCTTTCATAACACATACTACTCTTGTTAGAAGATAGTCTGGAACACATCATTAAAGATAGCAAAACCCATTATACATAACAAAATTACCATTCCTACTTTCTGTGCATTCTCCAGGAAACTATCAGAAGGTTTACGACCACTGATCATCTCGTAGGTTAAGAACATGACGTGTCCGCCATCCAGCGCTGGTATTGGCAGAAAGTTCATAAAAGCCAGCACCATGGATAACATGGCTGTTAATGACCAGAACTTATACCAATCGAAACTACCGCCATAAACCTGGGCTATTTTAATTGGCCCACCAATAGACTTGGTAGGGTCTGCCTCACCACGGAAAATTTTACCAAAGCCTTTTATATTAGCTGTAATAACACCAAACGCCTGCTCCGTTCCCAACGGCACTGACTCGCCTAAGCTATACTCACGGGTAGCATAATTTAACATAGGTTTTGCATGGAAACCTAAGGTACCATCTTCTTCTACCTGCGCCTTTAGCTTGATTGGCTTTCCGTTGCGCTCTATTTGCAACACCACCTGCTTACCTGCATTAGCACGAACTTCCTCCTGAAAGACATCGAAAAACTGTGTCTCTTTACCATTAACTGTCAGAATATAATCTCCTGCCTGTAAACCGGCTTTAGCAGCATTGCTAGCTGGTACTACCTCACCTATCTGGAAAGTCTGCCGTGGCTGTACAAAGAACATTCGCTCTTCTTTGTTTGACAGGCGGTCCATCAGGTTAGCAGGCACCGGAATTTTTACCTGCTCGCCATTACGTTCTACTGTGTAGTAAGAATTGCGGCCCAGCAGCATATCCATAGAGTATACATCCTCAAACTTCTCCAGTTCCTGACCATTTACAGCTACAATCTTGTCACCTTTCTGAAAGCCTATTTCCTGGCCAATTTCATTGGGCACTATGCCATATCTTGCTTCACTGGCCGGCAGATAACTCTCTCCATAGTTAAAAGTAAGTATAATGTAAATAATAATACCTGTGATCACGTTCACAATAATACCACCCATCATTACAATCAGGCGCTGCCAGGCTGGCTTGGCACGGAACTCCCACGGCTTGGGTTCTTCTTTTAAAGCTTCTGTGTCCATAGACTCGTCCACCATACCAGAGATTTTCACGAATCCTCCCAGCGGAATCAGCCCTATCATATACTCTGTTTCCCCTATTTTTTTGCCGAATAATTTTGGAGGGAAGCCAATAGCATACTTTTCAACACGCATTCCGAACATTTTAGCAGTTAGCATGTGCCCCAGCTCATGCAGCCCCACCAATATTGTAAGACCAAGGATAAGCTGGCCTACCATTATTAATATATCCATCTAAATAATTAAGTTTAACCTTATAACAGGCACATGCTGCAGCAGTAGCACTTAGCAGCAGCGGCACCTTTTCTTATTTCTTTACCAGTTCAAGCGTTCGCACACGAGCCTCTCTGTCCGTATCAACATAGTCTTCGTAAGAAGGATTCGCAATATACGCAACTTTTGCCATACAGCTTTCAATCATATCTGACATCTGTAGGAACCCTACCTCATCCTGAAGAAAGGCACTCACTGCCACTTCGTTAGCTGCATTCAGAATACAAGGCATATTTCCACCCTGCCCCATAGCGTCATAGGCTAACTGCAGATTACGGAAAGTAGCTACATCTGGCTGTTCAAAAGTCAACTGCGGATAGTCCATAAAGTTAAACCTCGGGAAGTCTGACTTCAGGCGCTGCGGATACCCTAAAGCATACTGTATCGGCAGCTTCATATCCGGCAATCCCAACTGGGCCTTAATAGAACCATCCTCAAACTGAACCAGCGAATGAATGATAGACTGCGGATGTACCACAACTTCTATCTGCTCGTTCTTTAACCCGAATAACCACTTTGCCTCTATTACCTCTAAACCTTTATTCATCAGAGAGGCCGAGTCTATGGTTATTTTAGCTCCCATGTCCCAGTTCGGATGCTTTAGGGCCTGTGCCTTTGTGACTAGCCGAAGCTCCTCCACGGCACGTCCTTTAAACGGCCCTCCAGAAGCTGTTAATATGATTTTCTCTATCGGATTGTGAAATTCTCCTGCCAGGCACTGGAATATTGCGCTATGCTCCGAATCAACCGGATAAATGTTAACACCATGTTTTCGGGCTAGCTCTGTGACTAACTGCCCTGCCACTACCAGTGTTTCTTTGTTTGCCAAAGCAATTTGTTTGCCAGCTTTTATAGCGCGTATGGTCGGCAACAATCCTGCATAGCCTACCATAGCTGTAAGCACCATATCCACGGTACCTATCTCCACTACCGAACACAATGCATTTGCCCCTGCATAAACTTTTATATCCTGCTGCTGCAGGGCGTCCCGCACCTTCTCATAATAAGCCTCATTAGCAATAACTACCACATTGGGCTTAAAAGCAAGAGCCTGTGCAATAAGTAAATCGGCATTACTGTTAGCGGTAATTACTTCCAGTTCAAAAGTGTCTGGGTTGGCTTTAATAACTTCCAGGGCTTGTGTGCCAATGGAGCCGGTGGAGCCAAGTATGGCAATTCTCTTCATTATAAGTTATGAATTACAAACTCCAGGGGCTGAGTAAGCACTACTCTTTCCCTGACTCGTTAGAAACGATACTATTTAATATTTTTATAGTTCCTGATAATCAGAATATATTCCCAAAATGTATTAACTCCAGCTAAACAACATCCTGCAATAAATAGCTTTAGACATTACGCTGTTTCTCTTGCTTCCTTTCTGGCAACTCTAAACCTTTGAATAAACCAGAAGTTGATTGTCACATTCTATCCAGAACCAGAAGCCCGGAATTACGAAGTCTTAACCGACAAAAGTCCATCCGCAAGGTTCCTGTCATTGCTCAGGCGAGGCACCTTGTTCTGCCCACCTAACTTCCCTTGCGATTTCATATAACTTCGGAAAGAACCGAGTGGTAAAGGCCGGATTTTAAGTTTTGATAATATATTTCCTGTGATAAGGTCGTTATAATAAGAGTTAAGCTTTTGTAACTGCGCATTCAGCTCCTCTTCAAATATCTCAAGGTTACCTGGCGGATTAGAAAACTCCACCAGCCACTCATGGTAAGATTTTCCCTTATCCTTACTCACAAACGGTGCTACAGTAAACTCTACCAACTCCACTGCCGGAAACTTATTTATAGTTCGTTGCATCGCTTTCTCCACTTCCTCACCTATTACATGCTCACCAAATGCAGAAATAAAATGCTTGATGCGTCCGCTTACTACTACTTTGTAAGGGTTAACAGAGGTGAATTTAACCGTGTCCCCTATAGAATAGCTCCACAGGCCGGCATTGCTGCTGACAACCAGGGCATAGTTCACATTTGGCTCTACCTGCGCAATAGTAAGGCGTGTAGGATTGTCGTTAAAGTATTCTTCCGCAGGTATAAACTCAAAGAAAATACCTGAGTTAAGCAGCAACAGGAGGCTCTTGTCATTTTGCCTGTTCTGGTAAGCAAAAAAACCTTCGGAGGCAGGAAAAGTCTCAATAGAGTCCACCTCTTGCCCAATAGACTCGAATAGCTTGGGCCGGTACGGCTCAAAATTAACGCCTCCATATACAAACAGAGAGAAGTTAGGAAAGACGTCTTTTATTTGTTTTCCCGTCTGTTGCATCAGTTTATCGAAGTACATCTGTACCCAGGGCGGTATGCCCGATATCAGGGTCATGTCCTGGTCAATGGTTTCTTCTATAATCTGATCCAGCTTTGTTTCCCAGTCTTCTATACAGTTAGTTTCATAACTGGGCAATTGGTTGGTACGCAAATAAGCTGGCACGTGGTGGTTAGAAATACCAGACAGGCGGCCTGTCTTAATGCCATTAAAGTCCTCCAATACCGGGCTTCCTGACAAAAAAATCAATTTACCATCCAGAAACTGCGATTTGCCAGTCTCATAAATATAAGTGAGCAAGGCATCACGGGCAGAATTAATATGGTTTGAAATAGAATCTTGTGTGATAGGAATATACTTTGTGCCTGATGTAGTACCAGATGTTTTCGCCAGATATAAAGGCTTTCCAGGCCAGAGCACATCTCTGTCTCCTTCTTTTACCCGGTTAAAATAGTCTTTTAACCCTTCATAATCCCGCACGGGCACTGCATCTACAAAATCAGCGTGTGTTTTTATTTTTGAGAAACTATGATCACGACCAAAAGAAGTTTGTTGAGCTTTTTCAATCAGGCTTTTAAAAATTGCTTCCTGCGCTTCTACCGGACTTTCTATCCAACGTTGATTCTTCTTGTGCATATAAGCTGCCAAGGGTTTGCTCAACCATGCTTTTACACCCATAGTATTCTATTTTGTATCTGGTAAAGATATATAGATTCATCTTGAAACCATAGAAACCTTACGATTGATGTATAGAATCAACAAATTAACAACCTGTGTGTTTAAGAATTAATGATCATTTGATCTGTTATAAGAATGTCAGATGAATTCATTAGCTTTAGTATGAAAGTAAACCACCAACCAAGCTAAACGTTAAACTAAGGAACATTTATAAGCATATCTAAAACAAAAAACTTAAACCGATGAAAAAACACAGAGCAGAAGCAAGATGGGAAAAAAGCCTGAAAGAAGGTTCAGGCCAGTTAAGCACTGGTAGTGGCGCCCTTAAAGCCAGCTACAGCTTTGCCTCACGCTTTGGCGACGACACAAAAGGTACTACACCAGAAGAATTGATAGGTGCTGCACATGCCGGTTGTTTCTCTATGTTCCTAAGTGCTTTACTTGGCAACGAGAATTTAACACCTGATTATGTACAGACCCAAGCAAGTGTTCATTTAGGAGAACAAGATGGAGGCCCCCTTATCACTAAAATAGAACTTACCACTGAGGCAAAAGTGCCCGGCCTTCAAAATGATGATTTTCAGCGTTTAGTGGCACAGGCCAAAGCCAATTGCCCTGTATCAAAAGCACTCGCTTCAGTACCTGAGATCACCGTACAGGCTACACTTCAGGAATAAAATACTTATATTGCGAAGAGTCTATACTGATAGACTCTTTTGTTTCACCACATAAAACCTTTATGGCAGCGACTGGTAGTAGTGCAAGATCTACATTATTAGTACAAATTAGCCCCTCGCGCAAAGCAAAACTTTCTTTTACAGTGCAGTTGGTGCTAATACTTTTCTGGCTCACCTGGGCTGTATTGCTTCTGGTTAACCAGGCCCCCAGCAATGACCAGAACTACCTGTACTATATCTTTTTTGGTCTGGCTCTGGCTTTTCTTATTTATGTGATCCTGCAAAATACTTCTATATTCGGAATACAGTCATATATAGAGGTAACGCCACAGTACATTGTGCAGAAACAGGGAGTTTTCCGGGCTAAGCGTATTACGTCTATTCCCGACATAGAGACAATGCACATTTCAAGGCTGGCTCTGCGCATTGTAGAACACTCTGGCAATAAAATTTTCTTAGACCTGAAGCAGGTGAGAAAAAAACGTGACCTTGAAAGGTTGAAAAATAAAATACGGGAGCTGGCAGAAACGCATAACTTCCAGGTAACTGAAACCAGTGGGCAATAAACATAAACATTGGAGGCAATTATAAAACAGCGGAGCCTGTACTAGTTAGTACAGGCTCCGCTGTTTTATAATTGCCTCCAATGCAAACTCAAAGCAACTTCTGTTGGTTTTGAGTGTCCTACAACATTAGTAATAGAGTCTATAAAACTGAGCTACAAAGCAGAGAGAATATATAGCAAACATTTTTTGAAACAAGAGCTTATACTGCCTTCCTATTGGTGCACACCGGAAAACTTGAATGCACAACCTAAACCAGCTAATAGTCAGTACTTTCATCTTGCTCTTCAATAGTTTCTTCCACTATTACTTTTTTATTTTTAAATAATGATACACTTAGGTTAATTTCGAAGTTACCGTTCACATATGGTTGTGCTTCTGCCAACTGATAGGTGTACAGCCCTTGTATAAACATTTCTCTGTAGGTAAGCCCTAGCCCAAAGGTAGCAGCTTTGTTACTATGGTACGTTGCCATTACATTAAACTGGTTATTGGCAAACTGAACGTTGGTCCCAAAGTCCCAGAAGTAATTAAAACCCTTTACGCCACGGTAAGTCAGCTTAGGCTCAATTAACAATGCATCCTGGTGTGCTGGGACCTTATAAGAAACAGCTGTTAAAAATGTAGACCTGTCTACTGCACTATATACTTCCTTCTTTAAAAATTTATTTAGATTGGGTATAGCGGCCTGAAGAGTTATGTTACCATTAGTGTACACCATTCCGAAGTCACCATCAACATAAGTCTGCCGCTCATTAAAACGAGCCACCAGCTCATCATCCACAGTACCAATCACAAGTGAGTTATCAATCTGTTCACTCATGAAGCCTAAGGAGATACCAAAATGCAGTTCCTGTTCGTCGTCGTCTAGCGGCAAGTGATATGCATAAGTACCAACTATGCGGGACCTTTTGAAAAATCCTGACTTATCGTTTGAGGCAGTCAAGCCGAAGCCAGCTTGCTCCTTTTGATATGCTACAGTTAACACTTGGGAAACAGGGTTTCCAGGCATCCCGGTAAATGCATTGCGGTGACTCAGGAAAAGGTTTAACCCCTCGTCTGTACCAACAAAGGCCGGATTACCCAAATATTGATTATGATAATACTGGGCTCCCATCGGCATTAATTGTGCTGAGGCTTCCCCGATACAAAACAGCAAGCCAACCAGCACCAAGCTTACTGCCACTACCCTTTTATACACTGCTTTTCCCATCATCTCAACAGAATAATACCGCTTCATAAGAAAAGTTATTTTACAATCCATTATTCTCTCTCACTATACCAATATAACCTTTCACTACATGTTCACCAGAATTGATGTCCAGGATATAATAGTAAGTATCTTCGGGTAGCAAGGCTCCGTTGAACCTGCCATCCCATGTGTTTCTATAACCTTTCTTACTGAATACTAATCTGCCGAAGCGATCAAACACTTTCACCTCGTTATTCGGATAGTGCTCAATTTGATTGATGAGCCACTCGTCATTAACACCGTCACCGTTGGGAGATAAAATATTAGTTGGTTGCAACTCAGTGAAAGGGGACACAATAACATCCGGAGTTACAGCAGTTACATCAGACAAGCTTGTTGCTTTGCTAAACGAATACTCCAAATAGCCTCTTGTAAAATTTGAACTTCCGGTGGTAACAGTGTAATCCTTATAGTTTTTACTACCAACAGTTGCTGTATAGACTAATGCTAAGGCATCTGTGTTATTTCCGTTCAGTTCTTCATCGAGGTAAGTTAGACCCATCAAACCATTATAAGACACAGGCACGCTAAACCTATATAAGCGCTCTATACTATTGTATTGTGGCCACATCACCGACTTCACCTCTTTCTGTATAGCCAAATTGTTGAAGAAGAAATCAGCCGAGGGTATCATAACTAATCCATCTGTGCTAAAGGGTGTACCGCCTTTAATATAAACTCCTGCCGTTTCAGCTTTCAGCTGTGCTCGCAAACAAGCGACTGGTAACAGGAGAAATACACTTAGCAGAACAATGAATGACTTTTTCATTAATCTTTTTTTAAGATTATCATGGGCACTATTTATCACTTTGCAACAGTGATATCAAAAATATAAAAATATAACTATATCTAAATCTTTAATTGTATTAAACTTAATCCATTGCAGCATTAAGCTGATCAATTGTTGCAGGTAGCGCCACAATTTTATTTGTCTTAGCATCCACCAAAACCATAGTAGGGGTAGATAGTACGTAGTAGGCGCTTGCTTCAGGGCTATTAATGCCGCCCTCGGCCCTACTGTGTTTCCAGCCAGGCAAATTTCTCTTTGCCTTTTCCCACACCGGAATCTCAGTTTCGGTTTCATCAAGGCTTATAGCCAGAACATCGGCTAACTCTTTGTTCTTTGTCTGCTGCTGCCAAGGGTGAAGCTTACTTACTAACTCTGTACAATGGTGGCAACTGGCCGACCAGAAGAGCAATAATTTGTAGCGGGCACTCGTCTTATACTTATGGAAAGCAAGAGATTTCCCTGCCTCATCTTTCAGCATAAAATCTGGAGAGACAGCACCAGGCACCAGTGTTTCAATGCCTTTAAGTCTTTTTTCAATCGCAAGTCTTTTAGAGGTAAGGCAGCGAGGGTCGTTCAGATACGGCTCCAGCATCTTTATACCTGGTGTTATATTAAAGCTTTCATAGCCATTATAAAAGTAATCTACCATCCAGCCATATACAACAGGGTGCCCCATACGGGCTTTCTCGATGGCTCGCTGGCCAGCTAAGGTAAAAAGCGAATCGCGTAGTGCCTCTGTAGTAGCCATTGAACCATAGATGTTTACATACTGATTCATCCAGTCTTTCAAATCAGTAGTTTTCGCCAGAACAGGGTCTTTAAAGTCCATCCCCTCAAAATATGACGCAATCAAGCTTTGCAGGCGCTCTGCTTCAGTTCCTTTCCACGCTATTTGCGGCAAGTACTGGAATATAAAAGCATGGCTTGCAAATACATCCTGGTACTGCTTTGCCTGTGCGATAACCCAGGCATTATAATCGCGTCGCCTTTTTTCATATTCCTCCACACCACTTTGGTAAAAAGCTGATTGCGGCTGATCATAACCCATCAGGAAGTTCTGCAGCAAGCCTAGCTTTTCTTTCTTCCTGGTGTTTTCTTTGCTGAACTGCGCAAACAACGCATTTTCTTTTTCACCTTTCTGAAACCAGGTGCTGTCTGGGTTATTTACATACAGAGGATTCACCCACATATCAATATCCTGACTATTGATAAAAATTTGCCTTTCAGAAGGATAAGGATCGCTGTTTTCTTTTTCTTTATAGTCAAACCGCAGCACGAATGCAGCCGGCAGCTGCTCTTTCGAAACTTTCAGTGTTCCGATTTCGCCTTTTCTGATTACCGGATTTTCAGCAATGGTTTTAATGCTACCACCTTCAACTGTTTGTAAGCTTACTTTACTGGTATACACACCACGCAGATGGATATTAAGGCTTACTTCCTGAGCTGCCACCTGCACATGAACCACCAGCATAGAGAGAGCGGCAATAAGAATTTTAAAATTCATAGAAAGGTAAAACTATTACATTTTCAAGTCTTTACAACAACCTGAATCGCCCAAAGTTCATTATAAAATACCATTTATAAAAAAATAATCTGATAAATATTTATTTTGAAATCGGATATATGGTTTTCTGCCTTTTTTCAAGAACCTACCAATTATGCTACTAAGTAACCTGAGCAGACTGTGGTTATATCTTTTTAGCAGTTGTACTTGCACCTGTACAAAACTGAACACTATCGTCACTATTAGCTAATTACTCTCGCTCCCGATGAATACATGTATCTGTTTTTTTGCTTCTTGATCCTGAATTGTTTTATAATGTTGTATTACCATAAACATAACCGATCATGTAACACAACATTATTCTAATATGCCAGCATTTTTAACAGGAGCTAAATCAGCCTGTGCCAGTCATAACTTAGCTCCTGTCTTTGTGTTAAAATATTTACATCTCACTTCACTCAAACCAACAATTCTGTTCCTATAACTTATTTAATNCTCCAGTAGTAGCCAACGCTGCCCCGACCCGAAAGAGCTCCGGAGGTGTTTATGTGCCCGGCCAGGTGCAGCTTCAGCTCCGAGCCGAAGGCGTGGTTGGCCGTGTACCAGTTCTGAGGAGGTGCGTCCGCCGCAGTCCACTCCGCCGATGTCGGAAGGCGCCAGCCCGAGCCAAGCAGCAAGCCGCATGGGTCGTTCTCTGCTTTCCAGTCGCTGTCCTCCGAGATGCTCGTCGTCCACGGCGTCCACGCGTTCGATGGCGTCAGCGTCGTGCCGTCGTGCTTGTAGCCCTGCGCCCTGTTGAACTGCCAGTACCAGCCAGCCGCCGACTCTGAGTTCGTGCCCACAGCCGTCGCCTGCACGTCAGCTCCCAGGTTCTGACCCAGCCAGCACGCCGCCTGGCCCGTGATGCTGCTGCTCACCACCTTGTAGGCCACCTCCTTGCTTACAGGCGCAACAGCCCCTGCCGTGTGGATAACACTAATCTCCGTCGGGCAAAGGATGAAGCTGCTCGGCTCAGGGCTCAGGCCCGTGCCAAGGCTGTTGGTCGCATACGCCCAAACATAGTAGGTTTGCCCTTCTCCCAGGCCTGTCAGACTGTTAGTAAAAGAACCTAAACCGGTAAGCGTGTCAGCAGGAACAACATGGTCCGTCGCCAGATCAGGAACTTCACCCGTAGTGTTCCACACCAGCCCGCGCTCGGTCACCGGGTCTCCTCCGTCCAGGGCGACCGTCGCCGTGCCCTTCGCTGACACTGTCGTCTGCTCGCTAACCGTCACGCCGCTAACCGTCGGCTTGCCCTTCACGATCTTGTCCCGGAGACAGCGAACCGAGAAGGCATTGGCCTTGCCGTAGTTGTTCATGTAGCTGTAGTTGCTGGTGTTGTAGTTCTGAAAGAACAGCGCGTACCCGTTCCCGCTGCTGTACTGCGTGCTGCTCCAGTAGTAGCCAAGGCTGCCCCGGCTCGAAAGAGCTCCAGAGGTGTTTATGTGCCCGGCCAGGTGCAGCTTCAGCTCCGAGCCGAAGGCGTGGTTGGCCGTGTACCAGTTCTGAGGAGGTGCGTCCGCCGCAGTCCACTCCGCCGATGTCGGAAGGCGCCAGCCCGAGCCAAGCAGCAAGCCGCATGGGTCGTTCTCTGCTTTCCAGTCGCTGTCCTCCGAGATGCTCGTCGTCCACGGCGTCCACGCGTTCGATGGCGTCAGCGTCGTGCCGTCGTGCTTGTAGCCCTGCGCCCTGTTGAACTGCCAGTACCAGCCAGCCGCCGACTCTGAGTTCGTGCCCACAGCCGTCGCCTGCACGTCAGCTCCCAGGTTCTGACCCAGCCAGCACGCCGCCTGGCCCGTGATGCTGCTGCTCACCACCTTGTAGGCCACCTCCTTGCTTACAGGCGCAACAGCCCCTGCCGTGTGGATAACACTAATCTCCGTCGGGCAAAGGATGAAGCTGCTCGGCTCAGGGCTCAGGCCCGGGCCAAGGCTGTTGGTCGCATCCGCCCAAACATAGTAGGTTTGCCCTTCTCCCAGGCCTGTCAGACTGTTAGTAAAAGAACCTAAACCGGTAAGCGTGTCAGCAGGAACAACATGGTCCGTCGCCAGATCAGGAACTTCACCCGTAGTGTTCCACACCAGCCCGCGCTCGGTCACCGGGTCTCCTCCGTCCAGGGCGACCGTCGCCGTGCCCTTCGCTGACACTGTCGTCTGCTCGCTAACCGTCACGCCGCTAACCGTCGGCTTGCCCTTCACGATCTTGTCCCGGAGACAGCGAACCGAGAAGGCGTTCGCCTTCGACGCATCCCGAACGTAACTGTAGTTGCTGGCGTTGTAATTCTGAAAGAACAGCGACGAGCCGTTCCCGCTGCTGCTCTGCGTGCTGCTCCAGTAGTAGCCAACGCTGCCCCGGCTCGAAAGCCCTCCCCCCGTGGTGATGAAGCCGGCCAGGTGCAGCTTCAGCTCTGAGCCGAAGGCGTGGTTGGCCGTGTACCAGTTCTGAGGGGGAGCATCGGCAGCCACCCACTCCGCCGATGTCGGAAGGCGCCAGCCCGAGCCAAGCAGCAAGCCGCATGGGTCATTGGCGGGAAGCCAGTCGCTGTTCTCCGAGATGCTCGCCGTCCACGCGTTCGACGGCGTTCTAGTACTGCCGTCGTGCTTGTAGCCCTGCGCCCTGTTGAACTGCCAGTACCAGCCAGCCGCCGACTCTGAGTTCGTGCCCACAGCCGTCGCCTGCACGTCAGCTCCCAGGTTCTGACCCAGCCAGCACGCCGCCTGCCCCGTGATCTTACTACCTACCACCTTGTAGGTCACCTCCTTGCTTACAGGCGCAACAGCCCCTGCCGTGTGGATGACACTAATTTCTGAAGGACAGAAGATGAAGGACTCTACTGGGCTAAATGCTGTACCCGCACTATTCGTAGCATAGGCCCATACATAATAAGTAGGCCCTTCCTCTAATCCATCCAACATACCACTGAACATACCTAAACTGATAACAGAATCGGCTGGGACTACATGATCCATTGCTAAGTCAGGCGCTGCACCTGTGGTGTTCCACACTAACNNNCGTAGCATAGGCCCATACATAATAAGTAGGCCCTTCCTCTAATCCATCCAACATACCACTGAACATACCTAAACTGATAACAGAATCGGCTGGGACTACATGATCCATTGCTAAGTCAGGCGCTGCACCTGTGGTGTTCCACACTAACCCGTGCGCTTCTATAGCCCCCCCCCCATCTTCGAGAATTTCAGCTGTCCCTTTTGCTGTAGGCTTTTGCATGTCACTCACAACCACTTTACTCAAAGTAGGCACCACTACCGGGGTTGTAAGACTATCCAGATTGCCATAGCCCGTACCAATGCTGTTCGTGGCATATGCTCTCACATAGTAAGTTGTCCCTGGAGTCAGATCGGTCATGTTAGCTGTAAAAGCTCCTGTACCACTACCGTTACTTGTTTTTGTCGCAAGTTCCGTTGTCGGGTTACGCTCTGTCGTGCTCCATACAATACCACGTACCGTCACCGGCTTGCCACCATCTTTTGTAATCTCTCCTCCACTCGCAGCCGTATTGGTCAGGCTATCATATAAAGGTACCGTCGTGGTAAGGGTTGGCACGGTAAGCGTAGTAAATTCTTCTCTTGCACCGTAGCCCGTGCCGACTCCGTTGGTCGCATACGCCCAAACATAGTAGGTTACACCTTCCGTAAGACCTGTTACATCACGGGTAAAGGTACCAAAACCAGTACCGCTAACAATTACCTCTTCTGTTTTGGTACTAACCGTATCAAGCATAACTCTTGTCGGATCGAATATTGAATCGGTACTCCATACAATACCTCGTGCCTGGATAGACAAACCACCGTTGCTTCTCACATCTCCGCTCACTTTGGCCGAGTTACGTGTAATGGTACTCACCGCCGGCTTAATTGTTAGCACTGTCGGCAGAGTCGGTGTAGTAAAAATAGTAGGAGTAGCACTATACCCTGTACCTACCTTATTCTGGGCGTATGCCCAGACATAGTAGGTACTGTCTGGCAGCAGTTCCTCCAGCTTTCCATTGATTTCCGGGCCTGCCCCAAGCATATTCAAAGTGCTGTCCGCTGGTGTTGGTTCTGCCCCTGTAGTGTTCCAGACAAAACCTCGTTCTTCTACCGGTTCACCTCCATTTGCTGTTACACTAGCCAAAGCGCTGGCTGATGTCATCAGTATATCAGACACAGTAACTATACTCACCGTTGGCGCTATGGCCAGCGTAGTTACACTGTCAAGCTGCCCATAGCTGGTGCCTTTGGTGTTAATGGCATAGGCCCGGAAGTAATATGTCGTATTCGGCTGCAGCCCTGGCATACGAGCCGCAAACACACCTGTACCTGAACCGCTTGCAACATGATTGCTACTACCTGCCTCCGAGAGCAGTGGGGTACGCGTTGTGCTCCAAACAAGGCCACGGGCTGTAACTGTGCTACCACCATCATCGGTCACTTCTCCTCCTGCTTCGGCCCAGGTTCCTTCCACAGCCGTTATAGTGTCAGTATACACTGTTGGCGGCATTATCTGAAGCGTTTTGATTTGTAATCTTGTAGCATAAGTGGTCCCCACACCGTTTCGTGCATATGCCCACACATAATATGTCTTGTCAGGCTCTAAACCCTCCATTGTTGCACTAAAGGTGGAAACACCAGTGCCGGTACTGTCTGTAAGCTCCTCTTCTACTTTATTGGATCCTGCTGTGGTCAGATCATCGTAAATACTCCAGATTAAGCCCCGGGCCAGGATAGGCATTCTGCCATCATCAGTAACTTCCCCCTGAATAGAGGCTGAGGTAGCCCGCACCACCAGCGCAGGGCCAGTGGCAGTAAGGGTTGGCACAGTGGCCGTTTCTATTGTTTCGGTCAAACCATAGGCCACACCTACGCCGTTGATAGCATAAGCCCGTACATAGTATTTCGTATTAGGTTGCAATCCTGTCATCTGGCTGGTAAACGTTCCTTCAAAGCCCACTATGTTCGAATTCTTAATAGTAGTGTGCGGATGAAGACCAATTACAGGATTAGCGTCAATTGTGCTCCATACCAATCCCCAAGTATTTACCGGAGAGCCCCCATCGCGCGTTACCTCGCCCCCACCAATGGCCGTGTTGCCTGTTATGTCAGTAAACTCATGTTGCGTAATCAGTTCGGGTGAAGTTGCAAACATAGAGAAAGCCACGATATCGCCATATCCTGTACCGGCTTCGTTAATAGCGTATGCCCGGATATAATACGTAATGCGCTCCTCTAATCCATCTAAGTTACTGGTGAACGAACCTGTACCTCTACCGTCCAGAGTTCTGTTTACTACAACTGTATCAGGGTCAAAATTTGGATCAGTACTCCACACGACACCTCGAGTTATAACTGGTGCCCCCCTATCGTCAGTAATATTGCCACCACCCTCAGCCGAGGTTTTGGAAGAAGGGAAAATCACCGACGTCGTAAGCATAGGCACATCTGGCGGGGTAGTGAACTGGATATCCTGACCATAAGCCTGCCCTACTGTATTGCTAACATAAGCCCGCACATAGTACAGTGTTCCCGGCTTAAGGCCAGTCATTGTACTACTAAAGGTACCTTTGGCACCTCCATTGTAAATTGTTCTGGTACTAAGGCCAGTATGTGGCTCTGGCAAAGTGCTCCACACTAATCCATAGTTCATGAGTGGTGCCCGCCCGTCTTCCGTAATGTCTCCACCGCCCTGAGCCGTGGTGGTGGTTGTGTCGGAGAGAGTTAGTGTAAGGACTGTAGGAACGTCCTGCGTCGTAAAGCTCTTCTCATCACCATAAGCAGTACCTACACTGTTGACAACATAAGCCCTAATATAGTAAGTAGTACCTCGCTCCAGCCCATTCAGGCTGCTCACAAAAGTACCTGCTGCTGAACCGCTCTGTACTGTTTTCCCCGCAATCGAATCTGTATCAGGATTAAAATTTTTAACCTTGCTCCATATTACTCCGCGGGTACTAACTTGTACACCTCCCTCATCAGTAATGGTACCCCCGCTAACTGCACTGGTGCTGGTAACATCACTTGCCTCGGTGGTCTCAATGGTGGCAAGCCCGGCTAGGTTAGTAGTAAAGCTAACCTGCTGACCATAGCTGGTGCCGGCAATGTTAGTCGCATAAGCCCATACATAATAGGTAGTCTCCGGCACTAGCCCAGTGAGTTCGCTGGTAAAATCGCTTGCACTAGCCTGAGTAGTTTTATTTGGTGTGGAGAGAGTAGGTACAAAATTCCTGTCCGTGCTCCAGATTATGCCGCTGGCCTCAATACTAGCCCTGCCATCGTCATAAATGTTCCCCCCACTGGTAGCTGTTTTGTTACCAATAGGAAAAACTGCTCTGGTTGTCAGGCTTGGGCGGCTTGGCATTCTAAAAATCACCTCATCTCCATAACCTACTAAACCAGCCTCGCTCTCAGCATAGG
>NZ_JAJJWI010000036.1 GCF_020907275.1 Pontibacter silvestris | reverse complement strand
GCAGGTTCTGCACTGATGACTGGCCTGCTTTCAAAAAAGTGTTGCCAAAAGAGAGGCATACGATCGGGAAGGCATACACTAGGAACATTGAGGGGGTGAACCTGTGCCTGAGAACAAGAAACAGAAGACTGGTCAGAAAAACAGCCTGCTTCTCTAAAAAAGAGCAGAATCATTACAGTGCCATGAAGCTAATATTCTATTACCGAAACCATCATACATTATAGACCAAAACCGTATTTAATTATCAGTTTTTAGATGATAACATTGCTGAATATAATGAAGAAGGAGCTCACCAATTACAGTTATTTAAGGTATTTTCTTTTTAGCCATTTTTATCGGTTGCCTAGGCCTTTATGACAGCTCAACTTACCAAAGAAGTGAGAGTCCGTAAAGTAATGGGCGCTACTGTTCTAGACATTACTGTACTGTTTTCGAAAGAGTTTGTCAGGTTGGTGCTAACAACATTTATAATTGCAGTGCCTATTGGATACAGTTATATGAATTTATGGCTGCAGGAATTTGCCTACCGCATAAACATAACTATGGGCTCTAAAGCAATACAAGCTACTTTGTCAAATCCTGTACAATCGTTGAAGAGTGAATGAGATTTTAGCTGTATTGTTACTACTTTTTCTGCCTGATAATGAAGCAGATAAAACTTAANTAGGGGTTAGGACGCCAGATTTTCATTCTGGTAACAGGGGTTCGATTCCCCTACGGGCTACCAAGAGGGAAAAGTCAGTTTCACCACTGCTTTTCCCTCTCTCTTTTTCCTCCATTTTCTGCGAAATCTCTCTTGCAAGGCCGAAAAAGCTGTTCACCCTGACAGTTCGATAAGCCTCTTTTTCACGGTCATATTGCGCCCCCTCGGGAAACACCAGTGCCTGCAGCCTCCTTCTCTTCTGCGCATCACCCTTACCCCATGTGGATGAGAGACTTAGCATCATTTTCAGCCCGTTTTCCAGAAGCGTTCTGTGGTTCGATAAAGGTCCAGAGAGTTTTTCTAGATTCACCTCTATCTCCCGCATCTCGGCTTTCAGCTCCGCGCTGAACTTAGCGTATATCTCCCGCTCTAGCTCGCCATAAGCATAGCGCCGTTCGAGCGCGTCCAGCTTCTTTTTCAGCTCCGCTAATTGCAGCTTCAAACGCTTCTCCTCCTGCTCATGGTCCTGGCTCAGCTTTTTGAACACCTGCGACATCATCTCCTGCACCTGTGGTAATAAGATGGGATCTACCTGGTACTCCGTGAGCAATTGCTGATATAGCTCGTGCATCTTGCCTGCGTTTCTGTTCAGGCAGCAGCCCTTGGTGTTGCACTTGTAGTAGTGGATGCCTTTTTTCTTCATCTCATAGCCTGTGAGCGGCTTTTGGCAGCTGCCACACTGGATGTGGTGGCGCAGCGGCAATTGCTCGTCCTCCTTCACCTGAGTGTAGCCGTGGGCGTTCTGCGCCTGCAGCCCGTTCACCCGCAGAAACGTCTCTCTGGAGATCAGCGGCTCGTGCCTTCCCTGAATCACTTCATCCGTATTCAGGAGCCCGTGTGTGATCAGGCCGCAGTAAAAGGGGTTGCGGAAGATCTTAGTGAGCGTCTGGTCGTATAGCGTCAGCCCCTGGCTTTTGAGCCTTTTGATGATGTCTGTGTTGGAGAGGCCCTGCTCGGCCTTCAGATGGAAGGCCAGGCGGATGAGCTTGCCCTGCTTGTTTGGCTTTATCACCTGCTCCCCGTTCACCTTCAGCTGGTCATAGCCCATCGGTGCCTTTCCGGGCCAGTAGCCTTTCCTTGCCATGGCCAGCATGCCCGCCGTGCAGCGCTCCCGCCGCTGGTGGTTGTCCATGTGACCCATTGAGAAGTAGAGCTGCTGCATGAGCACGCCCATGGGCGTGGTGGCGTCAACCGGCTGGGTGACGGCCAGCAGGGAAATGCCCAGCTGACGCAGCTCGTCTGCAATGAAAGCGGCGCTGGGCCCCGAGCGGGAGAAGCGGTCATGGGAGTAGACGATGATGTGGCCGATATTGTGGCGGCTCTTCTTCACGAAGTCGAGCATCCGCTTGAACTCTTTGCGTTCGTCGGACTTGGCGCTCTCATAGGTGCCGCCGAACTCACCCACCACCTCATAGCCGTTGCGCTCGGCGTAGACGCGGCAGCTGTCCAACTGCGTCTCCAGGCTCTGGTTCGTCTCTGCCTGCTCCTTGGTGGAAACACGGGTATAGATGACGGCCACCTTGCCACGGGCGACGGCTTTGCCTTTCTTCTTCCCGATCTGCTGCGGGCGGGCGAAGATGCTCAGGTCCGTGTTGTCTTTTGTTGCCATTGTGTCGCCTTTAGGTGCTTTCGGGGCGTTGCCGCCTGTTGCTTTTGTTTGCTTTTTCATTGTCTTACTTGTTGCTGCCATGGTTGCTTTCGGTTGCCGCCGTTTTTTTAATAAAATTCTGTTCCTCCATACGGGTTTGCCCCTCCTCCAGGAGCATCTCGTACATCAGTATGGAGAGCCGTAGCATCTGCTCCACCACATCGCCTGCCTCCTCCACGCTCAGGTGGCTGTAGCCCGGCGTGTCCAGGAGCTTTGCCGTGTGGTAGGCCCGAAGCGCCTCGTCCTGTTTTACGAGCCGGTACAGCCCCTCTTCCTGCTGCGGTGACTGTTCCTGGTTTTCCCCTTGTTCGGGGTTGTTTACTTTTTGTTGCTTTGCCTGCTGTCTTTTCTGGCCTTGCTGTTCTGTTAACGGTTGTTTTTGGTTGGTTAAGGTTTGCACGGAGTGTTCCGTTTGCGCCTCCGTCCAGTGTTTCCGGTACGGCGGCCCTTCCTTCTTTCGGTCTGAGGTCTTCAGTACCGTTATTGTTGCATTTTACCTGTTTTTCCAGGTTTGCAAATAGTTGCTTTCTGTTTGTCCCTGTTGCCAGAGGCTTTATTGTTGTTGCCGTGCCTGCAAAGGCGTTGCTGATTCCGTTGCCGAGCCTGTTGCTAAGGCACTTGGCCTTCGTTGCTGCGATGTTGCCACTCCCTGTTGCCTGATGTTGCCGCCGGTTATCCTGCCTTGAATGGGGTGATCCTTTACAAAACCCGTATCTGCTGTTCAGCAAGTAAATCTTTTACACGCGCCTGCGCTTCTTTCGCTCAATATAGAGCGTCTTCCCGTCCTGCGTCTTCATGCTGACGTCGGTGAACTTGCCCTGGATGATCCTTTGGATAGCCTCCTCGTTCAGGTTATTTAGGTCCAGCACCTCGCCCGTGGTGGTGGTGATGTCCAGCCGCCGCCGCTCCCCCTTCTCCGTGAAGTTCACCGTCACCTCCTTTGCCCTTCTGTCGCGGATGGCCCACACCACCTGCCACTCCTCCGGCGTCAGCTCGTCTAGCTTCTCCGCTTTCTTCTCCCATATGCCGCTGGTGCGGAAGATATCCACCTGCTCGGTGATGGAGAGGTAAACATGGGTGGTTTTCAGACGCGGCTCGCCAGACGACTCCATCCACAGCACGAAATAGCCCTCGGGCAGCAGCTGCACGCCCGCCTCGTCACGGCTGGCCAAGAGGTGGAAAAGCACCGAGTCCAGCACGGTATACTTCTGCTTTCCCTGTACGGAGGCGAAGGGCGCGTCCGAAGCCATCTCATCCTGTATTGCCTGCCGTTGCTCCTCGCTTATGCCCGAGCGGTCGAGCATCTTTCCTACCCAAGCCTGATTCTCCGCGCTCTGCATCGCCTCCGCCGCCAGCGCCTGCACGTCTATCTCGGCGAAGAGGTACTCCTTCAGCGCCTGGATTTGCTCCAGGGGCGTGCCCACCTGGCGCAGCCTGCCGATCAATCTCACCCAGATGAACTCGGGCAGGTTCATCAAATTCTTCCTGCCCTCGGGTATGTCCAGCGGCAGCAGCCCGGAGCGGAGCCAGTCGTGGAAGCGCTTGGCAGTGATGAAGGCGTCCTTCACCGAGAAGACGCGGCTGTAGTAGCGCTCATAGGAGGCCTGCTGCTCCTCAGGGGTGGACATGCGGAAGGGGGTGGTGCCGAGGCTATCCACCTGCACGTCCACTACGGGCAGCCCCTCATCTGATATCTCCATATCTTCTAATTATCATATCTAAATATTTATTCCTCAAAGGTAATAGAATATTTAGCATATCATCGGGCAACGGAAAATTATTTTTCAGATACTCTACCTGCCTCTAGCATATCCCGCTTCGTCGTTTCCGGATCAGGCAGGGAAGCCTTACCTTTGGCAACAAACAGCAACGAATGGCAACGATTAATGGCAACAATGGGCAATAAGGCTTTTATATATAGTGACAGCTATTTTTGGCGCCTGCAGGAGCGGTACAGCGGCTTTGCGCTGCAGAAGATAAAGACGCACTTGCAGCACGCTGGGCACAGGGGCATCGTGTTTCA
The DNA here is from genome assembly GCF_020907275.1 of Pontibacter silvestris. GTDB lineage: Bacteria > Bacteroidota > Bacteroidia > Cytophagales > Hymenobacteraceae > Pontibacter > Pontibacter silvestris. The sequence goes on along the minus strand of NZ_JAJJWI010000036.1, from coordinate 29,146 downwards.
TTACCAGCTCCTCTCCATGGGCCTGCTGCTGAAGACCTTCCGGAAGACACCCAGGCTTAACGAGATCATCACCGCTTTTGAGGGGGCCTACTCGTTTAACAGGAAAACCGCCCCCTCCAATGCGCTTCGGGCTGCACGGCAGGTGAACCTGGAGGGACTCTGTGAGCTGGCTGGCCTGTACGTTGACACCTACCTGGAGAACATGAACGAGGAGGCATTCAGGTACTGGGGCAACAACCTGCAACGCCTGGAGCAACAGGGCAATGCTACTCCGCATGAGGACAACCAGCGGGAACGCGTTGTGGCAAAATTCCTGGTCAAGTATTACACCTTGATGAGCCAGCTGAGGCACATGGAGCCCGACTTTACCCTGGAGAAGATAAGGGTTGAGGCGGCAAACAGCAGGGCACTGGATCAGGGAGAGCGTGACAACGAGGCGATAGAGGCTATCGGGCGCATGCTGTACCCTGAGCTATTCAACAAGGAGCAACAAAAGGAAACAAACAAGCAAATGGATATAGCAACAAAAGGCAACGGATTGGATATGGCAGCCCTGGGATTGGAAAGGCACGAGTGGCTGGGCACTCAGAAAGAGCTGGCCGAGCTGTTCATAGAGCTGGAGCGCAAGGGCTGGATCAGGGAAAAGAAGGTGGAGACCATACAGGCCACCTTCACCAAGAGCGACACCATTGACCAAATCATGAAGCCGAACAGGGACCACAAGTACCCGGAGATCTTCACTCCGGCCTACAGACCGAGGTTCGACGGCATCAAACAGAAGGTTGCCGCAAAAAAAAGGAAGTGAGTGAGTTAAGCTTTCCCAGTCATTACCGCAGTCATTACCACAGTCGTTACCGACACCGCTTTTTCGGTTAAAACCCGCTTGTTTTACATCGACAGTTCACCCTATAAAGTTGATGCAAATGAAGCAAGAACAACACTATCTGCCAGGACAGAGTAATGCCCTGGCCCCCGATTTCTCGCAGGCTGACAGATTACTGGAGGAGCTCCGAAAGGAGCCTACTCCTGCCCCTCTAAAAGCTGCTGCACCGGAAAAGCCAGAGGCAAACCCCTTTCCCATAGAGGCCTTCCCTCCCGCCATACAGCGGATCATCCGGGCCACAAACAATAGCCTGCGTTTCCCGGTGGACTTTACCGCCACGTCCATGCTGTGCGCGGCGGCCACGGCTATCGGCAACAGCCACACCGCCCACGTCAAGCCTACCTGGCAGGAGGGCGCAGTGCTTTATGCGGCGCTGGTGGCACCCCCGGGCTCCAACAAGAGCCACCCGCTGGACTTCGCCTTCGCGCCGCTCTCCAGGCGGGACGATGAGGCCTACCACCGCTACGCCCAGGAGCGCCGGGAGTACGAGCTGCTGCAGGGAATGTTAGGTAAGGACCGAAATAACCATGAAACGGAAGGGCCGCGGGAGCCGGTGCTCAGCAAGACGTTGGTCTCCGATTTCACGCAGGAGGCCCTGACGGTGGCGCACAGCCATAACACCCGTGGCGTGTGCGCGGTGGTAGACGAGCTAGCGGGTTTCGTCAAGAACCTCAACCGCTACAACAGCGGCGGCGATGTGGAGTTCTGGCTCAGCGCCTGGAGCAGCAAGACCGTGAGCGTGGACCGCCTAAAGCGGATGCCCGTGCGCATCAGGCGCCCCTTCATCCCCATCGTCGGCACGATTCAGAACGGGGTGCTCCTGGAACTGGCCAGGAACGGTAAGTCAGACAACGGCTTTCTCGACAGGTTCCTCTTCGCCATGCCAGAAGGCGTCAGGAAGGAGCGCTGGAGCGACAGCGTGCTCGACGAGGCGCACACGCGCAACTGGGCCAACTACATGGCCTTCCTGCTGGAGCTGAAAATGGAGGTGGATGAGTGGGAGACGCCCGTGCCCCGCCAGCTGCGCTTCTCACCCGAGGCATGGTTAAGACTGCAGGAATGGCAGGGAACCAACACCGACCTGTGCAATGACGCCGAGAGCGAGGCACTGAAAGGCGTTTACACCAAGTTGGAGGTCTACACCATTCGCTTCGCACTCATCCTGCAGCTGCTGGCCTGGGCCTGCTGCGAGGCGGAGAAGGCCCAGATCGAACTGAAGGCGGTGGAGGGGGCCATCCTGCTGTCCGAATACTTCCGCCGCACGGCCAGGGTGGTGCAGCGCATCGTCCACAACGAGGACCCGCTCGACCGCTACAACAAACGGAAAAGGGAGCTTTATGAGCAGCTGCCGCAGCAGTTCTCCACTGCAGATGGGCTGCGCGTGGCAGAGCAGATGGACATGCCGGAACGCACCTTCAAGAAGTTCCTCACCGAAAAAAACCTGTTCACCAGACCGGAGCACGGCCGCTATGAAAAGCTGCTCTAACCCACTTGCACTTTCGGCACTTTCGGCACAAACAAAGACACAAAATGCCCAAAGTGCCGAAAGTGCAACTTACCTTTTACTATACTAACCAACATACCTGATGCGTCACTACCGATACACCCTGCAGCCCTACGGCAACGGCAGCAATACCCGCTTTGCCTGTCCCAACTGCGGCAAGAAAAAGCAGTTTACACGCTACATGGACACTGAGGCAGGCGATTACCTGCACGAGACGGTGGGAATCTGCAACAGGGTAAACAAGTGCGGCTACCATTATACGCCGAAGGAGTACTTTTCCGATAACCCGTGGCTGGCAACAGGTTTGGAAACAGAAAGCAACGGCTCCGCAACCGCTCTGCAACCCTTCGGGCAACGGTTCGGCAACATAAATCAAACCCGGAGCAAACGGTTGGCAACCAAAAGCAACACCGGGCAACAGCCTGTTTCCTATGTTTCCCTTGAAAAGTTAAGGGAAAGCCGCAGGTGCTACGGGCAAAATAATTTCGTGCGCTTCCTTATAAGTAAAGTAGGGGCTGAAACAGCGAATAAGCTCATCTCGCTTTACCACATCGGAACATCCAAAAGGTGGCCGGGTGCAACGGTTTTTTGGCAGATCGACCAACATGGAAAAATAAGGACTGGGAAGATTATGCTCTACAATGCCGTGAGCGGAAAAAGAGTAACAGAACCCAAAGACCACATCGACTGGGCACATAAGTACCTGGGTCAGGAGAATTATTATCTCAGACAGTGCCTGTTTGGGGAGCACCTGCTGCGGCAGTTCCCAGACAGACCAGTGGCCGTGGTGGAGAGCGAGAAAACAGCCACCGTTTGCACCGCCTATCTTCCTGAATACGTTTGGCTGGCCACCGGTAGTAAGGGAAACCTTTCCCGCGAGCGGTGTCTGGTGCTCAGGGGCAGGAACGTGACGCTGTTCCCGGATTTGAACGGCTACACAGCATGGAAAGCAAAGGCGGAGGAAATGGCAGACATCACCTGCTTTACCGTCTCAGAGGATCTGGAGCGGATTGCAACCGATGAGCAAAAGAATGAGGGACTTGATTTGGCTGATTTTTTGTGAAGGATATTCTTCTCGTTATAGTAATACCTACATTTTTTTTCTAAAAGCTTCCATAAAATCTAAACTTACGCCTTTACAGTTTCGCAGAAAAAACAATGTCTCTGGAGTTACGCCTCTTAATAATTCAATGTGTTGATAAGTAACTATGAAAGTTCCCCTTTTTGCCCTACTTGTAGCTACATTGAACAAATTATCATTAAGATCAAAACTTGGGTTGTCCAATGGCAAATACAAAATTGTTAGATCAGATGTAAGCCCTTGTATCTTATGAATTGTATTAATTGTTACTCGACTATAATCAGAAGATAATCTACTGTATTGTTCGTATAAATTAGACTCAACCCTAGCATAGGGCGATAAAAGCGCAACTTCAATTTGCTTATCATTAGATAGAATTTCTCTCCCTATTAGAGACATGAATTTTAATAAATTCTGCTCAGTAAAGCCAATCATTGATGACTGTAGCTTGGCAATTGATACTCCACCATTCGGATGAAATAAGTGACTATAAGATGAATTAAACGAAGTGATATTTTCTAAATCTGAGGTGCTTTTGAGGCTGTTTTCATAATATAGACCTGTTAACCTAGCTCCCTCCGAAGTTAGCCTTCTTGTATTTATGAGGCGGTATGAAATAGATGAATTGTTGAAAGCGAAGGTTTGTAAACCGTTAATCACACCTTCGATATGTGTATGAATCTTTTTTGCTTCATCTTTATTAATAACAACAGGAGTTAACTGTTTATGGTCGCCGATAATTAACACTTTAGCAGCTATTGACTTGAACATTGCTATAGTTGCTAGATATGCTTGAGAAGCTTCCTCAATAATTATTAGGTCATACCTTTTACTATCTTCAACTAACATTAAATAATTTAATGCTAGTTTATAATATGTAGAAAGTAGTATTTCCCCCTCTCTCGGAGCAAAATGTAAAACTGGTTTAAGTAGTGAAAACTTCTTGGCTTCATCTGAAGACAAATTTGTTTTAAAAACACTTCCTCTTTTTAAGGAGCGCAACATACCGTTCTTGGCAGCAATTTCTATAAGAGCTTTATTTGTTAAAGCTGTCACACAAACAGACTTACCAAGACCTGTATAGAAGTCACATACTTCTGCTGCTAAATGAGATTTACCTGTCCCTGGGGGACCTTGAAGAACTGTTACATCCTGGTTCTCGATTAGACTTAAAATTTCTCGAATTGTTTCATCCTTGTTATCGATTAAAGTTGGGGACCATGAGTTCTCTTGAACATCCACATCCAGGGTCAGTGTATTATCTTCAGGCTTCCTTCTTACATAATCCTTCAAAGCTATTAGATAATCAACGGGTGGATCAGTCTCAGCTACAACAATTAAAGGATGTTTCTTGTGATCAAGGAAATTTTTCTTGATCTGGTTTAATATTGCTTCATCAAAACCACTTACAAGAATATAAGACCATTTTTCATCATCTGTCTTTAAATAGTTTAGAGTTCTAATATCTGTATTTAAACCGCAAAGCCTTGGTTTTACAGATTCTCGAAACTTCAGGTATGTGAAATCCCATTCTGCAGAAGTAGGTGAAGCATCAGGCCCAACCATACATAGAATGTATGGTTGTTTCATTCTAGGGACGGAACCTGCTTTAAAACGCAGAACGACATTACCTTGGCTCTCCTGAATACCCCAAATTCGACCAACAAATAATCTGTTCTCTTGTACAAGAGTTTGCATTCTAGTATTAGCATACCTCTTCCACTCTTCTTCTATTACCTGTATTTGCCACTCATAAAATTCTATATGCTTGTCTTGGGAGATATTCATATTAATCAAGGTTTTCGTTTCCTAAGTTCAAATCGTCAATTGAATCATTCGCTTCTTTTTCCCGAATTTTTTCAAAAATCGATTTATATTCTTTCTTATCCGCCACCCGTATTATTAACCACATATTTTCTGGATCAAATCTTCCTTCTAATATTGCATCGAGTTCAGTAGGTGAACCAGTTGACTCCATTCTTATAACTCTGTAGTCAGCTTTATCATCTTTTATAACTTCCTCTCTTGTTTTAAAAAGTTGGCAATCAGTATTATTATTCCCCGTTAATACATAGAGATAAGTATTACTATCTTTTAGACCTTTCCAGCTGGAAGCTCGCAAGTACAGTAACCCTGACTTGGCAGAGCGACACTTAATGTTTAGTGCGCTCGAAAAACTTTTATCTTGATTAGATGGGTAAACAGGATAAAGTTGAGAGTACTCATGTGTCACTTTCAAATTTTCTTCTGCTTCTGATGTCTCATAACCGCTATGAGTGAGATACACTAATCCCTTGATAAGGGCAGAAAGATTTAAATCCTTATGAAATCCTCTAGGAATATCATCTCCAAACAACCGTTTAAGGGCATCTGCTTCCTCATCTGAGTAAATTACTTCAATCTGTTCTCTCCGTAGCTTTTTCTCATATTCTACTTTAGCATTACTTAGGTCATTGTATACCTCTTTAGGTATAATGTTTTTAAGTGGATATGGTAATTCCTTTAACTCATCAGCAGTAATATAGATAGAGCCTTTAAGATTCAAGGCTTTACCTGAGAGCTTTTGCTTAGTAAATAAATTATAGTAATTGATCTGATGAGGCAACATGGATCCGCCTTTATATATGAATATTGGATAGTTAGTTCTAAGTGACCAATTAGTGTAATATGGTTCACTTAAAAGTTTACTATCCCTTTTGAGAAGTTCCTCATCAGGTGCCTCGGATACATTAGCAACAATTGGCTTCAGGTTACTCTTGTAATTATCAGATAGTATACCATCTAATACGTACCCCCCGGACTGAGATATGCTTGCAAATATTTCACTACCCCATTCGCCCCAGCCACTATGAGTATAATGAAACACTTGCTCTGTGCTCTGTTTTACAAGTTTGAAAGCATCAGACCCAAATGCTTTTACCACGGGTACAGGTAAGTTAATAATGAGTACCTGATTCTTTTCTAACTTCTCATAAATAGGCTTTAAGTATTCTTTACTAAACACTAAATCACCCTCAACTTGCTTTATCATAAGCCAGTCAAGTGTATGCTTTAGTAGACCAATATTAGTGAGATTCGCTAAACCCCTATCAAAAGTATCCCGATCTGATTCTAGTAGCCCCTTGCGAAGTTGAATAACAGCGCTTTCATCTCCGTTTATTCCTGAATTTATTAAAAACCTGATTTTGGCTACCTTGTCTCCTATTTCTAACCACTCTAATACCCAACTCGCTAGCTGCTCATGAGGTAAGGCATAGCTCTTATCCAATAGGATATTATCAAAGCTTATCTCTCTAAAATTAAAGCCTAACTGATGAAATCTTGTATAATTATTTTCATAAAATAATGAGAGCATTTCAAGGGATAGCTCCTTAGCTTTCACAGGATCTTTATCAAAGAGATAATCATCAAAATCTAGCTTGCCTTTTCTAAAGTCAAGAGTGGGATTATTTTCTTTATGTAGAAGAAGGAATAAGATTTGGGATGGAGTTAAATAGTGACTATGTGAAGAATGTATTTCATTGAAAATTTCTACATGTTTTTTTAGAGCAGTCTTAAATACTTTTCGTAAGGATGAGATATACTTAAAATCAATAAAGTTATTGATAACCAAGGTAAGAGATTCTGTTTCATTCTTGTAGTTGTACAATATATTAGACAGCTTCAGCTCGTACTTTCTTTCTGGTAGGTTAACCCCATTTGGAAAAGTAAAAATAACATCATCCGAAACATTCTTTCTGCTTAGAAAATGACCATCAATAGTTATCTTATTGATTACATTATCATAAAGTTTGTCATCCTCTTTACCAAGTTCAACTATGATTTCTAAAACTTTATGAGCATCTGAATCTTTATCATACTTTTCAGTTGAAAGTAGATCAATAGAGGAAAGGCACTCAATAAATAGTTTTTTAAGGGCAATCTCTTTAGTCTTATGAATGAAGTCTACATGTCGAGTAGAAAATAATCCATTCTTAATTAGATACTCAATAAGTTCATTTCCTTCAAGCAAACCAATTGCTTTCCTATCTTCGGAATACAACTCAGATGGCAATAGAGCCAGTTTTGAATTGAAACTATTGACAGCACTTATTGCCTCTACTAACTTAGAATCTTCCGTATAGTATTGCTGGGGACCGAGAGTCCTTGAAAAGGTAAATACATTATTACTCTTAATTATATTGAATAGCTGAAAGAAAATTTTCTCCCCATTATTCTTTAGCCAATCAAGAAAATCATTTATGTGATCCAGTACAAAGCTATTAGCTTTTGTGATTATCTGTGAAACTGTACCCTTCTTACAACCTAACGCAAAGGCTTTTATAACAGGCAATGATGAATGTACTGGTAGCTTTGCTTCTGAGGATGTTTCAAGAAGATACTTAATTCTTTCGTACTTATCTTGATCTAAATTTAAAAGGCTGTCAGGGCAATATGCTTCTGCAGGTAGTTGAAAAGCATCTATAGAATCTAGGTATAGCCATGGGATACCCGTATAAATCAGTTTCTTATCCGTTGGCAAAGATTGATATAGCTCAAGAATATATGTATAGAATGAATTTACTTGATTAGCTTTTACACTAAATTTCAGTTCATCAAAAGTAGATGGGTTGCAGAAAATCTTTTCGAGTATTTCATCTTGCTTAATGAGATGCTTTTTAAAGCCTGATGCTAATCCTTTTTCTTCCTGTTGGTTAATCACAAAGGCAGCAAGCCAAAAGGGTAAATTAGGACAGGTATTTGTAATTAGACTACCTAGAGGCTTTAGTTTTCCATTATCTACACTAGACTGAAATAACTTGATTGAGTGTGCAAATTTTGTTTTACCTACTTGGTCTAATTTTTCAAAAAAAGAAAGTAAAGAGTTTTTTTCAGAGGCGTTAAGCTTATGAAGTAGCGTATTTGCGGCTATACGTTCATAAATTTTAATATCTATGTTTAAATAGGTTTCCGACTTACCTAAAACAGCTCCGTAAATATTTTGATAATCATCAATGTAAAAAGTTGACAGTTCATACCCAATATTAATTAAGATACCTTCTATATCTTTGATTTTAGATGTCTTCAGATAAAAGTCCTCCTTAAATAATACATCATTTAAGCTCAAGACAAAATCTGAAGATCTGATAATAGGCAGATTTAAAAGCCACTCCCTATCTCCTGAATATTTCACACAGAAATCATCCAACCACTCTAAAAACTTAATATACTTAAAGTCATATAGCTTTTGAATAAAGGACGAAAGCAAATCTTTATTTTCTGCAGTAACTAATACTGCTTCAAGATTTACAGAATTAAATCTTTCAATGTTTAAGTAGTTACTCTTGAGTTGAAGTTGGCTGAGAACAATAAGTGGAAGTTCTTTCGAGGTAGCTGAGATTTCTTTAAAGAATTTTGGCCCTAGAACCGATGAAATCCCTGTGTCATCAATAATTATCTCTTCACACTTTTTCAGGTTTCCTCTACTATCAATAATGAAAGGTACTTCTTTAATTCCCCCTCTAATTCCATTATTAAAAGCTTTATTTATAGTAGCTAATTCTTCATTTCGTTCATCTAATAAATTAACAGGTAGCAGGTTTAGGTATGTTTTTGCATAGGGAAAGTACTTCTTACCTAAGGATTCATTAACTATACTACCAAGTTTAGAAATCCATTCAATAGTCTTAAATCCTATATGATAAAACAGATAGTGATTCCACAAGTTCTCTATTTGGATAAACTCTCTATCAGATTTACTTATGAAATCAGCGTTTACTAAATAAGGAAAACCAAACCTTTGATCAGAGGTCGGTAAGTAATTAAATAGAATTGTTTCATCTTTACTTAGTTCTTCAATTGCAGTCCCATTAATTTTAGCGGCGAAAGAAATCGATGTTTTGTTCAGTCGACCTAATTTCTCTGGAATATTCTCTAGCTTTAGACCATCAGCATCATGAAATTCTATTTTTCCTCCATCTACTTCTCTTCGCTTAAAATTTAGGCCAGCTTTTTCAAAATCTTCATTTTGAATATTTATTTGAAAGTCTTCTCGAACATATGAAGAGATAAGCTCATTATTTCTGAAAACATCTAATCCGATCTGATTGTCTCTTACTGAAATGATAACAGGCTCAGAGGAACTAAAAGGTTTGTATGAAAATACTTTCGTCTTCCTCAGAAAAAGTAAAAAGCGTGGCTCCCGAATTAAGCTGTAGATCATGCCTTCATAATCTTTCTGCTTAAGAATAGCTTCACCTACCTCTAATGCTATAGCAACTTGTTGATTGTTGAAAAATGGAGAATTTTTAAGTTCCTCAGGGTAATCCTGCCAATCAACCCAAATAGGTTTTATCTGCCAAGGGATGAGATCAATATTTGTATAATGCTTCTCATTTCCTCTATACTCTAGCTCAAATTCCTTTTTGGCAGTGGGAGTTTTTGAATTATAATAGTCAGCGTATAATGACCAAAAGTCTTTATATATAGGAGCTAACTTGTCAAATTTGAAAGAGTAATCTGCTGATTTTATATATACCCTATTTGAGTCTGTAAATACAGATTTAAAGCCAATACCCTTATAACCAGTCTGCGTCTCGCTTTTTGTTTTTGTACTCTTGGCTGCATCGGAAATCGCTCTTACATTGTCTCTTGTGAAAAACTGCCCATTATGTAAAAATAATAAGTGATTCTTTAGCAAATACAACTCAATATTTACACCATCATTTGAAAGTGGCATATCATCAGCGTTTTGAATAAGCTCAAATACAAAGCGCTTTGTATGAGTATATAATTCAAGCTCATTGAGCTTTAATTGTGATGCGATCGTAGATGCATCACCTGGATTCTCACCCTTACGACTAAACCAGTATTTAATGAAGTCTTGAGGCGATTTGTAATCATCAACTGCAGAGTAACTGACAACTTTTAACTGAAAAGGGTTTGTTGTTCTTTTATCATCAGCTTCAGGTTCCAAGTCAACTTTATAATACTGACCATCAACTAAATCGTCAGCATTATATTGATGACATGATATTTGTCTGCTAAACATATAACCATCCATTCTAGGATAGAGAAGTGTTCTATCTTTATCTGGGATTCTGAAGTTGATAAAGAAACCAAAAGGGGATTTGGGTTTTGGCTTTCTAAACTCGGCTATGAATTGTAATTGATCTATTTGCCAATATTTTAGCAGTTTAGATTTGATCACTTCCGCTGATAACATATAAATATGTGAGATGTTATATACCCTACAGATAATTTAAATAATGCTCTCTATTGTTCTGAATATTTCTTAATCATCTTAAAAAAAGAAGCAAGAAATTTCCTTGAGTATGTTTCTCTTAATGCAGGAGGTGTATCTTGTAAATTCAAGCAAGTTGCAACATGTGGAGCATCAATACACAATGCTCTTGTTCCTGGGTTTATTCCCTGATATTCCTTAACCAATACACTAGATCCTTGGGAGTAACATTTACCGTTACAGGTACTGATATAGAAGTTATTTAACTCTTTCTTGGCAGCTGATACCATTAGCCTACTGAATAACTCCCCTCCTATTACTCCAATCTGATTTACCTGGTCAGATTTTACTCCATGGCTCGTATACAGTCTGTTTTCCAACCCTGTTCTACTTATCTCTGAAGGCTCACTTGGTAAATATGCCTGCAAAGCTAATCTGTATCTTACTACAGATTGAGAAGTACCATCATTTGAATAGTCTGAATCGAAAAGCAAATCAAAAACAGGTTTAGTTAAGATTTCTTCTCCTATCTCTTCGGTTAACTTCTTAAAAGATTGTAGTGTCATTGTAAGTTTATAGAGGACAGCTTCGGTTGGATATATGTTTGAATGCAGAGTTTGAAACCTAATAATACTCTTTGATATAAGCATACCCCCGCTCGAACAGCTGCTGGTCTTTGTGCAGTTTATACTTGAGCAAGGTCTTTCTTAATGCTTGCTGCACTTCCCGCTCACCGGAGGCGGTGGTCTGCCAGCCATTGAAGCGGACTACTTTTACAATTTGGTCGATGTCGTTTACCAGGCGCTCTACTACGGCGGGGGTCTGGTCTGTCTTCAGTTCCAGGAACAATTCTGTAAGAGCCGCTGTGGCCGTCTTTTGAACAGTTACCAGCTCTACATCCTTTTCTGCCTGCACGGTTTCCTGTGCTAGTTTGCAAAGCTCTTTAATAAAGTCGATACTGGAAATCAAGCCACGTTCGGCTTTGTTGCGCAGGTCTTCCAGGCGGTCGCTTAGCTTAACGAAGTTGGGATTAGTGCCGTGCTTGCTCCAGCGCCGGATAAGTTCTTTTTCCAGCTGCTTTACCTTCTTGGAGTTCGGGTTCTTGAACAGGTCATCAATTACTTCTGCATCCAGGATAAACTCTTCTAGGTCATCTATACCGCCTACGTGAATGTTCTCATGAATCAGCTTGGTGGTTTGGGCACCCAATCTGAACCAGAGTAGCTTGCCAATATTGTCAGTTGCTGGTTTTACTGACTCGTATACCTGCGACAGCCATTTATAGTCTTTCTGATAAGGATTAAGCACATCATCCGGTGAAAGCGATTCCCAGAGCTTCGTCAGGTATTTGTAATCCACTGCAAAGGCATCCTTTTGTTCTACTGTTTTGATAGCATCCTGGGCGGCTTCGAGTCCTTCAAAACCATCCAATGAACGGTCTACTCCTTCGAAGTGCCTCAGGCAATCAGCCATTGCCTCTGGTAATCTCTCACGCAGTTCATCCAGATTGGTCACTACTTTTTTCACGCTCTCTTCGTCGAATTGCAGGGCTTCGGCGGCATCGTCGAAAATTCCGAAGTAGTCTACTATTCGGCCGAAGGTCTTGTTCGGGTATAGGCGGTTAGTACGGCAGATGGCCTGTAGCAAGGTATGGTCCTTGAGCGATTTGTCCAGATACATAGTCTGCAGGATAGGCGCATCGAAACCGGTGAGCAATTTGGCTGTTACGATGATGAATTTGAGCGGTGACTTAGCATCGTTGAACTCATCTACAATACGCTCCTGCTGCGACTTATCAGCTGCCCACTTTTGCTTGAAATCAAAATCGTCATTGGCGCTGGTGGAGATGACCACCTTGCTGGCCTCAGGTATAAAGTGCTTGTCCAACTCTTCTTTGTATTGCACGCAGGCGAAGCGGTCTGGTGTGACGATCATGGCTTTAAAACCGTGCGGCAGCACCTTCTCTTTGTAGTGCTGCACAATATCTTCCACAATGATCTGCACACGTTCAGGTGACTTCAGGAAGGCAGACATCTTGGCGGCTTTCTTGCTGAGTGCATCTGCTTCTTCATCACTTAAAGCAGCTTCGTCTTTGAGCTCTTTAAAGAACTTGTCAATCGTTTCTTTATCGACATGCACATCTACCAGGCGCGGCTCAAAGTGCAAAGGCAGCGTGGCTTTATCACGTATAGAATCCTGGAAAGTATACCGTGACATGTAACCTTTCTCGTCTTCTTCTGAGCCGAAAGCCCAGAAAGTATTTTTGTCTACTTTGTTTATGGGCGTACCGGTTAAGCCGAACAGAAAAGCATTAGGTAAGGCTGCCCGCATTTGCCTGGCCAAGTCGCCTTCCTGGGTGCGGTGCGCTTCATCTACCAGCACAATAATATTGTCGCGGGTGTTCATGTTCGGCTTGGCATCCCGGAACTTATGAATCATGGAGATGATGATCTTGCGCGTGTCTTTCTCCAGCAGACCATGCAGCTCGCTTATACTTTCAGCAGGCTGCACGTTGGCCACATCTGCGGCATTAAACGTGCCGGAGATCTGCGTGTCCAGGTCTGTTCTGTCGATCAGGATGATAACCGTCGGACTTTTCAGTTCCGGCATCTTGCGGAGCTTTTGTGCGGCAAACACCATTAGCAGGGATTTACCGGAACCCTGGAAGTGCCAGATCAGGCCTTTCTTTATGCGGCCTTCTTTTACCCGCTCTACTATTTTGTTGGCACCTTCATACTGCTGGTATCGGCAGATGATCTTGATGCGCCTTTTCTTTTTATTTGTGGTGTATAGCGCAAAGTTCTGGAGTATATCGAGCAGGCGTTTCGGGTGCAGCAGGTCGCTTAGCTCCTTCCCTACTTTACCAAGCCCTAATTGCTTTACCAGGTTATCTTTATCAGCTTCTAATCTCCACGGTGACCAGAAATCCAGCGGGCAGCGCACAGAACCATAGTACAGATCTTTGCCTTCGGTAGCGAAAGACAGGATGTTGGGCACGAACAGCTGCGGAACAGCATTCTCGTATACCTGGTGAATTTCAGCTGCACCATCGAGCCAGGATACTGCCGGACGAATAGGCGTTTTCGCCTCGCCGACAACCACCGGCATACCGTTGATTAGCAGTACAACGTCTGGTATCTTGGTTTCGTGGTGGTGAATACGGTATTGGTTGGTGATGACAAAGCTGTTGCTTTGCGGATTGTCAAAGTCTATAAGCCGAACCGGTACGTGGCGGTTGTTCTCACCAAAGGGCATGGTCTTCTCACCGGTTAGCCATTTGGCAAACTCTTCGTTGGCCTTTACCAACCCCGCCTGGTTTACGGCGAGCAGAATAGTTCTTAGCTTGTAGATCACCTCATCGGCACGCTCGGGGCTTTGGGCAATTTCCGGGTTGATGCGGATAAGTGCCTCACGCAGTTCGATCTCCACCAGTACTTCGTTTACCCCACGCGCTATGGCCGAAGCGGGCTTGTACTGCCACTGAAAACCATAAGATACCTGCTCATCAGCCCAGTTAGTATGGTTTAGGTTTACGCCGCTAAGTTGCTGAACAATGTAATGCTCAACGCTATTCAGTTCGTTAAAGCTCATAGGCTTGGGCTTAGAAGATTTGGTTGATTAGGGATTTTTGAAGTTGTTTAGTCTTATCTATTCTATTTTCAATCTGTTTTTTAGTGTGTAGCAAAGAATTGATTATTTCTACAATCTCCCTTTGCTCCTCTAATGGTGGAATAGTTACAGGGAAATTTTCAACATCAACTTTAGTGATATTTGGGTCTTTTCTAGAGCTAATCGCTACTTTTTTCCAATAATCAACCCTAGAGTTTAGCAAGTGCAACAGATAATCAGGTAGAATAACACCCTTATCAACCATTATTGCTGAAACTGCTTGATTTGTAGCTGCTGGTAACTTTAGTATACCTGTTCTACCAATCTGATTAAAGCCGCCATACATAGCAACAAGTACTGTGTCAGTTGGGCGAACTTTGCATGAAGTCTTAGCTAAAGCTATTTCTGTTATTTTTTCCTCAGTCTGATAAATCTCACCATTATTAAGATCTAGAGTTTTTACCCAGGGAATTGTGCCACTATCAAAATAGCTTTTTTCTGCTCTAAGCGGAGTTGAACCCGCTTGTACTTTAGAAATCGCACTTAATTTTACTATTTTCCAATTATCTGGTAATGGGACTATACTTGATTCAAATCCGCGATTTATTCTACTGTTTGTAAAAGCAGTAAGCTGGTGTAAAATTGATTGTAAGACCTTTGATTCACTTAAAGCTAATTCATCCCCAGCCCAAAGCAATTCAGCGATTTGCTCTTGCTGGTCTCTATGCGGAATAAGAAATTCATAGTCAGCAAAATCATTGAACTTGGCTCTTGGAGAAAGTGAACCAGCAGAGTTCTTAACAGCCAGTTCAAAGAATTTATCGTTCTGAATCAGAAACGGCAGCAACTCTGGAAGAAGTCCCTTCTTAACTTCTAGTACTGTAATATCACCTGAACAAATCCCATCAAAAGTAGCTATTGCGGCTTTCTTCAAATAAGCTCTTCTTCTACCAAACAGTACCTGCCCTTTGCGGAACACTTTGGTAAAAGTTGTGCCATCAGTTAGCGTACCCCATGATTTGATGTGCAGGCTTTCAGGCTCCAGGTGCTCTAATCCTACAATACGCTCTATACCTTCGGCAACTGGGTCTTTTACCGTTTCACGCACCTCTCTCACCACATCACCCAGCTTTACTTTTGTCCAGGATGATTTATCTATCTCAAATGTTGTTTGTATTTCTTCAGCCAGCATCATCCCAGTATTTCAAATAGTTCGTTCATAGATTTCTTTAGCGAAGCAGAGCTCTGTTCCCAGTTCTGCAAGGCTTGTTCTAATGCTATACCTTCGTTTGCTTCGCTATTATCGGGTGCCACATACAGGTTAATGGCCAGCTTTCCATTGTTAACCATTACTTCATCTATACCTACAACACGGGCTAATCCAGGTATATCCTGAAAGTTCTTGTAAGTATTAAAGATGGTCTGAATATGGTTCTCCTCCAGGTAAGCAATGTTCTTATCCTGCCTTACTTCTTTTACTGCATTAATGAAAAGCACCTTGCCTTTTTGCGCCGCAGCTTTGTTGTTCTTCGTTACCAGTAGACAAGCCTCCATCGGCGAGTTGTAGAACAGGTTTGGACCTAAGCCAATCACACACTCTACTATATCACTTTCAATCATGGCACGGCGCATGGCAGCCTCCGAGTCACGGAAAAGTATTCCGTGCGGCCAAAGCGAAATAGAACGGCCTTTTTGCGGGTTAAGGCTTTGCTGCATGTGCTGTTGGAAAGCATAATCCGCACAGCCCTGCGGCGGTGTTCCCCAAATGTTACGTCCATAAGGGTCGCTTTCAAAGGCTTTGCGGTCCCAGGCTTTGATGGAGTATGGAGGGTTAGCTAGAATCACGTTAAACTTCTTCAGTTCGTCATGCTCCAGCAAGCCCGGTTCGCTCAGCGTATCACCACGCACAATCTGGAACTCCTCAATACCATGCATAAACATGTTCATGCGGGCAATGGCCGACGTGATCAGGTTAATCTCCTGCCCATAGAGCTTGAGTGAGCGGTATTCCTGTCCGTTTGCCTTCAGTTGCAAGGCACAGTTCAGCAGCAAGCCACCGGAGCCGCAGGTTGGGTCGTACACGCTTTCGCCTGGCTGCGGGTCCATCATCAGTGTCATCAGGCGCACCACAGTGCGGTTGGTATAAAACTCCGCTGCCGTGTGGCCACTGTCGTCCGCAAACTGCTTGATCAGGTATTCGTAGCCGTTGCCTAATTGGTCATCGGGCACATTTTTCATGTTCAGTTTATGCTGCGAGTAGTGCTCCATCAGGTTAAGCAGTGTCTCGTCGCTCAGGCGGTCCTTGTTCGTCCAGCTGGCATCCCCGAATATCCCGAACAGGGTCTCCGGGTTCGCCTTCTCAATGGAACGCATGGCCTCCTGCAAGGCCATACCTACGTTCACCGTTACTTCCCGCACATTGTTCCAGTGCGCACCCTGCGGTATCTGGAAGCGGTGGTTCTCTTCAAAAGCTGCATACTCCAAATCGCCATTGCTCTCCTCAAGCGCCTGTGCATACTCTTCGTCATATACATCCGAAATGCGCTTAAAGAACAGCAGCGGGAAAATGTACTGCTTGTAATCGCCAGCGTCTATATGTCCTCGCAAGTAAGTGGCGGCTCCCCAAAGGTATTTTTCTAGTTGTTGTTGTGTCATTTGATAAACTCGTTCAGCTTCGCTTTAAACTTCTCTTCTGCCAACAGGCATTCATCCCACGCTGTTTTTAAATCTGCCAGTGCTTCTTCTACTGTAGGCAGGTTATCTTTTACCGTCTTCTCGATGTAAAGCGGGATGTTCAGATTATAGCCGTTCTCAGCGATCTCTTCCAGCGTGGCTACTTTCACTTGATTAGGTACATCTTTAAAAGCAGCGTACCATTCAAAAATCTGTTCCACATTTGCTATCTCCAGGTAGTTCTGGGCACGACCGACACGCATCTGCTCAGAAGCATCGATAAAGATTACTTGCTTTTGCTTCGACTCTTCTTTCTGGCCTCTGAATACCATAATACAAGTTGCAAGCTGTGTGCCGTAGAAGATGTTTGGCGCCAGACCAATCACCGCCTCCAACAAATCCATTTCCAACAGCGCCTGCCGTATTTTACCTTCAGCACCTTTTCGGAACAAGGCACCATGCGGCAGCACCACTGCCATACGCCCCGTGTTAGGCTTCATGGATTTGATCATGTGCTGCACCCAAGCCATGTCACCGTTTCCTTCCGGAGGAACACCCGCAATGTTGCGACCAAACGGGTCATTCACCCAATTGTCGGCACCCCACTCCTTTAGCGAGAAAGGCGGGTTTGCAATTACACAGTCAAACTTTCGTAAATGGTCGCCTTCAAAGAAGGCAGGGTTGCGCAACGTATCGCCACGCGAAATCTGAAAATCCTCAATGCCATGCAGGAACATGTTCATGCGGGCAGTCGAAGAAGAAGTCAGGTTCTTCTCCTGTCCAAAAAGCTTCAATGTTCTGTAATCTTCACCATTGTCTTTGAGGTGGTTGATGGACTCCAGCAGCATACCACCTGTACCGCAGGCAGGATCGTAAATGCTCTCCCCTTCGTGCGCGTCTATGATCAGCCCCATCAGATGCACCACCGAACGCGGGGTATAAAACTCTCCGGCTTTCTTATTGGTCAGGTCAGCAAAATGCTTGATAAGGTATTCGTACGCCTGCCCCAGCATGTCCGGGTCCACGTTGGAGTTGGCCAGGTTGTACTGCGAGAAGTGCTCCACCAGGTTAATGAGCAGGTGGTCAGAAAGCATATTCTTATTGCTCCACTGCGCATCTCCGAAAATACCATATAAGTATTCCTGGTTCGCCTGCTCTATACCCCGGAAAGCTTTCTCCAGCGCCATACCCACATTCACTGTCGTTTCACGCACATCCTGCCAATGGCAGCCTTGCGGGATTTCAAAGCGGTGGAATTCCGGTAAGGAAGCATACTCTTCATCACCGTCAGACTCAGCTAAAGCCAATTGGTACTCTTCGTCATATACATCAGAGATTCGCTTGAAGAATAACATCGGGAAGATGTATGCCTTAAAGTCTGATGCTCCCACTGGTCCCTTCAATATCCAGGCAGCTTTGGCCAGGTACTGCTCCAGTTGGGAAAGGGTAATTTTATCTTTGGGTATTTTTAAATCTAACTGCAATGTAAGACGCTTTAAGATTGGGTAATCAGATTGCTTCGTCGGTATAGCTAGCTGCTATACCTGAAGTAATATAACGCATTTAATTATATATAGAAAATATTGTATGCAAAGTTAGAAATATGTTATAATTTTAGTTTATAAATATAGCTTTTATAAAATAAAGCTTTAGCAAATCAGCAGTAAAAATAACGATACACCTGAAGATCAGGTGCTTATTTTTTTCACCACACAGAAGCGAAGAAATCAGGTATGGCATCATTAGGTTGGATAGACTTTAGCAAAAAGGATCGGGAGCGAGTAAACACAGTCTTGGAGCTATTACGGCCTGACGGCCAGGTAGATGAACTGGGCATCGGCACCATGCGGGATGCCCTGGCAGATACCCTATTCCCAGGTATCTCTACGATCCAGACAAGGGCTAAGTATTTCTTTATCATACCTTATATCTTGTATGATTTTCTTCGCTTGCCTCCTTCCGAAAGGAAAAAGAAATCACCCACCAACTACCTTGAAGAGCAGGAATATGAAGTGATGTATGACCTGGCAGACGCTTATAATAGAGAAGAAGGCCATGGCGTAATAGGGGTTACCAAACGAAGAGAACTTAAAGAAAAAGTTGCCAGGAGGCCATCTGAAGTTTACTGGAATGGACTTAACACGCTCAAATGCCTTGATTCAAAAGGCTTATCTGCTAATGCATTTCTAAATAGGGCAAATAAAGTAAATGCAGAAACTTTAGTACATGCTATTGCAGAAGAAGGGCACGGAGACGATCCGGACGCCGGCTTTGATAACTATTTCAACGTCAAAGTTCCAGTAAGCTTAGACTGGAGAACAGGTATAAATCTGGAGCTGAATGAAACAGAAGCTTCATACCTGAGAGATGCAATCATGGATATAAAGGATTCCGTACTAGCCGCTGTACTGGAAAGCGAAACGCTAAATGACCTGTTTATATCGTCTCCATCTTTTGTAGAATTTGCAAAAGCAAGCATTGATATAATCGATTCCTCCCAACTCAGAAGGAACATGGTATTGGCTCATGACTTTGCGATACTGATGGAAGGCGCACATATAGCCTATAACCAAGAGCTTCAAAAGCAGTTCTTAGGAGTTGATTCCTTTGATGATGCCTGGGATGATTGGTATCAAGACCTACACAACAAAATGTTTGATTTAGCGGGGTTTCAGCCAGAAGACATTTTCTACAATGCTCCCACCACCCGGCCACAGACGCGCCTTTTTGTAATAGAATGGCTACACCTTGTAAGAGCAAATCAACTGGATCATGACAAAAAGCAAAAATTAATAAGAGCACAGGAACTGCAGGCAAAACGAAAGAAAGCAAGGCTCCAGTACCACCAGAAGGATGATGTGAAGCAGGGGAAAAGGATAGGTCTCAGATTACTCGACTTTAGGTATAACAATGCTAAAATTATAGTGCAGGATATAAAAAAAGGATTGGAAAATGCTGGACGCTAAAACAAACAGGCTTTACTACGACAAGCTGTTAAAAGCCCCTGATGGGTACGAGTTCGACCATGCCGTTACGACTTCTTACAGTCTTGATCTGGAAGCCATTCTGCTGGTGCCCATTGCGCTATTTTACTCGGCGGATTTTGACTTTGACCTGAACAAAACACGAGATGATCTGATCGAGGCCCTTACCAAAGCCTCTGAACGCATTACTATATTCTGCCAGAGAGGAAAGATCAGAGTACCTCAGCCTTATAACAAGCTCATCGCTTTCTGGGAAAAGGGCATACATCAAATTCAGATGCCCCAATACAACCAGTCTTTCCATCCGAAAATATGGCTTATTAGGTATGTGCCGCTCAATAAGAAGAATTCAGTTTTATACAAATTCATCTGCACAAGCCGCAACCTAACTTTTTCACGCGATTGGGACATTGCAATTAGCAGTGAAGGCACAGTAGATAAAATGCTATCAGGGGAAAACAATAGTATACTTGATATGCTGAAATACCTTGATGGCTATCATAAAAACAAAGTACCAAAAACATTCTTCAAAGAAATCTCTAAAATCAGGTTTGATTTTCCTAAGAATTTTACAGGCATAACATTTCATCCGATTGGCATATCCGATCAATATGCGAACCCTGTTACCGCACAAGCTGCAATACAAGACGAGCGCCTGGTAGTATCTCCTTTTCTTAAAACAGAAACTATTCAGCATTTAAGGCTAAAGGCTAAAAGGCTCATGCTCTTCAGTTCTGAATTCGAATTATCACAACTAGCCCCTTCCCTCTTAGATCAGATTAAGGATAAGTACAGGTTTTCTCCTTTTGTAGAAGATGCTGAAAAGATGAATACGTTTAGTGAAGCGCATGAAATCCCTATGAACCAGAATCTACATGCCAAGTTATTCATAGATAGAAAAGGTAGAAACACCTCGTGGTTTCTTGGTTCGGCCAATGCAACTCAGCCTGCCTCGAAGGGTAATATCGAGTTTATGATAGAACTTAAAACTACTTCTAAGAATTTGAGTCCGGTTAAAGTTCAAGAGCAATTCCTATCAACCGTCGATGGTGGTATAGCATTATTTGAACCTTATACCGGCTTAACCAGCCATGTACCGGATAATGAAATAATACTGGAGCAGCAGTTAAGAAAATTAACACACGAGATTTCTGCCATTCAGTTTGCTGGAGAAGCCATTGAGAATGGAAATCAGCGTTTTGATTTAATCATTCATGTACCAGAATCTTCTATTCAGTTACCAGCAGGTATAACAGCAAGAATTCGCCCTCTACCTGAAAAAAATAGAGTGGCAGTGCCGTTATTATTAGGTCAAGCTGAGGTGATCAAAGATTTTCAGGACTACGCTGAGGTCGAGTTAAGCCCTTTTGTTGTCATTGAGTTATGGGAAGATACTGCACTCCGAGAAAGTTTTGTACTGGATATTAAAATCGAGCTAAATGATAGTCGCCTAAATAAAATTTTCTCGAGCATCATCAATAGCAAAAAAAGGTTTCTCAACTATCTTTTCTTCTTAATGTCAGAAGAAACACCGGACGTTCATGAGGATGAGCTGCATGAAAAATCAGCTCCCCAAGGTTTGAATATGGGTACAGATAGCAAATTCTTTCCTGATGTCCCCTTGTATGAGAAGCTACTTTACACTGCAAGTCGTCAAAAGCCTAAATTACACGATATAGATAAGTTAGTCACGAAAATAAAATCTGAAAAAGATGAAGACGGTAACGAGATTGTTTCAGATGAATTTCTAAAAATGTGGAAAGTTTTCTTTGAATATGCAGAAAAGAAATGATGGAGGCTCAAGAATACATCGATAAGACAATCCTCTCACTGAGAGATTTTCAACAAGAAACTGTAAACTACATTTTAGAACAGTTTTTTGGGCAAGGAAAGAACAAAATACTAATCGCTGATGAAGTAGGTCTTGGCAAAACCATCGTTTCGAAGGGGGTTGTTGCAAAGATGTTCGAGAGGCATCTTGAAACTTACGGACCTCTAAAAGACTTTGGAGTGATCTATATATGTTCTAATCAAGCAATCGCAAAGCAAAACATCGGAAAGCTAAACTTCTTTTCTGGTGAAGAAGCTGAAAATATTGTAGACTACTCAACAGAGGATGACCGCATTACTGCTCTGGCTTACGAGCCTAAAGCTATAACTAGCCGGTTTAAGATTAGAATCAAAGCTTTCACGCCTGCTACATCTTTCGATCAGAACTCGACAGCTGGCCGTTCGGACGAACGCGTTCTCCTTTTCAGATTACTGTTTGATCATCCGGAATTGCGCGGTAAAACCAATAGCCTAAAATGGTTCTTGAAAGGTACCCGTAGGATGAATGAATCTAATTGGGACAAAGTAATAGAAGACGCCAAATTAGTAGAAAAAGGTAAACATCAAAAGCACTTTCACCTAGGTACGTATCGTCAGATAAGGCAAGGCATAAAAAACAAGTTCAATAAGAAGTTAGAAAAGAAATTACCTCTAAAAGACTATAAGCAAATTTATGATGCTTTAGGTCTCAATACCCCATGCTCTTTGATTCAAGTTATAGCAGCAATTTGTTCCAAAAGAATTACATCTATTAACTACTATGAAAAATCAAAAATCTTTTGGCCTCTCATCAGCTTCTTAAGATTAAAACTTTCGGAATGCTGCAAAGATTACCTCATAGCTGATTTGTTTATTCTGGATGAGTTTCAACGATATAATCAGTTACTTAATACGCAGGAAACAGAAAACCCTGGAGTAGAACTTGCCAGACAAATACTGAATAATACTGAAGCAAGGGTATTGTTACTATCAGCCACTCCATTTAAGCCCTACACAAATGACTTTGACGAGCTCCATGGAGAGTCTCACTTTAAGGAGTTTGATAAGGTGCTGAAGTTTCTCTTACAGGACGAATCCACTTCATTCTGGTCTGAATTTGATGAAAATAGAAAGCGCTTTTTTAACTATATCCGACATCCTGAAAAAATCAAAGAATCAAGTAGTGAATTAGCGCTCACTAAACAGGCTATAGAAAGCACTTATCATTCTGTAATTGCGAGAACAGAAAGAATGATTGTATCTAAAGAAAAGGATGCAATGATCAATTCAACTGTGAAGCACCTGGAGATAAAGAAAGAAGATATAAAAGACTTTGTAGCTTTTGATCAGATCATTCAAATGCTTAATAGCAAGCATGATTCAAGGTTACCTATACCTATTGAGTACTCAAAATCCAGTCCGTACCCCTTATCCTTTTTAGCAAATTACCAGCACAAGAAAAAATTAGAGCAACATTACAACAGCGATGCGGCACTACAAAAAGTTGTTAAAGCAACAAAAGATGCTTGGCTGGATTTGAAAGTGATCCGCAATTATCAGCCTTTATTTCCAAAAAAAAGTAATTCAATTCCTAACCCAAAAGCAAGGCTTCTTGTTGAAGAAACAATTGGCGATGATGGTTGGAAATATTTATGGATACCACCTAGCATACCTTACTATCCATTTGGTGGTATGTTTAGAAAAGCGAAAGGATATACAAAGTCTCTGATATTCTCTTCCTGGAAAATGGTACCAAGAATGATTTCTACAGTAGTTTCTTATGAGGCAGAAAGACTCTCTGTTGGTAAATACATCGAGCAGAATAAGAGTAAACATACCAGCTACTTTGACAAAAGAAGATACCCTTTTCCTTTACTGAATTTTAAAACAAGCAAGGAGACAGATGAGCTTCTAAGCATGAATAATTTCCTGCTTAACTATCCTTCGGCCTTTTTAAGCAGCTTGTATGATCCGCAGAGTAATTTATGGGAAAACAAATCTGTAGCTGCCATCAAAAACCATTTAAAGCAGGAAATTAAGAGAAGCCTCCTTCAGCTCAATATCATGAGAATAGGCAAAGAAGGTGGCGATTGGCAAAAGTGGTCATGGTATAGTTTGTTCTTACTGGATAAATATCATGCAGATGTGGATCTGATGAAAGATTGGTTAGCAAGCCACCAAGATACTGTAGACATTGATTCAAATGATCCAGATGAAAAAGGAGGTACTGCAAAAACAATTTACCTTCAGGAAGTCACGCAGATCTTATCTGGAGGAAGCGCTCCTAATGTAAGCCGCTTAACCATAATACAACTCGACAATATTTGTGAGTTTTTAGCAGACCTCTGTCTTGGTTCTCCGGCAGTATGTTCAGTAAGAGCACTTAATAAATTATTTAACGAACGTAACAGTAGCACTTTTAGCAATAGTTACCTAGTTGCAGCAGGCTTTATATCGCTGTATAACAAACCAGAATCTATTGCTATCATACAGTCAACTAAAGAAGATGTAGACTATTATAGAAAAGTATTGGTCTATAACATTGATGCTAATATTCAGTCTATGCTGGATGAATACTTCTATTTATTAAAAGATAGCAATAGCATAAGTACTGCTACGGAGCTTGCCAAAATTGTCTCAGAAATATTATCAATTAGACCTAGTCTTCTGGATGTATCGACAATCAGCAACCTCGGGAAGGTTAAAGACAAAGAGAAAAATAGAATCAGGACGCACTTTGCACTCGACTTTGGCGAGCAAAAACTATCATCAGCTAAGGCAAACCGTCAAATAAATATCAGAGAAGCTTTTAACTCCCCTTTCCGTCCATTTGTGTTAGCGTCTACCTCCATTGGTCAGGAAGGATTGGATTTCCATTTCTATTGTAAGAAAATCATTCACTGGAATCTTCCGGGCAACCCAATAGATTTCGAACAAAGGGAGGGGAGAATTCATAGGTATAAGGGACATGTTATTCGTTTGAACATCGTTGAGAAATATCTTTCTAAACTAAAAGAACAGCCTATTCAAGCGGGCTTAGTTTGGGATACCCTTTTAGACATAGCTTCTGAGATAGAAAAGCCACTAGCTGATTTTCATTGCGATTTAGTACCATGCTGGCATGTTGAACCCGTCAATGGTATTACAATAGACCGTATTGTGCCACTGTATCCATTCAGCAAAGACATTGATAAATTTTACAATATGCTTAAGGTTCTGGCCTATTACAGATTCACTTTTGGGCAACCACGCCAGGAAGAGTTAATACAGGTCATTCAGAATTTTGATGATCCTGCTGCTATTCAGGAATTGATGATAAACCTGAGTCCGATCTGTAATAAGAAAATAGTTACCCAACTCTGTTGAAAAAAACTAAGGCTAAATTTTTTGAGTTATGTTTTTGCTTTAAACCCTAATAAATAGATGAGAGACAAAGATTGAGTTAGATTCGTTCTACTATTGACTACAAATGACATTGAGCTTTACGTTACCAACAGTATGGAGATAATGATGAGTATTCCCCAAAAGCAATAATATGCTCTCTGAAGCGCCAGCTTTGCTTAATGAAGGTTGCACTATGTAGATGTGAAAACGCATTTCTTTTGTCCATTTGGCAGCATTTAATAGTGTTCCCAGCTGATCTTCAGAGCCCTTCACTAATCTGCTGCAGGTATTTCCTGATTCGGTCTTTTCGTTTCTACGAAGCAGGTGATCAAAAAAGTGACGCCCCTCCCTGTGTTTCCAGTTCAATGATTTTTGCGCCTGTCCGCAAACTTGGTAGAAGTTGTCTATGTCATTACCTACTCTGCCCCCTTTAGCATACTTGAGGTGGTATAGGTGTACGTCCATATGCCTTTCATAATCGTTTATGGCAACAATGTCTGCTATCTCACCTGACCCATCGTCATCATAAACAACATCAAAATCATTCTTAATCTTATCAATAAAATAGTATTGTATCGAATCCTGTTCATAAGGGCTTATACCTTGAGACTCTTTTCTCAGATTTACTCCTGCCCAAGTATCTGTATGTATATTTTCTAGAGGAATATGACCCACTCTATCTCTCAGTTTAACATACCTGTTTTGGAAAAGCTGAGAGCCATCTGCAAACCAAAATGTAGGGGTGTAAACCTGAAAAAAATCGACTAGTGCTTCATCTCTCCCACGATATAATATTCTTGCAGGAATATTATCCGTCTTCTTCACTTCAAAGTATGGTTCCTGCATTCCTGCTACAGTTCGCAGGCCAAGGTGCATTTCAAATCCTACACTCTCTCCATCTGTATCCACTTTAAATCGAAGCTCACCAGTTGGACTAAGGTCATCAACGCTAAGCTCTGAATTAAAAAGAAAAAAAGGTTTGCCATTTAATAGCATCTCATATTTATCTTCGGAATACATGTACATCTCTGGATGCCATTCAATAGCAATTGGAGTTACATCTGGTGCCTGCGAAATAGAAATAGGGACAAGGGTTTGCTGCAAAACCGCGTTTGGGTCAATGTCAGGATTTTCCACTATTTCACCTATAGTACTGCACCATTGAGTTAACTCCTGCAGGTTTCCCCTAGAGTGTGACCATATTTTGCCTTTCACAGAGCATCCGAGGGAAACCTTTTCTCCATTTTTGTAGCCTACACCAAAAATATTATTCTTTACAAGTGTTCCTTGCTCCAGCAGTTGCAATCCATCCTGCACACCACGACCGAAATAGGATTGGAATGTTATATCTCTTCCCACACCTCTTCTTGCACCGACATTATAAAGGGAGAGACGGTGCACTTCATGGAAGATTTTGAATACGTCCATTCCGCATATCTTCGTACTCTCCCCTGAAAAAATAGACTTCACTAGCTTTTCAGTGGCTAAGCCCTTCATAGAAGTATTGATGAAAATTCTGTTGCTGTCTGGCGTATACTCCCAGAAGACTACAATCAGTTCCCAGTCAACATTTTGCACTACATCAAAATCTCCCCAATCAACTTTTGACACTTTCCCAAGTATGATGACTAGTGTATTTGATTCTGAGTTGTGGTCTGCAAATTGGTGATCATAGGAGTCAATGTTTGAAACCCCTTCTTTCCAGTTACGAGGGCTCCATTCTTCAGTATCAGACTTATATACTACAGTACTTAAAGCGGGAACAATATTCTGAAAGGGAATAATAGACTCTTCCAACTTCCCAAAACCGTCTAAGAAATCTTTGAAATCTATCTCTTTTTGTGTGGCGCCCTCACTCATTGTTGGAAGAAGAAGGTTCCAGTCAGAGTCCTTCGCATACAACTGATCCAGTTCCTCTTTTATCGGTGGATATGCTAAGTTCGTGATGAAACTGGCTTCCCCAAGCTGGTCGTATGATGACCGAGTGAAACGTCCTATGAATTGCAGGGTGATAGGGAGACTTTGTCTTTCATCATGAACGGCAGCTATCTTCAATTCTGGAAGGTCAAATCCCTCCCCCAGCATATCGACACAGATTACGATCTTGTGCTCTTTATTTTTTATGGCACTTATTCGTTGAGACAATCCTCCTATTCCTGTGTAAACGAGAACAGGATTCAGATCTTCATGCATACTATAATATTCAAATACTTCCTTGGCTCGTTCCTTTGTTCTGCACCTGGCCATCAAAATGTGATGAAAGCCATTCAACAAGTCAGTCCTTAGCTGCTGCACAGCTTTTTCTGCTATCGCCTCATCAGCTCTTCTCTTGTCATATTCCCGTATGGGCAGGTAGTTTATTTTCTTATAATATTTTTGTTCCTGTGCTTTTTTCAATGAGAATGAGAAGATAAACTTACCGTCTAGCTTCTTGCCGTCATTTCTATAAGGTGTAGCTGTGAATAGAAAAACCTTTCCTTTATCAAAAAAACGTATAAAATCTTTCCAAGTGCTTGCTTGCGAGTGATGCGCTTCATCAATAAAAAGGTGTGAGAACTTTCGAGATAACAAAGATCTCGATGAGGCAGAAAGACCAGTAAGGATGCTCATGGTAGTCACTACCACATTAGATTTTGAAATGAACTCCTCCAACTCCGAAAGTTCTTCAATCTTGGAGTTCATTACACCTACGATAGGATTTTGGGCTTCTCCATCTATCACACCGAATTCCTTTAACAGGCCAAGCGTCATAAACTTTTCAGACAACTGCCCCCTTAATGAGTCTGATGGAACAGCCACCAAGAGCTTCTCACATTGGTTGGCAATCAGCGAGCAAAGCATGGTTTCTGTCTTGCCTGTGCCAGTAGGCATGACAACGATACCTATCTCTTCTGCATTCTGTAAATGGGCCAATATAGAATAGAGAGCCCCTACCTGTGGAGATCTTAACCCTGGCTTCCTAATAGCAGGGTCTTCTTTTACAACTTTGAACTTTCCACTCCACGAAGTGATCACTGAACTCGGATCAGTATCCTGGAGAGCGGGATTTCTTAGCCACTTTTTGATCTTTAGATTATTAGATCTGAAGTCTTTCCGAACCAACTTTTTAGATGATAGTAAGGCATATTCGTAAATTTCAGGAATTTCCTCGCTTTCACTATTCGTGAAATAGTACTCCCTCCCATTAGATTTTAAAATAAAAGGTGAAGTACTAACCAATTCACAATTATTTATTGTTTCTTCTTTACCAAAATGTTGCGTTATAAAATTGTTATTAGTTGAGTAACTAATCTTTATAATTGGAGGAAGGTATATTAAATTCATTTAGAATATGTGTCTTAACATGCTTTGCTAGATAATTCATCGGCACAATTTGACGATTGTTTAAAGATAAATTACAAGACATAAACTTGTATATAAAGTTTAATATATTATAGTACTACTCAATTTATAATGTTTTTCTTAAGCTGGTTTGTAAAGCACTAAATATTGAAGCAGGCACGGCCTCAACCTGCTTTCTGATAACAAAAGTTATGCTTAACAGCATTAGATGGAGGAAAGGTGCTTGTCTCTTAAACTTCCTCTTCTACAACTATATAATTATTCAAGAAGGCCAAATCTCTGTGGATAAGGTTCGATAATTCAATCCTTCGGTCTACAGCAAAGCCCCTCAGCAGCAACTGTGGGGCTTTTTTTATTATCTGCGGACACTATTCGGACACTAAATTCCGTTCCCCCTTCCATCTGCTTGCTACTAGAGCCTGCTTTCAGAAGTAAAGCAACTGTGCAAGGATATTTGTGGTGGTTTCCCCTGCATTAGGTGTTCGATGCATCAATAGCTATTCTCTCCAACCAATACTTCTCTTCTGTCTCACCTACTCATCTCATTAATTCAATTCTCCTTTTGATTAGTGAGATGGCAGATTGGAACATAAGGAAAGCAGTTTTGCTAGTCAGCTCCTTCATAGTGCTAAAACCGCCGTGGCTGTTGCACAAC
>NZ_JAJJWI010000035.1 GCF_020907275.1 Pontibacter silvestris | reverse complement strand
TCTCCAGTAAAACATTGCAATTCCATTAATGACGTAGAAGCTATTGGCACTTGCATTGTTATAGAGCCTTCCGTCAGGCCCCAGTTGCAGGCTTTTGACAAGACTGTATGAAAAAGGCTCATAGGCTGTAACCTCTTCCTGAGAATCGACTATCTCCTGGGTGGTGGGCAGAGAGAGATCGAATTGGGTGATGGAGTAGCCACTAACATATAGTTTCGTATTGTCAGGGGAGAAGGAAATGCCATAAACATTCCTTCCTTCAGAGTATAAGTCCAAGTTAAGAGGAGCTAAGCTTAGCGTATTGGCATTAGAGATTGTGCCAGTAGCCGCATCGAAATCAAAAAGCTCAACAACAGCAGTATCAGACCATAGGGCATTGGCTAACTTCTTCCCGTTAGGAGACGCCTTTAGATAGCCTGCAACGCCACGGTCAACTCCTCCATAATCAATTCCTGTACGATAGGTGTCTGGCCCCGAAACGCCAGCCTCAGAAAGTAGGAAAACATAGAACTCATCATTATCCGCACCATGCGAAATTACCCAAAGGTCCTGCCCGTTGGCATGGGGCACAGCCGTCAGCTTTTCAGCTGCGGAGGGCATAAGGCTTATGTTTTTTATGGAAGTTTCGACATCGCCTAAGCCTCCATCAAGGCTCATATTCACAACTGAATATGTCAAGTCGAAGGGAGATGCACTGTGTTGAGGTATAGCATCAATGGCGAAAAGGTAGTATTGCTGTGGGTGATGAGGGAATGGGACAATTAGTGCAGATTGCGTGGAGGAGTAGTGCCCCAAGAGGTTCCTGCCATTAGGCATCACCTAGTGCTGTCGATTCCAGACTTGTATTCCATCAGTGTAGAAAAGAAGCTCACCAGTCCCTGAGTCGGACATAGTGGCACAGCCTTCATGCTGATACATTTCCCCTTCAGTCAATGGCTCAGCATAGCCATTGCTAAAACTCAAACCCGCTCCACTTCCGAAATACCAATTATTAGCTTCCCTCTGGGCGAAAGCCGCCAGTGGTATGAACAGCAGCAAAAGGAGTAGAGCTGACTTCATAGCTTCATGCTTTAGAAGGTATGGGTGTCTTGCGTGCATGCCTCGCACATTTCCTCATACTTTGATCATACAAGATAGGATATTATAACATCTTTCTCAACCCGCACCTTTAAAGTGGAGAGCAGCACAACCTCCTGAAATTACCCAAACCCGTCCCCTCAAGAGGAGTCCATCAGGCGGGTTTCCCCCATAACTGCTTTTATGTTTTTTTAAAGAATTATTCTGGAATGCAGTACAAGCCGTAATTGCTCAATGTTGCTTCGTTGTTGCTAAATAAGCAATTGTGGTAGTTGCTCTTTGTTGCCTCAAGAAAGAGGGCATGAGATTGCAAATTTCAGGGAAAGACCGCTACACTGAGCAACAACTGTCCGCTGTTCAGTCTGATTTTCTTTTGATTCAGCCAATGTCTTCATCATTTTTATAGAACTGCGCCGAATGAAGGGTTAAAAAAAATACATATATTGTATAATCATCAGACGTAAAAAGTCATCACCCTTCCAAAAGCCGTATGGTAGGAAGGCATGAGTGAGACATGAAAATAACCCATGGGAAAAGCTTGTTTGTTAACCCTGCCTTTACTATGTGCCGTTCTATGCAGCTTTGCACAAGAAGCACTGGCCCCCTACAAACTGTGGTACGATAAACCAGCTGCCGACTGGAATGAGGCGCTGCCGATTGGTAACGGGCGCATCGGAGCAATGGTGTTCGGAACACCGGCACGAGAGCATCTGCAGCTAAACGAGGAGACGGTTTGGGCAGGTGAGCCAGGAAATAACATAAACGAGGATATCAACAGCGCCTTGCCTGAAATCCGCAGGTTGATCTTTGAGAGCAAGTATAAGGAGGCACAGGAGCTTGCGCTGGAAAAGGTGCCACGCCAGGCTCCTGCTAACCTGAACTACGGAATGCCTTACCAGCCGGTCGGCGATCTGTTCATCTCTTTTCCCGGGCACGATGCCGCAACAGCCTACTCCCGTGATTTGAATATTGAGCAGGCCATCGCCTCTGTCACATATAAAGTGGATGGGGTGACTTACAAGCGGGAGATGCTTTCGTCTTTCCCTGATAATGTCATCATTATCAGGCTAACCGCCAATAAGCCTAAAAGCATCACCTGTACTCTACGTATGAGTAGCCCGCACCAAAAGTATGAGGTAACGGCAAAGCAAAGTCAGCTGGTTCTAAGCGGTACTTCCGGGGATGTGGATAATAAGAAAGGAAAGGTGAAGTTTCAGGCGCAGGTACAGCCTGTGGTGAGAGGAGGAAAGGTCTCTGCCACGGGCAACACGCTCCAGATTAGGGGTGCCGACGAGGCAACGATTTATGTTTCCATGGCCACCAACTTTAAGAGCTACAAAGATTTGAGCGGCCATGAAGGTGAGAAGGCAGCGCAGCTTTTGGCAGATGCTACGAAGCACAAGTATAAAAAGGCCCGGCAAGAGCACATTGACAGCTACAGAAAGTACTTCGATAGAGTGTCACTTGACCTGGGCGTAACAGATGCTGTGCATAAACCGACGGATGAGCGACTGGCTGCCTTCGCGACGGGCAACGACCCGCATCTAGCGGCTTTGTACTTCCAATTCGGGCGCTACCTGCTCATCTCCAGCTCACAGCCCGGCACACAGCCTGCCAACCTGCAGGGCATTTGGAACGATAAGATTTCCCCGCCCTGGGACAGCAAGTACACCGTCAACATCAACACCGAAATGAACTACTGGCCGGCGGAGGTGACGAACCTGCCGGAGATGCACCAACCGCTCTTCGCCATGATCAAAGAGCTGTCAGAGACAGGCCGGGAAAGTGCCCACAAAATGTACAACGCCCGTGGCTGGAACATGCACCACAACACCGACCTCTGGCGCATGACGGGCCCGATCGACGGTGCTTTCTATGGCCTTTGGCCAATGGGCGGTGCATGGCTGACACAGCACATCTGGCAGCACTACCTCTTTACCGGTGACAAGAAATTTCTGCAGGAAATGTACCCGGTGCTGAAAGGAGCTGCGCAGTTTTATGCCGACGTGCTGCAGGAAGAACCGGAACACAAATGGCTCGTTGTGGTCCCTTCTATGTCACCGGAGAACAAGCACCAAAGCGGGGTATCCATCGCCGCCGGCACCACCATGGATAACCAGCTGGTGTTCGATGTATTCTCAAATATCATTCATGCATCAGAGGCACTGAATACAGACAAACCCTTTGCAGATTCTCTGAAGGCCATGCGTGACAGGCTTCCGCCCATGCAGGTAGGGCAGCACGGGCAACTGCAAGAGTGGATGCAGGACTGGGACAAAACCGGTGACAAACACCGCCACGTGTCGCACTTGTATGGCCTGTACCCAAGCAACCAGATATCGCCTTTTAGCCATCCAGAATTATTCAATGCAGCAAGGACTTCTTTAGTGTACAGGGGAGACAAATCCACCGGCTGGTCGATGGGCTGGAAGGTAAACCTGTGGGCAAGGCTACTGGACGGCAACCGCGCCTATAAACTCATCCAAGACCAGTTAACACCAGCCGGAGACGAGGAGAAAGGAGAAGGCGGCGGTACCTACCCGAACCTGTTCGACGCTCACCCGCCTTTCCAGATAGACGGCAACTTTGGCTGTACTTCCGGCATCGCTGAAATGCTGCTGCAAAGCCATGACGGAGCCATACACTTGCTCCCGGCGCTTCCCGATGCCTGGCAAACAGGTGAAGTGAAGGGCTTGGTAGCCAGAGGTGGTTTTATAATTGATATGAGCTGGGAAGACGGAAAAGTAAAGACGCTGACGGTGCACTCCAAGCTGGGCGGAAACTGTCGTATCAGGTCATCCGAGCAGCTGGAGCTAACGGGTAAGAGTGAGTTAAAGGCAGCGGATGGCGAGAACAGTAATGAGTTTTTCCAGACGGCGATGATCAGGGAACCGTTGGTTGCTCAAGGGAGGGAAACGGCAGGAGCAGCGCTTCCGCCCACACAGCTATTTGACCTGTCAACCAGGAAGGGGAAAACCTACAGCTTCAAGGGATTATAAAGGCAGGTCGCAGACAAGCTGGGTTCCCATTCTGTCCATTCCAGTAAAACTTTGCTTTTTTAAAGCTCATACTGTTTGTTAATAATGAAAAATATGAGCTCATTCTGTTTCGCTGCCTACTGCTTTATGGCTAAAATAAATCCCTCTATTTTCAGGAAAAGCACAAGGTCAACGAACGGCAACTTTGGGGCTAATCTCCAAAAACTGTATCGCAATTCTAGGGCTTTTGAGTTGGGGAATTTCAGGGGAAGATCCAGTGATTGTCAAATTAATGTATAGTATATTCGTTAGCCTCGTTCTGTTTAGCCAACTAACTGTAAAAGGACAAACGGAATAACTCCTTTGATACCGTAGCTGTGTGCGACTGCGCTCAACCATTTGCAAAAAATAACTATGTAGATGACCAGTAACAATCTCGATATTATTGTATAACGTTCGTTAGTTATGCGCAAAAAGTACCACGAATTAGAGCTAACCCACCACGGAAGCGAGTGGACTGTAGAAGAAGATGCTTTGGCTTTTCTGACCGATGCAGCCTTGGTGGGCAGGCACACCCTGTCGCAACAGCACCGTTGGCCAAAAGCCGATACCGACGCGGAGTTGGGGCACAAATTAGGAGAAAGCATCTGGTGGCTTATTGTATTGGCAAACCGCATGGATATTGATGCCAAAGAAGCCTTAGAGCACTTTTTGACCAAAACCGAAAACCTGATAAAATGAGCTATTGCCTGGCAATTGAAGCAATGCAACCAGAGGAAAGAAAGGCATTGCACAAAAGTTACCACGACAACCACTACGGTTTTCCGATACACGATGACAACGAACTGTACGGGCGTTTGCTATTGGAAATCAATCAGGCAGGTTTGAGCTGGGAAACCATGCTGAAAAAAGAGGCCTCTTTCCGGAAAGCGTACAGCAGTTTCAACATCGAAGAAGTTGCCGCCTACACTGAGGAGGACCGTGAACGGCTATTGACAGACGCAGGGGTCATCAGGAATCGCCTGAAGATAAACGCAGCCATTGAGAACGCCAAGGCTGTTTTGGCGCTACAAATTGAGTATGGCTCATTTGAAAAATGGCTGGCCTATCATCACCCCAAACCAAAAGAGGAATGGGTGAAGCTCTTCAAGAAAACCTTCAAATTCACGGGCGGGGAAATAGTGAATGAATTTTTGATGAGCATCGGATATTTACCCGGAGCACACACTGAAACGTGTGCCATATATGATAAAGTATTGAAAGAAAAACCAATGTGGAAGGAAAAATAAAAGCTACAACATATAAACACGACGGCCATCAGCCTAGCGCACCGTTTATACATTGCCTATACATTCTGACCTGTCCTGAAAGTGCTCGATGCTGTAACCGCAGTACTGGGAACTGACGCATACGATCAGTGTGTCAGTTCCCAGTACTGCCGTACACCCGATACTGATGGCCTTTGGGAGTGACACTGGTTATAGGGATGCCTTTGAAACCTTCTTCCTAAGCCTTGTTGGCACCATGATTCAACAGATTTTAATGTACAAAGGACTGACGCGGTTAATTCTGCGTCAGTCCTGTTGCGGTAGCCTTGCCGGCACCTTCCCTTGTTCAGTTTATTATTCTTAGCGAATGGATAAGTCCGTCCTTCAGCTCAAAATGGAAGTCCAGCACGGCAGGACTTCCAGGGAATGAGCCCGAGATCTCCGCCGTAAGAACACTTGTCGGGCCATTCTCCGAAAGGCTGATCGGTTTCATGGCGGTTCTGTATTTTTCATTTGCCTCCGCTGTCCATTGCCTTATTTCATTTCTTCCACTGTAGGCTTTTCCCTCATCCACCACGACGGCTGTCTCGGAAAAACATTTTGCGTAGGCAGCACTGTCGTAGTTGTCCTGTGCCGCTACTAAATCTGCTATAACTTTCGGTAAATTCATCTTTCTCTGTTTTTACGGTATTAAATGGTCGGTATCGTTCCGCCGTCTATGACGTACTCCGTTCCTGTCAGATAATCGGCTCTCGGAGAAACCAGGAAGCCCACCAGTTCGGCGACTTCCTCTGGTTTTGCGGGTCTGCCGATCGGGATTCCACCCAAAGCATCCATCACGCTCTGCGTGGCTTGCTCTACCGTGCTGTTTGAGCTTTCGGCGATCCGTTCCATCATTCTGCTGGAAGAGGAAGTCATAATCCAACCGGGTGAGACGGTGAGCACCCGAACGCCCTTAGGCGCCACTTCGTTCGATAAAGCCTTGCTGTAGTTTATCAGACCGGCCTTGGCCGCCGCATAAGGCAGCGTGGAGTCATACAAAGGGAGCCTGCCCTGAATGGAGGCGATGTGAATAATCACGCCACTGCTGCGTTCCACCATCTGCGGCAGGAACCCCCTGTCCAGACGAACGGGCGCCAGTAGGTTGGTTTGAATGGTCGTTTGCCAGTCCTCATCTGTCAGCACGGCGAAACCGCCGCCCGGGGTTTCGGAACCGCCGAGGTTGTTTACCAGAATATCCAGCCTGC
This sequence comes from Pontibacter silvestris, assembly GCF_020907275.1. Lineage (GTDB taxonomy): Bacteria > Bacteroidota > Bacteroidia > Cytophagales > Hymenobacteraceae > Pontibacter > Pontibacter silvestris. The sequence goes on along the minus strand of NZ_JAJJWI010000035.1, from coordinate 27,810 downwards.
TGTGTACAGCCAAGACTTCCTCCACAACTTTTTGGGTTCCATCGGGCTTGCTTAAATCAGCCGATATGAAATGCAGTCTCCCGTCCGGGTTTTCGGGTGCGTTCCTGGCCGTAATAATTACCGTCGCCCCGGCGTTGAATAAGCGTTCGGCAATGGCTTTCCCGGCTCCTTTGGTACCGCCAGTCACCAGGGCGATTTTGCCTGATAACTCATCGTTGTAATCAAATTGCTTTTCCATAGTCTCTAAGTTTTGGTACAAATATGGAGCGTATGTGTGGGTGCGTCAAGTACGGAAAAATGATTCGCATAGGGATAAATTTGTCCCTTATTGTATGCTTTGGAACATTAAAATAGCTTTGTATCATGTACAAGAGGAAAATACCGCCGACCTTAAACTGTGGCCTTGACCTGATTGGGGAGGTACTTTACGGTAAATGGAAAATCCGTTTGCTGTGGTTCATCAAAGAAGGGAACAAACGCCCCAGCCAGCTGCAGCGGAAGATACCGGATGCCTCCCGCAGGGTTTTGAACATGCAGCTGAAAGAGCTGGAAGAGCACGAACTGATAGCTAAAGTAATTTACCCGGTTGTTCCGCCAAAAGTGGAGTACAGTTTAACCGAGTTCGGGGAGTCCCTGGTTCCTGTCATATCGGCTTTGGGTCATTGGGGCGATATGCACGGAGAGCGACTGCGTTCGGTTATTCTGAAGCGGTCAGAATACCTGGCAGGTCAGTAGCTGTTATTCTGAATCATTAGAGTAAACCAGTCGGGAGCCACCTCCTGGATCGTAACATGCGCCCCAGTAAGGCCTTTTCAACTAAATGCCGGCCTGTTGCCAGTAACATCATTGATACTGTAATTGTATTGAATCTTTTATAAAAGCCATGCCTAGGATATATCTCATTACCGCTCTTTACTTCGCTTTGTCCTTCAACATATGCGCTCAGAACCCAAAGCAACAGCTTAATCTCGACCCAGCGGCACGGGTCTCAGCGGCTCCTGAAAGCGTTTTTAAGATGTTTAGGGAAGCTGGCATGCGTCCATCGAATCATGCGTTGACAGCAGTTGAAAAGGCCAAGGTGGAAAAAGCCTTTGCCGCTTTGCCTCCCCTGCATCAGAAAATACTCAAGGGGCATCTGCATAGCATCAGCTTCATGGACAATATGCCCAACACGGCGCTCACATCACCTGTAGTAACCCCTGACTCCACTGAGATGTACAACATCACTTTCAGGGCGGGAATATTCCATGAGACAATCTCGGAATGGGCCACCCAGAAAGAACTTACCTGCTTTGACCGGTCGGAAAATCCAGGTTACGAAATCAAAATTGAGGCAGGTGGCTTGGATGCTTTTTTATACGTCCTGCTGCACGAGGCCACGCACGTGGTGGACGCGGTATTGGAGATCACTCCGCACCCTAACGACAGAGAGGCACTTGTTAAGCCAACCCCATTCACTCAAAATGTTTGGTATAAAATGAACGTTCCGACCAGTAACTCTACCGATTCACTGCTGGAGAAAACCCGCTTCCGCAGTGGCAAAACGGTGGCATTAGCCTTAGCGCCTGAAATTTACCGGAATCTCGGCAAAACACCGTTTGCCTCTTTGTATGGAATGGCAAGCTGGTTTGAGGACATCGCAGAGCTTGCAAGCATATATCATCTCACGGAAATAATGGATCAGCCTTTCTATATTATAGTTAAAAAGGACAATGAGGAGATATACAGGTTTGAGCCGATGAGGAATAAGCTGGTAAAAAAACGGCTTCGACACTTGAAGGTGTTCTATCGGGTGTGACCTTCCTGCGGCTATGGGAGCGTAGCGCATACACTACTCTTGTCATAGGGGCGTAACAGACATGGAAGATCCGCAGCCGCTGCACCTGGTAGTAGCGCAGCACCAGCTGAAACGACAAAACCGCCCCCTAGGGCGGCCATGCCATGGGAGGGGCTCCTGCTGTTCAACTTGCTAAATTCTCTTGTATCAGCTACCGGTTACAGACTGTTTGGTTCGCCTCCACGGCCAATGCCCGGAAACCGACAGTGGTCGTAGGTCTCGGACATACGCCTTCAAGAGTGGTCTAACCTAACTCTACGGCCAGTTCTAAGAACCTTTATCCGCTTTTATAGCTGATAATTTACCTTGTGTTCAAGATCAGTCTGAAAAACAACGTTCTATAGCAGGTGACCTCCCCCCGAAAAAACAGACCAGTATAAAGTAGAGAAAACGGGCAATAATCGTATAGAACCAAAAGCGAATTGTCATGAGGAAATTAAAGATTACCGAGGCGCAGATTTTCTTCGCTATCAAGCAGTCGGAGACAAGCGTCAAAGTAGAAGAAGTATTTCGAAATATTAGTATTTCAGAGGCCACCTTCTATTATTGGAAGAAGAAGTACGGAGGTCTGCGAATAACGGAGCTCAGGAAGCAGCTTTAGCAGTTGGAGGAGGAGAACCCGCAGCGGAAGCAGCTGGTGATGGATCATATTCTATAAAAGCTAATGCCGCAGAACCGAGAAAGAACACCAAATTACACGGCAAACAAAAACTGCTGTAGCACCTTCTGAAGAGTAGTTTGAAGAGGCGAGTTGAAGAGTGGTAAGTGTAAGGGTAGAAGTATTAGTGTCCGAATAGTGTCCGAAGTAAAAGAAAAAAGGTACTGTTTTAATATCCAATAAACTTTAGAAAAAATTTCCGTATATTTTTACTGACGAAGGAGAGCTTCACTCGAGAGATCGGACGGAAGTTCATCCAGTGTAGGCAGGTCTGTGGATCTGCCTACTTTGTTTTCAAAGACTTCGTCTTTGTGACGAAGGAGAGGCTTCCTCTCCTGATCTCCGGAAGTTAGGCTCCTGTCCTGAAAGAGCGTACCGCTTTTCCACATCGAATAGATGAGCAGCAGCAGTTTGCGCTGCAGGCTCACCACGCCCACCATCATACTTGTTTTCCCGGAGTTAATGCGCTGGTAAACTGCCCGCAAGGCAGCGTTATGCTGGCTGGCCACCAGGGCCGGGAAGTAAAGGGCTGCCCGGATCCTGCTGTTACCTTTCTTGGAGATCTTGGTTTTTCCCTTCACGCTGGTGCTCGATTCCCTTTCCACCACATCAAAGCCAGCGTAGCTAGTGAGTTGTTTAACGTTGTTTATGAGGGCAAAGCCCTGAGTTTCTGCCAGTACAATAGCCAAGCTTATAAGCCCTATTCCTTTGATGGTGAGAAGCCTGCTGACTTTCTCCTGCAACCAATCCTCCTTTTTGAGCACAGCCTTTATCTGAGCCTCACATTTGGCTATTTCAGTGTCAAACTTTTTTATCATCTCCTTGTGAGACCTGAGAACAAATGCCTGGGGCTCATGCGCCGAGAGCAAGGCATTAAGCCGATTAAGAAGCACTGTCCGCTCTTGCTTGAGATCGGTGTAGTGCCTGGTCAGTTCCCGCAAGGCTTTGAAAACTGGGGCTGGTGGTTGCCAAACAGGGAGCTGACGTTCGGCCCCCAGCTGGGCGATGACTCTGGCGTCTATACGGTCTGTTTTGCTTTTGATGTTGAGGCTCTTGCCAAAGTGCTTGACTTTGTTGGGCAGTAGAACAGAGACCGTCTGCCGGAGTTTGTGGAGTTGGTAAGCTAAGGGCTCATAATAAATACCGGTGGCCTCCATCACAAACGCTACTGGTAGGCTGGCGCTGGACTGTTTGCGGGCCCATTTGAGCAGTTGATTGAAGCCCCTGGTGCTGTTGTCAAAGCTTGCCACCTGGGAAAAGCATAAGCCGGACTGGGGGAGAATTTGCAAACGCAGGCAGTGAAGTCCTTCTTGGCGATGTCAATGCCCACGCACTGTCTTGTAACTTGTTCCATAGCATGAGTGGTTAAAGTAAGCGACCTTCTTTCTCCCTCGTCTTGCCTTTTGTCTTACACCTGCTTATCCATGTCGATAGCCCTAAGTACTGTTCAGACTCTCAGAGAAAAGGTAAAGGGGAATGGAGCTTCCTTTTTTACGGTATAGTACTGCTGACTTACCTAGTCTCCAGCCTCTCATTCCCTTTGGTCAATGCACCTAGTCTAACTACGATAAAAGGACCATTTTCAAAACTCCTATAAAAGTAAAAGTCTCCAGTAAAACATTGCAATTCCAATAGCTGTTAGCTCTGAAAACTATAATGGCCTTTATAAACCGGTTGGTCTAACCTTTTAGTTCTTGATCCAATAAATGTTCGTTTTCTGCTGATTATTTAGAAGTACCTGCTTCTGCCAACACCAAAAGGAGCACTTTCTTAATAGCTGTATTTGCCTCTTCGTTTTGTAGCCACCATTCGTTTAAAGAGTGAGCACCTCCCGCTTTACCTCCCGCTCCAATAGTTACTGCCGGGATTCCTTTTGAAAAGGGTATATTAGAGTTTGTAGAGCCCACACCTAATCTTGGCTCTGCATGCAGATACTTACTGGTCGCCATTGCTCTTTGTATCAGTGCAACGCCCGGGTCAACATCTCCGGCTGGACGATCTCCTATCATCTCTACTTCTACCTCCAGGTCAGGACCGATGCGTTTCATTTGATTTTCTTCCTTCAGTGCCCGCTGTACAGCAGCTTGTAGCAACTGATCAATACCTGCTACCCTTTCAGGACTTTCAGAACGCATGTCTACTTCCATCCAGGATTCAAAGGGAATAGAGTTGACAGAGGTGCCTCCTCCAATTACTCCGACATTATAGGTGGTGCGTATACCTTCTTTAGTAAACTTATCAGCATCTACAATAAAATAATGTATCGCTCTGCTTAAGGCATTATGCGGATTAACTAGCCCGAAAGCACCGGAAGAGTGCCCTCCAGGACCTTTAAATTTTACACGATAACGGTGAGAACCTAAGCCACGATGTGTAACACGATTGACACCGCCGCCTTCAACGGCAATGTAAGAATCAATTTGTGGGCCATTGTCACGAAAGAGGTGTTTAACTCCGCGCAGATCACCAAGCCCTTCTTCGCCAACAGCACCTATAAACAGTACATCTGCTTCTGTTTCTATATTCGTTTTTTCAATGGCTTTCAACACTGCTAACACTACAGCAAGCCCTCGGGTATCATCTCCGACACCAGGAGCATATAATGTATCTCCTTTCTGTTTTACCTTTACTTCTGTTCCTTCCGGAAAAACAGTATCTAAATGTGCTTCTAAAACAACTGTTCTACTTCCTGTTTTACCTTTTCTTTGGCCTATTACGTTTCCAACTTCGTCTATCCATACAGAATCAATACCAGCTGTTTGAAGCATCTGTGCATACTTCTTAGCGCGTACTTCCTCTTTGAAAGGTGGAGCAGGTATTTCTGTTAAGGAGATATGGTCCTGCCTTGTTTCTGCTTCTAGTTCAACAATAGTTTGTAATGCTCTTTTTACAGCCGGAAGCTTTGCCAGTGCCTTGATTTCGTTTTCATACCGCTTCTCAATAACCGGAGGACTATTCTTTGTCTCTTCAGAATTTATAAACCGACCTTGTGCAAGAGATGGTTGTGGAATATTGAAGCTCAACGCTGCTGGTAAAAGCCCAAGCAGTATCCATTTTATTTTATTAGACATGATGGTTGTAAGATAGACAAGTGGATTATAGTATAATAGATAAGAAAGCTGATAGGATAGCTCTTATTCAGGGTTGGCAGGCTCTGTTTCCTATCTACGGTATCAGCTAATTTTTCTTCCTGTATTGATAACGTTAATGCCATTAAACCTTGTGGTTGGGCAGCCATGAGATACGGCACTAGACTGCCCTGGCTCTCCTTTCCCATCGAAAAATGTTCCTCCTAGCCGGTAATCATCCTTATCTCCCAGCGCAGCACAAGAGTTCCAGAACTCTTGTGTGTTAGATTGGTATGCGGCATTACTAAGCATACCAACGATTTTACCGTTTTTTATTTCATAGCACAGTTGGCTGCTGAACTGAAAATTGTAGCGTTGGTGATCGATAGAGGAAGTGTTACGGCCAAGCATATAAATACCTTTTTCTACATCTTTGATTAAGTCGGCAGCACTCATTTTTACTTTTCCAGGCTGTAAGGAAACATTAGGCATACGCTGGAACTGAACATCTTCCCAGCTTTGGGCGTAGCTGCATCCCTGAGACTCGGTAAGGCCAAGCATGTGAGCCTGATCTCTGGTGGCTTGCAGGCCGACCAAGGTGCCGCCTTTTACAATATCCCATTGCTTGCATTTTACACCTTCATCGTCATAACCTACCGCTCCTAAAGTATCGGGCTGCGTTTTGTCGGCAACTAAGTTAACGATAGGGCTGCCATAGTTGAAGTTCTCGGATTTAAGCTTTTCTAATGTCAGGAAGCTGGTACCAGCCATGTTGGCTTCATAACCTAATACCCGGTCAAGTTCAGTAGGGTGTCCCACCGATTCGTGTATAGTCAGAAAAAGCTGACTTGGGTCCAGTACCAGGTCATATTTACCCGGTGCAACGGGTTTGGCCTTTAGTTTCTCAGCTAAATTGGCGGCCGCTTCCCTGGCGTCTTCCAACATGTCATAGCGCTTCTTGTAGGTAGTAACAACCCCTCTTACTTTTTCTTCTTCTTTTGGAATCAGGTACTCATACCCTTTCCCAATAGGAGCACTTAAAGCATTCCTGCTTTCAAACCTCCCGCTTTGGGAATCTGTTTTGGTTATTGTGAAAGTTGGCCAAAGGCGGTGTATGTTCTGATCGATGTAGGAGCCTTCGGTAGAGGCAAAATACTTTTGTTCATTGATCAGGAAAAGAGAGGAGTTGGCATAATTTGCCCCACCCTTGACCCCTTCATTGTTTACGGCTAAAAGCAAATCTACTTTCTCCTTTACCGGAACTTCAAAACCATTGACCTCGATGGGAGTTTCCCAGCGTACCTCACCATATCCTTCTTGAGGGGCCAACTGGACAGGCTCAGCCATCAGTTTTGAATTTACCTTGGCAAGTGCAACTGCCTGTGCGGCTGCTTTTGCTATGTTATCTTTGTCCAGGTTATCTGTAGCCATAAACCCCCAGCACCCGTTTACAAGTACCCTGATTCCCATACCAAAGGATTCTGTATTGCTAATGCTCTCTACGTTTTGTTCCCTGGTGATAATAAATTGGTTTAAATATCTTCCAATGCGTACATCAGCATATGAAGCGCCATTGGTACGTGCTGCATTAAGAGCCACATCAGCTAACTGCTTCTTTACAGCTATATCAACAGGTACTATAGCATCTTCTAAAGGTATTTCGTGCCCTAAAAGAGGAATGCTTGGCAATAGAGAGGCACCAATTCCCATTCCTGTTAGATGCAAAAAGTCTCTTCTCTTCATGTTGAGTTTTTCAGGTAAATGTTTAAAGATTGATCAAAGACAGAGTGAGGGCAAAGTAAAAGTGAAGCAGGAAATTTTTTTTCTGTAGTTGAAGTTTAATAAAAGAAAATCTTGTCTGTCACTGATCACCTGCTGATTGTGCTTTGGGTGTTTTTTGATCGCTTCGGAGGGTAGGATATTGCACGCCTAACTGCTCTAGATAAGTACTGTATTTAGTTGGATCATAGTAGTATTTCTTCATTTCCGGGCGAAACTCTTCCATAATCTTAGTATTAAGCTCAATGGCTGGCTTATCCGTTTCTGAAATAAAAGGGGTGTATTTTATGTCCTTAGTTTGCACATTGGTGAAGTATGTCCAGGCACTTTCGATAATTTCCGGCTTTACCAGCATATCCAGTAACGTTAATGCTTCTACCTTTGCTCCGGCTGTCACTCCTTTATGGGCGATAGGTGTTGCCATGGAAATGGCATTTGCCCAATGGTGGCCTGGCAGGCCAGGTATGTTGGAGGGAAATCGTAGCGTAACAGTCGGAACATTCCATGTTATATCGGCAATGTCGTCTGAACCGCCTCCTACAGAGAACTTTACCGGAGTACCGAGTGGATTTAGTTTTGTGGCAAGTCCTGTTGCCGGCTTTTTGTCATTGCCTGCTTTAGATGCACTCACTTCCTCCTGTACTGCTTTTGCCAGTGTTTGGTCTTCTTCACTCCATACCGGCAGACCTACTGCCTTTATGTTTTCATACATGGTCTCAGCAATGGGTTTATTAAAGTGTCTTGGCCAGGCACTGCCCAATATGCGGTAAGACATTTTCGTTCCTGTCATCAAAGCGGCTCCCTCTGCTATTCTAATAGCGTCCTCGTACATATTCTTGACTTTAGGATAGGTACGATCACGCAAGAAGTACCATACAGAAGCTTTGGAGGGTACCACGTTAGGTTGATCTCCTCCGTTCGTGACTACATAATGAGAGCGTTGCGTAGGCTCCATGTGCTCACGATGGTAATTCCACCCTACGTTCATCAGTTCTACAGCATCCAAGGCACTTTTGCCCCTCCATGGAGCACCAGCTCCATGGGCAGCTTCCCCCTCAAATGAAAATTCCACAGACACAACCCCGTTAGCACCGTCGTCTCCGTAGTTAATCTTGAAGTTGTTGTCTACATGCGTAAAAATACAGGCATCAACATCTTTAAAGTAGCCGTCTCGCACAAAGTATGCCTTTGTCGCTACCTGTTCTTCGGCTACTCCAGGCCACAACAACAGTGTGCCCGATAAGCCCTCTTTTTCCATTAGCTTTTTAAGTGCCAACACTGCCGTTACATTCAATGCCTGCCCGGCATTATGGCCTTCTCCATGGCCGGGAGCTCCCTCTACAATGGGGTCATGATAGGCTACTCCTGGTTTCTGAGAAGCTTTTGGTATGCCATCAATATCACTACCTATGGCAATGACAGGTTTACCAGAACCCCATTTGGCAGTCCAGGCTGTCGGGATACCTGCTATGCCTTTTTCTATAGTAAAGCCATTCTTTTCCAGAATATCCGTCAGGTAACGCGATGTCTCTTCCTCCTGAAAGCCAAGCTCTCCAAAGCTGAAAATCATGTCTACCATCTCCTGGGTGGACTTTTTCTGATTATCAATTTCTGTGACCAGTTCTTGCTTCATCGCCTTGAGCTTTGCCTGCGATACTTTTTTTACCTGTGCAGAAGTGAAATGTGGTATAACCGAGAAGGAGCCAAAGAGGCAGGCTGTTAGGAAAGCCAGCCAATTTTTTCTTCTAAACATTGTATAGTACTTCTTCATAATATGGTTTGTAGGTTAGGTAAAATTTTGAAGATGCTACAGCTCATCACTTGCATAGGAATGCTTAAAGCTGCCAAATACTATGAATACCTGATTGGTTAAACTGCATCAGAAAGAGAAGTAAACGTAAAGTCTCGAATCTTCATGGGAGGGATAATCATGTTACCACTTCGGACAGGCTTTCCTAGCATTTCAAGGTTATTTAGCATGATGATAGGACTTTCGTTGAAGCGAAAATTTTTAATAGGAAATTTAATCCTGCCGTTTTCAATGTAAAAAGTACCGTCACGGGTTAATCCGGTAAGCGTTAAGGTTTGTGGGTCAACCATCCTGGTATACCAGAAGCGGGTTACTAAGACTCCTTTTTCTGTTTCTTTAATGAGGTCTTCTACAGAACCTTCTCCACCTTCCATAATAATTGCAGTAGCAGCAGGTTTTGGTTTAACTCCTTTTTTATCAGCCCAATACCGAGAATAACTCAAGCTTTGGACCACACCATTCTTTACCCATATGTTTTTATCTAAGGGCAATCCCTCATTGTTCCAGGTAGGTGAGGGTAGTTCCGGATGTAGCGGATCAGAGTAAATAGTTACCTTTTCATGAAAGAGTTGTTCACCAAGCCGTGTGCTTCCTCCCTTTTTACTCATAAAGCTTCGTCCTTCATCAGCATTACGAGCATCAAAGCCATTCATCAGAAACCTTAGTAAACCACTCGCTGCCAATGGCTCCAGAATAACAGTGTATTTTCCTGGCTCAATAGCCTGGGCACCAGCAGAAGAGACGGCCTTATGTGCTGCGATTTTGGTTTGAGCTGCCGTATCCAGTCTAGAAAAGTCATGAAAACTTTGGCTTATATGTCCTGACCCGGTTCCTTCCTGGTTTCTGACAGTTACTGAAAATGAAACGTCTGTTTCTTTATAGTAAGCAAAAAGGCCCTTAGAATTTTGTATAGCTACAAAGCTTGTTGTATTGTTTAGAAACCCTGCGGCTTCCAGATTAGCAGCTTTCGTTATACTTATGCTTTTAGCTACTGCTTCAGCGCGATCTGCCGAAGAAACAGCTGCCGTGGTAGGATTAAAAGTGATAGCCTCTTGGTATGTTTGAGGGCCTAGTAGAGGCATATACTCAGGGTTCTCCGGAGACAGCTTTGCCAACTCCTCAGCTCTGGACATTACTCTTTCCAGTGCCGTATCGTTAAACTCGTTTGTAGTAGTAAAGCCTGTTTTTTTTCCAAAAGTAGCGCTTACACTTAGAGTTGTTTTATCTTTTTCACCGGCCGTTGAAACAGAGTTTCCTGCAGATCGAATATTGCCCTCTATAGAACCACTTAATGTTACTTCACACTCATCAGCTTTAGAAAGCTGCAAGGCTTTATTCAAGATAACCTGTGATGCTTCTTTGCTTAAAACAGCCATATATCAAAAACAATTTAAGTTGATACATCTTTTACCCTGGTTTTTCTCTTTGGTAAAAGAGGCAAAAGTTTATATTTAAAGCTACTATAAAAGGATATTAACGCCTTTGCACCCACAACAGTACGGTTAATGCTAAGTTGGGCTCAGGGAATAAAGTAAATGACTTGGGGCCCTTATATAAAAGCATGCTCAATGATATGCTCACAGCATAAGAGGGGCTTTGTTAAAACTCCAGGTCAACCAGAATTTTGGCTAGTTTAAAACAACTAAAAAATAAATTGATGACTAAATTAATAATTTATTATTAAAATGGAAATATTAATGCTGTTTTTTTATTTTTTTGCTGTAAAGAGATGTGTTTTGAAATGAAATGAATCTGAATTTAATCTTGTGTTAAAGTTATTTATCTCAAAAATGCTCTTCAATATATCATAACAGCTTTAAGAAGTTACAGAAATAAGGCTATACAAGTATGTTATACTTGATTATTTTATTTAAAAATTTGCATCATAATTTATTAAATTTTAACATTGTTGCATTGAAAGTCATAATTATTTTTACATTAATAATGTAAAGGCATAACAATGCTTTTAGAGAGACATCGACTATTTACTTCATAAGACAATAGTAGCCTTTGAACATGGGAAGTAGTGTGGTTTGTGATACCCCATATGGGTAAAGCTCTAAGTGCTTTTGCAGAACATGTACATACCTGCACAATGAAAGCAGTATTCATTTAATACCCAGATTGACTTTGATAACTCCTTGTTCAAAAGCAGGTGAGATTATTTATAAATATAGAAATTCATGGTTTTGGAATAATAGCATCTTTAGGTTTTCTTTCAATAAGAAAATATTAGATGCTGACTGAACGGCTTACTTAGTCGTGCCGAAACCAAGTTGCTGAATTTAACCTGATTTCCTGAAGAATAAGGATAGAAAGAGCAAAACAGCTTACTTAAGATGCTTAGCAAAATGTGATAAGGTAAGCTTACATCCTTTACCCTTCAGAGGGAGATTTAATTTCTAGTTATAGATTTTTTTATCAACTCAAAGTCTTTTAACTCCTATGAAGTGTAAAAACTTTTACTCTATTCTGTTTAGTTTACTAGCGTTTTCTTTATTGCCTTACTCTATAGTTGCTCAAAGTACTGAGGAACTACAGAAAGAGATATCGTCTTTAAGCAGGCAATTAGCAGGCTTGCGCTATAATTTTGACCAACTCAATAAGGCCATTGATGATATTGCCTGGTATCATAAAATAGGCGATGTTGCTTATGTCGATAAGGTAAACATGACCGGGCCGCCTCCCAGAGTGGTAAAGAATCCTACCGGGCAGGGAGCCAACAATCCGGTTCGCTTTAGTTCTTATGTGTTTATCCCCAAAAATATAGATACCAACAAGAAGTACCCTTTATTAGTGCTTCCTCATGGGGGAGTACACTCAAATTTCAATACTTTCTATGCCCACATTATCCGGGAGCTGGTAGCGCAAGAATATATTATAGTTGCGCCTGAATATAGAGGTAGTACCGGATATGGGAGAGGGTTCTATGAGCAGATTGACTATGGTGGGTTAGAGAACGAAGATGTAAAAGCAAGCAGAGACTACATGCTGGAGAACTATGAGTTTATAGATGGAAACCGTGTGGGAATTCTAGGTTGGAGCCATGGCGGGATGATTACCTTGATAAATATTTTCGAACATCCGAAAGACTACCGTGTTGCCTATGCCGGAGTGCCTGTTAGTGACTTAGTAGCCAGGATGGGATATAAAACGCAGGGCTATAGAGATGCATATTCTGCTGACTATCATATCGGGAAAGATGCCTTCGAGAATGTGCAAGAGTATAGAAAGCGATCTCCGGCCTGGAACGCAGCAAAGTTACAGACACCGCTGCTCATTCACACCAATACCAATGATGAAGATGTGAATGTACTTGAGGTAGAGCATCTGATACAGGCATTAAAGGCAGAAGATAAGAAGTTTGACTATGTAATATATGAAGATATTCCGGGTGGCCACACCTTTAATCGCATTGATACTAAAAGAGCGAAAGAAATTAGGTTAGAAGTATACAAGTATTTAGCAAGTTACCTAAAGCCAGGTAATGCTTTTAAGTCTTATCGGGATTTAAAGAAAGCAGGCTATAGATTTTAAGGATTTAAAGCGGGAGCGGCGTATGGAATATGAAGTTAGATATGCCGGAAAGCTCGCAAGGCTTCGTATTTTTTCAATAATCTGACAGATCCCATTTCTTATACCGAGCTATATGCGCTATTTTGCTATTTATACAAAAAGACTTTGTCTGATCTTGTCGTGTTTCTATTCACTGTCACTCTTAGAGAGTACAGCTGTAGGACAGGGTGTGCCACTTTTTACAGGAGAACTAGCTCCAGATCAGGGGTATGTAAAGAATTATCTGCAAAGAATAGCTGAGGAAACTGGAGCTCCCGGTGTTTCAGCGGCAGTGGCAGTAAATGGAAGAATAGTCTATTCGGGAGGAGTTGGTTATGCAGATTTAGATAATCAAGTTCCGCAGGACGGAAAGACCATTCACAATATTGGATCCATTTCCAAAGCCTATGCAGTAGTAGCTATCCTGCAACTGGTTGAGAAGGGGATGATTAACCTGGATGATGAGGTTCAGAAATACCTGCCATACATGCCAAGGAAGCAAAAGCCTATTACAATCAACCAGATCCTGACCCACACATCCGGAATGAGGCACTACACAAAGAAGGACCAAGAGAATCATAATGCCAAGCGTATGAGGCATTACGACAACTATGAAGAATCTACTACTATTTTTCGTGACGACTCGCTCCTGTTCGATCCCGGTGCCTATTATTCATACTCTTCTTTCTCCAGTGCCTTAATGCATGGTATAGTGGAACAGGTAAGCGGCTTGGGGTTTGAAGATTATATGAGGAAAAATGTGTGGCTTCCTGCTGGCATGCTTACTACCTGCTTTGATGTGCCAGCCAGGATAATTCCTAGAAGAGGTAAAGGATATGTAAGGGACAGCAAAGGTGTTTTGGTAAATGCCCCTTACGAAGATGTAAGCTATAAGTATGCTAGTGGGGGCATTATTTCCACTCCGGAAGACATGGTGAAGTTAGCCTTAGCTCTGAACAAGGGGATACTATTAAAGCCAAAATCGCTTGCAAAGATGTACGAGCCTCAGTTTGACAAGAACAAGAAAGCATTCAATCCTACTGAGCAGAAAGAGCCGCTTGGCCAAGGGCTTATATGGTGGAGTGGACAGGATAACTTAGGTCGAACCTGGTACGGGCACAGCGGATCGGTAAAAGGCACAAATTCTTTTCTTATGAATTTTCCTGATGAGCAAGTGGTAGTCGCTGTTCAATTTAATACATATGTTTCTAACGTGACGGAATATGCGTTGGCATTAGCTGAAATGTTTTTAGCAGAGGCTGGCCTAAAGGCCAGTCGGAAATAGCGTGTAAGTTAACAATAGTATTGTCTGGTTTAAGAGCAAAGCTTTCTCTTAAACTTAATGTTTAACGTGCATCAGATTAGCATAAAATGGTTGCAACTAACCTTTTTTCCTTTGTCATGTTGATTTTGCTCTTAAACTTAATACTCTCTAGTATTTATTGTACTATTACATATTAATGATTTTTACATATTAATATGTGGTTTTTGTTATTGATACTGATAGGTTAGTTACATGTTTAATTATATATTATTATAGGTATTAAAATTAAAATTTGGCAAAAATTATTGTTTTGTAATGATATAATATTTATTATTATAATATTAAATATTATATAACAAATAGGAGCTTTTGCTATTGAAACAGTAATAAGCTGGAATTCCTCTGTCTGTATTTTATCTAACCACTTTCACCTTTAATACAAAGTTTATCATGAACAAAAATTTACTTTTGGTAGTGTTTGTATGGTTACTGCATTGTAGCTATGCTATAGCACAAGGCCTTACTGTATCTGGTAAAGTTACCTCACAGGATGATGGGGCAGCTCTTCCTGGAGTTAGTGTCGGTTTAAAAGGGACTACTACAGGTGCTATTACAGACATAGAAGGTAATTATCAACTTTCTGTTCCTGAGCAAGGCGGTACACTTATTTTTTCTTTTATAGGTATGGTTTCCAAAGAAGTTGTGATAGGTAACCAGTCTACTATCAATGTGACTTTGGCATCAGATGCGGAACAACTACAGGAAGTGGTTGTGTCAGCTTTAGGCTTCAAAGAAGATAAAGATAAACTTGGATCCACGGCTGCCACCGTAAGAGCAGAAGATATAACGCGTTCTGGGGAAACAGGAGTGATAAACGGCTTGGCTGGACGTGCGGCCGGTGTACAAATCAATCGCTCTACTGGTGATCCAGGTGCCGGATCAAATATCCAAATCAGGGGACAAAACACGATCACTGGCTCAAACCAACCTTTGGTAATTATAGACGGTGTGCCCATGAGTAATAACACTATTGGTGATGCAAGGGGAGGTGTTGCCCAACAATCCCGCTTAAATGACATAAATCCGGAAGATATTGCCTCTATGCAGGTGTTGAAGGGGGCTTCAGCAGCTGCTTTATGGGGCTCCCGGGCAGCCAATGGCGTAATTGTTATTACTACTAAAAGAGGAGCAGACGACAGCAAAATTAATATTTCGTATAGTACAACGGCTTCATTTGACCAAGTAAACAGGCTGCACCCCTTGCAAGAGTCCTATGGACAAGGCTCTAATGGTATTTACAGTCCAACGTCATCCTATTCCTGGGGTGATAAAATTGCGGATCGCTCTGGAGGTGCAGATGAAGTAAATATGAATGGAGCACGATTCGAGGCCTATAATGGTCAAGTCTATTATCCAATCATTCAAAAAAACTCAAGAGAGACTTATGTGGATGAACGGGAAGATGCTGTTTTCAGGACAGGTACCTACTTTGATAACAATCTTAGTTTAAGTGGAGGCAATGAAAAAAGTAACTTCTACATGAGCCTAGGAGATTTACGTCAGAAAGGAATTTTTGCCGGACAGAGTGATTATAAAAGAACTTCTGTTCGTTTCAACAGCTCCAGGCAGTTTAATGAAATTATCAGAGCGACCACCAATGCAAATTATGTGCGAACCTCTTCTAACCGGATACAAAAAGGAGACAACGCAGCCGGTTTATATATTGGTATGACCCGTACCGCTCCTGATTTTGATAGTCGCTCATGGATAGGCGATTATTTTTCTTCTCCTACTGCCTCCGCTATACCTAATAGGCAACGAGCTTACAGAAACCCATTAGGTGCTTCAGCTAATCCAGGTTATAATGATCCCCTTTGGGTAATCAATGAGCAAACCAATACATCAGAAGTTGATCGTTTTCTTGTAAATTCAGAAATAGTTATCAGCCCCCTAAACTGGTTTGACATAACAGCTCGTGGCGGTATTGATACTTATACAGACAGGCGCATTACTAACTTCCCAGTTTCGGATGCCTCAAATTCTGGACGTGGTCAGTTTGAGGAACGGACAATTAGAGAAACTGAGCTGAACGGAGATGTAATTGGCCGGGTTATGAGAGATTTTGGAGCAAACGTGACAAGCACGTTTATTTTAGGTTTCAACGTAAATGATCGGAAATACTATAACCAGGGAGGTGTAATGAACAACTTTATTATACCTGATGCCCCTGCAAATTTTGATAACTCTATCAGGGAAAACAACTATCCATATACAAGTACAACTCACAGACGAATGGCACGATTGTATTCCAGCCTCAATCTGGGCTTTTATGATCAGTTGTTTGTTAATGTTGCGGCGGCAGGTGAGTCTGGATCAACTTTCGGAAGTGAATCAAAGTCTACTTTTTATTATCCTTCAGCAGATGTGGCTTGGCAGTTTAACCAGCTTTCAGGCTTAAACAATAGTAGTATTCTTTCTTTTGGTAAATTGCGCACGGCCTATGGGGTGGTTGGTATACAGCCAGATGCCTATCAGAACACAACACCTTATATTAATGCTTCCTTTAGCGGTATTTATGCAAATCCGATAAGTGGAACAGGGTACGGCGGCGCTTATGTCCAAAGCGCCTCACAAGGTGATCCTAACCTGAGACCAGAGCGAAAAACAGAATGGGAAATAGGTACAGATTTACGTTTTTTTAATGATAAGCTCTCTGCCAGTCTAACCTACTATCAAAATAAAATAGAAGATCTGTTATTAAACGTTGCCGTCGCAGGTTCTTCCGGTTTTAGTAGCAGATACACGAATGCAGGTAGTATGGAAAACAAAGGTCTTGAAGTTGATCTTAACTTCAATGTGTTGCAAAAGAAAGACTTTAGCTGGAATGTTTTTGCCAACTGGAGCCGTAATAAAAACAGGGTAACGGATTTAGCAGGTACAGATAATATCGTATTAACCGGTGGAGCTCTGGCTACTGTAGCACGGGTTGGTTATGCATTGTCATCTTTTTACGGGGGAACAGCTTTGCGCAATGAAGATGGTTCTCTAAACCTAACTGAAAATGGCTTTCCCCAACTCTCTCCCGAACTTACCATCATCGGGGATCCAAACCCGGACTGGCGAGGTGGTTTTGGTACGAATGCCTCTTATAAAGATTTCTCTCTGAATGTACTGTTTGAGACTTCGCAGGGCGGAGATTTTTATGAGGGTACCAGAGGAGTGTTGGTGAACTTTGGAACACATGCTGATGTAGGCAATGAAGTTACTCTTAGCCAGGATATGTACAACTACGCCGGGAATATTATACCTGCAGGTAGCACAGTACGCGGAAATATTGCTGATTTTGGTGCTGGTCCTGTGTTGCTAGACCAGTCCTGGTATACTACGCTGGGGGGGCATTCTGGCCAGATGACAGAACAGTTCGTGAGTGACGGAAGCTGGACACGCATCCGGGAAATAACCTTAGGTTATACCTTGAATTCGGAAGGTTTCCGCAATAAGACAAAGCTACAGGGGATCAATTTTGCCGTAACGCTCCGTAACCCTGTCCTATGGACAAACATAGAGGGTGTTGACCCTGAAACAAACGTTTCCGGTGTTGGGAATGCACGTGGTGTAGACTACTTCAATAACCCAAGCACAAGATCATTACTATTTAGTATTAAGTTCAATTACTAATTCCAGCTCAGAAAAAAATGAAAAGAATATATAAACCTGTTGTAGCAGTTTTGGTTAGCCTACACTTGCTCTCGTGTGAGAAGATTGTAGATGACTTAAATGTAGACCCTAATAATCCAACTGACGCTCCTGCTAACTTCGTTTTTACAGGGACTCAGATAGCTAACGTGGCAGTACAAGAAGGACAGGCAAGCAGATTAAGCCTTATCTGGACAGGATATGGAACGGGCATTTTTCAACAATACGGAACCTGGTATACATATTCAATTACAGCTAGTAACTTTGATGATGACTGGAATAATGTTTTTACAGGTACCAATAAAAATGCTATAATAGCTATTGAGAAAGCTGAGGCGCTGGGCAACAGAAAAATGGCCGGCATAACTAAGATTGTTCAGGTAAACTCATTGGGTACAGCCACTGAACTTTGGGGAGATATTCCGTATGAGGAGGCTGGGCTAGTAGATAATCCCATATTTGAAAATCAACAGGAGTTATATCCGAAGCTAATTGCACGGCTGGATGAAGCCATTGCTGATTTAGAGTCGGGTGTTGGAACAGTAGGGGCCGAGGATATCCATTTTAGTGGTGATGCAATCAAGTGGATTGAAGTTGCCAATACACTGAAGGCTCGCTATTACATGGATATCAAACAATACGATGCTGCCTATGCAGCTGCTGAAAAAGGTATCAGCGCCTATGCTAATTCCTTATATGCTCCACATGGTACAACTCCTAACGTCAATCAAAATCATACCTACAGTTTGTTAACTGATGTAAGAGCAGGCAGTATAACGGCTGAAGGGGCATATAATGCAGAACTGCTAAATCCATCTAGCGCTATGTATCGGGGTAACCCCAAGACAGATGAAACAGCTCGTTTCAAATATTACTATTTAGAAAATGGAGTTAATGCACCAGGCGTAATTGAGCCAAATACGCTTACTACTGCTTCAGCCAGAGGTTTTTTTGCAATGGATGCGGACTTCCCTATGGTTACTTATCAGGAAAACATATTAACTCTAGCAGAAGCAGCTTTGCGTTCGGGTAAAGGTTTCGACATAGCATTAGGTCATCTTAACACATATCGTAATTTTTTGGACATGGGAGGATATATTGATCCAACTTACCAAAACAGCGCTACACTTAACTATGAACCTTATGTAGCCGAGGACTTTGCGGTGGGTGGTATTGAGAACACAGATGGCATATCTCCAGAGGATGCCCTGTTAAGAGAAATTCTACAAGAACGCTATGTTACGTTTTATGGTCAGCACATTGGTTGGAACGATGAACGACGTACTCGCAGTGAGGCCTATGGCGTTAAGCTACAGCCAAATAATGGAGACCGCCTGCCTAGTAGATTCATTTATTCTCAGAATGAGCTTAACTCAAATAACAACAGTCCGAACCCGACTCCTAGCTTGTTTGATCCAATATATATTTATCAATAAACATCAAAATGATCAGCTTCATTGCTCATAGCTTTTGCAATGAAGCTGATCATTCATGGGAACTCTGTTTGCTATAGGCCTTTAGGAGAGGTAATGAAAAGCTTATGTAACACTAGTTGTGTAAAGTAGAAGGGGCTTAATAGACTATGTGCAGGTGGAGCGAAGTATTTCTGCCTGAGTTTAGATGTAGTTATCAATGTATCTACTTTGATATTTGAAGTTAAAGGTAATAAGCCAACAAAGCATGTTTAAAATGAGGAGCTTTTATTTTCTTTTAAAAGTTAGCATAATGGCTTTTAATTTGTTTTTCAAAACAAATTTAGTTGCGGCAGTACCTGTTAAGTTTGATTCAGTTGAGGTTACTATTACGGAAGGAACCAATATGGCTGTAGATTTATCCCCTGATAAGGAAACCATTGCTATGGATTTGCAAGGCACTATTTGGGTAGTACCTGTACAGGGAGGGAAGGCTACAGCTTTAACGGATGCTTTAGGCGATAGCCGCCAGCCCGTGTGGTCTCCAGATGGAAGTAAAATTGCTTTTCAATCTTACAGAGATGGAAACTATCATATCTGGTCTGTTGATAAAGATGGTACTAATCTTCAACAAATTACTGTTGGCGTTTATGATGAGCGAGAACCCTATTGGGCACCTGATGGTCGTAGTTTGATATTTTCTTCTGATCGTTCCGGAAATTATGATATATGGCAAATAGATTTAGCTTCCAATCTGCTCAATCAATTAACCAACGATCCTGCCAATGATTATTATCCAGCCTTCTCAGCTGATGGTAAACAAATAGCTTTTGTCTCAGAACGAAAGAAAGCACCTGGTGTCTATGTACTCAATACAGAAGGAAATGAGCAACTGCTTGTTCAAAGCGAAGCTAGGTTAGCGGCACCTTCTTGGTCTAGTAATGGTGCTCAGATAATTTATAATTTTCTTTCAAAAGGAGAAAGTGTGCTGCAAGCTGCTCTCTTAGGCGATGGTGGAGGACAAGCACTTACGGCGCCTGGAGAAGATGTGTTTCCCTTCCGAGTGAGTTGGATATCGCCTGAGGAGTTTATTTATACCGCTGATGGTAAAATTAAACGCCGGAAAATTGGAAAAAAAGAAGCTGACTTTATTCCCTTTCAGGCTACTGTTACATTGAGCCGGGAGAATTATGCGCGAAAGAAATATAACTTTGATACTCTCGCTCCTCAACCTGTAAAAGGTATCAGGAGTCCTGTCGTTTCACCGGATGGAAGACAAATTGTTTTTACTGCACTAGGTGATCTCTGGATGTTAAGGAAAGGTGAAAATGAACCTGTCGCGCTTACTAATGATCCATTTATAGAAATTGACCCAATATGGTCACCAGATGGAAAGCAATTAGTTTATACATCAGACAAAAACGGCAATATGGACATCTGGGTAAGAGACATGTCTTCTGGTAAGGAACGATGTGTTTTAAACTTAAAAGAGAGTCTCAAGTTTCCTGTCTGGTCGCCTGATGGTAAAAAAATAGCTTTTTATCAACCTGCTCCAAATGGGTATGGTCGTGTTCTGCTGAACATGATAGACATACATTCTGGAGAGATAGTAACTATAGATGAGAATTTATTTGATGGAGGAAGGGCCTCCTGGTCGCCAGATAGTAAACATGTTGCTATTTCAGCTGTACAATCCTACTCCTCCAGATTTAGAGAAGGAATAAGTAAGATTATGCTTCTTTCTTTAAATAAAGAAGTAAAGCAATTTGTAACACCAGTACCTGATGTTTCTTTAGGTACTCGCGGAGTAAATGGGCCAATTTGGTCACCAGATGGTCGTATGATGGCTTATACAATGGATGGAGTACTGTGGATTGTTCCAGTTGATGAAAAAGGACAGTTGATAGGCCCTCCTGAGCGCTTAACAAAGGAATTAGCAGAAGCACCTAGTTGGACAGCTGACTCAAAAAGTGTTGTCTATTTGGCTGTAGATACACTTAAACAGGTTTTTCTTGCAGATGGAAGAACTGAGCGCTGGCGTTTGAGTTTAACCTGGCAGTACCCAAAGCCTAAAGATAGATTGGTAGTTCATGCTGGAAAAGTGTTTGATGGTCAGACGGACTCATACCTTGAAGATGTTGATATCATCATTACAAAAAATCGGATCAAAGAAATATTGCCCCATCAGGCCGACCGACAAGGTAAACTAGTTGATGCTTCTACCAAAACAGTTATTCCTGGTCTTTTTGAAATGCACACGCATCAGAATGCGACTTTTGGAGAGCCGTTAGGAAGACTATGGCTGTCCTACGGTATAACCTCTATTCGGGAGCCTGGTACAGATCCTTATGACGGCATTGAGCGAAGAGAAGCCTGGGCCAGTGGACGACGAATAGGGCCTAGAACCTTTATCTCCGGAGGTCATATGGAAGGTAACCGTATTTATTACAACAGGAATGTAAGCAGTCCTTCCGGCGGCGCATTGGAGTTAGAACTTAAGCGTGCTGTGCAGCTTGACTATGATATGATCAAGACGTATGTACGTATGCCAGACTTGATGCAGCAAAGAGTGGTAGCCTTTGCCCACAAGCATGGGATACCGGTCTCGTCTCATGAAATTTATCCTGCTGTAAGCTATGGAACAGACGGAGTAGAACATATGGGAGCCACCAGTCGCCGTGGATACTCTCCTAAACTTACAGCCCTTAATAATTCTTACCAAGATGTAATTCAGTTATTGGCAAAGTCAGGCACTAATATTACCCCAACTGTTTCGCTTCACGGAGGTTTTTCGGCAATAGCCCTAAGCAATCCAAGTTTATTTGATCATCCACAGTTCAAAGCTTTCTTTTCTGAAGAATTAATACCAGAGCTGAAGAGCAGAGCAACAAGAACTGTTGAGGGCAACCCTCATTTTCATAGTCAATACAAAAATATACAAAACTCTGTTAAAGCGCTTCTAGAGGCAGGTGCGCGTGTTACGCCAGGAACAGATTCACCGCATATACCAAATGGGCTTAGCCTACAAGTGGAACTGCAATGCTGGGTTGATGGGGGAGTTAGTCCTTATGAAGCTTTACGTGCGGCTACCTTGTGGTCAGCTGAGGCAGTTGGGGTAGGGGCAGATCTTGGTACGATAGAAGCTGGTAAGCTAGCTGATATGGTTATTGTGGAGGGTGATCCTTTAAAAAATATCAAAGATGCGTTAAATGTACAGATGGTGATCAAGAACGGGGAAGTACATAAAATAGAAGACCTGCTTAAAAGGCCTTAGCCCATATGGTTGCGCAGAAACAAAACTAAAAGTGTTGCTCAGGGGCAAACTTTATGCTCAGGGGCAAACTTTATAAGATGCAAGAACTACAATACTGATACATTTCATGAATATAAAAACTACTCTGTTAAGCATTCTGTGTTGCTTATCACTTAGCGTTATTGCTCAAAATAATCCTGATAAAGAAAAGATTTTGGCTTCACTTGATAAAGAAACAGCTTCTTATGCAGGAGTAGCCAAAAAGATATGGGAGTATGCTGAGCCGGGTTATCTGGAAGATAAAAGCTCAGCTTTGCTACAAGAGCGGTTAAAGAAGGCTGGCTTTAAGATAACACCAGGAGTGGCTGAAATTCCGACGGCTTTTGTAGCAACATATGGTAGTGGAGAACCTGTAATAGGAATACTGGCAGAATATGATGCATTACCAGGTTTGTCTCAGGTAGATGCTCCAGAGAAAAAAGCGGCCGTTGCAGGAGCTGCCGGACATGGCTGTGGTCATAACTTGTTTGGAACAGGGTCTGTAGCGGCGGCAGTAGCAGTAAAGGATTGGCTAAAAAACTCCGGCACAAAAGGGACCATCAAAGTTTTCGGGACACCTGCCGAAGAAGGAGGGTCAGGTAAAGTATACATGGTAAGAGCTGGCTTGTTCAATGATGTTGACGCAGTATTGCACTGGCACCCTGCTGACCGAAACCTGGCAAATGCCTCCTCTTCTTTAGCCAACAAATCTGGGAAGTTTAGGTTTCACGGTGCATCCTCACATGCTGCGGCGGCACCTGAGCGGGGACGCTCTGCACTGGATGGAGTAGAGGCAATGAATAATATGGTGAATATGATGCGTGAACATGTTTCTTCTGATACCCGAATCCATTATGTAATTACCAAAGGAGGAGAAGCCCCCAACGTAGTTCCTGCTTTTGCCGAGGTATACTATTATGTGCGGCATCCGGAAATGGATGAGGTAAAAGAGACATGGGAACGTGTGGTAAAAGCTGCGGAAGGAGCTGCTTTGGGAACAGGAACTACCATGGAGTATGAAATAACAGGAGGTGTTTATAACACGCTTCCTAACGAGGTGCTTTCAAAGTTAATGCATGCAAATCTTTCAGTTGTAGGTGGCGTTGATTACACAGAAGAAGAAAAAACTTTCGCAAATAAAATTCAAACGTCTTTTATTGCCGATAAGCCTGCATTAGAGTCTGCTCAGGAAATACAACCCTTTAGAGTAGAAAAAATAAGAGCTGGCGGAGGCGGATCTACAGATGTTGGAGATGTAAGCTGGACAGTACCTACAGCCGGACTTCGTACGGCTACCTTTGTGCCAGGCACACCAGGGCACAGTTGGCAGGCTGTAGCCGCAGGAGGTACCAGCATAGGTACTAAAGGTATGATGGTGGCAGCTAAAGCCATGGCACTCACTGCATATGATATTTTTAAAAACCCTGCTGTCGTGAAAGAAGCTGAAACTGAACTAGTGCAGAAGCAAGGTAATGCTTTCAAGTATGAGGCTCTTCTGGGTAATCGTAAACCTGCACTGGATTATCGCAAATAATACTAAGCTATAGTTCTTTTCACACAAATAATTTATCTATAATTAAATGAGAAAGTTATTAGTTCTTTTACTTATTGCTTTGTCAGGGAGTGTTCAGGCCCAGACCTTTTCTCCTAAAGAGATCAAAGCTTTTAAAAAGGAAGCAAAGCAAATTACTATCATTAAAGATAAATGGGGTGTTCCGCATGTATATGCCAAAACCGATGCTCAGGCTGTATTCGGAATGAGCTATGTGCAATGTGAAGAGTTCTTTGAGAAGGTGGAAGCATCACTGATCAACAGGCTTGGCCGTCAGGCTGAAATAGATGGTGAATCAGCTATTTATAAAGATCTCTGGTCGCGCATTTATACAGATTCTTTACGAGCAAAGGCACTGTACAAAGAATCACCGGAGTGGCTTCAGAAGCTTTGTGATGGGTTTGCTGATGGTATCAATTTTTATATGGTTACTCACCCTGAAAAAAAGCCAAAGCTCATCACACGGGTAGAGCCATGGATGTGCCTGATGAACAATATTCCTTCGGTAGGTGGTAGCAATGTGGACGAGGAGGATTTCAAAGCTTTATACTCTCAGAAGGCTCCTCGATCAACCTCCTTTGCACCCATGAAAGAAGTAGATGAATTTAATGAACCAGCAGGCTCTAACGGGTGGGCAATAGCACCTTCGCGTACTAAAAGTAAAAATGCAATGCTTTTAATTAATCCCCATTCTGCATTCTATGGGCGTATAGAAGTACATGTGGTAAGCAAAGAAGGGCTAAACTCCTATGGAGCTCCTTTTAATGGGCAGTTTAGTATATTTCAAGGGTTTAATGAATATTTAGGTTGGATGCATCCGGTATCTTTATCTGATGCAAAGGACTTGTATGCAGAATCGGTTGAGAAGAAAGATGGAAAATATTTCTACAAGTACAATGAAGCACTACGCCCAGTAGATAGCACGGAGATTACGGTTCCCTACAAAAAGGATAATGAAATACTCAACCGTACGTTTACAGTTTACCGCACGCACCATGGGCCAATAGTTTCTATATTAAATGATAAATGGATTGCTTTAAAAACCATTGATGCAAATATTGACTTGCTTGCCATGCATTGGGAGAAGATGAAAGCTAAGAATTTTGAACAGTTTAAAGCAGCTATGAACAGGCGTGCCATGACCGGAAGCAACGTTGTGTATGCAGACAGAGATGGAAACATAGCATACTGGCATGGCAATTTTGTTCCTCAAAAAGATCCCTCACTAGACTGGAAACGCCCGGTAGATGGAAGTACGGATGCTACCGAATGGAAAGGAACTTATTCCCTTGACGAAATTCCTCATTATAAGAATCCTGCAAGTGGCTGGCTGCAAAACTGTAACTCAACTGTGTTATATGCTACTGGGTTGTATGATACATTGATGAGCAATAAGCCTTTGTTCATGTTGCCTGACGGGCAAACGCCAAGGGCAATGAATGCCGTAAGAGTACTTAATAAAGTTCAGAACGCCACAATGGATGATGTCATAGAGGCTGCTCATGATCCTTATTTGCCAAATGCAGCACGTTTTATTCCTGATCTTATTGCGGCTTATAATAACGTAACTACTGACACTTCTGAGCTTGCAGGTCCAGTTCAGGCGTTAAAAGCATGGGACTTCAGAACCGACACTGGTTCAGTAGCAACTACATTGGCTGTGATGTGGATTGAAAAGATCATTGAGCTAAACGTTGCCAGTCTGCCAAAGCCACTTACAATGGAAGAAAGATATTCGACTACTAACGGTGCGGCAGTTTCAACCAATACCCTTTCAGAGCAGCAACTGGTAGATAGTTTTAAGGCAGTTGTTTCGGAATTGCAAAAAGACCATGGCACCTGGAAAGTAAGCTGGGGAAGTGTTAACCGTTATCAGCGTAACCCGAACGGACAAAATGTAAGTGATGAAAAAGCAAGTTGGGCTGTTCCGGCTACACCAGGTTACTTAGGTTCATTAAATGCCTATGTAAGTAAGAAAGCTCCGGGAACAAAAAAACGATATGGTGTGACGGGTAATACATTTGTGGCTTTAGTTGAATTCGGAGACAAGTTAAAAGCCAAAACAATTTTAACAGGCGGTGCTAGCTCAGAGCCAGATTCACCACATTTCACTGACCAAGTAGATGGTTACATTAATCATAACTATAAAGACATTGTTTTTTATAAAAAAGATGTAAAAAAAGGGGCTGAAAAGGTTTATCATCCGGGGGAGTAATTTGGGATTTGCTAGAAGCTTAAAAAGGAGGTGAATTAGAGTCCTACTTTAGTTGGGCTTGAATCCTCCTCAAGGAGAATAACTAATAAGATTATTATGAAAAAGTCCGCTTTAGTATTTGCAATTGCAGCATTTCTCATGACAAATGCTTTTGCTCAGACTCCTATACAAATTAAAGCATCTTCTACAAGGCACGGACCGGAAAATGGGACCCTTATCATTATTGGAGGTAATGTGGGGCACACAGCCGCAATCTGGAACAAGTTTGTTGAACTGGCTGGAGGAAAAGATAAAGCAAGGATAGTGGTGGTTACCACTGCTTCAGGAGACTCTGCGGCTTTTGATACACGAGACATAGAAACTGTCAAAAAGGAAACCGGAGTGAAGCATGTTACTTTGCTACATACAAATAATTTAAAGGAAGCTAACAGTGATAAATTTATTGCACCATTAAAACAAGCGACAGGAGTTTATTTTGTGGGTGGCCGCCAGTGGAGAATAGCTGATTCCTATTTAAATACACTTACTCATCAAGCTTTCTTTGATGTACTGAACAGAGGAGGTGTGATTGCTGGTAGTTCAGCTGGGGCCAGCATTCAAGGTTCTTTCCTGTGGAGGGGTGATACAAAAGGAGCTGATATTTTGATAGGTGACCACACTCAAGGGCTTGGTTTTTTAAAAAACTCTGTAATAGATCAACATCTGCTTAAACGAAACAGACAGTTTGATCTGATCAAGTTTATCAAGCAATCACCAACATTTATAGGCATAGGGCTGGATGAAGCAACTGCTGTGGTTGTACAAAAAGATACCATGGAGGTAATAGGAAAATCCTATGTAGCTGTTTATGACTACAATACAATAATAGCTTCCGAGGACAAGTCCCGTGTAGATATCAATAAAGGCTCTACTCTTTCATCAGGACCTTTTTTCTTCTTAAGCGAAGGACAAAAATATGATTTAGGGAAAAGATGTATTATAGGTAAAAATGTTGAGAAGCCTGCTGAACCTTCATCCTACAACAGATAGGTAATGCACTAAGCCATAACCTTTGGTGATGCCCGGTGTATCAAGCTGTAGATTTAGCTGTACTATATACATGAATATCTAAAATTGCCGCCAGAAAGATTTATATACAACCGTATCCTGCTCATGACCGCTAAAAATTGCCTGATGCTTGAGGGCAATGCGGCTACTTTGCCTGCCCTTCCCTGCGGGAGCGCTTCTGCTCCTGCTGGATTTTAGCCGGTAAGCCTTGCTTTGTTTTCTGCTGCTGCCTAACCTTTGTCTCCTGCTTTGGCTCCTGCCTTAGGATCGCCTCCCTCTTTACGGGCTTCATATGCTCGCCAAACACATTGATGGTCTTGTACTGCGGGCTGGCCTCAATGAATCTCTTGGTTTCCTGCCCCTCCACCAGGGCCGTCACCTGCTGCAGGTCGCCTAGCTCTGGAATTGCAATGTTTTACTGGAGGCTTTTTTTCAGGCAGCCATACTTTGTTGGTATAGCCATTGTTCATACTGGGAAGGAGTCAGGTAGCCTAATGCTGAATGCCTCCTTTTTCTGTTGTAGAAACCTTCGATGTATTCAAACACGGCCAGCTGGGCTTGCTGTCTGGTGGCAAACCTGTGGTGGTACACCATTTCTGATTTCATCGTCTTAAAGAAGCTTTCT
>NZ_JAJJWI010000034.1 GCF_020907275.1 Pontibacter silvestris | reverse complement strand
GCACTGTTGAATAAGCATGACAACTGAAGCTTTTCAGCAAACTCATTCTTTCTACCTTGAGCCTGCTTCAGATAACAAGCCCCTTACACTAATAGAACTTCAATCAGTTTTCCCCTGATGGTGAACTTGCAAAGGCTTCTTCCTTTTGTTTTAACTTTTAATACAGCCCATGTAAAAGAAAAATAATTAGATATATTATAATCCAAAGCGGTTCGATGAACAGATATGACAGTATTAATAATAAGTAGCGGTGCGGAAGACGGATGGTTGATAATGATTTTTTAATCTTTCACCACTCTTGGTTACCATTTATTAATATCTGCATCTCTTTTTCATAATACTGGCATGATACCTTTGCCCTAAGTTAAAGCAACGGGAGAAGCATGTCATTCAAGCCACATACTGTACTTCCAATGGGTTTCACACGTGGGTTTCACACGATCCAGTATGTATATCTGCTGAACTGATAGCCTCTATCAAAATATGCTCAATTAATGAAGGCAATAGATGCATTTATTAATTAGCTATGGTATCCCACGAATAAAACAAGGGCTTTGGCATTATCTTCATACATTGCAGCCAAAGGCTGCAATGTGCCTTACAGAGTAATGAGTTGATTACTAAATGTTAACCAATAAAAGTATGAGTGTAAGATTACATATTTTTAGGCCTATACTTCAGGGTGTTTGCGCTGTGTCCATGTTAGGCGCCATGCCTGCCCATGCTGGAGGCTTCTCTAGAATATCACAATCAGAAGCAGTACAGCAAGCGAAGATTATATCAGGCAGAGTAACTGACGAAAATGGTGAGCCTTTGCCAGGAGCCTCTATTGTGGTGGTTGGATCCTCTGTGGGTACCGTTTCTGATGTAAATGGAGATTTTGAGCTAGCCATACCGGAGGAAGGTTCTGACATGATTGCTGTTACCTTTATTGGATATCAAAGGCAAGAAATTTCTATAGGAGACCAAACCAGATTAAATATTGCTTTAGTGCTGGACTCTTCCTTTTTGGATGAATTGGTTGTAGTGGGGTATGGATCGCAGAACAGAAGAGAGATTACGGGAGCAGTTTCTAAGGTTGACCCTGATGATATAAATTCGATTCCTACTGCCAATGTGGAGGAGATGTTGGATGGCAGGCTTCCAGGTGTACAGGTACTCAGTGACAACAGTCCTGGTGGGGGCGTAAGCATTCGTGTGCGTGGTTATGGTACCATCAACAATAATGACCCTTTATACATTATAGATGGAGTACCTGTTTCTAATGGATTGAATGCCTTGAATCCTGCAGACATAGAAACTATACAAGTACTGAAGGATGCTGCTTCAGCCTCTATTTATGGGTCCAGAGCCGCTAATGGGGTAGTGGTGATAACAACCAAAAAAGGAAAAACAGACCGTGCGGCTATAGCTTTAGACGCCTATTCAGGGATACAGCACGCTTTCAATCTGCCTCGCATGCTGAGTGCACAGGAATATGGAGACATGCTCTGGCAGGCAGCCAGGAATGATGGAGGCGTTCCGGCTAGTGATATTTACGGGAACAATCCAGATAACCCTGTCATACCTGCCTGGTTGAATGATGAGCAAACAATACCAAGTGCTGATGTAGACTGGGTGAAAGAAATCTTCAGGCCTGCTGTTGTACAGTCTTACAATCTTTCAGTATCAAAAGGAGATGATAAAGCCAACCATGCCCTTTCACTTGGTTATTTTAATGAAGAAGGAACCATCAAGTATACGGGCTTTGAAAGATTCTCAGCCCGTTTTAATTCCAGTTATAAAATCAGAGACATTATAACTGTAGGAGAAAACTTTACAACATCCCTAACCCGTTCTGTCAATGTTGGCACTAACAGCTCCCTGGGCAGTATCGTGTATAATGCGTTTCAGTTTCCTTCTATTGTCCCGGTAAAAGACATCAATGGTAATTATGGGGGAAATCCACTGAATGATATCAGTAACCCTTTAGGTAGCCTATACCGGGGAAAAGACAATGTAAGAAAGAGAATTTCAGCAATGGGGAATGTATTTGCAGGTGTAGATCTGGGAGACTTTTCCTTTAAGACGAACCTGGGAATTGATTTTCAGACTTACAACTACAGAGGTTTCTCTCCAGTATATGATGAAATCCTTTCTCAGAATAACGTAAACTCTTTAAGTACCGATAATGATTTTAATTATCAGCTAACCTGGTCTAATACGCTGAATTACCTGAAAAGCTTTGGGCGGCACAATATAGATGCATTAGTAGGCCAGGAGGCCATCCAGTATTATTCTGAAGGTTTTTCCGCTTCCCGCCAAAATTTCCTGTACGAAGATCCTAACTTCCGCTATCTTACTTATGGCGCGGACAACCAGTTGAATACAGGGAGTGCAACGGAGTGGTCTTTGCTCTCTTACTTTGGAAGGATCAACTATAACTTTGACCAGAAGTACCTTTTGGGCTTTACTCTCCGAAGAGATGGAACCTCTCGCCTAAGTCAAAATAAATGGGGAACTTTTCCGGCTGTATCGGCAGGGTGGCGCGTGAGCGACGAATCCTTCTTTGGAACAGACGGCATAGTGAGTTCTCTCATGCTGCGTGCCAGCTGGGGGCAGACAGGTAACCAGCAAGTTCCTTCTTATTCTACGGTAGATAGCTACTACAACAACGCCAGGTATTCTGATTATGCCATAGATGGCTCACAAGGCTCCGTATATCAAGGTTTGATACAGACAAGAGTACCTAATCCTGACTTGGCATGGGAAGTAACCCAACAGACAAATGCAGGGTTTGATTTGGGCTTGTTTAGTGACAAGCTAGCTCTTACTGCAGATTTTTATCATAAGGTAACAGATGATGTGCTGGTATACTCCCCAATTCCTCCAACTTATGGCGGAACAAACGACGGGACGTGGATTAACGGTGGCCAGATGAAGAATATAGGACTGGACCTTGCGGCAAACTATATGGGCAATGCAGGAGGTCTGGCTTATAATATAGGTTTAAACGCATCAACTTATCGTAACGAACTTACCAAGCTGAATGGCATCTCTTACTTAGGAATACCCGCCTCCTCTCTCCATAGCATAAACTTTGGGCAGGAAATAACCAGGAGTACAGTAGGCCAGCCAATCGGAGCCTTCTTTGGTTACCAGGCTGATGGACCGTTTCAAAACATGGAGGAAGTAACTTCTCATGGAATTCAGCCCAATGCGCAGCCAGGTGACATAAGGTTCAGGGATGTTAACGGCGATGGTGAGCTTAACGGAGACGATCGCACCTACATAGGATCTCCTCACCCTGACCTGATACTGGGCCTGAATGTAGACCTTCATTATAAGGGATTCGACCTGAGCATGTTGTTTAATGGAAGCATAGGTAACGACATCTATAACCTGACAAAATACAAGACTGAGTTCTTCAACCAGGCTTCATACAATAAGAGTATTGCAGTGCTGGATGCCTGGACTCCTGAAAATCCTGATGCCACAGTGCCGCGTGTTTCGCTCGATGATCCTAATAACAATATCAGACCTTCGTCTTATTACCTGGAAGACGGATCCTATTTTAAGTTATATAATATGCAGCTAGGTTATAATATTCCTAAAGATAAGATCGCAGGGCTTGACCTGAGAGTTTATCTGCAGGCAACCAACTTGTTTACCATTACAGGCTACAGTGGCATGACACCCGAAATCGGTCTGCAGAACTACTCTTCCAGCAACCGAAACCTCGACATAGGAGTTGACCGTGGCATTTATCCTCCGTCCAGAACCTTCACGTTAGGGGTTAATTTCAAACTTTAATCAATTGTCGAAGATGAATATTTTTAGAAATTCCTATACTTCAAAAATAGTAGTTGCCGCACTTGTTGTGTTCTCTTCCTGTTCTGACGATTTTCTGGAGGAAGTGACTTATGGAGAGATTTCTCCCTCAGAAATGACGAATGCAGGTAATGTTGACAGGGCCATTATAGCAGCATACAGTTCGCTGAACGGGCAGTATGACGCTTCCAGTAGTGCCTTTAATTCACCTGCCTCTAACTGGAGCTTTGGTGATGTGGTTTCAGATGATGCTTATAAAGGAGGGGGAGGAACAGGTGACCAGAATAACATTCACCTGATGGAGATATACAACACGAATCCAACTATTATTGATATTGAGCGAAAATGGGTAGCGCTCTATGAAGGGGTTAAAAGAACCAATGAGGCCATGAGGCTGCTTCAGAGCTCAGAAGATTATGATGCCTCTCTGAAAGAGCGCCGGATGGGAGAGCTGTACTTCCTTAGAGGACATTATTACTTTGAGCTGAAAAAAATATATAATACCATACCATATATAGATGAAACAGCTGCCACTGTAAATGACTATGCTGTGTCTCATACCCAATATACCTCTGAGCAGCTTTGGGATAAAATAGAAGAAAACTTTAACAATGCTTATGAAAGGTTGCCTGTTGACCAGGAGGATGTAGGGCGTCCGAACAAAATGACGGCGAAGGCTTATCTGGCAAAGACGTACATTTTCCAGGGACAATGGCAGGCTGCTTTGGATGCTGCTAATGAAGTTATAAACAGTAACAAGTACAGTCTACTGCCTAATTTCAGAGATGTTTTCCTTCCTGAAAATGATAACAGCTCTGAGATAATATTTGCCGTTCAGCATTCGGTACTCGATGGGGCCCCTGACAATTATAATGGTAGTATAGGGGACCGTTTGTCTGCTCCTGGAGGGCCTTTCTATTCACAGTACGGCTTCCACCGCCCTTCTCAGAACCTTATCAACGCATACAAAACGAACGCGAACGGTATGCCGGTGCTGGACAATGTAAACCTTGCTGAAGCAGATTTTAAAGATCCAAGGCTGGACCATACAGTGGGAAGGCCAGGTATTCCTTATCTGGACCTGGGCGTGCTGTATGAGGCAAGCTGGGCACGGGACCTTTCTACTTACGGGCCTTTTGCACCTAAAAAACGGATTGTGTCTGCCAACTCTCCTTATCAGATTGATACCTGGCCTTACATTAGTGCCTTAAACTATTACATAATCCGTTATGCTGACTTGTTACTGTGGAAAGCAGAAGCCTTGGTTGAACTGGGAGATTTGGAAGGAGCGAGAACTGTTGTCAACCAGGTAAGGGAAAGAGCCCGGGACAGCCAATACGTAATGAACCTTGAAGAAACAGCACCAGCTGCCAATTACAGAATTGAGACTTACAGTACCCCATGGACTGATCAGGCCTCAGCACGCGAGGCAGTTCGGACGGAGCGTAGGCTAGAGTTGGCTTTGGAAGGACACCGTTTCTTTGATCTGGTACGCTGGGGAGTGGCGGCAGAAACGATCAACAAGTATCTAGAAGTTGAGAAAACAAGAAGAACCCATTTGACCAATGCCAACTTCATAGAAGGTACACATGAGTATTTTCCTGTTCCTCAGAAGTATTTTGATGTGCTTGAAAGTATGAAATAACCAAAGCCTGATTACAATCAGAACTTATTATCACAGGCAGCCATGATATAAGGCTGCCTGTGATATTTATACCTTTTACCGCTAATCTTTATGCGAACACTATCACTGTTATTTATTGCCATATTATGTGGCTGTCAGCGGCCTGCCAGTGTTGCTCAGAAAGAACAACTGCAGATCGTGGACAAAAATTTACCTGCAGAAAAAGTAAATGTTTTCTTAGGCTCTTCCGGCGACCATGGGCAGCTATCACCGGCAGCTTCCTATCCATTTAGCATGTTGAGTATAGGGCCGCAGACTTACCCTTCTACGCACACCGGGTATGAGCACCTGGCCAAGCAGTTCTTAGGCTTTACGCATAACCGTTTTGAGGGAGTAGGTTGTTTGGGAAGTGGAGGCAATATACTGGTTAAACCTTTCCTGGGAGATGCCCCGGATTCTACACAACTGATCAAAGCAGAGGAAGAAGCAGGGCCAGGATATTATAAAGTAGGTTTTGGTAATAAAATTAAAGCAGCGTTTGCCGTCTACAAAAATAACGGCATACACCACTACCAATTTCCTGCGGGTCGAAAAGGGATTTACATTGACTTAAGCCACGCCTTTGTCGGACGCTTTGTAGCAGAAGAACATGCAATAACAGGAAATGCTGTAAGTGGGTGGATAGAAGCACAAACTACGTGTAGTGTCGGCACCTACCGCCTTTACTATGCCATGCAATTCAGACAACCTGTAAAGTGGACAACTGTAAAGGAACATGAGTTGATAGCTTCACTGGACGCAAACCAAGCGGAGGCCTATGTAGAGGTGGCTTTCTCCTCAGTGGATGTAGCGCATGCCAGCGCTGCATTGAGCAATGCATCTTTTGAGGAAATGAAGCAAAAAAGCTCCGGCGACTGGAATCAGCTTCTGGGTCGTATTCAGGTAAAAGGGAACCCTGAAAGGGAAAATCTTTTTTATTCCTTGCTTTACCGTGCAGTGCAGTCGCCTTATGTCGTATCGGAGGAGGATGGTAAATACCGGGCTATAGATGGCTCTCTGCAAACCTCTAAGAACCCCATCTATAACGGATGGGCCATTTGGGACAATTACAAAACGCAGTTGCCCCTGCTTTCATTTGCTTACCCGGAAAGATTCCAGGACATTGCTTCATCTATAGCCAACCTTTACCCTTATGGTAAGAGAGATTTTGCTACGGCACATGAGCCCTCTAACACCGTGCGCACCGAGCATGCCCTTGTGGTACTGCTGGATGCTTACCGTAAAGGGTACAAGATTGATTTTCCGTCGATTCTGGATTCGCTGATACAGGAAGTGGACAGACTGGATTACACACATCCAGACAAGGCACTGGAGTCCTCCTACGATGCCTGGGCCTTGTCTCAGATACTGGATGAACTTGCGCAAGAGCAGCTAAGCGAGAAGTACAAGCAAAAGGCATTAAAGTATAAAGACTACTGGGAGAAAGATTTTAAAGATTTAACCCGTGATGATGTAAACAGCATGTCCGCACGCGGCATGTACCAGGGCACAATCTGGCAATACAGATGGTCTGTTCCTTTTGATGTAGAAGGGTTGATAGAACTGACAGGTGGCGAACAAGCTTTTTTGAACCAACTGGATGAATTCTTTGGAAAGGACTATCATAATCGTGCTAATGAGCCGGATTTACAGGTTCCATTGCTCTACAACGCTACTTCGGTGCCGTGGAAATCGCAGGCATTGATGCATCAGTTGGCTGTGGATACCGTGGTGCAGCATTACTTTAACGACAATAGTCGGGGGATAGGGTCATATGTTGGCGTCCTCTATAAAAATCAGCCGGAGGCTTACCTCAGAACAATGGACGACGATGCAGGAGCGATGTCGTCCTGGTTTGTCTTAGCCTCCCTGGGCATGCAGCCTGCCTGTGTGGGTTGGCCGGTATATTATTTAAATGTGCCTCTTTTTGAGTCGGCCGAAATTAAGTGGCCCAATGGAAAAGCGTTTACTGTTCAGGTAGAAAACTATGCTGATACAAACCCCTACATCAAACAGGTAACGCTAAATGGAAAGAACCTGGAACGCAACTGGCTGACACAAGAAGAGGTCATGACAGGTGGAAGGCTAATTATAACAGCCTCTGATAAGCCAGAGAAAAGCTGGGAAGTTGAAAATAGATGGATTCCCAGTCTTGATGCATCTAGGTAGCACAGCAATTTTGCTTAACAGTAGTCTTATTAATCTAAAACTGAAAGTTCAGTAATATGTATTATCTAAAACATTCGCTTGTAACCTTACTAATTGTATTCTCAGTATTTGCCGATGTAGCAGATACATTTGCACAATCAACGAACGAGACAGTCACTTCTGTTGCGTTTCCTGAGCAAATAATACTTCACAAAACATTTAATTTTCTGGAGGTTATAGATAAGTCAGACGTTCTAAAGCAGGAAGTAAAGCAAAATGCTGTACTTCGTAACCTGGCAAAGCAGTATGCAGGCAGGGTGGAGAAGGCTCTAACTTCCTGTAAAGACGCTACCTGCTATGCCTCGGCTCTGAAGTGGAGTGAACAGGAAGTTCAGACTATCCATAAAGAGCTTAAGGGTTTGTACTCTGGGAACAGCAACTTTCGAAATGCTCTTACCAAGACACTCCGTAAAGAATCTTATCACCATAAATACAAAGGAGAAATAGACTCGACCACAATCCGAAAAGCATGGAAAGATACAGCGTTGGGTTTAAATCATATCCTGGATGTATATTTTGCAGGAAAGGGAGCACGCTATCCTGCTATAGATTCCATCAGTTTCGATACCAGTGATCAAAACTTTGTAGCCTTGATACATCAGAGTCTCGGGTCAGAAGTAAAAGCGCAGGATCAAAAAGCTTTATTTTATAAGCTTCCTATGCATGCTGCACTAAAAGCATTGGAGTTGAATGGACGAGATGAGGCTGCTCGTTATGAACCGTTGCTGAATGGTTATAACAAAAAGCCATACCAGGCTCTGAAAGGGACATCCTGGGATAAATACCCGTACAGCATGATTCTCGTACTCGGCCACGGACCCGAAGACCCTGCCATTGCCTTGGATGCAGGTGGAGCACATTATTGTGAAGTCGCTGCCCAGATGTATAAAGAAGGGGTAGCTCCGTTTATAGTTGTATCTGGAGGAAATGTACACCCTTATAAAACACCTTATAATGAGGCGGAAGAGATGAAGAAGTACCTTGTCGGCAAGTTGGGAATTCCGGATGAGGCTGTTTTCATTGAACCCCATGCCCGGCATACCACAACCAATTTACGGAACGTAAGCCGAATGATCTACAGATACAACATACCTGATCATAAACCTGTACTGACACTAACTAACCCTGATCATAGCAAATACACGCTTCATATTAGTGACAGGTGTATGCGTGAATTAACTTATCTTCCCTTCCGGGGCATGACAAAGATAAGTGACGAGACAAATGCTTTTTTTCCTGAACCGGAGGCATTTCGTGTCAACCCCTTTGAGCCGCTAGACCCTTAAGAGAAAATCAGTTTAGAGGCCTTGATTATTTCTTTATTTATGTTACCTGCTGTTGCCACCGACACGTGTGCCGTTGGCAAGAAAGATCAGAAGTGTTATTAAGGCTTTGCCTGGCACTGCCTGCCTAAGTCAGCTTTTGTCAGAACAAGTCACCTCCATTTTTTAAAAGCGCCTTATGTACTGGTATAAGGAAGAAGTGCAACGACTAGAGAAAGAGCGGAGCAGTCCTATAGAATATAAACATGAAGGCTACTAGACGTATTTAGCTGCTTTTCTATCTCCCATTATCAAAGCTGTGCTGGCGGATAGAGCGGTCTGGCCACCATAGTTGAGGGTGAAAATGAAGCTTGCGGTGATTATTTCTGTTATTCTCCGCATTTTCGCGGAGAATAAAGCGTATAGTTACCGTATAAGTTAACGATCATGAGCTTTTACATACATCTGCACCCTAACTGGCCTCATTTTACCTGGGATGAAGGACACCTCTCCAGTCTACTTGGCGAAGTATGGTATGTACAAGGGCGTATTGTAGGACGCATGGAGGCCCTTGGCTTCTCTGTCAGGTCAGAGACCATGCTGCAGACCCTCACACAAGATGTATTGAAGTCCACTGAAATTGAGGGGGAACTACTGGATCCGGAGCAGGTGCGGTCTTCTATCGACAGACGTTTGGGCATGGACATAGCGGGCCTTATTCCCTCAGACCGTCATGTGGTGGGGGTGGTGGAGATGATGCTCGATGCCACCCAACATTACCAGAAGCCCCTGACCAAAGAGCGCTTGTTTGCCTGGCAGGCCTCTCTTTTTCCAACGGGAAGAAGCGGTATGTACAAAATCATAACCGGTGCCTGGAGAGATAATGAGAAAGGACTTATGCAGGTGGTATCCGGGTCGCTTGGGCGGGAGAGGGTCCATTATGAAGCACCTGATGCCTCCCTGCTGGAGGATGAGATGAGCAAGTTCCTGGACTGGTTTAACAGTGAGGCAAAGTTCGACCCAGTTCTCAAGGCTGGAATCGCTCACCTGTGGTTTGTAACCATACATCCCTTTGATGATGGAAACGGACGTGTGGCGCGGGCATTACCCAATGGCTGGAGTGGTCTTTCCTGCCTTCGTAGCGGCTTAAGTACTGCAGACGATAAATTGGAGTCCGTGTTACAGAAGGCTCACTTTTGGGACCTACACGCCTCAACGAACGGCAACGGCTGCTCATCAGCAAGCTGCAGGAAGACTTTGTGGGTAAACTTACTTCCTCCAAGTGGGCCAAGATAGCCAAATGCTCACAGGATACGGCCGGACGGGATATACAGGATCTGATCCGGAAGGGGATTCTCCGAAAAGAAGAAGATGGAGGCAGGAGTATAAGTTATGAACTTATCAGTGAAAGGCCAGGGTAAATAGGGAGTCCAGACGAACTGATACTTTTAAGCCACAAGTGCAACAAGGTGATATTTAGTAAGAAACCTACTCCTAAGGTATAACGAGTGGCACTTGAAGTCTTATAATATGGTCTTATGTAAGATGGATCCGGTAGCCATTCTCCAGATAGTATAACCTCTGGAAGCTAAACTCCGTATAAGAGAATGGCTAAAAGTTGAAGATTTCAATAATCAAGATAAAAGAAGGCTCTCTGATGAAAAGGGGAGTCTTCTTTTATCTTGATACCTACCCTATTATAGAGTTTAGTCGCTCTGGCCATTATCCCACTACTAGTAAAGCAACTCGTTAATGAAAAGGCATCGTTTACTCTGCTTTCTTTAACGAGTTTTTGCCTCAATTGCCCTTCATTTTGCTTGCCTCAGTCCCTGGTCTGGAAGAGTAAAGAATAGGACGTTTTTCATTACTGTTTTAACACTTAATCCGTCCAAAAAGCATTAGCCAAAATCCTTTCTTTAGGTGGCCGATAAGCCCCATTATGTAAAATGACAGCCGCAGTAAGGGTAGGTACTTGTTATATGAACTTGGACAGCTTCTCTACAGTAAGGGGTTTCTCGATGCAACCAATCACCGGGTAATCCTTTGCCGTCACCATATCCAGGTGATGGGTAGAGCTGCTAAGCATAACAATCTTTATGGCGGCAGAACTTAAATCAGCGGACTTTTGGAGTTCCTCCAGAAACTCAAAGCCGTCCATGACTGGCATGTTGATGTCCAGCAGGATCAATTCCGGGCACTGCTCATTCCTGCACACTCCCCGGACGATATCGAGTGCCTCCTGGCCATGACTGGCCAGGAGCACCTCTGCTTCTACCGCCGCTTGCCTGAATAGCCGTTGTGTCATAAAAGAGACGGCAGGGTCATCGTCTACTAATAATATCCTTTTCGTTTTTGACTTCACCATGCTTGTTGTACATCTTCGCTGATTCCCTTGTACGGGAAGAATTTACAAGATATAACCTCCCTGCGAAAGTACCAAAACGCTTACCCCCTCCAGTTGGCTGGAAATGCTGTTTCTCTTATAACTACTTTCATGTTCACTATTGAGGTGCTGTTGGAGAATGTGAATGGGTGGGCAATATAGCATGCGCATAGCGTGTCAACCTGGGGCGTGCCTTCAGCCATGTGTGGGAGGCGACTGGCTATCATCAAAACCCGCCTTTCTCATCACGTACTCGACAACCATTTCTGTCAGCAGCCTCAGCTCCTCTGCCTCAGGCGTGTACGGGTCGGTGTCCTTCAGCTGCTCTATGCGCTTGGCGACAAAATCATACTGCCACTGTGTCTTGATCGGCTTGTATTCCATTAGCTTTATTTTTACCTCCTATGTTTTACGTGGTTACCTGAGTTTGTTTATACTGAAAGTACTAGTGCCTTCTACCTGTTTTGGGTTAGGCAGAGCCCGTCTCTGAGACGGAAAGGGTTGTGAGGATAGAGCGCTTGGCATATGGTGTACCATCCGACTACTGTGGGATCTGCTTTCACTCCCGTCCCAGCAGCCAGCGCCTGCGCCTTTTCCGCAAATGCCTTTATCCTGATGGGCGAGCCGAGCCTGTGCAGGGTCTACGTGGTGACGCTAATGACCCTTTCCTCAAAAGCAATAATGAAATCGGCAAAGACGTATCAACCCGGGGGAAGCCTCCTGCCTAGGCCAGCCACTCTGTGGCTTTTTCCCGCCCGAGGAAGACCTCCACCTCCAGTCGGCGGCGGAGAGCAGGGTCCTCCCGGACCAGCTCATGGACGCGCAGGCTCGACATGAGCTCCAGATTGGATCGCGTCACCACGTAGGCGAACCGGTGCCGGAGCGCGGGGTCCAGCGTGGGCAGCAGCTCCCGGACCAGCCAGTTCTGGTCGCCTAGCAGCACGTACTGCAACCGCTTCATGTCGCACAGCCACTTGGTGGCCCCTTGGGCGTTGACGTGCCGAACCGTCTCCCGGAGGACTTCCCGGAACTCCTCCTCCTCGCAGTGCCGCAGCCAGATCACCTCCACAAGCTCGTTTTCTTCGTCCGCGGCGACGGTCGCGTAGGCACTCTGCAGGATATGGGCCATGGCTCATTTGTAAGGATTTCCTCTATATACAGACTGTTGCTCAAATAGCTACAGCGGGTCCGCGGGAGCCGTTGCGGGTCGCGGCTTTGCTATAGTGCGTTTATGCACTATAGGTTTTGTGTGCGTCCAGTATGGCGCGAGTATATTTCTTATGAAATATACTCAGATTATCCAGAGGGTGCAAGGTCCTTATCGTCGAGTTGGTGAAGCCGATTAGCAAGCCGCAAGGTGGTTTGGGGTGACCCATGCACTGAAGGAAGCGGGACTGCAAACACCTGAACTGACGAATACTCTTGAGCTCGAGAGTGCGAAGAGAGCGCACGCAGTGCTGTATAAGAGGAGGGAGCNTTTGTGTGCGTCCAGTATGGCGCGAGTATATTTCTTATGAAATATACTCAGATTATCCAGAGGGTGCAAGGTCCTTATCGTCGAGTTGGTGAAGCCGATTAGCAAGCCGCAAGGTGGTTTGGGGTGACCCATGCACTGAAGGAAGCGGGACTGCAAACACCTGAACTGACGAATACTCTTGAGCTCGAGAGTGCGAAGAGAGCGCACGCAGTGCTGTATAAGAGGAGGGAGCCGTGGGTAAGCAAGCACATCTTTGCAAAGCCCCTGATGGACAAGCGGCTTTTTGTAGATGCGGCAGGATTAGGTGGAAGGATAAGCGTCTTACCTGGGGAGGTCTTGGAATAGATTCGGTTTCTATGGGCCAAGAAGTCAGCAGCGGTCGTAGTAGTTACCTGGAAACGAGCCGTAAGCACTACGGAGGTCTCACAAGCTGCTGAAGGGCTGAACGTTAAGTTGTCCTAAATTCGATAAGGAGGTTCAAATCCAGAGTTTGCTAGCCCTATCTTAAATCAGGACAAAGGCGTGACCGGTGAAAAGAGCGGTTAGGCTATGCTTAGCGAACCGCCGAATACGCGACCCGTACGTTCGGTGGTGGTGTGTCACGAACGGAGGACACCTTGGTGTTCTTCGGTGCTGTGCAAATGATGAGGGCAGGCCCCTCGGAGCCGGTATTCAGGTGCAGGCTTCAAACCGCCTTGTGCGGCTTTGCTTAAAAGGCATGGTCGTGAGCGACAAGGAAAAGTTACCGGAAAGGTAGCAGGTAAGTGTTAAGGAGACGAACGCAAGTGAACTGTTCGAAGAAGTGTCGTTAGCGTATAGGTGATGTCAAAACCGGGAGTCACCACTGTCCCGGGATAAGCATGAGGGCAACCTGACTACTGCTCATGCGGCATCCGGCATCAAGGCAGCGTGAACTTAACACAGGCGTTTGCACGGAACGTGAGAACGTGTCGTCCTGATGGCAAGGGAGAAGCTCAAGTGGCAGACCCACAAGAGCGAGAGTACCGAGGCAGGGCACGCGGGCGGAACATTCCGTAGTAGCATTGAAGTCTGTCGTGAAAGGGTGGATAAATTACTACGGACATTTCTACAAATCAGAACTGCAGA
The DNA here is from genome assembly GCF_020907275.1 of Pontibacter silvestris. GTDB lineage: Bacteria > Bacteroidota > Bacteroidia > Cytophagales > Hymenobacteraceae > Pontibacter > Pontibacter silvestris. The sequence continues at coordinate 21,222 of NZ_JAJJWI010000034.1, read as the reverse complement.
GGTTATTGAATTATTTAAATCTTATTCTCAAAAGTTGGGCCCGTCAGAAGTTTAAGAAGCTAAGGGGTCGTAAAGTCAGGGCAAGTAATTGGCTGGGGAGAGTGACTAAAACCGTTCCGAACCTGTTTGCGCACTGGCAGCTGGGAGTAAGGCCGTAAAGGTTGGATAATAGGAGCCGTGTAAGGCGAGAGTCTTACGCACGGTTCAGTGAGGGCGTGAGGGGGCGGTTGCCTTGCGCTACTCGACTGAGGGGTGCACTGGCAGTCAATTGGCTGTCAGCTATCCACTCATTTGGCAATATTGCTTTTTAGCTTTTCTTTTAGTTGGAGTATATATTCCTTTCTATTGGCAAGCGTGCTTAATTCAACTTCATAGGTTCTTAAGTTGCTTAGATTCGGGAAACTAAGTTTCGCTTTTGCCATGGAATGAGCTATGGTCAGGTTCACATAGTTGTAAGCTAAAACAACCTTTTGCACAAAATCTGTTTTAACCTCGGTAAATCCTAATCTCTCAGCTGTTCTCTTGTTCAGGATGTATCTGGTCCTTTTACTTTGTTGGAGCAAGTATTTAAGGCCTTACACTCTTTTAATGAGCCTCCACCGATTCCCGGTGAGTGACATCGGTGGCAAAGGCTGTCGCCTGCCCTCCTGAGGTATTGATATGACTTGTTAGCACCTTTAAGTTAGCTCAGGCGACACGCGCCCGAGCTAACTTTGGCTCCTTCGTCTGCCTGATGTCCGGCCACTTTTCCGTTCAGATTCCTCTTTCCATCTTAGTTTATTTTATAAAGTCCCTGTATCTGTTCGCTGTGCGCCTCGATACCGAGGTGCTGGCGGGTCTCGGACAGGGCAATGGCGTCCGGTCCCGCTAAATAGCGCCGCTGCGGCTTGTCGTCTGTTGCCGCTTCGTATATGACCTCCGCGATCTCTGCCGGATCCGAGAAGATGACGTTGGTGCTTCCGTCCTCGAACCCTGAGATCATCTTGTTCCATAGCGGCATGTAGGCATCATGCGACGCAAAGGACAGGGAGCGCCCGACATAGTCTGTGTTCATCGCACCTGGGGCGATGGTCTTGAAGTAGATCCCGAACTGGTTGGCCTCGTAGTTCATGGCTTCACTCCATCCTTCCAAGGCGAATTTCGTTGCGCTGTAGATGGAGGCCAGGGGATTTGCGGCAATCCCGGCGGCAGAGGTGACGGTCAGGAACAACCCTTTCCTGTGGTGTTCCCTAAAATAGGTCACAAAGGGCTGGGCCACGCGGAATACACCGAGCAGGTTGGTATCGAGCTGTCTGGTGATCTGCTCCTCCGTGTAGGCCTCAAATCCACCGACGAGCCCATAGCCGGCATTGTTCAGCACCACGTCGACGCCCATTGCCATGGCTTGCCCGACCGTTTCCCGTACCTGTTCAGCTTTGGTTACATCCAAGGGCAACAAGGTTACCCTTTCCAGCTGGTTTAGCTCCGTTTCCTTTTCCGGGTTCCGCATCGTGGCGATCACCCTCCAGCCGTTGGCATGGAATAATTCAGCGGCGGCTTTCCCTAAGCCAGAAGAGGCGCCTGTAATGAAGATTGTTTGCATGGTTTCTTTCTTTAAATGTCTGATGCAAAGATCCGGAGCCGCGGGTAGGGGCAAGTTGCCAGTTCGGTAAATGGTGTATCCATAATGACAGAGGAAAAATATATCTTTATTTTAAAACAATCGTTTCAGAAATACATATCTTTGCAGCAGCTGTGGCAAGAAAAGTTGAATTCAACGGAGAGGTAACGATCCGGAAGGCGATGGAGGTGTTTTGGAGCAAGGGCTACAGCGGTGCCACCATGAGGTGAATCTATATGAGCGTATTCAAACTTATTTATACTAGATAAGAAATTATAGCATCAGCTATGAAACTATAAATATCAAAGAAGATTATCACCCCAAAGCAAAATTTTTTTCGGAAATTATAAAACAAACGATTCAAAATAGAATAAACAACCATGGAAAACAAAGAACAGATCACCCCAGAGTTGGCAGGCAAAATTGCTTTAGTTACAGGCGGTACCAAAGGAATAGGAAAAGCCACTGCCGACAGATTGGCCCAAGCAGGCGCTACCGTGATCATCACGGCAAGGAATGAACCGGCAGATAACGAATACGGACACCACTTTATCAAAGCAGACCTGGCAATAGCAGAAGAAACAACTCCTGTTATCACCGGCATTCTGGAAAAATTTGGGACAGTGGATATTTTGATCAACAACATGGGCGGCTCCAACAGTCCATCAGGTGGCTTCAGTGTGCTGACAGACGAGCACTGGGAAAATGACCTGCACCTGAACCTGCTGGCTCCGGTACGTATCGACAGGGCTATCCTGCCGACTATGCTGGAAAAGAAAAGCGGAGTGATCATCCATATTTCTTCCTTGACCGGCGTTTTGCCTATGTGGGAGTCTTTAGGCGCTTATGCAGTAGCAAAAGCGGCTTTGATCAACTACAGTAAAAGCCTTTCAAAGGAAGTTACCCCAAAAGGCATTCGCGTGATGACCGTATCACCGGGCATGGTCAAAACCGAAACCATGGAAGGTTACTTACAATCCTTGGCAGAAGGTGCAGGTATCACTATAGAGGAGAGCACGCAGAATGTCATGAATTCCCTCGGCGGTATTCCTATGGGCAGGATGGCAAGCCCTGAAGACGTGGCTGAAATAGTAGGTTTCCTGGTTTCACCAAGGGCTTCTTACCTGTCAGGGGCAAACTACATCATTGACGGAGGCTCAAACCCCACTGTCTAAATAAGGCATTCATATCAAAGAATCAACCCATGAATTCATCAAAAAACAAAATACTGATATACGGAGCTGCCGGCTATACCGGACGATTAGTATGTGAACGGGCAAAAGAATTAGAACTACCGTTTGAAATCGCAGGCAGATCTGGCGATACGATAGAACCCTTGGCGAAGGAGCTTGGGGTTGCTTACCATACCTTCGGGGTAGATGACGCTGCCGGATGGAAAGCGGCACTGCAAAATGCATCTTGCCTGATCAACGCAGCCGGCCCTTTTGAGAACACGGCGGAATATGCGATGAAAGCCTGCCTTGACAACGGTGTCCACCACCTGGATATCAGTGCGGAGCTTGCCACCTACCAACTTGCCGAATCGTTGGATGAGCAGGCAAAGCAAGCCGGGATCATGCTTATTTCCGGTGCAGGTATGTTCGTGAGTTATGATGCACTGGTGCTGCACACCGCCAGGCGCGTCAAGACCCCCCACAAAGTATCCGTGGCATTCAGGCATTACGGAGGTTTCTCCCGCGGTTCGGTCAAGAGTAGCCGTAATATCGCTGGATTAGGCATCTTGGTAAGAAAAGACGGCAAAATCAAACAAGTGGCTGATGCGCAGACCAAACTATTTTACTTTGGCGACGGGGAGGAGGAATGTTTGCCAACTCCGTTAGGCGGCATTATCCTTTCCTACAAATCAACAGGTATTCCAAACATCGAAGAATACTTTCAGCTTAAACTACCTGCGTCCGGCATGGCGGACCTGGCGGATATAGATGCCCTGCCGGACGGCCCGAATGCGGAGGAACGGGCGGCAGGCAGAACCAGGCTCGCTGCGGAAGTTACCGATGAAGATGGCGGAAAGGCTTATTCGGTAGTGGATGCCCCTTCCGGGTACACCCTGACCTCGCTTTCTGTAGTGGCAGTAGCGCACAGGATCTTAAGGGGCGATTTCAAAACAGGTTTCCAATCCCCGGCCTCTGCTTTCGGGGAGTCAATCATCCGTGACATTCCGGATACAAACATCATCGACTTTTAAAAGGAGGGGCAGCCCGAGTTGAAGGTAGTGAAACCGATCCCGTTTACCCTATAAAGGACGATGACTGCATGAAAACCCCCAGGTAAAATCAGGCAAGGGGCGATTGATTAGCATTTTGGATACAACAATCCCTTATTTGGATACTCTTTGATTTTAAATCAAGCCGAAATTTACATCATCAAATAAAATAACAGCTGTCCATAGATTCATTCAGAAACTATGTGCCTGCAAACGAGGTGTAAGTAGGGTACGGCAGTAAAACCATTTAATCGGAACGGAATGTTAAAGACACTTGAAAAACAACCCATGTCGTTCAACAACCTACGGGTTCCTGGACGGTATACCCATACACCATCGAAAGGATTGATTGTGATGCCGGATATCAGTGGTTTTACCCGTTTTGTCAACTCAACCGACATGGCAGAAGGAAAACTTGTAATCACGGAGTTGCTGTCGTCTATTCTGGAGAATAACATTCTGGGCCTGAAGGTATCGGAGATCGAGGGAGACGCGGTTCTTTTCTATAGAATCGGACCGCCTCCTTCCGGCTCTGATATTTTAAGGCAATATGAACAGATGCTATTCCACTTCAAAGAGAAAGTGGCCGAATTCACCGATCTGTTTCACCATGATTCAAAATTATCCTTGAAGCTGATCGCGCATTACGGAGAGATTTCTGAATACCGGGTGGGGGGCTTTGAGAAACTGTACGGGCGGGCTGTCATTGAGTCCCACCGGCTTCTTAAAAATTCCATTGATAGCCATTCATATGCTCTTTTAACGGATGACTTACTAGATGCAGTTACACAGGTGCCCTTTATAAATCAGGAAAAAGGTATAAATGCCAGCAAACTGTGCCAGGTATACGGAGATTTGCGAAATATCTGCTTTACCTACTTTGATTATAACTGAAAGGAGCAGGGATAGATAATCAGCACTACCTGATTGTCCACTCACCCTTCTGCTAAAGGCTGTTGAATTCAGGAGGGGAAAACAGGTGCTGCTCTTTACTCCTTCTTCGGGGATGACCCGTTTCCTGCAGGGACAGTGCCATCCTCCGAAACAGAATAAGTCACTTTAAAACCATTGCATTGTTATGGAATCAGAGAATAAACTAAAGCGGTTGATCATTCACCCGGATTTAATTCCTGCCGAGAACAGAATAAAAAGGCCGATTCACCAGCGCCGTATATTGATCGACGGGGAGCTGGAAGTTTGGAACGGGCCGGTACACCAGGTGTTTTCCCCTGTTTATCTTAGAAACACCGATAATTCATCGGCAGAGGAATCACAAATGCTGATCGGGAGCTATCCGCTGGCAACAAGCAAAGAGGCCGAGTTAGCGCTGAACGCGGCGGTAAAGGCCTACAACGGCGGGCGGGGCCCGTGGCCTTCCATGCCGGTGCAAAAAAGGATCAGGTGCCTGGATGTCTTTACCAAGAAAATGGTCCAGCGCAAGGATGAGATAGTGAATCTGATCATGTGGGAGATCGGCAAAAGCTCCGCTGATGCAGAGAAGGAGTTTGACCGTACCATCGAATACATACAGGACACGGTAAGAGCGGCGAAGAAACTGAATAACTCAACGTCTGCTTTCCAGGTACAGCAAAACTTCATCGGCCAAACCAAAAAACTGCCTTATGGGGTGGTCTTGTGCATGGGGCCATTCAATTACCCGCTGAACGAGACGTTTACCACGCTTATTCCGGCGCTGATCATGGGGAACACTATTTTGTTTAAACCGCCGAAACACGGTACGCTCCTGTTCGAGCCTTTGCTGGAGGCTTTCTGGGAGGCCTTTCCGAAGGGCGTTGTAAATACCGTGTATGGCCGGGGGCGTGATACGGTTCCCTTCCTGATGCAATCCGGCAAAGTCGATGTTCTGGCTTTGATCGGCTCGAGTAAAGTAGCCGACAGCCTTAAAAAGATGCACCCTAAATCCAACCGCCTGAAGTCGGTGTTGGGCCTGGATGCCAAGAATGCGGCTATTGTCATGGATGATGCCGAATTGGACCTGACTGTCAAAGAGTGTATTTCCGGGGCCCTTTCCTTTAACGGGCAGCGGTGTACGGCGTTGAAAATCTTGTTTGTACATACGGACATAGCCGACCGTTTCAACAAGCGCTTGGTGGAAGAGGTAGATAAGCTGGCGATCGGGATGCCTTGGACGGCAGGGGTGGCTATCACTCCGCTGGCGGAACCGGAGAAGCCAAGGTATTTACAGGAGTGCCTGGAAGATGCAGTTGAACATGGAGCTACTATCCTGAATACCGCATCCGGTGGGGGTTCGGCATATAAATCGTTGATGAAACCAGCTATTGTATACCCGGTAAATGAAGCCATGAAGCTCTACCGTGAGGAGCAGTTCGGGCCGATCATACCCATCGTGCCGTTCGATGATGTTGAGATACCCGTCGATTATATCACGGAATCTTCCTTCGGGCAGCAGGTCAGCATTTTCAGCCGGGACAGTGAGGATATCGGTTTGCTGATTGATTTACTGGCCGGGCAGGTAGGCCGCATCAACATCAACAGCCAATGCCAGCGTAGCCCCGACACGTTTGCTTTCAATGGCCGCAAGGATTCCGCTGAGGGCACCTTATCGGTGGAGGAAGCCTTGCATGCTTTCTCGGTTGATTCGGTCGTAAGCACCAGGCAAACGGCTTTCAACCAAGCGATCATTGATGACATCCTGGTTAACCATAAATCGAACCGGTTGAGTCATACGGTTGCCCTATGATGCTCCACGTGCAAAGCCGGTATTCTTCATCATCAAACCTCTTGACAGAGCAGGTCTTTAGAGTCGCGACTGCCTTGAACATTATTATCTTTAGATTATCTTATCACCTTACACAAGGTTATTCAGGCTACTATTTCCACCATTTCGGTTAATCCAGAAACGGAAGGTTTATTGAATTTTGCATTGTACAATTAAAACGAGATAGTTATGGGAAAGACAATTTTCATTACAGGTGCATCGGCCGGTTTAGGAAAAGCTACCGCCAGATTATTCCATTCAAAAGGCTGGAAGGTGATTGCTACCATGCGGAACCCCGAAAAGGAAACCGAACTTTCGCAACTGGACAGCATCGTGCTGCTGCCTTTGGATGTGACCAATTCAAAACAAATCAGAGAAACCGTAGCTAAGGTGCTGGAAAATCACCATGTGGATGTGGTCTTGAATAACGCCGGGTATGGTTTAGTGGGGCCATTGGAGGCATTTACAGATGAGCAGATTGAAACGCAGATCCAAACCAACTTATTTGGAGTCATCCATGTATCCCGGGCATTCTTATCTTACTTCAGGGAAAAGAAAAGCGGCACTTTTATCAATGTAACTTCCTCTTTCGGATTATTGAGCTTCCCTACCTGTTCCGTTTACAGTGCCTCCAAATTCGGTGTAGACGGCTTTTCCGAGGGACTGGCTTATGAACTTGCCCAGTTTGGTATTCAGGTAAAGGTAGTGGCTCCGGGTGGAATGCAAACCGATTTCGCCGGACGTTCTTTGCAGGGTGGAATGCACGATGCCTATCAAAAGTTGACAGCCAAAGTAAGTGAAGGGTACAGCGCCGAGCAGGTGGCAGCATATACCAAAGCGGAAGAAGTAGCACAGGTTATTTTCAATGCGGCAACCGATGGTAAAAATCAACTGAGATATGTTGCCGGGAAAGATGCGATTGCCTTATACACAGAGCGATTGGAAAGCGGACCAGAAGCGCAGGTGCAAAAGATTAAATCCCAATTTGTATTTTAATTCAACTAAATTCCTGTCCGTACAAAAATAGAAAGGACAGGAATTTTAATTTTTTTCCAAATGAAAAAGCAGCCAGTCGTATTCAATTCTCTGTCCCAGCTCCATAAAGCAATGGGCCAACCGGCTCCTAGCCACCCGCTGATCAGCATCCTGAACTATGGAGAGGCCCATTTCGACCCTAAGGACTACGAACAGGGTATTATCCTGAATTTCTATAAAGTATCCTTCAAGACCAGTTTCTCGGGAAGGCTTAAATACGGGCAGGGATATTATGATTTCGAAGAAGGCGGGATGTCTTTTATCGCTCCCGGACAACTACTGCGCATGCAGGAGGAAGAAGCCGATTACGACGGGATGACCTTGCATATTCACCCGGATTTTCTTCGGGCCTATCCTTTGAACACCGCCATCAAACAATACGGTTTTTTCAGTTATTCCGCAGCAGAGGCACTCTATCTCTCTGAAAAAGAAAAAACGACTATTCTGAGCATCTATCGATTTATCCAGGAAGAATTAAGTGAAAGGGTAGACAAATTCAGCCAGGATGTGATCATTTCCCAGATCGAACTGTTGCTCAACTATGCCCACCGTTTCTACGACCGTCAGTTCATCACCAGAAAAGCGGTGAACAATGATATCCTGAGCAAATTAGAAACTCTGCTGGAGGGCTATTTCAACGATGACAAATCACTGATAGACGGTTTACCGACTGTTCATTCTGTAGCGGAACAACTGCATCTCACACCACGGTACCTGAGCGATTTGCTGCGTAACCTGATAGGGCAGAACACCCAGCAGTACATCCACGAGAAAGTCATTCATAAGGCAAAGGAATATCTGGCCAAAGACGAATTAACGGTTGCCGAGATCGCTTACCAGCTTGGTTTCGAGCATCCGCAATCATTCAATAAGCTCTTCAAGAGCAAGACGGCATTGTCACCGTTGGATTATAAAAGAAGTTTACTGAATTAGATAGGCTTTCTTATGCTCCTGGTTTCGGCTATATATCATGGTAATCGACCGAGAAATGGATCCCCCATGGAATGGCTATCATTCGTCGTTTACTGCATGGAAGTATAGCGGAAAATTTGTCTGTCTTTCATACTATCGGAAATAGATGGGTAAATGCACTTTGCCTGCTCAAAAACAGCATTCCTTTTCAAATTATGGTATGGGCAACAACGGATTACGTGCATGAAGTAGCTGATCTTCTTCTGGTTTCTTATTATTCCAAAAACATTTAGGTATGATAATCCAAAAGAAGTTCTCCGAAATTAACTTAAGTGAAAAATTGCCGGATTGATTCTGCGGACCTTTGTTCTATAATAAAACACAAAACAATGAATACATTTAAAAACAAAACAAAAAAACTAACAAGGCTCTTTTCAGGATTGAGCTTAGTGTTGGTTAGCATGATAGCATTTGCTTCCTGCTCCGATGATGACGATGCGGTTCCGGGAACGGAAAGATCTCCCGTGGTACTGGTACACGGTGCCTGGCAGGCATCTTTTGCCTGGGAACAAGTCAAAGATAACCTGGTGGCAGATGGCTACGATGTCACTGTCGTAAATCTCAAAGGCCACGGTGAAGATGATACACCGGTTAGCGGGCTTAGCTTTACTGGCTATGCCAATCAGGTGAAGGAAGCTATCGCTTCATTCGATAAACCCGTCATACTTGTGGGGCACAGTTTGGGAGGTGCCGTAGTCACGCAAGTAGCCTCTGAAATGCCAGCGAAAATCACTAAGCTGGTGTATGTAGCCGGATTCATTCCGCAAAACGGGAAAAGTGTCTTGGACTATGCCGGAATGGATCCGGGCTCGCTGTTAGGGCCGGTACTGGAATTCAATCAAGACCATACATTGGCTGGCCTGGTGGATCCGGAGGTAAATTTCCCCAAGGTGTTCATCCAGGACGGAACTGAAGAGCAAAAGCAGTATGTGCTAAGTCATTACAAGGCAGAACCTGTCGCTCCTTTGGCAACCCCGTTGAAGTATACGCCGGAAAATTATAATTCCGCAGGAAGAAAATATTATGTGTTCACCACCATGGACAACGCGATAAGCTATCCGTTCCAGCAACAAATGGCAACAGAGGCGGGCATCACAAACACCTTCACCATTCAGACGGGACACAGTCCGTTTATTTCAAAGCCGAATGAACTGACTTCTATCCTTCAGGATATTGCAAAAGATTGAACGATGAGAAATAAAACCAAAACAACGTTAGATGTAGGCGACAAAGTCCCGGCATTTACGCTACAGGATCAGAACGGTATGGATTTCAACATCCAGCATTTCCTCGGAAAAAAACTAATCATCTACTTTTACCCGAAAGATGAAAGCGGGGTTTGTACCAAAGAAGCATGTGCGTTCCGGGATAGCTATAAATTCTTCGAAGATAAAGGGGCGATCGTAATCGGAATCAACTCAGGCAGTGTAGAGAGTCACAGAAATTTTGCTGCACACCATAAACTGAATTTCACCTTACTGAGCGATCCGGACAACAGGGTGTTGAAATCCTTCGGGATTAGAAACGTACTGTTCCTCACCGGAAGGGAAACCTTTGTGGTGGATGAAAGTGGGAAAGTCGTATTCAAATACCGTGGCTTTCTGAACGGGAATGCCCATGTGGACAAAACGCTGGAATACCTAAACAGTTAGAAATGGAAAGTGATAGCGTAAAACTTTTGCAAAATATAGTAACGCCGTTCGCAAGGCTAACGGAGGAGGAAATCTCCGTTAGCCTTGCTTTTTGGCAGAAAAGGGATATTCCCAGAGGAAATTTCTACAATAAGCAAAATGTAGTCTGCAAAGATCTGGGCATCGTGATCAAAGGAATCTTCCGGGTGTACTACTATGATCCGGAAACGGACGAGGAAAAGAATATCTTCTTTTTCTCAGAAGGGCAATTTATCGTTTCGTTCCGGAGTTTCATCTACCAGCATCCCTGCAATTATTACATCGAGGCGTTGGAAGATGCGGAAATACTGTATGTTCCTTATCAGGATTTGCAAAACCTGTACCTGAACCACAAACCCTGGGAACGCTTCGGCAGAATTCTGGCAGAGCATTTTTTCAATCAGTCGCAGGGACGTGCAGAAGACTTATTGTTCCTCACCCACGAGCAACGTTATCTGAACCTGTTGAAAGAGCACCCAAACATTGTCCAACGTGTCGCCTCTTTTCATATCGCGTCATTTCTGGGCATCAAGAACCAATCTTTGAGCCGGATAAAGAAACGGATACAGGTAAATGAATAAGAATTCAAATTCTGAAATGATTGTTTCAAAAATTTGTTTACCTTTGCCTTGTATTATGGCACGAAACGTAGAATTTGATGAGCAACTGGCTATTTCCAAGGCAATGGACGTCTTTTGGAAAAAGGGCTATAATGGTACGACCATGCGGGATCTTACCGAAGCGATGGGTATCAACAGCAGCAGCCTGTACAATACCATCGGCGACAAGCACCAGCTTTTCATAAGAGCCATCAAACACTACACGGAATCACGGATGGATGCCGCCAAAAAGCAGTTGCAGCAGATCACGTCTCCGCTGAAAGCAATTGAAAAGTATATCAACGCTTCCGTTTACACGATCACCAATGAACCTAATAGTTGCCTGGCCATCAAGACCACCTTTGAAGTGGCCACCGGAGATGCGGAAGTGCAGAAGATTATCAGGGCCGATAGTGAGTTTACCTATCAGCTGTTGATCGGATTGGTTAAAAAAGCTATTGAGAAGAAGGAAATCAAGGTAAGTCAGGATGCGGAGATGCTGACAGACTATATCATCAACCATTTTACAGGCTGGCACGAGTCCTTTATCATCCACCGGGACAAAACAAGAATCAAGAAAACAGCGCAGTTTCTGATCGAGCAGCTAAGTCTATAATTTTTTTACCTTTTTTTAAAACAAACGTTTTAAAATTATGAACTCCATAGACCTACAGCAGAAATACAGCAGTTACTATATTGCGGGTGAATCACCGGAGGTCGTAGACATCGCTCAGGTAAGCTATGTTTCCATTCTCGGAGAAGGAAGCCCCGGAACGGCCGCTTTCTACGGGAAGAAAAAAGCCATAAAAGACTTTGTTTCCCGGTTGCAAGAAAAGTACGGGGGAACGGAGCAGGCGTTTATAAGCCAGGTAGTGGAAATCTTCTATTGGTATGATGAAGAGCAAACGGGTTTCGTGGACATCGGTGAATTCTATACCACTGTGGACCTGGACCAGCTTCATTACCGAATAGCCATCCGCATTCCGGAGTATATTCCGGACAAGGCTATCCGGGAAATAGCCCGAAGTTCAGCGGAGAATCCCTTTTCCAGGGATGTTGAGCGCTTCACCTATACGGCTGGAAAATGCGTGCAGCTTCTGCACGCAGGACTCCTTGCGGGGGAATTGGAAACCCTACCGCTATTGCAGCAATTTGCGACGGAAAACGGCTTTAGAAAATCAGGCATGCACCACGAGATTCATGTAGTGAATTTCGAAAAGGGACAAAGCCAGGCACATCTCCGAACTATCCTGCGGGATCCGGTAGTGGCAATCAAACAAACGTATTTTTTTAACCAAATCTGAAACATTTGTTTCAGTTAAATCAATGAATAAAATGAAAAATCCAGAAAAAGAATTAACAGGTAAGGTAGCCTTGGTTACCGGCGGAACAAAGGGCATCGGAAAAGCCATCGCAGATGAACTGGCAGCCTTGGGGGCTACCGTTGTAGTTTCGGCAAGGAGCAAACCCACAGAAGGGATAGCCTATGATTTCATAGCTGCGGATCTGACGAAGAGCTCGGACAATGAAGCGTTAGCCCAAAAGATTACCGAGCAATATGGCGGGTTGGATATTCTGGTCAACAATGTGGGTGGGACTTCTTCCCCGGCAGGCGGTTTCAGCGTGCTCTCAGACCAGGACTGGGAAAGTGATTTGCAGCTGAACCTCTTGGCAGCTATCAAATTGGATAAGGCACTCGTCCCTTCCATGATGGCGCGGAAATCGGGAGTGGTTATCCATATCTCCTCCCTCAACGGTAAACTGCCCCTTTATGCTTCCAATTTCTCCTACGGCGTTACCAAAGCAGCCCTGAACAACTACAGCAAGACACTGGCCAATGAAGTGGCTTCCAATGGGGTTCGGGTGATCACCGTTTCCCCGGGAATGGTTAAAACCGCGGCGATGGATACTTTCTTAGAAAGTTATGCCACCTCCATCGGGAAAAGCCCTGATGAAGCCGCTCAGATAGTGATGGATGGCCTGGGGGGAGTACCCATGAACCGGTTGGCCCAACCGGAGGAGATTGCGCATTTAGTGGGCTTTTTGGCCTCACCCAAAGCGTCTTACATCACCGGCGCGAATTACGTGATAGACGGTGGAACAATCCCGACTGTTTTTTAAGGTCCGTTTCTAAAGCAGATGTTACAAAATAGAAGTTCTGTAAAGAAGATTGCTTTCCGGTATTCCGGATACAAACCTCATTGGTCTTATTAACTCAAATCAACCAGACTGTAAATAAAATTATATGATGAGTAGCGAACAACAAATTTTAAACCTGATCGGGAAATACACCCATTATGTGGACCAGGCAGATTTTGAAAAGGTAGGTGAATTGTTCATAAATGGAAAAATCATATCCCCGGGCAGCAGTATGGAAGGCAAGGAAGGGGTGGCAAGCCAATTGAAAAAGAATCTCCAGGTGTACCCGGATGGCACGCTGCGGACGGCACACGTTACCACCAATATTGTTCTGGACATACAGGAGGAGAAAAATGAAGCCACCGCTGTATCGTACCTAACCATATTTCAGCAGGATAAAGAACGCGGCCTTGCCCTGCAACCTATCGCAGTAGGGCGCTACCACGATGTTTTCAAACAGACGAATGATACCTGGCATTTTTCAGTCCGCGAGTTGATCATCACTCTGGCCGGAGACCTGTCCCATCACGCAATGCCAGGTAGTATTGATCCTGAAACGATAGAAAACAATGGGTAATAATAAAACTGTACTGGTAACCGGTGCCAATAAGGGCATCGGTTTGGCTACGGCTACATTGTTTGCAGAAAAGGGATACCAGGTTTGGATGGGTGTACGGAATATGGAGAAGGGAGAAGAAGCTTTGTACCAACTCAAAGCCCGTAATCTGGATGTTCAACTGGTGCAACTTGACGTTTCGGATGATGTAGGTGTACGCTCAGCTGCTTCATATTTACAGCAACGTATCGGCAAGCTGGATATCTTAATCAACAATGCCGGCTATGCCTGGGACTTATCGGTTCTGCCAAGTGAGGAACCTCTGGCATCTATCCGAAACCAATTTGAGGTCAATACCTTCGGTCCTGTCAGGGTAACCCAAAATGTATTGCCTTTACTAAAAGTCTCTGATAGGGCAAGTATAATCATGGTCAGCAGTATTGTCGGCTCGCTTGCGCTTTCGGGTGATGAGAATACCATCTACGGGAAAGTGAATTTCGGTGGGTACTCCAGCTCCAAAACGGCATTGAATGCCTTTGTGGTTGCATTTGCCAAGGAGTTAAAACCTTTGGGTATTCCGGTGGTGGGCATAGAACCGGGTCATATCAAGACGGATCTGAATAACAATACAGGTACAGATACGCCTGAAAGCGCAGCACAATTGATAGTCAGCTATGCTCTCCTACATGATATGTCAATAACTGGCGGATTCTTCGGACCCTCCGGTGCACTGCCCTGGTAGGAAATAGCTAAAAAATTCGGTTACATTTATGCTGCGGCGGGACCGAAAGTTCGCAATGACAACACAGTTCGTCAGAACGGCAACAAAACTCTCCGTTCCGGCGAATTTATCCTTCAGAGTTTGGAGCAACTTTGTGCTGTATAAAAGATAAAAAGAATAAAATGAGTTATTGCAGTTACATCCAAACGATGAAAGAACCCAGCCGAAGCCTTCATCAACACTACCATGACAACCATTACGGATTTCCCATTCATGATGATAACGAACTGTTCGGCCGCCTCCTGATGGAAATCAACCAGGCAGGGTTAAGCTGGGAAACCATCCTGAAGAAAGAGAAAAGCTTCCGCAAAGCCTATGATGATTTCAATATCGAAAAGGTTGCCGCCTACAGCGAGACAGACCGTGAAAGGCTGCTGAATGATCCCGGGATTATCCGTAACAAACTTAAAGTGAATGCAGCCATAGAAAACGCGAAGTCAATCCTTGAACTGCAGAAAGAATATGGCAGTTTCGGAAAATGGCTGGAACACCACCATCCGAAAACCAAGGAAGAATGGGTAAAACTTTTTAAGAAAACATTCCGGTTTACCGGCGGTGAAATAGTAAACGAGTTTTTGATGAGTATCGGGTATCTGCCAGGAGCGCATTCCGAAACTTGCCCCGTCCATCAGGAAATTATAAAGGTAAAACCTATGTGGCTAAAGAGATAACGGAAATGAAAACCCAGACTTTTATCAATGATTGGATTGCCACCGGCAATGATTTCAAAACAAAGGAATACCTGGATTTCTACCAGCCCGATGCCATTTTGGACGATCCTTCCGTCGGCGCGACATTCTCAGGGCACAGCGGCATCAGGGAATATTTTGACAGTTATTTCATTGGCTTTCAGACGCAGACCAAGCTGGTCAGATTAGATGTTTTAGATGACGAAAATGCGCACCTGGAAGTAGAGTTTACAGGAAAGTTTCCGGAGGGGAAAATAGGAGGAACCTTTGATTTTACATTCAAGGGTGGTAAGATCTCCTTTGTAAAAGCAGATTTGATACTTTAACCAAAAGAAAAAAACATGAGTAAGCATAATTTAGACGAAATCATCCGCCGTTCATTGGAGATACGGGGAAAATACCATGAGCTTGAGCTACAGCACCACGGAAGCGAATGGACGGTGGAAGAAGACGCGTTGGCCTATCTGACCGATGCGGGCTTGGTAGGCAGGAATATCATGTCGCAGCAGCAGCGTTGGCCAAAGGAGAATTCCCGAAACGAATTAGAGCATAAGTTGGGGGAGAATATTTGGTGGCTGATTGTATTGGCCGACAGATCAGGTATCGACATAAAGGATGCGGTACAAAAATTCATCAGCAGCAAAGAGCAATTACTGATCAACTAGCTGCGTCTGGAAATCCGAACCGCTCTGACTACCGCCCCACCTCTTTACTTAACTCCAGGTTAGACTCCAGAACAGTGATTTTATTTCTTCTCCTCATATATCATAACGTAAGTTAATCAATGGCAAAAATCATTTCCCCGCAGGTTGAGTTTACCCAGCTGCTTCACCAGGTGGAGCAGGTAGCTCCCGAAATATTTGACCAGCACGGCAACTTCCTGAACCTATTGGAAGGCCGCTGGCAGGAAAAAGGCACTCCTAAAGAGTTTGTATCCCCTATAGACGGTTCCGTAATAGGTAGCCTGCCCATGCTGGATAGGGCCACTGCGTTGCGGGCCGTACAAGGCGCTCATGGTGTAGCCGCCGAATGGAGCCGCATAGACCTGGATGAGCGTAAGCGGCGCGTGCAGGAGTGCCTCGATGGACTACGGGAACATGTGGACCTTATCGGAAAGCTTTTGATGTGGGAGATCGGCAAAACTTATAAGCTTGGCTTCACCGATATTGACCGATGCATAGATGGCGTGCAATGGTATGTGGATAACATAGAGGACA
This sequence comes from Pontibacter silvestris, assembly GCF_020907275.1. GTDB lineage: Bacteria > Bacteroidota > Bacteroidia > Cytophagales > Hymenobacteraceae > Pontibacter > Pontibacter silvestris. The sequence continues at coordinate 5,000 of NZ_JAJJWI010000034.1, read as the reverse complement.
TGCTTGGCCGCCGAGAACCCCTGGGTGTGGTATCGAACATTGCGTCCTGGAACTATCCCATGTCGGTGCTGATGCATGCCGTACTGGTGCAAGTGCTGTGCGGAAACGCCACTGTAGCCAAGACCCCTACCGACGGCGGCTTTATCTCGCTGAGCCTTGCCTTTGCTATTGCCCGCCGCTGTGGTTTACCTGTGACGCTTGTAAGTGGTTCGGGTGGGGAGCTGAGCGATGTGTTGGTAAAGGATCAGGCCATTGCCTGCCTTTCCTTTGTGGGCGGACGCTACAACGGCCGTAACATTGCCGATGCCTTGGCCTCTGTGCATAAGCGCTACATGCTGGAGATGGAGGGCGTGAACACCTATGGCATCTGGAACTTCTCAGACTGGAACAGACTGGGTGAGCAGCTCAAGAAAGGCTATGACTACGGCAAACAGCGGTGTACGGCCTACGTACGCTTTGTGGTAGAGCGTCGCTCGTTCCCACAGTTCCTGGAAACATATTGGGATGCCATCCGCAGCCTCAAAATCGGTAATCCTACCTTAGTGGATAATCCTGATGACAAGCTACCCGATTTAGCATTCGGCCCAGTAATCAACAGTCGCCAGGCCGAGGACCTGGACCGGTTATATGCAGATGCTCTCAAGACAGGTGCCACACCCATTTATGAAGGCAAACTGGATGATGCTCTCTTCCTGCCTAATCAGGACCGCTCGGCTTACCGCGCACCACGGGCACTGGTAAACCTGCCGCGCCAGAGTGAGCTGTACTTCAAAGAGCCTTTCGGCCCGATTGATTCCGTCGTACTGGTTGACCGGGTAGAGGAGCTGGTAGGCGAGATGAATATCTCCAATGGAGCTCTGGTGGCTGCCATTTCCTCAGATGATGAGAAGTGGGCCCAGCGCACAGCCAGGGAGGTTCAGGCCTTCAAAGTCGGCATCAACGCCCTTCGCTCCCGCGGCGACCGCGAAGAGGTTTTCGGGGGCCTGGGTGAGTCCTGGAAAGGAGCATTCGTGGGAGGCAGACTGCTGGTGGAGGCTGTCACCCAAGGAGCACCTTCGGAGCCGGTTCTCGGTAATTACGAAGACGCGCTCCTGCTGCCTGAGAAAATCTAGACGTTTTCTGCTGTTCTTTTGGGCGGAGCTCAATGAGTGGGCTTTCTTATTATGAATCACCGATCAACCTGGAACCAGCGATATGCTGGTTCCAGGTTGATTTTCTTCCAGCACAAGTCACCAAAGCATAAAGAGACTGCTCCATTTCAGTAACCTTTTTCGGGATATAATAAGGTGTGATAGCTATTTTTATCATAGCATGGAAAACTCCTCCCCTGGCACAGGGCCTGCACGGCAAGTTTACCACATGACCACTTCATAGTGGTGGTAGTAGAAAAGATTGTGAAAAGTCTCATTTACACTGTCTGAAAAATGGGGTACTTACATTTACATTTACATATACCTTAGCCGATACACCAATTTGATCGGATTTCATTTGAAAGACCCTAGGAATGTTACTTTTTACGGCTCTGGAAAGAGCAGTGCTATACTGGATCAATTCTTTCACAGGAGCTACGGTTCACTTCGTCAATATTAAACCCGGAGAGAGGAATATTTATTAATAGGATTCATCTGTAACTTTTTGAAGCGCTTTTAGAGCAATTTAGTGCATTCAACCCCCTCCGACAAAACTAATATCATGTGAATCTGGCAATATGCTTTCTTAAACACATAAGATAGCGGTTGTATTGAGAACCTTTGGTATCAGAATGGAAGCAGGGACAGTTACGCTTCTCTAACCTAGAAGGGTGTTCTGAAACTTTTTTATGTGGTCAGGCACTTTCTCCTGAACTCACTAGGGCTCATTCCCCTGTGCTTTTTAAAGAGCTTATTCAGGTGGCTCACATCAGTAAAGCCAAAATCATAGGCAATTTCTTTCATTGTATACGCTCCGCTCCGCAGCCTGCTCTCTACTAATGTTTGCCTGCACTGGTTGATATAATCCTTCAGGGTTATATCCATGTTCCGCTTAAAAAATGCGCCTATATAACTTTGAGGCATGTTTATCTTCCCAGCCAGATGTTCTGTCAGGAGCAGGTGTGGTTGGGTAATATGCTCATGGATATACGACAACAACTGCTCTAGTTTGCTGTGAGTGCCAGCTGTAGTGAATGTTGACTTAGTTTCTTTGGCGGCGGGAAGATTTCTTTTGATAATTGTCAGCAGCGACAGTACCTGAAGGTATATAAAAGACTCATTTTCCATGATGGTTTCCCGAACGGAATGCAGCATTTTAAAAATGTGCATTATAAGCACCTTATCCTGCTTAGTAAACCGCAGCCTTGAATTACGCACGACACGGCTGTGCAATAAAAGATTTACTTCCCGGCTCCATTCATACGACACATTAGGGCCTCTTTGCACTTTAAAATCAGTAAACCTGACCGAGACAAACTTGGTTGGCACATCTATCATAAAATAATGGCTATCTGAAGGGCTTAGCACGAAAACATCTCCTTTACCATACTTCAACACAGACTCATTCAGGTGATGTGAACCGGAGCCTTCCCTAATATAGATGATCTCATAGTAGTTATGGCTGTGCTCGTAGGGTGGCCACTTTTCTGCCGAACGGTCTATGATAACAAGTGGCGTAAACTGCTTATGTCGCTTCATGCTCCGCAAATACCTGAATTTAGCTAATTTTTACAAGTAGATTTTTCTTATAAAGGGTGAGCTTTGTCCAGTTGCTAAGCTTAATATCAGCCATAACATAACAGCTACTCAACCCCTGTGGCAACAGTAAGGGATTGAGAGCAAGCCAGGCTTGGCTACAGGCATCTGATTCATGAAAGCTCATTTTATAAATAAATCAAATAGTATATGGAACCAATATTAAAAGAAAACCCGAACCGCTTTGTCCTGTTCCCCATCCAACACGAAGAAGTGTGGCAGATGTATAAGAAGGCGGAGGCAAGCTTTTGGGTAGCAGAGGAAATAGACCTGGGCCAGGACATGAAAGACTGGGAGCGTCTGAACGACGGCGAGCGCCACTTTATCAGCCAAGTGCTGGCTTTCTTCGCCGCCTCCGACGGCATTGTGAACGAGAACCTGGCCGTAAACTTCATGAACGAGGTACAGATACCCGAGGCCCGCTGCTTTTACGGTTTCCAGATCATGATGGAGAACATCCATGCGGAAACCTATTCCCTGCTGATTGATACCTATATCAAAGATCAGCATGAAAAAGACCGTTTGTTCCGTGCGCTGGAAACAGTACCGGCAGTTAAAAGAAAAGGCGAATGGGCACTTCGCTGGATCGAGAGCGAGAATTTCACCGAGCGCCTGATCGCTTTTGCGGCTGTGGAAGGCATCTTCTTCTCCGGCTCATTCTGCTCTATTTTCTGGCTAAAAAAACGCGGTCTAATGCCTGGCCTGACCTTCTCCAATGAGCTGATCTCCCGTGATGAAGGAGTGCACTGCGACTTTGCCTGCCTGCTTTACAGTATGCTGGAAAACAAGCTTTCGGAAGAGCGTGTGCACGCGATTATCCGTGATGCCGTAAGCATAGAGCAGGAGTTCGTGACAGACTCACTTCCTGTGGACCTGATAGGTATGAACGCGAGGCTGATGAGCCAGTACATCGAGTATGTGGCAGACCGCCTGCTAGTGTCACTGGGCTACAGCAAGATTTACAATTCAGCTAATCCGTTTGATTTCATGGAAATGATCTCGTTGCAGGGTAAGACAAACTTCTTTGAAAAGCGAGTGGGCGATTATCAAAAGGCCGGTGTGATGGCCGAGAAAGACAAGAATGTCTTCTCCCTTGATGAGGAGTTTTAGACTAAGCGGAAATATTTGTGCCTTGTCTTGTCTTGATATAGGTTGACACAAAGTTGATCGAAATAAAGGAAAAAACATTAAGAGAAGGTATCGTAACCGAATAACTCTGCGGCGAAGTGAGTTCCCGTAAACTGGGGGAGAAACACGTCGTGGACTTTTACCAGATCCGCCGCTAGGTACTTAAACACCAAGACCACGGCAGATAGACCAGAAGCTCATACTCACTCTCCTTAAACAATCTTTTTTCCTATCTGTGTGCAGCGAGCTTAACCACCTTTTCTGCTATCTAACTTAAAGCAGCTTATAGGCTGAAAACAAGAAGAGGCTCTTCATCCTGAAGAGCCTCTTCTTGTTGTGATCAGTTTTTAGAAAACTTTTCAACTTTTAGCCATAGGTCTATACGAATGCATCTATATGAAGGTTGTAAGAACCTGGAAAGATAGGGCGAATTTTCATAAGACTTTTATGGGCGTATAACGATAGTTATGTTGAAGAAAGGTTAGCTTCTGACTTTTGCCATATTTTGTAATGAGAATTAAAGAGTAGGGAAACTTCACCAAAATACAAGGGATCGAGCAAATAAAACAATGGTTTATTACCCTGTGCAACTTTTTACGTTTTCTTTTCAAGCTCATCTTCGTGTTCTTCATGGTACCAGGTCCAAGGCGTCACGTATGATCTAGCTAATTCGATATTGAATGATAATGAAAGAAAAATTAGATATGAATAAAACAGCCTTGATAGTTGGAGCCAGTGGAATAACCGGAAGCAATCTTGCCCAAGAACTGATTTCCCAAGGATGGACCACCTACGGCTTAGCCCGCAACCCGAAGTAGGATATACAGAACCTGCAACCGGTTGCGGCCGATCTACTGCAGCCGGAAGGCCTACAGGCAGCTTTAGCAACGGTTAATCCCACGCACGTGTTTATTACCAGTTGGATGCGCATGGAAACGGAAGCCGATAATATCCGGGTCAACGCCGCCATGGTCCGCAATCTGCTAAGTGCTTTGTCGCCCAAGAAAACGGTGGAGCACGTAGCCTTAGTTACGGGCCTAAAGCATTACCTGGGACCTTTTGAAGCATATGCCAAAGATGGATTCCTGCCTCAAACTCCTTTACGAGAGGAACAGCCCCGACTGGATATAGAGAACTTTTATTATG
>NZ_JAJJWI010000033.1 GCF_020907275.1 Pontibacter silvestris | reverse complement strand
TTGGTTTGAAAACTGTCAACCTATAACCCTTTGTTTATCTGTTATGAGGCTGACAGATAAACAGTGGGAAAAGCTAAAGGATCTGATTCCAGAGGGAGCCAGAAGAGCCGATGGAAAAGGTAGGCCCTGGCGAAACAAACGAGAAGTATTGGAAGGAATTCTGTGGATACTGAAGACGGGGGCGCAGTGGAGTCATTTGCCAACTGTCTATCCTCCTTACCAGACCTGCCACAGGAGATTTCAGCAATGGCGGAAAGAGGGTGTGATGCAGCGGGTGGTGGAGTCGCTGGCAAGAGACCTTCAGGAAAGAGGCGATGTGGATTTGAGCGAGTGCTTTATTGACGGCTCCTTCTGCATGGCTAAAAAAGGGGATCTTTTGTTGGCAAAACTAAGCGAGGAAAAGGCACCAAGATCATGGCAGTCTCAGACGCTGCTGGTCTTGTATTATCTGTCTCTATCTAATCAGCATCTCCCCATGAGGTAAAACTGGTGGAGAAGGTCCTTGATGAGCGCTTTATTGAGCCACTGCCTGAAAAGCTCATAGGTGATAAAGCCTATGATTCTGATCCGCTGGATGAGGCCCTCAAGCAGCAGGGCATAGAACTGATTGCTCCTCATAGAGCAAACAGAGTAAAGCAAAAGACACAGGATGGCAGAAAGCTTAGGCGCTACAAACGAAGGTGGAAGATAGAACGCTTCTTTGCCTGGCTCTTTAACTACAGAAGATGTGTCACAAGGTATGAATATAAAGCTGAAAACTTCAAAGCTTTCATACTCCTGGCTTGCATGATGATTCTACTTAGAACATTTATGAGATAGCTTCTAGTACTTTCCTTTACCTCAAACAACTTTGCGTACAAGCACCACGATTTTTTCTATGATACCACCTAAAATCAATCCACCTATGCCACAAACCAACGCTTTCGCAAACCAGGCAAGAACGGGAATGTTGGCTAGAGAATGTTCTAGATTATCCAAGGCATGACTGGTAAAAGGAATACCGTGTGCAATAATTTCTGCTCCTACCCACAGCATGGCTGCTGTCCCGATATAGCTGAGAGCTGTTAAAAATTGCGGCATGAACTTTACAATACCACGCCCCATTTTTCTTACTTGCGGATGATGGTTCTTCTTGGCCATATGTACGCCAATATCATCTGCTTTTACAACTAAGCCAACAAACCCATAAACGGCGATAGTGATAAAAACAGCTACACATAGCATCACAACAATTTGTGTTGGTAATGCTTTGTCAGCTACAGTGGCATAAGTGATAGCAACTATTTCAGAAGAAAGTATTAAATCTGTGCGGACAGCGCTTTTAACTCTTGTCTTTTCCAGTTCTTCAGGTGTAATTACTTTTAGATCGTCCTCTGACCTATGATGAGCATCAGGATGTTTACTAAACATAGAATGAACTTTTTCATAGCCTTCAAAGCATAAATAGGCACCACCCAGCATTAATATTGGTCCAATTGCCCAAGGCGCGAAGAAACCAAGAAGTAGAACAGCCGGACTTAATAAAATAAGTTTATTGATCAGTGATTTTTTAGCAATCTGATATATAATTGATAGCTCTCGCGAAGGGTCAAGGCCTACTACATATTTTGGTGTCACCGCAGTGTCATCAATGACAATGCCTGACACTTTACCAGTTGTTTTTGCCACCTGAGTGGGAACGTCATCTAAGCTTGCCGCGCTGACTTTCACCAAGGCAGCCACATCATCCAATAAAGCGAGAAGTCCTGTAGCCATTATTTGTTTAGTAATTTGAGAAGAATACCTGTTTTATTTAAGAATTGCACCTGGCTGCCTGCTTCTTCTAACAGACAGTTAAGTGTATTGGAAGCTTCTTGTTCTAAGCTTTAAATCATTATCTAATCTTAGTGAAGCAAGTCGCTTATATTTTAATCGTCATACGTGCCATTGACAAATTTATCATTAAAAATTCTGAGTTCTTACAAAACACAACAAGTACTTATAATGTATTCATGCAAACACCTTCAGCGGCTTGTATCAGTCCTTATCTCTTCTGTCGGGCACGCACTAGCACAACTCATCCTAAGTCAGGGGGCGATGCGATATTACAAAATATATCTGTTAGTCCACTTTAGGGGCAATAATTAAATTGAATCCAGTACTGCTTACATTTAAGTAGCCTTTGTTTTCAGGTATCAGGTATTAAAGACATATATATCGCTATCACACTTGCTGCATAGGTTTGGGAAGATATAATAGAAAAGGAAGCGTATATAAAGCAATGAACTTTCAGTCATACCCATGCCTCAGCTTATAAAGCACAGATTTTATCTCTGGTGTATTATAATCGTTTTTATTTTTTAAATTGCCTGGTAGGATACCCTGCACGTATTCTACTATTTGAAATCGTTTTGTACACTTGAAAGCAAAAAGCCATCAAGATATATTAGGCGGTTTGCTCTCTATTAGCTACTACTATAAACATATGCAATTAACAAAGACTAATTACTCTGATTTCTTAAAAGACTTTGAAGATACACTGAAGCACTTATTCCACAAGCAAAGTGTTGTCAATAACCTGAATATTGAGAGAGGTATACCTTCAGCAGTGATGAGTGAGATTATGTCTAAGGTACCACTGTCAGTTTCGATTCCCGAAGAGTATGGAGGGCGTGGTTGTGTAGTTAAAGAATGCTTGGGAGTACTAGCTGCAGCCTCTTACCAGTCGCTTCCCCTTTCCTTGATTTTCGGGATTAACATTGCGCTTTTTTTAGAACCTGTTGCCAAGTATGCAGATGAATCAGTTAAAAAAGAAATTTTTGATCGCTTTCTTAAAAACGGGAATATGGGTGGCCTCATGATCACTGAGCCTGACTATGGCAGTGACGCCCTTAATATGAAAACAGCTAATAAGCAGCAGGATGGCAGCTACCAGATTAAAGGAACAAAGCATTGGCAAGGTTTGACTGGCTTGGCTGACTATTGGCTAATTGCGTGCAGAAAGGAAATCAGCGAGAGTGAGTTAAGCAGAGATATTGACTTTTTTATATGCGATGTCTCCCAGGATAAACAACAGGTAGTAGTGGAAGAATATTATGACAATTTAGGACTTTATATGATTCCCTATGGGCTGAATAAGTTAGATGTGGAAGTTCCTACCGCCATGAAGCTACAGCCAGAAACGACAGGCATAAAAATGATGCTGGATATTCTGCATAGAAGCAGGATGCAGTTCCCTGGTATGGGAATGGGCTTTATACACCGCATGCTGGATGAGGCAATAGCTCACTGTAAGACTAGAATAGTAGGAGTAGATAATTTATTGGCCCTGGACCAGGTGCAGTTTCAACTGTCCAGAATACAGACAGCCTATACCATATGCTCGGCTATGTGTGCCAGAAGTAGTGAGATAAGCGGGATTACGCATAATCTGGCATCTGAAAGTTTGGAAGCTAACAGTATGAAAGCTGTTGTAACAGATTTAATGCAGGAGTCTGCACAAATACTTGTTCAACTTTCAGGTGCTAATGGATACAGGGTAAGCCACATTGGTGGTCGCGGAATAATAGACAGCAGACCGTTTCAGATATTTGAAGGTTCAAATGAAATGCTCTATACGCAGATAGCTGATATGATTATCCGGTCAATGAAAAAGCAAAAGCAAGTACAGTTATTTGACTTTCTTAAGAACTTTAAGCTAACATCTGAGGCTTGTATGCACTTTAAAACGGAGTTGAGCTTCTCTATTAATGAAGCTCTTTCTCAGCGTAAGCTAGTGGACTTAGGTAAGATTCTTGGTCGAGTTGTTTCGGTGGCTTATGTACTTGAACTTGCCAACAAAGGATTCCGAAAAGACCTGGTTGATAACTGCATTGTCTCCATTAAGCAAGAAGTATCCGCGTTGGTTGCCTCCTATAAATCTGATAATCAGGTAAAGGTTATCACAGATTTTTCTGAAGAGAGTTCCTGGCTTCATTTTGCCTGATCCATTCTGGTTGTGCGATCAATAAAAAGATACTCTGATGAATTTAATTGCACAGATCAGAGATTTTAAATGATTAGTTTGTGCTCTTAATCTTAATGCTTTGAGATTTCATGTTCTGTTTGTATTATTAAAACATAATTATATTCCTTAATATAAAATTGGAACGCTTTCTGATCATCATAGGTACATGTCATTAGAAGAGTTATGGATTAGTTTTGTATAATAAAGACATGTTCTTCATTACTTTAACGATTCTTTAGTTTGTAAGGCTTCTGAGAGACTATTGCTTATATGTTGTTTAACTTTTAAAAGAATTACTATGGAGAGCTTTCTTGGACGATTCAGTCCCCATATTTTTGCTATTCTCAGAATTGTAGCTGGCATCATGTTCGCTATGCACGGTACCCAAAAGTTATTTGGCTTTCCAGGCGACAAAGATGTTGTGGAAATAATCTCTCTGAGAGGATTAGCCGGTATCATTGAGTTTGCAGGAGGGGTTCTGATTGCAGTGGGCTTCCTAGCCAGTGTCGCTGCCTTTATTGCAAGTGGTCAGATGGCGGTAGCATTTTTTACGGTCCACTTTCCGCAAGACTGGAACCCTCTGCTTAACGGTGGTGAACTATCTGTGTTGTACTGTTTCTTGTTTCTGTATATAGCCGCTCATGGCGCTGGGCTATGGAGTGTGGATGCCATAAGGAACAGAGGGAACAAGACCTAAGGTTTCCCCTATAAAAGTAGAGGGTTGAAAAGGCTATGCCGATACTGCATCCTGGTACTCTTGAAGGCTTACATAGACCAGCCGACTACTTTTCTGGAGAACAGATCCAATACTGTCCCAGGTATAGCCAGCCTTCCCAGGTCTAATGAAAAGTGATACGGCGGCTCACTTTTCATTAGACCTGCTGACAGAAGACTTCCGGTTAAACTATTTTTCTGCCACTGGCAGGCGGTGCCTGGAATAAGTGGGACCATGAATCTCTTTTTCCGTTCAGCGTCAATGCCACGGGTGTGCATCAGGCGTGGCACTCTGTTTTCCGAGCAGCGCCTCCCCGCTCCTGGGCTCATAGTAGCCCCTAAGGTGCCCATAGCTTTGGCTGCTTTGACGCTGGATTTTTCTTATCTTACTGGTTCTCCAGCCTACGCTTGCTTTCCTACCTAATGAGCCAGGCGTAGTAGCCGCTCAGACAAACATCCAGTGCCTGGCAGAGGCGTTCCAAACAATAATATTCCTTCCTGTTTGTCATCGGCGGTAATGGTTGGGTAGCGTCTATAAAGATACTCTTTTCTAATCTCCCACTTTTACGGGGGAAGTCCACTCCTTTTTTAGGAGAAACCCATTCTGTTGCTTCATTACTTTTATAGGGCTACCCCAAACACTACTATTAAGCAGCATCAATAATACAAATAACAGGTTTATCTCATATTATTAAAACCTAGTTTTTCTTCTGAGCCAGGGTGTGGGCAGTAATATTTTGTAATAGAAGGAATACTGGCAAGCCCCTTTTCATACAGCAAAAGATATAAAACTCACTCTTGGCACTTCCTCTCACAACGTTGTATGCGTTATTGATAACACAGGTAAATTAGATTGAACATCTCTTCTCTGAAGTTTTAATTTCAGTTTAGCATTTTTTCAGTTAATTTTAGCAGGCTACCAATTAGCCTTAAATATGCAACTACACTTCTCATTAAATGATTAATATTCAAGACAAGCTGTTCAAAGACATCGAAGCCGTAAGGCAAATCTCCATTGTGCCTACCATGCTTGAAGTTATTTGCCAAACTACAGGAATGGGCTTTGCTGCAGTTGCGCGGGTAACTCATGACAGATGGCTGGCATGCAGAGTCCGGGACGAAGTACAGTTTGGTTTGGAAGAAGGTGGTGAACTGAAAATTGAAACTACCATTTGCAATGAAATAAGAGACAGTCACCAGCCCATAGTTATTGATCATGTTGACGAAGATCCAGTTTTCAAAAATCATCATACGCCTAAATTTTATGGGCTTCAAAGCTACATTTCTTTTCCCATCATCTTAAAAGATGGGACGTTTTTCGGAACACTTTGTGCTATAGATTCCAAACCTGCTAAGTTAAATAACTCCAAGGTTATAAATATTTTTACAATGTTTGCCGAGTTGTTATCCTTTCATCTACAGAGTTTCGAGTTATTGGAGCGTAGCTATACTGCGAATGTTGAATTACAAAACAAGAACAAAATACTAACCAATGCCAATTTCGACCTAGACAACTTTGTTTATGTAGCATCCCATGATCTTAAGTCTCCTATATCAAACATTGAAGGATTACTTGCTGTTCTATCAGATGCTATCGCCCAAGAAAGTTTAGATAGAAATGAGATTAATGAGATTGTTGGCTTAATGAAGTCCTCTCTCAAGCGTTTTGCTGTAACAATTAAAGATCTTACAACTGTTGTTGAAACTGAGAAAAATTGTAAAGGGGTAAAGTCTGAAGCAATAAATTTCTTTGAGATAGTAGAAGATGTGAAGCAAGATATAAATAGCCTGATAGAAGAGTCTAATGCAGAGATAAAAGTTATCTGTGAAGATAAACCACTATTAAGCTTTTCAAAGAAGAATCTAAAGAGTGTGATCAATAATCTCTTAACCAATGCTATAAAATATCGCTCTCCTGAAAGGCCGCTGGAAGTGCTTGTAAAGCTGGGAAAGGTTAACGGGAAAACAAACCTTACAATCACAGATAATGGAGTAGGAATTCCTGCTGACAAACAGAATGAAGTATTTACTATGTTCAAACGATTTCATGACCATGTTGAAGGAAGCGGTATTGGTTTATACATTGTAAAAAGAATAATAGATAATATGAAAGGACAAATTCAGGTGAATAGTACCTTGAACAAAGGCACAACATTTACAATCATTCTTTAAAGGATTCTTACTATTGAATAAGTTAACTTTAGCGTGTTAACTTAACTGTTGATCAGAAGGCTTAGCCGTAAATGTTTGCTGCTATATAAGATCGATTACACTGCATCCAAGAATGTTCCCTTACCTTATACCTGCTTTAAATCATATCACAATCTCCTTAACAAATCCATCAGCTTTGAGGTAAAAAAAACACTCTCCCCTAAATCCTTTTAATTAAAGTAACTAAAGTAAGGGCTTATGTGCTCTGCATCAATTTTCTTTAATGTAGCCTAAGCTTATTAAATCATCATATTTACTTAATGGCAGTACTACCTATATCCCTTGTAAATCCACCTCATCACTTCCAAGCAACTCTACCCTCTTTCCCATCTTTTTCTGAATTATCTTAAAGTGATGTTCGTCTGCTGGAGTAATCAGTGAAATGGCCTCACCGGTAGCTCCTGCCCTGCCTGTCCGCCCTATCCTGTGAACGTAATCTTTGGGCGAACGCGGCAAATCATAGTTTATTACGAATGGCAGAAACTGAATATCAATGCCACGTGAAGCCAGATCTGTCGCTACTAACACACGAACTTTTCCTGTTTTAAATCGACGCAAGGCTTCCGTTCGAGCACCCTGGCTTTTATCACCATGCATAGCCATTGCTTCTACCCCATTCTTTTTGAGCTTAGCCACCAGATTATCGGCACTTCGGACACTTGAAACAAAAATCAATACCTGCTGCATATCTTTCTGCTTGATCAGGTAGCGTAAAAAAGGTCCTTTCCGTTCCGCACTTACCCGGTAGGCTGCCTGTTTTATCAGTGCCAGCTGAGTCTCTTCCTGTTTCTCTTCAACAGAAATTACCACAGGGTCGTGAAGCAACCTTTCTTTTATTGCCTGAATATCGCCTGCCAGCGTGGCTGAGAAAAGCAGGTTCTGTCTCTTTTTAGGCAAAAGCGACAGGATGCGGTTCATTTCCTCTTCAAAGCCCAAATTCAGCATTTTATCGGCTTCATCAAGCACCAGCACTTCCAATTCTGAAAGCTGAAGAGCATTGTTGTCTATCAGGTCCAGCAAACGGCCAGGCGTAGCCACCAGAACTTCGGTGCCGCTCAAAGCCATCATCTGCGGATTAATACTGACACCTCCAAACACAGCCAGCGTTTTTACACGCCGCGTAAGATGAGTGCTAAAACCAAGAAACACTTCTGCTACCTGCAAAGCCAGTTCACGGGTAGGCACCAGTACCAATGCTTTTATGAAACGGTTTTTAGCAGCTTGTTTTTTCTGAAACTGCTGTAGAATAGGTAAGGCAAAACCAGCTGTTTTTCCGGAGCCGGTTTGCGCAATGCCCATAATATCGCTTCCAGCTAAAATGGCCGGAATAGTTTCCTGCTGAATAGGAAAAGGCTGATCATAACCTTGTTCTTTAATCGCTTTCAGTAAAGGAACCGATAAACCGAGAGAAGAAAAATCCATAAAAGAATGGTCGTGTTTGTGTAAAAGTATATGTACCCGGTAAAGATACATTTATTTTGACTCCCCTCTCTCACTCGACACATCCTATAGCACTTAAATCATATGGAACTGTTTCTTTGGCAGTGTACAAAAAGTAAGGACGTAGATTTTGCAGAATTAGCAATAAGGAGCAGGTGTTATAAAAAAGAGATTGCAAGACCTTTACTTTACATGAGCATTTGTCCCCACTGCCATAACCTTAATATAATGAAAAACGGTAAAAGCAACTACGGTAAATAAAACTACAAGTGCCGCTACTGCCGCAGGCAACCAGTAGAGCGGGAGGATGAGAAGCTTTTGAGCCGTGAAGAGTTGCTGAGCTCGCTGCTCCTGGAGCGGATTTCCCTGCGCGCCATAGCCCGTGTGCTGCAGGTGATCAGCTTCCGTTGGGCAACCTGAAAAAAACGGAGATAGAGCTGCTGTGCCTGGAGGCTTAAAGGGCCGTGTTTAGAAAAGGGCAGTAGCAGCCAGCCAAAGGACAAGAAGCAGGCAATCAAGATTGAGCGGCTGAATAACACCCTTCGGCAACGCTGCCCAAGACTGGTGAGAAAGACCCTATCCATCTCCAGACCCTGGGATAATCATCGTCTGGTTCTACGGTACTTCTTATTCAACTACAATATTGATAAATTGTTTAAAAATACATCCTTACTTTTAGAACACTACCCTATTTTAGATTATTGTTTACACATCACACTTTCAAATCCAGCTATAGTTTTGCATATTTGTTAGGTAGCTGGTAAAAAAGCTCCCTCGAAACTTTGGAGAGAAAAGATTAAAAAAAATTTCTTACCTCAAGCAACCTTTTCTCAAAATATGCATCTGTTAGCAGCAACCATAAATATAAGCCGCTGCATTTACTGCTGCGAACCTAAATACCCTGATTAAAAGACTGGCTTAGCCACTGTCCTTTATAAAAGCTTACAAAAACAATTTGAGCAGCATTGATAATAAAGGGATAATGTTTTTTTAATAGCTAAGACATTCTCACTGACAGAACCTGTTGCTAAAGGATATTCTTCTGCCTTGAAAGATTAACAGCATAATTTTTATAAAGTTTTATCCTTTTACCTTTTTAAAATAAGCTATGAAAAATCTTTTTACCCTGCTGCTATGGCTTTGTGCTGCTGGTAGCGTGATGGCACAGTCTGTTAACCCAGGTAAATTAAGCGGTTCCGTTACAGATTCTTTAACAGCAAAACCTGTTCCCTATGCCAATGTAGTGCTTAAAGATGGGGATAAGCTCTTAACTGGTACGGCAGCCGACGGAGAAGGCGCCTTCGTGCTACCGAACCTGCCATTGGGTAACTTCATACTGGAGCTAACTTTCTTAGGATACCGCTCCCAGACAATACCTATAAAACTTACCGCCGCTCAACCCAGTGTAAAACTAGGAGCTATAAAGCTTGGGGCAGATAGCAAAATGCTATCTGCAGTGGAAGTAACAGGTATGAAGGCCATTGTTGAAGACAAAGGAGACAGACTAGTTTATAATGCTGAAAAAGATATCTCAAACTCTGGAGGAACCGCAGCAGATGTACTTCGGAAAGTGCCGACTTTAAACGTTGACCTGGATGGCAATGTACAAATGCGGGGCAACAGTAATATAAAGATACTGATTAATGGTAAGCCTTCCGGTATGATGGCACGAAACCTGGCCGATGCATTGCGACAAATGCCTGCCAATACCATCAAATCAGTAGAGGTGATTACCAGCCCAGGGGCAAAGTACGATGCGGAAGGCTCAGCAGGCGTAATCAATATTATCACAAAGAAAGGCCTGCAGGGTTTTAATGGTTCCACAAATGTAACTGTCGGCAACTTTAACCGCAGCCTGGGCACCAACCTGAACTACAGAAAGAATAAGTTTGGCATATCATTGTCTGCTAACGGGTACCAGTACCGAAACAAGTGGGAGAACAACCTTTCTCGTACAAGCTTAATAAACGGAGCCCCTGCTGCCTTCTTGTACCAAAGTAGTAATGCCGATAATACAGGCACAGGAGGTTATGGCGAAATGAGCATTGATTATGACCCTGACTCGACCAGCCGCATTAACTTTTCAGCTAACGTATGGGGAGGCAACTATCCTAACAACACCACAATGCGAACCAGCTTGTTCGACCTAGAGGGAACGGAACTGCTGGCTTACCGTAACGAGAGCCGCTTCCGAAACCCCTACGGTAATGGTCAGCTTGACTTAGGTTATACAAAAACATTTAAAAAGAAAGGACAGGAATTTTCGCTTTTAACACAGTTCAGCCGGATGCCTGACAATTACTTTTATGAAACCGATACCTACTCTGGTGCCGATGAAATAACTTACAGGCAAAACAGCTCTAACTACAGCCGGAATAAAGAGTATACAGTTCAGACAGATTATGTCCATCCTTTTGAAGTAAAAAGTATAAGCGACACCCTTAGCTTTAAGCTAGAAGTAGGTGCTAAAGCTATCAGGCGCGACATAGGGAGCGAGTACCGTGTGGAAATAGCGCTTAATGGCAACGGAGACCTTGAGCCTGACCCAACACAGTCAAACGACTTCAATTATTTTCAGCGGGTTTATTCCGGGTATACTTCCCTGCGCATGAGCACTAAGAGCAAATGGAGCCTTAATGCCGGGGCAAGGCTGGAACATACAGAAATCAAAGGCGACTTTGTCAGCACCAACACAAGCCTATCAAACCAGTACAACAACCTAATTCCGAGCATCACCATTTCGAAAGGCTTTAAAAAGCAGACCCTAAAAATAAGCTATACCCAGCGTATACAGCGGCCGCTTATCTGGTACCTGAACCCTTGGCTCAATGCTAGCGACACATTAAACATTAGCACAGGCAACCCTTACCTGGACCCTGAACTTAGCCATGCGGTGGAACTGGCGCACAGCCTGAACACCGACAAAGGCCTCTCTGTTAATACTTCTCTTTACTGGCGCTATGCCGACAACGCTATTGAATATCTTTCTACCGTGAATGAGGAAGGTGTTAGTCTGAACAGGCCAGAGAACATTGCCAAACGCAAAGCTTATGGGGTAAACCTAAACCTGGCTGGCCAGCCCAACAAGAACTGGAGCCTGAACGGCGGAGCCGATCTTCGTTATGTTGACCTGACCAGCCCTGGCCAGAACCAGCGCAATAACGGCTTTGTCTGGAGCTTTAACATGAACAGCACCTATAAGTTACCTAAAAACTATTCTTTACAGGCTAATGGTAGTGTCAGCTCCGGCTGGATTAGTTTACAAAGTAATAATTCAGGTTATTACTGGTACGGCATAGCGGCTAAACGAGAGTTCTGGGACAATAAGGCTAGCCTGACGCTTAACCTAAATAATCCGTTTAACAAAGGCATCAGGCAAACAGGCACACGATCGGCACCCTCTTTTGAGTCAGAATTCAGTTCCTACTATATTAATCGATCAGCACGGCTTACCTTTGAGTGGCGCTTCGGACAAATGAAGGAAGGCAGCAGCAAGCGAAGTAAAAAAATCAGCAATGACGACACGGGAAACCGCTAGAAGTATAGTCCAGATCGAGTCTTCTGCTGCCGTAGCTATATTATCAAGTGTCATAAACGGCTAGTGATGCCTCCAAGTATTAACCGGAGTCTGCTTTGGAGTACTCTGGTTAATACCTAGAAAGAATAAAAAGGATTTACAGGATGAACACAAAATATGCAAACCTTAAAATCTTCTTAATCTTAAGACAGGTACAAGTGTAAGCACAATACAAATAAAACCTTAACCCAACTGTCCTAATTGCTCTTCATCTGAAAGCGTGTTCTTGGATAAGATGGAGCGGAGACGTTCAATGTGTGTTTTCATCTCCTCGGCGCGTTCTTCCTGTATGGTAGTCCAGCGTCGGTTTCCTTTGTCTGTTTCGCCCTGCGACATGTTCAACAGAATATTTCGGCGCTCCTCCAGTGTGCGTAAAGCAACCCAAAGCGTTTCCTCTAAATGGTTATCCATACCCAACAAAAGTGTTTCTTTTGAATAAGCGTGGCCGGAATGGCATCTGTAGCGCATAATAGTACCAGGTTGAGATAAATCCCATAAACCACCGCCACACTCCGGACAACTGTAGGGTGATCTGTTTCCTGCTTCTTCTAAATCTTGAATACTTGTCATTGTACTGTTTGTCATGATACGTTCTGCAGTCTGAGCTTCCTGCCTGATATCGGCTGGCACTGTAACAGATTCAGAAACCTCCTTGTGGGTCAGATCAGCAAGTAAAGCTCCCATTTCATCTAAAGGAACAACATAATCGGCAGCAACCTGGCGGATAACGTTCAGCGGCAAAGCCGGAAACTCAGCATCCTGCGGTTCCTGTACTAGTGTAGTGCCACCACTGCGTTTAATAAACTCCATGCCCAACACGCCGTCAGACATAAAACCAGTTAGGATCAAACCAATAGCATTAACCCCGAAATAAGCAGCTGCCGATCGAAACAAAGGATCAATACCTGGCCTGAACTGGTTCTCGCGCGGACCACGCACCACTAGCATCTTTTCGTTGTTAACAAGCAAATGCCTGTCTGCAGGAGCCATATATATGGTACCAGGCTCTATAGTAGCCTCATGTTCGGCAACTTTGCAGTTCAGTGTAGTGTACTGGCTTAATCTTTGCACTAGGAAAGGAGCAGAAGAATCAACACTTAAATGCTGGACAATAAAAATAGCGGCGGGCAAACCATCAGGAATATTTACCAATAACTTACACAATGCCTGCATGCCGCCAGCTGAAGTGCCAATAACAATAACTTTAGGGCTTTTGCCTGTCATAAAAGAGGATTAAGTGTTGGAATCAAAAGTGATTATAGTGCATTGTTCCAAACTTTTGTCTATGCACCTAAACAGGCAGAGTTAAAACTATTAGTTGGAGTTAATATTTAATTCAGTTTTACTACTGAGGGAGTTTGCACAAAAGCACGTACAAACACTTATTCGACGGTAGAGCACCTGTTTTAATGAGACTTCCTGACACCAGATATCCTTTTAAAAGTGGTAAATTGGCAAACTATAACAACTTTAATATCCCTTGGGCAGGAAAAGTGCATGACAAATTCAGGTAAAAGCAACGAACAAAAAGCATTCGGTAAAGTTGGCCAGTCTAAGGCTTCTAAGGAGTTATTTGTAATAGGCGTAGGGGCATCTGCAGGCGGTTTACAGGCGTTCAAAGAGTTATTTAGCAGCGTCCCGAATGATAGTGTTGCTTATGTTATTGTACAGCACCTGTCCTCTCAGCACGTCAGCATGCTTACGGATATGGTAGCAAAGCAGACTATTCTGCAGGTAGTAGAAGCGCAGAATAACATGCCTGTAGTTACCAATAAGGTATACGTAATCCCAAATAACAAAGAACTTACCGTACAAAACAACCACTTATTCCTTAGCGATAAGACAAATAGTAACCGTTCCCAAACAGTAGATACTTTTTTTAAATCCCTGGCTGCCGATAAAGGCTTTAGAGCTGTTGGCATAGTTTTATCCGGAACAGGCATAGACGGCACAGAGGGTGTCGTAGCCATTAAAAAAGCAGGTGGCATGGTTATGGTGCAGGATCCTAATACAGCCAAGTTCGATGCGATGCCTCGCAATGCTATTAACACGGGCTACGCCGATTTTATACTGACGCCGGAGTTAATGCCTACCGAGATATTTAATTATGTAAAGGTAACCCCTATAGCCAACGGACTTACCGAGCAGGTCAACAGCAAAGCAGAATCCAACATTTTCCATATACTGGATATGATTCATGAGCGCACAGGCATTGACTTTACCAATTATAAACTGCCCACTATTATCAGGCGCATCAGCCGGCGCATGGCCTTTAACAACCTGAACGACCTTGGCGACTACCTAGATTACCTGAACCTGCACCCACAAGAAGTCGAAACTTTAAGTAAAGATTTTTTAATTGGGGTTACAAAATTCTTCAGGGACCATGAAGCTTATGAGATACTGGAGAATACTGTTATACCAGCCTTAGTAGATGGCAAGAAAGTTACCGAGCAGCTACGCATTTGGGTGGCAGGCTGCTCCACAGGCGAAGAAGCTTACTCCATAGCCATCCTGATAAGGGAATATATGGATAAGGTAAAGAAGGAGCTGGAGGTAAAGATATTTGCTTCGGACATAGACCGTGATGCCCTTGATTTTGCCGGTAAAGGCTTATACCTGCCCAACAGTCTTACTGATGTTTCAGAAGAAAGACTGAAAGAGCATTTTATCAAAGATGAAGGCAAATTCAGGGTGTGCCAACGCGTACGCCGCATGGTTATATTTGCCCCACATAATGTAACAAACGAACCGCCTTTCAGCAGAATTGACCTGGTGAGCTGCCGCAACATGCTCATTTACCTGAACCCTGCGCTGCAGAAAAAAGTAATTGATAAATTCCATTATGCCATGCTGGTAGGTGGTTATCTGTTTCTGGGTTCCAGCGAGAGCATCGGCGAGCAGAAAAGCTTTGACGAGATAAGCAAAAAATGGAAAATTTACCGCAACATGAAACCTGCTTATTCTTTTGGGATTGATACCATTGCCCCTGCCGGACCAGGAAAGAGACCTCCTGTTGCTACCTCTGTACCATGTTACAGCCGCGACCTTTCTTCCAAGCAACTGTTACAGCAAAGTTTTCATGAGTTGCTCAACGAGACTATTCTGGAAGAGTCTGGTTACGCTGCCGTATATATTGACGAAAACTACGACGTATTGCATGGCACGGGCAAGTTTAAAAGCTTTCTTGATCTGCCCGAACATACCTTTACCTTTAATTTACTTAAACTTGTTCCGTCCGACTTATCGGCCAGCCTGGGCACCATGCTGCGTAAAGCCATCCGCAACAAAGAAAAAACATCAACTTATGGCTTGCCCGTACGCAACGGTAACAGCCTGCGTTATATAAATATTGTGGTAAAGCCTTTATTGTCAGAAAAAAAGTTATACCAGAAATTTGTGCTGGTGCTATTAAGTGAGGCTCAGGCCCAAGTTCCGATTGAAGTAAATCAGACCGTAGCTTTAGTGAAAGTAACTACGAAAGACGTGTAAATGAGCTTGAAGTAGAGTTGCAGCACACCAAAGAAGAATTACAGGCTGTAGTAGAAGAACTCGAAACCTCTAACGAAGAGTTGCATACTATTAACGCGGAGCATCAGTACAAGATAAAAGCGTTGATGGAGCTCGACGATGACCTGAATAACTATTTCCGCAGCACCGACATAGGCCAGATATTCGTTGACCGCAAACTTATTATCCGGAAGTTCACGCCAGCCGCCACCCGCTTAATCAACCTGATTGACAGCGATATAGGCCGCTCCATTTACAAGATATCCAATAACCTTCGCTATGATGAAATAATAGAGGACATCCGCCACGTGATAAGTTCTACTAATACCATTGAAAAAGAGGTACAGGACAAAAAAGGAATTTGGTACCAGATGCGCATACTTCCCTATATTACGCAGGACCGCAAAATAGATGGGGCCATTGTTATCTTCATCCAGATAAACGAACTAAAGAACCTGCACCTGCTCCACGCCAGTATCCTGGATAGTTCCCCCAATGCTATCATGGCCCTGAAAGCTATCCGTAATAAGCACCATGCTATTGTTGATTTTTCAATGAACATAGTGAACCACAAGGCACAAAAGCTATTAGGTAGTTCTGAAGCCGGCTTGTTAGGTAAAAGCCTCTGGAAAGAACACCCCACTATGTTGAACCAGGGTGTTTTTGAGCGACTTGTGGATGTAGTGGAAAGCAAGGAGTTACTGGAAATGGATCAGCTCCAGATTTATAACAACCAGCAGTACTGGCTGCACCTAGTGGCCGTAAAATTAGATGATGGCCTGGTGCTGACCCTGCATGATACAACTGAACGTAAGCTTTATGAACAGGCATTAAAACAGCAACAGGAAGAAATAAGGAATAATGCAGAACGCTTCCACACCCTACTAAAAGCAGTACCCCACATTACCTGGACAAATAAACCCGACGGCTCTAATGATACCTTTAGTGAAACTTGGTACGAGTATACAGGTTTAACACCTGAAGAGTCAACAGGTTGGGGCTGGACAAAAGCTTTCCATCCTGATGATGTGGAAGCTTTAATGCCAGATTTCAAAGAATCATTGCGAACGGGCAAAGTTCATAATGTTCAGGCCCGTATTCTGTACAAGCGTGGCAACCAGTACCGCTGGCACCTGATTAAAAATGTACCTATTCGTAATGAACAGGGTGAAATTACCCTATGGATTGGCACAGCCACTGACATACAGGATCAAAAAAATGCAGAAGAAGCTAATATCCAGCTTCGCCTTTCACAACAGCGCGAAATTCTGAAAGCAATTTTGCAGGCACAAGAAGCAGAGCGAAGCCGCATTTCAGAGGCCCTGCATAATGGCCTGGGGCAGATTCTTTACGCCGCCAAGCTAAATTTAAGTGCTTTAAAGATTGAATCTCCTGAACAGGAAAAAAACAAAGACCTTATTGATGACCTGCTGAAATTAAGTATTACGGTTACACGCCAAATTTCGTCTGAATTAACACCTACAGTTCTAAAAGATTTTGGCCTTAAAACGGCTTTAGAAGAAGTACTCTCCCACTTTCACAACCCTGAACTCAAAATTTCTTCCGTAATAAACGGTTTGGAAAAACGCCTTGACTATACTATTGAACTGTCTTTGTACCGCATTATTCAGGAGTTATTAAATAACATAATTAAGCATTCGCAAGCTACTGAGGCTTCCATAGAAGTTTCATGTGTAGATGATACTGTTACATTGCGTGTAGCCGACAATGGCATAGGGATAAGTAAAGAAGATTTTAACAAAGTAAAAGGAATAGGCCTGAGCAGCATTCAGAACAGGATTGAATTATTATCAGGCACAATGGAGGTAAGTACTTCCGATGGTAAGGGTACAGTCTTCCAGATCCGTTGCAAAGTATAACTGAATTTTGTTTTTCTTCTCTGCCACCCTAAATCTCGCAGCGTCTCCCATAACATTTGAGTTATAGGGTTAAAGCAAAAGTAAAGCTGCAAGCCTTTGTCGATGTAAGTTCATAGCAAGTTTGGCTGTATTAACTAATAAGGGATAATAGCCAGCTCCTCTTCTTGTTCTTGCTTATAAGCTTAAAGCTGGGCACCTGAACGCACAGAGTATTCTGTTTCAGAATGAACTAAGTCAATTTTTAAGTTCATTTTAGTAAATCCTGATACGGCTCTACTGATCTTCTGCCTTATATAAAACTAGTAATAATCTTACTATCAGCAAATTGCTATAGCTTTATATAGTATCAGTTTTGATCGGGATAAATACTTATTGCGTATTTAGGTATTCCTACTCAGGTAAAAGCAGTACAAATTCATGAATTTTATGTATTAAAAATCTCGTTTGATATGCAAGCAGTCAGGAATGACTTTGCATACTATTTAAACAAGCTTATATGACAACCAAAGTAAACGCAGGGCTTCAGCAGTACGAAGAATTAGTGGAAAGCGGAGAAATAGAAACCTTTGCAGTACTTATACAGGATAACTGCATCATAATTGAACCCGCTGGTTCTGTTGCCGGCATGGAGATGCCTGTTATTCAGGAGTTGCTTAGTTCTATAAGAGCTTTTTTCTATGGAGTTAAGTCAATTGAATATGGCTCCTTTGACTATACTACCTTAAGAAGCTTTATAAATGCCCGCATGAGTATAGACAGAATAGTTAAATAAATTACTCTTGTGATACAGGTAAGGGATGAAGCTCTTTGATCCTTACCTGTATCTGAACTTTAAGAACAGCAGGAACTAACATAGGATATGTTATATACTAACCTTGGGGGGATCAAGATCTATAAGTTTATGCTGTATAGCGTACTTAATAAGATGAGCAGTGTCTTTGACCTGTGTTTTCTCCAGTATGTTTTGTCTGTGGTTTTCTACAGTTCTCTTACTAGTAAAGAGTTTGTCGGCTATTTCTGCGTTCGTATAACCTTCCGAAATAAGTAACAGCACCTCCTGTTCCCGCTTAGTAAGTAAATTCCCGTCTTTCAGTTCATTTTCCTGAACGGCTTCTGGCTTTGTAGCCTTGTCAAGCATTTTTAAAGTTAATTCACTACTGATGTAGATCGTACCATTTGCTACCAGTTTAATGGCTGAGCGCAGTTCATCTTTGCCAGAGGCTTTCAGTATATAACCCGATGCCCCAGATGCCATCATTTTTTGCACAAAAGGCTCATCATGTAGCATAGATAAAGCAATGACCTTTGTACCCGGGTAAGCTGAACGGATTTGCTGCGTTGCTTCATAGCCATTCATTACAGGCATATTAATGTCCATCAGCACCACATCAGCAGACGCTTGTGAAAGTAAGTCTAGCAGTTCCTGCCCATTAGCGGCCTCCCCTATTACCTCAATCTTCTGGTCCTGCACCAGCAACGACCTTAATCCGTCTCGTATAAGTTGATGGTCATCAGTAATAATAACCTTTACAACAATGTCTTTAGCCATACCTCCAGCCTTGAAAATATCCTTTTACTCCGACAGCCCCATTCTTTACACAACTTTGCCTTATCACTTTTTACCAGATGGACCTTTACATTCTTACCTATGAGAATGTACACCGGATCAGGTTCAAAATTAGCAACTTATACAAAACGACAAAAGCCTGATTATCATTTTAAAGCTTGCTTAACGAGAGCTCTGAAGTGAAAGCCCAGTTTAGTCTTAGCTATCGGAGCTACTTTTCACCCTCAGCTTTACAGAACTGTTGTTCTATAGTTTATTCAGGTACGCTCCAAGCCCGCGTGACCTCGTTTTCCTACTCTGCACTGTGTACTGAAGCTACCTGCTCTGCTCTGCTCTGCTCGTGCTGCCTCTTTCACGGCACCGCAACACCTACCATAGCGGGCCGCTACCCCCGACGCCTTACAGAAAAACCGGAAAGTTTATTACACAATAATGAAAAAAAATGTACAGCATTATTTATTAGTAATTTTTACCTGCGCAGATTGCTGAGCACATGTTATTTACGAACAAAAGTAACTGTTAGACAGGCTATAGCCTTAATATACCCAAAGAAACTTTACAAAGCAGCAAGTATTAACGTTTAGCTTTAACTACTACCATTAATTTTGCTTCACAACTAGCCTGGCTCTCCCAAAGCTCTAAGGCTGTCTCTAAACTTTTCTTCGGCTTCTCAATGGTGTTCTCCTGCCTGGGGCAAAGGAAGTTCTTATATTTACAGCCATTGTTTTCATCAATGTTTTTAAGGTACACCTCCACTTCAAATCCTTTTACATGTGACACCTCATTCAGGTACACAATCTTGTATCCTTTTTCTGCAAACTTCTCCGTGGCCGTACGGGCCTATTCTAAGTCAGCATAGGCAGAAAGCAGGTAACCAGTTCTTAGATCAACAACATTCATATCTTTCATCACCATTTCCATTTACTGAATATCTTCTTACAGCTATACTCCTCTATAAGCCGTACTTCGTTGGCATAGTTAACAAAGGGCTCAGGTTTATGTGTGAACAGAAAAAGCAGGTTGTAAACCTGCTTTTTCTGTTGTTGTTAAACTTCTTGACCTGGTAAACATCATTTTTAATGGTATAAACTCAACTTAACAGGTCCTATGCTTCAGCTAACCCTCTCAGCTCGTGAAAGTTTTGTTTTAACAGGTTTACATTTTTGTTGCTGATGTTTCCTCTGGCGTCAGCAGCCTTGCTTAGCGTATCAAGCAATGAACCACATTTTATATATAGTTCTCCTCTAAAGTAATCTTCGCTGTAAAATTGTAATAATCCACCATGTTCTTTAGAGTGAACCAGTACTATTTCATCGCAGTAGCTAAGCATACTTCCCAATTCATCAATTTCACACATAACACTTATAACTTCATAATGAAACATAGTATAAAACTTACCAAAAGCAGATTTATACGCTCTTTAATAAACTTATCTCCCTTATATTATCAGCTTAAAGCTCCTTGGCATAAAGAGCCATTCTATTTATTTATACGGTAAATCAGCTTGTTAAAGGGGTTATTTGAAGCTAATAATTTATATTCTTCTACTATTTACTTATAAGTACTTACAAAGTGTAGGTAGCTTCCATTTTATAAGTATTTATACTTATCTGTTTAATCAAGAAGTAAAAGTAAGCTTTGATCTATGTTTTAACAAAGGTACCTACATGTTATGTTATTACAGTTAAATAGTGTAAGTATAAACGGCCATACAACACCTTAGACATGCAGCGCTTAAGGTGTTGTATGGCCGTTTGGTTTTACTGACTTATAGATTACCAGTACTATATCATCCTGATCTTATTCATCATAAACTCATTCACGCACTGATGACAAGTATGGTATGGCTTCTTCAGATAGCTGGTGAGATTAAATGATTCTATTCTGAACAGCATATTTAACTAAGCTTGCTGTATTTTTACAGTTTGTTTTCTCCAGCAGGTTCTGACGGTGCGTTTCTATAGTGCGCTTGCTGTTAAAAAGACGCTCAGCAATCTCTGCGTTAGTGTATCCTTCAGCAATTAACATTAATACTTCTACCTCCCGCTTCGACAAAGAATGACGCTGCTCATGTGGAGGATATGATTCATCGCTCATCCTGCCACCTTTTACCCCTTGCAACAGGTTTAAAGATATACTAGGGCTGATGTAGGTGGAACCATGAAACACAAGATGTAGCGCTGAACGAAGTTCTTCTTTGCCGGCGTTCTTAAGCAAATAACCACTTGCACCGTTTTCTATAGCTTTGCTAACGTAGCTCTCATGATCTAGCATCGTAAGAATAAGCACTTTCAGGTTCGGATAACGCCTTTTAAGTTCTAAGGTTGTCTCTATACCTCCAGTTTCAGGCATGTTTATATCCAGCAAAGCAACATCAGCTGGAGTTGTTTCCAACAGCTCCAGTAGCTCTTTGCTATTGGAGGCCTCCCCTACTATGTCTACTGAGCTTTCACCTGATAAAATAGCTTTGATGCCATCTCTAATAATTTTATGATCATCAGTTATGATTACTTTGATTTTTTCTCCAATATCCATATCTTTCATAACTAACTGTTATGATGCGTTTTATATATACGTGTTTAAAACTAGTACTGCTTAAAATCAGGCTAAAATAAGCGAAAAAAAGAGCGTGTTACTCTAGTTACCTGATTATGATTAGGCTTTTAAATTAGCTCTTGAGCTAATTTACTGTCTTTCTTAGGATTAAAGTTTGAACAACTTTATTTTTAGGTATTTATCTTATAAAAATAAGTATTTATTACATCCGTTACTTCTGGCACAAAGGTTACATTTGCAATATCATACCTTTATAAAGCCATATTTAATATAAGATATCTTAAGTTTATATAGTTTATTATAAATATTAAGCATATAATATATTATATTACCAATAAAGAGCGTGCGCATAAGCTATGGGACAATGAAGAAGTTTAACATCGAGTACAAAGAGGTAGATAGTACTATCCGGATCAGGATAATTGGTGAACTGGATGCGAGTACATGTATTGCAGCAGAACAATGCTTAAAAAAAGCAAGCGCCTCTGGTGCTAAAAAAATTATGATTGACTGCCAGGAGCTTAGCTACATATCTTCTGCTGGAATTGGTGTTTTACTGTCTACCTACTATGCCTGCTCGCTTCAAAGCACTTTGCTCATACTTTATAGTATGCCACTAAAAGTGAAAGACGTTTTCGAAACATTGGGGCTTGATAAAACACTTTTTATCAAGGGCTCACTTGAAGAAGCACTTGAACTGACTTAAAAAGCTATATTATTAAGCTACTGTGTAATAGTAGAGGCAGGCTATTCAATAAAGCTTGTCATTCCTGCTATAACAAGTCTCCTATTTTAACACATGTTGTACATACTATTTTACCTCCTCCTGATAATTTAAAGCAAAAAATAAGGAAACCCTCCAGATCATTGCCCCACCAATGACCATATTCAGGTTTCCTTATCAGACAGTAAAGGTTGCCTTACCCTCAGCACCCAAGAGGATAAAACTAAAAAGGCAGATCAGAATGAGCCATGGTTACAATTTTAAGGCAAACCACTCTTAGAAATGTGCACAGTAAACATTCTTTCTTAGTGCTCTTCCTGTCTTTCTCTCATGTTCTAATTTACGAAACTTAGAACATACTAAAGGAAGTTCTAAACTTAAACAAGTAGTTCTTCGCCCAGATTACCATTTTATAACTAGCAGAGATGTTAACAGGTTACGTATAAAAGCGGAACGACAGCAGCTAATAACTATGGAGAACTGAACACAATTAAAAGGAAATAACAAAGGCTAGGTTGCTGTTATGTCCTATGGGAAACCAACAGTTACCTAGCCTTAAATAAGCTTACAGAAGCTCTGCCACCACCCGGCAAAAACTATGAAAAGCAGCTATGCAGCGTAAAAACAGAAACCGAAATTTCAGCAAAGCAAGCTGTAGTGTCTTATTATGTTATTCTATACGCGGCACCTTACCTTAAGAAAGCTGTTATACTTCTTTTTAGGTGTATTTACCTACTCCTTTACGTTTTTGTAACATCGCCCTGAGCTTTTAACTTACAATCCAGATGCTTGCACTTAGTGCGTTCCCACGTTTACAATATCAGCAAACACACCGGCTGCGGTAACCTCGGCACCGGCACCAGGCCCCTTTACAACCAATGGACGCTCTTTGTATCGTTCTGTGGTAAAGGCAATAATGTTATCGCTGCCGGAAAGCACAAAGAACGGATGGCTTTCGTCTACCATTTGCAATGTAATTGATACTTTCCCATCTTCCAGCTTACCAATGTAGCGCAGTGCCTTCCCGCTTTGCTCTGCTTCTTTCTTCAGCTTTTCAAAGAAATCGTCAGCCGCTTCCAGTTCTTTATAAAAATCTGTAACAGATTGTGCATTTAAACAGGAGCCTGGAAGTATGTTATCAATCTTCACATCTTCTGCCTCTAGTTCGTAGCCTGCATCACGGGCTAAAATGAGCATCTTACGCATAAAGTCTTTACCATTCAGGTCATCCCTGGGGTCAGGTTCAGTATAGCCCTTTTCCTGCGCCAGTTTCACTACTTCATGGAATTTAGCCTCCCCTTTAAAATGGTTAAAAATAAAGGAGATTGTACCAGAAAGAACTGCTTCAATTAATAAGACCCTGTCGCCACTCATCATCAGGTCCTTCAACGTGCGAACTATAGGCAGCCCCGCTCCTACATTGGTTTCATAATAAAAGTCAACGCCGTGTGTATGCGCTGTGTCTTTAAAAGTTCTGTATTGGCTGTAAGACGATGAATTGCCTATCTTATTAGAGGTTACGACAGAGACATTAGATTTAAAGATCTCTTCGTAAAAGGTAATGGGTTTTGGACTTGCCGTGTTGTCTACAAAAACGCAGTTTGGCAGGTTCATCTCTTTCATTTTAGCTACAAAGCCCTGTAGATCTGCAGGCTCTCCTGCTTGGTCTAATTCTTCCTGCCAGCTGTCCAGCGGAATTCCCTCCTCTTCAAACAGCATTTTACGGCTGTTTGAAATACCTGTTATTTTTACCTGTATGCCATTGTGTTTCTGTAAAAAGTCACGGTGCTCGTACAGTTGCCGGAACAGGGTTTTACCAATATTGCCCGTGCCCAAGCAAAACACATTCAGTGTCTTTTTCAGCTCCGTAAAGAACTCATCATGCACAGCATTAAGGGCCTTAGCCAAATCCTGCTGTAAGATAACCACCGAAATATTATGCTCCGAAGAACCCTGTGCAATGGCCCGCACGTTCACGCCGTTTCTACCCAAAGCTGAAAAAAGCTTACCAGACATGCCAGTGGTTTTTTTCATGTTCTCCCCCACAATAGCCAGAATAGACAAACCTTCTTCCACTTCGGGCTGTTCCAGTTTCTTCGCCTGCAATTCCAGTTCAAACTCCTGCTCAATCAGTCGCTGCGCTTTCACGGCATCTTCTGGCTTAATGGCAAACGTAATGCTGTGCTCTGAAGAGCTTTGGGTAATCATAATCACATTTATCTGCTCGTGGGCCAGCAAAGAAAACAACTTACCGCTAAAACCAGCCTTACCTACCATGCCACTGCCCTGCAGGTTAATAATGCTTATTTCATTGATAGAAGAAATTCCTTTTATAGGCAAGTCCGACGAATCGCAACTGTGGCAGATAACGGTGCCGGTAAAATCGGGCTGCAGAATACTTTTTATGATGATCGGAATCTTTTTCAGAAAAGCCGGAATCATGGTAGGAGGATAAATTACCCTGGCTCCAAAAAAAGACATCTCCATGGCTTCTGTATACGAAAGCTCTGTCAGCGAAAAAGCTTTTTTCACCATTCTGGGGTCAGCAGTCATCATACCGTTTACGCCTGTCCATATCTGTATTTCACTGCTGTTGAGCGCTGAGCCCACTATAGCCGCTGTATAATCGCTGCCTCCTCTGCCAAGTGTTGTTGTCTGGCCCTGCTGGTCGCTAGCGATAAAGCCAGTTATAAACAATAAACTATCAGCATGGCTATTGTAGAATATACTAATCAGGTCTTCAGAAAGCCTGGTATCAACTTTAGCATTACCGAAATTACTGTCGGTTTTAATAATGGTAGCGGCATCTACAAAAAGAGATTCAGGGAAGTACTGCTCTGCAATTTTGGTCACTAAAAAAGTAGCGCATCTTTCTCCATAACTAATCACCAGGTCAAGTGACTTAGGCGAACATTCCTTCAGGTTCTGAATAGCAGAAAGTATTTTCTCCACTTCCGAAAAATATATTTTCAGTTGGGCATAAACAGGAGCTTGTTGCTGGATCGGAAGCATTTCCTGAACAACGGCAAAATGCCTGTCCAACACTTCCTGCAACAATTCCTGGTTGCCTTCACCAATAACTGCTTCTTCAGCCATTTTCGTTAACATGTTCGTAATGCCGCTCATGGCTGAAAGTACCACAACAGGCTTCTCTCCTGTCTGCACTTCTTTTTTGATGATGTCCAGCATGTTAACAATACCTTCAGTAGACCCTACCGAAGTACCCCCGAATTTCAGAACCTTCATATAGTTAGATGTTAAAAAAAAGCGCCTTCCTGTATGGGGAAGGCGCTTACCGGTTTATCTTGTTTTTAATTTACCTAATAATCTCCTTCCCATGCATTTTTGGAATGATGATCGTAGAAATTATAATGGTTGTTTGTCTCTGTATCATATTATATCCCTAAGATATATATTATAAATTTAATCCCCCTACATATTTCTGCTATTTTTTTGAAAAAACTATACAGGCAAGTTTAAAAGCATTGCCTTATATTGCCAGTACAGACACAAAAAAGAATGAGCGAATTCAACGACTGGAGTGAAGTGGAGATTGCTGAAGTACAGCAAAAATCGAAACTGATAACCTGCAAAAACATACAGCCCCTTAAAATACTAAACCCCGGCGCGTACAACAAGAGCAGCCATGTGGTACTGTCTAGCTATGGCGGAGGCATGGTATCCGGTGACCAGATTAAGCTAAAGATTACCTGTGGTGCTAACACCAGGCTTTTTATAAGTTCACAATCAAACACTAAAATATTCAAGTCTGTAAACGGCGGCGTAGCGGAGCAGGTAATTGAAGGTGAACTAGAGGAAAAAGGACTGGCTGTGATATTTCCGGACCCGGTAGTGCTGCAGGAAAGCAGTAACTATAAGCAAGTGCAGCATTGGAATACAAAGCCTGATTCCCTTCTTCTGGTGGTAGATTGGTTCCACTCAGGCAGAATGGATATGGGTGAAAAATTTGTTTTTGACTCTTTTCATTCTGAACTGAAAGTATCGGTAAACAATAAAGTAGTTCTATTGGATCGCTTTTCTTTTAAACCTAAAGAAAATATTGCTACCTCCCCCGCTAATTTTGATCAGTACCAGACCATGCTTTCAGCTTACTTAGTTGGCACACCGAATGATGAAAAGTTCATACATTTAGCTAACAAACTAATGCAACTCAAGATGCAGGAAAGCTCTTCTTTAAATTTCAACATGGTTGAAAAAGATATGGTCTTGTCTGTTTCTAAGGTAAAAGATGGCGTTTATATTTTAAGGGCGATGGCAAAAACCCGCCTAGACCTACAGCCAGTTTGTGAAGAGATAATGCGTATTTTAGCTTCTGATTTATATTTAGGATACAACCCGGTAAAGCGGAAGTTTTAGCGGATCTTGTAAATGTTATGGTGCCGAACAAGGGAAAAGAGTTCAACCCGGGCCCGGGCTGTAAGTTTATACAGCATCCTGAATTACACGTCGCTGAATAAGCTGGGGCTACGACAGCTTAAATAAAACAGTAAAAGGAAAAAAGCCAGTCATTCATATATAAAAAAGCTGTTGAAACATGACAAGTGCTTTTGCTCAGGCATATCTCAACAGCTTTCAGATTAAGTACTGTTTAATTCGGCCTTTACCAGGGATTAAACCGCTACAGCATGGTCTCTTAACACATCGTTCAATGATGTCTTAAGGTCTGTGCTTTCTTTACGCTGTCCAATGATCAGGGCACAAGGCACCTGGAACTCACCAGCAGGGAATTTCTTAGTGTATGAACCAGGAATAACAACTGAACGAGGAGGCACATAACCTTTGTAGATTTTCTCCTCACTGCCTGTTACGTCAAATATTTTGGAGCTGCCTGTAATAGTTACACCAGCACCAATTACAGCTTCTTTACCAATGCGGCAACCCTCTACCAATATACTTCTGGAGCCAATAAAGGCACCGTCTTCAATAATAACCGGTGCAGCCTGTATTGGCTCCAGTACACCACCAAGACCAACACCACCACTCAGGTGCACATTTTTACCTACCTGAGCGCAGCTTCCTACAGTTGCCCAGGTATCCACCATTGTTCCGCTGTCTACATAAGCGCCAATGTTTACGTAAGACGGCATCATCACAACACCTTTAGCCAAAAAGGCACCATAACGAGCCACAGCATGAGGTACTACCCGCACGCCCAGTTGCTCGTAATTGCGCTTTAGTGCAATCTTATCATAAAACTCAAAAGGACCTACCTCTATTGTTTTCATCGACTGAATAGGGAAGTACATCAATACCGCCTTCTTTACCCATTCATTAACCTGCCAGTCATCTCCATTAGGTTCAGCAACACGCAAAGTACCTTTATCAAGCTCTCCGATTACCTCACGTATAGCTTCTATTGTATTACTTTCTTGTAACAATGCTCGGTTTTCCCAAGCCTCTTCTATAATTTGTTTAAGCGCCATGATTATAGGTTGAATAATTTTTTCAGCGTAAAAGTATTAAATTTAGCCGATGTCTGAAAAAAGAATCCTGCTAGCCTCGCTACTGAAGCCGGTTAATGACACCCGAATGTATGAAAAGCTGGGCCTCTCCTTAGCTAAACTAAAGCGAGTTCAGGTACATATTTGTGGCTACAAGGCCCCCGTGCCTACTAACGCACCTGATAATGTAATTTTTCATCCTGCGTTTCATTTTAAGCGATTAAGCCCTGGGCGAATAAAAGCACAGTATACTTTTTTTAAATTACTACTTAAAGTAAAGCCTGAAATTATTATTTGCAGTACGCATGAGTTCCTGATAGTTAGCTGCATATTTAAGTTAAAAAAGCATTGTAACATTATATATGATGTTCAGGAAAACTATTCGCTCAACCTGAAATCTCAGCACAATTATACGACCATCGTAAAACATACCTTAGCTGCCCTGCTAAGAACAATAGAAAAAGTAACAGCACCAGGAATAGCACATTTTATATTGGCAGAAAGAAGCTATGCGCAGGAACTGTCTTTTCTGGATAATAAATACACCATTATAGAAAACAAGTATAAAGCACAAGCACTCTCTCCTGCCACGCCTGTTCAGCCAGACCTTAACAACTTACGGTTGCTCTTCTCGGGTACTATATCAGAAGTATATGGTATTTTTGAAGCCATAACCTTTGCGGACGCCCTGTATCAGGTAAATCCAGAAACTCACCTTACCATTATCGGCTATTGCCCCCTGAGGAGTACTTTACAAAAAGTAAAAAAACTAATTCAACATAAACCATACATCAGCCTTATCGGAGGAGATGTACTGGTACCGCATCAGCAAATTCTGGATCAAATAAGGAAGAGCAACCTAGGAATTTTGCCTTACCAGCCCAATAAAAGTACGTTTAGGTGCATTCCTACCAAACTGTATGAATATGCTGCGCTTGGGCTACCTATGTTGGTCCAGAACAACCCCTTGTGGCAATCGTTAATAAGTAAGTTTAAGGCAGGTCTTGTTGTTGATTTCAGGCAGGTTGACATACAGGCTTTACTACAAGAACTGCAGCAACAGCAGTTTTATACTGCTGGCACACCTAATGATGCGTTATGGGAATCTGAAGAGATAAAGTTACTGCAGGTAGTTAGCAACTTCATACACTAATATCATAAAAAAAATTTAGATAAACCTAAATTAAATTTTTTCAGTATATTCGTACATTATAATATAACAACATTTTATGCGTAATTCAAAAATTGCCGGCGTTGGGCATTATGTGCCTGAAAGGGTTGTAACTAACAAAGACTTAGAGAAATTAATGGATACCTCTGACGAATGGATTCGTGAGAGGACAGGTATAGTAGAGCGTCATTATTTTCAGGAGGGTATAGACACTACAGCTAACATGGGAGCCAATGCCGCACGGGAAGCTCTTAAAATGGCAGGCTTGGAGGCAAAAGACATCGATATGATTGTTTTTGCTACTCTTAGCCCAGACTACATTTTCCCGGGTTCAGGAGTACTGATGCAACGGGAGCTGGGGCTGAAAGAAATTCCTGCCCTGGATGTCCGCAACCAGTGCTCAGGCTTTATTTATGCTCTTTCAGTAGGCGATCAGTTTATTAAAACCGGTATGTACAACAATGTGCTGGTGGTAGGCTCAGAGATACATTCCAGCGGACTGGACTTCAGTACTCAGGGCAGAGCTGTGTCGGTGATTTTCGGCGATGGTGCGGGAGCAGTTGTACTCACACCTGCAGAAAGTAGCGACAAGGGCGTTTTGTCTACACACCTGCATGCAGATGGAGAGTTTGCAGAAGAACTGGCCGTTACTGCTCCCAACAGTAATAAAAAAGACCGCCTGACACATGAGATGATTGATGATAGATCTATTTATCCTTACATGAATGGAAATGTAGTGTTTAAGCATGCCGTTACACACTTTCCTGAAGTTATTAAAGAAGCACTTGATAAGAACGGCTATAAACCTTCTGATATTGACATGCTTATACCGCACCAAGCTAACTTACGCATTACTTCTTACATACAGCAAACAATGGGGCTCTCTCCGGAGAATGTGTTTAGCAACATCCACAAATATGGTAACACTACAGCCGCCTCTGTTCCTATTGCTTTAAGCGAGGCTTATGCCGAAGGACGCATAAAGGAGGGGGATCTTGTTTGCTTAGCAGCATTTGGCAGTGGCTTTACCTGGGCATCAGCTCTTATCAGGTGGTAGTTAAAAGAATTATGAATGCCGAATTGTGAATTGTGAATGTAACTCATCTTACAAGAGTTGTTCATAATTCACAATTCATAATTTACTATACTGTGCATAGCTTCACCGAAGAAAACTATATTAAAGCCATATTTAAACTTTCTGTAAATGGCACGCAGGATGTAAACACTAATGCTATTGCCGAAGCCCTGGACACCAAAGCGGCCTCAGTGACAGACATGTTGCGCAAACTGAGTGCAAAGGGTCTGGTGCATTATGTCAGGTACAAAGGGGTATCTTTATCCGAAGAAGGCAAATTATTAGCCTTACAGATTATCCGCAAGCATAGGCTATGGGAAGTTTTTCTGGTTGATAAACTAAAATTTAACTGGGACGAGGTACACGAGGTGGCCGAGGAACTGGAGCATATAACCTCTGAACTACTAGTTAAGCGCCTCGATGAGTTCCTAGGATACCCAAAGTTTGATCCACACGGTGACCCTATCCCCTCTGAAACCGGGGAGATGAACCTGAAAAAGCAAAAGCTGTTGGCTGAAATGGAAATTAATACTTCAGGAGTTGTCTTAGGTGTAAACGATTCTCAGCCACTCTTCCTGAAATTTCTGGATAAGATAGGTATATCATTAGGCGCAACCATTAAAGTAATAGACAAAATAGAGTTTGATAATTCACTGGAAATCAATATTGGAAACAATAATACTATACTAATTTCCAGCGAAGTATCGAAAAACATTTTCATGTCGGTTTAAAGTAACTTTAACAGATATACAGGCGGCTTAATATGTTTTAATTAATGGTCAACAAAGCTAAAAAAGGAATTCTCATGAAGCTCACGTTGAGACAGGGCATTGGTTTTGCAGCAAATGCATCAATGGGGTATTCCAAAGGACTTCTTTTAGCACTACATACCATAAGTTCAGCCACAACTTTATATTTTGTTTCACAAGACATACATCATACAACTATATATCAATTATTTAACAATAAACTTATAAAGCATTAATTTATATTAATAAAATAAGAAACGAAGGACAAATGCTCTATAAGCTTCCAATCAGAACATGCGATATATAATGTTAAGGCCATGTTAAAGCAAGAATTATTTTCTAATAAGTCTTTAGAAGAAGTAAATGCATCGGTAGACACCACGACCAATGCTGGCTTTTGGAAAAAGCTGTTTTCATTTTTAGGCCCTGCATACCTGGTTAGTGTTGGCTACATGGACCCTGGCAACTGGGCTACAGACATTGCAGGCGGCAGCCAGTTTGGATACAAGCTTATCTGGGTGCTGGTGATGTCTAACCTGATGGCTATTCTGCTACAAAGCTTAAGTGCACGCTTGGGAGTGGTTCGCGGCATGGACCTGGCACAGGCTTCACGGGAATCTTACCCTAAGTTCATAAATGTTCCCCTTTACTTTTTGGCTGAAATTGCCATTGCAGCCTGTGACCTGGCAGAGGTATTAGGTATGGCCATAGGG
Organism: Pontibacter silvestris; assembly: GCF_020907275.1. Classification (GTDB taxonomy): domain Bacteria; phylum Bacteroidota; class Bacteroidia; order Cytophagales; family Hymenobacteraceae; genus Pontibacter; species Pontibacter silvestris. Next base: position 4,483 of record NZ_JAJJWI010000033.1, on the reverse strand, counting down.
CTCGAACTGTTATTTGGGCTCCCGTTGGTTTGGGGAGTGTGCCTAACAGTTTTTGATACCTTTCTTTTACTCTTCCTGATAAACAAAGGTATGCGCAAAATGGAAGCATTTATATTGGTGCTGGTAAGTATTATAGGTGGAGCCTTTGTTATAGAAATGGTGTTTGCCAAGCCAGATGTAGGAGACATGGTAAGCGGCCTGGTGCCATCTTTACCCAATAACGATGCCTTATATATTGCCATAGGCATTATTGGCGCCACCGTTATGCCACATAACCTGTACCTCCACTCCTCTCTTGTGCAAAGTCGCAAGTTCGAACGTAGTGCAGAGGGCATCAGGCGTGCTATCCGGTTTAATATGATAGACTCCACCATTGCGCTTAACCTGGCCCTGTTTGTGAACGCAGCTATCCTTATACTGGCTGCCGCCGCCTTTCATACACGTGGCATTTACACCGTAACTGAAATCAACGATGCCCATAAATTCCTGGAGCCCCTGCTAGGCTCTAAGTGGGCACCTGTCCTGTTTGCTATCGCACTAATTGCTGCTGGTCAAAGCTCTACCCTGACCGGCACGCTGGCAGGTCAGATTGTAATGGAAGGCTACCTGCACCTGCGTATACAGCCCTGGCTTCGCCGCATGGTTACCAGGTTTATCGCGGTAGTGCCAGCCTTGTTTGTAATCATTCATTATGGCGAAGACGAAACAGGAAAGCTACTGGTACTGAGCCAGGTAGTTTTGAGCCTGCAGCTTGGCTTTGCAGTCATACCACTTATTCACTTTGTGAGCCATAAAACAAAGATGGGCGAATTTTCCATCGGTCCATGGACAAAGGCAGCTGCCTGGCTTATTGCTTCTGTTATTGTGGTGCTAAACGCCAAACTGGTTTATGACCAGATACAGGAATGGATCGTTACTGCAGACAATCCGCTGTATATCTGGTTCACTGTAGTACCTGTTGCCATAGCTTACCTCGTCTTGCTACTTTACATAACATTTCAACCGTTTACAGTAGCCAGACATTTAAGCAGGCCCATTGGGTCTCACTACGATGCGGTGCAGTATGAACACATAGGCAAACCAGTTTATTCCAGAATCGCCCTTACCCTTGATTTCTCTGTAGCCGACAAAAGGATTATAGACAATGCCCTGGCGATTGGCACGCCAGAAGCGGAATATGTTATTATTCATATAGTAGAAACAGCTGGTGCCATGGTAATGGGGCAGGATATACATGACTATGAAACAAGTTCAGACAGGCAAAACTTAGAACGTTACGCGGCAGATTTAAGGCAGAAAGGTTTTAAAGTAAAGGCTGAACTAGGTTTTGGCTCTCCTAAAAAAGCCATTCCTAAAATTGTTAAAGGCTTCAATGCTGATTTGCTAGTAATGGGATCTCACGGGCATAAGATGGTGAAAGACCTTATCCTGGGCACAACTATCGAAACTGTTCGCCATGCCGTCAGCATACCTGTACTCATTGTTTAGAAGTTTATTAACTTTGTGTAAAGTAAAGGCTAAGGATTCTTATGCTTTCGTTTCAACAAACCCGACGCTTTTCATGCTGAACCTTAGGCGACACAAAATTTGTTACAGTATGAGTCGTTCATTCAATATCCTGTTAACACAAACTGATAAATGATCTTACAAATTATTACCTGCTTTTTTCTACTGATATCTTCAATAGCTGCCTCTAACACACCTATTAATAATAAATCAGTAAAGCCAATGGCAACTGCCACCATACAGTGGATAAGCATAGAAGAGGCAGCAGCTAAAATGAAACAGGAGCCGCGCAAGGTGCTCGTAGATGTGTATACTGACTGGTGCGGTTGGTGTAAAAAAATGGACAAAGCAACTTATTCCGCCCCCCAAATAATCTCCTTCATCAATAAGAACTTTTATCCGGTGAAGCTCGATGCAGAAAGTAAGAAGCCAATCACACTTAATGGCCATACTTACCAATACAACGATGAGTATCGATCTCATGAGCTGGCTGTAGCGCTGTTGCAGGGGCAAATGAGCTATCCTAGTACCGTTTACCTAAACGAAAAAATGGAAATGCTTTCCCCGGTACCAGGTTATATGGATGCCAAAGACTTTTCTAAAATTATGCGGTATTTTGGAGAAGACCACTATAAAAGCCTTTCCTGGCAGGAGCATGAAAAAAAGAATTAGGTGTAGATAAACCTACAGTGTGTTGTGGAGCCAGACCATTGAAATGTAGGTTGGTTAAAATCCACTAAGTTTGCACCATAAAACCTGACATCAATCTTGATAAATACATATTATAATACTGATACTATTGTGGCCGTTGCAACAGCCTCAGGCATGGGGGCCATTGCTGTTATCAGGCTATCAGGCGCTAATGCTATTACAGTTGCCAACAGTGTTTTTAAAGGCAAAGACCTAACAAAGCAGGCGAGCCACACCATCCACTTCGGCACCATTCGTGATGAAGATAAGGTAATTGACGAAGTGCTGGTATCGCTGTTTGTAGCTCCTCACTCCTATACCAAAGAAAACGTAGTGGAAATATCCTGCCACGGCTCAGACTTTATCGTGCAGCAGATTATCAGGTTATTACTACAAAATGGTGCACGCCTTGCTAGTGCCGGGGAGTATACGAAACGTGCGTTCCTGAACGGGCAGTTCGACCTGGCGCAGGCCGAGGCCGTAGCCGACCTGATTGCCTCCGACTCTGCCCTCTCCCATGAGGTGGCTATGAAACAGATGCGCGGCGGCTTTTCGCAGGAGATCAAGCGCCTGCGCGGTGAGTTGGTGCACTTTGCCTCTATGATAGAACTGGAACTAGACTTTGGCGAGGAAGACGTAGAGTTTGCCGACCGCAACCAGCTGCGAGCACTTATCACCAACATTCAGCGCATCATCCGCGACCTGCTCAAGTCTTTTGAACTGGGCAACGTGATCAAGAATGGTGTTCCAACGGTAATCGTGGGAAACCCTAATGCCGGTAAATCTACACTCCTGAACAAACTACTGAATGAGGAAAAAGCCATTGTATCGGATGTGCCTGGCACCACACGCGATTTTATTGAAGATGAAATCAATATTGAAGGCATCACCTTCCGCTTTATAGACACAGCAGGCCTCCGCGAAACCACCGACAAAGTAGAAGCCATAGGCGTGGAGCGTACCATGCAGAAGCTCAGCCAGTCCTCGTTGATCATTTACCTCTTCGACATTACAGAAATAACCGCTGTGCAAGTGCAAGCCGAGCTAGACAGGCTGAACCCAAAAAAACTGCCGCTGATAGCCGTAGCAAACAAGATAGACCAGGCCTCTCCCGAGAAAATCCAGCGCTTCGAAAGTATAGAAGGGCTGGTAACCATTTCGGCAGCCGAAGGAGCCAACCTGGACGAACTAAAACAGGCGCTGGTGGAGAAGGTAAACCTAGGCAAACTAAATATCCAAAGCCAAACTATTGTTACCAACCTCCGCCACGTAGACAGCCTGAACAAAACCTACACCGCCTTGGAAGACACGCTCAATGGCCTTGACTTGGGCATCAGCAATGATTTAGTAGCTGCCGATATTCGTCGTGCGCTTTACAGTTTAGGTGAGATAACCGGGGAGATAACAACAGATGATCTGCTGGACAATATTTTTACTAAGTTCTGCATCGGAAAATAAACCTTTCAAACATTTTGTATTAATCTGCATGAAAAATCCACTATATCATTGGTTTACAGGATTTTTAATACCTATGAATTGCTTTTTATAGAATTTTAATAATACACCATTCTTGCTGTTTCTGTACCTTTCTTGTACCTCATTCACTCATTCTGCACCTAGATCATTTTTTTGGAGAAATCTTGCAACATATAGCTACATCCAGCAACATGAGCTCCAACATTCGAATTGAGCGGATCTGTCAGCACTGCGGAAATGATTTCATAGCTAAGACAACAGTTACACAGTACTGCAGCGATAATTGTGCGAAGCGTGCCTATAAAGCCAGGCAGAAGAAAGCAAAAATCTAGACTAGCAATGAAGAAACTAAAGCTACCAAGCTAAAGCCTATAGCAGAGTTAAAGGCTAAAGAGTTTCTTAATATCACAGAAACCTGCCAACTACTAGAACTTAGCCGGTGGACTGTTTGGAGAGCCATTAAGGCAGGGGAGTTAGTGGCTGTGAAAGTCGGTAGGCGAACCATTATCAAGCGAGTCGATCTTGATCAACTCTTCGAGCAAAACCAGCCTTCGGTGGCAAAGCAACAGGAAGCATTAATTAGCCAAGTCCCAGTAGAAGACTGCTACACAATGGGCGAAGCACAGAAGGTTTATGGTATTTCAGAGAAAGCCCTTTTTGAGGTAGTTATACGCAACAATATTCCAAAGTACAAAAAAGGTAAACATGCACATATACCAAAATCAGCCATCGATCGCATACTTAATCCTTCAGCAGCACGATCAGATGACAAAGGTAAAACATAGAAGTGTCGGCTCCCCAACTTTAGAAC
>NZ_JAJJWI010000032.1 GCF_020907275.1 Pontibacter silvestris | reverse complement strand
CATCATTACTTCTGAAGGAATACCCTTTATGAATAGAGGTATAACTATAACAAGCTATCTAGTAAAAGGAAACCCTGAAGGTATTAGTTTATCATATGTTTCAAATTAGACTGGTCAGGCAATCAAAATACCAAGAAACTCTTTCTTTGACGCTAAAGATTTCATTGAGTTAAACAGACCAGGGATTTACTTTTTAATTGGTTTCAATGAAGAAAGCCCTGATGAAACACTTATTTATATTGGAGAGGCAAATTACTTATTTGCACGGATTACTTTTCATATGAGAGATGATAAGAAGTCTTTTTTTGAATTGATAATTGCGTTTAGTTCAAAAGATGATAATGTGACCGTTTCTCATACAAAATATTTGGAGGCAAAAGTGTTACCAGAGACCATTGAAAAAACTGGTTACACAATTATGAATAAAAAGGACGGGAACAAAATAAGTTTACCTCAAATGGTCAAAGACGAGATGGATACATATTTTGATAACATGAAAATCTTGTTACCAACCATAGGGTTTGATTTCTATAAACCCAGTAATAGCAACTTAGTAAAGTTATCTACAAAAAACAGAGATGATAAATTATTTTTAGAAGTTGGTGATATTAAAGCATCGTCTAGACTAATTTCAAATGGAGTACTAGTCTTAAAAGGGAGCTTGATGAAAGAAAACGAGATTCCCGCTTTAGCACCTACATATTCTAATATAAGAAGAGGTTTGATTGAAAAAGGGTATGTACAGAAAACAATCAGAGGATTAGAGTTTATTCAAGATTATGAATTCTCAAGCCCTTCACAAGCAGGTGCAGTAATCTTAGGGTATTCAGTAAATTGACGTGTTTTGTGGAAAGATAATGATAACAAACCGCTTAAAGAAATTGAAGAAGATAAAATAAACAATACTCCTAGAAATGCATAAAATTAATTAACTCAGAAGCTTCTATTATTATCTAGCTGTTTATTGTACTTCCTAAAAACTTAATTGTATTTGTTAAATTCCCGTTCAACAAGTTAACTGCGGCAGCCTCCTTACCAGCTCCGATTCCAGCCGCAACACCGGAAACTGTTGCAGCACATCCAGAAACTCTGAAAACAGGTGCGTGTTATCCGCTATGTTTGAGAAATAAGCTATCAGTACATCCTTTTCAGGTATTCGGATGACAAGATTGCTGAAGCCGCTGGTGTTGCCGCTGTGGTACATTTCGGTAGAGCCATCGGCACGTTTCGAGCAGAACCAGCCCATGCCGTAAAACCAGTTATTATTTGTTTCAATAGGGTGAGACACATTATCCAGTACAGGTAAGATATGAAAAGGGCCAGGTGTAGTTAGCGCCTGGTGCCATTTCTGGTAATCCTGAAGAGAAGTATAAACACAACCATCGCCCATGGTGGCAGTACAGGTACTCTGATCGGAAAAAAGGTAATCTTCTGTTGCCTCCCTGGCATAACCCATGGCTCTGTTCAACATCTGTTTACTACTCTTATATAGTGTAGATGCATGCATATGCAAAGGCAGGAAAATGTTCTCCTGCAGAAAAGTAGCATAAGGTAAACCGGAAACCCTCTCCACCACCAATGCCAGCAGTACAAAACCTGTGTTACTATACCTGTACTTTGCCCCTGGAGTAAAATAAGTCTCGGTTAAAGGTGCTATCAATTGCAATATCTCCTCATCCGTTACCTGTTTTTCAGAAGTCTCCTCTATAAAATTTTCGTAATCGAATAATCCGGATGTATGCGTGAGCAGGTGGCGCAGTGTAATGTTAGCAGCTATAAGGGCAAATTCTGGGAAAAACTTTAAAAGCGAATCTTCATATGAAAGCTGTCCCTGTTGCTCCAGCTGAGAAATACCCATAGCCGTAAACTGCTTCGAGACAGAGGCCATTCTAAAGTTTGTTACAGAAGTAATCTTCTTACCTCCGGCTAAGTCTGCCAGTCCAAACCCTCTTTCATAAAGCACATCACCACCCACAGATATATGCAAGGCAGCACCGGGTTTGTCTGCCGCATAAGTTGTATCCATCAAGGTATCAAAAGAATCCTGAAGAGAAGTAAGATTCATGTATAAATGTTGTTCGATAGTAGTAAGGTAATAACCACAGATTCTTCGCCACAGAGAAACCAGCTTACCAGATTATATTGGTGCATGCTCATTGGCCTCGTTTAAATTTCTGCGTTAGGCGAATATAACTATAATCATAAGGCAGCACAATTATCTGAAGCTTATTACACTCAAACCTTTTCTCCTATTTCTGGGGACTTTGTCTTAACTCTTACTGCCAGATTCCGTTTTATTGCTTGAACATTAATCTATGTATTATGAACCAAGCTGAAGAAAACAAACCTGATACACAACAAGATCCACAAAAACAGTACAAGCAGCCTCCTTTTCCGGAGCAACAGCAAAATGTGCCTGGTTCTGAGCAGGAAATGACACCGAAGCCGGACCACGGCGAAGAAACATATAAAGGGTCAGGCAAACTTGCCGGACGAAAAGCTATTATCACAGGTGCTGACTCTGGTATTGGTAAAGCTGTGGCTATTGCCTTTGCACGCGAAGGCGCTGATGTGCTTATTGCTTACCTTAACGAAGATGACGATGCCAAAGAAACAGCTAAATATGTAGAAGAAGCAGGGCAGAAAGCTGTTTTAGTGCCAGGCGACATTCAGAACGAAGAGCACTGCAAGCAGATAGTACAGCGTGCCGTTAAAGAATTCGGACAGGTCGATATACTGGTGAACAATGCAGCTTTTCAGATGACGCGTGAGTCGCTTCAGGAGGTACCTAGCGAAGAGTGGGACCGTACATTCCGCACCAATATTTATGCTATGTTTTACCTGTGCAAAGCAGCCGAACCGCACATGAAGCCGGGTAGCACCATTGTAAACACCACTTCTGTAAATGCATACCAGCCTACGCCAACGCTACTGGCTTATGCTGCTACAAAAGGAGCTATACAAAACTTTACGGCAAACCTGGCGCAACTTTTGGCAGAAAAAGGTATACGCGTAAACTGCGTGGCTCCGGGCCCAATCTGGACTCCGCTTATTCCGTCTACTATGCCGGAAGACAAAGTAAAACAATTTGGTAAGAGCGTTCCAATGCAGCGAGCTGGCCAGCCAGCTGAACTTGCTCCGGTATATGTTCTGCTGGCTTCCCAGGAGTCAAGCTATATATCTGGTGCTACTATACCTGTTACCGGGGGTAAACCAACAATTTAAGACTCTACTGCTAAAAAAACACTCACAGGTCTTTTAGATTGCGAGGTTAAGATAAGAAAGGCTCTCACAGCATAGGTTCTGTGAGAGCCTTTTTTTGTACTGCCTGCATACGTCACGAGACAGAATAGTATTAAAACTTCTCCTCTACTCCCAGCCCAAACAACGCAAAATCGTACTTCACCGGGTCTGCCGGGTCAAATGTTCTCAGGTGTTCAGTCAGTTCTTCGGCAGTCATCCAGTCCATGCCTTTACGGGTAATAAGACCAAGCCGACGAGCCACGCGTTCTACATGCACATCACATGGACAAACAAGGTCAGACATTTTCATGGTGTTCCAGATGCCAAAGTCAACACCACCGTTGTCGCTGCGTACCATCCAGCGCAGGTACATGTTCAGTCGCTTACAGGCTGATTTTCTGGCTGGCGTAGAAATATGTTTTCGGGTACGATGTGGTGCCTCCTCTAGGCTGAACACGGTATTATGAAAATGCTCCAGCCGTTCTTTTTGTGTCTTTACCTCGTTATGTTCTCCTGTAAAAGCGATTTCCAGGCTCTCGTGCTGCTGATAATACAGTTGAAAGAAAAACAGAAGATACAATAAGTCCGTGTCGTTAAATGTCCGGTGCTTAAAGCCAAGGAAACGCTGCAGGTCCTGCTCCTGGTGGTTCAGTATAAAATCATGGGGCGCATTATCCATCAGGTCCATCAGCTTCAGGCAGTTATTTATGATAGTTTTGCGCTGTCCCCAGGCCAGAATAGCAGCAAAGAAACCGCTTATTTCAATGTCCTGTTTTTTTGTGAAACGATGTGGAATAGAAACAGGATCATTCGGAATAAAAACAGGCTTATTATACTGCTCTACCCGATCGTCGAGAAGGGCTTTAATTGATGCAAAACTCATGTAAAGGTGTTATGGTACTTCTTTTTTATTTTAATAGCTGGTAATGTAAGATAACAGGTTCAGGTTTAAAACCAAAGCTACATTTATAAACCCACTTTAAAGCAGTAGCGGCTGCACTTTATAGGTGCAGCCGCTACTATTAATACTAATTATTCAAGCCTTTATTACACATCTACTCGTGCATATTTGGCATTACGTTCAATAAAGTCGCGGCGAGGACCTACTTCGTCACCCATCAGCATAGAGAATAAATGATCAGCTTCGGCAGCAGATTCTATCGTTACCTGCTTTAAGCTTCTGGTGCCTGGGTCCATAGTAGTGTTCCAAAGCTGCTCAGGGTTCATTTCTCCAAGACCTTTGTAACGCTGCACCCCCACACTTTCCTCTCTGCCTTTAGCAATTTCCTGTATCGCCTCAACACGGTCCTGCTCACTCCAGCAATAACGTTCTTCTTTACCTTTTTTAACCAGGTAAAGCGGAGGAAGGGCAATGTATACATATCCTTTCTCTACCAGGTCTCTCATATAACGGAAGAAGAACGTCAGGATAAGCGTACGAATGTGAGAGCCGTCCACGTCAGCATCCGTCATGATAATGATTTTGTGGTAACGCAGTTTCTCTATATTCAGAGCCTTGTCGTCGTCTGGCGTGCCAAAGCTTATACCAAGTGCCGTGATCATGTTCTTGATCTCTTCGTTTTCGTAGATGCGGTGCTCCTGTGCTTTCTCTACGTTCAGGATTTTACCACGCAAAGGCAGAATAGCCTGGAACTTACGGTCGCGCCCCTGCTTAGCAGAACCACCCGCAGAGTCACCCTCTACTAAGTAAATCTCGCAGTTTTCAGGGTTGCTATCAGAACAGTCAGCCAGTTTACCAGGCAAGCTGGTACTGGATAAAACGTTCTTACGCTGTACCATTTCGCGGGCTTTACGAGCCGCATGTCGGGCCTGTGCTGCCACAATAACTTTTTGCACAATAGTACGGGCCTCTTTTGGGTTCTCCTCCAGGTACTGAGTCAGCATTTCGCCTACAGCTACATCCACAGCACCGGATACCTCTGAATTACCCAGTTTTGTTTTTGTCTGACCTTCGAATTGTGGCTCAGCAACTTTTACAGAGATAATGGCTGTTAAACCTTCTCTAAAGTCATCACCAGTAATATCTACTTTTACCTTGTCCAGCATACCTGATTTATCGGCATAGCTTTTTAAGGTACGGGTAAGGGCACGGCGGAAACCAGCTACGTGCGTACCACCTTCAATAGTGTTAATGTTATTTACATAAGAGAAGATATTCTCGGTATAGGTCGTATTATATTGCAGGGCAATTTCAACAGGCACACCGTTTTTCTCACTCTCTACGTAGATTGGCTCCGGAATAAGCGTTTCTCTTGTTTCATCCAGATAAGTTACAAACTCTTTCAGGCCACCTTCAGAGAAGAAAGACACAGAGAGAGGTTCACCTTGCTCATTACGCTCACGCAGGTCCTGTAGATTAATACGGATACCTTTGTTCAGGAAAGCCAGTTCGCGCAGGCGGCCGGCAATAGTATCGTATTTATATTCAGTAACCGTGAAAATAGAGGCATCCGGCTTGAAATGTACAGTTGTTCCGGTTATGTCTGTTTCACCAATTTCACGCACAGGGTACTGAGGCACACCAATGTTATAGTGCTGCTCGTAAATTTTACCGTTACGGTGCACTGTCACGTGTAGGTCCGTAGAAAGTGCATTTACGCAGGAAACGCCCACACCGTGTAAACCACCAGACACTTTATAAGTGTCCTTGTCGAATTTACCACCCGCATGTAGTACTGTAAGTACTACCTCGAGCGCAGAGCGCCCTTCCTTTTGGTGAAAATCAGTAGGTATACCCCGACCATTGTCTGTTACCGAGATAGAATTATCTTCGTTTATTGTTACAGAGATTTCGTCGCAGTGGCCTGCCAGTGCTTCGTCGATGGAGTTGTCGACAACCTCCCACACCAGGTGGTGTAAACCTTTAATGCCTATATCGCCGATATACATGGCCGGGCGCTTACGAACTGCCTCCAGACCTTCTAATACCTGTATGCTATCAGCTGAATAATTATTAAATATTATTTTTTTATCTTCTACTTCACTCATGTGTGTTTCAGGGTAGATTGAATAGGTAAAATTACCACTTTTATTTCGTTTATACTATACTTTTAGGCAGTGATAGAGGTCAGAATCTTTCCTCTTATACGTTTCATTTCGGATAAACATAAAATCTTCTGTATTTTAACAATTTCAAGCTCGCTTTAGTGCCTGTAGCCTTAGCCAAGTTCTGGAAAAAGCACAAATAGAAAAGCCGCCCATACTGAGCGGCTTCTCTGAATAAAACAGGAAAAAGTATTTTATGATAAACAAATATCTTTCATTTCAATCAGGAATCACTCCCAATCAACACCTACAGTAGCCTTGCTTTAACCCTCACCCGCTCTACCACCACCCTGTTATAGTCATAATGTTCCGGCCCGTAAGGAAGCTTGCTATCCAGCTCTTGAATCCCCACTATCTCATACTTGTGTCCATCCTGCGTCAGACTGCTTAGTTTAGCTTTAGCATTTGAAAGCGCCTTCTGCATCAGCTCATGCTGTAAGGCTGTTTTCTGATCAGGATCAAAAAAGATGCGAGAAACATTTATAAAAGGTAAACTCCGTTTCAGCAAATCCTAGGTAATGCTATCATACATGCTGCTATCTTGAACAATAAGATTATATGAAACGCTTGTCTGGAACATATTCTTATTCACCTTTCGCCCCATCTGCTCCGGCATATAATTCACATAAATGTTCTCATTCATTTTCACCATTGATGGCACCTTCTGCTGCAGAGAATCCACCCAGGTTATAAACTGGTTACGCATATCAAGTGGCCCATTGTATGATAAGTTTAAACGGTAGCCACCTTCCGGCGTTTGCACCTCCGCCTCACCTATTACTTCAAGGTACTCATCATCAAACCCAGCATGTCGGCTTTCACAGCTACAGAATAATACAGCAGCACAGGCAAGGACTCCAGGAATTATTTTTTCATAGTTAAAAGATTGACATAGGGTTTATATATAGTAAAGCCACAACGAGAATCGTGCCAGAGCAATTAGAGTTCATGCATCTTATTAAACTATACACATATCATGGACTATACAACCTAATATATCTCCTACCCTTGTTTCAGCTAAAACTTTACCAGGTAGCATTCATCAGAAGCTTGGTGACTGCCTCCATTTTAGATTATGAAGTAGAAAAAAAACTGCAGAATCTAAATGTAAATTTATGCTTTACTGGCTTTAACCATTGTCTCCAACAACCAGTAACACATTATATTACAATATGTTAGGATCAACCGTGGTGTCAAAATCTGCATAACCATCTCCTATATGCATCGTTAGAGTAAAGCGTAATGAATGTATAATCTAAAACAAAGGAGGTAAAACATGTCAATGAACTTTGAAGATTATCAAAAAGACGCAAAAACATGGTTGCACCAGTTGTGTGACTATTTAGGAATAGATGATGAACAAAAGGCAGGACGTATATTCAAAGCTGTGCTTCATGCCATTCGAGATCGTATTCCGTCTGGTGAGGCAGTTCACTTAGCGGCACAGTTACCTGTAATTTGGAAAGGTATTTATTTTGATGGCTTTACGTTACACAATGCACCTGTTCGTATCAGGGATGAAGAGCAGTGGCTGGAGTTTATTCGCTCTAAGGATGCCTTTGCAGCAAACGCTGACTTCCCTACCCTGGACCACACGTACTATGCATTTCAGGATGTTATGAACTTTTTACGGGATCATATTTCTGAAGGCCAGTATAACCAGATTGCCCAGGCACTGCATAGCGAAATTGAAGTTCCGGCCTAGTATAGAAGAAAACAAACAAAGCTTTTAAGAAGGTCTGACTACGGTCGGGCCTTTTTTATTGTGAAGCTTTGGCAGCCCATGATTTCTGTACTGAGGACTACATCAGTAAAACCTAAAACTTAAAAAAAAGTTAATATACCTGATTGAGATGAGTTACTTGATGCTAAAATTCCCATTACTCGCCTATGCCACTTAACAATAGAAGTTTCAATAACAAAAACACTAAGCTTAAATCAGTAAGACAAAGCTATAATCAGCCTCAAACATCCAGGCTTAAAACAAAACTTAACCAGAGAAGAACTAAGAAAAAAATTTCTCAGAACACTGCTGTAAAAGGAGCTGAAAACAGGCTGAAGAATTTCAGACAGGCTTCTGTGTTAGCCGTTGCCCTGACTGGTTTTATACTGCTGATATTCTCACCCAGCGAAGCAGGTCTTGCGCAGGATGCTCCCCAGCAGGAAGATGCACCAGATTCAGTAGCCGTTATAGATGAGGTAGCAGCAGATGAAACGGCAAGCGCTGACAGTTTAGACGCACCCTCCAGCAAAGAGGCAGCAGATGAGGCCATTGGCGCTCTTCAGGATATGTGGGACAGCTTTTATTATAACTTTCCCAAAATTATAATTGCTATTGTTACGCTTATACTGGCCTGGCTGTTAGCAAGGCTTTTACGTATGCTGCTGCACAGTTTAATAGGACGCTGGCATAGTTCCAGTGCAATTATTTCGCTAGTAAATATATCAGTATGGTTATTTGCCATAGGTATAGCTTTTAGTGTGGTAGCAGGTGATATTCGTGCCTTATTAGGCTCCTTTGGTTTAATAGGCCTGGCACTTTCATGGTCGCTGCAAACACCTATCGAGAGTTTTACAGGGTGGCTGCTGAACTCATTTCAGGGCTACTATCGCGTAGGTGACCGAATAAGAGTAGGTGAAGTTTTTGGAGATGTGTACCGTATTGATTTCCTGACTACCACTGTCTGGGAAATTGGAGCACCTTACCAGTCTGGCTTTGTACAGGCCGAACAACCTACCGGCAGGCTCGTTACCTTTCCGAACAATGAGATCTTATCAGGCACTGTCATAAATCTTACAGGTGATTTTCCTTATGTGTGGGATGAGCTGGCAATAGCTGTAGCAAACGAATCAGACATTCAGCTCTCGATGCAGGTACTGGAAAATGTGGCGCTGAACCTCTTAGGAAGTTATATGGAAGAACCCGCCCGTCAGTACAGTCAATTGGTTCAGAAAGCCGGTTTGGGAGATTTTGTAAATGAAAAGCCACAGGTTTTTTTGTCTTTAGATGACTCCTGGACAAACGTTATTATCCGCTACCTGGTAGGTGCCCGTGAGCGAAGAAAATGGAAAAGCGAATTAATCTTCCGTACCAGCCAGGAGTTAGCTAAACCTGAATATATGAACAGGATCATTCCAGTGTATCCGCGCCAGCAGGTGCAGTTTATAAATCCTAATGGTGCACCGGCGGAGGTTAAAACCTTTGGAGCAGAAGGTGAATAGTACAGTAAAAACTTACCTACGCCTTATCAAAACAAGGTGTGGTTACTCCTTTATTTAAATATTTCAGGAAGTTGCAAAACGCTATTTATTACATGATTACTTGGCGATACCATTCAGTATTAAGTCAACTACGGCTTCGATTCTTAAATCAATGTCAGGATAGCCTTTGTCAACGAATAGAGGTAGCTCCAGCCCACGTAGTGAGCAAACAACGGTATAAGCCAAAAGATCAATGTCATTAGGACTTAAAGGCTTGAACTCTCCGCTCTCCACGCCTTCTTTAAGCAGATTTTTGATAAAACTTATTTCAGTAAGATCGTATCTTTTCCTTATTTTATTTATAACCTCAAAACTTTCACATATAGGTATTCCTGTTGTCTCTTTTAAAGTGATTTTTTCTTTAACAGTTTTGATATGGGTCACAGAATATGCTTTCAATTTTTCTTTAGCATTTGGAGCATCATTAATTGCCTCCTTAACCTTAGCAAACACATCATGCATCTCATCCATTACCACTGCTTCATAAATCTCATCCTTACTTTTAAAGTAGTAATAAAGCGTACTTTTCCCTTTGCCTAAAGCACCTGCAATTTCATTCATTGTGGTTTTTTTTAAGCCATATTTCCGAAACAGTACCTGTGCTGCTTCCTTGATCTCTTGAATTACTTCTTCGTCTCTTTCTGGAATAGCCATTTAGTGAATAATTATGTATTAATAAAGGTGCAGTCTTATAAAGTACAGCACTTTATATGTGAAAGATATTATTGTATAGCCTGCGTAAACCGTTGCACAACTGAATACACAGCCCCTCGCTTCGACATCTGCCAATTAAACAGAGTAATGCCACTTATTGCACACACAATACCTGCTAATACATCAAGCACATAATGGTGTGACGTGTAGACAGCAGAAAACCAAATACCTGCCATTATGGTAGCAAACAATATGTTTATAGACCCTAGTTTATTTTTTACAGCATAATAGAAAACAATAAGCGGATAAGCTGAATGCAAAGACGGCATGGCGGCAAAAACGTTAGACCCTTTGGCATAGATCGAGCTAAACAATGTTATATGAAAGAACGCGTCAAACCTTGCCAGCCCAGCAGTGTTTCCGGGAGTAGCAGCTATAAAATCAAAACCGAAGTACTGCACATACCAGGGTGGAGCCGCCGGAAACAGGTAATATACAACAAAACCTAACAGGTTTACTAAAAGAAATGTAAGAGCAAAATATATAAACTGCTTCCTCTTTTTAAAGAAAAGGAAAACAGCAAAAGCCAGTGGTACAGGAACCCAGGTAAGGTAAAACACCCCACTCATTACATCCAGCACGGGGTTACTACACTTTATCCAGAACTCATTTGGCGTAAGGACAGTACCGCCACTTTGTATGCCGAATACAGATTTCTCTAAGTTATACAGGCTCTCGATATGCACTGGGTTGAACCAGTAGTTTGGGAAAGCCTTCATGTAGTCATATAAAATCCAGTACACGATAAACACAGAGAAACCCGTAATAAACTTACGCGTAACAGGTGAAATAAAATACAGGCCATTCACCAGCCCAAGAAGTACCAACTGATCCTGCTTAAAGCCAACAAGAAAGTAAGACAACAGCAAATAGCCTGCTGACAGTAAGATTAAAACCAACACGTTTTTACGTGATATTGCTTTCTTTTCTTCTGCTGTTGCAGAGATAGTATCCATTTACTTTTTTAGAAAATCAGAACCAAAAACTTTATCCCAGAATGAAGAGCTTACCCCATACCCTTTTGTGGCATCGGCATAGTGATGCAGCATGTGGTGCTTTTTAAGTTTCTTCCAGAACTTACCTTTAAAATTGAAGTGATGCAGGGCATAATGAGAGATATCGTAGAATAGGTAACCTACCAGGAAAGCCGCAAAAAAAGAATACAATGGGGCTCCGGACAACACCAGCGAGAAGAGAAGGTAAAGAATAGTAGCCATCGGTATGCTGGCCGAAGGAGGCATCACCAGCCGCTTTGCATCACTTGGATAGTCGTGGTGCACACCATGAAAAATAAAGTGTAGGCGCAACCCCCACTCGGACTCTGGTACGTAATGGAACACGAAACGGTGCAGCAGGTACTCTGTAAGTGACCAAACAAACAGCCCCAGCAGTACATAACCCAGGAAGCTAAGAGCGCCCAGTTGTTCTACAAAAAGAGCTTTCCAGCAAAAGAACAAAATAACCGGCACATAAATAAACAACGGCACGGTAAAATGAACTTTAGACAAGGCTTCCATCCAGTCATATCTAAACATCCTGGTGGATTCTGTTGAATTGGAAATGAAGTGCTTTTTCATGGTAATTAAGGTTTAAAGCGTTCAGATACCACTTTGCCTGTCACAGCATCAGTACCTTTCAACTCGAAATACAAAACATTAGGAACCCAGAAAGTGCCGCCCTCAATACGAACAAATATCCTGTTCAGTATCGCCTGTTTATCATTGATTGTAGCATAAACGTGGAACTTCCCATTAGTTCCTTTCCGCAGGTACAGCGGCAGCTTAGAGTAACAAACAAACTTTAGCTCATAACTGTCTTTACCCAGCTTTTTACTATTAAGTCCATAGGCAAACTTGCGCTGAATGTAATTCAGTTCCTTTCTTTCTCCCCCATCAGCGTACCTGATCCAAAACGGGTGAATAGGGTCCTTTTCATCCGGAATACCCTGCTCCAGCAGATTCAGTTCATAGACAACTGTGTTAGCATTTGGGTCTCGCTGTACGTAAAACATCATGTTCCTGATGCCTTTAGGTACAGGCAGAGTGTCCTGCACATTTACTAAGACCGTATCTGAAGCTGTAGCCTCTGTACCCCGCAAGCAGCAAAGCATCAGCAACACAACAACTGAAATTATTTTTTTTTTCACTCCTGCTTTACAAATCACTATGCCACTATTTCCTTTTTCTCAAGTTCCCTTTTGGCATCCATCAGCCTGTTCACAGCAGTAATGTTTGTCATTACGGCCATCACAGTGATAGGCAGTGTAAACACTGACATCGTCTCAAAAATATGAAAAGGAATACCCGGCACAAACACTTTATAATCATCGCCTACAAAGGAATAAGTTATACCACAGGCAATAGCTGATAAGCCAATCAGCACTACCCGCTCCGGACGCTGCATCAGGCCACCTTTACACTCCACGCCCAGCCCTTCAGCTCTTGCCCTGGTGTAACTCACCATCATTGACCCAATCAGGGCAATAAAGGCAAACAGAGAACTTAAAAAGTAATGGTGAGCAATAAGATAATAGCAAATGCCTAAAAACATGATCATCTCACTATAGCGGTCCAGCACAGAATCATACATAGCCCCGAAAGTGGATTTCATATTGCCCAGGCGAGCCACCTGGCCGTCAAGCATGTCAAAGATCCCTGCGAACAACACCAAAGCACCTGCCCAGCCCACATATTCCAACTCTCCCCTGTTACTCGTTTCGCCACCAGCTATGAAAACTGCAGCAACCCCTATATTCAGTATTAACCCTGTAGTGGTAACGGCGTTGGGAGTAAAACCTATTTTAATCAGAAACCTGACAAAAGGATTTATTACCTTATAGATACCCTGCTGCAGTGAATCACGAAAAGTTTTTTTGCTCATATTATCAAACCTAACGAATGCTTAAAAATCAAACTTGAACCTACCTCTTATACCTATATCAGAGACATTTGGGTGCTCCAGGTAAGAAAGGCGCTTGACCACATCTATCCTAAAGAAGTTAAAGATATTGCCTATGCCTACGCTCGCCTCCATATAAGGCTTGTTCTCCAGCGTATAGGTCGCCTGCCGCCCATCCTCGAAGGTAGGAAAGCGCAGCAGGTCCGGGTTGTTCTCCGGCAGGTTCTCGCTTCGCACCTTACCATAGAGCGCCTTAAAGGTCACAAACTCCCGAAGCTTCGTCTTCTTCAGCAAAGGAATCTTATTGAAGATAAACCCGTTGAAAGTATGGTCAATGTTCACGCTGGCGTACTGGTCGCTCACAAACTCCAGGAAGTTCATCAGGTTATACGACTGCAGTTGGTAGGCGTACGTCTGGTTGGCCCGATGGATAGTCAGCAGCGGAAAAGGCACCTGCCCAAACGTATAGCCCCCCTCGGCCACCACATCGGAATAGCCCAGTTGCGAGAGGTAGACGCGCTTGTAAATGTTCAAGGCCACGTTCTGGTAGTCGTATTGCCCATCCAACAGCCCTTTCACCCCCGCCGTCGCACGGAGCGTAAGCACCGGGTAACGGTTGATGATCGGTGTCCGGTACAGCTTGCCCTGGAAGAACTGCTCATTAGGCGCCCACCGCAACTCCAGTGACACCTCCGAGGTAATCAGATTCTTTACCTCTACCGGCTCATCACCTTCCAGGCTCCCACCTGCCTGGAGGTACTGAAGCGAGCCTGCAGGAGACTGGCGCCAGTTTTTAAAGCCCACTCTGTAAGAGAAGTGGTTTTCGAACTCGTGCAGGTAATCAATATTATAGGTCTCGTTGTAGAGCCACTTGTCGTTCTCGCCCCGCTTAAAAGAAAGCAGGAAATTATCCTCCTGAACAAACTGCAGCTCCTGACCCGGAATTTTGGTGTCCTTTTGGTAGCTGGCCCGGATGGTTCTTACCGGAAACTCATATATGGACCTGTCGGTGAGCGAGTAGCTACCACCCAAGTAATACTTCCATTTCTCGTCCTTGAAACCATAGGCAGCGTAAGTCTCCAGCATGTACTTCTTGCTGAAGTTGGTGGTTGTGCGGCCACCCAGCCTTAACCGGAAACCCTCCACCGGATTAAAGCTATAGAAGGTATTGATGGGGCCTATCTCAATGTTGGGACCAAGCCTCTTATAACCTGCTATCAGTGCAGTTCCCCAATCCATCATCCGCTGGAACGACTTCATTTTTACAAGGCTGTCGATGTTGGAATAGGTATTGCGCTCCACGGCAGAAAGAGAATCGTGCCTGCTGCTTAGCCAGAAGCTTTCATCTTTGGCCTTAGCGTCGCCGGTTTGCACAATGGCTTCTCCTTCATAAAAAGAGAGTGGCTGCGGCTCATTGATCCGATAATCTTTATAGGAAACCACTCGCTCTCCGTAGAAGCCAGCATCACTGTTCTTGGTGATGCCGAAATCGGTATGCAGCTCACTTTTGCTAAGGTGGTACCGGCCATCGCTGTTACGTTCAAAGTCCAGGTTTATCTGCAGGTCGCGCACCCAATTGATGCTCACGCTCTTGCTTACCTCCATATCCACATGCTGCACAGCATAGGTGTCGTTCAGGGTCACGTACAGCTTTCCTTTGAACATGAATGCGGCAGGGTTGCGCGGGTCAAAGCTCAGCTCTGCCAGTTGCTGCCCACTGTCAGTCGTTATCGTGTCTGTCAGGTAAAACTTGTAGAAGGTAGGAGCCATATCCGCGATCGGGCTCAGAAACTGGTTGGTCAGAATAGTGATGTTGTTGTCATAAATATCGATGTCCTGGTACATGTGCTGCATGTAAGTAGCCATGCCCTGGTTGTCGACAAACTCACCCAGGTCCACCTTCTTCTCTGCCTTAACTATTTTTTTCCTGCTCTCGGGGTTCTTTCGGTAGTAGTTCTCCGATATAAGTTCCTCCATATAGAATGGGAGCACAGCCTTGCCCTCCAGCACTGTGGTGTCCAGGTTGTTGGTTACAAAGTCAAATTTGCGCAGCAAAATGTTCTTCTTGAGTTTCTCAGGTGTACTTACTAAAGCAAGCTCCTTCTTCTCGTACTGCTCGTACTGCACATAGTCGTAGTGCTCAGGACGGTTATTGTCCTTGTTAGCCACAATCTCCCGGATAAGGTCCACAGCAGGATTATTCTTATTACTGTACTTCACCTTGCTTCTCTTGCCGGTCACTACCACCTCCTTAAGCTCCTTGGCATCGGTCTTAAGTTTCACGTTCAACGTCTGTTCCGGCCCTGCCGTTACTGGCATTGTCAACGTTTGGTAGCCAAGGTAGGAGAACTGTATCTTGCTGCTTGACTGGTTTGTCCTTAACTGGTAGTTTCCCTCAAAGTCAGTACTCGTTCCCAGACTGGTGCCCGGGATGAAAACAGAAACCCCAATCAGCGGCTCACCTGTGACAGCATCTGTCACCGTACCTTTCACTGAAGTCACTGCACTCTGTGCCATGACTGTGCTTGTACTTATTCCCAAAGAAAAAAGTATTAGGAACAAAACAAGGCTTTCTATATATTGTACATATATATTCTTACTTGAATACATATCTCTTTTGAATTATATAATTATAAAAAAAACCGACTAGTATGGATGTAACAGCCTTGGAGAAAACATAGTTAACTTCTGCATAATGAGTTAACAAAAAGACTCCAGAGGCGTTAAGAGCCAAGCTGCCATTCCAGACCATAAAGTATTTTAGTGCTTGTGTCGGTATGTTTTTGTCTATTGCATTAAAAACCCAGGTTCTTCCGAGAGAGAAATGTACAACCCCACCGGAAATAGTACCTATGATGGTGGCCGCCAGATACCAGCAGCCGAAGAGTTCCACAGCGATGATCGTCACCAGAAAATCGGCAGCAGATGCTACTATGGAAGCAGCCTGTGCCTTCAGGAAGGTGAACATTTAGAGTATATTGAAGTATAAAAAAAGATGTAGTACTACATTGGTGTAGATGCCTGCCACTACATCATCCAGCATCACGCCCCAACCGCCACCTATTCTTTCCATTCTTCTAATAAAAAGGGGCTTCACAATGTCAAAAAATCTGAAAAGAACCAATCCTAAGATCAGGTAATTAAGTGTGACGGGTAAAAACAAAAGGCTGATGCACATGCCTGCTACCTCGTCTATCACTACTTTCTTGTCGTCTTTGCCCCAAATGGGCTCCACCTCATTGGCAGACCAGACACCTAAGCTTGTTAACAGTACAGTAATGATAAGTTGCCACAGCACAAGCTGGCCTCCACCAGCCCTGTTTATAAGGAACCAGCAAAGACAGGTGGCGACAGCGGCTACTGTACCTCCTCCCTTGCCTACATACCCGATACCCAGGCTGGTAGAAACTAGTTTGTGTACTTTAATCATGCTGTTATTACTACAGCGACTCTACCAGTTCCTGGTAATAGTCCAGTCCAAGGTGCGTGATCAGATCCTCTCCCATCATATGACGGAGTGTGTTCTGCATTTTTATAAGCTGCTTAAAGATGTCGTGCTCTGGCTTCAGGCCTTCTGCAGTTTGCGGAGACTTGTAGTAGAACGACAACCACTCCTGAATACCGCTCATACCGGCACGTTGTGCCAGGTCAGTAAACAGGGCAAGGTCAAGAACAAGTGGCGCAGCCAGAATAGAGTCACGGCACAAGAAGTTGATCTTGATCTGCATCGGGTAACCTAACCATCCAAAGATGTCGATGTTGTCCCAGCTTTCTTTGTTGTCACCGTGAGGAGGATAGTAGTTGATGCGTACTTTGTGGTACATATCTCCATACAATTCAGGGTTTGACTCCGGACGGAAAATTTCATCCAGTACGCTAAGCTTAGACACTTCTTTCGTTTTAAAGTTATCAGGATCATCCAGAACCAAGCCGTCGCGGTTACCAAGAATGTTAGAAGAAAACCAACCTTTTACACCCAAAGCTCTTGCATGCAGACCAGGGGCAAGAATGGTTTTCATTAATGTCTGCCCAGTCTTGAAGTCTTTACCAGAGATTGCCACCTCATTCTGAAGTGCCAGCTCTATAATAGCAGGAATATCTACTGTTAGGTTTGGAGCTCCGTTAGCAAAAGGTACTCCCATTTTAACTGCAGCATAAGCATAAATCATGCTTGGAGAAATGCGTGGATCGTTGTTACGAAGTCCTTCCTCAAAATTAGCGACAGTAGCATGCACATCAGCAGGCTCAGTGTAAATTTCTGTAGACCCACACCATACTACTACCAGGCGATCGCATCCATTCTCCTCTTTAAAGGTACGCATGTCTTCCATCAGCGCCTCTGCCAGCTCGTATTTGCTTGCCGCTTCTTTTACATTAGTGCCGGTCAGGTTCTTGGCATAAGACTTATCAAACACAGCTTTCATAGGCACAATAGCCTCCAGCTCAGGCTTAATAGCCTGTAACAGACTCGGCTCAAGCACTTTAGCAGTTACAGCCGCCTCATACACGTTATCATCGTATACATCCCAGCCACCGAACGCAATGTTGTTCAGTCCTGCCAATGGAACGAAATCCTTGATAAGCGGATAGCGGTTCTCTGTGCGCTTGCCCAGACGTATGCTGCCCATTTGCGTGAGTGAACCAACTGGTTGAGCAATCCCTTTTTTGATAGCTTCCACACCCGCTATAAAGGTGGTAGCCACGGCTCCCAAACCCGGGATAAGTATACCCAGGCGCCCTTCGGCATTTTTAATTTGATATTCCATTCTATTTAATATATCAAAAACTATATTTAAATCTTATAACCACTTATGCTCTTTGTACCACCGCAACGTCTGCGAGAGTCCTTTTTCCAAGTCATACTCAGGCATAAAGCCTAAATCTTTCTTTATTCTGTCGATGCTGCAATTCCAGTTCTCGGCAGTTAACTCATTTAACTTTTCTTTATTCAGCACCGGCACTTTTTCGCCATTCGCATAAGCTGTTTCCAATACCTTCGCCACTATCCTCACCACACTCATTGGCAAATGAACCCGTACCGCTTTTTTGCCTAATAAGCGCTTTGTAATATCAGCCAGCGCATAACGATTATAACTGTTCCCGTCGGAAACATTATAGCTTACATGGTTTTCTTTGGCTTTTAATGCCTCCAAAGCCACTTTTGCCAGATCTGCCACATAAACAAAGCTCAGCCGCTGCATCTGCCGGCTAATGTAAGGATCTAGTCCTTTATTCAGCGTTTTCATGAGAATAAAGATATCTTTCTCTCTTGGTCCATAAACTGCAGTAGGCCTCAGAACCACTAAAGGAAGCTTCTTGATCTCTGACAAGTACTTTTCTGCCAGCAACTTGCTTCTTCCATAACCTGTCACCGGCTGTGCAGGGCTTAATTCATGTATTGGTGCCGCATCTTTATAGGCAATAGGCCCAAGCGCAGCCAAACTACTGACAAACACAAACTTCTTCAGCAGAATATCCGCATCTGAAGCGGCTAAAGCCAGGTTCTTTGTAAATTCAGCATTTACTTTGTTATACTCCTGTTCGCTTCTGGCTTTGGTTATGCCAGCCGCATGTATAATGTACTGATACTGTTTTTCCTCCAGTTCTTGCTTTAGCGCATTAACATTAGAAAAATCGAGAGAAGTAAATTTTAGGTCAAAAGGCTTTAAGTGTGCCACCTCACTGGATGGGCGTACGGCGGCATAAACCTCCAGCCCTGCCTGCAAGGCAGCCTCAATAAGATGGTAGCCTACAAACCCACTTGCCCCCGTTATCAGTATGCGTTCGCTCATATTGATTTTTCGTAGATCCTGTACCTTTTATAAGGTTTAGCATCCATGTTCAGCAGTCCCTGGTTCATTAAAGCATTGTTTTCCAGTATCCAGGAAGCCTCTGCCATTTTCATGTTCTTCTCGCGGTACTTCTGCATAGCAGAGCCATAAAAACAAGCTTCGATGCCAAGCTTTCGGTATCCTTCTACCACACCTAAGGCAATAATCCTGACGGCGTTGATCTTCTTCCGAAGAAGCAATAACTTAAATATCCCTGTCGGCAAAAGGCGTCCTTTTTTGATTTTCTTAAACACCTGGTTAATATCAGGGATAGCCAATGAAAAGCCGACCATTTTACCCTTATGTTCTGCTATCAGGCAGAAGTCAGGATCTATAACCATTTTCAGGTCTTTTGCCATATGGTCAAATTCCTTGGGGGTCATTGGTACAAACCCAAGGTTTTTGTCCCAGGCAGTATTGTAAATCTCTCGCAGGCTTGCTGCTTCTTCGTTAAATCTCTTCAGGTTGATCGGCCTGATGATAATATCTTTCTGCTCTAGCCGTTTTCTAATTACTTCCGATAACCTGTAAGGCTTATCGTTGTAGTTCTCAGCCAGGAACTGGTATGCCAACAGATCCACCTTCTTTTGAAAGCCCAGCTTTTCAAGCAGCTGCATATAGTAGCTATAATTATAAGGCATCATGGCTACTGGTGAACTGTCGAAACCTTCCACCAACAGACCGCATGTTTCGTTAGTGGAAAAATTCATAGGCCCAATCACAGATTCAGCACCTTTTCCAACTAACCATTGATGCACCTCCTTAAACAGCATGTCTGCCACTTCACCATCATCTACACAGTCAAAAAAGCCGAAAAAGCCATCTTGTGTATTGTTGAAAGCATTATGGTTATTGTTTAGTATTGCGGCTATTCTTCCTACTACTTCCCCATCCTGATAAGCCAGGTACAGCTGTATAGAAGAATGTTCATGAAAAGGATGTTTGCCTGGTGTAAGCAAATCCTTTTGTGCTATATAAAGCTCCGGTACATAATAGGGATCATCTTTATACAACTGATGCGGAAAGTCAATAAAGGCTTTGAGCTTTTGTTTTGAATCAACTTGCTCTACTCGCTTCATATGCTGTTTTGGGAGTATCTACTCCTATTAGTTTAAAAGCATGCGAAATTTTTGTAACAGCTTCCTCTATTTGGCTAAACGTGTGTGTTGCCATAATTGAAAGCCGAATCAACGTAGAGTCAGCAGGCACAGCCGGAGCCACTACAGGGTTTACAAAAACGCCATTGTCCTGCAGCACCCGTGTTACCTGAAAAGTCTTATCATTATCTCTTATATAGATTGGAATGATAGGAGACTCTGTTGGTCCTAATTCTAATCCTTCCTCCTGCAAGAGTTTTATGGCATACCTAGTATTATCCCACAACTGCTCCAGACGCTCTGGTTCAGATTGAATAATATCAAGGGCAGCAATAGTGCTGGCTACAGATGCCGGAGACATGCTGGCACTAAAAATCAGAGACCGTGCATGCGTCTTTAGGTATTGAATAGTATCATGGTCGCTGGCAATAAACCCTCCTAAAGAAGCAAAGGACTTACTGAAAGTACCCATTATAAGATCCACCTGGTCTGTAAGCCCAAAGTGAGAGGCTGTACCAGCACCTTGCTCTCCAATTACGCCAAGTCCATGTGCATCGTCTACCATAATACTACCGCCATAGCGCTCAGCCAGGGCCACCAGTTCAGGCAGCTTCACAATGTCACCTTCCATGCTGAACACACCATCGACCACAATCAGCTTGATAGCATCTATTGGCAGCTTACTTAGCTTTTGCTCCAGGTCCTTCATGTCGTTATGCTTATACTTAAGCACCTTAGAGAAAGACAGCCTGCTGCCATCAATAATAGAAGCATGGTTGAACTCATCTAAAATGATGTAGTCGTTGCGGCCCGTAAGACTGGAAATAACGCCCAGATTAACCTGAAAGCCTGTACTAAATACCAGGGCAGCATCTTTGCCTACATATTCTGCCAGTCTGTTTTCCAACTCCAGGTGAATATCGAGGGTGCCGTTCAGAAACCTTGAGCCGGCACAACCTGTACCGTATACCTCAATAGCTCTTGTAGCGGCTTCTTTTACTTTTGGGTGATTGGTTAATCCTAAATAAGCATTAGAACCAAACATCAATACTTTTTTTCCCTCTATAATTACCTCTGTATCCTGAGCTGACTCGATAGACCTGAAATATGGGTATGCTCCCTCCGCTTTAGCCCTTTCTGCTGCCTTGTAAGCGGCACTTTTTTCGCGAGCAATGATCATCTCGCGTAACTTATTGCCCATCTGCGCCTGTGTTAAATTACTGAAAATGCTATACTTAACTTTTAACAATGGCCTAATATACTACTTATGTCTGTCTGTCTAAAGCTCTATTCCTAGAATTTATAATAAAATCAGTATTTTTATCACTTTAAGCATTCAAGCTTTTTTCTTACTGATTTCATTACAAAACAATGAGCTTCCTTCAGGCCCATCAGGCTGAGATTTAGAAGTTACATAATTCGTAAAATCATCCACTATACACAGAGAAGCATACCCAGTTATTGACCTAACACTTCATGTTCAATTTCCGGACTGTTATCTATTATAGTAACAATCTTAAGACCACATATACAAACCTGATTTATGTTCCAGTTGGTTAGTCATAGGAGATACTGCTGTATATCCAACCCTAAATATTAGATAATCACAATGGAACGTTAGACCAAATATGTATAACGGTCCAAAATTATATAACTTTATCTAATTCCAAAAACA
This sequence comes from Pontibacter silvestris, assembly GCF_020907275.1. Taxonomy (GTDB): domain Bacteria; phylum Bacteroidota; class Bacteroidia; order Cytophagales; family Hymenobacteraceae; genus Pontibacter; species Pontibacter silvestris. The sequence continues at coordinate 14,850 of NZ_JAJJWI010000032.1, read as the reverse complement.
AACCTTCTTAAATTTTATATTCAGAATGGATTCATGTCTGAAATACGTTTGCCTAAGCTTAGTAATAAGCTGATTCACAGGGCATTATTTTTTATAATCAGGCACTACTTTTTTTTACAATTATTTAACCTTGATTATTGAGAGCAGGTAGTAAAATTTGTTATAGAAGTAATTATGATAAGTAGTCTTTATTTTTTGCATGAAATTTATTACTGCTATACAGATAAAGCCCTGAAAAAAACTTAAGATATTCTTTTCAGGGCTTTATCTGTATAGCAGTAAGTAAGGCAACATCCTTAAGCTGAAACTTTACATAGCTTTTACAACATAGTAGTCGCTTAAACAGGCTCTACTCCTACTTCTGCAAACAGTTGATGCGCCTCGTCAATTATCTGGTTTAGCTCTTCCTTATTTACATCAGGATTTTTCCACAGTTTCCGATCCAGCTGCATTAATGGACTAAAGTATTTGGTTCCCCAGCTATCATTTGCCACTTTCCTGATTGCAGCAGAAACTCCAAATTTAACATCGTGTCCAACCCCTTCACCTGTGTTATCATCATAAATCCCGAAATAAGCCAAGCCAAAAGGATCACGGTTTCTGGGGCAGTTAAAAGCCAGCATTACCAAGTATTCATAGGCTATACTTGGGTTATAGTCTTCTTTCTTATTTACGCTATCCATTTAAGTGGAAATCTAACTTTTATAATTCTAGAGGAGTTGTTTTAATTTAGTAAAGAGATCTGTCCTCCCAGCTTCATGCCTGGTTGGCAAGGTATAGAAAAGATGTAGAAGATAAAACACTATACAGAAGTATAGTGGATCTATGTGTAGCAAAATTAAAGGAGGTTTTTATCAAGCATCAGGTATAGAGAAAGTGCCTTGAACCAAGCCTTCAGAAGCTTTCACTCACAATAGTATATCCATAAAAACCATAGCCGATTCATTTTAAAAGCTTTAGCTTTTTAGAAACAATTATTTAACCAAACATTAATATTTCAGAAATCAAACAAGGGCCTGCCTTCTCCTATACTTGCAACTTTAAAATGAGGCCTTAGAAGTCTCTGCTATTGTTCCTTCTTTTTGGTAGCACATTAAGGCCATCAACAGGAGATGAATAAAAATAAAAGAAAGTGCCTGAAATAAGCTGACCTAAAACACATAGCACTAAGCTAGAAGCCATAACAGAACTGGATTCGGCGCTGACTTTTAAGAAGTTCAAGGACAGATATCAAACCATAAACAATTAATTCAATTAATCAGATGAAACATGTTGTACGTCTCCGGTTCGGGCTACTACTAGCACTGGCCCTATTAACTTCCCTTGCAGGGTGGGCACAGGGTAGAAATGGAAGCATAAAGGGTAAGGTTCAAACTGTTACAGGTGTGCCTCTTCCAGGTGCCACCGTTGTACTTACTGAAACCAGCACTGCCACTTCCACCGATCAGTCAGGAAATTATATTTTAAAAAATATTCCTTCAGGTAACTACACCCTTAAAGTAAGTTTCCAAGGGTTTACTCCTCATAACGAAAAAGTTTCCCTTAAAGCTGGTGCAACTGAAACGGTCAATGTAAGCCTGAAGGAATCAACTTATAATATCAATGAGGTGGTAGTAAGCACGCAAAAGCGAACTCAGACTAGTATTGAGGTGCCAATCGCAGTGTCTGCTCTGGATGGAAAGACGCTTGACAGATTGAACATCACGGAATTTGATGCCTTGGCTGAATATGTACCTGGCCTGCAAATACAGCTGCAAAGCCCCAACAACCCTGGATTTGTTATTCGTGGTATTACCTCAGATGACGGGGACTCACGTGTGCAGCCACGCGTTTCTGTTTTTCAGGACGGTGTTTCTATTTCAAGAGCTAGAGGAGCTGCTGTGGAACTATTCGACATGGAAAGAGTAGAGGTTGTGAAAGGACCACAGGGAACGCTTTTTGGGCGTGGCGCACAAATTGGAGCCGTACACCTTATCCAAAACAAGCCTGTGGACTATGTTACGGGTGAACTAAAAGTAGGCTATGGTAACTATGACCAGAAAATTGCAAGAGGCTTTATCAACACTCCTATTCTGGAAGGAAAACTGCTAAACCGATTCGCGTTTTCCTATAACGACCGGGACGGCTTTATCAATAACAGGTCAGGTGGAAAACTGAATGGCAAAAGCACCTATGCTTTTCGGGATGTGATTCGTGTATTGCCGGGAGAACACACCACTGCTGATTTGATCCTGAACTATCAATATGACGATTATCCGGGTACAAGCTTTAAAAGCAAGGCCTATGCTCCTGCTGGAGGTGACACAGAGCCTAACACAACTGCTGACCTGGAGCAAGGTGAAAACCTGTATATTAAGCGCAACGTGTTTGGTCCTACCTTAATTGTCAACCACAATTTATCCGGGCGTTGGGCACTAACATCCACATCAGCATACCGTTATTTTAAAGCTGATGAGTCGTTTGATGCTGATGGTACTGCCGCTCCGGCCTTATGGCTCTCTGAGGTTGCAAAAGGTGAACAGGTAAGCCAGGAGCTAAGATTTAACTACACTAATCAGGAGAAGTTTTCTGGTTTCTTTGGAGCCAACTACTTTTATGAAAATGGCTATCAGAGAGTACCGTTTCGCACAAATGAACAGAGCATGTACACCTTGTTTATACCTGCTATCAGACAGCAGATAGAGGGTAATGCTCAACTAACTGATGCTCAAAAGCAAGGTTTACTAGACGCTATTCCGTTAGTACCGCTGGTTACGAATGGTGTGCCAAACTATGTGACTAACATACCAAACATACCTGCTGTTTTCAATGTGTTTGCAGGCGCACCTTTAAGTACGTATCACGAAGAGGAGAATACCAACTTTGGTAAAACAAGTGCTTTCGAAATCTTTGCCGATGGTACCTATGATTTTACTGATAAGCTTTCTGTTACAGCAGGTCTAAGAGGTACCTATGAGAAACAAACAGGTGCTTACCAGTCTAACCCTTCTGCTACACCTAGCCCTTTAGGAATATTTCTGGGAACATATCCTAACATTTTGTTTGCCCCATCTGAAGAAAAAATATCTACTACCAAAGACTATTTCTCTTACGTAGGGCGTTTAGCAGCAAATTATCTGTTCAGCAGAAACTCTATTTATGTGAGTGTAGCACGTGGTCGACGACCTGGAGTAATTGATGTACAACCTGACCAAACCACCTATCTGAAGCCGGAAATTGTGTGGAGTTACGAAGCCGGTGTTAAAGGAAATGTGCTGGGAGGTAAGCTTAACTATGACTTCAGCACTTACTATTACGACTGGAACAACTTCCAGACGACTGTTTATAATCTCAGCGCTGGTGGCCTAGGCCAATCTATAGACGCCGGCAAAGCACATAGCTTCGGTATCGAAACAGGGTTAAAGTATAACTTTATGCAAAACAGCAGCGTGTTTGCCAACTATGGTTATATCAATGGTGAGTTTAACGACAAAGATTCTGATGGTAACCCACAGGAATATGCTGGTAACACTTTCCGTTTAACGCCTAAACATACTATTTCAGCTGGCATAGACTTTAATAAAAAGCTTGGTGATATTGTTGGATTATACGTTCGACCAAGCTATTCTTATAAGTCTAAGGTATATTTTGAAGACAGTAACAGCGAGGCACTAAGCCAGGAAGGCTATGGTATAGCAAACTTGATGGCTGGTTTTAGCTTTAATAAGGCAACACGGTATGAGATAGGTGTTTTTGCTAAGAACCTCTTCGACGAAAAGTACATTATTGATGCCGGTAACACAGGCAACGCTTTTGGCATTCCAACCTTTGTAGACGGGCAGAGAACACTATACGGACTAGAATTTAAAGTAAGCTTCTAATTCAGCTCATTTGCTTCAATACAGGTTATCCGGATTAATTATGTCGGATACCTGTATCTTTTTTTCTACTTATTGAAGAAGCTTCTCCTGAGTATGAGAAGCTTGCCTATAGCTGTTATCACACTTTACTTAACAGCACCAGCACAAAACAAACTAAACAGTCAAGTGGGCATCCGACTGAACAGACATTAATCAATAAGTTATATTTTATAGCATGAAGATATTTTTTTATTCCATCCTGACTATTATTACAGTAGCGGTAGCAGCATACCTTCTCGGTCCGAAACCCGATAAGCCAATGTATAGCAAAGAACTTCCAGAGGTTCCCGAGAACCTCTCTGAACTGGAAAGATACCTTAGAAAAAAGGAAGGTGGTTTACCTGTAAAGCCAGGTAATGAAGCTCAGATTATTTGGGCAAACGACTCAGCCAGAACACAAACGGAATATGCTGTCATCTACCTGCATGGTTTCTCTTCCAGCCACGAAGAGGGAAACCCTGCGCATAAATACTTTGCAAAAAAGTATGGATGTAACCTTTTACTTACCCGTTTGTCAGACCATGGATTAAAAGTTGATGAACCTATGCTTCATTTTACGGCTGACCGGCTGTGGAACTCTGCACTGGAAGCTTATGCTATAGGTCGCAGGTTAGGCAAAAAGGTGATTTTAATGAGTACATCTACAGGAGGAACTTTATCTCTTAAACTGGCTGCTGAGTTTCCTGAAATTCATAGTCTGATTATGTTTTCTCCTAATATCGAAATTTACAATAATTCTACAGCAATATTAAACGATCCTTGGGGGCTACAGTTAGCCAGATATACTGCAGGGGGAGAAAGTGTTAACATCCAGAGGAGTGATGAGCACAAAAAGTACTGGTACGACAGCTATCGACTGGAAGCAGTAGTCCAGTTGCAGGAGCTTGTTGAAACGACCATGACACCCGAAACCTATAACAAGGTAAAACAACCTGTGTTGCTACTCTATTACTATAAAGATGCACAGCATCAGGATAACGTGGTAAGTGTGGAAGCTATGCAAGATATGTTCAAGCTGTTACGTACCCCGGGGTCACAAAAAAGAAAAATGGCCATACCAGAAGCTGGCAACCATGTTATTGCCTCCCACCTGCGATCGAAAGATGTAAGATCAGTAAAAACAGCAACTGAGCAGTTTGCTGAGGAAGTACTTAAAATGAAGCCTGTAGAGGAAAAAAATGGCTCTTTTTCCGAAGTATTTGTTTTAGAAAGTCAAGAGCAATGATGTTTTCATACATTCTTGAATGTAGTAAGGCTATAGTAAAATCTCAAATTTTCCCGGCAGATTGCTCTTGTGCCTGCCGGGAAAATGCATCATAGTATAGTACTTGCATAACTATGACAGTTTAGCCTGTGTGCTGCTAAAAAGTACATTATCATATCTACTTTTGAGTCCTAAAACAGCTTAGGCATTCATCTGAATATCCATTATCTTGTTGCGCTTGCGGCTCTCTTCGGCCATGAAGCCCATAATATGCGATTCTATAGATTCATCAATGGTTGATGTAAGAAGCGAGGGGTTCTGCTGCGATACCGCCTGAACGAAATCACGCACTAAGAGCCAGTCTCCTCCTCCATGGCCACTGTTCTTGTAGTTCTCTACATCTTCTGCTTTCGGAACCAGTTTTAGCTCTTTGCCTGTGCGGAAGTCAGTTATGACCAACTCTTTCATGTCTCCTACCATATCGCCCATAGAGCCCATAATGCGGGTGCGCCGCCCATGATAGGAAGTGAAAGCCTCCATAGAAAAGCTGGCGGTTACATTGTCGGCAAATTGAATGCTGGTAATATAATGGTCTGGCTGATCGTTATCCATACGATACACACAGCGCCCATAATTTGTAGTTCTAAGGCGATTCATGATAAAATCACTATGTTTGCTCTTATCTTCAGGTAAGTCCATCACATAAAGCCTTTTGCGCTCATCGTGGTAATGTCTTACAGCTGAATAAGGACACTCCCGTTCTACTTTACAGCCATCCATACACCGGGCAGTACTTCCTTCCGGGGCATTTTCTTTCCTAAACCACTTCAGGTCACCCATGGCAACAATACGATGGCTGGGTTTGTTGATTACCCACTTAATGATGTCGAGGTCGTGGCAGGATTTAGCAAGTATGATTGGGGTTGTTTCTTTAGAGTTGTGCCAGTTACCTCGCACATAAGAGTGCGCCATGTGCATGTGCTCAACCGGCTCAAAGTGCTGCACACTTATTACTTCGCCAATAGCCCCCTGCCCTATTAGTTCCCGCATTTTCACAAAATATGGTGCGTAGCGTAACACGTGGCAAACGGCAACAATACGGCCTGTTTTCTTGGCCAGTTTCAGAATATCACGACATTCTTTCTCGGTTGGGGCAATAGGCTTTTCCAGTAGCACATCGTATCCCATAGCTAAAGCTTTCATGCAGGGCGCATAGTGCAAAGCATCAGGTGTAGAGATAATAATGGCATCAGCAAATTTAGGTTTATCAAAGACCTGCTCCCAGGTTTCAAAGCGGTTTTCATCCGGTATCTGGTGCTTTCGAGCATACTTATCGTTTCGATAAGGAATTGGCTCTGCCACACCCACAATCTTAAGCTGGTCAGGGAAGTTAGCAGCGAAATTACCGTATACAGTGCCCCGGCTGCCTGCACCTAGAGTGACAGCTGTCACTGGCTTAGCCAACGACTTGTGAAGAGGGTTATCAGCTAACCTGTAAGAAAAAGTATTATCAGAAAGTTTAGCTAAAGCATCTGTATTAATAACGGCAGCACCAATGCTCAGGCCAAGCGACTTCAGGAGGTTTCTTCTGTTCATGGAGTTTTTAAGTTAAGCTAATATTTCAGAACCGCTACTACAGGCAAATGATCTGAAGCATAAGGTTCCATTATGACCTCGTTGCTTGTGACACTGAATTCAGCAGTAGGCGTGAAGGCAATAAAATCAATTGTTTTGGAGGGGTTAACAACAGGAATTGTAGGAGCACATGTCTGGCAGGTGCGGGTAAAGTACTTATCCAGCAGTTGGATTTCATTTGACTCAGGCGTGGAATTAAAGTCTCCAGCTATAACAAAAGGAAGCTTTTCTGAAGAGGTGATTTTCACGATCTCTTCCATCTGCAATTTCCTGTTACCGGGTTCTTTCTGCGCATCCAGGTGTGTACTTCCAAAGCGTATGGCAGAGCCATCAGGCAGCGTAATTTTTGCTGTTGCCAGTATACGTGGTTCTCCATTTGTTTCTGTTTTGGTGGGCAGCCGGTTTACAACTGTTTCTGATAAAGGATATTTGGAGAGTATAGCGACGCCATACTCTCCGCCTTCATAGTCAATTGCTTTTCCAAAGTAGTAGTTCATATCAAGCCTGTAGGCAATTTCCTCTGCCTGGTTATTTGCCCCCGACCGTTGCGTATGCACGTCTATTTCCTGGAGCGCTACTATATCAGGCTCCTGCCTTTCAATTACTTTGGCAATGGCATCAATGTCTATATAACCTTCTTTAGAAGGCGGATTGCAATGGTGCACATTATAAGACATTACCTTAAGGGTATGTTTACCTTTGGTACTAGCTGCAGGTTTTGATGCTGCATGCTTAGAACTGCTGGAACAGGAAGCCACCCAAAAGGCGGCTCCTGTCATTAAAATAAAGATTAAGTTTCTCATGGTTTTACCAGCCTGGGTTTTGTCCGAGAACAGGATTCTGTTGAAGTTGATTGAATGGAACAGGCCACAGGTAGTTTTTGCTTTCGTCAAACCTTCTTCCTGTGTTTACAATCAAATACCCGTTCTCATCTGTTGGGTAGCCGGCAGCATAGGTCTGGCTCCAGCTAGGGATAAGGCTCTTTTTAACCCCTTTTACGTCCTGTGCCAGAAGCTCTCCCTGCTTCCATCGCAAAATATCAAAATAACGCTGCCCTTCACGTGCCAGTTCTACTCTACGCTCTCTCCTTATCTCGTCTCTAATATCCAGACCATGCGCTGCCAGTTCTGCTATATTCATAGGCACCATACCCACTCTCTCCCTCAGTTTATTAATAGTCATATCAATATCCTGCTGCGTAAGAGTACCTTGCTCCAGCCGAGCTTCTGCATAAGTCAACAAAACTTCGGCATAGCGGAGTAGGTGAATGTCGTTATCATCTTTATTGTAAGTTCCTACAGCAGGAATATCTGTATATTTTGTAAAGTAGTACCCTGTGGCCGTCACACATCCTTTTTTATCGGCATTGAACTTTGGAAGGTTGAAAACATCATTGGGTTTATCATCCTGGTCGCCATCGTCTTTCCCTCCCCACTCAGAACCAGGAGCCAGAATGGTCTGCGTCATACGAGGATCTCTGTTCTTGAAGATATCTTCGTAAGATTCTTCACTGTACAGAGGTGAGATTTCAATAGGCAAGCCATCACTTGCCAAGTAAGCATCAACTAATGATTTGGTTGGGCAAAAGCGTGATGTCTGGTCAGGCACCTGTGTTTCACGGCTCATATTGTGCATCGAAACGTTTTCCAGGTAAAGCCTTGCCAGCATCGTTTCCTTGTTTTTCCCATTGGCGAGCTTGCCTTCATCAGTAAACAATTCATTGTAACTTGTTGAAGGATCACCGTTTGAGTATAATTCGTAAACTCCCAGATCCATAACAGCTTTGGCGGCAGCCTCCGCTATATCATACCGGCCATAAAACAACGCTACTCTTGCTTTCCAACCTAATGCGGCTCCTTTTGTTATTCTTCCTAAATCGTCACTTCCATAGGACGTTGGCAAACCTTGAGCTGCCTCTTCCAACTCATTCAATATAAAATCAACTACTTCCGCTTGCGGTGTTCGTTCTCCATATACTTCCGGATCGCCTATGTCTAAAGTTTTCGTTACAAGCGGAACATCTCCAAAGAAAAAGGAAAGGTAACTGTAGAGAAAGGCTCTCATAAATCTTACTTCTCCAACATATTGGTTTAGCGTTTCCTGATCTACAACTCCCTCTGCATTTGTATAATTTTCCAAAAAGTGATTACAACGGCGTATACCTTCATATTGGTTAGTCCATTCGCTATCAAGTGTACCTGCAGTAAAGTCAAAATTACCACTGGAAATAGCCTGGTAATCAGACCTTGGAGGATAAATAGTATTATCTCCCAAATTCTCCATATCTGCAAAGTTCTTGCCTTTTAAATAGGCATAAGTGCCGTTTACCGCTAGTTCCAGTTGCTCTTGCGTTTTCCAGAAGGTAACATCAGTGATGGCATCAAGCGGCTGTCGTTCTAAAAATTCATCATCACAACCACTAAGCGAAGCTCCTAAAAAAACTGGTATGGCTAATGACGCGAAGCCAAGAGAAGCTTTGCGCAATAACGATCTGCGAAGGTTATAAATATTTTTATGTCTCATGATAAACTTGTGTTGCTGGTTTGTGTAGAAAAGGAGCAGAAAAATCTGAAACACTATGTTATTTGCGCACTGCTACTGAAGCATTTTTATTAGCTATCAGTTAGCTACAGGCTTTAGCTCCTTACATTAACCTGTATTACTTTAATTTTAAATTAACTCCGAAAATAAAGGTCTTTACCTGGGGGTACATTCCTCCATTGGTTGCTGTACCTCCTAAGCCAGCAGTTTCCGGATCATAAGCGTAGAAATAGTCTGTTTTGGTAAGCAGGTTTTCAGCAGACACATATACCCTAAGCTGATCAATCCTCAGCTTGCTTGTCAGGTGATTGGGGAGTGTATAACCTAGCTGTATATTCTTCAGGCGCAGGTACGAAGCATCCTGCAACCAATAGTCAGACATGCGCATTGTTGAGTTGCGTGTATCGGAATACGTAAAGCGAGGGTACCAGGCATCCGTATTTTCAGGCGTCCATCGGTCACGGTGCACTTCTTGTGGGAAAGCCCCATTTACGTGGAATGTATGTATACCTGGTCCGGTTAAATAACCGTTTGCTTTGCCAACTCCCTGAAGGAAGAAAGAAAAATCAAAAGCTTTGTAGGCAAAGTCACCTCTTAAAGAGTAAGTATAGCGAGGAAACGCATCACCTATTACTGTGCGGTCTTTATCCGCTGTGATTTTACCATCACCATCAAGGTCGCTGAACTTTATGTCACCAGGGCCCACTTTTCCGGCATCGGCATCAAATATGGGGAAGTTCGGTATCAGCTTACCGTTTTCATCGGTTGTGAAATCCTCTACCTGCGCCAGCCCGTCTGTTTTGTACCCGTAGTAGGCATCAATCGGATAACCTACATCGCGTATTCTATCAGCGATTGTTGCAGGTGCTCCACCTAAATCAACTACTTTGTTTCTTACATCAGATAGCTGCGCTACAAAGCCATAGCGGAAGTCATTTTTCTGATCGCGCCAGCCTAAGCTAATTTCCCAGCCTTTATTAGAGACTTCCCCAGCATTCTGGTCAGGCACATTCAAACCTATAACAGCAGGTTGTGGCACTTCCAATTGAATGCTCTTTGTTCTTCTATCAAACAAATCACCGGAGAAGGTTAGCCTGTTATTAAGAAAACCAAGGTCCAGACCTATATTTGCCATACTTGCTGTTTCCCACTCCAGCAAAGGATTGGCAAGCACCTCTTGTGCGAGTCCATTAGTCAGTTCGTTTCCTATAGGCATGGTTGATACTGACGACAGTGCCGGGATATAAGGATACCATTCAGCATAGCCATTCATATCAGATCCATATTGCCCGCCCAGATCACCATAAGATGCCCTAATCTTTCCTTCGCTTAACCAAGACAGTGCTGAACTGTTCATAATAAAGTTCTCTTGGGTAAACCTCCATCCTACTGAGACAGAAGGGAAGAATCCATAGCGCCTTGATGGAAGATACCTGGAAGAACCATCATAGCGGGCATTTACCTCCAGCAGGTATTTGTCGTTGAAACTATAGTTTATCCTTCCAAAATAAGATCTTAAAGCCCACTGATAAGCATCTCCGGTTGCCCGTGGATCGATACTACCCAAGTTAAAAACAGGAACATCGTCACTTACAAATCCCATTTTAGAGGCATACCAGGCGTCGTACCTGAACTCTTCCTGCTGATAGCCCAGAATCACTTTGAAGTCATGCGCCCCAAAAGTTGTGTTGTAGTTTAAAAGCCCAGATAACAGTTCTTTCCTTTGTTTATAATCCCGGTTTTCCAGTTGATTATCTGTCCGGTTGCTGTACCAGAAATCTCCCGACTCAGGATAGAAATAATCTATTTTGCGTGAAAAAATTGAGCGTAACTGATTAATGACATTCAAACCATATTGCGTTCTCAGGCTTAAGTTTTTTAAAATATGAATTGTTGCTGCCACACTTCCGTAAAATTCCTGAGAAGTAAAGTTATTATACCCTCCATCAGTAGCGACTGCAACAGGGTTACTTGATCCGCCCCCGTAGCCCCAGGTACCGTTTTCAAAACGAACAGGGTCAAGCGGCGACATGGTTAAAGTTGTATAGATAGGTCCGGTGTTATGATCAGTACCGCCGGCAGGTTGGTTTTGCTCACGATCAATATAATTAAGATTCACATCTAAGTCTAACAGGCCTAAAAGCTTTTGAGAATTCAGACGGAGCCTGGCATTATTACGGTTCGCCCAGTATTGATCTCCTACCACAAGTCCTTTCTGATCCAGGCGGCCAAAGGAAGCATAGTAGCTTAAATCTGAAGACCCGCCATTCAGACTTATATTATGGTTTTGTTGAGGTGCATAATCTTTGAACAGTTCCTCTGACCAGTTTGTGTTTGCATAATAATTAGGGTCAGAGCCTTCTCTTGCCATCTGTATCTGCTCATCAGTATATGTTGTAGGAAGGTCCACGTTTCGTTGCGACTCATTAAGCATTTCCATATACTCAGCTGAGCTAAGCATTTTTGGTAGCGCTGTTGGCTTTTGCACACCATAGTAGCCATTGTAACTTAAAGTCGGCTGCTGATTAAAACTACCACTCTTTGTAGTAATAAGTATAACACCATTAGCTGCTCGGGACCCATAGATAGAAGCCGAAGCTGCATCTTTCAACACAGAGACACTCTCAATATCATCTGGATTAATAGAGTTGATATCTACATCTGGTATTCCATCTACTACAACAAAAGGTTCTGAATTATTTAAGGTTCCAGTCCCTCGTATGCGAAGGCTTGCACCCGATGCACCAGGAAAGCCCGACGCATTTACCGCTGTTAAACCAGGTGCCAAACCTTGCAGAGCAGATGCAGCATTTGTTACAGGCCTGCTCTCAATTGCTTCGGCATTGATCATCTCAACAGCACCGGTCACATTTACCTTTTCCTGTGTGCCATACCCAACTACCACCACCTCATTAAGATTCTGTAAGTCTTCCTGCATGGTAATAGTTAAACTTTGGCTGTTCCCTGAAACTTCCTGCTCCACTCGCTTAAAACCTATCATGGAAAAAACAAGCACATCATTATCCTTCACCGTAATAGAGAAATCGCCATTAACATCCGAAACTGTACCTGTAGAAGTGCCTTTAACCGATACAGAAACACCTGGCAAAGGATTAGCTTCAGCGCCCAGTGTTCTTCCTTTAATGATATATGCATCATCCTGCGTCGTTGCAGGCTTGCCTTTTTTGGTGATGAGTATTTTATCCTCCTGTTCCTGATAAGTAACAGGAGTAGAAGACAGCAGTTGGGTCAGAATGGTTGCCACAGATATGTCAGAAGCTTGAAGCGACACATCTTTATAAGGTTCTATTAAGCTGTTTTCGTAAATAAAACGCAGACCGCTTTTCTTTTCAATCTCACTAAAAGCATCTTTTAAAGATATATGCTGAAAATTAACTGAAATGATTTTTTCAGTGACAGTTTGGGAATAGCTAACAGGGGCTGCCTGTGTATGGAGGCTACCCGTTAGCAGCACAGCCCACAGCACTTTTTTTGCCCTTTGAGCAGTTATGGGCATTTTGGTAGAAAAAAAATTCATAGATTTAGATGGTAATTGATAGTTTGAAAGCTGTTGTTACTTTGACGTCAGGCATTGATGTCGTGTTGGAGCCGTTGCTGGTGCGAACAGTAGCGGCTCCTCTTCTTTTGATTTAAGTTATTTCATATACCTCCTTTTCTGATTTTTCCTTTGTACCACATTTTATTTTAGTGTCTTGCGAGCGAACGATGCTACAGGGCTTCTCAGTACCATTCTAGCTCTTCTGCCCGAACCTGCTTAGACTGCAATCCTATAATGATTTTTAAAGTCTCTGTTACATCCTGCAACGGTTCACTATTCTTAAAACTGGCTGTTATTCTCTTAGCTGCCAAAGCTGGGTTACTGATGGTTATGTGCTTGCCAAATTTATTTCCTAGAACTATGGCCACGTCGGCAAGCGCTTCATCTCTGAACTGATAGCTGCCTTTTTCCAACCACCAGTCTGTCATCTGAGCATCGAACCGGCTTTTGATTAGACTTTTGGTTTGCTTGTTATAAGTGGCTTCCTCGCTAGCTACCAACATTACTTGCTGCGGGCCTTCAGACACAGCCACTTTACCCCTGGTAACAGAGACACGCATTAATGATGAATTTTTATGAGACCGGATGTTGAATGCAGTACCCAACACCTTGGTTTTTAAATTGGCTGCATGCACAACAAATGGTTTGGTGGTATCGCGGGAAACATCAAAGAAAGCCTCCCCTTCCAGGTATAACTCTCTTGTGTTACTGGTAAAGTGCTCCGGGTACTTCAGCTCACTGTTGGCGTTAAGCCAGACCTGGCTACCGTCGCTTAAAGCTATCCTGCTTATTTCGCCTACAGAAGTCCTTACAATAGTATGTTCAGGCTGTGAGCTACTTTTTAAATAAAAGAATAATGAAGCGCTAAACATCAGTAACAGAAAGGCTGCAGCAACTGTCAGGTACCTATTACTGAACCGGCTCCAGAGAGGTACTACCGAAGTGTTATTGGCTTCTAACGTATCATTTTTATAAGGCAGTTGTTTACGAATCCGGTTCAGTAGACGTGTTTGTACCAGTTTTTCGTGTGCGACATTTTTAAAAACAATAATATCTTTTTCTTTCTCATCAAAAGAAGCGTACCACTGTTCCAACTGCCCCTTTTCTTCCGGGCTCAGTTTATTGTGCACTGCTTTATTGAGCAATTGTTTTAACTTGTTCTTATCCACTTCAGGTGCGTTTGTGAATATACTCGAACAATAGAGCCGGTAGTACTAGATGCTTTTTTGAATTAACAGAAAGGTAACAATGGAGATATAATTTGATTATTTAACCAGTGATTTTGTTATGCCAATGTTAAACAGGAAAACAAAAAGGTAATGAGTGGCGCATAGTCATTAAGGCTGGTGCGCAGTCTTTTCAAAGCAGAACTAATCTGGTTTTTTACTGTTTGGTTTGAGAGGCCTAACGTGTCAGCAATCTGTTCAATACTTAAAGATTCTCTACGGCTGAGCAAGTATACCTGCTGCATTTTCTCGGGCATCCGGTTAACCTCCTCCTGTACGCGCAGCTCAAGTTCATTGGTAAGCAAAGGTTCATCACTATACGTTAAAGAAAACTTTCCTGCAGCAAGCTCTTCTTGTTGATAGGACGCCTTTAAATGTTCTTTGCGTAAAAAGTCTATAATCTTATATTTAAGCGCCTGATGTAAATATGCCCGCAAGGAACCTTCATTTTCAAGCACAGATGGCTTCTGGACGAGTGAAAGGAAAATATCCTGCAAAATATCCTCTACATCTTCTTCTGATTTCAGGCGCCGGTATGCAACGACGTATAATTCCCTCCAATACTTTATATATACTTCTTCTAACGTACGGTGGCTTGAACCTTTCATCACGGCAATACAATTAAAGGCAGGAAAAGTAATCTATTCGCCTCCAAATGTCGTTACGCAATATTACCTTATCTTAAAGAAAAGAATATCTAAAGGTTAAGATTGAGATGTTTGAAGACATTTGCTTAATTCTAAATACACTCCACTCCTGTCTTTGTCGGCTCCCCAACTTTAGAAC
>NZ_JAJJWI010000031.1 GCF_020907275.1 Pontibacter silvestris | reverse complement strand
GACTGCTTTATCTCTTCTTCTATTCTCATTCACAACCTCCTATTATTTTTAATACAATTAACCAGGTGCATTAACAAACACGCCTGTAATATCTTGCTTTGAATTAGTTTAGTTCTAAAATATTTATATCAAAATAATGCATTTTAAAACATTTTACAAAACCGCTCAGCCATCTTATTTTAATACTTGCCCCTTATGTTCCTTACCTAAGGCATATCAAACAGTTCCTTTAGCTTAGATTTCTTTCTGATAAGGTTAAACATTACGCCATCACTTCTTCCCTTCTCCACTTGGCTTTACCTGTTCTTCTTTTCTATAACCACACAATACACACTTATGTTTAAACAACATTTCCTTCAAAAGTTAAAGTTAGGCAACAAGATATTGAAGCTATTTCTGTTGTCGGGTACCAAGCTTTCAACTATCTAAGGAAGGAATAAACTGGCTAAAAAAATAGTTATAGCCATCCCTTACAAATATTGTCCATGTATTTAAAGCTCTTATATTTGCTAAGTTTTTATAGCTATGCCCATTCCTTAAACAGGCACATTTAACCTTTTTTGGGAACACTAGCTGACAGTATATTACGTCCGGCGTTTGCACTTAGCAATGCCCTTATTTACTTTTTATGAGAAAGTCTTTCATTCCAATTGTCACGTTAATCTGCATTACACTGGCAGCTATTATTACTGTTTTACAGCAATACCAGTTCATAGCGTTATCTTCTGAGGTTTTGATGGCAGTTCGCTGGGCTGCGATAGGTGTTCTGGCTGTTTATAGGCTACAGAAGCGCTCCCTCACCACATGGATCCTGATTAGTATGGTGGTAGGTGCTGAAATAGGAAATGACTTTCCGGAATTCTCCCAAAACCTGAACGTGCTCAGCAAGGTGTTCCTTAAGCTGATCAAGACTATTATTGCACCGCTGATTTTTGCTACCCTGGTTGTTGGTATAGCTGGACACTCTAACCTGAAACAGGTCGGAAGAATGGGTTTGAAAGCTATCATTTACTTTGAGATTGTGACCACACTGGCCCTTTTTATTGGTCTGGCAGCTATTAACGTCAGTAAAGCTGGTGAAGGCATTGTACTCAAAGAAGCTGAAAACACAGAAAATATTCAGGCTCCGGCTAAACAAACAGTTTCAGATATTATTCTGCACGTGTTCCCCGAAAATATTGCCAAGTCAATAGCAGAAGGGCAGGTACTCCAGATTGTTATCTTCAGCGTGTTGTTTGGTATTGGGCTGGCTATGGTGGCAGAGAAAAAGCGCAAGCCCATGCTGGACTTTTGCGAGAGCCTGTCCGAAACCATGTTCAAGTTTACGAACATTATTATGTACTTTGCACCTATAGGCGTTGGTGCTGCTATTGCCTACACGGTAGGGCATATGGGCTTTGGCATCTTGCTAAACCTGATCCAGTTGCTTCTTACCCTGTATGTTGCCCTGGTGGCTTTCCTGGTGCTGGTGCTTTTACCTGTAGCCCTTATAGCAGGCGTACCGGTTAAGCGCTTCCTGAAAGCAATTTCCGGCCCGGTTTCTATTGCTTTTGCTACTACCAGTTCTGAGGCAGCTCTTCCCCGTGCCATGGAGGAAATGGAAAAGCTTGGTGTACCACGTAAAATTGTGGCTTTCGTTATGCCCACCGGCTACAGCTTTAACCTGGATGGCACTACCTTATACCTTTCACTGGCTTCTGTTTTCGTGGCACAGGCAGCTGGCATAAACATGACATGGCAAGAGCAGCTGTTAATGGTTTTCACGCTGATGCTGACAAGTAAAGGTGTTGCAGGAGTTCCACGCGCATCGCTCGTAATTCTGCTAGGCACCGCTGCCTCTTTCAATTTGCCAGTAGAGCCTATTTTTATTATTCTTGGTATTGATGAACTGATGGACATGGCCCGTACTTCTGTGAACGTAGTCGGTAACTGCCTGGCTACAGCAGTGGTTGCCCGTTGGGAAGGAGAGTTCAACTTACAACCAGAAACGGGCTTAGTAGAAACAACCGATCCTGAGCTAACCAATCTGCTGCATACAGAAGAAGATAAACCGGCTGAATTGGTCTAAGCACCTCTGCACAGGTAAGAGCCTCTAAGCCTCTCAAACTTTATTAGTAAAGCAAAGAAGCCCTGGCTTTTAAAGCCAGGGCTTCTTTGCTTTATACGCAACATTTATACCGCTTCAATGCATATAAATATACAAAGATAAATTTTACTTATAATCTCTATTTTATTTATATTAGTACCGGAATTTCCCAAGATCTTAGAGCCTAAATCGTCTTTGTGTATATAATACTTAATGTTGTCTCTATTATGAAAAAGGTCTTAAAACTAGCAGGATACGTGGCAGTTGCTTTCGTAGTAATAGTTGCTGCCGGTATTATTTACCTACAATATGCTTTTCCTAACGTGGATGCTGCTCCTGTCATCACCATTAAAACAACACCGGAACTGATTAAGAGAGGAGAATACTTGGCAAATAACGTAAGTGTCTGCATCGACTGCCATTCTTCACGTGACTTCTCGCGCTTTTCCGCTCCTCCTATGCCTGGCACTATCGGGAAAGGCGGCGAAAAGTTTGACCACTCCATGGGCTTTCCAGGCACTTTCTACGCCAAAAACATTACAGCTGACAAAGAAAGTGGCTTAGGTAACTGGACAGACGGCGAAATATATCGTGCCATAACATCTGGCGTAAACAAAAGTGGCGATCCTTTGTTTCCTGTAATGCCTTATAAAGCTTATAGCCAGATGACTACTGAAGACGCTTATGCTATTGTTGCTTACCTCCGCACCTTACAGCCAATCAGTAACAATATACCAGCATCAGAAGCTGATTTCCCGATGAACCTGATTCTGCGCACGATGGCAACAATGCCTAAACCCACCAAACAAAGTGCTCTTGGCGATAAAGTATCTTATGGAAAATACCTTTTGACAATTGCAGGCTGCCCTGAGTGCCACACACCGCAAGAAAAAGGAACTCCAATTGAAGGCAAGTTTATGGCAGGAGGCTTTGAATACCCTTTCCCAAACGGAACGCTTCGCTCTTCTAACATCACACCAGATAAAGAAACAGGCATAGGCACCTGGACAGAAGATGCCTTTGTAAAGCGATTTAAAATGTACGTAGACCCAGCCATAACGGCAAGTAAACTTGGTTCTGATGATTTTAATACCCTAATGCCCTGGAAAATGTATGCTGGAATGAAAGAGGAGGACCTGCGTGCTATTTACAAATACCTAATGTCGTTAGAGCCTAACAAAAATAAAGTGGAGAAATTTACACGTACTCATAAAGATGTCAGTAAGTCTTAATTAGGTTCAAATACTTTTATTTAAAAAGAGCCTTTGTTAGCCGGAGCCTTTTTTAAATTGCAGTTCTGCCAATGTTATTGTTAATTTAGGTGCAACAATAACATCAAAAATCACTTAATGAACCCTTACGAATCAGACGGCGAGGCTCATACACCGCAACTGGCCAGTTTCTGGGCCCGGTTTATGGCAGCCTTCTTAGATGGCCTTATCACCTTTATTGTCAGCCTTTTTATATTTACTTTGCTCCGGGTGTTTTTTCCATACAACCCGCAAGAACAGTCTACTTTTATACTTCTTAATGTTTTTGGTGTACTGCTGAACTGGATTTACTATGCCGGCTTGGAAAGCTCTGTATACCAGGCCACCTTAGGTAAGCAGATGATGGGAATATTTGTAACAGATGAAATGGGCGAACGAATGACATTAGCCAGAGCCACTGTCCGTCACTTCTCAAAGATTATATCAGCCATTATCTTTTTGATCGGTTACCTGATGGCAGCTTTTACCCCGCAACGACAGGCACTCCACGATATGATTGCCCGAACACTTGTATACAGGTACTAAACAGCTTCACTGCCAGCTTTATGATAGATCTAAACAGCCACACTACCTATTATAACTCTCCTATTGGTACGCTCCGGATTACGGGTACATCCGAAAGCATTACTGCTGTCCTTTTCAGTGAAGAACCGACAGTGGCCGCTTCGTTAACGCCACCGACCTGCCTTACAACCTGTGTGCAACAGTTGGAAGAGTACTTTCATAAAGAGCGACAGACCTTTGACTTACCGCTGCAAGCAACAGGCACAGTTTTCCAGCAACAGGTGTGGAAGCAACTCCAAAGTATTGCTTTCGGCAAGGTGGCATCTTATATGGACGTAGCCAGGGCTACATCCGGAGAAAAAGCTATTAGAGCCATTGGGGCAGCAAATGCGAAAAACCCTATCAGTATAGTGGTACCTTGCCACCGTGTAATTGGCAGCGACAATAGCTTAACAGGCTATGCATGGGGCTTATGGAGAAAAGAATGGCTACTGCGACACGAAGGCTATCTACCTGCTAATAAACAACTTGTATTATTTTAAAGTTATCAACGGAAGCAACAATTTACTGCAACATCAAGCATACATCTTAGTATAAGAATTAGCGATCGTATTTTAGTACCATATATGCAGACAACTTATACTCAATCGAACAAGAACATAGCACTTGCAGACCTGAGCACACGTGTACTTGCATTTATGCTGGATATGTTCATATTGCTTACCTTAATAGGTATTGCAGATTACCTTACTTTTAGTAGCGACGATGAAGCGTTGTTGATAAAGCCTGAGCGATGGCTACATTTTTTGTTAAGTTGGCTATACTTTGCAGGCACAGAAGTATGCCCCTGCCAGGCAACATTAGGCAAGTACCTGCTTGGGCTAAAAGTAACAGGTACTTCAGGTTTCAGATTATCTTTAAGGCAGGCATCAGTTCGTTTTTTCGCCAAGCCTTTTACGCTTTTTGTCATCCTCATCCGTTTTCTTAACGGACTACCTTACTTTACCCGTAGCTTGTTTCATGACCGTCTGGCAAACTCACAAGTTGTCGCCAAATAAGCTGCTTTATTCTATTTCTTTGTCATAGTCCAGCATGGTAATGCTAAACATCGGATCAGCGTTATAGTCTTTCTCTTTAATACGTGTCCGTAGCAGGTCCTCCACACGTTTTTTCATTTGTTCGTCTGTCAGACTATCGCTTTGGTTTAACAGATAAAGCTCACAAATAACGGGATTTTTATTCGGCAAAGTACCCCTGGTAAAACGAGCATTAACTTCTATTGTCTTCACGTCTTTAACCTCTTTATCGAGGGCAGTGTGCATTGTTTCAGTAATTTGTGTGGTCAGGCTGGCTTTCTGTAAGCCAGGTTGCTTGGAGAACTGCCAGTAGAGTAAGCCCGCGACAATAATGGCAGAAACAATCATCGACAATTTGAATACATATTCTTTCCCACCTGCAAAGCGTACTCCTTTGATAGTTACCTTACCCATAAAACGAAAAACCAAAGCCGCAGACAACTGAATGCCAGCTAACTGTAATGTCAGAAGGAAAATACCACTGCGGATTAACTGCCAGTTACCAAAGTTCAAAGCCATACCAATAAGAGCTGTAGGCGGTGCAAGAGAAGCAGCTACCAGCATACCCACTGCGGCCCCTGAAACCAAGCTATCCCGCTCCGACTGCACCAGGTTTATACCTCCGGCAAAGCCAGCAACTAAAGGCAACAATATGGATACCTGCGATATCTGGCTTACGTCGACCATCATGGGTGTGGCATGATCCTGCTGCACTACAAAGCTCATTAGAAAGCTAACAACTACAGCTGTTCCAATGGCTAAGAAGTACCGTATCAGGCTTTTCTTCAGCAGGTCCATCTTACCTGAAGAGGCTGCCAACGCTGCATTCATGGCTGGTCCGGCAAAAGGAGCGACTAACATAGCAGCAACCAACAAATAGCTTGTGCCCGTATACAGGCCAATCCAGGCAATAAGTCCTCCTGCCACAGCATAACCTATAAGCCCTGTTCTGGAACCTACACTTTGTAACCCTCCCAGGAATATTTCAATGGGGCTTCGATAGGTCACATCCGTTACCTGATCTGGTGCCTGTTTCCGTGGTGGGTAAAGTGTAATCATACCACGGGGAACAAGGCTAATTTCTGCATCCTCCAAGTTACTGATCTGTTCAATAAAATTACTAACCAGCTTATTATTTAAGTACACTGTTACCAAGTCTCCTGATTCGGTCTGTTGTAACGATAAATTTTTCCCATCCAGTCCTTCTGCTTTTTTGATAACCTCCTGCCCTGCTCCGGCAGGCACCTTAATTGTCAGTTGCCGCATAATCTCCTATTGTTTATGTTTCCATACGGAGCATGAGCAGCTCAGGTGTCAGAAGCATCATTTAATAAAAAAACAAGAAGCCTCTCTGGCTACTCCCGGAAAGGCTTCTTTCTATCCAGTTTTCCTGCTATTCTTACTTCTCTCCGTAATAATCTACTTCCACCACTGCAGTATTATCGGGGCTTACAATCAGCTTAAATATATAACTGTATTCTGTCTCGGAGATCTTCTGTATAGGCCTTGACACTCCAAATGCCTCCAGTATAGGTAGTAAAGTGTTAGAATGACCAGCCACCACCACTGTTCCTCCTCTAAACTGTTGTAGTACCTGTTCTTTTAAACCATTAAAATTATCAGCTTTATATTGGTTTACCTGCAGATTATGTACCTCAGCCAGAGGCTTCAGCGTGTTTTGCGTACGGATGTACTTTGTAGCAAAAAGCCCGTTAACTT
This sequence comes from Pontibacter silvestris, assembly GCF_020907275.1. GTDB lineage: Bacteria > Bacteroidota > Bacteroidia > Cytophagales > Hymenobacteraceae > Pontibacter > Pontibacter silvestris. Next base: position 32,788 of record NZ_JAJJWI010000031.1, on the reverse strand, counting down.
GTTCGTTTGCAAGGAACTGCTTTAATGCTTCTCCCCTTGCCATTCCCTGTTCTGTAAGATCAGGGTCTTTGTTAGCAGGGTCTAAGGTATCTTTTTCAGCATGGCGTACCACATAAACGACTGTAGGCCGCACAGAACTCCATTTAGATTCAACGGCCACACCTGATGTTGCAGACGGTGTGTTTCTGCATGCAGCAAGGCTGATAAACAGCAGCGCCAGCAGTAATTTGAAGGCAGTATTTTTCATACAATTCTTTTAGTGGTGGCCCTCCTTTTTATTTGTTGAGAACCTGACTGTAAAGTTATGCTTAGAGCGAATTATGTTGGGGTGTTTATTCCTTTATTTCTGTTTATTTTTCAGGCTATAGTACTGGCCGAAGAGAACTTTCTCCGAAATAAATTCGGTGCTTACTGTGCCCGGGTGAACCGGTGGATAATAAGCCTGAAAGGAATCTGCTCGACATTCAGCCACATGCATTTTAACAGCAAGCATTGGATCTTGAAATAGTACAATACACAGTTTGTGTGGCTGGTTGACATAATGCTTATCCTATTCCTAAAATATCCTCAACTCACAGAATACAACTTTGAGCTAAGAAACATCCTTTTGCCTGTTATAGTGGTCTTTTTAGGACTAATTTACCTTTCTATCAGATATTTAAGCTTAAAGAAGCCAGGAAAATGGGAGGCTAATCAGCCANTATCCTCAACTCACAGAATACAACTTTGAGCTAAGAAACATCCTTTTGCCTGTTATAGTGGTCTTTTTAGGACTAATTTACCTTTCTATCAGATATTTAAGCTTAAAGAAGCCAGGAAAATGGGAGGCTAATCAGCCACCCATTTTCCTGGCTTCTTTAAGCTTAAATATTGTGCCTTCCTGCTCATTCCTTTCTCAGATTCTTAGGTGCTGCCCTATCTGAGAACATCAGAATAAATGAGATTAAATATTGCACACAAAAAAAAGCGGGCACTGATTTTAAAATCAGTGCCCGCTTTTTTTTGTGTGCGCACGGGGAGATTCGAACTCCCACACCCGAAGGCACAGGCTTCTGAGACCTGCACGTCTACCAGTTTCGCCACGTGCGCAAGTACACCAAATCAGATTCAGTGTCCCATCATGTGGTGGTTTGGGTTTGCAAATGTAAAACAGATTTCGATTTCTACAATGCACAAATCAAGAAATTATTTTCCGGTGGGCATATCTTCCTCTACCACAGGGGCTAGTTCTTTTTTAGAAAATTTCTCCATACGTCTCAAAACACCAATTCCAATTATTACCCACAGTAGCCCTGCAGCAAAACCGGCTAGCACATCGGTAGCATAATGCACCCGTAAGTAAACCCGGCTAAAACCAATTAGTAGTATAAACATAACCAACAGGGCCGACAGCGTGTACCGCCACACCAGAGAAGCTACATTTTTCCAGACGATATGTATAATGAGACCATAAAAAGAAGCGGCTACCATAGAGTGCCCGCTCGGAAAGCTTAAACCGGAAGTCTCTACCAAGGGCATAAGTGGCCGTGGCCTGTCAAAGAAAAACTTAAGCACAAGGTTTAAAGTAATGCTTCCCAAAGCCACCACAGGCACTTTCAGAGAATACCACCGGTGTCTCCGTACAAATATAAAGTAGGCTATCAGCAGTAGTGCCGCCGGCGTCAGAAACTGCCGTGAGGCAAAAAAGGTAATAACCTCCATAACAGCGGTAAGTGTTGGCGTAGTAATACCTGCTGCAAAGCTAAAAGCAGCATCATCCAGCCCCAACTTATCCCCTGCTATTATCTCACTGCTTAAGTAAAAAAACACGATAATGCATATAATAAAGAGAAGCCATATAAATAGCAGCTCCACGGTAAACAGAGCAAGGCCAGCACCTAATTTTTTATAGAAATTCTTAATCATAATTCAAAGCAATTTTATACTTCTACGCAACAACACCTACCACTGACACACACGTACACCAAACCGATGTTTTATTACCTATTTTCTTTATCCTATGACACAAGAAGAAATTCGGCTGTTTGTGGCAGCTACGCTTCCCTCTCCACTAAAGGTAAATTTACAGGAGCAACTACAGCCTTTTTTGCAGCCTGCCGTCAGGGCAGTACCTTTAGACAATCTGCACCTTACACTCTTCTTTATCGGGAACGTACCACAGCAGGAACTCCCTGCCATTAAGCAAGCTTTAGCTGAAGTAACTAAACGCCATGCACCGTTTACCTTATTTCTGGCCAGTACAGAGGCAGGTCCTAACGCCCATTCACCACGCCTGATATGGGCAAGGTTTCAGCAGCACCAGGCATTTGAGGCCTTAAGCCATGATCTTGTACAGGCATTGGCAACAGAACCACCTAAAAAGCAGAAGGCTATTCCGCACGTAACTATGGCTCGTTTCCGTAAAGGCCAACCGACACCCAAGCGCCTCCCGGCACTTGTGCCCGAGCATGATTATACGCTGGAGGTAAACAGCATAGCCCTTTGGCAATCGACACTTACCTCACCGCACCCGGTATATACAGTACTGGAAACATATACACTAGGTTAAAACCCTGTAAAAAACCTATATAAACAGAAACGAGTAAGATATGCTGCATTAAATTATGAATTAAGTTAAAAATAATGAAGGAGAAAGACCTAACCGAAATGGTGCTGCAACTGAAGGACAATGGGTTAACGGTAGCTTTTGCAGAAAGCTGTACCGCCGGTATGCTGGCATCTGAGTTTGTGAAGGCCACTGGCAGTAGCGATGTCTTAAAAGGAAGCATGGTCGTTTATCAGCCTGAAGTAAAGCAAAAGTTATTAAATGTAAAGAAAGAAACACTGGAGCTTTACACAGCAGAATCGCAGCAAGTAACCAATGAAATGGTAATGGGCTTAAAAAAGCTGTTGGACGCTGATGTTTGCATTGCCATTACAGGCCTGACAGGTGAAGGAGGCTCCGAAACACCCGAAAAGCCAGTAGGTACTACCTTTGTGTCTTTTTTATACGATGGCAAAGCAGAGGAATTCAGAGAGGTTTTTAAAGGCGACACAGAAAGCATCCGGGAACAAATCACTAACTATGTGTTTGAAAAGCTGAAAGGGCTGCTCGATCAGCACTATGGCCGCTAAGCCTTATATTTGCCATTATAACTGTTTTTAAAAGCCTTTGCCTACCTTACCTGATAGCGGCTTCGACCGTGTTGCCCCTTTCTATGATCGCCTTGCCAGGCTTGTGTTTGGCAAAGCTCTTCAAAAAGCGCAACTGGCCCTGCTACCTCATCTTTCGCCAAAGGCCAGGGTCCTTCTTATAGGCGGAGGCAGCGGCTGGCTACTGGAGCAACTATTATCTGCACACAAACATCTAAACATTTACTACTTAGAAGCCTCTCCTGCCATGCTGAAACTGGCAGAGCAGCGTTATCGACAATATAAACAACAGCATACTTGTAAGGTAACTTTCCGTGTCGGCACAGAGCAGGTACTGCAGGTACAGGATCAGTTCGATATCATCATTACACCTTTCCTGCTAGATCTTTTCCCGGAACAGCGCCTTTCGCAGCTGATGAAAAAGCTAAACGCCTCTCTCGTTTCAGGAGGAAAATGGTTCTTTACTGATTTCTCTCCTGTACGTCAGCCTCCTCCCCTATGGCAACGCCTGCTTGAAAAGAGCATGTACCATTTTTTTAGAGTATTAAGCGATGTAAAAGCACAGGAATTTCCTGACTATACCCGGCACTTCCAAACGCTTAAGCTGCAACAGGAGCACCAGTATGTATTTTACGGCAGCATGATTCAGAGTAAAGTTTATGCGAAAAGCTAATGCATTTGTGACAACAGCTTACAATCGCTATATTTAAATCTTTATTTTGATTATTAAATCTCCTGATGAAAAATAAACTAGGCAGCCTGCTAGGCCTGGGTCTGGCCCTGCTGGCTCATCCGATACTGGCACAGCAGCAAGTAGATTACAGCCTCTCTTTTCCGAATGCTGTGCACCACGAAGCACAGGTGGAAGTCACCTTTTCCGGCATAAACACCGATACTTTAAAGGTACTCATGCCACGCACCTCACCAGGGCGCTACGCTATACATGAGTTCGCCAAAAACGTTTATAATGTTCGTGCTACCGATGCCCAGGGCAAGCAATTGCATATTAGCAAAGCCAACCTGCACCAATGGGTTGTGACAGGGCATAACGGCAGTGTTAAAGTAAGCTACACCTTATTTGGCGACCATGCCGATGGCACATATGCGGGTATAGACGAAACGCACGCGCACCTGAACATGCCCGCCACACTTATGTACGCCCAAGGGTTTGAGCAATCCCCGGCTTATGTAACATTCCATATTCCGCAGGGAAGCAACTGGAAAGTAGCCACACAACTGAAACCAGAGCAGGGCAACACCTACTATGCCCCTAACTTCCAGTACCTGATGGACAGCCCGACTGAGCTTAGCAACTTTGACTTTGCAGAATGGACAGTAAACGATAACGGCCAGCCTAAAACCATACAGGTAACACTGCACCACACTGGTACACCGGAAGAGTTTAACGAGTATGTGGAAAAAACAAAAAGAATTGTAGCCGAGCAACGTGCCGTTTATGGCGAGCTTCCTGACTACGACTTTGGCCGATACACTTTTATAGGTTGCTATATGCCACAGGCAGTAGGCGATGGCATGGAACACCGTAACTCTACGATTCTTACCAGTTCGCAGCCTCTTGCCTCGGCTATGCCAGGCTTACTGAACACGGTTTCCCATGAGTATTTCCACTCCTGGAACGTGGAGCGTATCCGTCCAAAAAGCCTCGAGCCTTTTAATTTTCAGGAAGCAAATATGTCAGAGTTACTGTGGCTGGCCGAAGGTTTCACCAGCTACTACGGCGATATGATTATGAAGCGCAGCGGCATATTTGATGTAAAGAAATATGCTTCAGACCTGGCAGGAGACCTTAACTATGTGTTGCTTTCGCCAGGCCGCCAGTACCACAGCCTTGTTGAGATGAGCATGCAGGCACCGTTTGTAGATGCCGCCCGATCTGTAGACCCCGTTAACCGACAGAACACTTTCATCTCCTACTACACTTATGGAAGCATGGTAGGCTTAGCCCTGGATATGACGCTTCGGCAGCAGTACAATAAAACACTGGATGACTACATGCAGGCCCTGTGGCGCAAGTATGGTAAAACAGAAAAAGCCTATGTGCTGTCTGACCTGGAAGAAACACTGGCCGAAGTGAGCGGCGACAAAGCATGGGCTACAGACTTCTTTCAGAACAGCATTCGGGGTAGCCAATTACCGGACTATGCAGCGCTGTTGGCAAAGGCAGGTTTCGAGCTTCGGAAAGCAAACCCTGGCGCGGCCAGCCTAGGCATGATCGCTTTAAAATATGGGGAAGAGGGTGCCGAAATAATGGCTGGCACTTATGTTAACTCTGCTGCCTACAAAGCTGGCTTAGACCGTACCGATATTATTATATCGCTTGACGGTAAAACTGTAACAACAGCAGAAGAGTTGAAAAATATCTTAAGCAGCCACAAACCTGGCGACAGCATTCCCATTACTTTCAAACGCCTGGCCCAGACACGCACTACTACGCTTGTTTTAAATGAGGTTCAAACCATAGAGGTGGTACCTTATGAAGACGCTAGTAAAAAGCTTACCTCTAAAATGGAGAAGTTCAGAAAAGCCTGGCTTGGTTCAAAGTCGAAGTAGGTAAGGTATAACAAGCCGGCACAACAAATCAGCTTGTATGTCGTTTTTCTATAATAGGCATAATAGTTGATTTTGAATCTGTTATCCTTTATCTTAGTACTAGAACTTATACTTCTTCAGTTTTCACGTGAAAATATTAACAAAAACGATACTAGCCATCAGCCTGCTTTGGTCAGGGCATGTAGTAGCACAATCAGGTACAAAACCTAATTTAGATGCTACTCCAGTGCCTACTATAGCAGTGCCAGCCGATACAACATTACCTTTAGCAGGACAGGCTGCAAAGCCTAAACCTTCCTGGGATGGCCCTAAGCTAAGTTATAGCCTTTCGGCGGGAGCCAGCTTCAACAGCTTGTTCGGAGCAGCTACTTATTTGGAGCCGTCCGTCCGTTACCAGGTAAGCAACCGCTTCAGGGTAAACGCCAGTTTGGCTTATGTAAACGTAATAGCACACGATGTACCCGTCAGAACAGCTGAAGGTACAACAGTGTTGTACCGCAACAATGCCAGCAGCAACTATGTAGCCAGTGCAGGAGTTGATTACCTGGCCAGCGACAGGCTTATACTGAGCGGCCATATATGGAAGAACTTCTCTAACATGCCAAACCAAAACACGCTTTATAACAGGCTGAACAGCCCTGGCCGTATGGGTGCTGACTTTAAAGCTACTTACAAAATAACAGAGAACTTCTCTGTAACAGGCGGCGTTCGTTATACAGACGGAGCCTCGTCATTTAACAACCCTTATTATGGTCCGGGTTATGGCGGTTACTATAACAGCCCTTTCGGAGGATTCTAAACAAAAATATTTTCTATAAACATGAAGAGGCGGTTTACTTATAAGTGTAAACCGCCTCTTCATGTTTTAACTCAAGGTGTATGATGTGTTTACAGCAAGCAGCAAGCTATAGAAAAGGCAAAACTAAAGTCCGTCTTAAAACCAAAGTTTATTACAGAGAAAGCCCCCCATCAGTAGAGTGCTTCTTGCCGCTTCCGTGATTAGCAGTCTTTAATGACTCTACAAACATTGACAGCTCCCGCGAAAACTTTTCAACTTCAGAAATAGAAGTATTAATATGCCGGATGCACTCCAGCTTATCTTCATAAGAAACTTCATCATAACTCAGCAAGCCAGCTAAACCCATCGCTCTGCATATAGGGCTTCTTAACTGATGAGAGATCATAAACATCACCTCTTCCATCGATCTAATGTGCTTTTTTTTGTCTTCTTCTGCCAGCTTTCGTTCAGTAATGTCTGTGCACACCACTAAAATATTAAATACAGCCCCATTGTCCTCTTTAAGTGGAGCAATACGACAGGTTACCCATGGTTTATTACCTGCTCTATTGGTAAGTTTCAGATCCAAGTTTGTTTGTTCCCCCTCCTGAAATACATTGGTACAATGAAAGATAAAATCTTTCCTGAAGGTAGGTTCAATAATCTCTAAAATAAACATCCCCAGTAACTCTCCACGACCAATACCATCATGCGCTTTGTTGGCATAAGTGATTTTTAAGGAATCATTAACCGTAGTAATAAAGTCTGGCGAGTGTTCAGATAAAGCAAATAATCGCCGGGAATCTGACTTAAACAACCGGTTAGATTCTATCTGGGCTTTTCTTAACTCAAATATGTCTATTACTTTTTTGCTGAGTAACTTTAGTGCCCGCTTCTGTTCTTCTGTTAATGTTCGTGGCCTGCAGTCAATAACACAAAGCGCTCCCAAGGCATGCCCTTCGGAAGTAACTAGCGGAGCTCCTGCGTAAAACCTAATATTAGGGTTGCCTGTTACAAGAGGGTTCAGCTTAAACCGCTCATCTTCAAAAGAGTCATGCACAACCATAACCTCATCTGCTGACTGTATAGTATAATTGCAAAAAGCAAACTCCCTGGCAGTTTCTGATGCATCTAACCCCACCTTCGATTTAAACCACTGCCGATCCGCATCCAACAATGTTAAAAGTGATATAGGCACTCCACAAATAATAGACGCAAGCTCTGTTACCTCATCCAATTCTTTCTGAGGTAGCGTGTCCATAATTTGATATGAACTTAGTGCACTAAGCCTTGATGGTTCGTCCATAATCTGTACGCTTGTATTCGAAGATATTAAGTTTGGCTACAGGGATAACAGCTATATACACTTCCGAATATATAACTTTTCAAAAAACATCACTAATGTTGTTACATTAAATTTTATCCTACTGCAGAACCAATAATATTCTTTCCGGGAAAAGCTTTGCTTAACTAACAAATAGAAGCAACTTAATTAAGCACATAAGTTAACAAGATAAATCAAAACTGCAACTTAGATTCAGGCTAAAGTTCATTGCTTTTGAGTTGTTTAGCCATAAAATCAGTCTGCGACATTACTTCTATGTAATTCTAAACTTCATAAAATAAGGATAAAAGTGCATCTGTATAAAATACTTACTTTTTTGATTCAAATACTTAGCATTAATTAGCCACCCTAAACCCTTTGCCGTATAAAAAACTGATAACCAAATTATTGAATAATATCTCTTCCAAAACCGTCAGGCACTTTTAATATTATTCAAACACCCATAACAATCTAATACAATGAAAACCAACGATCAGAAAACAGTAAAGGCTCTCGACGAAGAGACTTTCAAAAAAGAAATCACGCAGGAACATGATATTTCACCTGATATATTCAGAGTTATAAAGTCTTCGCTGGAGGTAATTCACCCTGACGAGGTCATCAGGGCAAGTGACCATGCCGTTAAGACATTATTCAAGGAACAGGTTTATGATCCAGCCCTTTCTAACGATGAACACTTTTATTTTAATTACCATTTGAACGCCGCAAGCATGGAAGGGCTAAAGAGGTACGGACTTTGGGACAAGGATGGGTTCCTTACCACTGAGGGTATTCAGGTAATCAAAAACATTTCAGCTAAATATGCTTAATTAATTTAAGTAAAAGACCTTTCACTGGTACCACATAACCTTTATCAATCTAAGCACTAACCTAAAGCACTGCACAACTATACAACCTCAAAAAGGGGTACTATTATTTGTGTATAGTGCCCCTTTTTGAGGTTGTATAGTTATTGACATTTTTAAAGAATATTTAAAACATTCTCATTCATAAGCCCCCTGGAAACTTTGAAAGTTAATTCTTATAGATTACTTTAACCAAAACGCACGTTTAGCTGTTAAATAATACCGGAACCAATAGTTGATATTTTGCAGAAGAAGAATCTCCGTATCCGCCACCTAAAAAACGATAGATTAGAAACCGTAAAACCTAATTACAGGGGTAACAAAGTTATAAACGGCAGGTTTGCTAATGGTGATGAACTCTATAACCCTGACTTTAGTACTGTGTTGAAGTGGCAGTTGTCTCGTAACCCACAGCGCGAAGAAAAGAAGAGAGACGACTATACTCCACCTGTGCATAAAGGCAATGACTTCTTGTACTCTGATCAGGATATGGTGGTGTGGCTGGGGCATGCCAGTTTTTTCATCAGGTTTAATGGGGTTACGTTTCTGACAGACCCGGTCTTGTACGACATTCCTATGGTGAAGCGCCGCGCCGGTTTGCCTTGCCCGCCAGAGCAGTTGCGTAACATCGACTTTCTACTGCTTTCACACGGGCACCGCGACCACCTTGACAAGAAATCTATCCAGACGGTATTTAAAAACAATCCGCAGATGAAAGCATTGGCACCGTTAGAGGCTGGTAACATACTGCGGAGCATTGACCCTCACCTGCCCTACCAGGAGGCTGGCTGGTTTCAGAAGTTCGACCTGGCCCCTGATGGTATAGAAATTTACTTTGCCCCTGCTTCCCATTGGTACCGACGTGGGGTGTTAGACATGAACAAAGTGCTGTGGGGTAGTTTCGTCATAAAGACTACTGAGTTGACTTTATTTTTTGCAGGAGACACCGCCTTAGGGAATCACTTTGAAGAAATTGAAGATATATTCGGCCCAATGGACGTATGCCTGATGCCTGTAGGAGCTTACAAGCCATCTTTCCTGATGAGTAAAAGCCACCTTAACCCAAATGAAGCAGTAAAAGCCTATAACCTGCTGAGAGGAGGCACATTTATACCAATGCACTACGGCACCTTCGACCTATCGGATGAACCGGCAAGCGAGCCTGTCCGGTTGCTGGAGCAAATTGCAGCAGGAGGCATGCTGCGCGGCTTAAGAATACCAGCTATAGGAGAACCCTTACTACTGCACGACTTTGCTTGAAGGCTGTAACAGCAGGAGGAGACATACTTTTACTATATTTGTGTTCAGGCTCTGAAAAAGCCTGTCATAAATTTTAATCTTATGTCTCCTACTCTTATTATTGGCTTAATAATAGCCTATTTCTGCATACTGATACTTATTTCGTATTTAACTAGTAAAAATACAGACTCCGAAACATTCTTTTTAGCCAACCGCAAGTCCCCCTGGTATGTGGTTGCTTTTGGAATGATTGGTACTTCGCTGTCGGGTGTTACCTTTGTTTCTATTCCGGGAATGGTGGAGAAAGCGCAGTTCTCTTATCTACAGGTAGTCTTAGGTTATCTGCTAGGCTACTTTGTAATTGCCACAGTGCTGATGCCGCTGTATTATCGCCTAAACCTGGTGTCTATTTATACATACCTTGAGCAGCGCTTTGGCTATTGGTCTTACAAAACCGGGGCCGCCTTCTTCCTCCTCTCACGCACCTTGGGTGCTTCCATACGCTTGTTCCTGGTGGCAGGAGTGCTGCAGTTAGCCGTTTTCGATGATTTGGGAGTGCCTTTTGCTGTTTCTGTCATCATTACAATTACCCTTATCTGGGTATATACCTTCCGGGGCGGTATGAAAACTATTATCTGGACGGATACTTTTCAGACAGCTGCCATGCTGGTTGCCGTAATTGTAAGCATCTGGCTAATCTCTGATGAGTTAAACATGGGCTTTCAGGGGCTGGTGCAATCGGTAAAGAAAAGCCAGTACTCTCAGGTCTTTTTCTGGGATGTGAAAGACAGCCGCTATTTTCTGAAGCAATTCCTTTCCGGTGCTTTTATTGCTATTGTAATGACAGGCCTGGACCAGGATATGATGCAGAAGAACCTTAGCTGTAAGAACATTTGGGAGGCACAGAAGAACATGCTATCATTTAGCATCATACTTGTTTTTGTAAATACCTTCTTTCTTACACTTGGTGCCTTGCTTTATATTTATGCTGAATCTAAAGGTATTTCCTTACCAGCCAAAGGCGATGATGTATACCCTTACCTGGCGCTGAACCACTTCTCCCCTTTCCTTGGTATTGTGTTTATACTCGGTATTATTGCTATTACGTATGCTTCTGCCGACTCCGCCCTTACTGCCCTCACCACCTCCTTCTGTGTTGATTTTCTTAACTTCAAAGATCGCAGCGAACAAGAACGGGTACGTATGCGTTATATCGTACACTTTGCTTTCTCGGTAATTATGGTGCTGGTAATCGTGGCGTTTGATGTACTGAATAATCAGAATGTAATTACGGCAGTATTTACAGTAGCAGGCTATACCTATGGACCCTTACTAGGGCTCTACACGTTTGGGCTCTACACAAAGCGCGCCGTCCAGGATCGTTTTGTACCTGCTGTCTGTATCGTTTCGCCTATCCTAACATACATCATCAGTGCCAATTCAGTAGAGTGGTTCTGGGGTTACGAATTTGGCTTTGAGGTACTTATTTTAAATGGCTTCCTAACTTTTACCGGACTAATGGCTGTTTCAAACAAGGGCAAAAAGTTAGAACTGGCACAGTAATAGCTATAGATTACGCAAGACTTTAGTTTCACATATTACTTATATAATTTATAATGAAGAGAATAGTTGCAGCCTTAGCACTTATCCTTTCTGCAGGAGTTGCATTTGGGCAGAATGCACAAACAGTACCCCTGAACTGGCATTTACTGGATCATCAGAAAGATGGAGTGTACGGGATCAGCTTAGAGAAAGCTTACCAGGAATTATTACAAAACAAAAAGGCAGACACTGTTCTTGTTGCTATAATTGACTCTGGTATTGATACGCTGCACGAAGACCTCCGGCCTGTTTTATGGCACAACCGCCTGGAGATGGCAGGCGGCAGCACAGACCCTGATAAAAATGGCTATGCTGGAGACATCTACGGATGGAACTTCTTAGGAAGCGATGACCCTACTAAAAACGTAACAAAAGACTCCTACGAAAGCCAGCGCTTTTACTTTAAGTACAAAGACAAGTTTGCTAATGTAACCTCTGAAGAACAGGTTAAAAAGAAAGAATGCCAGTTGTACCACGACTGGCTCAGAAGTAAAGCACATGTAATAGAAGTATCAGAGGAGGGACAGGCAGTAGAAATGCTGTACAGCCTACTGGAGATTTACCCAAGGCTGGACAGCTACTTCACAAGCTACCTTAAAACAGACACTTTTACTGCACAGGATCTGGACACGCTTAAAACCAATAATGTAAAAGCCCTACAGGCTACCAAACTGTATGGTTTGATGTTTGAGAAAGCAAAGCCAGGTATAACAAACAAGCAACTGCCAGAATACCTGCAGCAATATGCCGATAGCATGAAAATGACTTTAAAGGCTCCTGAAACACCTCCGGTAGATTATCGTGGCAGAGTGGTAGAAGATAACTACAGCAATTTTAAGGACCGCTACTATGGCAACAGCAATATAATGGCAGGCGACCCTACCCACGGAACACATGTGGCAGGCATAATAGGTGCTGTCAGAGATAATGGTTTAGGTGTCAATGGTGTGGCCAATGCTGTAAAAATTATGATGATCAGGGCCGTTCCAGATGGAGATGAGCATGATAAAGATATAGCCCTTGCCATCCGTTATGCTGTAGACAACGGTGCTAAAATCATCAACATGAGCTTTGGTAAATCTTTTTCGCCTGAAAGAAAATGGGTAGAAGATGCTATTAAGTATGCACAGAAGCATGATGTACTTTTGGTAAAAGCTGCAGGTAACGAAAGTGAGAATGTAGATGTAGTACCTTACTTCCCTAACCCGCTTACCATTAAAAAGCACAAAAAAGCTCCTAACATGATTACTGTTGGTGCCAGCGGCCCGGCAGGAACCAGCCTAGTTGCTCCATTTTCTAACTATGGCAAAAATATAGTTGATGTTTTTGCACCTGGTGCCAACATTTACTCTACTATTCCTGGCGGGAACCAATATGCACCTTTCAGCGGAACAAGCATGGCTTCGCCGGTAGTAGCTGGTTTGGCAGCCCTTATAGAATCGTATTATCCTCACCTGACAGCTGAGCAGATTAAAGCTGTTATAGAAGAATCTGTCGAGAAGGTGAATGAACCAGTTATTAACCCGGGTACAGGTGAATTGGTACCTATGTCAGAGCTTTCTCGTACCGGAGGTATTGTAAATGCATATAAAGCCATAAAGCTGGCAGAAACATATAAATAAAACTGCAAGATTTCTATTCCAGTGCAAATCAAAAGAGGAGCAAGCCGTACAGCTTGCTCCTCTTTTGATTTATCAGATAAATAATATTGTACAGAAACAACAGCCACTGTGCCAGTATAAAGCTCTCTTATGAGTTTCAAAGAACTTTAACTCACCAACTAAGTCAGGAAATACGCTCTTTTCCTCCCGAATAACATTAGAATCTTTACCTTTGTAAGAATTTTATGTTATAGGGCATTATTCGGCTCAACAAGCTGTTATACTCCCAAACCCTTTGTTACCGCTACATTTGCGGTAAGCACAACAGTTTTAAAGCATAGTAAATTAATGGCAAAGCGCGGATTCGGGCCAAGCAGCGCACCAGACGCTGAAGGCAGAAAAAAGATTACGAAAGAAAGCTTTCAACGAGGACTCCGTATATTCAATTACGTATTACCCTATAAGTACAAATTTATTATTGGCCTGGTGTTCCTGGCTTTTTCCAGCCTTACATTTATGATTTTCCCATATCTGGTGGGCAAGCTCGTAGATTCCTCCACTGGCAATGCTGACTGGTTCCTGGAAGATATAAATATGATTTCGCTTGGACTGTTCGCCATTATCCTGCTGCAAGGCATTTTCTCTTTTTTCAGGGTGTATTTTTTTGCACAGGTAAGTGAGAATGCTGTAGCTGACATCAGGCGCGACCTCTATAGTAAGTTTGTTTGGCTACCCATTCCTTTCTTTGAGAAAAGACGTGTTGGCGAGGTAACCAGCCGCATTACTACCGATGTGGCACAGGTACAGGATATCTTCTCTATTACACTAGCAGAGCTGTTCCGACAGATAACAACTTTTGTAGTAGGTGTGGTTATTATCATGTGGACTTCGATTAAGTTATCGCTGTTTATGCTGGCAACATTCCCGGTATTGGTCGCTTTAGCCATGGTGTTTGGACGTAAAATCAGAGCCTTGTCCAAGAAAACCCAAGACGAGCTGGCCCATACTAATATCATTGTAGAGGAAACCATGCAGGCCATCAATACAGTAAAAGCTTTCACCAACGAGCTTTTCGAAATTGGCCGCTATAAAACCTCTTTAAATAAAGCCGTGCGTACAGCTATTAAGGGTTCCTATTACAGAGGGGCATTTATCACCTTTATTATTGTAGGCCTGTTTGGCGGCATTGTGCTGGTTATTTGGTACGGTGCTACTTTGGTACATCAGGGAGATATCCGGATAGGCGAGCTTACCTCCTTTATAATTTACACCGTCTTTATTGGAGCATCTGTAGGTGGTTTAGGAGAACTATACGGCAAAGTACAATCTGCATTAGGGTCTACAGAACGTATTCTGGAAATTTTAGAAGAGAAAGAGGAACCGACAGATAAAACCCCTCGCGCATTAAGCGAACTACCTAAACTGTATGGTAACATTACCTATAAAGAGGTCGCCTTTTCTTACCCTACCCGCCCCGATGTACAAGTGCTGCACGATATTAACTTAAACATTAAAGCTGGCGAAAAAATAGCTTTGGTAGGACCGAGCGGAGCTGGTAAATCTACTATTATTCAGTTGCTGATGCGCTATTACGATGTAGATAGCGGCGGCATCACAGTAGATGGTCAGAACATAAAAGACATTAGTTTAACTACCCTACGTGGCAACGTGGGTATTGTACCACAGGAGGTACTTCTGTTTGGTGGTACTATCCGCGAGAATATTGCCTATGGCCGCCCGGAAGCAACAGAAGCAGAAATTATTGATGCAGCAACGAAGGCTAATGCTTATATGTTTATCCAGTCTTTCCCGGAAGGATTGGACACTTTAGTAGGCGAACGTGGCATCAAACTCTCTGGTGGGCAGCGCCAGCGTATTGCCATTGCACGCGCTATTCTTAAGAATCCGTCTATTCTTATCCTGGATGAAGCTACCAGCTCTCTGGATTCTGAGTCAGAGCACCTGATTCAGCAGGCCATGGATGAGTTGATGAAAGATCGTACCACCATTATTATTGCACACCGCCTTGCCACGATTCGTAAAGTAGACAAAATCCTGGTGATAGATGGCGGAGAAATTGTAGAAGAAGGTTCTCATGAGGTACTTTCACTTAACCCTGAAGGAATATATGCCAACCTACTGAAGCTTCAGTTCGAGCTGACATAATATCAAAGCTTAAAAACTTTCTAAAAATCCTGCCAAAGAAAAACGGCAGGATTTTTTATGTACCTGATAAAGAACACAGTCAAACGGCTTTTAATCATATAAACAACCATACAAGCGCACCTTCTTCTTTACTTTCCCTTAGCTATCTCTCCCTCTCCGCGAGCGTTGTTATAAACTCCTTCCTCCTTCTTAAAACTAAGCTAAACACTTGGTATAATACTTGTCCTATAGCTGAGTGGCTGTTAAGAAAAGACTTTTAACCTTGCTGAAAGCAGGCACTATACAATAGTATTTATACCTATAAGCCGAATCTTTTTGTAAGTTTGCACATCACAAACAATCTTATCTTAATAGATAGAATAATGAAGAACACATTTATTGGTTTCGCTCTTTCTGCGGTTCTGCTGCTTAGTGCCGGAGCAGTACAGGCACAGCAAGGTATCAAAACCCCTGCTGCCAGCCCATCTTCTAAAATAGAACAAACAGTTGGTTTATCTACTGTTACAGTAGAGTACTCCCGCCCTTCAATGAAAGGCCGCAAAATTTTTGGTGGACTAGAGCCTTATGGCGAACTATGGCGTACAGGAGCCAACGCTTCCACTAAGTTAAAGCTCTCTGATGATGTAACCATCGAAGGCAATAAGGTACCTGCCGGAGAGTATGCCCTGTATACCATACCTGGAGAGAATGAATGGACAATCATCATCCATAAAAACACTAAGCTTTGGGGCGATGGAGGAACAGACTATAAGCCGGAAGAAGACCTTGTGCGCTTTAAAGTGAAGCCAGTACAAAATGCTCGTACTGTAGAGACATTCACCATCAACTTTGCCAATTTAAAACAAGATGCTGCTGATGTGGAACTGCTGTGGGAAAATACCATTGTGCCTTTCACTATCAAAACTGATGTAGACAGCAAAGTGATGAGCCAGATTCAGGAGCAGGTAATCAATAGTACAAACGTATAGCCAAACTTATATGCGGCGGCGGCGGCTTATTACTATAACTCAAACAAAGACCTTAAGCAGGCACTGGAGTGGATGAAGAAGGCTAATGCCAACGATCCTAAGTTTTACAATGTTCACACGCAAGCTAAAATTCAAGCACAGCTAAAAGACTACAAAGGTGCTATAAAAACAGCCCAACAGTCTATAGAATTGGCTAAAGCGGCTAATAACAGCGACTATGTAAGCTTGAATGAAAAAGCTATTTCTGAGTGGAAGAAGATGAAATAAGAAGGCTTAGCAGTATTTTTTTTACGTATAAAAGCCTCTGGTTAACCAGAGGCTTTATTTTTCTAAAGAGACTTAATATTGGAAGAGAGAAACGAGAAACAACATTCAGAAGAACATTTAGGGCCTGCACGTGAGTACTGGTGGAACGACGACTACCTGGAGCTGCTGGCGAACCGCCTTTACCTGCCTTACACACAAACACTGGTAGATATTGGCTGCGGCAAAGGGATGATGGGCTTTAAGTTCTCCAAGTTCTTACCAGATGGAGCTACTGTGTATGGAGTAGATTATGAACCCGGCTATATTGAGGAAGCACGCCAGCGGGCACAGAGCCAGTTTCAGCACAATAACATTAACTATACTTTTAAGGTCGGTAACGCGACAGACATTCCCCTGCCCGATGCCACTGCAGACCTTACGCTCTGCCAGACATTACTTATCCATGTAAAAAATCCACAGCGTGTAATTGAAGAAATGGTTCGGGTAACCAAGCCGGGTGGCTGGGTACTGGCACTGGAGCCAAATAACCTGGTTCCAAACCTGATGTTCGACCGCTACGGCGAAACAGACTTTGATGTAGAGAGTACCTTGGATGTATTGGAGATAAAACTGCGCATTGAGAAAGGTAAAAAGCGCCTGGGTGAAGGCTTTAACTCCCTTGGCGATGTAATACCAGACCTGTACTTAAAAGCCGGACTCCGCGACACGAAAGTTTGGATTTCTGATAAAGCACTTTCCATTATTCCGCCTTATGACACACAGGAAAAGATGCTGCGCGTAGAGCAAATGCTGCAATGGGTAGAAACTGAAGCCATGGGCTACGACTATCAGGACAACCTGAATTACTTTATGGCAGGTGGTGGTGCCAAAGAGAAATTTGATGCTTACTGGGAGAAACTGCTCTATAACAAAATCATGCTGAAACAGAAGCTGTTGAAAGGTGAGTATGTTTCTGCGGGAGGAAGCTTAGTATACATTGTAGCAGGCCGCAAACCCAGACCATCAGAACTGTAGTGCCTGCTTAGAATTGCTTCTTTCATCTTCCTAATACAGTAACAGATCAGGAGTTTAATTACTTTGACGTGAACAGATGAGGCAGCCTTTCAGGAATCTCTGCTATAGAGTTAAGCACCTCATATTGTACGTGTGCTAGCTTCTCAGGAGCAACGACTTCGTGTGCCCAGGTAGTGTGAAACGGAATATGAATAGCATGCCCGCCTAATGCCAAAATGGGCAGAATATCAGACTTCACAGAATTTCCCATCATCAGGAAACTTGCCATCTGAATGCTGTGGCGTGTCATTATTTTCTGGTAAGTAACCGTATCTTTTTCACTGATGATCTCAATACGGTCAAAATACTCAGCCAGTCCGGAGCGAGCTATTTTACTTTCCTGGTCAAACAAATCACCCTTGGTGATAAGCATGAGATCGTAATCCGTCTGCAATACCTTTAATGTTTCTTCTACATGCGGCAGCAGCTCCACAGGGTGCTCCAGCATATCCTTCCCAAGCTCCAGTATTTTCTGTATTTCTGCGCCAGTTAGCCGCCCTTCCGTTAGCTCTAGTGCTGTCTCAATCATGGAAAGTGTAAACCCCTTAATGCCATAGCCAAAAATGCTCAGGTTCTTTATTTCAGTTTCGAACAGCCTCTTTTCCAGCGTTTCAGGTTCCTCATACTTTTCCAGTATAGAAACGAAGCGGGCATGTGTAATGGTAAAAATGGTTTCATTCACCCATAAGGTATCATCTGCATCGAATGCTATTGTTTTTATTGCCATAAGTGATTTTAAGTTCTAGAAACTGCAAATATACTGATTTACAACTTCTGTCATCTGCTGTAGGAAAAGGTGCACATGGCAACCATCAGCAATACCATAATGCTAGCTAACACTAACAGGTAGTTACCTTATGTTGCTGCATCTCCAGTTTCCAAACGCCAGCTTCAGAATACCTTCATCAGCAACATCAATAACACAAGCATGCTATAGATCATAAAGCTTAGATCAAGGCAAGGTAGTAGCATAAATCCAGTCCGAACCGTTGTAACCGTTAAACAGCTTTTTGCTTTTCTCACCTGCGATACAAAGGCTGCTCCCTTTTCACAAAAGGTGGTAAGCCTTTCCTGGTACGGCTGATGCAAAAGGCCAAGCGATTTATCATCTTTCAGTATGATTGTAAAGATGTTCAAACAGGCGAACTTAACTGCCTGCCCCCTCCCCCGGTCACAGTGTTAACACAAAAAGCCAGTGCAGGTAAAGGTCAATTGCCCGCCATTATAACTATCTTCCCATAAAGACGGACAGAGAAAAGCAAAACAGTTTATTTAACAGCAGGTTTAGAAGGCAGCAATAGCTGTAGAATGTACCCAAAAAAGATTACCAGACCACAGCCTATTACGTTGAACCAGAGAAAGGCTATTTCTGTAGAATAGAAGCAATAAAGAACAACTGCCTCTGCCAGCACAGCCGCTATAAACACAGCATTCCCTTTAATTGACTTCAGGTAGAAAGCTACTAAGAAAATACCCAGTATGGTACCATAGAAGATAGACCCAACAATGTTTACAGCCTCAATCAGGTTATCAAACAAGGAGGCAAACATAGCAAACAGAATAGCTGTTACTCCCCAGCCTACTGTGAATAATTTGGAGGCATTTAGATAATGTTTGTCACTGTCGCCTTTCCTGACATTTCGCCTGTAGATATCTACTACTGTGGTAGAAGCTAATGCATTTAGTTCAGAAGCAGAAGATGACATAGCCGCAGAAAAGATAACAGCCAGTAATAGTCCAACTAAACCAGTCGGCAGGTATTTCATCACAAAAGAAATAAAAACGTAATCTGTGTCTTTTGTCTCTGTTCCAGGCATAGCTTTGGATACGAGTCCTTTCACTTCGTTCCGTACGTTTTGGTCTGCCTCTTCTATACCTGCTATTTCAGACTGTGCCGCACGAACGGCAACATCATTATCTGCCTTCAGTGCAGTTATAAGCCCCTCAACAGCTTTCTGCTTTTGCTCAAAAAGAGTTGCGTGCTGCTTTTCTAGCTCATGCATTTCTCCGGCATAGGCCGAGGCATATACTTTCTTTTGGGCAGCATCGTTAAAGAACACAGGAGGCTGGTTAAACTGATAAAACACGAACACCATCACTCCAATAAACAGAATAATAAACTGCATTGGTATCTTTAACAACCCATTAGAAAGCAAACCCAGCCTACTCTCGGCTATAGATTTTCCGCCTAAATAACGTGCCACCTGGCTTTGGTCGGTGCCGAAATAAGACAAGGCAAGAAACAAGCCGCCTGTCATACCAGACCAGAAGTTATAACGGTCGTCCCAGTTAAAAGAAAAATCCACCACATTCATTCGTCCCATCTTACCTGCCACAGCCACAGCATCTCCAAAGCCCACATGCTCCGGCAGAAAGCTCACAACCATAAAGCCGGCAGCCAACATGCCTCCCATCATCACAGCCATCTGCTGCTTTTGGGTAACACTTACGGCCTTTGTTCCACCTGAAACAGTGTAAATAATAACTAACACTCCTATAATAAGAGTGGTTATAGTCAGGTTCCAGCCAAGTATGGTAGACAGTATAATGGCAGGTGCATAAATCGTAATGCCTGCCGCCAGGCCACGCTGTACCAGAAAGAGCAAAGCTGCCAACGTGCGTGTTTTTAGATCGAAGCGGTTTTCCAGAAACTCGTAGGCGGTATATACTTTAAGCCGGTAGAAAATTGGAATAACAGTAATAGAAATGATAACCATGGCAACAGGCAGTCCAAAGTAAAACTGCACGAAGCGCATACCATCTTCATAAGCCTGCCCCGGTGTTGACAGAAAAGTAATAGCGCTGGCTTGGGTGGCCATCGTAGACAGGCCAATAGTCCACCACTTCATGCTGTTGTCGCCTCGCAAATATCCTTCTATGTCTTTGCTGCCACGGGTTTTCCAGATACCATATAACACAATAAACCCCAGGGTGCCAAATAACACTACCCAATCCAGTAAACTCATTCGTAAATTTTGGTAATGAAGTAGAACAAAACGATCAGGAAAGTAAGGTTGCCCAGCACCAGCCAATACATGCCCGACCAGCTATTAAAAAAAGGAGGTTTATTAACAGGAGGCTCTGTATCGACTTCTTGTTTCTTATTTTTCATAAATACAAACCTGGCAGAAAAGTAAAACAGCAATGGCAAAAAAGCTTATAATTTTTTTGCCATTCAGCCTTTAGCAATAGCTTATTTACCAAGGGAAATTAAATTAGCAAAAATACGATATGCACCTGGCACACCGGCAGGTAGTTCTCTAAACCAGGAATAACCTGTGTATATATAATACCCTTTCCCATATTTTGCCACTAATAAGCCGCCTTCCAATGGTTCTTCTCCGGGGTCATGCGAAGAAATGATTGTTTCAAATTCCTTACTCCACTCATTCGGGAAATACAGCCCCCGCTCCTGCACCCACCCCTCAAAATCCTGTTCTGTAATTTTATTAGGAGAGTTCAGTACCGGGTGGTTTGGTTTTAGAAAACGCACTTCAGCCCCTTCTACCGTCACCCGATCCCGCGACAACTGCAGCGGATACGGCGCAATATTTTTTGTTACCAAACTATGATTGGTATTGTACTGCACAATCAGATTGCCCCCGTTTTTAACGTAGTCCAGCAGTTTGTCCTGGTAAAACCTCAGGCGGTCAACAGTATTATAAGCACGCACACCCAATATAACGGCATCATATTGCTGCAAATTGCCCTGGCTCAAGTCCTCGTCTTTGAGCAGTGTAACCTGGTAGCCAATTTGCTGCAGACTAACAGGTACCTCGTCCCCTGCACCCATAATGTAGCCAACTTTGTCTCCTTTTATTTCCAGGTTAAGTTTAACTGCCCTGGCTGTTGCTTCCGGGAAAGTAGTTTGGGCCGGAATATGGCTGTAATTAATTGTATTCAAGCTTTTTGCAAACGTTTCTCCACCTATGGTAGCCACAGCTTCCAGTTCCGCCTCCTGTTGCCCTTGCGGTGGGTACACAGTAAAGGACACACTTTGCTCTGCTCCTTTTAGCTTTAGGTTAAATGGCACTAATGCGGGCTCTACACGCCAGCCCTGCGGCAACTGCAGAGTCACATTTCCATTTATATTATCTTTGCCGGACTTTACAAGTACCTGTACCTGTTTTGGCTCCTGGCTAGCAAACATATATACCTTTTCTGCCACATTCACGAAAACAGGAGGTGTTATTACAAAAGGGCGGTATACTTCTCCCTCTACCGGATCAGTACGTTTATAAACCACTGGCACCCTCACCTGTATTGGCTGGCCAGCTATAAGCAAACTAAAGGTTACCTGTGCCACCGGTTCATTCTCTGGCTTGCCTACCTCCTGCTGATTTTCTATGGCAAACATGCCTAAGGTACCCTCTTTACGTAGCCAGTAAGGTTGCGAAATAGCCGTACCGACAGGTATAGTGGTTGAGGCATCGTAAAACAATCTTTCGTTGTTCTGCAGTTGCTTATTCAGAGTAGAGTCTTTACCGGCAAAGGAGTAGTTAACTTTTTGTAGCACAACGGGTACATCAGATCTGTTGATTGCCTCTACCTGCAGTTCTATCTGCTCCCCAGGCGTAGCAGCGTAATCACTGGCAACTACCTCCAGGTACAATCCCATTGCTTCCTGCATTACATCCTGTAACTCTTCCAGCTTTACACGCTTCCAATATCCGTCAGGCAGTTTCTCAAGTTCCTTCTTGGCCGCAATCAAGGTAAGCACAACAGCTGCTGGCTCAGCAGGATTATAACTACTAATGGCTTTGTTAATGATTTTCTCTACTTTCTCTCCGCCTTTTACTCTTGCCCAGGAAGTTGTGATGCCTTCAAACAAACCTCTGGTTGATTTGTCGCCTTTGGTATGCTGCAGATACTCTATAGCACCGCCTCTTGTACCCATTGATCCGAATCCCTGGCTCTTATGCATGCTGCGGCTTTCTGCAGCAATCTCCCCATACGATTTGCCTAGTAAAGGATTATACTTTCCTACATCAATCTTCATCAGGTTCTGCACATGCTTGTCAAACTCAGCCTGGCTTCCGAAAGACCAGACACCGGTGTTCCATAGCAAGCGCTTTGGCTGCCAAACCTCTACCTCCTTTAGCTGCTCCGGGAAACGATTTGGGTCCGCCGCTGCATCAAAGGCTTCTTCGGCCAGTATGGCAGAAGATGTATGGTGTCCATGTCCGGCTCTGGCATCTGGCGGGAAACGCGTAATCATAACGTCTGGTCTGAACTTCCTGATTACCCACACCATGTCGGCCAGCACTTGCTCTTTATCCCAGATAGTAAACGTTTCTTCCGGGCTTTTAGAAAATCCAAAGTCGTTGGCACGGGTAAAAAACTGGTGCCCTCCGTCTGTGCGACGCGCCTGCAACAGCTCCTGCGTACGGATGATACCTAAATCTTCGCGTATCTGGGGGCCTATCAAATTTTGTCCACCATCGCCACGTGTCAAAGCCAGGTAGCCAGTATTATACAGTTCTTCATTAGCCATATAGGCAATTAAGCGGGTATTTTCATCATCCGGGTGAGCCGCCACATACAACACGCTTCCCAGCACATTCAACTTCTTTAGGTCCTGCAGTATTTTAGCTGCTGATGGTTTGGCAGGAGCCTGCGCCAATATATAGGTGTAACTAAAGGAGGAGAATATGAAGGTTAAAAGCAATATATAAGTTAGCGGATAAGATAGCTTCTTCATCTTTGCGTTTAGAACATAAAACAAATGTGTGACAAAGGCCTGAGACCATTTTGTAAAGCTAAAAAATAAAGATGAGCAATAACATAGGGGCTAGCTATTTATATCAATATACCTATATAACTGGAACAGAAGCCACAGATTATGTTTAAAATCCTTCACAATAAAATCACATCAACCAGTTCATCAACAACTTATGAAACGAACAAAAAGCAACATAATAACCAACATATTGCGGCTCCCACATCTAATGTTTCCTAAAACCCGATTATTTCCTATTATAAGAAAAGCTTTTTCTATATATTTGACCCCATCAGATTTTAATCTTTTCAAGAACAAAACAGAGAGAGAAGGTATCCTGAACAAGCTGGTTCAAGTACAACAGAGTAGTTTCCGTAGTCGCAGTACTTTTCTTGATCACGATACATATTAGTTCCCAGTTTTACGATAAATATGCCTAACCAGAAAGATAGTAACATAGAAGACTTTGCCTTCGATTATCTTAAGTCTCACTACTCCACTTTATATAGCACTAAGGGCATACTTATAAGTAAGGCCGAAAAGACAAAGCTGCATGGTACTGCTGATGGAATATTTGCTTTGAAGAAACCTGATAATACATTGTTTATCGCTTCACTTAATGTAAGCCAGTCGCAGCAGTTAGCCCGGCTTTTAAATCGTTATAAGAAAAACGGTTTAAGCAAGTTTCGTTTCGTAACAGCGCTTATCGCCTTTGCCGCAACAACCTTCTTTACCAGAAGTTTAGGCTATGGAATTTTAAGCTGGGTAATACCAGTTGCTGCAACTCTGGTTATATTTGTAACACACTCTTTACTAGAGAGAAGTTATTTAAAGCACAAAGTTGAAAAGCTATTGAACATTTTTAAAGCACAGCCTGCAGATGAACAATGGCTTGGAATATCTATTAGCAGCCTTGCTTTCCGCCACAATAGCTTGGCCAAGCATTTGCTAAACCTCTGTGAGCGTCGTGGAATTGGCCTTATAACTGTAGGCAAACGTGCCAAAGTAGTTCAGTTAAAAGATCCACGTACCAATACCTGTCATAAAGGCGACTTTGTGTCTCATTATGTAACAGAAGCTCACATAAGAAAGACTTTGTTAGGAGGATCTTTCCTTCGGGTTGCTTAACAAGTACCCATTCAAGGGTAAAACAAACGTTGGCCTTTTGCTACAAAGTTATTGCAACAAGAGGCCAAGCTATTGAGTAGAACAGGTTAATTCTGTCTTTAGAATGAATAAAGTGATAACCTATGAAACCACTACTGATAACCATTGTCACCATATCTGTTGCTATCGCAACTCTCTTGATTACCACAGCAAAAAGGGAAGAGATTATTCCCTAAATATTTACTTTAGCTAACACTTGCCCTGGAAACAGGGCTTTTTTATTTATCACAGGTTCTGCTAATACTACAATTCCGTACTTAACTACCAAAACTATCGTAACAAGAGTATGCTGCTTTTAGTAGAATTAGCAGTAAGAAACATTAACAGAACATATTATGACTTTCTTTTTGATAATTATATTGGTTATAGCCTTGGTTATTGGTATTATTTGGTTTAAAGCAAAAACGCCAAAGTAGCCACATGAATGGACACTGGGTTTATTTTAAGATTTCTTGGAGAACTACAGCAGCATAACAGCAAAGCCTGGATGGATTTGCATCGGGAAGAGTACCTGCAGGCGAAAGCTTATTTTACAGAATTGGTAAGCAATGCCCTGCAACAACTACAGACTATAGACCCGGCTATGCATGGTGTGACAGCAACTGAGAGCATATTCAGAATAAACAAAAACGATTTTTCTAAAAAAGGGGAAGCGCCTTATAAAGGTTATTTTGCTGCTGGTATGTCACCGGGTGGGCGCCACTCTCCTTTTGCAAACTATGTCCTTATTCTGGAGCCAGATAGCAGATCGAGAGTAGGTGGAGGAAAGTGGAAACCTACTCCCAAACAACTGGAGCTAATACGGGAGGAAATCGATTATAATCCGGGAGAGTTGGAGGCAATAGTCTTGGCTTCTGGTTTTATAAATAGTTTTGGTAAAGTAACAGGCGAAACACGAAAATCTGCACCTAAAGGATATAACAAAGAGCATCCGTCTATTGACCTGCTTAGGCACAATGGCTTTCTGGGGCTCCACTTTTTTAAAGACGAAGAAGTAACTGCACCCGATTTTAAAGAACAGTTGCTGCCTTTCTTTAAGCAGGTAAAGCCTTTAAACGATTTTATAAACAGATCTTTTACAGAATTATAAGTCATTTATTCTTTATGACAAAATATCTTATACCCTATATGCTGATTTCGGCACTTTTGATCGGATGCCGTGGCGAAACGCCTAAACGTATGCCTGACACCTTACCTGATGTGAGGGGCAGGATCACAAATATCAGCCAGAGCGACAACCAGGCAACAACAGTCATACAGGTAGCTGCTGTAGAAGGCGTGGAGTCTGAATCGCCCCAAGCGAGCGTAATTGTAGATGACGACACCCTTATAGAAGATGCAGAAGGGGCAACGTTAAGCCTAAATAATCTTCAGGCAGGGCTTGAAGTCGAAGTATGGGTTAAAGAAGAAATAATGGAGTCCTCCCCGGTGCAGTCACAAGCAGCTGCCATCAGAGTGTCACAAGATTCTGGTAATGATATCTAGCGACTGTGTACACTCCATCATTCTGTTACGCTCTTTAAAATTAGCCAACAAGAAGCAGCATCTTTCGACTTCAAATCGATATGTTCTTGTGGCAACCTCCACTATTTTTCCTCAGGCATAACTATGATCTTGCGCCTCTTAATTTAGCACATCATTGCTACTTACCAAATTATACACTAAGGCTACAGCGAAGCATGTTTGAACATTGCTATAGAATATTGCTTCGCTACGTATATTTTACCAGTTATTTCAGTCATTACACTAAATAATATTAAAATTTAAATTAGAATAAAAATATTCTATCCTAATTTACAGTTTTACTTATGTAGTACGTTACTCATTTACCTAACCCTATACATAAAACGTTCTAAGTGTTTATACCCATTATGGCAAATTATTTGTCAGAGTTTCAGGCACAGGTCGAGAGGTGGCCAACGCCTATAGAGGTAGCCCATGCACAAGGCGATGTGTTTGTTACACTGCTGCAGCATGAAGGCTATATAGAAGCAAAATGGGCAGGCCATATTACGGCTGACGATGTGATAACCGGTGCTAAAGTGCATCTGGCTATTTTACAACTGCACCCATGCTCAAAGCTTCTCAATAATAAGCAGGATGTAACCGGTGACTGGTCTGAAGCAAACGACTGGCTGCAATTCGGATGGATGCCTGATGCTAAAGCAGCCGGGCTTAGTTGTGTGGCTCATGTTTACTCAGGTAACATGTTTAGTCGCCTTTCTGCCAGAGACCTAATGCAACGTATATCTTCGCACATAGTCATGAATAACTTTAACGACTTTGATACAGCGAAAGAATGGTTAATAGATTGCATTTTGCCTCACGAGGCCGCAGCAGTTTCTGCATAGAAATTTAAGTTTCCCTCAGCTTTAATACTACAGCAATAGCAGCAGCTGCTGTTATCTTTACTATACTTCCACTTCCACTACCGCAACCTCTACCTCGCTGGTTATTTTAATAAAAACTTGTTCCATTATTTTACAGGTTTATAACCAATGCAGGCAAAGCCAAAGGTCAGAAAGTTGTGGTTAGCGGCATTCTATCCAAAAGTTTAAAACTTATTAGCCAACAATTTTCGTAGTAGTGCAGGTAAATATATCTGAAACAAAACTATATGGCAGATAAACACATTCCACCCGGATGGGATTACAACCCTGCAACCTGGCCCCAAAGGATTCCTATTATAATACTGGCACTGGTTGGATTAGGTGTTGCAACTTATTTATCTCTCTTTCAGCTTCATGTAATACCAACAGTCTGGGAGCCTTTCTTCGGCAACGACAGTAGAAAAATTCTAACCTCTAGCGTGTCTAAAGTCTTACCTATACCCGATGCTGCACTTGGAGCTTTAGGTTACCTTACAGATGCCGTAGCAGGTTTAATTGGAGGTGATAACCGCTGGCGCACTATGCCATGGATTGTCATCGTCTTTGGCTTAGCTGTAGGCCCTTTGGGCATGGTTAGCATACTGCTCGTTATACTGCAACCTGTCATGTTTGATGCATGGTGCACCCTTTGCCTGACTTCTGCTGCTATTTCACTAATAATGATTGGCCCTGCAATGGACGAAATGCTGGCAAGCCTGCAGTATATGAAGCGTGTGAAGGATGCCAATGTTTCAACCTGGAAGGCATTCTGGGGATATAAAAGTGTACAAGGTAAAGTTGAATAAGTTATGTGGGCACAAATAATAAATGCAATATTAGGAATATGGCTGATAGTAGCCCCTGCGGTGTTAGGTGCAGATAAAGCTGCTGCTGATAACGACCACATTATAGGCCCTATTATAGTTTCCTTTGCTGTTATCTCCTGGTGGGAAGCAACGCGTGTAGTACGGCTGTATAATCTGCCGCTAGGAGCATGGCTGCTCCTGGCCCCATGGATACTGGGCTATAATGAGACTACTGTAATTATTAGTGATATGATGGTGGGAGCTCTCGTAATTGGCTTTAGCTTCGTGAAAGGAAAAACAGAAACCCGCTATGGAGGTGGCTGGTCTGCTATCTGGAAATCTGACTCTTTACACGAACGTGAGGCAAAGAAGCAAAGTAACAATTTATGAGCATGTTCATTATCCCTCAAGGAAATCTCTGTACCAGTACCCCGAGCTTTTAACTGTCCGTTGTAACGTTTCAAAATCGACATGCACTAGCCCGAACCTTGGATCATATCCTTCTG
The DNA here is from genome assembly GCF_020907275.1 of Pontibacter silvestris. Classification (GTDB taxonomy): domain Bacteria; phylum Bacteroidota; class Bacteroidia; order Cytophagales; family Hymenobacteraceae; genus Pontibacter; species Pontibacter silvestris. Next base: position 4,654 of record NZ_JAJJWI010000031.1, on the reverse strand, counting down.
CCCACTCAAAGTTATCGACAAAGGACCAGACAAAGTAGCCGTGAACATTGGCTCCCTCCTGCTTAGCTCTTAAAACCTGCTGCAGGTACTGTTGCAGAAACGTTACACGCTCCGGGTCATGTACCTGCCCATCTGCAAGCTGGTCAGGAAAGGCGGCTCCGTTTTCTGTAATAATTATTTTTTTGATGCCTTTATACTGGCTGTACTTATGCAGGATATGGTAAATGCCCTCCGGGTATACTTCCCATTTCATCAGCGTCTGTGGTACTTTTCTCTTGCGTGGCGGCACCAGATTCGCTTGCATAAAGGGAGTCCAGAAAGAGTATTTTACTACTTCCCGTGTATAGTTCTGGATACCAATAAAGTCAAAATCAAACTGCAAGTCTTGCTCGTCTTCTGGCTTGATGTATTTCTCTATGCGACGCATAAATTTCAGATCATCTAAAGGATAACCTAAACCCAAAGACGGCTCTATGAATAACCTATTTAGAAGAGCATCAACACGTTTAGCAGCTTTTATGTCTTTTTCCTGAGGGCGCAAAGGCTCTACATGTGAACAGGAAAAGGTAGTACCAATCTCAGCATCCGGCAGCATACTTCTTAAAGTTCTGCCCCCTTCTGCCTGACACATACTCGCATGATGCACCGCTGGTATAAAGGAGCCAAAACCACGACGGCCTGGTGCGTGCACACCTAAAAAATACCCCGCACCTGTAAATACCATCGGCTCATTAAGCACCATCCAATGTTTAACTCTATCGCCATAGTGTTTTGCACACAAAGCAACATACTCCTGAAACCAGCCTACTATATCACGGTTTGTCCAGCCGCCTTTCTTCTCAAGCGCATGAGGCAGATCCCAATGATATAAAGTAACCCAAGGATTGATACCTAACTCCAGACAATGATCAATTAGCCTGTCATAATAGGCTAGCCCTGCACTGTTTACGCGCCCATACCCATCTGGCAACAGACGAGCCCAGGAAAGCGAGAAGCGAAAGTTTGGAATAGACAGCGACTGCATCAACTGCAAATCATCTGGATAGCGGTTAAAAAAGTCGCAGGCTAGGTTACCGTTATGGTTCTGCTTTACTTTCCCTTTCAGTCCGGAAAAAATATCCCAGATAGATGCCCCTTTTCCTTCTGCCTCATGGGCACCTTCTACTTGGTAAGCGGCTGTAGAAACACCCCAACTAAAACTATCTCCAAAAGCAGCCCTTGATAAAGCGGGTTCTTGCGGTATCTGATCTTCTTTGTTATGTTGTACCATAAAAAAGCAGCGGCACCTAAAACAGGTACCAGCTGCATTAGTAGCTGAACTTTAAAATTTTATGTATTTTCCCTTACAATACGCTCCACAATAGCGTCTGTTTCGTCAGGATAATTTACCTGAACAGGTTGCCCTTCCTTCATCCATCCATAAATGGCTGGAAGGTGCTTTTTCTTCAGGTTCTTGATAGTGGTAACGCCCATGTGCTTCAGAACAGCTGCATTGCAAACCTGTTCAAACTGGTTTTTCATGGGCACTACCAATAGTTTCTTCTGTAAATACAAAGCCTCAGATGGTGTACTGAAGCCAGCAGCACATAATACCCCCTCCGATGAAGCCATACTCTTCAGGAACGCATCACTCTGTATAGGCTGCACTGACACATTCTGGTAATGAAAGGCCTGATGATTGTGCTTGGAAAATACCTGCCACTCCACTCCCTTTAAACTACTCAGCCTGTTTACTATTTTCAGGTCGTCATGTGCAGGTAAATATACGGTATAGTGTCCCTTATTGCTTACCTCCAGTTCACGCACCTGCTTGCGTACAATAGGCGTAAAAATAGTCTGGTCGAAGCGATGAAAATGGAAACCATACTGTGCTGTTGTAGGAGAATAATTACGAAGAACGAGTTTACCAATATAATCGGCCTCATCTGGCTTTGGCACATTGGGGTTTAACACTGCCACCTGGTTACTTAAACCTACACAATGCTTTTTTGCCAACGAACAAGCCCAGGCTGATATGGGCTCGAAGTCTGTAATAACCAAATCGTAGTCCTTTACGGGCAGCTTTTGTATTTCTTTAAAAAAGCACCTTGAGTTAATTTGTGCCAGTGTCCTGTAATAATCTATGCCTCCGTTTTTCCCAAAGATAAAGCTAAGGCCATTAAGGCGGTACTTTACCGGGTAAGGCAGGCTTATATCTACTTGGTAGCCGCTAACAAGTATATCCAGGTCGCCCCGCTTCTGCAGGGCTGGTATCACATCGAGTGCTCTTGCCAAGTGCCCGTTTCCTGTTCCTTGTATGGCGTATAGTATTCTCAAGCTATTTTCAGCTTAAATTCCAACATCAGGCTCTCAAACAACTGGTTATCTGTAAGAATAGCCGTTTCAGCATCTTCCTCCTCTTCTAACTGCCCTGCCAGGTCCTCCTGAAACTTATAAATGCTCCAGGCTCCTTTGTTGTATTCAAGCGCCGTTAGGTTCTCAATCCAATCGCCGGAGTTAAGATAAGTAACTGCTCCATCCTGATTCGTAACCTGCCGCATTTCCGGATGGTGAATATGCCCGCAGACCACATAGTCGTAACTGTTAGAGATGGCAATGTCAGCAGCAGTTTGCTCAAAGTTATTAATGAATTTAACTGCGCTTTTTACACGATTTTTAATATTACGGGAGAGGTTCACCTTCTTGCGCTTCAGTTTTCGGCAACAGAAATTAACCACACTATTCAATACAATAAGCAGGTCATAACCATGTGCCCCAAGCTTTGCCAGCCACTTTGAATGCTGCATCGTTACATCGAATACATCACCGTGAAACATCCAGGCGCGCTTGCCGTCCAGCTCCAGCACCAGTTTGTTCACAATCTGGAAAGAGCCGAGTTTAAACCCTACAAACTTGCGCAGCATTTCATCATGGTTGCCCGTGATGTAGTATACCTTAGTACCCTTAGCAACAAGCCCCATCAGGTGCTTTACTACTTTCATATGCGCAGCCGGCCAGTAACTTTTGCTGAACTGCCAGATGTCTACAATATCACCGTTAAGCACGAGCACTTTAGGTTTGATGCTTTTAAGGTAGATCAGCAGTTCTTCAGCATGGCAACCATAAGTGCCTAAATGCACATCAGATATAACTGCCACTTCTACTTTTCTTTTTTTAGCCATAAAGGTGGCGTAGCAGTAAATTATGTCCTGTTAAATTTAAATGGAGAACAGAAGGAATGCAGCCTGTACAGGAAAATGCTCATCAGCTTACTCACCATGTTGTTCTTCATTTTCTTTACCTTTTCCATCATCTTAATAGTTTTAGTGGTTAAAACTTCCTTTGGCTAAAGCTCTTCTAAACTACTCCACTAAATTATAAAACAGATATTATCAGCAGGTTATGAATCAGTTATGCTTTAGTTAAGTATTATAAGAGAAGTAAGTGTCCGTTTATGTTTAGCTCAAGCCTCATCAAATGAATAACAACCAAGGAGAAGAATCAGAAAAAAAGACTTTGAACCTAACACCAGAAAAGCAGAAAAGTATTGTGTACTTTATCAGTGGCTTAGGAGCTGATAGGCGTATGTTCCAGTTCTTGAGACTACCAGAAGATCAGCCTCATGAATATGTACATTGGGTGGAGCCACTGCATGTAGACGAGCCCCTGCCAGCTTATGTAAAACGGCTAAGTGAACAGGTGCATCATCCTGATCCTATACTGGTAGGGTTATCTTTGGGAGGAGTAGCTGCAATTGAAATGTCTAAGATACTGCAGCCCCGCAAGACTATTATTATCTCCAGCCTATCTAGTAGATATGCCCTGCCCTGGTACTACCATATAATGGGCCGCCTGCGGTTGCACAGGTATACCCCTATAAGCCTGCTACGCAGTCTGCACCCTTTGGCACCGTACTTTTTTGGAGCCCAAACCTCTTATGAAAAAAAGCTGCTTAAGGAGATTATCTTGTCTATGAACGAGAAGTACCTACGCTGGTCGCTGGGCCAGCTACTGATGTGGCAACAGGAGAAAATATTGCCTGATCTCACACACATACATGGTACAGCCGACAAGGTGTTACCATTGCGCTATAGACCGGACATTATTAAAATACAGGGCGGAGAACATTTAATGGTGATGAACCGTGCAGAGGAAATAAGTGCTATCTTGAACAAAATTTTAAAAGAACTATGAGTAACACAAAATATATAGCCAAAACAGCAGATGGCCAGGAAGTAGATTTAACAGAGGCAACCATTCTTAAAAGCAATAACCTCTACCCTTTTGGCCGCCACAACTACGCTATTTATGTAACGCCTGAGGGTATTTATGTAAAGGGCCTCAACAACGGCGAAAGAGAAATTATGTTAACGGAATATGAGATAATGGACGAGGCCACGGCACAAAATTACCACCACTCTTACACTCGGGAAGATGAGCAGTGACATAGATTAGTTTTTGCAGGACAAGACCTTCTTTAGTGATGTTGACGTGCTGGCAATAAGGCAGTGATATAGTTGGCTAGATGCTTCCCTGCACTTGCGCCTCTAGTCATCTAATTCAAAGGCAATTGTGCAGTCGCGGACCGAGCCAACAAAAGCCAGCTTTAAGCCAACATTGGTCTAGGTGGTAGGCGTATATAATTCTATTTAATTCAAGTTGCGATGTATAAACG
>NZ_JAJJWI010000030.1 GCF_020907275.1 Pontibacter silvestris | reverse complement strand
GAGCCTTACTTCAAGTCCTCGAACTCCCGCGTCTTCAACATTGACGTGGAGGGCAAGCGACTGGCCACAAGCTACGACATCTACAAAGAGGCCGGATTCGGAAAAGCCGTGGTGAAAACCTACACCGCAACAGTCTCTGATGGAAAGCTCGACATCAGGCTCTCCTCAGTGAAGAACAATGCCATTATCTCGGCTATTGAAGTAAGCAAACAATAAGCCGACTTTCAGTTAAAGAAGATAGTATAAACAAAAAGCCCCTTGTTAATGTGCACTATCTGCACATTAACGAGGGGCTTTTTGTTTATTGATTAAGTTTATGCTGGTAAGAACCAAGATTGAATTCTTCTATGATTCTAACAGGAGAAGAATAGGATAGCTAAACCTTCTCCTCCACATATAAAGCTAGCTTCTCTTAAATTATCAATCGTAAGATTATTGAATATCATAATAAGGTTTACTACCGTTAAAGAGCCTTATTTCTTCATATGCCCTCAATACCCTAATGTAATACCGAAGCATGAAGACCCGCATTTTTAAATTGAAATTCAGCGCCTTTCCTCGTGTATAAATATGCCTAAACTCTTTTACATGAGGTCGCATTTCATAAAGAAAGGAAATGTATCGTACTGTAGCGTTTTTTTTATTATTATCCATACTATGTTTTCCAGAAGCTACCCGCTTAATCTTATTTAGCAACTGTTTTAAGTCTCTTCTGGCCGGATGATTCACCACTACATTTGAAGAATACCCTATCTTATAACCATTTTGCCCCGCTCTTATTCCCCATTCAAAATCTCCGCCTGAAAACATGGTTGAGTTGAACAGGCCGATTTTATCAAATACTTTTTTCCTGCTAAACATATTAGCGGTAACAGAGACCTGCTTCTTTACGTTTTCTTCCTGCCTAAAAGCAAACACCGCTTCATAGGCTTCGGCTAAAGTGTATTTACTTTCCAGCGGAAAGAGATCTACTCTCCCTCCTATTCTGTCTGTTGCAGGATGCTCCTCAAAGAAAGCAACAGCTGCCTCTATCCAGGTTAGTGCTGGAATACAGTCTGAATCGGTAAAGCCAACAATCTGACCTTTTGATGCTTTTACACCTGTGTTTCTTGCCGCATATGATCCTGGGGTTTCTTCTTCAAGAATCATGAAGTTATTCGGCAAACTGCTTTCCCATGGCGCTTTATCTTCAGGATTATTGTTAACAATAATAACTTCAAAAAAAGCCTTAGGATAACTTTGCTGCAGTAGCGCATTAACACATAGCAATAACCTGTCCCAATCCTTATAAGTTGGTATTATGATGGAAACAAATGGTTTATAACTCTCCATATGTAATTATTTGAGTTTTTGAACCAATCAATCTGTTAAAGTTTAATATGTAAAAGCTTCATTTTGCCTTTGGTTCTTCATTTTTACCCAACTAAGGCTTCAACTTTATAAGCAGGCAGCAAGACAAAATTTAAACCACCTGCGCCACTTCTTTGAGCTCTTTTGCGCCTTGCTTTTTACCTCTCTTAACTTCTTTGAACTGCAGCTTAAGTTCTTTTCCCATCAGAAGCCATATCATTGCACCGTAACTTGCAGCTAAGCCTAAAGCACAAAGCATATAGTGAACCTGCAGAATGTACAGCAAATAAGATAATAAAGCAGCTACAATACTGGCTAAAAGGGGGCCTCGAATGCTAAGGAACAAATCTTTATACGATACATCAATTAGCTTTTTGAGATAATATTGTGCTAAAACCACCTCTGCTGCTTTAGTAACTACAAAAGACCAGGCTGCCCCTACAATACCATACTTGTAAATTCCGAGCGAAATAAGAGGAGCATACAGGCAGAATGCTTTAAACAACTGCAGGTTCATCTCTAACTTTGGCTTGCCTATCCCCCTTATTAAGGATCCATGACTGTTAATAAGCATGTGAATCATAACAGAGAGTGCCAGAGCTTTCAAAGGAATAATGGATCCACTCCATCTTTCACCGAAGAACCCGAAAATAAATGGTTCTCCCAGCACAATAAAAAAAACCATAACAGGGTAAATACAGACACTATTATAAGTGATGGTTTTTAGATAGTATTTTCTTATTAAATCAGGACTATCCTGTTTCTTTCCATATACAGGATACATAACCTTATTTATCATGTTCATAATTTGGCTTCTGAAGGTATCTGTAAGCACAAAAGCAAGGGTATATACACCTAAAGCAGACGCACTCAAAAGCTTTCCAATTAATAAATAATCAAGCTTGGAAATAAGGTTATTAAACACATTAGTTCCTGTAGTATAAACACCAAATCCAAAAACATCGTGAAAAGCCTGCTTATCCCACCTAAGTTTTGGCACCCACTTTGTAGCACTAAAGAACAAAGGCATGGCAATAACAAACGATGCCACAGAATTAAAAACCAAAGACCATATACCTGCTCCCCAAAATGCCAACACCAGCGCAATAACACCTGAAAAAATATTTGACAGGTTACTGATAAAGGCTAGCTTCTTGAACATCATTTGCCTGGTCAGTTGCGCCTTATGTACCAAGTTAACAGGGCTAGATAAAACCCCCAGGCTCATCACAGGCACAATACTTCTTAAAACTGGTTCCTTATAAAAAGAGGCCGCTAATGGAGCCACTATGAAAACCATAATAATATAAATACCAACCGACCAAACAAGCCCAGTCCAGAAAGCTGTGTGGAGATGTATTTCTTCTAAGTCTTCATCTTTTCGCTGAACAAGGGCTGCTCCTATTCCAATATCATTAAACACCTGCACAAAACTGGCAAATACAGTTGCCATACCCACAAGCCCAAACTGTTCTGGGAATAGAAGTTTTGCTAATACTAGTTTTATAGCGAAAGCAAACCCCCTGTTTATCACTAGCTCAATAACATTCCAGATAATGCCATTAACAACCTTCAACTTAAGACTATGAGGTTCTGTTTGCCGCATCGTATTTACAATAGTTACACAATATTTTTAGTTGTAAATCATATAACCCTTAGTCATTTGTACTTTACAACTGATCCTTCCGACTACTACAAAAATGTTTACTTTTACTTATCAATGAGCAAAAAGCTCGCTTACTTTTCTCCTGCCCATCTTGCTAAATCAGGATAGATTACATCAACCCTTTGTGTCGCACTTGTAATATTCTTAAGAGCACCTTGCCCAAGCCTACTTTGTAACTGGGCTAGATAAAGGCTTCTTGGCTCAACTTGCTGCCCCAGTAACTCTTGATAACCAGTGCCGGATAATTGCCTAGCTTCGCCACCAACTACCCAATTAATGTTCCCAGGAGGGCTTTCCACGGCCATTCCTTTTCCTGATGTACTGGTACAATTCCAGAACATGGTCTGAGCCCCTGCCCAACCATGACCACTGCCCATACTCTTCCTGTTAATCACACGAATCTGTTGCCCCTGTACATTATCAAACAAGGTACCTGTAGCCCAACGATGATGAGGTCCAATATCAGACTTAGCCTTCGTCGCATAACAATCTAAAAAAACATTGGGTCCCGTTACCTTTGGACCTGTTACATAATCATGCCGCCCCCCTCTTGCATAGCAACGTTGAAACAAGTTAAAGCTACCTGATTGAATATTAAAAGAATACTTCCTCATTCCTTCTGTTTTAGCCTTAGGGTCAAGCATTGCGCAATCCTCAATAGTATTGAAAGCAGAATTTTTGTCTACTATAACAGCTGAAAAGCCAAAATATAAAACGGATACTTTCTTAACCCAACAATTCTCAGCCATAATCAATTTTACCCCACACCACCCATGTTCTTCATCTTCATCATTTTTGTATCTTGAGATTAACCTTAGGTTTTCAACACCTGATTGCTGTGTTTTCCTGTTACTATTTGCTTTATATACAAAAGCACCTCCATCCTTCAGCTTTATTGGATCTACCACAGGAATGTTAACAGTCAGTTGATTGCCTTTTACAGCAGTTATAACTCTCTCATGAGGAATTCTATATAGTTCTGGCGTCCATCCATATTGGCCCATGTTTAATCCAGTTATCCAGTTCTCGTTCGGAGATTTTTGGATTATAATCGTATCTCCTATCTTATAACCAGAAGTAGATTTAACAGTAAAACTTATGCTTCCTGTTGGTACATATCCAGAGATTATAGGGCTTTCTGTTTTTTCGTTTACTAGTGTTTTATTGGCCCCTTCACCTAATATTATCAAGGTATGCTTTGCTTCCCTAGTTGCATTCAAGATAGTTCCATTAGCGCCCTGCCCTTCTCCTGCTATAACCACGCCACTTGATTTTATTCTTAGAGCACCATCTATATTATAGATTCCTGCCTTTAAAAGCACCTTTCCTTTAAAACCGTTACTATCAACAGGCATATTACTTACGGCATCTATTGCATCCTGTATCTGCTTCTTGTTATTACCTGGCATTGGTGATAAGGTTACTTTAACAGGCACATTGGGTAAGGCAACTCCTCCGCCCATATAACCTGCATAAGAGAAGTCAGGAAGTATATTTATTTTTTCTGGTTCATTTTCATTTGCGTACAACCCATAGCTTAATTTGTCATTATCAAGTATCTTCAGAAGACTTGGTTGTTCATAATCAGGCTCTTGATGATATATTATGATCTCTTTGTTATGTCTGGTTGCCATAACAAAAAGTAACGAAACAATGCTTAGTAAGATAACTAAGGCTTTATTCATATGTGGTATATACTTGGTGTGCAACTTTCATAACATAATGCTTTTTAATACAATATTTTAAAAAGCGCTTGTGTGTGTTTTTCGACTAAAAATAGTTAAATAGATAATCTTTAAGTCGAGCACCAACGACCAGTTTTCCATGTACCAGATATCATGAAGCGTACGCTGCTTCTTTTGCTCTTTTGTTTCTGTTGGTCCTCGCCAGCCATTTACCTGAGCCCAACCTGTGATTCCTGGTTTGAAGTAATGTCTGATCATGTACTTTTCTTCGCTCTCCTGTAACTGTTGATTCAAAAAGCTTCTATGCGGCCTGGGGCCCACAACACTCATATTACCCAAGTACACATTAATAAACTGCGGAAGTTCATCTAAACTGTATTTTCTTAATATTCTTCCCACCTTGGTTATTCTAGGGTCATTCTCCTTAGTAGAAAGTTGCCCTCCTGAAGAAGCATCATTTTCCCTCATCGTTCTAAACTTGTAAACTTTAAAAGGCTTACCAGCTCTTCCGATTCTAGTAGGGCAGTAAAAGACAGACCCAGGAGAATCTACCTTTATCAAGACAGCGATAATAAGGAAAAGAGGGAGCAGCATGAACATTGCCATTAAGGAAAAAGCAATATCAAAACAGTTTTTAATAAATAATGAAAATGTTTCATCTAAAGGTAGTTGCCGTACATTCACCGCTTCCATATTCCCGTACCGTATGGTTCGGTAATGTTTACCAAATAGATCCTGATAATCAGGAATATACTTAACCCTCACCCCATAGAAATCAGCAGCAACTAAAATGTCCCTAATCTTTTTTGATGCTTTTACAGGTAGAGCTATTACAATCTCATCTACTTGGTTATCCTTTAACAATGAGTGTATGTTAGTGAACTCACCCACTATTTTGTCTTGTCTTACCTGGCACTCTTCTTTTGTACATTTAATAAAGCCCTTAATTTCATGTCCCGTTAATTCCTTTTCCACATTAGCAGCCAGAACTCCAACACCAGCAATTAAGGTGTGCCTCTTCTTGCCCTCATCGCTTTTTAGTTGCTTTATAATTTTTACAACTAAAAAATTTATAGGTATTCCAAAAACTGGAAACGCTAAAACAAAGCCTATAATCAGATCTTTATCCGGCACTAGCTCTGGGTATATAAAATAAAGCAAAGAAGCTATACCAATAAGAATGAGGTACACTTTTAAAAAATTAGTTAATCGTGTGCTTAAAGGCTTATAATGCTTTAGACTGTACAATTTCCAGAAATACCCAATCAGGAACCAGCCCATAGTAAAACCAGTAAACAAGATCCAGTCCGTTTCTTTACGTATGTTACTCCAAACAAGAATAATTGAGATAAATACAACAAGCAAAAGAGATAAAATGTCTCCTCCCAAATGCGTAACCATGAGTCTTTGTCTTGCCTTATTCATATACAACCCTTTAGAAGATCAATTATTAGTTTTAACTATAGTGACAAGCATTAACTTAAGCTGAAATATGTAATAATGTATCTATCTTTATTATTGAACACATTAGAACATTCACAATCTAAGCTTTTATATAAATTAAAAAATATAAATTTGTTAAAAACACAATAGCAACACTTAATCTTTAACAAGACCATGTAGAGCAATAGCAAGGCTTTATCAGGGGACTTATAATATTCTATAAAAATATTATAAAGTTATCTTGTTCAACTAATAATAGTGTAAAGGGTGAATAAATAGTTAAACAGCTTAAAAAACTGCAGTTATGGGGCTATAATAATTAATGTTTATAAGTTATAAGCAATAATTTAGTAAGACCTGTAGTGTTCATAGAAGAACTATAATTAAACACTCCAGTTCATATACTTTGCTGCTTTTAGATGTATAGTTATATATTAAGATATTTAAATAATATAAATTTAATAGCTTTATGATAAAGAAAGCTATTCATTAGGCATGTAACACAACTAAACACTAAAATTGTTTAACATAACCAATTTTAAACATTCCTATTTAAATATATCATTGATTTTATATTAAAATTAAAGCAGAAGAAGGCATTTGCTTATCTTCACCAAACTTATAAAAATTATTTAATTAGTACAATAAATAATTTAAATTTTATTTCTTTTTTAGTTTTCAAAAAATATAAGATTTAGTGTAGTACTTATAACCTTATCTGAGAACATTAGAAGGGTTAGTTCTGAGAAATGGTGAGTTCAAAGAAAAAGACAAGTAGTCTATTGATCGGACTTTTAGAACAATTCAAACCAGCACAAGCTAATCCTTTCTCATACTCTTGACATCAATAATTTGCGATCAACCTGTTATCAAGAATTTATATCACTCTATAGTTCTTGGTTTAGGATGAAGACAAAACATATATCTATCTACCATCCATCCCCAAAAAAGAAAGATAATGCTTATGTACTGCATTTTCTTAAGTATGTGTTAGCCATTAATAGTGATGATACAGATTGACACGGCATCATCTCTACTAATGGCTAACTCTTTACTCTTAAAGCTACTACTGTATTTTTAACTACTTAATTCTTAGAATAGTAAACCTGAAAGTCAAGTACTGCGGATATGCACACTGTATTTCAATATCATTCGACTACCAGTTTTGTAGACATAACCCCGGAAGGAGCTACCACCCGGATAAGGTACATACCATGATTCAGATGGTTATCCAACTGAACTTCTTTGCTACAATTTCCATTATCATTGGTTTCTGCAGTTAGAGAAGTTATAATACGCCCTGCCATATCATGCAAGGTTATACTCAATGCTTCATGCTTCTCAAAGTGATCAACTTCCACAAAGACTTTGTCACCAGAACTTGAAGGGTTAGGATACACTCTGATGCTACGGTTATCACTAAACATCTCCCCGGTATTAGCAGCTGTAAATAAACTGTTCACTGTTGCTGAAGCAGAAGCCCTATATATCTCCAAACCGCCAATAGCCACACGGTTAGCAGTAGGGTTAAACCGAATACTTAGATTTCCGTCCGTAACGCCTACTTCAAAATCTTTCACTAAGGCTGATCTGTAGCCTACTTCTTTGAAAATATCGAAGTATGCTAGTCTCAGTTCATTTTCCATTGTGATGTTAAATTCCCTGGCGCCACCTTCATTAAAGTAGTTTTCTACAAAGTGCATACGCACTATGTAATTACCATTTGCAATAGGAATTGAATAGCGAGTCTCTGCTAGGTTAGTAGCAGCTGATAAGTAGGTCTGATACAAGACGTCATCATCAGTAGCGGCAATTGGTCCGGTTACCGTTTGTTTATCCAGCTTGATAGAACCTTGTCTATAACTTGCATCAGCCTCCCATACGTTACCTCTAATAGACATAGCAGCATCAGCAGCACCTTTTATTCGCTTAACTGCACTTATAACAGAATTGCTGCTGTTTGCAATACCATAAAGCGGAACACGCAATGGAATATTAGAGTTATTGTAATGCACTAATAACGCTGCATTTTTCAAGCCCTGGCTTTGTGGCTCAAACCTTACTGTAACCCCAGTAGTTACTTGTGATGCTAAGGTCATAACAGATGGAGCAACAGCTGAAAATTCATTTCTGTTCGGACCAACAATCTCTATTCCCTTTATTGAAATGGTCGGGTCACTGCTACCTCCAAGGTTCTTAAGCGTAGCTGTTAAACTCTGGTTACTACCTGTTACTACTGCACCAAAAGACAATGCAGACGGTGTTGAGGCTAGCTCAGAATAATATGCTGGTCCGGTTTCTGGCTTAATATTAGTAATATAATACAGGTTATCATTGTAATCATAGTTTGTTATATCCTGCCCTATGTAGTCATGCCCAATAATGTAAGCATTTGGAATAATATTGCCATTTTCATCAATAGCTTTCCAAACTCTAAGCCCTATTCTATCGCCAGAGTTTCTGTCTCTATCGGAGTAAGCTGTAGCAACCTTTAAACCAAAGGCCCCACTAGGGTTAAAAGATCCCTGTGCCAGATCTGTATCGGAATCAAGCTTTCTTGGAAGAAGCGACTGACCATCCAGCGCATTGTGCGTAAACAGAGTGGCAGCACCTGTGGATCCTTTATTATACCACTGGAATTTTTCTGTTGAGGAACAGCAACCATGATAAGCCGCCATTTGAATTACTGTCACAGGTTTGCTCAGATCAGCACGTACAAAGAATGAAGCCGGAATCTCATCTGAATTAGGCACCAAGTCAGTTCCCCCGTTCTCTCCATCGTTAATCGTGTAGCCTGTCTGTGTACGGAAACCAAAAGCCTGAATAATCTCCTGTGCATAAGGCTCATTGCTACCTTCTCCTTTGTTCTGCCAAAGCCCGTTTAAACTTACTTCCTTATTAGGATTTTCTGTGTCATTAGAAGAAATAATCAATTTATCCTGAAGTATCTTCACACGCCCACCTTGGTCTTTGGCCATAAACTCTATGACAGCCTCTGCTGAAGTGCCGGAACTTAACATAAGTGGCAGGCTAGTACTGGCATTATATTCCACCCCGTTTAGGGAAGCTATCCTCCAGCCTGCCGTATTCGAAAGGGTCAGTGCAGAGATGCTTAAAGGGTGAGTACCTTTATTACTGATTTTCATCCGCACTTTGTTATGGTTCTCATTATACGGAGTTACTTCCGGTGATGTCCTTTGCCATGGCACTTGAATCAAGGAGAAGACCATTCGCTCCGCTGTTGGGAATTTATCTATATTCTCAACTACAAGCTTTACTGCCCCTTTAACAATACTGAAAGAGGTTGCCGCTGTTGTTGTTTCATTGCCATTTCCATCGACAGCTTTGAACTGAACAGTGTACTGGCCCATCTCAATCAGTTTGAAAGGTGCTGAGTATGCTACAAATTCGCCACCGTTTAGGCTGTACTGTACTGATGCCAGCCCTGCCCCTCCCTGATCTGAGGCTTCTGCAGAAACAGTTGCCTCATTAACATAAGTATTGGCAGCTTGTAAAGCTCCACTAAGTTGAGCCGAAACAATCGGAGGTGTAACATCTTCTGAAGGTGAGGTACCTTTCTCTATTTCTATAGCCGATATAACAGCACTGTTAACCACAGAGGTTAACAGTAAACTAAGTGTTCCGTCATTCACAGGAATGCCATAGAAGGTTTTCACCACGGCCTTACCGCCTCCATCCTGTGCATAAATGTCATAGTTATTCAGTACCCGCTGGCCCTCCACATCCACATGGAACACACGGTCGCCGCCGCTAGCTGCCCTGCCGCCTGGTGCACCATAATAAGGCTCCATGAAATGAAGCTTAACATTATAGAAACCTGCTTCTACAGGAATATCATAGCTAAATGGTGTCGTGGAAGAAGAGGCGATGCGGTAGCTCAAGTACAAAGCATCATCCGTAGTACCCTCTACATCAAAAGATTTGCTAGCCGCTAACCCACCTGAGAAATTTACATCGGCTACCCACGTGCGGGATTGGCTGTCAACATATTGCGCACCTCCCCCATTGACCAATTTATTCGATGCCACTGGCGGAGGAATAGTTGTACCTTTCTCTATCTCAATGCCTGAAATGATGGCATTGTTAGCCACAGAGGTAAAGAGCATATCAAGCTTTCCGTCGGTCACAGAAATGTCAGCAAAGGTTTTCACCACGGCTTTGGCTGCCCCATCTTGGGTATAGATGTCGTAGCTATTCAGCACCCGCTGGCCCTCCAAATCCACATGGAACACACGCTCGCCGCCGCTAGCTGCCTTGCCGCCTGGTGCACCGTAGTAAGGTTCCAGAAAATGAAGTTTCACATTATAGGTTCCCGCTTCAACAGGAATACTGTAGCTGAATGGGGCACCTGAAGCGGCATAGCGGTAGTTTAAATACAAGGCATCATCTGTAGTACCTTCTACATTGAACGATTTGTTAGCCGTCTCTCCACCACTAAAGTATGAATCGGCCGACCATATACGCGATTGGCTGTCGCTGTACTGTATGCCTCCCCCGTTGATCAGATTACCTGATGCCACTGGCGGCGTGCTGGTTCCTTTCTCTATTTCGATGCCTGAGATAATGGCATTGTTAGCCACAGAGGTTAAAAGCAGATCCAACGTGCCATCACTCACAGAGATACCAGAGAAAGTTTTCACCACGGCTTTGCCCGCACCTTCCTGAGCGTAGATGTCGTAGTTGTTCAGCACCCGCTGACCCTCCACGTCCACATGGAATACACGCTCGCCACCGCTGGCGGCCTTGCCTCCCGGTGCTCCGTAGTGTGGTTCAATGAAGTAAAGTTTCACGTTATAAGTTCCTGACTCTACAGGAATACTATAACTGAAAGGCGCACCTGAGGAGGCATAACGATAATTCAGATACAGCGCATCATCCGTTGTTCCCTCCACATCAAAGAATTTAGAAGCTGTCACTCCACCTGAGAAATGGGTATCGGCTGACCAACTGCGCGCCTGATCATCAAGATACTGTGCTCCACCCGCGTTAATCAAATTTTCTGATGCCACTGGAGTACTTATATCCCCAGCTCTAAGTAATGTTATTCTCGGTTGACCATCTCCGTTGCCATCGAAGTACTCTGAAATATATAGGTTCCCTGTTTGTTCATCCTCGGCTATATCTAATGGGTTGGAGAAAGGACGGCGTAAGCCTGGAACATCGCTACCCTCAGTTGCGCGGATAATATTAAAATCACTGGTTCCTGGTTCAAGTACCATAATATCATCCCCACCGCTGAAGCGGCAGACTAGTAACTTACCTTTTAGTTTGCCACCAAAATTATTGCTTTTATATTCTATTACGCCATTTGGCGATTTATTGAGGCCAAAGTCATAGGTCCACCTTTTATAGTTAGCTTCCGTTGGAGTACCAACAGGATAGCCATAGGTATTACCACTTTGAGTCCAAACTATTTCTCCTTCGTCTACGCCTTCTGTCGGGTTGCCTCCATTCATAATATACTCATTGCGCAGTATATTAGGATGCCCATAATATCCTCCTTTCTCTACTCTAAACAAATAATCACTTTGAGTATCACGCACATCCATCATGGCTGGAATGTCTGGGCCTGTATAAACCTGTCCGTTAGACCACATAGTACCGGACATAAGAGCTGGTGTATTACCTCCAGCCGCAGAACCGTTTGTAGGCACGTATAGCTGCCCATTGGTGTGCCATACCAGGTCATAAGCATTTCTTATACCAGTGGCATAAATAGTTAAGGGCGCATTGCTTGCATTAGGATTGTAGGTTCCACCCTCCTCTGTCTTTGCATCTATAGGAAGTGACTGTTGCTGCGCTTTAACGATATCAAGTCGCAACACCGCCGCAGATAATAGTCTTTCCGGTCTATGCCCCCAAGCTCCATCAGGAACTCCCATAGCTGTATTGCCACCCTGCGGAAAATACAGTGCACCATCTGGCCCAAAATCTATACTGTTTGTTGCATGATCTTTATAAGATCTTGGAAGGTTAATAACATAATCAGTCACTACAGGGCTAGCCGGATTAGTTAAATCAATGCGTGATACCTTGCCTGTCCAGTCTGGAACTTCGCTAAACTCTGGCGATGAGTGGCTCATCCAGGCAACAAGATCAGTGGCAGAAGCCGAGGGATCAAAACGCAGCCCGATTAACAGGCGTCTACTAGAGCCAAATGGTGAAATAGAGATATGATTAGTAAGTGATCCATCTGCTTTGATATCCCACCTTTCGATCTTTCCGCCAGAAGTTGCCGCATAAAGCTTTTTATCAGGCCCGATCACAAGTGAAGTAAATCCGTCACTTCCAAACGTTCTATCAACCAAAACTTGTTCTGTAAACGATACCCCTTGAAGATCGGTAGGAATATCACTGGCTGAAGTAACAGTTTTAAAGCGAGATCTGAAAGGCTTCATCTTATAACCATTTCCATCTTTTACTTGATCACTAATAAAAAACTCATACGTAGAGCTTAAGGCCAGAGTAGCTGAGAGCGTAATAGCATCACCTGCTGCTGTCGCGTTAACGGCTGTACCAGCTACTTCTATTAATGTAGTTCCTTCTACTTTGTAAAGCTTTACAGTGCCTGGATTTACGGTGTTACCATCAATAGACTTGCCACTAGGGTATGACACGTCCACAGATATAGACTGGCCTAGGGAAACGCTGATCTCTCCGTCAGCAGGCCGTACGGCAGTGACAGATGGTCTCAAGCCTTCTTCATAGCTCGCTACCTCCAGTGTAACATACAGTTCTGCCTGCGTATAACCTGACGCAGATGCATTTACTATTGCAGTATAGGTACCCGCGGCCAATGTAGTGGCATCAACGGTAAAGAGCACTTCGTTACCTGACTCGCCTAGTGCATAAGTGACATTATTTTCACTCGACAGGGTATTTCCACTATGGAGTAACCAAGCTGGCGTACCCATGCCATTTCCTTCCATAGCCGTAAGCTGCACCGTTACCGGGTCTTCATCAGAATTATTAAGGTTTACCTTCAACTCTTTCTGCTGTCCGCTTGGCAGGTCAACAGTAACGGCAGTAGGCGTAAACAATAACAAAGCTTGAGTTCCAGGTTCAGAAGTAGACATCATAAAGGAAGCAGAGACATTCTTATCCCCATCCATCGTAAGGGTTAAGGGATTCATATCTCCGCTCACATCACCACTCCAGCCAGCAAACTGGTATCCTGGAGCCGGTGTAGCCGTCAAAGTGACGCTTGTACCCACACTATAGCTGGTCTTGCCCGGGTCGCGTGTAACTGTACCGCTGCCGGTGGTACTCACAGTCAATGTATGGCTTTGTGTTGTGGTATCTTTCTCTATTTCAATACCTGAGACGATGGCATTGTTAACTACCGAAGTAAAGAGCAGATCGAGTGAACCATCACTCACAGAAATGCTCTTAAAAGTCTTCACAATGGCCTTGCCCGCGCCTTCCTGGGTGTAGATGTCGTAGTTGCTCAATACCCGCTGCCCCTCCACATCTACATGAAAAACACGCTCGCCTCCGCTGGCTGCCTTGCCGCCTGGTGCTCCGTAGTAGGGCTCAAGAAAGTGAACTTTCAAATTATAAGAGCCTGCTTCAACTGGTATGCTATAACTGAAAGGAGTACCTAAAGAGGCATAACGGTAGCTCAGGTACAGCGCATCATCTGTTGTGCCCTCCACACTAAAAGATTTTGAAGCTGTTTCCCCGCCTGAGAAGTGCGCGTCAGACGACCAACTACGTGATTGTCCGTCAATATACTGCCCGCCCCCCCCGTTAATCAGGCTAATGGCCGTGATTGGTGGTGTACTAGTGTTAATTATTTTAAAATTTATATTTATAGCTACTCCAGCCGTTCCTCTACCACCTGAGCTGGTGAACGGTGTGGCCACAAGGCTATAATCACCAACAGTTGGCGTCCAAGCATAGTAGTCGCCGTTACTGTTATCTCCGTAGAGTGCATAGGGTGCCACACTTTCTGTAACTGAGCTGCTTTCAGCACCGGACAGCATAAATACCACACTCCCTACCGTTTCAGGATTTGTATTGGCCCGTATAGCAATGTTTCTAGTTGCTAGAGATGCCAGGTCCAGGACTGCTCCGTCTTTAAGGGTTTGGATATCCTGATCTGTGTCGGCGTTAATAAGAGTTAAAGAACTAACTACTTGCTGACTGCTGGCATTACTAAGCGAGCCTATTCTGTTTTCTTTTGTAAAATTTCCTCCTGTGTAATGGATGCTACCGTTTAAGGTGGCTCCCACTCCGGAAGCTAATGCAGCTGGTAAAGGTGTTAAGCTTGACCAGGTATTACTTGACGGCTGGTAAGCCGAAACCAGATTGGTTCTTATATTATGAGAAGTCAGCCCCCCAAGCACAACAATTTTGTCTCCAGCTACTATAACTGAAGACCCTATGTGGTCACGCCCTGTAGTCCCTGATGGCACTAACATGTCGGCTGCGCTGCTCCAGGCATTGCTGGCAGCATCATAAATATCTACATTCTTAAAGGTAACGGTAGCATCGTCATGCCCTTGCCCACCGCCAATGTAATATATCTTTCCTTTGTAAACAGTAGATCCTGCATGGTGACGCCCAACCGGAAGGGGTGCTAGAGTTTGCCAGCCTTGGGCCATGTTGTCTAAATCCAACACATAGTGTGTATCTAAATTAACTGTACGTATACTGTTAAGCCCACCTATATGGTGCAATTTACCGTTCAGGTACTTTAGCTGCCCTGCAGCCAGTGCAACAGGAAGATCTGGTAAGGCTGTGTAGGAATCAGAAACCACATTGTAACGCCATACCTGTTTTGTTCCAAATGTTTGTCCAGTACCACTCGAATTTGAAATGTAGCCGCCAGCAAAGTAAATATCGGTACCATCAGTTGTAATGCCAGCATGTGTCACTCCTCCAAAACCTGTTCCACTTGGTGCAAACGGCAAGTCAGCTAATATGTTCCAAGTATTAGAAGCTGGGTCATACATCATTAAACGCTTTGTAGGAGCATAATTTGGTAGTTTAGCTTCGTCGTAGCCACCAAACACATACAGTTTTCCATCCACAACCTCTCCCATTACCTCATGCGTACTAAAAGGCTGCTCCGCAAGCGTTCTCCACGAAATAGTATTAAAAGCAGGAAGGCTATTGCCTTCTGTAACTGTTACCGCTACGTCAGCCTCACTTGCATTACCATCAGCATCTGTCGCTTTTACTTTTAGGGCAAAAGCAGACTGGGTATGATGATTTACCTTTTTAGCTAAACTGATTGTACCAGTTGATGAGTTGATAACAAAAGTTCCTATTGTGTTTCCACCTATAAGAGAATAAGTTACAGCACTTCCCTCCAGATCTGAAGCTGTTACTGTACCTACATTGGCACCTGTTGCTACGTTATCGGAAACAGTGTAAGCATAATTTGAAGCAGCAAAAACAGGAGCCTCATTTTCGTTTGTAGATTCACTGGTAATAGAAAACTCATCAAAAGTGTAAGTTACCGGAGTATTGGAGTTACGATGACTAGCAAATACTCCGGTATAGGCTGTTCCTCCTGTTATACCAGAACCTGATAAGCTAATGGCTGATTGTGAATAACTCTGTCCAACATTAAGATAAGTAACCCCATCTGTTGAGTAAAAGCCTTGTACTAAATTTGTAACAGGATCAATTTGAAGCCGCAAACGGACGTTCTGTGTACTTAAATTTGGTATGCTGGAAGTAATTCGCCGGTCGTTGGTATTGGAGGACACATCATTTACCTCCTTCCGGAGCTCTACCTGAGATCCTATCACCACCAGCTTTACAAATGTTTTATCATGGAGGCCTATCCAAAGACCTGCCTGTTGATTCTCTGTACCGTTAAAAGGATTAACCAGAACTGCATCGATTTGCACCCAGCTCCCTGTGTTCACCTCAACACCTAGTGTATTAATCTGACTATTCTCCTTCAGATAAGCAAATCCTTTATTCGTAGCTAATTGCAATCCTCCTCCAGAAAGTAACAGCTTTGATGCCTCGTGCCCTAGCACCTCTAAGCTGGATGGAGTTCCGTCTGCTGATAAACGCGTACCGGAATATGGAGCCACCATTGTAAAACCTGTTCCTGCACCATTTATGTCCGTAATGGTGCCTGCCACACTACTTTCAAAACTTAACCTGAATGGAAGGCTTACCTGAAGCTGGTCACAGGCTAGTGGGCTTAAGGCTGGGCAACCGGCAACTACTGCGCTTGCTTCAGCAGTGTTATGCAGTAAACTAATAACTAATACTAGCAGCCATCTTGCTTGTTTAAGTATTTTACTACAGAAAAGATTAACTGTAAAGGTTGTCTTCATGATTTAATGTATCTAAGTATTATATGCTATTCAGGTTAATGCAAATTAGGAGCATTGGGTACTGCTTTTGTAGCTCACCCAAAAGTATAGTCAGTAACAGACAGTCAACCAATTAACTTGCTAAATAAGTATTGAGGTAGAGAAAAAGTAGATATCAAGTCTAAACTTATAGAAATCACTAAAGGAGAGAATTAAATAGCAAATACAAACATTTCATTTGCCATTTAACTGTATACAAAACAGAAATAGAAGCCTACTTCCTTTTTACCTGAAGTTTAAGCCTCCTTTTTCTTAAATAATGTTCTAATACTTAATTATTCGGCACCATCGTTGGATTAAGAGATGGAATTTTAAACTGAAATAGAACTTTGTACCATAGTAAGTCTTAAGCCAGATAATCATTCAGGACATGAAACTTCAATGGCTGCGGCCTTTTAAAGCTACCGTACTTTATGCGGCTGAGCCTTTCATAAACTTTGTTCTGAGGAAGAGTTCTTTTAAATGCAGCTTCACAAACAAGTAACAAAATAGTAAATTGGTATTCATTTTAGATAATAAGTCATAGTCTATGCTTCTGCCCTTATTTAACCTTTCTGTAAGTATTGAATAAATACGCCTGTTCTGATGATAACGAATAGCCTGAACCAACTGCTTATCTTTTGTGCTTTGTAAAATTTGCATAACAAAATCAGAAAAGAAATAAGAAGTATCATTTTCTATAGATTTTGTCACCATGTTTACCGAATCCATGTAGTACAAGGTCATAGGTTTTGTAAGTCTAAGACTTTTATTGCTATGCCACAGACACCTGATCCAAGTATCCATGTCTCCTCCCCTTTTAAATCCATGTTCCGGAAATCCTCCTGCTTTTTCAAGTAATTCTTTTTTCATGGAAATACCTCCTGTCCACATCGGAGGAGGTCCGTTGAAGAAATCTGTTAAGGTAAAGGGCTTAATTTTTTCCTGTTTAAACTTGCAGGAGTAAGCATCAATCACCTTTTGCCTTCCTTTTGCCTTTACCCATCCCCAAGATAAAATTTCTACATCAGGATGGTCTTTGATGACTTCTGCTAAAGTATCTAATACATTAAGCTCCCACTCATCATCAGCATCTAAGAAGCAGACCCACTTATAGCTGGCATGTTTAACTCCAAAGTTGCGAGCAGCATAACCACCAGGCCCAGGCACATCTCGCCTTAGTAACTTTATTCTAGAATCCTTAAACTCTAACAATTTTTCGGAAGAACCATCTGTAGAGGCATCATCTATTAGAATAAGCTCAAAACTTGAGAAAGTTTGGTTAAGCACTGAAAATACAGATCTCTCCAGATGCGGAAGCTTGTTGTGAACAGGAATTATAACTGAAAATTCAGGACGCATAATCGTTTGTTGCTATATAGGTGTACACCTGATAAAATCCTTGGTTTCTTTAACAAGAAGTTAACTTACAGGTATAACCTCTTTCTCTTAAGCTACACAAGTAAACATATACTAGAAATGAGAGATTAGTATTTTTGCAATTTGACTATAGCCTTCATTAAAACTTCATCATAGTATACTTTACTTCTGCATTACTACCTCCTTCTCTCCTTGTTCTGGCAGATTTCTACTTACTACATTTGCAGCTATTACTTACCAGCAGAGACCTTCATAGTTTGGAAGGCTTTCAAGCGTATTGATCCTTACAAGATCAATAACAGCATGTTTATCTTCTAGTAAACTGTTGTAGGATTCAGCATCAAAATTTCTGTGATTGATAACAATAACATCGTTGCTTTTTATTGCTGTTTCGACATCATGCACAATTAGATCAGATAAGTGAGGCAAATGTTCATTTATGAAGGCTTTATTAGCACCTATTAACTTTGAAAGCCGAACATTTTCATCATAAATAGTAACATGGTATCCTTTCCCTAAAAGCATTTCAGCTAAATCTACAGAAGGACTGTACCTTAAGTCATCGGTACCTTCCTTAAAGCTTAACCCAATAAAGCATACCTTCTTTTTTCCAGTTTTGGCTATTGTCTCATAAGCCATCTTTTTTTGATTCTCGTTCGAAGCGTCAATACAACCTAGAATAGGAGTACATACATAGTTGTCATGTCCTAATGTTACGAACCCTTTTAAGTCTTTTGGTAAGCATGAGCCACCATAAGCAAATCCGGGCTTGAAATAAGCAGTAGAAATGTTCAAACGGGTATCTTTACAAAACAAATCCATTACTTTGTGCGAGTCTATAGAAAGAGCCTTACACACATTACCTACCTCATTCGCAAAAGCGATTTTTAACGCATGATAGGAGTTATTAACATATTTAATAACTTCAGCAATCTTTATATCTGTGATTTCTATTGGTGCTTCGATGCAACTGTACAGAGATGCTACTTTACTCATAGCCTCCTTGTGGTCTCCACCAATAACTGTAACAGACGGGCGGTAATAGTCTTTGACAGCTGAACCTTCCCGCAAAAACTCAGGGTTAGAAACTACAGAGAAATGCTTCCCACGCTTCTTGCCAGATACTTTTTCAATAATTTCCCCAAACTTTTCATTTGTCCCTGGTAACACTGTACTCCTGATGACCACGGTATGGAACTCTTCTTTTTCTTGAAGTGCTTCCCCTATTTGTTCAGCTGTTTTAAAAATGTAAGAAAGATTTAAGTGACCATGAGGAGACGAAGGAGTTCCTACACATATGATACTAACTTCAGAGTTAAGAACAGCTTCATCAGCGCACATTGTCGCTGAAATCTTTCCCTTATCAAAGCCATCTTTTATGATAGTATCTATATCCTTTTCTAAAATTGTAGGTACCCCTCTGTTTATGAGATCTACTTTAAAAGGACTAACATCAACGCCAATTACCTGATGTCCGTTTTTGGCCAAACAGCCTAAACTTACACAGCCTACATAGCCTAAGCCAAAAATTGAAATTACCATGTTATTAGTATTTATAATTGTGGATTTGTTCTTTCATAAAAACGACCATGTCGTCCCAGTTATTAAGTAATTGTTCTCTTGTTCTTATCTGTTCACTTTCATCAAAGTTTTTAATAATACTTTCATTGATAAACTTTACAGCTTCGTTCCCTGGAAAATGTTCTAGTATGCCTATGTCCATCAACATTTCATTGGCTTTCATCTTTCTGATACCACAATAAACACTCGGAACTCCTAACATTGCTCCTTCGCGTGCCATGCTGTCACCTGATGATATTACAAGCTTAGAATAGTAAATTAAAGAATGTATATCTCCAACAGGCTCCTCCAGTACTATCCAATGCTTTGGAAACTTGTTTGCTATGCTTTTATCTTCTAATGAGAGAACAACAGTGGTGTTCTTATCTATTTCCTTACTAAAGCTACATACTATAGCATCTTCCTGTTCATAGTAATTAAATGACTTATTGCTGACTTCTCTTATAAAGACATATTGATGGGGCTGCAGACTATACTTTCGTAGTATGTCGGTACTTGGTTTAAATCTTCTCGGGCTAAGGTAACTCCACTCCTTTAAGCAATTAAATGTTGAAGTTTTATTGTCTCTCTCTACTATAGGAGGGAAGAACAATTGATCAGAGAAGGTTGCGTTAAGGTTGTTTATCTTACCTCTCTCCGGGTCATCATAAAACTGTATGATTGGAATTTTAGAAATTTTGCACGCCAGGGCTAGAGGAATGCTACTTGCAGCCACACATATATTATACTTGTTCTTTCTAATCAGATTTAAAAAGACAAGTGTCCGTTTTATATTTCCATCCCAAAGTATAGACCATTTCGTACCTCTGCTGCTTCCGACTGCAATGGTTTGAAAGCCTTTATATTCAGATTGAATGATTTTAGGAAGCTTACCTCTCTCCAGATAGCAAATGGTAACATCCCAATCTTCATCTAAGAGTTCTTTTGAGATTCCTTTGAAAAGGTTTAATTGAGCAGGATGTTTGATATCAAAAAGAATCTTTTTTTTGCTATCCATGTTTTTAGCTTAAATAATAAGTACTACAGCTTTTTCAATATAATATCAGCTACTTCTCGTGTGCGAGAAGTGATATCATAAGACTTATAAAAGAATTTATTACTAATTAATGATAACGGAGTAGTAAAGTCAGGTGTGCACTAGGTTAGCAGTAAATTGCTGCTTTGTAACATTTCTATATTTCCTCAAAGATTAATCAAAAAACTATGAGGTGTATTTGATTTGGTTAAAAAATCTCTGCTTTAGAAAGGCCCTTATAATTCTCCCTTCTTCTTCTGTGACCAACGGCCTCGTACTTCGCTTAAGCTTCAAACCGTAAGACAAAAAGACAAATGCTTCGTAAAATTTCTTTTTATTAGCTAGTTTGCAAGCTTTTAATAAGAACATATAGACTGGATAGTCTCTGTTTTGGTAGCTAATCGCCTCTCTTATAGCCCCGTTTCTAGGCCCGCCTTCAGCACTGCGAGTCTGAGTGGGATATAAATGACAAATGGGTTGTTCAAAGAACTTTTCAGTTACAAACCCATGGTGTCGAGCAAGAATATCATCTATTCCATCCCAGCCCTTATAAGGTTTTAGTCCTCCCATAGTTTCTAAACATACTTTTCTGTAAAATTTGTTTGGCCCTTGGGTATGCCATTTATGTTTAGATTCTACGATTTTTTTGCCTTCTTTAAAAATATATGTAGCCCCGCTAGCTATACCCAAAGAGGGATAACTAGAAAACTTATGTAATATAAATTCCAAATAATTGTCTTGTTCTATTACTAGATCAGCATCAAGCTTTAAAACAACATCCCAGTTTATCCCTAATTCTTTAGCTTTCTGAAGCCCATAGTTAAAAACATCAATTACATTTTTCCCTGTTGACCTGGCTCCGTCATTTCCTTTAACATAATAATGAATGTATCTGAATTCATTACTATATCCTTTTACAATTTCTGGTGAGAAATCGTCTGAGTTGTCGTCCACCAGTATCCAAGCATTAGGTCTTACAGTC
This sequence comes from Pontibacter silvestris, assembly GCF_020907275.1. GTDB lineage: Bacteria > Bacteroidota > Bacteroidia > Cytophagales > Hymenobacteraceae > Pontibacter > Pontibacter silvestris. The sequence continues at coordinate 18,638 of NZ_JAJJWI010000030.1, read as the reverse complement.
TGCTTACATATTGACTCAATAGTTTGTGCTATAGAACCTTCCTCGTTCTTGAATGGTGTAATAATTAATAACTTCATATGGCTAATGCATGTTAAAGCAACACTGTTAATTAAAATGGTACCAGATCACAAGTTTACTTTATGCCCAATGTGTTTAAAATCTTACTTTATATACTACACTACCCGAGCACAAAGCTCTCTTAGTGTATATCTCAGTTTAAGAATAATAAACAGGAGCAAGAATCGTATCTTATTCAATTAGATAGTTCAAGACTATTGTGCAACTTCTTGCCTATTTAAAACCATTTCAGGACTAAGCTCATAATTACTTACGACCACAGCTTTTTTATCAAACTTAAGTTTATGATGTAACCCTAACGCATAACCAGCCATCATACCAAACGGGTACATAAACTGTACTCGGAACAACACGTCAACCCAAAAAAGACCAAAAATAAAAATCAAAATTGTACCTAAAAAGAGCCTTAAAATCAACAGGTTACTTTCATTATGGATAATCGCTTGCTCTTTAAGCAAGCATCTTGTTATCCAAACCATCTTCCATAACAGCACAATAAGAATTGCTATCCCTACTAACCCAGTTTCAGAAATAAGAATATCAATACTGTGCCTTATTGTAAAAAAGTCAAAGAATTGACCATCGTGGCCCAAAGGGCTTTTGTTAGCATTACCGATTCCCATTCCGAACAATAAAGCATTATTCTCTGATAGTAATACTAGACTATGTATGATGGAATCTATCCTGGACAAACGCCCTCTCCCAGATTCACTATTCGCATAATCAATTAAATAAGATACACTTAAGGATTTACCATAATTATCATAACCCAATAGAGAGTAAACATAAGCAAAGCCCATAATCATCAAGGCAGCTAGTACTCCTAATACTAATATCTTAGAAAAATTAAATTTAAATATAAAAGCTAAATAAATTAGCGAAATCATAACTACTAGCATCATTCCTTTTGCCTCTGCTAAAGTGGAAGGGACTAGTAACACCAAAGACAACAATAAGAATATAAGCTTCCTCTTTTCAACCAACTTGATCAAGAAATACAGGAAGCCTATCCCCACTACTAATGACATCAGATTAGACGCTGTCCCCCCCATTGTACCAGAAATCATATCAAATAATAATTGTCTATCATTTAACTGAACTTTTGATGAATTAAGATATTGATAAGCAGTAACTGGTATCTGTAAAAGGCTCAAAACGATTAACCAGTTTATTTCTCTTTTAATTGAACAATTTTTTAATGCTAATAAATAGCTTAACAGAAAAAGAGGCAAAAATGAAAAGTAATAGCGGATACCAGAAATCCAAATTGTGATACTAGCTCCCATAGCTTTTACAACTCCTAATTCAAACAGACAAAAAAAAGCAACTGCCATGATGGTAAGCATCATGAAATTGTTCTCTGTATATAGTATAAGTAACCGGAGTAAAATAAAAATTTGAAGTATTTCAATAATTACTATTGCAAATTTAGGAAAAAAACCTAAGTTCATATCTACTTTTCCCATATAATTACTGCCCTCTACTACCCAATTTAAAACAAGGGCAAGCAGCAATATCAATACAATATAATTCTTGTAAAACCTCATTCTATACTACTATGTATTGATTAAAATTCATGATATTGAAGTCTTTTCAGTGAGATAAAACTTCTTAGGAAACTGCCAGACTTGTAAATAACTCGTGATATTTTTCCATTACTGTATCCACATGAAAATCCTTTGCCCGCTGCATTTGATTTTCTTTTTGTAAAGGATTTTTCAAGGCATATAAAATCTTATTTGCAAGATCCTCTTCATCACCAACAGAGGCTAAATACCCGTACTCCCCATCATTCACGATTTCAGAAGGCCCATAATCACATTTAGTGGTAACCACTGTAACACCAGTGGCTAAAGCCTCTACTACTACCATTCCAAAACCTTCGTAATCAGATGATAAAACAAATAGATCAGACTTTGCAATCCAGGAAACCGGATTCAGTTGGAAACCTACCAAATCTATGTACTCTCGCAGGTTTAACTTATCTATCTCCTCCTGCAGCATATCACGCAGAGGCCCCTCTCCCACAATAAGCAACTTAACTTGTCTTGTTTTCAGCACCCTGGCCACGGCATGTACTAACATTTTCTGGTTCTTTGCATTAGCTAGGCGGGCAACATTAATCAATACAGGCACCTGCTTATCTGTTAGCCAAGGATGACTTATTTCATCATGCATATGCATTAAAAGATTATTGGAAAAAGCAGGATTATATATTGTTTTAATCTTATGTTTCGGAATTAAGGCTAAAGAAGACAGGTTATCAGAAAGCCCTTTTGAAACAGCAACAATACAATCTGCAAACCTATAAACTAAGGGTATACCAAAGAAAGTTAGCTTAGAGGCAGTAAGCTTATTGTTGTTAAACAACGATACTGTATTGTTATTTTCTGAAATAACAATTTTAGTTTTGGTGTTTATAAAGAGCTTACATAACACTGCAAAAATATTGAGAGGAGGAGAAGCCGTAAACAGCACGTCAAACTCTTCTTTTAGCAGTATCTTTTTAAACGAGCGAAATAAGTTTGCCTTCTGCCTGTTTTCAAAAGGAATAATTTTGATTCGTGGGTCTATCGTGTCTAAATATTCCCCTACCTTTTCAATAAGGATTATGCTAACATCATGTCCACTGCTTGCAAAATATTCAGCACAGTTGATAAGCATTCGCTGAATGCCGCCCTGGTTTAATCTTCTATAGAAGAATGCTACTTTCATTTTGGTATGTCTTATTGTTAAGGGGTGAACAATTTTAAGCAGAAGGAGATAGTTGCGGCAAAGTTGATCTTTATTGTAATAAAGGCCAATAATTCTTAATACTCAGTGGCTTTGGGATAAAATTAGCAGCTAATCGTAATCTTTTCAGTTACTCTTGACACACTAGATTTATCTACTTCGGCATAAAGAACATAACCTAACGATGGAAGAGCAACTTTGATAACATTTTTCTTAATAGCTACAATAGTGCCCTTCTTGTCCAAAAGAGATCCTTGCGTAATCTGTATGGTATCATTTACATTAACCTCAACTATTTCCAGTTGAACATTGCTATGGTCAGTAAGAAACGTTTTAATAGATTCAATCTCACTATCTTTGATAACTGCAGGCTTATTTAACCAGGTAACAATACTAATGACACCGTTCACCTTCTTTAGCTCCATAAACTGCCTTTCTGTAACATGTACAAATACATAGGAGGTAAAAAGCGGAACGTGTACTGTCTTTTTTCTGTCACTCCACTGATGTACGACTTTGTTTAGCGGACAATAATTCTTAATGCTTTTCAATGTCAGAGTCTCTGCTACTTTTTTCTCCCAACGTGGCCTTGTATAAACCGCATACCATTTTTCATTCATCACTCTCTGGATCCGTTAATTTAAAATTTACAAATTTGATATGGCTTCGCCGACCTCAGTCACATGTCGTAACTTGGAAAATATAATTTTGTATAAGATATATACAGTAATCTAAAATCAGCTAAAGCCAAAAAGAGCTTGCTGTATATACTTTCTTTAAAACTAACTAGGTAAGCGAAATATTTAAGATCCTGAGCTTTCAGGAAATAGGAGTACTAGAATTGTAGATGTAGTGGAGCTTATACTAATGTAAAGATTATGCTTTTGCTGCTATATTTCTGGCTCTATAGGTTTTATCTCCATATTTGTTGTCATACCCGTACCCATAGCCATAGCCATACTGCCCTTTTACAAATCCTCTGGCTTTAATTCCGTTAAACACAATAGCTACGTTTTTCAACGAATTTAATTTATTGTTAATAGTCAACCGTTGCACTATATTCTTAGGAGTATATGCATGTCGCATAACTAAAAGTGTAATGTCACAATATTCAGTAAGTAAGTAAGCGTCAGAAACAAGTTCAAGAGGAGGAGTATCTATAATAATGTAATCAAACTCTTTTTCTAAGTATTCAAAGAATCCATCTAACAAGCTCCCATTTAGCAATATCTCTGTATGATCTCCTACATCTTTACCTGCTGGTACGATAAACAGGTTATTATAAGCTGTGTTTCTTATTATCTTTTCATTATTTAATTCATTTTTTAAATAATCAGTTATTCCGTTTTCTTTATAAAGATTAAACTGAGAGGAAATGTTTGGATTTCTAAAATCAAAATCAAGGAGTACTACTTTCTTACCTGATAAGGATAAGCTAAATGCAAGGTTTGTACTTATAAAGCTTTTCCCTTCGCCAGGTATACTAGAGGTAACCATTATTTTCTTTTTAGTGAAAGTTCGCCCATACAATCCCATTGTTGTCCTTAACTGCCTAAACTGCTCAATAACAGATGCTTCAGTGGGTTCTTTAAATAACCCATCTTTCGATCTTTTAACATAAGATAGTTCGGCCACTATAGGTGCGCTGGAATATCCTTCAATTTCTGACCGGAATAAAACTTTACTATTCAACAACTCTTTCCCTACTATCATAACAAAACCTAAAGCGCATGCTACCATAATAGCTACTAGATAGATATATAAAGGCTTAGGAGTTACAGGTAGTACCGAGGCCTCAGCCATATCTACAATACGCACATCACCCGCACTCGGAGCATAGGAGAGAACTGTTTCTTCTCTTTTCTTAAGAAGAAAACTGTATGCATCGTTTTTAATCATTTGCTGCCGGCTTATTTCTAGCAGTTCTCTTTCTTTTTGAGGAATGTTCTGTAATACTGAATTATATCCGTTACTTGTAGAAGCTAAATTTGAGCGACTTGCTATTAAGTTAGTGCGTTGGTTTTTTATATTTTCCAGTATACTTGGCCTTATACTTTTAATTTCATCTGTAATAGATACAAGTATAGGGTTGTTTTCAGCTGTTGTTTTTCTTAACTGCTGGTATTTTATTTCTGAATCGTATAACTTATGTAAAAGCTGCGACAGTATAGGATCATTTATCCCCATGGTAGATGGCACAATACCTGTAGTATTATTTTTAGAAATAATATATTTCTCTACTTTATCCAGGACAGCTAGCTGCGTATTAATTTCAGAAATTTTACGATCATTGTCCCCAACATTTCTTAGAAACAGCTTGCTCTGTTCGCTTAAGTCAACAGCTCCATTTGTGGATTTATAATTGACAACCTGATATTCAAGGCTATCTAACTCCCTTTCAACAAGATTAATACGGTTTTCGACAAAATCCAAGGTGTTTGCCGCTACTTTCTCTCTTTCAGAAATTGCTACCTGCGTATATGTTTTAATAAGGGTATTTAATATGTCTTCACCTCGCTGTGGCACAAAATCCCTTAACCTTAAATCTATAACAGTCGATAATTTACTTGAGGCCTCTATACTAATACTCTCCAAAAGTTGGTTAGTTATTTTCTGAGGCTGAATAATAGAAAAGTATAGAGGCTCTTTAGATGCTTCTATCTTATTCTTGTTCTTAGAAAACCTCATTTCTCCATATGGAGTTTTTACCCATTTATTGAGCTTATATGCTTTGTTATCTATAGTAACCCTATTTTGTACTTCATCAAAAGTAAAATATATTTTAGCTTGTTCCTGAGCTTTATCAGGGCGCTTTAATTTAATCTTGATAGGGGATGAAGCATAAGCCGAGATTGACTTGACTTTTCCTTCTTCATAAACTGGTGCATAAAGTTGAAGCTTATCCACAACCTTCTTCAACAAAGCATGAGAATGGATTATATTAATCTCATTTTCAACAATTTTATTTGATGTAAAGGCATCAATAGATTCTGTCATTTTAGAATCAACAACTCCTTTCTTTTCATCTTTAATTAGCAGCGAAGCCGAAACCTCATAAGTTGGTGTTGCATAAATGTTTAAATACCCCCATGCTCCTACTAAGGATACTACTAATAAAAGTATAAACAAAGGCCAGTAAGGAAAGTACCTATATATCAATGAAGCAAACAATTTATCTTCAGTATTAGTAGACATAAGCTTTACATTTAAAATTATCTTGTCAAACGATCAATCGCAATAACTGCTACAGACAAGCCGCTAAACACTACTGGTAACCATTGTCTTGCAAAGCCCGCATTTTGAATTTTAGTCTTATTAGGTTCTACATATATAATGTCATTTGATTTGAGGTAATAGTAAGGAGATGTAAACAGTTCATCTGTTGTTAAATTGATACGTGTTAGCTTCTTTACACCTTGCTCCTCTCTAATCAGCAAGACATTATCTCGGTTAGCATATATAGTTAAATCCCCTGCCAAGCTAAGAGCTTCAAGTAATGTAATCTTTTCATTTGGCACAGTAAGTACAGACGGACGCCCTACTTCACCCAACACAGATACTTTATAGTTTAAATACCGGAGATCTACAATAGGGTCAAGCAACAGCTTCCTATTTATCAATTCCATTCTTATACTTTCCTTCACTTCCTTTTTGGTCAGCCCAGCTGCTTTGACTTTTCCCAGAAACGGAAATAAAATATACCCATCCTGATCAACCAAGTATCCAACAGCCTGCGAGACATTGCTTGTAGCATTTGAATTACGGTAGTTAACATCCAGAACATTGAAAATTTCAGTTGCTGCAGGATTCAAGCTAGTTACAGAAATGCTTAAGATATCATTCTGTTGGATCACAGGTTCTAGGTTTCCTACTTCTCCTAAAAATTCAGTACCCTTAACATTATTAAAATACACTACATCTCTTGTACTGGTACAAGAAGTGAAGATTGAGAGAAACAGGAAAACAACAACAGTTGTTAAGATATTATTAAGCTTCATTGATAATGAACGTAAAGAATGACAATTATACAATTCAGGTTTAAATTATGAATAATTATCTATTATTCAAATAATATTTAAAATAAATATTAAAAAATTAAAAATACAGAACAGTTGCACTTTATGTTCCTACAGGTGTTACTCAAGAAAAAGAGGAGATAGAAGAGGAAGACATAATAAGACTTCATAGTAAGTAGACTGGCAGTTGCACTAAGCTATCACCACTAGCATGTTCGAAAGTGGCATTACAGAATCAATAGCTTTGCTTCCGCTTTACCAGGAGCAGCCTCTGCTCTAAATAAAATATATACCCTCGCTCAACCTTTTGCTAAAGCGCGTCTCTTTCTGGGGATAGCATTGCTCAATAGCTGTTACAGGAACTGACTGGCCCGTCCCGTATGAGGTAATTGTACCCTGCTCTTGCTTGTCAAAATCTTCTGCTATTACCTGTATTCTATTTCCATCATTAGTTCGGAAATACCTATAGGTTGCGCTGTACATATATGGAAGCCATTGCAGTCCCCTCCTGGCTGAATGACAACGCCTGATTATCTGCCAGCACCATAGCCCCCTGACCGGGTTAAATCGGTTCCCACCCAGAACTACTTGCCCTGCTGAATTAAAGGTTTAGATCCAGTGACACAACGCTGAAACTCAAAACGATTACTCGCAGACTTGGAGCACATTAATAATAGCTATGCAACAGTAAGTGAAATGAATATATGGATGAACTCCCTAGCTACGCCAACTTAGACATTACCCAACTCCACTCCCCCTCTCACCTTTATTCAAAATATGACATTACCTGACTGTTTCCTATATTGTGAATTCATTTAAAACAAACGCTGCATAAACAGCCAGCGAAGCCACTTACACCAACCATGAAAAATTCACTTAAGCGTGTGTTTATTTCCGGAGCAGCCTTTCTGGCTACAGCCTTTGCCACACATGCCCAAACTACCTCTGCCTTTACCCGCCAAGACACCTTACGTGGCTCCATTACCCCGGAACGTGCGTGGTGGGACCTGACCTATTATCACCTGGATGTACAGATAAATCCTGCAGACAGCACTATCAAAGGTGTTAATACGGTGCGATATAAGGTGCTGGAACCTAAACAACTAATGCAGATAGACCTCCAGCCTCCTATGAGCATTGAGAAAGTAGTGCAGAACGGGCAAGAGTTACAATACAACCGCGATGGGAATGTATATTATATTCAGCTATCAGAGAATCAATTAGCAGGAGCAGTTAAGGCAGTAGACATTTATTATGGAGGCAAACCACCTGTAAGTGTAAGGCCTCCCTGGAGCGGAGGGCTCACCTGGCAAAAAGACGCCAACGGCAAACCTTTTGTAGCTAATTCTAACCAGGGAGATGGCGCCAGCATGTGGTGGCCTTGTAAAGACCACATGTACGATGAACCTGACAGCATGCTCATTAGCGCCACTGTGCCAGAAAACCTGATTGATGTGTCTAATGGACGACTAAGAGGAGTAGACCAGAATAAAGACGGCACCAGGACTTATCATTGGTTTATATCTAACCCGATCAACAATTACGGTGTAAATGTTAATGTTGCGGACTACGCTAACTTCTCAGAAACGTATCAGGGGGAGAAAGGTGAGCTGGATTGCAACTACTATGTACTTACCTATAACCTGGATGTGGCAAAGCGGCAGTTCAAAGATGTGCCACGCATGCTGGAAGCCTTTGAACACTGGTTTGGCCCCTATCCTTTTTACGAAGACAGCTATAAACTTGTGGAGGTTCCTTACCTGGGGATGGAGCACCAGAGCTCTGTTACCTATGGCAATGGCTACCAGAATGGCTACCTGGGCAGAGACCTTAGCGGCACTGGCTGGGGCTTAAAGTTCGATTATATCATCATTCATGAATCGGGGCACGAATGGTTTGCCAACAATATCACTTATAAGGATATTGCTGATATGTGGGTTCATGAAAGCTTTACCACTTATTCCGAGAATCTTTTCCTTGATTACCACTATGGTAAAGAGGCAAGCAGTGCTTATGTAATTGGCCAACGAGCCAACATTCAAAACGATATTCCTATTATAGGTCATTATAATGTAAATAACAGTGGCTCTGGCGACATGTACTTTAAAGGAGCTAACATGCTGCACACTCTGCGGCAAATTGTGGAAGATGACGAGAAGTGGCGTGGCATCCTTCGTGGACTGAACAAAGATTTCTACCACCAGACTGTAACCACAGCTCAAATTGAAAACTACCTGAGTCAACACGTAGGCCGTGACCTTTCTTCTTTTTTCAACCAATACCTGCGCGACATTAGAGTGCCAAAGCTGGAGTACCAGGTAACAGGTAAAGTACTAAAGTACAGGTGGAGCAATAGCGTAGCTGGTTTTAATATGCCGGTAAAAGTGTTGCTAAATGGAAAAGAGAAGTGGCTGGAACCTACCACAAACTGGCAGGAACTGAAGGGACTGAAGAAGAACACGGCTGTTAAAGTAGACCCTAACTTTTACATAGAAGCATCTGACTTAGCTGCTCAGTAAGAAGAGTTTATTACAGTATAACAGAAGAGGCTGTTCAAAAGACAGCCTCTTTTTTGTTTAAAGCCTTATAACTACAGTAGCGGTATAGTACCTGCTATTACATTGTTCTAGTCTGTGCGCTCCAAGCCTGCGAAAATTCATTTCCCCGCCCGGTGCTGTGTAGCTGAACCTGCCCTTCGGGCTGCTGGCAAGTTCAGCACCGGAACACATACAAGACACCTCACAGAAGAACTGGGAAAGTTTCTTTTGCATTGAATAAGAAGTTTGTTTAAGACTTAATCTTCAAGATAAGTTCTAAAACTTTGATTTATGTAAGGCTACGTTAAAGTGATCAACTCAAATTGAGGTTTGTTTATGGTGTTGAAATTATCCCCTAGCCACTCTCAAGAGGAGAACTTCTTAAAGGAATAACACATTCCCCTCCTTGGAGGGGTTAGGGGTGGGTAAACAGCATTTAGGTTTATGCTGCTTTTGTAATCTCAAATTGAGTTAACTAGAACTAAAGTATCCACAAAAAACTTTAGCATTTAAGGCCGAAGAAGATAAAGCTCCCTGTTTTTCCGTTGAGCGCCTATGAGATCCGGTGCCTCTTTAGCGGCATGCTGCTGAACGGTAGCCAAGGAGGGAACACAGCACTCAATGGAAAGACGAGGCCCCTCAGTTTGGAGAGCTCAGCAACAAACTACACATCAGTAGGCCAAATGCCACTGGATAAGCAACTGCGACACCAGCCTAGGCAAATATCAATATAGCTTAATAGCTCCCCCCCACTGGCCGATTATTTAATCCTGCTTTTGCGGAAAACTGCGGAAGCCGCTCTGGTATAGTTGAGCTTACAGAACTTGTGTCGGTTAAGGATTCCATAAAGGCAATGATATCTTGTTTTTCATGTGCAGTTAAGTGCAAAGGACTATCTGGCAAGGTTTGGTTAGGCACTTCCAACCCAAGCCCTACTCCTCCACCTAAATCATAAAACTCTATCACTTCTTCAAGAGAAGCAAAAGCACCATTGTGCATATAGGGAGCTGTTAGGGCCGCATTGCGAACTGTAGGTGTTTTAAAAGAGTGTTTCCATGCCTCAGACGGCATAACACCAGCACGACCTATGTCCTCGTCAAGATGAGCATGAGCAAAATCGGCGGAACTTGGCACTCCTAATACTTCTGTTTCACTCTCCAGGTAGCGTGGAGGCACAGTACCGTTAAAAGTAGGAGCAAAATGGCAGGTGCCACAGGCTGCTTTTCCCATAAATAAGTTGAACCCTCGTTTAGCAGAAACACTTAATTGCGCTGACTCATGACGCATGTACTTATCGAAAGGAGAGTTAAGCGCCACCAGGTTTTGTACATAAGCAGCTATAGCACGGTTAATAGTATTCACACTTATAGCTTTATCAGCCTGACTGGCAAAGGCGCGTTTAAACAGTTTCTTGTACTCAGAACTTTGCTGCAGTTTTTGCACTACCGCCTCATAGTCTCCATGTAGTTCATCGGTTTTCACCAGCACATCCGGCACCTGGTCTTGTAGGTATTGGGCTCGGCTATCCCAGAAATAAGCATTACTAAAAACTGAGTTTAGCAGCGTTGGAGAGTTGCGTTGTACATTTCCTTTAAAATCGAAAGCAAGACTTTGGGCTTGCCCGTCAGTAAAAGCTTTAGCAGGAGAGTGGCAACTGGCACAAGAGCGTTTATTGTTGGCTGATAGTACAGGGTCAAAGAAAAGAACCTTACCCAACGCCACTAACTCAGGCAACTGCTCTGCTCTGTCTTGTTTGGCATAGTAAGCTGCTTGTAAGAAATCTGCACTAAAAAGGCTGTTAGCTTGATCGTTTACTGGTTTAGCTACAGAAGGTGCTTCTGCCAATACCTCCTGCTGTAAAGCTGTCAGCGAAGCATAAGCCGGATCAGCTAACTCTCGCATAAAATGCACCCTGTCAAATGTATCAAAATCAGGATGCTGTTGTAGGTAATGTACAGCCTGTTCCAGTTGCACTACTGCACTACTGCTATAAGCTCTGGCAGCACCACTTGTTGTTTTCTCATAAAGCCGGGCACTTGCCAACACAGGTTCTAAGGCCACAGCAGCATGTTCTATTTCTCTTCCGGCGGCAGGAGCGTCAAAGCCTGTTATGCCCATCGCCATCACACGAATAAGTTCTTCACGCAGGCTTTCCAGTACTTGCTTGTCTGTCAGAGGCTGGTTATAAAGGCTGTTAGCTATCAGGGCAATGTTTTCATCCAGTGCATAGGCCAGTACAATTGCCTCCTTTATACCTTCAGGCGTAACCTCATCAGCAAAAAGAAGCTCCTCTATTACCTGCATCCCCTCTGGAGGAAAAGTTCTGACACTGGGCTTCTTGTACGATAGCGTCTGATAATCTACCTCCTCCACCAAAACTCTTGGAAGCGGTGCACCATTGATGCTTTTCGCCAATTCTGGATCGAGGTACTCTAGCAGGTATTCGACTTGCTTGTAAGAACGCTTTACTTGGTAAAAAACTTCTTGCAGTTGCTCTAACGATGCTTGCTTTTGCTCCAATAACTGCAAGTGCTGTGTTAATTGCTCAGCGTGTTGCTGCAAAAGCGCCATATCCTGTACAAAACTTTCTTTTACCACATAAGCTACTTTGTTTTCAACAATGCGTTCTGTTTTAAAGGATGTCATCACTACGCCCAGAAACAAACATAGGCTCATAAGCAGCAGCAGTCGCGTCAGGTTGTTTTTGCTTTTCGGTAAACCTCTTTTTAACATGGATAATTGCCTCTTGTCTAACCTTTACAAAATAAACAAGCTGCTGTTAGCTATACTTTATGTAGATGTTATCCTATGATTAACAAAAGAATACCAAAGGCTTCTAGGCTGTGCAAATACAGTGGACAAATATCATAATTAGCAATTTAGTGTAGCAAAGCTGTGTTTAAAGTAGCTTTATATAAGACAGCCGTTTCTAAGTAAATGATTTGATGTTTCCTGAACATTATCCTGGTATCAGTTCATTAGATATAACATTAATTTAACTTCCTGTCTCTTATGATAACAATTGTTTAAAACTTGACTAACGCTATAGTAAACTGGTTGTAGTTGTTTTGGGAAATGAAATGTTCATTTTCAGTAACTTCATAAAACAGCTATGAACAAAATCTACAAAAGCTTATTGGCCGCAGCCCTGTTTTCTGCCGGAGCCGCTAACACACCTATAGCAATGGCTCAGTCGCAGAATGCTGCAAAAAAGGGGGAGTCCTCTAAAAAGACGATTGGCAGTTTTACGTCTGTAAAGCCTATTGGCCAGTCCGGCACCATTACGTACCCTGCTGAAACACATGAAATTCAGATGCTGGCAAAATCTGGCGTAACAAGTTATAATGTGGGTGGCACAGGCACAATACCTGGCAATAACGATTTTACTGCCTTTATCCCAATTAAAGGAAGCAGTAAGAAAGGGTATCTTTCTGTAAACCATGAGAACAATCCTGGCGGCGTGTCTGTCCTGGATATGCGCCTGGATGAGTCTACCAATCTATGGGAGGTAAAAGCGGTAAAAAAAGTAGATTTTTCTACTTTAGTAAAAACAGAAAGAAATTGCTCTGGCGGTATTACACCATGGGGCACCGTAATTACCTCAGAGGAAACCACCAGCGGAGGCGATGCTAACGGCGATGGCTATCAGGATGTGGGGTGGCAAGTGGAAATCGATCCTGCTTCAGGTAAAATTGTAGACCATGATGGTGATGGTAAACCAGACAAGCTTTGGGCTTTAGGCCGCATGAGCCACGAAAACATAGCCGTAAGCAAAGACCGAGTAACTGTTTACCAAGCAGAAGACGGCGGTTCAAGTTCAATATATAAGTTTATAGCCAACAAGCCTGAGCAGCTTTCTGAAGGAACACTTTATGTACTGAAGCGAGACAGTGAAACAGCCACTACAGGTACATGGGTTCAGGTTCCGAACACAACGCAGGCTGACCGAAATAACGTTTACAACACAGCAAAATCATTGGGTACAAACTGGAGAAATCCTGAAGATGTTGAATTCGGACCTGATGGCAAAATGTACTTTACCTCTAAAGGTACTGGCACTATCTGGCGTTTCAAAGATAACGGCACTACTGTTTCAGAAATTGAGGCATGGGTAACGCCTAAGCTGTATGAGGTTTATTACAACGGAGGCTCACAAACAGAAGATTGGGGCACAGGTATTGATAATCTTACTTTTGACGGGGAAGGTAACCTTTGGGCGCTGCAGGATGGTGGCCGCAATAATGTATGGGTTATCAAACCAGACCATACTCCAGAGAAACCTAATCTGCAACTGTTCATGACCACTCCGTATGGTTCAGAGTCTACAGGCCTTAACTTCTCACCTGACTTTAAATACGGTTTTATTTCTATTCAGCACCCAAGCGGCTCTAACACCGATACATTTACAGATGCAGCAGGCAACGAGGTACAATTCAACAAAGATATCACTTTTGTTTTCGCTCGCAAAGAAGATCTGGGTAAAAAGAACGCAGATAGAGGCAAAGGAAATGCACTTGTGCCGGCAAAGCTGATTGATGTATATCCTAATCCTTTCCTGACTGGCACTAAAGTTAGCCTGGAAATGCCTGAAAAAGCCAACGTAGTGCTGGAGGTTCATAATATGCAAGGCAAATCAATCGAAACGTTGCATAGTGGCGTTATGAATGCCGGGAAATATACTTTTGACTTTACACCATCAGAAGAATCGGACAATGGCATTTATCTGGTACGCCTACAGGTAAATAACCAAAAGTCTACTACAAAAATAATGAAGGCTGATAATTAATATCCAGCTCAATATTTAAAAAGGCTACGGGTAAAAACCCGTAGCCTTTTTATGATTTACTGACAGTACAAATGAGAGGCAGTATGAAAACAAAACAACTAGTATGGGCAGGCGTGTTGGTGATGGCTTTCTGCCTGCCACAGAAAACTAATGCACAGGCCAAACTTTTACCGGAGCAGGAATTGGCCTCTACCGAAGTTTATTATAACGTGTCTGAGGCAATCGAAAAGAAGGAGCAGGTATACAGACTCAACATCCGGCAACAGAGCTATTACAGTTTTACGCCTAACCTTTGCGACCTTACAAAGCTCCAGTTCATAAACGCCATGAAGAATAAAATAGCTGACATTGCACCGGAAGTAGGTCAGCTGCAAAATCTTCAGGAAATTAACTTTAGCGAAAACGATATCAGAGAGTTGCCTGCTACTTTTTATTCGCTTAAAGAGCTTCAGTTTGTAGATTTTAGCCACAACCACTTTGCCGAACTACCTGCAGGCTTTGGCCAACTGGCTAAGCTACAGGTGCTACAACTCAACGAGAACAAAATAAGAAGCATAGCTCCTCAGGTAAAAAACATGCGTGCGCTCCACACGCTAAACCTGAGCTATAACCACTTGGAAACATTGCCAAAGGAGATCGGTAAAGTGTTCCAGCTAAAAGATCTGGCATTATCGCAAAACCAACTAAGGGAAATACCACAAGAGCTAGGGAAACTGAAGAAATTAGAAAACATAGCTTTAGACTATAACCAGCTTACCTCGCTGCCAATGCAAATAGGTAAATTACAGTCGTTAAAGGGGCTACTGCTGGGGCATAACAAGTTAAAAGCCATTCCAGAAGAGCTGGCCCAACTTAAGAGCCTGGAGCTACTGGACCTGAGTTACAACCAGCTTATATCCATGCCTCAGCACCTGGAGCAGATGCAAGGCCTGCGTACTTTACTACTCGGAAACAACAACTTTTCTGATGCCGAAAAAGAACGGATAAGAAAAGCCTTACCTAACACCTACATCCAGTTTTAATAATTTAGAGCAACAGATGGTTTAGCAGTTAAGTGCTAAACCATCTGTTTTTTATAGGTGCCTCACATTAAGAGCCTCACACTATTTATGTTTAACTCTGGCACACATTTTCTATACTGTGCTACTGTACCAATCCTGAAAAAGAATCTGCAGACATACAACCCTCTCCTCTATCAGTAGTAATAAAACAAATGTGCTACAGGAAATTATGTCGGATTAGAAGAAACATGACTCGCTGAAATAAGACAAAATAGAATTCCTCCATTTCACTTATGACATCTTGACATAAAAAACTGGCTATTTATTGCTTGGCACATGGCTTGTAATAAGAGAGACAACACAGTTAAGATTTGAATTAAGAACTATATAATAAAACTATAGAATGGGAAAAATAATTGGTATTGACTTAGGTACAACAAACTCTTGCGTTGCCGTAATGGAAGGTAACGAACCAGTGGTTATACCTAACAGCGAAGGCCGCCGTACTACTCCGTCTATCGTTGCTTTTCTGGATAACGGAAACGGTGAGCGTAAAGTAGGTGATCCAGCCAAGCGCCAGGCTATCACAAACCCTCAGAACACTATTGCTTCGATTAAGCGCTTCATGGGCCATAGCTTCGGTGAAGTAACAAATGAGACAAAGAATGTGTCTTACGAGGTAGTACAAGGCAGTAATAACACTGTTCGTGTACAAATTGGCGACAGACAATATACGCCTCAGGAAATTTCTGCCATGGTGCTTCAGAAAATGAAAGCAACTGCAGAAGATTACTTAGGTACAACAGTTACAGAGGCGGTTATTACCGTACCTGCTTACTTTAACGATGCACAGCGTCAGGCTACAAAAGAAGCCGGGCAGATTGCTGGCCTTGAAGTAAAACGTATTATCAACGAGCCTACAGCTGCTGCGCTGGCTTATGGCCTTGATAAAAAACATGCTGACCAGAAGATTGCCGTGTTTGATTTAGGTGGTGGTACTTTTGATATTTCCATCTTGGAGTTAGGTGACGGTGTATTTGAAGTACTTTCTACCAACGGTGACACACACCTTGGTGGTGACGACTTTGACCAGGTAATTATTAACTGGCTGGCAGATGAGTTTAAAGCTGATGAAGGCATAGACCTGCGTCAGGACCCAATGGCACTACAGCGCTTGAAAGAGGCTGCTGAGAAAGCAAAAATTGAGTTATCAAGCTCTAATGAGACAGAGGTTAACCTGCCATACATTATGCCAGTGAACGGAATTCCGAAACACCTGGTGCGCAAGCTGACTCGTGCTAAATTTGAGCAACTTTCTGACGACCTGATCCGCCGCTCTATGGAGCCATGCCGTCAGGCCCTAAAGGACGCTAGCCTTTCTACTTCTGATATTGATGAAGTAATACTGGTTGGTGGTTCTACCCGTATTCCTAAAGTACAGGAAGAGGTTGAGAAGTTCTTCGGCAAGAAGCCTTCTAAAGGTGTTAACCCAGACGAGGTGGTTGCTATTGGTGCCGCTATTCAGGGGGGTGTATTAACTGGTGAAGTAAAGGACGTGCTTCTATTAGACGTAACGCCTCTTTCACTGGGTATCGAAACAATGGGTGGTGTGTTTACTAAACTTATTGAAGCAAACACAACTATTCCTACAAAGAAGTCTGAGACATTCTCTACTGCTTCAGATAACCAGCCATCTGTGGAGATTCACGTACTGCAGGGTGAGCGCCCAATGGCCAGAGACAACCGCACTATCGGTCGCTTCCACTTGTCAGACATTCCACCAGCACCTCGTGGTGTTCCTCAAATTGAAGTTATCTTCGATATTGACGCCAACGGTATCTTACATGTTACGGCTAAAGATAAGGCTACTGGTAAAGAGCAGAAAATCCGTATCGAGGCTTCTTCTGGTCTGAGCGAGCAGGAAATTGAGCGTATGCGTCAGGAAGCTGAAGCCAACGCAGAAGCTGACAAGCGTGCGAAGGAAGAAATTGAGAAGCTGAATGCTGCTGACTCTATGATCTTCCAGACAGAGAAACAATTGAAAGAGTATGGCGACAAGTTATCTGCTGGTAACAAGTCTAACATCGAAAACGCACTTGGTCAGTTAAAAACTGCGCACGGAGCTAAAGACGTAGCCGGAATTGATGCCGCTACCGAAGCCCTTAACAACGCATGGCAGGCTGCTTCGCAAGAAATGTATGCTGCTACGCAAGGTCAGGAAGCCCCAGGAGCTGACGGTGGCAACGGTCAGGCTGGCGGCCCGGGAGCAGGAGCTGAAGGCGCAGCCAATGATGGTGGCGTAACAGATGTTGACTACGAAGAAGTAGACGGTAATAAGTAATAATTATAATTACTGACACATATAAAAAAGCCTCCGCTGGTTTCAGTGGAGGCTTTTTTATATGTGTCAGTAATTAAATATTTTTTTAATTTAAACCACTCTAACTATTATACAATTCAACCTTTATACAAGCTTATGAAACAGCTTTACATTGCTCTCTTGCTTTTGTTTTACTGTACTTTATCTTTTGCCCAACAAGATTATCGCAAGGGATACATCATCCAGGGGAGCGACACTCTCAGAGGTTATGTTGATTACAGGGGAGATAGCAGAAGCGCTCAATTCACCACTTTCAAACAAACATTAAACGGAGATGAGAAACGTTTCACGCCAAATGATATAGCTGGGTATGGTTTCGAAAATGAAAATAGGGTGTTTGAGTCAAAACAAATTACATTAACTGACTCAGCAAAAGCTACCACTCAAAAGCTGTTTCTGAACACCTTGGTAAGAGGCAGAGCAAACCTGTATCACTATCGTGATAACTTCTTTGTAGACCACTACTATTTAGAGAAAGACACCCTGTTTGAAGAACTTTTGAATCGTAAAATCAGGCAGACGAACCCTGTGACAGGAAGAAGCTATGAACACCGGGAGACCAAATATATAGGAGTTCTTAACTATGCCTTTCTTGATTGCCAGGCTATCTCCATGTCGCAACTTCAACATAATAAGAGTAAACCACAGCGACCTGATAAGAATAACAGCAGAATATAATAAATGTGTAGCTCCAGGCACTATCAGCACGGCTTTCGCAAACCGGGAGGAAAAGATGAAAGTAACAGTCGGCCCTGTGCTGATATATTCGCAGGCAAGACTAAAATTTAATGGTGACCGGGAAGTTGCCAAAGCTGGCTTCGGGCATAGCTCAAATATTGGCGGAGGTGTTTCTATTAACTTTACCTTACCTGTTATAAATGAAAAGCTTTCTTTTCAAACAGATGTATTATATGTACCTGTTACGTTCTCCTCCACCTACTCTACAACTAATGGTATTGGTCTAAACAACCTAAGACACCACGACTTTCTGTTTGACCTGGCCTACCTAAAACTGCCATTACAGCTGCGCTACACATATCCTAAAGGATCTGTTCGCCCTTTTGTAAATGCTGGTTACGTGCTGGTGTCAGCTCCCCTGTAAATAGA
>NZ_JAJJWI010000003.1 GCF_020907275.1 Pontibacter silvestris | reverse complement strand
AAGAAGAGGGTTAAGCGCCCTGTAGCCAACTAACATAAGGAGAGATCGTGCTTTTTTAAAAGCTACCTAGTTTATTGAGTTCGATGTAGTTGCTTGGGACACTGTCAGTCAAGCAGGCATCCTTTCCTGATCTGCAAGGCTTTATCCGATCCTGATGCATCTGGTCAGCATTGACTCTTATAAGAACGGGCTTAACTGTCTACCCATCTACTTTACTGGCTGCTTCTGCGTCCTCCGATAAACGGGCATGGTGGCTTGTGCCTTTTGTTAGAGTGAGATGACATCTTAGCTAATAATCCTGAATTTACTTTAGTGGAATGTTCCTGATTTGCTCGTCTCTTCTTGACTTAGATGAGTCTTCAACTATATATTCATCTACATTGGCTCATCCGTCTTCATTGAGCACTAAGCTTATGCTCTCAGGTTGATCTTTAGAATCAGACTTAGATACTTTAAAAGCTTTTTGCCTCTTTTCTATTCATTTTCTTGTCGCTCTCAGCAACATCAGTACAGCAAAAAGTAAGTTTAAAATATAGGCCTACAGCTAGCACAGTAAGCCTATTGCTCTATTGTTTCAGAAGTGTTTTAAATAACCTTAAGTATCTACTGCATCATAGATTACTACTTTAGACCATAATGGAGAGCACTCTTCGACAAAATTCTTATGTATAGGATGCACCTGATAAGTGTCCTGATCTTCAAGGTTATCAAAAATAAGCAGTAGTGAAAAGCTATATCCTCGCTCAATAACTGGTCGGTTAGTAGTTGCAGGGACTCCTACATGAAATGTTTTAACTGTCTCAACAGCTTTTAACTGTTTTATTCCGTCTAATAGCTTAGCTCTTTCATCTGATGAATCAGGATTCTTAAGCCAAAAAAATACATGATGTACAAACATATCTTTTTCCTTCTTTTATAAAATTGCTGAATATATACTAAGTAACAAAGTATAAAAAGGTTAATTAGTTAGGGCATAATTTATGTTAGTTAAATATAACAGGTTAATGTTGGCTTAGGTTGCGACTGTTCCATTAAACCTTTACCTGTTCATGTTTCTTTGATTACATTTACCTGTTATATTAGCAATTTGTATAGCAAAGAAGAAAAACAATGATAGATGAAACCCACAACCCCTGGACAACCCTTTCCAGCCGACCTGTTTATCAGAACCCATGGATAAATGTACGGGAAGACCAGGTACTTAACCCGAAAGGTGGAGAAGGTATTTATGGTGTTGTCAGCTTTAAGAATAAAGCTATTGGTATTATTCCTATAGATAATGAGGGCTATACTTACCTGATTGGGCAGTATCGTTATGCACTGAATGAATATTCGTGGGAGATACCAATGGGAGGTGGCTTAATTGAAGATGATATATTGGAATCTGCTAAACGGGAGTTAAAAGAGGAAACAGGTTTTACTGCAGCTAAATGGACAAATATTGCAAGGCTGCATACTTCTAACTCTGTTACAGATGAGGAAGGCTTTGTGTTTTTAGCTCAAGGGCTTACTGCTGGTGATACTGCATTTGAAGATACAGAAGAGTTGCACATTAAGCGGGTGTCTTTTGATGAGGCTGTACAAATGTGTATGACTAATAAAATTACAGATGCCATTAGTGTCGCAGGTATTCTTAAAGCTGCTTTTCTACTCCAGGAGCAAAGCCAGAAATAACTGCAGTTGAAGGTGCGAAAATGTTGTTTCAGATTTATTGAATTATTCAACAATTATCATTGTAATAAAAAATAGAGCTAACTTGATAAGCAGCAGAACCTTCTTACAGTCGAGGACATGAAAGCCATAAAATATCTGTCACAACGTATATATACAACATGGTGCGTTACCTGGTTTGTGATGCCCTTTGTAATTACGTATCCATTACAGGCTTACTTTGCACGGAAGGAGAAACGGTACAAATATTTGCATAATGTTAATCGCTTTTGGTCTACAGCAGCGTTGCGTATGTTTTTAACTCCGGTTAAAGTGGAGTGGCGCATGCGTTTTGATCCTGAAAAGCTGTATATATTCACCCCAAACCACAGTTCTTATCTTGATATACCATTATTGCTGCACACCATCCCAGGATTTCTTAACTTTGTAGGCAAAAGCTCATTAGCAAAGGTGCCGTTGTGGGGTAAGTTTTATGATAAGCTCTATATTTCAGTAGACCGTAAAAGTGCTGTAAGTAGTGCTAAAAGCTACATTAAGTCTGTTAAGACACTAGAGCAGGGGCGTAACCTCGTTATTTTTCCGGAGGGAACAATTCCGCCAACGGCAGGAGAGGAGCTAATGAGCTTTAAGGAAGGGCCCTTTAAAATAGCCATTGAAAAGCAGTTGCCGGTAGTGCCGGTAACAATACCTTATAACCACAAATTTCTACCTGATCTCGATGGTAAGTTGAAAGTAAGGTGGCATCCGCTCAAGATAATTATTCATGAGCCGATTGAAACAGAGGGAATGAAACTAGAAGATTTACCAGCGCTGAAAGAAAAAGTATTTAATATCATTCAAACAGAAATAACAAAACATAATAAGACGCATGTCAACAGATATTCAAACTATAAGGAACTTAGCACACTTAGCGAGGCTTGAGTTTAACGAGGAGAAAGAGCAGGAAATGCTGCAGGATCTGAATAAGATTCTGGATTGGGTAGATAAGCTTCGTGAGCTTGATACGGAGAATGTAGAGCCTCTTATCCACATGACAGAGGAGGTAAATGTAATGCGTGAGGATGTAGCCAGAAATGAAATTACACATGAAGAAGGCTTGCTGAATGCGCCTAAAAAAGATTCTGATTATTTCAGAGTACCTAAAGTACTGGAATAGTCTGTTGGTTTACTGATGAATAGAATTAAGTTCTGGAATAACTGGGATACTGGTCATAAGTATCCCTATATTTTTTTATTGACTCTAGCTCTTGTAGCGTTGCTACAGGGCATATATTATTATTTTACAGGAGATAATTATGTCTTTGGCTGGGATAAGATCTCTGATCTGCAAGTAGTGCCTGTACCAGTAAATGAGGTGACAAGGTTGCTGGAACCGTTTACGCTGTCTATAGACGGTTATCTTGTGCTTGAGCAATATGATGTAGCGTTACCGAGACTAAATATAATTGCGGCCTGTGTTTTCCTGGCTGTTCTGGCTGTAGCGTTGGCTTACTATACGGCAGCTATCAGTACCATGCTACGGTTTGCTTATTATGGTGCTGCACTGCTACTAATGCTGTTTCTGGCCACTTTTAACTTCGATTTGCTAGATGTTTTCGGGAGCAATGCCAGCCAAACGACATTGTTGGTAAGCATTGTGCTTTTAATTGGAGTGAGCTATGGCTTCCAGGCGTTTTGGCAGCAGGTAAGCTTTGTATGGCGGGTGCTGGTTATGCTGTTGCTGATTGCCTTGCTAGGGGGCCTGATCTTTAGTGAAGCAAACCTTCCGGCAAGGCTAACTGCTTTACATCTTGTTAATTACAGTTCGCTTGGCACATTGATCGTCACTGTGCTTTTCATGATTTGGGTTTCTTATGAAAACGTTAATGCACTGCTTTGGATTAATACCCAAGGCAAAAGTCCGGAAAGGCGCTTTAGTCTCTGGCAGTTTATACTGATTAGTGGCCTCTACCTTACAAATCTGCTTTTGTTGTATCTGCGGCATGTAGGGTATATACAGGAAGAGTTGTTTTATGTAAACGCCTATGTTATTCTGTTCTTTTCAACGGTGGCAGGCTTTTGGGGAATGCGGCAACGAGAGGCATATTATAAGAGATTGTTCTCTTTTCAGCCTGCAGGTGCTGTGCTGTATCTTGTTTTTGGAACTATCGCATTCCTTAGTATAGGATATGCTTTTGCTACAGCTAATGACTCCCTAACTGTACTCTACCATGACCTGATTGTGTATACGCATCTGGCCTATGGTTTTATGTTCTTTGTGTACATCATGGTTAACTTTGGTCGTATGTTAGGTGAGCGTGTGGCAGTATACAAAGTAGTCTATGATCCCAGGAATCTGTCTTTGTTCTCCTTCTTCCTGATGGGAACAATTATATTAGGTATACTGGTGATGCGTACGCAGTACAGAACCTATTTTTATGCTCAAGGTGGTTATTACAACTATATAGGAGACTTTTATAGCGCCTCTGATAACACCATTTTAGCAGAGCGCTTTTATATGGAAAGCGATGTTTTTGATGCCAACAATGTTAAGGCTAACTACAGCCTTGCTGGCATGTACCGGGAACAGGAGCAACGGAATAATGAAATTCTGAGGCTACAGGATGGCCTGCTTAAACGCCCTAACCCAAAGCTTTACATTCGCCTGGCTAACCTGTACGATGAGAAGAAATATTTCTTTGAGAAACTCTATGTGTTACAGCAGGGAGTGGAGAAATTTCCGGAAAGTGCAGAACTCTACAACAACCTGGCGCTATTGTATACAGAGACAAGTATTATTGATAGTACCAACTACTATTTTAACTTAGCTCAGGAGTATACTTCAGACAAAGACTTTATTCGGAGCAACAGGTTAGCCTTTTATACGCGGCAAGCTATGCTGGAACCAGCACAGGAACTTTTGGATGAAAGTGGCAGAGGGAAGTATAAATCATTGCGTAGTAATATAGCTGTGTTGCGGCAATTGCTTGGGCAGGAGCCTGAAAGCAGAGAAGCTTTTGTGCCAGATTCGCTGAAGTCTGTAGAAGATTTTACTTTGTTTTATAACCAGACTGTCAGTGCTCTGGGAAATGGTGATACAACAAATCTCAGGTATATTAACAATTACCTTAATGTGCAAGGGAACCAGCTTTTCTACGAAGATTTACTTTACCTGAAAGGATTGGTGCATCATTACGATGGCAGAGCTAAGGAGGCCAGAAGCGTGGTAGAAAACCTGGCGCTTTCATCATCATCAGCGGAAAGTGGCTACTACTACAATGTCTTAGGGATATGGATGCTGGAGGAAGAGAATTTCAGAGCCGCCGCGCATTATTTTGCCCAAGCGAAAGATTTAGGATTTACACAGGCGTTCTTGTCACAGGGATATGCACTTGCACTGGCAAATCAGCCGAAAGAAGCCGTCTCGGCACTGGAAGAAGTAGGCTTTACAGAAATTGAGTCGGCTATGTCTGTCGCACAAAGTTTAGCAATGGTACTAAGGCAAGACATTTCCTCTATACTTACGCAGGCTTCCGATAAAGACAAAGTACAGTACTTATTGACTTACCTGCCAGACCTTAGCTCGGAAGAAGTAAGCTCTTTAGTGCAGTCTGTACAGGAGAAAGATCTTAAAAGAAGAGCACTGATAGCACGTATAGAGTATTTCTTAGCTAAGCAACGTTGGCGTGCAGCATATGATGCCATCAAAGAAACAGCCCCCTACCTGCGGGCTGAAGGGGAATTACGTTCGGCTCTTAACCTGCAGCAGTTAAAGCTGTGGCTCTATACAGACAATTACGATGCTTTGCTAAACCGCTTGGATAACTTGTACCTTAACGATCGGGATAAACGATATAAGTTCTACTTTCGTGCAAGAATTGCGGATGCCAAAGGCAGAAAAGAAGATGCTGCAAACCGTTATGAACAGGCACTCAAAGTTTTAATCTATGATGAAGAGGTTGTTATGGCAGCTGCTGATTTCTTTTCAAAGCAAGCCCCGGATAGCTTGAAGGCTTATAACATTCTGCTAGATGGAATTACCTATAACCCTTATGCTGCTCCCTTACTGAAAGCTTATGCGTTGGAGAGCATTGATCAAGGCTTGGGCAGCTATGCAGAGCATGCATTCGCTACTTTAGAAGATTTGCTTCCTGCTGAGGAATACAGTACATTTATAGAGAAATTCGAGAACCAGCGCCAGGAGGTTGAGGCTCGTGCCGAAAACTGGCAATAAAGAAAAAGCCCTATGAGCACCATCATCGAGACACACGACATCTCCAGGGTATACCGCATGGGTAGTGAAACTATACATGCATTGAAGTCGGTATCCATCAGTATTAACAAAGGTGAATACGTTGCTTTTATGGGGCCATCTGGTTCGGGAAAGTCTACGCTGATGAACATTGTCGGCTGCCTCGATACTCCAAGTGGCGGAAACTACATCCTGAACGGGAATGATGTAAGCAACATGACAGACAATGAACTTGCCGAAGTGCGGAATAAGGAAATTGGCTTCGTGTTTCAGACATTTAACCTGTTACCGCGTCAGTCATCTCTGGAAAATGTTGCATTGCCTCTGATTTACGCTGGTTATAGCAAAAGCCAACGCGAAGAAAAAGCACAGCGAGCCTTAGAAAGCGTTGGGTTGGGACACAGAAGCGGTCATAAACCCAATGAACTTTCAGGTGGCCAGCGCCAGCGTGTCGCGATAGCACGTGCTTTGATTAACGATCCTAGTATTATACTAGCCGATGAACCTACTGGTAACCTCGATACCAAAACTTCTTATGAAATAATGGAGCTTTTCGAGAACCTGCACGCCAAAGGCAACACCATTATAATGGTTACGCACGAAGAAGATATTGCCAAGTATGCACATCGCATTGTGCGCCTGCGTGACGGGCTTGTTGAGTCGGATATTATTAATGATGATGTAACCACTTTTGCTAAAATTCAGGCAGAGCAGCACTAAATGAAAATTTACACTAAAACCGGTGATAAAGGTACAACCTCCCTTATTGGCGGAACGCGTGTGGCAAAATCACACTTACGTATAGAAGCGTATGGTACTGTTGATGAACTAAACGCTTATATTGGTTTGGTGCGTGACCAGGATGTTAACAAAGGCAGATCAGGTATATTAAAAGAAATACAAGACAGGCTGTTTACCATGGGGGCTTCCTTGGCATCTGATCCTGAAAAAGAAACAAAAAAGACACCAGACCTGCACGAAAAGGATATAATACTACTGGAGCAGGAAATTGATGTTATGACGGCTGAAGTGCCCCCGCTGCGTGCCTTTGTTCTGCCGGGCGGGCATCAGTCGGTCTCTTTCGGACATGTGGCCCGGTGTGTATGTCGTCGTGCCGAGCGTCTGATTATTCGGTTGCAGGAAGAGTCGCCGGTAGAAGATCTGGTGGTTATTTATCTGAATCGCCTGTCTGATTACCTTTTCGCTCTTTGCCGTAAAATGACGTATGAGTTACAGGCAGAAGAAATTGTCTGGAAACCAAGAATGTAATTACCTAACCTAGAGATAAATATTGATTTATGTCAGTAGATACATTTACCATACCTGTACAACGCGTGGAGAAGTCGCGCATTTCGGAAGTAGATTTCGATAACCTTCAGTTTGGGAAAACTTTCTCTGACCACATGTTTGTGGTTGATTATAAAGATGGCGTTTGGCAAGACCCACAGGTACTGCCTTACGGCAATATGTCGTTGAGCCCTGCCACTTCATCATTGCATTATGGGCAGGCTTTGTTCGAAGGCATGAAAGCGTATAAAGATGCCAATGGTGATCTTCTGCTTTTCAGACCGCTGGCTAACCTGAAGCGTCTTAACTCTTCAGCAGAGCGCCTGTGTATGCCAGAACTACCGGAAGAACTGTTTATGCAAGGCCTGGAGCAGTTGCTTCGCCTTGATGCAGCGTGGGTGCCGTCAAAAGCAGGTTCTTCGCTTTATATTCGTCCATTGATGTTTGCCACCGATGATTTTATCGGTGTAAGACCATCTTTAACTTACCGCTTCCTGATAATAGCAGGGCCTGTGGGTAAGTATTATGATGTGCCTGTAAAAGTAGCTGTAGAACCTAATTATGTGCGTTCAGCAGAAGGTGGAGCAGGGTATGCCAAGGCTGCAGGTAACTATGCCGCTGCCTTGTTGCCAACCCGCAAGATGCAGGAGAAAGGCTATGATCAGCTTATCTGGACAGATGCCAAAGAGCACAAGTACGTGGAGGAATCTGGTACTATGAACGTGATGTTTGTAATTGATGATGTATTAATTACGCCAAGCTTAAGTACAAGCATTTTGCACGGAGTAACACGCGACAGTGTACTACAGGTTGCCAAAGATCTGGGTTATAAAGTAGAAGAGCGTAAAGTTGCAGTAGAAGAAGTGATAGAAGCACACAAAGCTGGTAAACTTCAGGAAGCTTTCGGTACAGGAACTGCAGCCATCATCTCTCAGATTGCTCTTATTCACTACAATGGACAGGATTATGAACTGCCTCCTGTAGAGGGTCGCAAAGTGTCTAACCAGGTAGCTATTGAGCTGGATAAAATAAGGACAGGCCAGGCACCGGACAAACACAACTGGGTGTACAAAGTTAGCCTTTGAGCTTTACAGTAAATTAAGATGCTGAAGTGTATGCGACTGTGCTTATACTTCAGCATTTTTCCTTTTTATATATTTGAACATTAATTATAAAACAGATGACTGCTGAGCAGGTAAAAGAGTTAAAGGCCAGAGTAGAGGCCTTGAGGAGGTATCTTTGACTACGATGCCAAAAAGGAACAAGTAGAAGAAACAGAAAAACAAACTACTGCCCCTGATTTTTGGGATGACCCAAAAGCAGCCGAGAAACTTCTAAAAGATATAAAGTCAGTAAAAGTGTGGACAGACCACTATGAAGAGGTAGAGAAGGCCGTAGCTGATTTTGAAGTGCTGTTCGACTTTTATAAAGAAGGCGATGTATCGGAAGAAGATATTAAGCAGGAGTTTAGTAAAGCCTCAGAAGAAGTAGAAGGTTTAGAGTTTAAGCGTATGCTTAGTGGGGAAGAAAACCAGCTAAGCGCTATACTGGAAATCAACCCTGGTGCAGGTGGTACAGAAAGCCAGGACTGGGCTGAGATTCTTATGCGGATGTATATTATGTGGGCTGAGTCGCATAAGTTTGGTGTGAAGCAGATTAACTACCAACCTGGCGAAGGAGCGGGTATAAAGTCTGCGACGTTAGAGATTACTGGAGACTTTGCCTACGGTTACCTAAAGTCAGAGATTGGTGTACACCGCTTAGTGCGTATTTCGCCTTTCGACTCCGGGGGGCGTCGCCATACATCTTTTGCCTCTGTGTTTTCTTATCCAGTTGTGGATGATACCATTAATATTGAGATAAACATGGGTGATATTGAATGGGACACTTTCCGGTCTGGTGGTGCCGGAGGGCAAAATGTGAACAAAGTAGAAACGGCTGTTCGCTTGAAACATAAACCTACAGGTATTGTGATTGAGTGCCAGATAGAACGCTCACAGCTCATGAACAAGGAGCACGCCATTCGTATGTTGAAATCACGCCTCTACCAGATGGAAATAGAGAAGCGGAACGAGGAACGTGACCGCATTGAAAGTACTAAAAAACGTATTGATTTTGGTTCTCAGATACGAAACTACGTGCTGCACCCCTATAAACTCATTAAAGACATTCGCACCGGTGTAGAACGCTCAGATGTGCAAAATGTGTTGGATGGAGATTTGGATGAATATATTAAAGCTTATCTGATGCAGGCATAGTCCAGCGATCCTATAAAAAAGCCCCTAATAACTGCTATTCTCTTAATAATAGCAGTTATTAGGGGCTTTTTTATAGATTATAGTTTAGCTTTGTTATGAAATTTTAAAAAAAAATATATTGCACAGAATAAAAAAAAAGTTAATCTTGTGTGCGAAACTAAGATGAATTAAATAAGAGTTTATATGAAGTACTAGTTTACAAAGAACCGCGCTGTTCCTATACCAATTCTGATATCTATTACTTATTAGGAGCTACAACAACCTATCTTAAGAAAACTTACTTAATATTTTAGGGGTCTCATTTTATGAGGCTTTTTTATTATTACTTTAAGACATACCTAACAAGGTATGTGGCAATGTATTGCCCATTTTTTTATTACAAACCCAAACACAATCTAACTTTTAACTATTTACACCTTAACACAAATGAGAAAACTGCTATTACTAAGTTTTACTCTGGTGCTGACCCTGATGCAGCAGGCTTTTGCCCAGAGTAGGACAGTGTCTGGTACGGTAACGGACCAGTCTACTGGACAAGGATTACCCGGAGTGTCAATTCAAGTGAAAGGAACTTCGGTAGGTACAGCAACAAATGCTGATGGCGCATACACAATTAATGTGCCAACTAATGGTACAACATTAGTATTTCGTTTTATTGGCTACAAAACTGTAGAACGAGATATCTCTGGGGCAAGTAATATAAATGTTTCTCTTAGCCTTGATAATGCGCAACTTTCAGAGGTTGTTGTAACAGGTTATGGAGAGAGAAAACAAGAGTCATTTACAGGGTCTGCTGTTACATTAGGAGGTGCTAAGTTTGAGAACAAACCTTTTGCAACAGTGGATCAAGCGTTACAGGGCAATGTACCCGGCTTGCAACTTTCTTCCTCTTCAGGTACACCTGGTGCTGTTCAAAATATACGCATCAGAGGGATTAGCTCGATCACAGCTGATAATGAACCTTTGTATGTAATTGATGGGATTCCAGTTATGAACCAGAATGTTAATGATGAAGATACAGGAACAGGTAGTTTGAGTCCTCTTTCGTCTATCAATAGTAATGACATTGAAAACGTAACAGTGCTGAAAGATGCCAGTGCAACTGCGCTATATGGTGCTCGTGGCGCTAACGGTGTTATTGTAATAACTACAAAAAGAGGAAAGGCCGGTAAGCCTGTTGTTAGTTTCTCCGCTCAAACAGGTGTGGTTTCCAGAGCAGTAGATGGTGCTGATATGTTAAGTGCAGCACAATTAGATGAACTGTATTATGAAGCGCGTGTAAACGCTGGCCAGGCCACAAGCATTGAAGATGCCAGAGCTAGGTATAACAGTGGCTGGGATGGTGTTACAGATACCGATTGGAAAGATGTAGTAACAAATGATGATGCCATAACCCGTACTTATGACTTATCAGTAAGAGGAGGTAATGAGAAATCCAGATACTATGTTTCTGCAGGGCATTTCCAACAAGATGGTGTAACCGTAGGTTCAAATTATAAGAGAACAACCGGTAAAATTAATTTTGAAAATGAGCTTTCTGATAAGTTTACTTTAAGTACTTCCACAAACGGATCGTACGTGTTGCAAAACGGTCAGTTGGAAGGTGCAGCGTATTATGGTAACCCTGAATCAGCTTATTTATTTACAAGTCCATTTTATAGTCCTTATAATGCAGATGGATCGCTTAATCTAGATTTAGGAGGAAGCCAGTATAACCCGTTATATATTGCTGAAAATGACATCAATCGTAGAAAGCAATCCCGAATACTTAATTCAACTGCAGTAGAATACAGGATTCTAAACAATCTAAAATTTACTTCTTCAATTGGCCTTGATTATATCATCAATGAAGAACTGCTCTATGATAATCGTCATCATGGTGATGGCGTTAATAGTGCAACTGATCTGAGCCAGAATGGTAATTCTTATGTGTATAACAACAGAAACTTTACCTACGATTGGAAAAACATGTTGGATTACAGCTGGGTTATTAACAACAATAACAAGCTGGATTTTAAACTAGTGTATGAGGCTCAAAAAAATAGCTACTACACAGTTGCTACAGGTGGTTATGGTATAGCAGCTGATGGTTTGGTTTATCCTTCATCAGTTGGCACAGTAGATTATGGTACTGCCGCTGCTACTGACTGGGCTATTAACTCTGCAATGGCTTTAGTTACCTATACGTTAAGAAACAACATCTTTATAGATGGTACATATAGAAGAGAAGGACACTCTAGATTTGCACCATATAACAAATGGGGAACGTTTTACTCAATAGCTGGATCTTGGTTACTTTCTGATGAAGCATTTATGCAGGGAACCAGTGAGTGGCTTAGTAATGCTAAGCTAAAAGCATCTTATGGAAAAACAGGTAATGCTGGTATTGAAGAGAACCTATATCAGTCTTTCTTAAGTTATAGCGGTTCATACAACTCCAGTCCGGCTGTTTCTCCGGGCCAATTTGGTAACAAGTACTTAACCTGGGAAAACAACTATTCCTATAACGTTGGACTAGACTTTGGACTTTTTAACAGAATAACTGGTTCAGTTGAGTATTTCAACAGAAAGTCGACTGATCTTTTACAGGATGTTCCTCTTTCTTATACCACTGGGTTTAGCTCTCAATACCAGAACGTAGGCGACATGGTAAACAAAGGTTGGGAAGTAAGTGCTAATGCCGATATCATTAGAAGTACAGACTTTAAGTGGAATTTAGGTGTAAACTTTACTTCTGTGCATAACGAAGTAACCAGACTTGCTGAAAATTTAGATGGTGGGGAAATTACGATTACTGAGAATAGTGTAAGACGAGTGGCAGAAGGACAGCCTGTATTCTCTTGGTATATGCCTACATGGGCCGGAGTAGACGTGCAAACAGGTGCTCCTCTATGGTATGTAGAAGGCACTAGTGGCGAAACAACTTCTACATACAGTAAGGCAGGGTATTCTTATCATGGAAGTGCTATGCCTACCTTCTTTGGTGGTTTAAATACAAGGTTTGACTATAAGGGGATCTACTTGTCTGCAAGCCTGTACTATTCAACAGGAAATAAAGTATATGACAGCTATGCTCACTATACATTATCTGATGGTCGTTACAACTTTACCACATCAAATGGATATGCAACCCTGTATGATAGATGGCAACAGCCAGGGGATGTAGCAGAAAACCCTAAAAATGTTTACGGTAATACTTCAAACTCCGCTGCAGCATCTACCAGGCGTTTATATGATGCTGAATATTTAAGATTAAGAGACGTAACACTTGGGTATAACCTTCCGGCAGCGTTAATTTCAAAGTTAGGTTTAAGTAATGTTAATCTGTACGTGAAAGGAAATAACCTGTGGACTTGGGTTAAAGATGATAAACTTACTTTTGACCCGGAAGTTAAGCCTAACGGATTGTTACAAATAAATGCGGCTCCGCTTAAAACAATTGCAGTAGGTATCAATGCAAGCTTTTAAAGTTTAAAAGAATAAGAAAATGAAGACTTTCAAAATATATAAATACTGTCTTGTACTGCTGGCGCTAAGCTTAGGGTCATGCGAAAAAGATTATTTAGAACCAGAAGTTACAGATAACTTAGAAACAGAATTAAATATCAACACAGTTAGTGACTTACAAGGTTTAGTATTGGGTGCTTATGATCGCATGAATTACTACACTTACTATGGTAGAGATTACGTGGTCTTTGCTGAAGTTCGCTCAGATAATGCCTTTAGTTCTGGTAATTCAGGTAGATTCACTGGGCCTGCTCAGTTCTTTTTGAATGCTACAGATGCGTACCCAACTGATACTTGGTCACGAATTTATCAGGTTATTTCAAATGCTAATCTTGTAATCCAATCAGAGGTAGAAGATAATGAAAGTGTCGAGGTAAAGTATACCAAAGGGCAGGCTTATGCTATTAGAGCCCTGGCTCACATGGATCTTTTGCGTCTTTATGGGCAGCAATGGTCGGGTGGAAATTTGGGCGTACCTTATATCACAACTTATACAGACGGTAACAGCGAGCTTACCGAGGATGTTCTCTACCCATCACGTGCAACGGTAGATGAGACATGGGCTAAAATCGGTGAAGACTTCCAGACTGCTCTTAGTATGATGGATCCAAGCTTGGATGAGTCTACCCCTACTAAAATCTCTACCTGGGCGGTATATGCGTTACAGTCTCGTTACTATCTTTATACAGAAGATTATGCAAAAGCAGCAGAAGCAGCTAAAAAAGTAATTGATTCTAAACAATTCAGTGTTGTTGATGCCGGTTCCTATACAAGTGCTTGGGGGGGGGCAGCGGCAAACTCTGTTTTTGAATTAGCTCTTACAGACGCAGATAATAATGGTAGCAACGGCTTGTCTTATATGTATAATGAAGGCAATTATGGTGATGTAGAGGTTACTCAAGACCTTTATAACACATATGCTAAGAACGATGTAAGGCTATATTTGTATAGCAAGAAGTATGATGCTGCAGAAAAGGATACTACCTATCGTATGGTGGGTAAGTATTCAGAATACTCAGATAATATAAAAGTTATCCGCTACGAAGAAGTAATCCTAAATTATACTGAGGCTCTAGCACACTTAGGGTCTTCAGAGGCATTGACTTATCTGAACATGATTCCTTCTAACAGAAATGCTGCGGAATACACAGCGGCAACCTTAGAGAATGTTCTTACTGAAAGAAGAAAAGAACTTGCTATGGAAGGTCATCGCTTCTTTGATCTTGTGCGGAATGAAAAGGATATCCCTTATGTTGATTCAAGACAAACATACAGTAAATCTGGAGTTGCTTATGGTTCGTCTGTGTTAGCATTCCCAATACCTCGTAAAGAGATTGATGCAAATCCTAATATTGAGCAGAATGCTGATTATTAGGCAGCTAATAGTCTTATAACAACAAAGGAGGGTAGTTACCTACCCTCCTTTGTTGTTTATCATCTAAAATAAAAGGATAAGAGGGAATGTGTATTAAAGAAATTGGAAAATATGGTATCATCTAATAAATAGAGTTATTTTACGAATTAAGTTTGCACTCTAAAATTCACATTATGCTCTTACCAAACTACAGTGGCAACAGATTAGAAGCTGGCATTGACGAAGCAGGCAGAGGATGTTTAGCCGGGCCAGTTGTGGCAGTTGCCGTTATACTACCAATAAACTATCAGAATGCCCTCCTGAACGATTCTAAAAAGTTAAGTAAGAAACAGCGGGAAGAGCTGCGTGAAATAATCTTACACGATGCTGTAGATTGGGCAATAGGGGAGGCATCGTCTGCCGAGATAGACGATGTGAACATACTGCAAGCTACTTATTTGGCAATGCACCGGGCAATAGCGGGGTTAAAGCAGGTGCCGGAATATCTGATAATTGATGGCAATCGCTTCAAACCTTATCAAACGTTGCCCCATACCTCTATCATAAAAGGAGATGGGAAGTACCTGTCTATAGCTGCAGCGTCTGTATTGGCTAAAACACATCGTGATGACTTGATGGTGCAGTTAGCGCAGGAACATAGACAATATAAGTGGGAGCAAAATGCAGGTTACCCTACTAAGGCGCACAGGCAGGCTATACAGGAATATGGTTCTACAGTGCATCATCGGCATTCTTTTACACTGCTGCCCAAGCAAACAGAGTTCAAGCTTTAGAGCTTGTTTGTTGATAAAGTAAGAAGCTGCATGTAATAACAGCTTCTTATTTTAACTTAATCAAATCAAGGAAGAGGCTGAAGCTGTCGAGGGAAGAATGGCTTTTTTCGAAGCTGTCAAAAGTAAGAGGCTTAACAATATAACCTGATACATTTAGCTTCTGAGCTGCCACACGGTCTGTCTCTTCATTAGAAGTTGTCATAATAAAGACAGGAATGTGACTGAACTCCGGGTCGCGGCGTAGTTCGGCTAAAAACTCCAGCCCATTCATTCGGGGCATATTAATGTCTAACAGAATAACACTGGGCGCAGGAGATATTTTGGGCACATCATCACCTCGCAGCATGTTTAAAGCCTCTCTGCCATTACGTGCCACATGTACAGGATACGAAATACTGATTTTCTTTAGCTCCCGTTCTACATTCATTATATCCAGGTAGTCATCTTCTACTAACAGGACATTTACATCTTTCTCACTCATTGTATAACCTAAGTGCTATGCTTACAAAGCTATTATAATATGTTTTTTCAGCCTATTATTTGGGCCAGGTAAAAGTAAATGTTGCTCCTCTGCCTGGTTCGGAATTAACCCAAATAGAACCTCCTTGCCACTCAATAATCTTTTTCACAATGGTTAAACCTACCCCTGTGCTTTCTACTGCATCGCGCTCCTGTAGTGTCTGAAACAGCACAAAAATACGCTCATGATATTCCGGCTCTATGCCTGGGCCATCGTCTGACACAGAAAACACATGGTAGCTTTCTGTCTCATGGTGTTTAACAGAAATCAATCCATTGTCTCTGTCATGATATTTTATGGCATTGCTAATGAGGTTGGCGAACACTTGCTGCAGCTGTATACGGATAGTATGTAGGACAGGCATATTTTCTTGCACATCAATTACAAATCCTTTTGGAGGCGTCATCATATCAGCTACTTCCTCCAGCAGCACATTAACATCTACTTTTTCTTCTACCTGCTTGGTTCTTCCCACACGTGCCAAAGCCAGTATACCATTTATCAGGTTTTCCATACGGCCAACTCGGGCACGCATCATTAACAGGTACTCCTGAATATTTCTGGGTAACTCTTTTCCCATATCTTCTTCAACCCATCGCGATGCTATCTCTATACCACGCAAGGGAGCTTTTAAGTCGTGTGATACCACATAGGCAAACTGGTCCAGTTCTTTATTTTTCCTGTCGAGTTCGGTGAACGATTCATCAATGGTGGTAGACATTCTGTTCAATGAACGAGACAGATGACTAAGCTCATCTTTGGAATTGTCTATTATTTTTGTCTTGAAGTCTCCTTTGGAAATTTCATCCGCCAAGGTTACCATTTTATTAATGCGGTTAGAGATAAGGCGGGTAATATAATAGGCCCAACATAAACCTATCACAACAGACAAAACTGTGAGTATAATTGACACGCTTCGTGTAGTATCTATACTTTGGTTTAGTAAACTGCGTCGATCGTCCCGAATTTTATATTCAATCGCATTAAATTCTTTAAAAGCAGTTCGGATGGAGTCCATCAACACTTTCTCTCCTAATACTAAGCTGTCTAGCTTGCCGTACAATGCAATGTTGTTAGAGATTGTATCTGCGCTTTTCATCGAAATTAAAGGCTCTGCATAGTTCTCTTGAAGCCGGCGTTGCAGGTTATAGATCTCCTGAATTTTAAGTGTTTGCTGTTCCGACTGTGCGGTAGAAGCCTGAATGTCCTTAAAAAGGCTTGGCAGTTGGTCTTTAGCCTGGTAATATGGTTGCAAAAAAGTTCTATTCTCATTTAGCAGAAAACCCCGCATACCAGTTTCCATATCAATAATGTTACGCTGTAGCGCTGCAGAGTTCCTGACAACAATTTGCGAACGGGAAACCCACTGCGAATTTTCAATCACAACTTCAGATAGCTGAAAGTTTATAATTGATACGATTGTGAAAAGTACTGAAATAAGTACAAACCCCGCAAAAAGCTTAACTGATAATTTCATTATACCTGCTATAGATAGCGATGACTTAAGATCAATATAATAATTATAGTATAGAAGAATTTGATGATCTTAAAGCTGTGCTAAAAGTATGTAGCAGCTACACATGTAAGGTATGTATGATGGGATAAAACTGCAGGTACTGCAGGTAAAAACACATATTGAGTGGATAGAGTAATAAGGGCGGTAGTCATGAGGTCTTGGTCTAAAAGAGACGAGAGTGTATACGGTTTCAGGTAAATAACGTTGTGTTTTAATCTAAATATAAGAATTTTGTAATATAAGCGTAAATTGGAGATCAAGTAGAGGAGCTTAAGTAAGAGCTTCTCTACAAAATTTCGGAAGCGGATTAAATTTAACTATTTTTGCCTCTCAATCACATGAGAAAGTATAAAAGGAATGGAACTTAAGAAGATTGCACTTAATGATACACATGAGGCTTTAGGAGCTAAAATGGTACCTTTTGCCGGATACAATATGCCTGTGCGTTATTCATCCGACTTAGATGAACACAACACAGTGCGTAATGCTGTTGGTATTTTTGATGTGTCGCATATGGGAGAGTTTTTGGTGAAAGGCCCTGGTGCCTTAGACCTGATTCAGCGTATTACCTCTAACGATGCCTCTAAATTAGCTGATGGAAAGGTGCAATATTCTTGTTTCCCTAACGACGAAGGTGGTATTGTGGACGACCTGCTGGTATATCGCTTAGGTGAAGAAGACTACATGTTGGTAGTAAATGCCTCTAACATAGACAAAGACTGGGCCTGGGTAAATAAGTTTAATACCGGGGGAGTTGAGTTAGAGAATGTCTCTGATAATATTTCGCTGTTTGCGGTGCAGGGACCTAAGGCTACGGAAGCATTACAGGCGCTTACTGCAGTTAACCTGAGCAGCATGGCCTACTATACTTTTGA
The DNA here is from genome assembly GCF_020907275.1 of Pontibacter silvestris. Classification (GTDB taxonomy): domain Bacteria; phylum Bacteroidota; class Bacteroidia; order Cytophagales; family Hymenobacteraceae; genus Pontibacter; species Pontibacter silvestris. The sequence continues at coordinate 330,848 of NZ_JAJJWI010000003.1, read as the reverse complement.
GCGTGGCGAGTTTGCCGGTGTGCAGAATGTAATTATATCTGCAACCGGGTATACAGGTGCCGGTGGCTTTGAGATTTATGTAAAGAATGATGATGCCAAGCGTGTATTTGAAGCCATAATGGAGGCTGGTAAAGAGTTTGGTATAAAGCCAATAGGCTTGGGAGCACGCGATACACTCCGCCTGGAAATGGGCTTCTGCTTATACGGAAATGATATAGACGATACTACTTCACCTATTGAAGCCGGGCTTGGCTGGATTACGAAGTTTGATAAAGAATTTACTAACTCTGAAAGCCTGAAAGAGCAAAAAGCTAGTGGCGTATCACGTAAGCTGGTTGGTTTTGAGATGGTGGACAGAGCCATACCAAGATCTCATTATGAAATAGTAAATGCGGAGGGCGAAAAAGTAGGAGAGGTTACTTCCGGTACTATGTCGCCATCGTTAGGCAAGGGAATAGGTTTAGGTTATATAACCAAAGAGCTTAGCAAGCCAGGTAGCGAAGTGTTTGTGCGGGTGCGTAACAAAGACATGAAAGCACAGGTCGTAAAACTTCCGTTTATCAAAAAGTAAAATTATAAGAGAGTAAAATAGCCAGGACTAAAGGCTTTTAATGTGTAAAGTATTACAAAGCCTTACTTCTGAAAGTGTAAAAAATAAGATATGCCAAGTATAGACGTATGTTTCAGCCCGGAGCTGTTGCACTTGTACAACCTAAAAGGTAAGGCTGTAGTGGCCGTGGATATTTTGAGAGCTACCTCTACTATGGTAACTGCTTTTGCACACGGTGCTGCCGACATTATTCCGGTAATGGAGCTGAATGAGTGCCAGGCATATGCCAGCCAGGGCTGCTTAACCGCTGCTGAACGTGAGGGAATAAAAGCTGAAGGATTCGACTTTGGTAATTCACCTTTCAGCTATATGGAAACCGATATCACAGGGCGTACCATTGCTATTACCACCACAAACGGTACCCGCGCTATTCGTATGTCTGAGGAGGCAGCGGAAATTGTTATTGGCGCATTCCTAAACCTTGATGCGGTAGCAAAGCACCTGACAGAGCTGCAGCTGGATGTAATTATTGTATGTGCTGGCTGGAAAGGCATGTTTAACCTGGAAGATACACTTTTTGCAGGTGCACTTACTGAACAACTGCTTGACCTTGCTCAGTTTTCTTCTGCAAATGATGCTACACTTGCAGCTTTACACTTGTATAAAAAGGCAAATTCTGACGTACTTTCTTTTCTGAATGATTCATCGCATGTGCAGCGTATGAAACGGCTTGGGATTCAAAAAGATATTGAGTTCTGCCTGCAGCACAATGTATACGATGTATTACCAGTATGGAAGAAAGACCGGTTAGTTGATTTAAAGAAGGAGATAATTGAAAAATAGGTAGCTGATTTTTGATAACTGAATGATAGAGCAACTTTAAGGATTTGTTTCTGATGCTGACATTCTATCATTCAGTTATTTAACCTCTTAATTCTTTTACCGCAGCTTTTCGTTTTGCTTATGACGTTCGCTGTCGCGGTTAGTTTTCTTTTCCAGGTTTTGTTGTAAAGCTTCTGTTAGGTCTATGCCTGTTTGGTTGGCCAGGCAAATCAATACAAACAGCACATCAGCCAGTTCATCTGAGAGTTGCTTCCCTTCGTCACTTTTCTTAAACGATTGCTCCCCGTATTGTCGTGCAATAATGCGGGCTACTTCGCCAACTTCTTCGGTAAGCATAGCCATATTGGTTAGCTCATTAAAATAGCGAACGCCATTCTCTTTAATCCACTTGTCTACTATGGCTTGTGCTTCGGCTATGGTCATGGTTAATTTGTTGTTGTGATTTAAGGTACTAATTAAGTGTGGCTGAAAGAACGTTTAAGGTATTAGCTCAACAGCCATAACATGAAGGTAATTAAAATCAACATAAAAAAGAGAGATAGCAACATGGCTTGTGCTACTAACCGGGCTACACGGTCGTAAGGTTAAAGAGTGATTGCTTCTCCTTGCTCAGGAAAAATGAGGTTTAGTTTAAGGCTGTTTCTTTCTCTGAGTTGCCTTTTTATAATTTCTTCACTGTTACCGGTTGGCTTCATGTGTGTGATAACCACATTTAGTCCTTGCATAGCATTTGTACCAGACAGATTATTCAGGTTGCCCATTTCCTGCATGAGCCAACGAGGCGTGAGGTGCCCGAACAGGTTGTTATCCGGTTGGTCATCTGGGTAAGAAACTTCTATAAAAATAGCTTTTAGCTGCTTCGCTTTAATAAGCGGCGTAATGCTTTCCCAGACGGCCTGTAGATTATCACTCTTCTCTACTTCATCAGGTCCTGTGTCACCTAGATAAAGCACAAAGTTATCTTTACTCCGGATTAGGAAGGCAGTACTCTGGTAAGGGGCGGAGTGGCTTAATGGAAAAGCCTGTACCTGCATGTCTGTGTTCTCAATATGTACTTCTGTTGCATTGGCAGGAAGCACTTTGTACTGATACTGTTTAAGTGTGAAGCCTTCTCCGGCATTTCCGAAGTTAGGCCAGCTTTTCCAGTTAAAATAATGCTCTTTTATCTGGCTGATACAGCTCTCTGTGGCATAAATGTTTTTGGTAGAATCTTCTGTGGAGTTAATGATCAATCCTGAAATATGATCTAAATGTGGATGAGAAATCAGGTAAGCTTTAATATAGCTTTTGAGAACTACACTTGCAGGTACTGTAAAAGCCTTATTAGATACCGCTTTGGAAATTCCATAATGTAGTGTTCCAGCATCAAGGCATATGTAGCTATTCGAGTTGCCAGGGGCCAGCATGTAGGCAGAAAGGTTACTCTCATCCACGCCTCCTTTTACTCCCAAAGGCACTACACGAAAAGCTAGGTTACTATCTGTACCTTGAGGTAAGGAGACACAGGAACTTAAGACCAGTAAGAGAAATAAGATACTACTGTTTATAAATTTATGAGTACTCATATAGTTTAATATTCCTGCTTATCCGGATTACTGTTCCACTTCTGAAAGGCTGCGATTGCTTCTTCAGGTAACATTTGCTCCATCGGAATAGAACGCTTAGGTAAAGGCTTTTCAATTTCTTCGTAAATAAACTGATCGTCGAAGCCTATGGCAGCTGCATCTTGTTTTGTGTTGCCGTAATATACCTTTCGGAATCGGGTCCAGTAGATAGCACCGAGGCACATGGGGCAGGGTTCACAGCTGGTATAGAGTTCACAGTCGTCTAGCTGGTGCTTTTGTAATGTTTCACACGCTTTCCGGATAGCGTCTACTTCGGCATGTGCCGTTGGATCATTGGAAGAGGTTACGTTGTTAAACCCTCTGGCAACTATTTCTCCGTTGCGTACTACTATCGCCCCGAAAGGTCCGCCAAAGCCTGCCTGCATTTTTTCGATAGAAAGCCGGATAGCTTCCCGCATAAACTGTTCTTTATTTTCCATTAACTTTAAAGTTATTCATAAGTTTTTTAACTCAGGTTACATTTTATAATGGAGGTACCTGGTGCTGGGAAAAGTTGAAAGCTTTCTATCTAAATTCTTTATCAAGTTTATACATAATCTTAATCCTGAAGGCCTTTATATTTTTTTGTTCAAGAGGAAGGCACGCTCATAGGTAGCCCATCAGCAATATATAACAGCCAGTTCCTGTTTTGTATGGAGGGAATTAGGAAATGAACGTAGTACTATTACATATTCCTTTTGAACATATTGTAAACTGGAATCGGCCGATCTGTCGTGATGATATCAACGCCTTCCTGATAAAGTTTAAGGTAAGCCTCGTCACTGGCGTTTTCATCAAAAGCTCCGTAAGTTCCCATGGAGCCCAACATACCGTGTTGGTGAAGGACGTTATAAAATTCTCTACTTTGGAGAGAGCCCGGAGTTAAGGCAACTATGTTCTTAAAAGGAAGACCTGCCTCTTTAATTTTTTCCAGTTTCTCCATATTATCTACGCCAACAGCCAGCATTAACTCAGGATATATTTGATGCACCTTTACGGCATCCTCTATTGAATAAAGAATAATAAATACAGAACTTAAGCAGTTTTTATCCTGTAAAGCGTTTAGCATGCGATCTAAATCTATGCCTGGTTTTGCATCGATCGCTAAAATGGTTTTGCCGCATACCGAATCCAGCACATCCTCAAATAAAGACATGTGATATGGCGTAACTTCTCCTGTTATATCTTTTAGCCGCAGTTTATCTGCTTCTTCCCAGGTTATGGTGTTTAATAAGCCGCTACCAGTAGTTTCCCGTTCCAGACTTTCGTCGTGCAGCAGCACTATTACACTATCTTTAGTCATGCGAACATCCATTTCTAAAATAGCATTAGGTACATGCTTCAGCGTGTGCTTAAAAGTTGCCAAATTGTTTTCTGGATACCCTTTATCCGGGCCGCCCCGGTGAGCTAAAATAAGAGGGGATTTTCGTGTCGGGTTCCAGCGTAACTTTTGCATCTCCTGATAGCTTTCTGCCTTTATCAAGCTGTTCTTACTCGATGTTTTGGGAGAGGAGCACCTAACAGTTATTAATAAACATAAAAACAAAAAAAGATAGCTGATTACAGACTTGTTATTCATTTGGTTTATATGGTAATGATGTTTGGCGATGAAGTAAATAATGAGTGTGAGGCAGGAGATAAAGAAGCAATAGCTTTACTGTGCAAGCACATAGTTCCTCTATCCCTGGCTCTAATTTTAGCTGCCTCTAGACTTAGATCATATCAAATTACACTTTTAAATACTGTGCCTTCCTATGTACCAGTTCTGAATCATTTATCATTAAGGATGAACTTTATCGATACAAGATATTTTAGCCCGAAAAGTAATTTTAATAATTAATTACCAGATTGAACAATGTAGTAGTGTTAAACTTTTAAGTAAATGTTAATTTTGGTGTTTAGGTAACAACATTAGTGGAGGTCTGGCTATTTAATGGGGTTTTCTAAACAAGAGAGGTTAGGGAGCAAAAGTATGTCTCTTAGTAACTTCTCGAAATAGAGTACTTGAATGACCGTTAGCTAAGGCGACCGAATTGACTTTAAATTAGAAGCTCAAGTACTTTTTAAACAGTGGCTTTGTGGTTACCTGCTTTTTATTTAAACTTAAATAATTTTTAATGGCTTGTCTTATTATTTAATATAGATGCAAGAATAGGCCTCACCTCATGCAAATGCAAAAAAAGTTTACGTTCATTTATCTTGTTTTTGTCACTTGCTTATTAGCTGCCTGCGCGACTAAAAAGCCAACAGGTAACACTACTCCATCAGCATCAGATTTACCGCTGGCAGTCTCCTACTCAAATGCCGATGATTATGAGACACAACGTCAGAAACTGGTACAGAAAGATAGCTTACTCTCTTTTGAAGGAACCATCAGCTTGTCTGAGAAAGAAGAAGCTGCCAATCAAAAGCTTATTGCGCTAAGGGAAGAAATGATAGCCTATTATGACTCTGTTCATTTTTTCCCACCTGCACATCATTTCTTTAAGTCTAAGGAGCATATTTATTCAACTAAACTGTATAAGATACTGAAGAAGATACCTAAAGGAGGAATACAGCATCTTCATCCGAACGCAGGTGGTAGCTACCGATGGATTGTGGAGCGGGCGTTGCAGGAACCGCATTGTTACGTTTACTGGCAGCCGGATAACAAACAGTATATTAAAGGGCAGATTCACTTTTTTAAAGATGGGAAAGTCCCAGCCGGCTTTTATCCCATAAAGGCTTTAAACGATACGGTGAAAGCTTTTCCGGATCAGCTGTATACGCTCCTTACTTTCGACAAGTCTATGATGGGAGATTCTGTAGATATATGGGGAGAGTTTGAGCGCCGCTTTCAGCGTGTGGGAGGTTTTACCTCCTATCAACCAGTTTTTGAAGATCTTTGCACAGCTACTTTCGACTCACTGGCAGCCGATGGTGTACAGCATGTAGAGGCCAGAACTCACCTTGGTGGCAGCTTGTATGACTTAGAACATCCTGCTGGTTCGTTTCCCGGCGATTCTGTTATCTCTTATTATCAGCGGGCGGTGCAGCGGGTCCGCACAACACGAGAACCTGACTTCACATTTAAGCTTATTTACACCAATATTCGTTTTCACCCCCTGGAAAAGATTAAGGAAGACTTGGTGACGGCTTTTAAAGTGCGACAGCGACATCCAGATGTTGTAGTAGCTTATGATCTGGTAGCGCATGAAGACAAAGGCCATACAACACAGTTTTACAGAGATGCATGGCTAATGCGGGATTCTCTTGCAAAAGTATATGGCATTGATATGCCGCTCAGCCTGCACGACGGGGAAAGCAGTTGGGAGCACATCTCTAATGTATATGATGCCGCAATGCTTAACAGCAAACGTATCGGACATGGCTTTAACCTCGCTTTTTTTCCGACAGCAGAAGAAATGGTTCAGCAGCAGAATATCTGTGTTGAGGTAAGTCCGCTCAGTAATCAGATTCTGGGGTATGTGAAGGACTTAAGAATTCATCCGGCTCACTCCTGGATTAAGAGAGGCATTCAGATTTCTATCAATCCTGATGACCCGGGTATTTTTGATTATGTAGGCGTTACACCTGATTACTGGTCAGTTTTTCTGGCGTGGGAGCTTGACCTGCGGGATTTAAAAAAGCTGGCTATTAATTCCATTACTTATAGCTTCCTGAGCGCAAAAGAAAAGGAGCAGGCCCTGGCTGCTTGGGAAAAGAAATGGAACAGCTTTATAGACAACTTAAACACAACATTCTAGGCTACTACTAGGCCGTCAGGAATTCAAATTAGCTTAAAACACCAACCTATATTTCTAATTATGAGAAAATTTTTATGCGTTCTTATTTTCGGAACAGCCCTTATCAGTACGTTCTGCCAATCTCCAGGCTCAGAAACGGCTAACAGCAGTACAGCATTGAGCGAAACTGCCGTAGAGTCTTCTGATAAAATTCCTGTTAAGGTAGTTATTGTTACGGCTTTTGAAAACGGGAAAGATACAGGAGACCGTCCGGGAGAATATCAATATTGGGTAGAGCGGTTACCATTACCAGATTCTATTCCTTTTCCGCAGGGCTACCGTACATTACGTTATAACCCGGAAAAGCAGGTACTGGCTATATGCACAGGTATGGGAACTGCACGCTCCGCCGCTTCTATTATGGCACTTGGCATGGACCCCCGGTTCGACCTGTCCCAGGCTTACTGGATGGTAACAGCTATTTCAGGTATTGATCCGGAAGATGGAACAATTGGCTCAGCCGTTTGGGCAGAGTGGCTCGTGGATGGCGATCTGGCGCATGAAATTGATCCGCGTGAAACTCCAGAGGATTGGACTACCGGTTATATTCCGCTTGGCAAATCAAAACCGTATGAAGAGCCTACACGGGAAAATGACTATAACAATGCCATGCACCTTAACCCAGCCCTGGTAGATTGGGCCTATACTATCACTAAAGATGTAAAGCTGGACGATGATGAGAAGATACGAAACATGAGGGCGAAGTATACTAATTATCCTGAAGCACAGAAACCTCCGAGGGTAATGAAAGGTGACCACGTAGCCGCTATGACTTACTGGCACGGAAAGTACAATAACGATTGGGCAAACGCATGGGTAAAATACTGGACACACGGACAGGGCAATTTTGTTACTTCAGCAATGGAAGACACCGGCACAGGCCAGGCCTTAGAATTTCTGGCGCAGGCAGGCAAAGTTGATTTTAACCGCTATCTTGTTTTGCGCACAGCCAGCAACTTTACAATGCAACACTCATACAACACAGCCACAGAAAGCCTTTCTAACAAAGAAATAGGCTATGTCGCTTACATACCGTCTTTAGAGGCAGCTTACAAAATAGGGGTAGTAGTAGTAGATAGCCTTATAAACAATTGGGAAACTTACAAAGACAGAACACCCGGAAATTAATAAGAAGGCACAACAGCATAAATAGTAAAAAAGCTTCAACGTTTCTTTAGCATCCTGCAAAAGGTAGTCTCTTCCTAAGAGGGTACCTTTTGTGTTTATAGCTGAATGTTCCTTGGCCCTTCAGTTGTTATAAATATTACCACTTTTCCTGCTTCTTTTTATTTTAAGAAGTTCCTGTAAAGCTATATTTTTTAAGGTAACGGCTTGTAGCAAAGTATTAATATTGCTAACGACCATTTGTAAATAATTATAATATAAGGTCTTATTTTATTTGTGTTATTAAGATTAGGTGCAATTTGTTAACAAATATATAATCATAGTTTTATATGAAAAGTTTGTTTTCTATCTTCAACCGATAAAAGCTTTATATATAACTTTCCCACTATTTTATGAAGAACTTCTCTCTAAGAATTCTCTTGTTCCTGGTGTTTATGCTGCCTTTGCAGCTGGCCTGGGCGCAAGGTGTAACAACATCCTCTATTACAGGTATTGTCACTGATACTAACGGTTCGGCATTGCCTGGTGCCTCTGTTGAGGCAGTGCATACACCTTCAGGTACGCGGTACGGAACTGCCACAAACACCGATGGGAGATATACCATTCCTAACATGCGGGTAGGCGGGCCTTATACGGTTACAGTAAGCTATATCAGCTTTCAGCAGCAGGTAATTAACAATGTACAACTGAGCTTAGGTACTGCTGCCACTTTTAATTTTAAACTGTCTGAGCAGACGAGCGAGTTGAATGAAGTACAGGTGGTGGCTGATCGAAACGCCGTCTTTAGCTCTGACCGGACAGGTGCCGCAACAAATATTTCACGTGAGGCTATTAATACACTTCCTACTATAAACCGATCTATTAATGACTTTACACGTCTAACTCCTCAGTCTAACGGGCAAAGCATCGGAGGGCAGGATAACCGCCTGAATAACATTACTGTTGATGGTGCGGTTTTGAATAGCGCCTTTGGTTTAGGATCTGGTCAGCCAGGTGGTAGAACAGGTTCGGCTCCTATAAGCTTGGATGCCATTGAGCAGATACAAGTAAACGTTGCACCGTATGATGTAAGACAAAATGGTTTTACAGGTGCCGGTATCAACGCCGTTACCCGAAGCGGCACGAACGAGTTTTCAGGTTCTGTATTCTATAATATCCAGAATGAAAACCTGGTCGGTAATGAAGCGAAAGGTTCAACCGTATCAGTAAATGATTTCCAAAATAAGCAGGCAGGCTTTCGCCTGGGTGGCCCAATTATCAAAAATAAACTCTTTTTCTTTTTGAACGGTGAACTGGAGCGCCGCACAGAACCAGCCACACAGTATAGAGCTAACCGGGGAGGAGAGCCTGTGGAAGGAAGTACTACCAGAGTACTGGCATCAGACCTAGATGAACTCAGCAGCTTCCTCAGAACTAACTTCGGCTACGAGACTGGGGCATACGAAAATTATAACCTGGAGCGTAAAAGCGATAAGATTCTTGCTAAGTTAGATTGGAACATAAACCAGAACCACAGAGCCAGCATCCGTTATAATATGCTTGATTCCCGGCAGGATGTTTTAGTTAGTAACGGCGCAACTGTAAGTGGTGACAGAAGAGGAAACGCTAATGCGCTAAATTTTCAAAACTCAAATTATGTTCAGCTGGAAAAGATTCATTCTGTAATAGGTGAACTAAATTCTACTTTTGGCAGCAGATTCTCTAATAACTTTAAAATAGGATACACTTATCAGGATGAAGGCCGGGAGCAAACAAATCCTTTCCCGCATGTAGATATTCAAAACGAAGGAACTACTTATATTTCTTTTGGATATGATCCTTACACTTATTTCAATGAACTGTCCTATTCAACATTCCAGCTACAGGATAATTTTACTTATTATGCTGGCAAACATACTTTAACGGCTGGCTATAACCTGGAGCGGATGAGTTTCGATAATACCTTTGTGCAGATGGCTGTAGGTGTTTATACTTATGCTTCATTGAACGATTTTTATACTGCAGCCAATGCCTACCTGGCTGACCCTGCTGCAACTACATCGCCAGTGAATGTAATCCGGTATCAACAGCAGTATTCAGCTCTGCCTGGCAATGCAAAGCCAACTTCCCGAACAAAGGTAACTTATACAGGTCTTTATTTTCAGGATGAATGGGCGCCTCTTGCTAACTTAAACCTGACAGCAGGCATACGTGCTGATGTACCTTTCTTTGACAAAACAGGGCTTTTGAATGAGGCTGCAGCTGAAATGACCTTCAGAGACGAAAATGGCAATCCTCTGATGGTAAGGACAGATGAAATGCCAGATCCTAAAGTCTTGTGGTCGCCGCGCCTGGGTTTTAACTGGGATGTGTTCAGCGACAAAAGCTTACAAGTACGTGGAGGTACAGGTATCTTTACCGGACGTCCTCCTTTTGTGTGGATAGGTAATCAGATAGGGCAGAATGGTGTTATAATTGGCACCACTTCGCTTAACAACACTACAGATATTCCTTTTAACCCGGATATCACAGCGAACTATCCAGCAAACCCAACACTTCCTCCTACATATCAATTGAATATTTCAGATCAGAATTTCAAATTTCCACAGGTTTGGAAAAGCAACATTGCAGTTGACAAGTCTTTGTTTGCTGGTATAGTAGGTACATTAGAATTCATCTACAGCAAAAACCTGAATGCTGTAAGATACCTGGATGTTAATCAAGCTGATCCTATAGGTACTTTTGAAGGTTCTGATAACAGATTACGCTACCCTGAAGGCAATGCCAACAGATTAAATTCATCTATCACAAACAACTATTACCTAACCAATACAAGTAGAGGTTATGCCTACAGTTTAACTGCACAACTAGAGCGACCATTTAACAATGGCTGGTTTACGCGTGTTGCCTACAACTATGGCAGAGCAAAAGACCTTATGTCGGCTGGTAGCACTGCTTCAGGCTCTTATAATGGTATTTATTCTATAAACGGAAGTAACTATCCTGAAGTAGCTTATTCTGATAATGATCTGCGTCATCGTGTAATCGGCTCTGTTTCTTATCGTAAAGAATATGCTGGTTTTGGTGCAACACAAATATCGCTGTTCTATCAGGCGCAGAACCAGGGGCGCTTCAGCTACACTTATAGCGGAGACATGAATGGAGATAACATTTTTGGGAATGATTTGCTTTATGTTCCAAATAGCGCCAGTGAGTTAACTTTCTTGCCGATTACCAACAATGCCGGTACAGTACTGTTTACACCAGAGGAGCAGGCGAATGCATTTGATGCTTACATTGCACAGGATAGTTACCTTAACGACCGCAGAGGCCAGTATACTGAGAGAAATGGAGTGCTGATGCCTTGGGTATTCCGTGCTGACCTTAGCCTTGTACAAGAGTTTTTTGTGAATGTAGGTGGCAAGAGAAATACACTACAACTTAGAGCTGATGTGTTTAATGTAGGTAACATGATTAATAGTAATTGGGGAGTGGGAGATAGATATATTAACAGATCTCCTCTGATTGCTGCCGGCACTAATGCTGATGGTATTCCTCAATTCAGAATGGCTACTTTAGGCTCTGAATTATTGAACAGCACCTATCAGAACTCTATTACACAAAACGATGTTTGGACAGCTCAGTTAGGTATCCGTTACATCTTCAATTAATTGGTAATAACCAGTAAATAAAAAAGGAGCGTTTAGCTCCTTTTTTATTTAAATCCCCCAAACGTTAGCCCAATAAAAGAACAACTATTCTTGCCTGTTTTCTTTAGCCGAAAAAGTTACTACTCCTTATTTTTCGAGTCAACCAAAATCGTAACTGGCCCATCGTTTAGGAGCGAGACCTTCATATCTGCTCCAAAGTCACCTGTTTGAACTCTTTTGCCTAAGGCAGTCTCTAGTAAGGCAATGAACTTTACATAAAGTGGAATGGCTATGGCCGGAGGGGCTGCGCTAATGTAAGAGGGGCGATTACCTTTCTTCGTACTGGCATATAAGGTAAACTGACTGATAACAAGTATATCTCCCTGTACATCCTGCACACTTAGGTTCATTTTTCCGTCTTCATCCCCGAATATGCGCATCTGAGCCACTTTTCCGGCAATCCACTTCAGGTCCTCTTCGGTGTCGTCTGCACAAAAACCTGCCAGTAAGAGTATACCTTGCCCAATCTTACCTTTTATTTTCCTTTCTATTTCTACGGAAGCCTGTGTTACACGCTGTATTACAACTCGCATCGTTAGCTATAGTTTAGTTCCTCACAAAGATAGGATTTACAAAGCGAAAGGTTTATAGGAGTTATTAGTACGTTAATATGAAAAGTGATAAGAAAGCAATTCTGGCAACTCACCGATTTCCGTCCTGCAGTAACTACAGCTAAGTTGATATCGGGTAAGCTAAGCTGTTCAGAATATTTGCAATAACGATCAGGTTCAGGCTAATCTACATAACCGTCATAACGGATACGGCTTACTTTCCCGTTCTTAAGAAAGAAACGCAACGATGTAGGGGCGCCGTCTTTGTTGGAGGCTATTACCTCGTTCGGGTTTTGTGTAACAACTATTTCCTGAGTTCTTAATTTCCCCAGCAGTTCAGCATGGCTCATGCCGACACGCATGTTGTTGCGAAGTACAATACTATTATTTTGTATGTCTGCTACTTGTATCAGCAACTGGCCTGTTTGAGACGGTGCGTAAAACTCTATCAGAGAACTACCGAACCGGATAGTGTAAATAGTATCTGTAACACTAGACCTATGTCGGTTTTCAATAGGATCAGCATCAAGAGTAAAATCGTCGTTAATGCAGTTAAAATAAGAGCTAAGGCTATTGCTCTGGCTGGCGTTAGCCACAAATGGGTTACCTAGTAAGGCAATGGTTGTGGGCTTATGCCTTGTAGCACGGCGTGCTGCTGTCGTGTCTGAGCTAGCAAGTTGTTTCTGGTTCCGCTCACGTGTTACATCAGTTTCATGCTCATCAGTGGGCGAGTCTGTGTTACAGGCTGATGCAACAGTATTTATAAGCAACAACAACACCAGTAAACGTACAGTAAGGCTGTACTTCCAGCGTAGGGTGTTGTGAGTAAAATCAGACATTATGTATGAGCAGTAATAGTAGGATAAAGATATATACCTTTCATACGTAAACTGCCCTTCTAAAAGTTTTAGTTTAAAGTACCTTAACGGTGGTTTCTACGCGAGATAAAGTATAATTTTGCAGCAAATATCATAAAAAATGGAATTACAACAAATAGCTCTTGCAACTTGTCGGAGCTTAGGAAATTATACTGATAACGCGGATGCTGAAGATGAAAGACTGTACCAGTTTTTGAAAGAAAAAGGATTGTCTGTATCGTTTCAGGTGTGGGATGATGAGCAGGTGAACTGGGAGCGGTTTGATGCAGTTATCATTAAATCTCCATGGGATTATTTTGATAAAATAGCGGCCTTTTATAAATGGCTCGATAAACTGGAGGCATTGGGTTGCGTTGTGTTAAACCCGGTGCAAACGCTTCGCTGGAATGCTGATAAAATTTATTTTAAAGATATACAGCAGCAGGGGGTGAAAGTAGTGCCGACGGTATGGCTGGAGCAGGAGAGGGCTTTTGATGTTGAGCATGTGTTTGAACAGCTACAAGCCGAAAAGATTATTGTAAAGCCTCGTGTAAGCGGAGGTGCTAAGAATACGTTTGCCTTAACCAAAAGCGAAGCAAAGGCTAAAGCACAAATTATTAATGCCTTACTGCAAAAGGAAGCATTCCTGGCACAGCCATTCCTAAACGAGGTTAAAACACAGGGTGAGTGGTCTTTTATTTTTTTCAATGGGGTGCTTAGCCATGGTGTGCTTAAGACCGCAAAGTCAGGCGATTTCAGAGTGCAGCATTTCTATGGGGGCACAGTACACACCCCGGAGCTACCGGCTCGTTTGTTAGCTTCAGCTCAAACCATAGTTGATCAGTTTGCACAAAACTGCCTGTATGCCCGCGTAGATGGTGTAGAGCTGGAAGGCGAGTTGGTACTGATGGAACTGGAGTTAATAGAGCCGTTCCTATTCTTATCTACCAGCGAGGGAGCCATAGACCGGTATTATGAGGCACTGCAAGCTAATCTGCCACAGCTTGCCTTGTAGTAATTGTTTGTGCGCTTCTAAGAGTTATGGAAAACAAGTAATGGTATCTCTGATGTCAGCACCAGCTTTTTAGCCAGGCTTGGGCGGATAATGCTGTCAAATAGGCTTCGCTGGCGAGTGGTTAAAGCTAATAAGTCTATGTTTTCCTTCTGTACAAATTCCTGCAAAGCCTCTGCCACGCTACCTTTTTTTAACAGTACAAAACGGGTATTTGTGGCGGCGGTATTCTTTTGCAGTTGCTGTTGGAGTTGCTCCAGGTGTTCCTGGTCCTGCTGTTCGTTTTGAGCCGAAACATGTACACAGGTTATAGCAGGCGAAAATGGCTGTAGCAGGTTCTGCAGAATAGCAATGGCGCGAACGTCTGCTTTATCAAAGTCTGTGGCATAAAGTACTTTACTCAGGCTCCGGCCGTTGTACTCTTGTGGTAAAGTGAGAACTGGTACCTGGGCATCCAGTGCTATTTTTGAGCTAACAGTGCCAAACAGGTTCTTTGCCAGCCCTGGTTCTCCTTTGGTACCCATCATTATAATAAGGTCAGGCTTAAATCGCTGAACTTGGGCCTGTATTACATCCTGAGGTGTGCCATGTATAAAAGCTCGCTCTAACTGCACGTGTTGGCCATTTTTTCGGGATAGCTTTAGCAATTCATGATAAAGCTCGTCAAGTTCTTCCTGAGCATCCAGTTCATTCCGGTGAATAACCCGGTCTGAGATGGCTTCAGAGGAAGCGAAGCCCGAAGTTGAATTGACAGTAGGTGCATCATCAGCTAAATAATCCAGAAAGCAGTGCAGAAGTACGAGCCGCGCCTTATTCGCTCCTGCAGCAAGATTAAGAGCGTAACTGCAGGTTTTTAGTGTGCCATCAGAGAAATCAACAGGAAGTAATATTTTAAACATAAAGTAAGTGTCCGGTTCGATGTTGGGTATACGGATGATACTTCCTGTTCAGTTATTATATTTAGGTGCTATACGCTTTGCCACGCCTTCGCCTTTTCAGGTATTAAATTTTTTCAGTTAGTTTTGTGGTTTGAAAATTCTTGCCATGCCGAAACGCATTGTATTCTTTTTTATCGGATTTGTTGTACTGGCCTCTCTTGTCTACTATGGTTTTAACCAACTGAAAGACTCCAGAGAGGAAGTGGATTTGTGGACGTTGGTACCTGAGGATGCTGTGTTGGTAGTAGAGACTAATAACCATACAGCACTAGTAGAGCACCTGCGGGAAACTGAACTGTGGGATAATTTCTCTATGCTGCCTGCCGCCCGTCATTTCGAGGAAAATATAGCATACTTAGACAGTGCAGCCGCTGGTAATCAGCGACTGGAACGCTTTCTTGATAAAAAAGATATCCTCACTTCTATACATGTAGAAGGGAAGAACGATATTCAGTTTGCCTATTATATACCTATTTCAACGGTCGGTGAGCATCGGTTTTATCGTACGTTTATCGAGAGCATTAGCAAAAGCAGTGCGTTTACAGAAGAAACCCACGATTACAAAGGTTTTTTGCTGACCGATATTACCAATACCCGGTTGGGAACGACTTTTACCTACTTCTCCTACCATAACAATGTAATTGTGAGTCCATCGCCGGTACTTATCGAGGAGATCGTAAGACGTATCAACCGGGCCAAGCTTACCTCTATAGCTACAGGCTTCGAGAAAACGAATTACCTGGACCAGCCCGATGTCTATGCCAATGTGTTCGTCAACTACAGAGCTTTGCCAGATCTGTTTGAACTGTTTGTGCGCGATGAGCTTATGCCACAGGTGCGTTATCTGGCAAGTCTTTGCCAAAATGGTAAACTGGAGCTTAAGTTAGAACAGGATAAAATTTTTATGAACGGGTTTTCTAACCCCGAGAGACTAAAAGATTCATTTCACAGTAATATAGCTCCTGTTAAACCACAACCACTGCTGATTAGAAACTATCTGCCCATCAGAACGGCAGTAATGATGCACTTTGGCTTAGATGAGGTAACACGTCTGCGGCAGGAGGCGCAGGCGGAAGGGACAGCTTATGGTACCATATTAGATAGCTTGTCGCAAACCTTTAGCAACGAGGTTGCCTTAGCCTATATGGAGGCTTACAACATCACTAGCAGCCCGGATAAAATTGTTTATGCTCATCTTGGTAATGTAGATCTGGCAGGAACACTTTTAAGCAGGCTGGGTGAGCATCTCAGTGATGCCCGTAAAAAAAGTGCCTTCACAGAGCAGTATGGTAGCTATACCATTCAACTGTTAGATGTTCCTGAACTGCCTGCACAGCTTTTTGGTAAATTATTTTCTGGTTTTGATCAAAGTTATATCGTGCAGGTAGACGATTACCTGATCTTTGCGCCTGATATATCCACCCTGCGGGCACTGTTGGATGATATTTCGGATGAGAATGTGTGGGGCAAATCTGTAGCACAAAAAGCTTTCTTGGAAGAAACGCTGCAGGAGGCAAATTTTAGCCTCTTTATTAACACCGTTAATGCCTGGTATGTACTTAGCCGTTCTGTTACTGATGATGACCGGGAGGAACTGCTACAGAACGCGTTGCTGATTAAGCGCTTTAATCAGGTAAGTTTGCAGTTTGCTAAGGTAGAGAAGCAGTATTATACCAGCTTAGTTATCAGAAAACAGGAGCGAAGTTCGACTTCCCGTGAAAGTAGGTTTACTGTTGGCTTAACACTGTCTTTCGGTAACCTGCTGTACTCCAGGCCGCTTCCTATACAGAATGCCGTAGATAGGAGTAAAGAGATTGTCGTGCAGGACTCAGTTAACGTACTTTTCAATATCACAGCCAATGGAAGTTTAGGGTGGGTAGACTCTGTCGGAAGTAAAGTGCGTGGCACCATAAAGCAGATTGAGTACGGGCCGGATAAAAAGCTGCGACACGTATTTGTAACTGAGAACCGCATTCATGCTATTGATAACCAAGGAAGGAGCCTGGATAACTTCCCTTTTAACCTGCCAGACTCTGTTAATGTACAGCATTTGGCTGCTTTCGACTATAATAAAGATGGCGATTACAGGTTGTTGGTTGATGATAACCTAGGTAACCTGTACATGTACGATATATTGGGGACTGCCATACCCGGCTGGCAGCCTCGCCGCATGGATTACAGGTTAGCTGCCAAGCCGCAACACTTGAGCGTAGGGGGGCAGGATGTCATACTGGTGCTGCTCGAAAATGGCTATGTATATGCGCTTAACCGCAATGGAGAAACATATCCGGGCTTTCCGTTCAGCCTGAAGTCTCCTGTTACGTCTGGTGCTTTTGCAAAGCTTGGCTCTGATTTAAAAAGATCAGAAATAACAGCTGTAACAAAATATGGTGCCGTAGTGGTGTTTAACCTCCAAGGAAAAGTGCTGCAGCGTGAGCAGTTAATAAGGCCATCTAAAAGTGCCATGTTTAACCTGGTGCCAGAGAGCAGCAACGGACGCTCATTTATCATAGCAAGGCAGGATCAGGGGCGTGTTGTACTGTTTGACCAGGACCTGAAAGAGGTGCTTGACAAGCGATATGTAACCTCAGCTCCTAAAATTGTGCAGTACTACCATTTCGGAGGTGATAAGAAGGTGTTTGCCATAACCGAGACAGGCCCGCAGAAAACATATTTGTACAACTCTAAAGCTACCCTTATAGGCGACCGTACACTGGAGAGCAATCAGCCAGTAACCATTTACTATAACGAAGTGGCTAACAACTACAGTTTGTACAAAGTGTATGGGCGTGAACTGACGAAGTTAGAATTTAAGCTGCCGGAGTAATACTTCATTTCAGAAGCTTTTAAACCAACCCTTCCGGTAAAAGAAATAAAGTTGTAGTACTACCATCAGGAACATAAAAAGCAGTAGGGAAGGGTAAGCATAAGGCTGGTACAATTCTGGCATGCTCCACGGGTAAACTTTGCCTGTTTCAGGGTTTTCACGGGAAAAGTTCATGCCGTATACACCGGCAATAAAACTTAACGGTATAAAAATACTGGAGATGATTGTCAGCACTTTCATAATCCCGTTCATATGGTTACTGACCGTAGACATATATAACTCTACCAGGCTAGAAGTCATTTCCTTATGGTTATCTATCAGGTCAATTAACTGTACCGTATGGTCGTAGGCATCCCGGAAGTATACGTCCAGGCTGTCAGGAATAATGTCATCATCCATGCGGAGTATCTCATTCATCTTATCCCGCTCCGGCCAAGCAATGCGGCGAAGCTTTACCAGTTCTCCCTTCAGATCCAGAATCTGTGATAAAGTCCTTTTGGTTGGGTCCTGTAATACCTTTATCTCCAGGTCATCTAGATAATTGCTGATTTCTCCCATTACCGGAAAGTAATAATCCAGTACCACATCGAGTATGGCATACACCATATACATAGTGGGGCGTTGCCGGATAATGCCTTTGCCTATTCTGATGCGTTCCCGAAGCGGATCAAGGCAATCGTCATAGTCACTTTGAAGCGTTAGCACATAATTGGAACCGGTAAACAGAGAGAGCTGCACGTCGTCGAGAGAGTGCTGTTCAGTGGACCAGCGCAGCATGCGGGTAATAATAAACAATCTTGTGTCCTGAAAGTCCTCCACTTTAGGGCGCTGGTAATCGTTTATTACGTCTTCCATATGCAGAGGGTGCAGTGAAAAGTCAGCCATCAAGTGCTCCAGAAGCTTTAAATCACCATAGCCTCTGATATCTATCCAATGCCGAGCATCCGGCCTTTCATTTACTTTTTTCAGTAATTCTGCATAGCTAGGTAGTTCCAGCTCCTCAAACATTTCATCCGTAAAAGACATCAGAAAGAAACGCGGTGCATAAGCGTTGGTGGGTACATATAAATGCCCCGGCTTTGAACCTGCTTTACGATCTAGTATTTTATTTCTGGACCTGTTATGCTTACGTTTTGCCATAGTTAATGCTGCTGTAGCCTGCAAGGTAAGAAAAGCTCAGGCTATTCAATCACGGAAATTGTAACATTTTCCAGTTCTTCAAGTTTACCTGCCACCTCAAGCTCCAGCTTTTTTCGAACCTCCACCGTAAGGCGGCACTCCAGTTCAAACTGCTGCTTTTTAACATCCAGGTCATACTCTTTCACCAAGCTCATGACATCATTCATTTGTGGGTAAGAGAAGTGTATGAGCAGTTGTGAGGCCTCGTGTTTTTCAACGATAACGGCATTCGCAATGGCATCAGCTGCAGCTGTTTTATAGGCATTAATCAGGCCACTTACACCTAATTTAGTGCCGCCAAAGTAGCGAACCACCACAATAAGTACATTGCTTAGATTAGCAGAACGAATCTGGCCAAGTATAGGGTCTCCGGCAGAGTGATTGGGTTCACCATCGTCGTTAGCACGGTAGCGGCTTTTATCTGCTCCTAAGCTATAAGCATAACAATGGTGACGGGCATCGTAGTACTGTTTTTTCAGTTCAGCCATAATCTCCTTAACATCTTCTTCAGAATATACCGGATAAGCAAGCCCGATAAACTTGCTCCCTTTCTCTTTGTAAAGGCTTTCGGATGGAGCTTCTATAGTAAGGTAGGTGTCTTCTTGCATCTTTTAATGGCCAGGTACTTTAAACCTAAACGTTTAGCCCGTTGAAATTACATAGCAATGTAGGCTCCGGAACGAACTTGAGCATTTGAATTATTCACAAATTTAGCTTAAGAACAGGCAAGGGCAAAACCGGCACAGCTGCAGTGGCATATTTACCGTAAAAAGTATTTATTTGTAGTACCATTAATTTATACTGATTTGCCAGCATCCCCACTACTGATACACTTCGACAGCATAGGTAGTCCTACAGAGGGCTTTATCACGACAACCCAATACGCTGACAAAATTCCTTTTGCTATAAAGCGCGTATTCTGGGTGCACGGCACACCACCGGGGGTGGTACGAGGAAACCATGCCAATAAAGCTACAGAAGAGGTTTTAGTTGCTGTTCATGGAACTGTAAGTGTTAAAACAGATACAGGAAAAGAGCAGTTGGAGTTTGAGCTAAAGGACGAAAAAACAGGCTTATATATTCCTGCCATGTGTTGGACAGAACTTACGCTTGCACCCGGAACAATAGCTTTATGCCTTACCTCAACAGAGTTTGATGAAAAGGATTACATTCGGGATTATAGTAAGTTCCGAAAGTTTGCTGATCATGTAGTCCTGTAAGCTATCCGGAACTCTGTGTTTAACCTGATGAAAAAGCAACAGCTTCCTTATTTTGAGTTCAGAGATTTCCCAACAGGCATGGACGAGGAAGTAAAGCAAGCGCTAATAAAAGCTACCTATAGTAAGCAGTATATATTAGGTGCAAAAGGAGCGGCGTTTGACCACGCTTTTGCTTCCTATATAGGTGCCGGTGCAGCAATAGGTGTGGGTAATGGCTACGATGCTTTAGTGATAGCTCTTAAAGCTTGTGGTATTAGTGTCGGAGATGAAGTGTTGCTGCCTGCTAATACTTTTATTGCTACAATCAATGCTGTACTTCAGGCAGGGGCAAAGCCTGTGTTGGTAGAGCCCGATGTAAATACTTTTAACATAACTGCTGCAGGAGCTGCTAAAGCTATATCATCTGAGACAAAAGCCATAGTGCCAGTGCATTTGTATGGGCAGGCTTGTGAGATGGAAGAGGTAGTGAAACTAGCTGAGAAGTTTAATCTCAAAATAATAGAGGATGCAGCACAGGCACACGGAGCTACTTACAAGCAGCAAAAGGTAGGTTCCTTCGGCCATGCCAGTGCTTTTAGTTTCTACCCTACAAAAAACTTGGGAGCTTTGGGAGATGCCGGTGCTGTAGTCACCTCTGACCCTGAACTGGAGGCCTTCATAAGGAGATACCGAAACTACGGAGAAGCAGGCAAGTACAATAGTGTACTGGTAGGTGTTAACTCCCGGCTGGATGAGTTGCAGGCAGCAGTGCTCCGGGTTAAGCTACAGTATCTGGATGAACTAAATGCAGAACGACAGCGGCTGGCGGAAGTATATCTGTCTGAACTACAAGATATAGAAGGTTTATCTTTACCGTATTCTGCCCCTTGTTGCGCTCATGTTTTCCATATTTTTAATGTTCGCACAAAGCATCGGGATGCGCTTCAGGCAGGGTTACAGCAACAGGGAATTAGTACAGCTATACATTACCCGGTGCCCTTACATCTGCAACCTGCTTACAGTTTCTTAGGGCATAGGCAAGGAGATTTTCCTGTGGCAGAAGAACTGTCTCAGACAAGCCTGAGCTTGCCTTTGTTTCCCGGGCTAAAAGAACAGGAGCAGGAATCTGTAATTAATGCTGTTAAAGCCTTCTTCCGGAATAAATAATTATTGCTACTGAGTTACCTGGTTTTACTTTATGAGCACTATTCCACTTGTCTCTATTATATGTTTATGCTATAACCATGAGCGTTTTCTGACGGAGGCACTGAATTCAGTGCTGGCTCAGACATACCCAAACATTGAAGTAGTTGTGGTGGATGATGCCAGTACAGACGGAAGTGCTGACATCATTCAAACATATCTGGAGGCAAACCCACAAATAAGGTTTATCAGCACAGAGTATAACCGGGGTAACTGCACTGCTTTTAATATGGGGTGGCGTGCCAGTAACGGTGATTATCTAATTGACTTTGCTACCGATGATGTCCTGCTGCCAGACAGGGTAGAGAAACAGATTACAGCCTTTACACAGCTAGACCAAAGCTACGGTGTCATTTATACTGATGCTGCTTACATAAATGATAATTCAGAGCCCATTGGCTTTCATTATAAACGGGACAGAAAGGGCCGGCTTCTTTCTTTTGCTCCATCCGGGTACATCTTTAAAGAGCTGCTGCAGCAATATATCATCTGTCCGCCAACTATGATGGTGCGCCGCCAAGTGTTGGAGACGCTAAAGGGATATGACGAATCGCTGGCATACGAAGACTTTGATTTTTGGATAAGATCATCGAAACTTTATCAATATTTTTATCTGGATCAGGTAACAACAAAACGGCGGGTGCATGCCTCCTCTTTATCAAAAAGCTGGTATGGGAAAGGGAACAGGTTGTTGGCTTCCACTATAAAGGTATGCGAAAAAGCAGCTCGTTTAGTGCAGACGGCCGAAGAGAAACGTGCTTTGGTACAGCGCCTGAAGTACGAGGCCCGTCATGCTTACCTGACAGACAATTTTGAAGAAGCAAAGGCGTTGCTTTTGCTGTTAAAGAAGGAGGCTCGCTTGCCTCTCTCTTACATATTTTTGCTCCTGCTTTCTAAGTATAAATTGAGCTTTAGTTTTGCACGCCGGTTCTACTACCGCATCAGGTATGGTACATAACTATACTGATACTTGTGGTACAAGAAAAAGTATCTTTAGCTTGAGGTATAACAAAATTGTTTTTTTACGTAATAAACACTTATAGTCTTATACCCTCGCTTTTTCAGCTATTTAACAATTTGCTAAATATGTTAAACAATTTGGCTGTTAAAATATGGTATATAATAAGTATATTTGACATTCAACAAACATGAACAACATGATTACAGCTCCATTTGCCTCCCGTATAGAAGTATTAAGATGGATGGAGGATTTCGTTGGTGAAAACCTTTCTGAGTTCCTTAAAACGGTAGAAGAAAGCTGGCAGCCTGCAGATCTTTTGCCTGACTCAAGACTTGATAATTTTTTGGATGAGGTAAAAGCTTTGCGTGAGCGCGCTCGTGACTTAAGCTATGATTTATTAGCTGTTCTTGTTGGCGATACCATTACAGAAGAAGCGCTGCCTTCCTATGAAAGCTGGTTAATGACTATAGAAGGCATGCCACAAGAAGCTGATAGCCCTTGGATTAAGTGGAACCGTGGCTGGACTGCCGAAGAGAACCGACACGGAGATATACTAAACCGTTACCTTTTCCTGAGCGGGCGTATAAACATGCGCGAGATGGAAGCTTCAACGCAATACCTGATAGCCGATGGTTTTGATCTGCAGACAGATAATGATCCATATCGTAGCTTTGTATACACTAGCTTCCAGGAAATGGCTACCAATATCTCTCACCGGCGCGTGGCAAAGCTAGCTAAACAGGAAGGAGATAACGTGTTGGCAAGACTTTGCGGCAACGTTGCTGCAGACGAAGCCCGACATGCAAAAGCTTATAGAGCCTTTGTGAGCAAAATATTCGAAGCAGACCCTAGTGAAATGATGTTGGCTTTTGAAGATATGATGCGTAAGAAGATTGTGATGCCGGCACATTATATGCGTGAGTTGGGAGTGGAGTTAGGTAAGACTTTCGGCCATTTTACCGATGCCGCACAGCGTATTGGAGTATACACTTCGCATGATTATACGGCTATTCTGGATAACCTGATTAATGATTGGAAAATTGAATCTATATCAGGTCTGAACGAAGCCGGTGAACGTGCCCGTGATTACGTGATGGGACTGCCTAACCGATTGAAGCGCGTGGCAGACCGTATGAAACCACCTCAACTGGAGTATAAATTCCGTTGGATAGACTAATTACAGAAAAGAAGTACAAAAAAAGGACAAAAGATAAAGGAGTAAAACCTGATGCTTTTGTCCTTTTCTTTTTAAAAGAGATTATACTTTGCTGTAGCGTACGCGTATGAAGATTATTCTTTTACCGTTACTCCTTTCCAGAAGGCTACATGGTCTTTTATTCCTTTTGCAGCATCCTTTGGGTTGGGGTAATACCAGGCGGCATCAGGGTTTACGTCACCATTTACTTTTACATGATAATACGCTGCTTCGCCTTTCCAGGGGCAGTTAGTGTGGGTTCTGCTGTTTTCAAGAAACTCTTTTTTAACGGTGTTAGCGGGAAAGTACTGGTTACCTTCTACCTCAATAGTTTTGTCGCTATCGGCAATAACTATGTTGTTCCATATTGCTTTCATAGGTCTGAAAGATTTTATTGAATATAAATAATCTACTGTTTACGTCTATAAAATGTTTATACTTATTGATTTATAACTTATATTAGAAGTGTTAGCTGCACTTTAGAGCTGTAACACTGTAGGAGGCGAACATTCCGTCTGCTATTGTTGTTGTAACAAATAAATACAGATATTATTATGGCTTTAGGATTTCGCTTTTCAGAATACGTTCCGCCACAGGAAGACAAACCAAATTTCGATTCACTTTTAAAGATATTCATGCAACTGGTTACCGTTACCTCTGGTGATGTAGCCGAAGCACTCTCGTGGCTCAGCTCTTTAGACAAACAGTACAAGCTTACGGGGGATGATTATGGTATTGGAGATTTTATTGAAGATCTTAAGAAGCAAGGATATTTAGATGAAGATCCGCAGCGACAGGGATCTTTTCAGCTTTCAGCAAAAAGTGAGCAAGGCATTCGTAAAAGTGCGCTGGAAGAAATCTTCGGTAAACTGAAAAAAAGCGGTAAAGGAAACCATGCTACTCCGCATACAGGCACTGGCGACGAAGCTACTACTGACCGCCGGGAGTACAGATTCGGTGATACACTGGAGCAAATCTCCATGACCGACTCTATTCGTAATGCTCAGATAAACCATGGCCTTGGAGACTTTAGACTTACAGAGCAGGACCTGGAGGTAAATGAGACAGAGCATAAGTCACAGTCATCTACAGTGCTTATGATCGATATCTCACACTCTATGATATTGTACGGAGAAGACAGGATAACACCAGCCAAAAAAGTAGCCATGGCGCTGGCAGAGTTGGTGAAGCAGAAGTACCCAAAAGACACACTTGATGTTATTGTGTTTGGTAACGATGCGTGGCAGATAGAGATAAAAGACTTGCCTTACTTAGAGGTAGGGCCGTATCACACCAATACAGTGGCAGGCCTGGAGTTAGCCATGGACATTCTGCGCAAGCGTAAGACAGCTAACAAACAGATTTTTATGATTACAGATGGTAAGCCAACCTGCCTGAAAGAAGGCATACATTACTATAAGAATAGTTTTGGCTTGGATCGGAAAGTAGTGAATAAGACGCTGAACCTTGCGGCACAATGCCGCCGTATTAAAGTGCCTATTACTACTTTTATGATTGCCTCTGACCCATACCTACAGCAGTTCGTAGAGGAGTTTACTAAAGTGAACAATGGGCAGGCATACTATAGCAGCCTGAAAGGTTTAGGGCATCTTGTCTTCCGCGATTACCGTCGTAACCGGAAAAAAACATTTTAGGTTTATTCCATATGGTCTATGTGGAATAAGCTGTTCTTCCTGGTTAGGTTTAAAATAGCCTTTACTTAACCCTAGAGCAGAATTAGCATCAACTATATAAAACTCAGTTATTAGTAACTGAAAATTGTTTACCTGATAAAGTAAAAGATGAATTATAAAGATATTCCAGCAGAGAAGCTATTACAGATAAAGACATTAGGACAACTGAAAGCAGCAGGCTATGAGCCAAAGACCGTAAAGCAGGAACTACGGGATAACCTGATAGAAAAGTTGCGGAACAAAGAAGACGTTTTTCCGGGAATATGGGGATATGAAGAGACTGTAATTCCTGATATGCAGCGGGCCATTCTTTCTATGCACCACGTAAACCTGTTAGGTTTGCGCGGGCAAGCTAAAACACGTATTGCTCGTCAGATGATTGACCTGCTGGATGAGTATATTCCGGTAGTGCAGGGCTCTGAGTTAAACGATGACCCGATGCAACCACTTTCACGCTTTGCAAAAGACCAGGTGCAGGAGCATGGCGATGATACACCTGTAATTTGGCTGCATCGCTCAGACCGCTATACTGAGAAATTAGCTACCCCTGATGTGTCAGTAGCTGACCTGATTGGGGATGCTGACCCTATAAAAGCAGCCACAATGAAACTGCCTTATTCTGATGAGCGTGTGATACATTACGGGCTGATTCCACGTTCACACCGCGGAATATTCGTTATTAATGAGCTTCCTGATTTACAGGCGCGTATCCAGGTGTCTTTGTTTAATATTCTTCAGGAAGGCGACATCCAGATAAGAGGCTTTAAAGTACGCTTACCATTAGACATACAGTTTGTGTTTACAGCCAACCCGGAAGACTATACAAACCGTGGTTCTATTGTAACGCCATTAAAAGACCGTATCGACAGCCAGATTATTACGCACTATCCGAAGTCTATTGAAATTGGCAAGAGAATTACCAAGCAGGAAGCTATTGTAAAAGAAGGGCAGAAGCAACTGGTACAAACCAATGAAATTATTGGTGACCTTATTGAGCAGGTTGCTTTTGAGGCACGCGAAAGTGAGTATGTAGATGCAAAAAGTGGTGTATCGGCACGTTTAACTATATCAGCATACGAAAGTTTAGTTAGTGCTGCGGAACGACGCGCTTTACTAAATGGAGAAGATGCAACGTATGTGCGTGTGTCAGACTTTTTGAACACCATACCAGCCGTTACAGGTAAGGTTGAACTGGTTTACGAAGGAGAACAGGAGGGAGCCGGCCATGTGGCACAGGTGCTGATGGGCAAGGCCATTCGTACACAATTCCTGAATTATTTTCCAGATCCGGATAAAGCGAAAAAAGCGAAACAGGGAAACTCCTATAAAGCCATTACAGATTGGTTTGGTGATGGGAATACTGTAGATATTTTAAATGACGCTTCTGTCGCAGATTATAAAAAGGCACTGCAGGTAGTTCCTGGTCTGGCAGAACTGGTAGAGAAATATCAGAAGGATGCTACAGGAGATGAGAAGCTGTTTATGATGGAGTTTGCACTTCATGGCTTGGCGGAACACAGTCAGTTAAGTAAGAACCGACTTACTGCTGGCCTTCAGTTTAAAGACCTGCTAAGCGGTATGTTCTCGATGCCAAGTTTTGGTGATGAGGATGAAGACGATGATAACTACTAAGGAAATTATTATTTGTAGTTAATTATGAATTATAATAAAAAGGCAGAAAGTTAAGTAGCTTTCTGCCTTTGTTCTTTATTACAGTTAAGCATATTTAATTCTCTCAGATAAGCTTTATAAAGCATATTACCAATAGTTTTGATATCCTGCGCAGTAATCCTCCAAGTAAATGGTGAGTCGCGCAAGGGCATATCAAGCCAATCATTGGATATAATAAGGTGCGGCATACTCTTTCCTTTGAACTTAACAAAATAGCAAGTTACATTTTAACACCTCTTATATAAGTGAAATCATCTTAGATGGTATCACTCTATGGAAGCCCACTAACTCAAGAAGGTTTACTGCTCGTTTAGTGCCACAACTTTAAAGTTAGTCACAGATAAGCTAAAATTATTTTGTTCGATCACTTTAGTATAATATGTATATGTACTATGAGTAGTATTATGCATGATTTAAGCTTATGAAGTAGCTCTATGTTTATATAGTAAGTGTTTTTGATTATATATTATATTTTTGCTTTTAATAATACAAAAACAAATTTTGTATTATTTTTATAGTTTAGTTTTAAGTTATGTCTTTTATGCAAGATGATTAGTTAAAAATTAATAATTAATATATAAGTATTAAACTATATTTAGTTAATTTTGACTTGTTAACATTATAACAGTTGATTTTAAACTATATATTAATATGCTGACCTCTATTTTTAATCAGGCCAAAAGGTGTAGCATCTGCTTCATTAGTCTTCTATTGTTTTTTCTGTCAGTAAACTTCGAATTGTTTGCACAGGTTTGCTCTTCACCGGGTAAAGATGGCATACTAAATAGTACAAGCACAATTGTAAATACCTATTATCCAGGTACAGCGTCTGTAACAGCCGGAGATAATGTTTCCGTTTCTGTAGGGCCAGCTAATGCCAGTGGAAATACAACCCCCATTTCACAAGGTGACTTAGTTTTGATTATCCAGATGCAGGGAGCTGATATGGATGTAACCAATACCAATACGTACGGTACTTTGTCAAATAACGTAGCTGGTACCTATGAGTATGCCATGGCCATCAGCCAGATCGAGAATGGAGCTTTTACAGTGGCACACCTCAAGAACTCTTACATACATGCTGATTATGGTGCACAAGGCCAGAAACGGTTTCAAGTAGTACGTGTGCCACAATATAGCACTGCAACCTTAATGTCCACTATTACCAGCCCTGCATGGGATGGATCGACAGGTGGTATTGTAGCTATGGATGTAGCTGGTTTCCTAAACTTTAACAACCAGGCAATTGATGTGAGCGGTAAAGGCTTTAGAGGAGGAGCTGGAAGACGATTGAGGGGCGGAACAGGTGGTAGCGAAACTGATTACAGGACACTGTCTACTAACGATGCAAACGCTCAAAAGGGAGAAGGGATTGCAGGTACTCCTGCCTTTGTAAACTTTGGTGGTACTACACCGACATATACTGGTGTAGAAGGTTATGTTAACGGAAGCATGGGGCGTGGTGCCCCTGGCAACGCAGGCGGTGGTGGTACTGATGGTAGCCCTGAGATAAATGACCAGAACTCTGGCGGCGGCGGCGGTGCCAACGGTGGCGCCGGAGGCCAGGGAGGTAACTCATGGAATTCAAACCCGAGTCTGCCTACAGGTAAACCTATAGGTGGTATAGGAGGAGCTCCGTTTAGCACAGCCGGAACGCGTGTAGTAATGGGCGGCGGCGGCGGTGCGGGTAGCACTAACGACGGGTCTGGTACGCCGGGCAATGGGTTTGCCAGTAGTGGTGCAGCCGGTGGAGGTATAGTAATGGTGCGTGCAGGTTCTATAGCAGCTAATGTAGGTACTATAAGTGCTAATGGTGCAAGTGGCTATACTGCTGGTTACGATGGTACTGGCGGCGGTGGGGCAGGCGGAACAGTATTGCTTACTGCTGCTAATGGCCTAAATAATGTCACTGTAAATGCAAAAGGTGGTATAGGCGGTAGCAATGGCAAAGGTCATGGGCCTGGCGGCGGTGGCGGTGGCGGTGTTATTATGGCTAATGCTGCTCTCAATGCTTCCAGTAGTGTAGAAAAAGGCTATGCTGGTTCCGCAAACTCTTCAGGGGCTTTTGGTGCAGTAGATGGTGAAGATGGTGTGAAAAATGAAGCATTAAGTACTGCAACGCTTACCAATTCTGCCTCTGGTTCTAACTGTTTACCTGTTTTAACAGTAACTAAAACAACTTCCTCAGCCAATATAACCCGTGCTACAGATGGTACAGCAACAGCTACTTATAGCATAAAAATAAGTAACACAGGTGGGGCAGCTCAAGGGGTTACTGTTACAGATGTGCTACCAGCAGGCTTTAGCTTTGCCTCTCATAACTCTATAGATTACAGCGATGGTGTTTATGCCGACAATGGAGGCGATGCCACTACCGGTGCAGTTAGCCTTGGTCCTGCTTCCACTTTTCCTGTTAACGGTAATACGACACTAAACTGGGGGACCTTTACTCTTCCATCCGGAAGCAATGTGAGCATTACGTTTACGGTTAACATTGCTAAAACTGTAGGTGATGGCACTTACCAGAATGGGGTTACAGTTACATACCTCGACCCTACTCGCAAAACTGCCACCCGTAAAATTTCTCCTGCTACAGGGGGGGATGCTTATAATATTGCTTATGAAACAGGTGCATCTACTACTGTTGCTGGCGCTAACTATATTGCAGAGTCAAGTACTGCGGAAAATGTTACAATTACGAACAGTGCACCAACTGCCAGCAATATTACTTTTTCTCCGGCTATACCAAATACGGCTGCAGCCACCATTATTAGTCCTTTAACCGCTACTGATTCTGACGGCACTATTGCCAGTTTCAGAATATCAGTTTTGCCAACCTCCGGTACACTCTATATTAATGGAGCACCTGTAACCAGTACAACAGATTCATACACCGCAACCAACGGAAAGCTTAACGACATTACATATAAGCCTGATGCTGGTTTTGTTGGCGAGGCAACATTTAATTTTACAGCCACTGATGACAGAGGTGCTACTGTAACGGCCACTTATACTATTCCGGTTGTGTCAGATAGAGCGGCAGTTTATACTACTCCTAATGTGTTTTCAAGATATGCCATTACTGTTGGTTTAGTTGTAGCAACAGCCAAAGATGCGGATGGTACTATTACTAGCGCCACTGTTTCAGGTAGTGCACTTCCTGGTTTCCTGACACTGAATACCCAAGGAGCTGTTTCAGTTAATAACAACGCAGTTGAAGAAGGAGTTTATACAACAAATATCACCACGACAGACAGTAAAGGGGGCATATCCACTGTTCCTGTAACTATAACAATAAATTCGGATGCTTTCCAGGCAAACAGCGATGCGACAAAGAACGGAGAAAACTGTTATACATTAACTTTACCTGAAGAGTTTAGGCAGGGGGAGGTTTGGTCTGTTACGCCTATTGACTTAACAAAGTCATTTGAGATCAGCTTTAACATTAATTTAGGTAGTAATGATAATGGTGCTGACGGTGTAGCCTTTGGGTTACAGCAGCAGGCTTCAAATCCATTGTTTGCCAAAGGGGAAAGTGGGCAGGGTTTGGGCTTCCAGAATATAGCTCCTTCTGTGGGTGTAGAGTTTGATACCTACGATAATGGTAGCAATGATCTGTCAGCAGACCATGTAGGCTTTTTTCTTAATGGCAAAGTTACGGAGCCTGTAACAACACCAGTACAAATGAGCAGCACGAGCAACAATACAGAAGATGGAGCCGATCACGCAGTAAAAATCATCTGGGTAAAAGATTTAAACACACTTTCGGTTTATTTTGATGGTGAGTTTCGTACCAGTTATAGTGCAGATATTGTAAATGAGGTGTTTAGTGATAACCCACAAGTGTACTTCGGCTTTACTGCCAGTACGGGTACTTTAGTTAACCAGCAGTCTGTTTGCCAGATTAAGTACAACCAATCTCCGGTTGCGATAAACTATACAAACTCAGTTGCGCTTATTAGCACGGCAGCAGCTACAGCAGTCGACGCGTTGCCAGGTAGTGACGCAGATGGTATGGTGGCTTCTTTCAGGTTTAATTCATTACCAAGTGCAGGAAAATTGTATATAGATGGTGTCGTAGCAGACCTTATAACTGATTATGCCTGGTCTTCCAGAAACTTGATTACGTATGATCCGGTTACAGAAAACCCGGATGATATAACCTTCAGTTATTCCATTAAAGACTCTGAGGGGGCAGTTGACGGAACTCCTGCTACTTTTACAATCCCAATAAATAGAGAACCTGAGGCAAAAGATATAATGTATTCTGAAAGCGATTTGGCTGAGGAGGCCACAGAAGTTAAACTTACTCCGCTTTCTGGTGTTGATTATGATGGTACCCTGGCAAATTTCCGTATCACGACACTCCCGGTAACTGGTTTATTAACTATTAACGCTGTGCCAGCTGAGGCTGATAAGGACTACAGTTGGGATCAGGCCAATACTTTAGTATATAAACCAGTAGCTAATGCCACATCAGACGTAACTTTCCATTACACAGTAATAGATGCCGAAGGTGTTGCCGACGCTTCACCTGCTACTTACACAATACCTGTTATGGTCTTAAATTCGCTTCCGGTAACACTTGTTAAATTTACAGCAGTTGAGAAGCCGGGGGGGAATGTTCTTTCTTGGACAACTGCCACTGAAGTTGATAATGATCACTTCCTGATAGAGCGTAGCACGGACGGTAAAGTGTTCATGAATATTGGAAAGGTGAAGGGCTCAGGCAGCAGCAACCAGCTTCTCGACTACAGCTACACCGACAAGAGTTCTCCAATTGGCACAGTATACTACCGCCTTAAGCAAGTGGGTCTAAATGGTGATTATGAGTATAGCCATGTTGTCTCTGTTACTACTCTAAAGAGTGATGGCATTACAAAAGCACAGCTGTACCCAAACCCGGCGTCAGATATCGTTCATCTGAATATGGACATGTTGCCTAAAGATAACTACACTGTTCGCATCATTAGCATGGAGGGTCGCACAATTCAACAAAAGACGCTAAACAACGAGGTTGAGCAGGAACTGGATGTGCATGCGCTATCGACTGGAAAGTACATTATTCAGATCCAGGGTAAAGGAACTATACAGACTATTAGCATGATTAAACGCTAGACCGAGGTCTGGCAGATTAAATATACTGGACTCTCACTCGTTGGCTAATTTAAAAATAAGGTTAGAAGGATAGTTGATATGCTGAAGAAGCAGTCTGCAGACCAGCAATGGCTTGGAGTGTCTATTAGCAGCCTTTGTTTCTGGAATACCAGCTTAAGGAATTATCTGTTAGATTTGTGTAAAAAGCGTGGCATCGGCCTTATAGCAGTAGGAAAAAGAACTAAAGTTGTGCTGATGCAGGAGCCAGGGAAATTTACCTGGCGTAAACGTGACTTTATTTCTCATTATAACTCTGAAGAACAAATTCGATTAAGCTTGTCGAATTCTACTTGCCTGCGTGTAGCTTAGAAAAGGTCTTGCGCTGTACAAGTTAAGTAAAGTGTCTCCTGCTAGGGCAGGTAGAAAGAGACCGGCAGGATATTCTTAATGCCAGGCAGGTCTGCTTATGAAGACGATGATGATTGTTAAGGAGTGGAACCCAAACACCAGAATAAACTATCAGCAGCTTTTCTCTACATTAAATTTCTTTAGTTGATAAAAAGGCAGGAAGTTAAACAACTTTCTGCCTTTTTTATACGCAACTCAGAAAAGAAAATAACCGGAAGCAGTATATAAGCTGTACCAGCGGCAGTTTAATAAATAAACTTTTACTTGTTCTAATTTCACATTAATTTGAGAAAGCTTAGGCTGTGCCTGTCACATTAAGTTATTCACCTTTAACCAGACAACAAGACCCTCTACAATATGACCAATGTATTTCCTATAGAACAAGTCCGAGCTCAGTTTCCAGCATTACAAAACACCATAGATAAAGAAAAACCGCTTATATTTTTCGATGGCCCTGGCGGAACACAAATGGCACGGCAGGCAGTAGATGCTATGGTAGCTTATATTTTCAGCGGCATGGCTAATTTACACGGTGCCTTTCCGACAAGCGTAAGCACTGAAGATACCATTGTTGCCAGCCGCAGCGCTGTTGCTGACTTCCTGAATTGTAAACCCGAAGAAGTAGCCTTTGGGCAGAACATGACCAGCCTTGCCTTTTCTATTGCCAGAAGTTTAGCTGCATTTATTGAGGAAGGCGATGAGGTTGTGGTAACAGAACTAGACCATCGGGCAAATGTTGATCCCTGGCTTGCGCTTGCCAAAGACAGAGGAACCGTAGCTAAATTCATAGAGCTTAACCCTGCTACTTACTCACTGGAACTGGAAAATTTAAACAATATTATTACAGAAAGAACAAAGTTAGTGGCTGTTGGCCTATCTTCTAATGTAACTGGCACCGTAACAGACATAGCCAGAATAGTAGCAAGAGCAAAGAAAGTAGGTGCTATAGTAGTGGCAGATGCAGTGCATGCTGTACCTCATCTGGCTATTGACTTCGAAAAAATGGGGTGTGATATTTTATTGTGTTCAGCTTATAAGTTTTTCGGTCCGCACATTGGTATGGCAGTTGTTACTTCACAGCTTTTTAAGAAGTTGCCAGTGTATAAGCTACAACCTGCTCCGGTAGAGATACCTGACAAATTAGAAACAGGAACGCAAAACCATGAGGCCATAGCAGGTTTAGCCGGAGCTATCAATTTTATTGAAAATTTAGGCGAAGGCGCTACACGAAAAGAAAGGTTGCGATCAGCTATGGAGCACATAGAAGCCTATGAAACAGAACTGGCTAACATGGTAGAAAGCTTTCTGAATGAAATACCGGAAGTGCATCTTTACCGTTCGCCAGCAGGCACGCATAAGACCCCAACGTTTGCTTTTACTATAAAAGACATAAATGCCAGAGAGGTAACCAAATGGTTTGCTGAAAACTATAACATGTGTATTGCCGATGGACATTTTTATGCTTCCACCATGGCTGATAAGCTAGATGTAAACCCTATGGGCGGCTGGGTACGTATTGGCTTTGCTCCATATAATACTATGGAAGAAGTTAAACTATTCCAGAAAGGCCTGAAAGAGTTTCTTGCCATTAATACTAAAAAGTAGTGTGAAAAAGCAATCCTCTCTGAAGGATGGCTTTTTCTTAAACCATAATCTCTTAATATGTTTTCTTTATTGCAGATAATGAACTGTACTTTTGATGCATTATACAGTAAAACTTGCCGAGCGAGGGACAAAGGCAAAATATCTAATCTTTATAAACAGGTAGCGAAAACTATAGGAGGAATAGCGAGGGTGGAAGATGACATAATGCCTGCCTATGTGTCTGACCATTTGCAAAAGGCTCTTGCCAACGGTATTGCTTATTAATTAAGCACCCTATTGACAAAAATGTTTTAGTAGCAGAGGTGCATTGCTATAAGTTAAAGCCAAGAATTTTTAGTCACGTTCTTTCTGAGTTAACCATTGTTGTTTATTCAGGTTTTCAGAACCAGAGGCTTGGTAAACTACTTTTTACAACTCTTCTAACGTACATTAAAGACAACAGAAACGATATTATACGTGTTGAACTTGTAGCACGTGAAAGTAACGCGATTGAATTCTATAAAAATATAGGTTTTGTAGTGGAAGGAAGGCTTGAGAAAAGAATCAATAACAAAACTGGTGCTTTTGAAGCTGATGTTCCAATGGCCTGGTTTAA
Source organism: Pontibacter silvestris (assembly GCF_020907275.1). Classification (GTDB taxonomy): domain Bacteria; phylum Bacteroidota; class Bacteroidia; order Cytophagales; family Hymenobacteraceae; genus Pontibacter; species Pontibacter silvestris. The sequence goes on along the minus strand of NZ_JAJJWI010000003.1, from coordinate 296,260 downwards.
CAGGAACTTTCAAAATTATTCTGGTAACTAAAAGTTTTCTTACCCATGTGAGGCTTTACTAATACAAAGTCTACTATGGTAAGAAAACTTTAGCCTCTAATGGAGCCTGTGTTTTATCATATCTAATTCCAACTGCAATAGAGCAGTTACTTCTGTACTACTCTTTCTTTACCTTACTAAAAGGATGCTGAGGGTGTTTTATCCTCTTTTCAGTTCCTGCCCGCAATGTGGGCAACAGTCTTTTTTGCTGTTTGTTTTGGTAAGATGCTCAGAGAATCCTGAAGCTAAGATACCTGCTGGCAGGGCAAACAGTCCAATGCCTAAAACGGCAATTATTCCACCTAACAACTTTCCAAGTGCTGTTATTGGATAGATATCACCATAGCCAACTGTAGTTAATGTCGCAATACTCCACCACATTGTCTCCGGAATGCTCGCAAAGCTCTCTGGCTGTGCCTCATGCTCAACATAGTACATAAGTGTTGAAGTAAAAAGAAGTAGAAAGAAAGTAAATATAATAGCAATGAAAAGTTCTTCTCTTCTTTCTTTAAATACGTTGTTAATCACAGTCAGTGCTTTAACGTAGCGAGCTATCTTAAACAGGCGGAATAATCTGAAAAGCCGCATGACTCTTACAACCCTTAAGTCTAAACCAATAAATGGCAGGTAGAAAGGTAGAATTGCAAATAAGTCAACAATTGCAAGAGGTGTTAAAGCGTAGCGAATGTTACCTGTTATAGGCCTGTGAAACCTTTTGATTTCATTAGCTGTCCAAATTCGTAGTACGTATTCTATCGAGAAAATTATAACAGAAACAAGTTCCAGTCCCTTAAAAAGGGCTTCATATTTTTGCCTGATAGGTTCTACAGATTCAATAACAATGGCAATAACATTCAGAGAAATGAGAATGATAAGAAAGAGATCAAACCACCAACTTGTGTCACCAGGTGTTTTTGAAACAGACAATAAGTTGTAAATTCTTTTTTTCATTTATTAATGGAAGGCACTATTAGACAATGCTACAAATTAAGCATATCATACCTGCCGTGGCAAACTGTCTTAACTGGACAAGCATATTCTTAACATGCAAAACCAACATAAATAACATACCTGTTGCTCTGATACTCTTGATACCAAAAATCACTTACTTGTTTGGCTAATAAGCTATGGTAGTTACTTTGGTGCTATTGCGGCTAAAAACGTTCTCTGGCTGTCTTGTCTAGTGTTAAGCTACAGCTGTGAAGACATTCATAATGTGCTAAAATATAAAACTTAGTCACTCTGTTCTTGACAAAGTAGAAATGAATTTCTTAATTTTGCTAACACTGTTAGGTAAAATAACACGTGGCAAATGGGAATAGCAGAAAGAAAGAAGCGGCATAAAGAGGAATTGCGATCTTCCATACTGGAAGCCGCATGGCAACTGGTGGTTCAGGAAGGATGGCAGGCGCTGTCTATTCGTAAAATAGCGGAAGCTATTGAATATAGTGTTCCTGTAATTTATGATCATTTTGCGAATAAAGAAGCTATTCTGCTAGAGTTGACAAAGCAAGGGTTTCAAAAGTTAAATACAGCACTGATAAAAGCTCAGGAGGGAACTGTTAGTACTGAAAGCCAAATAGAAGCAATGGCTTATGCATATTGGAGATTCGCATTCGATAATAAAGCTTACTACCAGGTAATGTATGGTTTGGGAATCCCTTCCTGTGAAACAGTAAACCAGATAAGTGAATTGAGTACTTTTAGTGAGCTGATTTTACAGCCAGTTAAGAAATTAATAGCTATTGGTAAAAATCCTGAAACAGACCCTTTCCTGAAGCTGCATACTTTTTGGTCTATGCTGCATGGCTTAGTGTCTATCAATATGATGGGAGGAGATCAGGACAAAGAAGAATTAAACCAATTAGTGTTGCAGGATTTTATCAGTGGCTTTATCTCAAGTATGAAAGTATAGTTTATCTGATAGTGTTGAAAGATATAACAACAGTAAAATATAATTACCAAAAAATTCATTAAACAATCATTTAAACATAACATTATGGCAACAACGAAATGGGCATTAGACCTGTCTCACAGCGAATTGGGCTTTAAAATTAAGCACATGATGATTTCCAACGTTACAGGAAAGTTCACTAAGTTCGATGTAGAGACTGAAACAGAGGATGATGATTTCTCAAATGCAAAAGTAGTAGCAAATGTTGACGTTGCTTCTATCAACACTAATAACGAGCAACGGGATGAGCATTTACGTAACGCAGACTTCTTTGGAGCAGAAAGCCATCCGAATATGAAGTTTGTCTCAACCAAAATTGAAAGAGTAGATGATGATACGTTCAACTTGTATGGTGATCTAACTATAAAAGAAACAACAAAGCCTGTAAAGCTTGTTGTTGAAGATAATGGTGTTGCTACTGACCCATGGGGCAATGTAAAAGCAGGTTTCTCCATCAGCGGTAAAATTAACCGGAAAGACTGGGGCATTAACTACAATGCAGCACTTGAAACAGGTGGTGTAATGTTAGGAGAGGAGTTGAAAATTCAAGGTGAAGTGCAGCTAGTAAAGCAAGCTTAACCTCAGCGTTTTCTTTATTTACAAACAGGGCTGTTCCAAATTTCGGACAGCTCTGTTTGTTTTAATACATGGGGCTAGCAGGAAACAAGAACGACAAGAACAATTACACATGTTCTTTACTCTGCTCTTGCAATGCAAAAGCAGAAACCCTAAAACGTTCGATTAGGTAGTTGTTGCTATGGAACATTATGTATCAATATGGCCAGTACTGGCGCTGGCCCTTATTCACTTCTTTGGAACTCGTCTCAGGTTTTTAGGTGGGGTACCTCGTAGTATATGGCTCTCAGCAGCAGGTGGTGTATCGGTAGCGTATGTGTTTTTGCATTTATTTCCAGAACTGAATGAAGGGCAGGAACATGTGCAGCGGGTGTTTCCTGGTGAAGGTTTCTTAAGGCACCATGTATACATTATGGCCCTGCTTGGTCTTGCCATTTTTTATGGGTTGGAACGTACCGTGGTTACATCAAAGCAAAAGCGGCAAGCTAAAGAGGGCAAAGAAGAAACATCACCTGGAATTTTTTGGGTGCACATTGGCTCCTTTGCTGTATATAATGCCTTAATAGGATATATTCTTTTCCAAAGAGAAGAGGGAACACTCCAACAGCTTTTTCTTTTTTCTGTGGCTATGGCACTTCACTTTGTAGTAAACGACTTTGGCCTGTTAGAGCACCATCGTGAAAAGTATCAGCATGTGGGGCGTTGGGTATTGGTACTGGCTATATTCTTAGGCTGGGCTACAGGCTATCTGGTAGAGCTATCGCATACGCTTATTGTTTTAGTTACTGCCTTTGTGGGAGGCGGCGTTATATTGAACGTATTGAAAGAGGAGCTGCCTGAAAACCGTAAAAGTAGGTATTGGGCATTCATAATGGGAGCGGCTGCTTATGCCGCACTTCTACTGTCAATATAGCTCACAGATAACTTAATGAGAGAGTTGCCATGTAATGATAAGAAGCTTAGAACTAAGAAAATAGTTGGGGAAGCTGCTCAAGTAGGGTATACCCACTCATATAAGCCATTACAAGTACAACCAGCACACCAAAAACAGTAAGCAGCACCGGGTGCTTATAATCGCCTGTTATGTTTTTGTTATACGCTGCAAAAAGAATGGTTCCTAATGTGACCGGCAAGATAAGACCATTTAAGGCACCTGCTAAAATAAGCAGGCTCACCGGGCGGCCAATACCTATAAATACAGTAGTTGATACAGCTATAAAGCCAATTATCATCCAGTTCTCATGTTGCTCTACATATTTGCTGAATGATTTAAGGAAGGAAACTGAAGTATAAGCCGAGCCAATAACAGAGGTAACGGCAGCAGATAACATCACCACGCCAAATAATTTGTAGCCAATGTTTCCGGCAGCCAACTTAAAAACAGAAGCGGGTGGGTTAGTTGCATCTAACGTCAGCCCCTGGCTAACCACACCTAAGGCAGCCAAAAAAAGAAAAATACGAATAATAGAGGCCACCATAATGCCTGACACGGCGCTAGTGTTTACCTCTGATAAAGCAGCTTTCCCTTTTATACCTGCATCGAGCAAGCGATGGCCACCTGCAAAGGTAATATAACCGCCTACTGTGCCGCCTACCAGCGTAATAATGGAAATAAGATCTATCTTATCAGGAGCAAATGTTTTAACGATGGCTTCCCCTACCGGGGGAGAGGACGTAATGGCGACATACACGATCAGGATAATCATAAGCAGCCCCATAACCTGTGCAAAGCGGTCCATAACTTTGCCGGCTTCTTTCACCAGGAAAACAGCAATGGCAATTGCAGCTGCTATTACAGCACCGGCTTCAGGGGAAATACCAAACAAAACATTAAAGCCTAAACCTGCACCGCCAATATTGCCAATATTAAAAGCCAGTCCGCCCAAAACTATAAGTACCGATATAAAGGCTCCTAAACCAGGCAACACCATGTTTGCTACGTCCTGCGCGTGCTTTTCTGAAACAGCAATAACCCGCCACACATTTAACTGAACACCAATGTCCAGTATAATAGAGGTAAGAATAACGAAGCCAAAGCTGGCCGCAAGTGTCTGTGTAAAAACGGTGGTTTGGGTTAAAAAGCCAGGGCCTACGGCAGAAGTTGCCATCAGAAATGCTGCACCAAGCAACACACTCCAGTTTCTTTTTTGCTTCATTATGGATGATCTTTTTACGGGGCCTGTAAAGTTACTGCTTCACGTAACAGTACTTCCCTAATATGGCGGGCAAAGGCAAGAGCATGTGGTCCGTCTCCATGAATGCAAACAGTTTCAGCCTGAATTGCGATATCTTCTCCCTGCTGTGATAACACTTTGTTTTCCTTCACCATCCGCACTACTTGCTTCACAGCCTGATCGTGATCCGTGATTAACGCGTCAGGAGATCTTCTGGAGGTTAAGGTGCCATCTTGCTGGTAAGTGCGGTCTGCGAAAACTTCGTTAGCCGTTTTAAGCCCAATCCTGATTCCGGCTTTTATAAGTTCGCTGTTTGCCAGGGCATATAAAATAGCATTGGGAGTTACTTTATAAATAGCCTCAGCAATAGCCTCTGATAATTCTTTGTTTACAGATGCCATATTATAAAGCGCCCCGTGTGGTTTTACATGGTGCAGGTACGCGCCCTCTGCCTGTAAGAAAGCCGATAAGGCACCTATCTGGTACATAACCATGTCAAAGGCCTCTTCAGGTGAGATAGCCATGCTGCGGCGGCCAAACCCTGCCAGGTCGGGCAGGCCTGGGTGTGCACCAATGGCTACATTGTGTTTCAGGGCAAGCTTTACTGTCTTTTTCATAACAGAAGGATCTCCTGCATGAAAGCCACAGGCTATGTTAGCCGAAGTAACATATTGCAAAACTTCCTCATCGTTGCCCAGGTTATAAACTCCAAAGCTTTCGCCCAAGTCACAATTAAGATCAACTGTAAACAATGCCATTAATTTAACTTCTTTTGATATCTAATGCCCTTTTGATTTGCTCTATATTTTGCTCCTGCTTTACATAAAGCTGCTGTGCCTGCTGTAGTGTTACTTCTGTAAACCGAACAATTTTGCCGGGCTGTATCTGGGCTAGTTGTGAGAAATCAGCCGTTATCACCTGTGCAATGCGAGGGTAGCCTCCGGTTGTCTGGCGGTCTGCCAGTAATATAATGGGGCTGCCTTGCGCAGGAACTTGTATAGTGCCAAACGTTACCGCACTGGAGATAAGCTCTGTATCTTCTTGTAACGATAAGTTTACTCCCTGCAACCGATGGGCCATCCGATCAGACTGTGATGTTATCTGAAATTTCTCTTTCCACAAATAGCTTTTACTGCTTTCTGAAAACAACTCATATTCTGTGCCTTTCACTACCCTTATAGTAGGGTTCTCCTCATAAGCCGGGTAAAGTTGCGGTGCCAGTTTCCATTTTACTTCAATAAAAGCTTTGTCGCTGTTGGTTAGTCCTCTTTTCTTGAGTAGAGCGAGTATGTCTGTTGCCGGATCTTTACAGGGAATAACATCGCCTGCCTGTAAGGCTTTACCGTTCAAGCCACCGAATTCTGCCCGTAAGTAGGTGGAGTAGCTATTCATCACTTTCGGAATAGCAATGCTTCCAGAAATAGCTATATAAGCACGACTACCATTAACGGGACCTTTAAACTGTAGCAAACTTCCTGCTTTTACATAAACAGGCCGCCACATTTGTACTTGCTCTCCATCAATTTCAGGGGCTAAGTCTGCACCAGTAATAGCAATCAAATGGTTTTCATGAAAGCGGATTTTAGGACCTACGAGCGTTACTTCAATGGCAGCCTCATTTTCGTTGTTGTCAACAAGTAAATTGGCAATACGCAATGCTGTTGCATCCATAGCGCCACTTACAATAATACCATCTTTCTGATAGCCATATCTCCCTGTATCCTGAATAGTAGTAAGCAGCCCTGCCTTTTCTATTTTAATGCTCATATACCTGCTCCTTTCTCTCGTTAAATTCTTCTTTAGAGATAGGTACAAAACGTACTGTATCACCTGCTTTCAACAAACTTGGCGAATCCAGAAAAGGGTTGAACAGGCGTAGGGGCGTACGCCCAATCAGCTGCCAACCGCCTGGTGTTTCAATAGGATATACGCCTGTCTGTACACCGGCAATGCCAACAGAGCCCTTCGGAATAACAGTTCTTGGTGTTTCTTTTCGCGGAGCGGATATTTTATGACTCATGCCGCCTAAATAAGGAAAGCCGGGAGCAAAGCCAATCATGTAAACGAGGTATTCTGCACCAGCATGAATAGAAATAACTTCTTCTGGTGTTAATTGATTCTGGGTAGCCACAAACTCAAGGTCAGGGCCAAACTCACCACCATAACACACAGGTATGTCTACTACTCTGGGGGCTAGTCCTTCTTCTTCCTCAACATGCGTCATCAGGTCCAGCACAATATCCACTACTTTTTCATAAGGGTTGTAATTCCCTTTCTCACTTATTACCCAGGGGTTGTAATAGATGGTGACAGTGGTAAAAGCCGGAACATATTCTATCATTCCCCAAAAAGGGTATTTATCCAGGTGCGCTGCTACAGCTTTTACTTTGTTGTGTATGCTTAAAGAGATTTCTTCTCCGAATTGTAAAACAATGGCTGCATCACCAAGCGGAAACATTTTAAATAAGGGTACATCATTTAGGGTCATGCTTATTATGTTTTACAGCCATTTTCTCTTTTAACAGTTAATCAGAAACGGAGACTGTTTATTAGTGTTGCATACAAGGCTATGTCTGGTAATATTTACAAGTTTAATGTAAGATATATAAACTGATAAGAAAAACTCTGTTTACTATTTTGATGCAATTTTACCTGGAACACTTATAAAGGAACGGCATCACAATTTTTTACTGTTACAGCCAAACTTTACACTTCATTTGTTGGCACAGGAGTTTGTAGCTCTCCCTCTGTTCGTGCCACCATCATAGATACTGTCGCATCACCCGTAATATTTACCACAGTACGACACATGTCCAGGATACGGTCAGGGGCGAGAATGAGTGCTATACCCTCAATGGGGATACCTGCCTGTTGCAGTACGATTACAAGCATTACAACACCGGCACCCGGTACGGCGGCAGTGCCGATAGAGGCCAGCGTAGCGGTAAGAACAATGCCTATCTGGTCTCCTAAGGTAAGGTCAATGCCATAAGCCTGGGCAATAAAAACGGCAGCAACAGCCTGGTATAGACTTGTGCCATCCATGTTAATGGTAGCACCCAGCGGTAATACAAAACTAGTTATTTCCCTGGAAATGCCCAGGTTCTTCTCACAGCGCTCCATAGTTACAGGCAACGTGGCTGCACTGGAGGAAGTGGAGAAAGCAAGCATTTGGGCAGGAAACAATCCTTTAAAAAAATCACCATATTTTATTTTACCTATCGTAGTTGCCAATATCGGGTATGTAACAAAAACCATAAAAGCCAGCCCGATCAATACCACAATGCAATAGTAGCCTAATACCAGCAGCAGTTCAATGGCTGAAGCAGGGTCATCTCCGGCAAATTCCACTACCAAACCAGCCAGCAAGGCAAAAACGCCATAAGGAGCCATTTTCATGATAATGTCTACTACCTTCAATATGGCTAAATTAACTCCGTCAAAAAAGCTAATGACAGGAGCAGCTTTTTCCGGGGCAATTAAAATAAGGGCAATACCAAAGAGAAGCGCAAAAAAGATAATCTGCAGCATTCGCCCGTTATCTGTCAGGGCTCCGAATATATTGCTTGGCACAATATCAATGAGCGGCTGTAAAGGCCCCTGCTGCTTTACAGTTGCTGCGTCTGAAGAGCGCTGTGTAGTAGTGGCAGCGAACTGCTTCTTAAACTCTTCTCGTTTTTCTGCCGAGAAAGCATTGCCAGGCTGAAAAACATTAACCAGTAACAAACCCAAGACAACAGCAATTACGGTTGTAGACAAGTAAACCCCCACTGTTTTAGACCCGATGCGTGAAAGCTTACTTATATCACTAAGGCTGGAAACTCCGGTAACGAGCGAAACAAGTACCAACGGTACTGCAATAAGCTTAAGAAGGTTGATGAATATGGTGCCAAAAGGTCTTATCCAGTCAGTTGTAAACTCTACAAGGCCAACAGAACTGGCGAACATTCCCCATAATATGCCTAAGGCCATACCTATAAGGATCAGCCAATGCAAAGCAAGTTTATTCATATAGTAGCAGGTGACGGGGCATCAGCCCTTTTTTTATTTTAACTAGTTTAGAGCATGGTATCACTAAAGCCGAGGCAGGCGATATAGGAAGCCTCTACGGATACCGAATAACTTAAAGCTAACGATAAATCCGCATTAAGCTAATAAAATATTGGAAAGATACTTTAGTAATAGCAAAAAATGCAATGGCAGGTTAGTATACTCTGCTTGTGCTACATTAAGTGAAATGGACTGTTCTGCTGGTAACGGTGTAAATCCAGAGGGAGTTGCTGATACAGGATAACTACTTTTTATAGCGCAAACAGATTATGGTATATGCCGTTAGATAGGAGAGTTTTGCCTCTGATAAATGATACTTATGATATTTCCGCTTTGGTTAAAGGCAGGTCTATGGGGATTACTTGCCGGATCTGCACTGCTGCTTGGTGCGGCAATGGGATATTATATACCTATTAAGCAACATGTTGTTGCTGCTATTATGGCTTTTGGCAGTGGTGTGCTCATTTCTGCCTTGTCTTTTGACCTGATGAGTGAAGCATATGAACAAGGAGGTTTCTACCCAACGGCGCTAGGCTTTTTGGGCGGTGCAGCCATTTATACCCTTGCTAACTGGGTACTGGCTAAGCAAGGGGCGAAGCATCGGAAACGGTCAGGGCATCAGCAGCCATCAGAGGAAGATAACAGTGGTAGCGGGCATGCAATGGCTATCGGAGCGCTAATAGACGGAATACCTGAGTCTATTGTAATAGGTATAAGTATGATTGCTGGCGGAGCCGTAAGCTTAGTGGCTGTGGCAGCTATATTTCTGTCTAACCTGCCAGAGGGGCTTTCTAGTTCGGCAGGTATGAAAAAGGCAGGGCGCTCCCGAAAGTACATCTTTGGTGTCTGGTTTAGTATTGCCGTTATCTCTGGTATAGCCGTTCTTTTAGGATATGCTGTTTTCAGTGGCTTTCCGCCGGGTGTTATTGCAGCTACCACCGCTTTGGCGGCAGGTGCCATACTTGCTATGCTTTCCGATACCATGATACCGGAGGCATTTGAAGAAGCGCATAACTTTACCGGGTTAATAACTGTCCTGGGTTTTTTAACAGCTTTTGTGTTAAACCACTTAGGAGGAGCTTAATAAAGGCAATGTTCTGCCTCAACTAAGTTGTATGTTACTATTCTAGTTCAGTTTAAGCAATAAAGCCCGGATTGATAGCCCGGGCTTTTTATTGTTCAGGTAGAAAGGAAAAAGTAGACTCCTTTTACCTTCCTACCTGAGAAAAGCTTTAGCAGCTTTCTTAAGCTTCCTCGTTTACAACAACCTTTTCAATTCTGTCGTTTGCCTTGATCTGATCAATTACATCCAGGCCTTCTACTACTTTACCAAAAACAGTGTGGTTGCGGTCCAGGTGAGCTGTGTTTTTGCGGCTGTGGCAGATAAAGAACTGAGAGCCTCCTGTGTTTCTGCCTGCATGTGCCATAGAAAGCACGCCACGGTCGTGGTACTGGTTTTCACCGTTAAGTTCACAGTCTATTTTATAACCTGGGCCTCCTGTACCTGGTGTTCCTTTGGCACCCTCTCTTGAGTTAGGGCAGCCTCCTTGAATAACGAAATCAGGAATAACACGGTGGAAAGTAAGACCATCGTAAAAGCCTTTGTTGGCAAGATCTATAAAGTTTTGAACTGTGTTAGGAGCATCTTTCTCGTAAAATTCTACTTTCATTACCCCTTTGGCAGTATGAATGTCTGCTGTCTTCATTATTTCTTCTTGTTTTATGTACTGTAATGTATAAAACAAAAGTACACAATTTCTAGTTTAATATTATTAGGCAAGCTTATCAGAAGGCTAGCCAGATCGCATGAAAAAGCACAATAATACTATAAAGCTATGAAGAAAACACAGTTATTTGCATTATCTATAAGTTTACTTTTCAGTACTCTGCTTTTAAGCTGTAATGGTACTAATGAAGAAAATAGTAAAAATGAGGCCCAACGTGAAGCTAGATCTCCTGATCTGCGGATGGAGAACAAAGTGAACCCTGCTTCCCATTATTCTCGGGCTAACACTGATGAGGCACCTCTTACAAGTGCTAATGTAGGAGGAAACGAGATGTTCCCGTCACAAAATGTTGTAGCCAATATAACCTCCAGTCCCAAGTTAACTACTTTTACTTCTGCCATAAAAAAAGCAGATCTAACTACGTCCCTTAACGGAACAGGGCCATATACTGTGTTTGCTCCTTCCGATAAGGCATTTGAAGCAATTGGAGAAAATACTTTTGAGGACCTGATGAAACCTGAAAATAAGCAGCAGTTAGCAGAGTTGTTAAATAACCACGTGGTCTCTGGCATGATTCAATATGCTGATCTGAAAGATGGCTCAGTACTAAGAACTGTAGGAGGGAAACAACTACAGGTTTCTACATCAGGAAACAAAGTGATGGTTAACGGAGCTGAAGTAGAAAATATAGAAGGTGAGAGTAGCAATGGCACAGTACACATTGTAAATAAAGTGCTTACTGCCAACAACAGCTAAGTTTAGGATAAAAATCAACTTAAGGAAAGCCGCTGTGGCAGCAGATATAAACTTCTGTTGGCGCAATGGCTTTTTGTTTATATGGTTGTCATACCCGAATGCTTCTTTATAAGGTAATCTGGTGTGCACAGTTTTATAGCCCAATTTCTCTGCCTAACCATAATTTATAAACACCGACATCATCTTAAGAATAAGTAACACAAGTTGTTGTGTAAACGATTGCATTGAATGTGAGCATCTGCGTAATAGTTGCACAGATAAAAGGAATAATTACTCCCGTTAAAAGCTATTTATTTTCGATATTACTATTTTTCTTAATTGTATCCAATATTTCTTAATAATTGTAATAATGTAGGTGTTATCTATATAATTTAAGAATGTTTAGCTTTGTTTTTAGCAACTATAGAATGAGGAATTGCTAACTTTTCAATAGCTACAGGTCAAGAGCTTTAAAATAAATTAACGAATGTTTGTTAATGATAAAAAATATTGTTAAAATGTAATCGATTGCGCGACTAAGGACAGTTGTTTGAATTAAAACAGGTAGTGCAGTAGAGAAGGTGAGGCGTGTTTTGCTGTAAAGTGGAAGCTGTAAAACGTTGTGAGTGTGGGTGATGAAGAGCTATGGAGGTTTGTGCTTTACAACACGGCAAATTGAGTAAGGATTTTTTTGTCTACTAATAAATAGATTATATGCTATATGGAACTTCTAGACCGTATTGATTCAACATCTGCTACTCCTAAATACATACAGGTAGTAAATGCAGTTATAGCTGACATTGAAGCAGGAATTCTAAAACGTGGAGAGCGGGTCCCCTCTATCAATGAAACCAGTGAAATGTACTACCTCTCACGGGATACAATTGAGAAAGCATACAAGGTATTGCGGAAACGTGGAGTAATTAGTTCTGTGAAAGGGAAAGGGTGCTATATCAGCAAAACTTTTTCTTCAGATAAAATTCGTGTTCTGTTACTTTTCAATAAACTAAGTGCCTATAAAAAGACTGTTTACTACTCCCTGCTTAAAACATTAGGCGAAGATGCTATAGTAGATCTTCATATACATCATTACGATGGTAAGATCTGTGAAAGCCTTATCAATGATAGCCTTGGCAAGTATAACTACTTTGTTATTATGCCTCACTTTTGCAGAAATGTTGAAACAGCAATGCAAACAATTCAAAAGATTCCTGCTGAAAAGCTGCTGCTGCTTGACAAGAACATTGAGAACTTTACGGGTAAGTGTACGGCAATTTATCAGGACTTTGAGCGTGACATCAGAAATGCGCTGCATTCCGGTAAAGACTTGCTGGAGAAGTACAACAGGTTAGTTTTAGTTTATCCGAAAGATGTCTCTTACCCAATGGAAATTGTAAAAGGGTTTCGCCATTTCTGTAGAGAGACTTCTTTTGACCATGCTGTCATAAACCATATCAATGAGGAGCCTCTTATACCTAAAACGGCTTATATTGTACTGGAAGAATCTGACCTGGTAGATTTAGTTGAGCAAAGCAGAACACAGGGAATGGCCTTAGGCAAAGACATTGGCCTGATCTCGTACAACGATACGCCTTTGAAGAAGATATTAGACAACGGGATAACCGTAATTTCTACAGACCATGAAAAGATGGGAGAAACAGCGGCTTACATGCTGAAAAACAAACTCAGAGAAAAAATCCATAACCCATTTACGCTTATCCGTCGCAATTCACTTTAAACATTGTACTATAGAAGAGTAACCTGATAGTAGACATAAACTTAGGTGGTGCTTGCGCTATAGAACAGCATTCTTTCAGAAGCTTTTTCTCAATCATCTGAACATACGCACATCAGGCGCTGGCATGGCTCGCGCCTGATGTGTTTAAATAAAAGCTACAGTTGCCAGGTAGCTTTTCATAGCTTATATAAGCTAAACATTTCTGCTAAAAATTTAAACCCAATAAAGATGTCCTTTTGTACACTGTGCATCTGCTATGGCAGGATGTATAAGTGTAGCCGAGGAGCACAAAGTTTAATACTGTTTCTTATGAAGCTAACTATATCTTTACTTTTCTTGTTCTTGAGTATCTGCTATAAAGGGCTCCCACAGTCTTTTGGTGTGCTGGGAATTGAACATGGCCTTTCCAACAATACAGTAAATACCATTTATAAAGACAGGTTGGGTTTTATGTGGTTTGGCACCGATGATGGGCTGAATAAGTATGATGGCTATGAGTTTCATGTATATAGGAACAGGATTAATGACACGACATCTTTAATTCATAATCAGATAAATACTGTGTCAGGAGATAGTTCCGGCAACCTGTGGATTGGTACCAAAAAAGGGTTATGCACCTTTAATCCTAATACATCAAAGTTTTCACTTGCTTACTATTACCCCCTGACGCAGACTGACAGAAAAAAGCTGGATGCTGAAGTAGTAGAAATAGCTGTTGACAGAGAAGGTAGCCTGTACCTGGCTACTGTAGGCTTAGGTCTGTTGACCAGCAATAAACTATCTAGAGGGTTCAGGCAAACACCTTTGCAACCAGCCCCGGCGGCTTTCAAACCCTATTCTGTTAGAGCCCTCCATATCGATAGCAAAGGCAGAGTATGGGTAATGATACAAAACATTGGACTTCACCGTTTTGATCCTCAGAAAAGTGAATTTCAGTTAATCTCAAGTGTCGTCAAAAGTGCCAATGTTATCAAAGCTGATTCTGGAAATGTACTATGGATAGGTACTGATAACGGCTTGTACCAGTATAATATTGCTGCAGAGACTTATGAGTTTTACGGCTCGGGTGTAGGCAAACTGTGCCACAGAAGAGTTGTTGATGTTAGTGTGGCTGAAGAAAACAAGCTTTGGATAGCCACTGACGGGGGAGGCGTTAACATATTAGATTTAAAAAGCAATCAGATTAGTTCTATTCAGTCCGGTGCTGGCAAAATGCACCTAACCAGTAATGCAGTTACCTCTTTGTGCAAAGATAATGAGTCAAGATGGTGGATAGGGACACAGCGTGGCGGAGTAAATATCATAGACAGGCAGAAAGACAAGTTTACAACCATCCGGCGCGACATACTGGACAAGAACAGCCTTATAGACAATTTTACTTTATCCTTTTGCGAAGACTCTGATAAAGCTATCTGGGTTGGAACTGATGGAGGAGGTGTTTCTTTATGGAACCGTAAAGACAACATATATCGTAATTTTGTTCATAATGAAGCCGACCCCACTTCTTTAAGCAACAACAATGCGACCAGCATTTTAAGAGATTATGAAAATAACATTTGGATAGCTACCTGGGGTGGCGGTATTAACAGGTATAGCCGCGCTACAGGAACTTTTAAACATTATGCATGTGGAGATGATGTGTACGTCTGGAAGCTGTATGAAGACCGGGAAAAGAACTTATGGGCCGGTACAACTGAAAGTGGTCCTTTATACAGGTACAACAAGGCTGCTGATAAATTTGAAGTATATGATGCTTCACTGACAAATGCCATCAGTATACTGGAGGATCAGGCAGGTAATTTGTGGTTAGGTACTTTCGACCAGTTAATAAGAGTAGATAAACAAGCCCGGAAACATAAAAAGTACAAAATAGACTATCCTGTCCGTGACTTATACCAGGACAAAAGCGGCAATTTCTGGATTGGTACTCAAGGCCTTGGACTATTAAAGTTTGACTTTGGCACCGGGAAGTTTCAAACCTTTACCGAATCAGAAGGGCTGGCTAACAACTCTGTTCATAACATAGAGGAGGATAAGGAGGGAAATCTTTGGATCAGTACCTATCATGGGGTGTCTAAATACAACCCTAAAGAAAACAAGTTTAAGAACTTTTATGAAACCGATGGGCTGCAAAGCAATCAGTTCAACTACAACGCTTCGCTGAGTTTAAGTACTGGTGAGCTGGTGTTCGGTGGTATTAAAGGCTTTAATATTTTTAATCCGGATAGTATTAAGGCCGAAAGTTCTTTTCCCAAGTTAGTAATTACCGGCATCCGGTTGTTCAATCAGCCGGTCACATCTGCTGATAACATACTGAAGCCAGGGCAAAGCCTCTGTAATATTAATGATATCACTCTGCCTTATGATAAGAGTTTGATTTCTTTTGATTTTAGTGCCTTAGAATATTCCTCACCGGGTAATATAAAATACGCTTACCTGCTGGAAGGCTGGGACAATACCTGGAATTATGCCGAAAACCACAGAACAGCCAATTACTCTAAACTGAAAGAGGGAGATTACAAATTGCGAATAAAATCTACCAACTCAGAAGGAGTCTGGAACTGCGAGGAGCAAGTGGTGAATATTAAAGTGCTGCCCCCGTGGTACAGAACCTGGTGGGCATACGGCATTTATGGTAGTGGCCTACTTGGCTTGCTGTATATGTTTAACCTGTACAAATCTAAGCAGGCACGGTTAAAGTATGAGGTAGAGATTGCTAACATCAAGGCTGAAAAAGAAGCAGAGCTGAACGAGAAGAAATTGTCTTTTTTTACAAATGTTTCTCATGAATTCAGAACACCATTAACCTTAATTATTAATCCTGTAAAGGAACTGGTGGATAAAAAGCGGGAGAAGGTGGATTTTAATGACCTTTCGGTTATTTACCGTAATGCCCGCAGGCTGTTAAGTTTAGTTGATCAGCTCCTGCTTTTCAGAAAGGCAGAAAGCAATGCAGACACGCTAAAGGTTTGCAAGCTGAACATGGCACAGATTTGTGAAGAGGTATTTTTAAGCTTTACCTGTCAGGCAAACACCAAAAATATAGCCTACACTTTTGAGTGTGAAAATAAAAGCCTGGAGCTGTACGCAGACCGGGAAAAGGTTGAAATTATCTTGTTTAATTTGCTTTCCAACGCTTTTAAATTTACTCCTGCGGCGGGCAAAGTTGTGATGGCTCTAAGAGAACTGGCACATCAGGTAGAGATAACGGTAAAAGACAGCGGCTGTGGCATTCCAGCTAATACCGGGGCAAAACTGTTCGATAAGTTTCACCAGGTAAACAGTACTGGTGCTACTTCTGGAGGTGGCTTTGGTATTGGTCTGTACTTGGTTAAGCAACTGGTAGAAAAGCACAAAGGGGAGATCCGGTATGAAAGTGAGCCAGCTAAGGGAACCCAGTTTTATATATTACTGCCAAAAGGTAAAGAGCATTTTTCAGCAGACAGTATTAGTGAGGATGGTGCAGATAGCTCTGTTTTTCTGAATGAGCTTTTAGAAAGCATAAGAACGGAAGAAGAACCGGTTCTGGTAACAGACGCCAAACCTGCAAACCACCTGGATGAGCTGATACAGGAAAAGGGTACTATGCTACTGGTAGAGGATAATGATCAGATCAGGCAGTACGTAAAGGATATTTTCAGCAGCTCCTTTACTGTTTTTGAAGCTGATAACGGTGAAACCGGATTTGAACTTGCCCAGGAGTATCTGCCGGATATTATTATCAGTGATGTACTAATGCAAGGCATGAGTGGTCTGGAGCTTTGTAGTAAGATCAAAGAAAATGTATCGCTGAGTCATATACCGGTTATCTTGCTAACAGCAAGTTCCTCACCGGAGGTAAAGCTAAAAGGCATTGAAGGCGGTGCTGATGATTATATAACAAAGCCTTTTGAAAAAGAACTGTTAGTTGCCAAGGTAGATAATATTCTGAAAAGCCGTGACAACCTGCAGCGGTTCTTCTACAACGAGATAACACTCAAAACAAATAAACTCCGCATCTCCGCCGAATACAGCAACTTCTTAGCTGTATGTATTGAGACAATTGAAAGCCACCTCGATGATCCTGATTTTAATATTAAAGCCTTTGCAAAAGAAATGGGCATGAGCCACTCTAACCTCTACAACAGAGTGAAGTCTATTTCTGGCCGTTCGGTAAGCGACTTTGTGCGGTTTATCCGCTTACGTAAAGTAGCCAAGCTGCTGATTGATACTGACTGCAAAGTAAACGAAGCTGCTTTCCAGGCAGGCTTCAGCGACATTAAGTATTTCAGAGCCCAGTTTCATAAGCTGTTCGGCATGAACCCATCAGAATATATCAAGAAGTACCGAAAGCCATTTCATAAAAGCTATACCTTAAATGAAGAAGTGCTAAAGCCGATGGAGGTTTGAAAGCGTTAGATGCGCTTTACTTGGGAACTTGAAATAAACATGAGTCGACATCTAAAGAAGTCGAAGCTCCGATAACAGATGTTCAGTTGTGCATCTGTTATCGGAGCTTTTTCTCTTCCAAACCCCCTCATCTCATCAAAAACAGCCTTTATTATTGATTTCCCCCCTTTAAATAAAGATTTACCCCCCTTACATTGTAAAGTAGTTATGGCAATTTTGTTCTGAAGGTTTTGAGAAATGACATGCAAGGAAGCTGGTTTCTTTAGCAGTCATTAGAACAGAGAAAACTGCTTTCTTTATTTTAACTAATGTTTGTTAATAATATTTTTTGCTTACTAACACAAATCTTTAACTTCTGAAGAAGGAAGATCGTGTGGGGAAAATCAGTATGCTGAAATTATTATCTTTAGAAAGCTAAAAGCAATAATAACTAGAAAACAAAATGCACAACACCCGGCGAGTTATACTGCTTCTTTTATGCGTTGCCTGTTTATCGGCAGCATTCACTTTGCTTAAGTTAGCAGAGCAGGTAAAAATAATACCTATTGGAGAGGGCTGGGCCAAAAACTCTGTGAATGCTGTTATCTTCCGGCGCAACTCACTTTTTACACATCAGAACACGCAATATACTGCATATTATGATCCGGAGCAGTACCTGGTGCTGGCAAAACGCAAACATGGCTCCGAAAAATGGACTACCAAACGGACAGCATATAAAGGCAAGGCAACAGACGCACATAATACTATTAGTATTGCTGTGGACGGAGACGGCTTCCTGCATGTGTCCTGGGACCATCATGGAAACCAATTGCGCTACGCCCGCAGCACTAAATCGGGTGGGTTGGAGCTAAGCGAGAAAATTCCCATGACAGGCAAAAGCGAAGACAATGTAACCTACCCGGAGTTTTACAAGATGCCTGATGGCAATTTGTTGTTTTTCTATCGTTATGGAGCTTCTGGCAGGGGAAATTTGGTGATAAACAAATACGACATTAAAACCCGCTCCTGGTCACAACTGCAGAACAACCTTATTGACGGAGAGGGAGAACGCAATGCTTACTGGCAAGCCTGTGTAGATAAGAAAGGCATCATACATGTTTCGTGGGTGTGGCGTGAGAGCCCTGATGTAGCCAGTAACCATGACCTCTGCTATGCCCGTTCTATAGACGGAGGTAAAACCTGGCAAAACTCACACGGAGAGCAGTACAAGCTGCCCATTAACGTGAAAACAGCCGAAATAGCTTATGAAATATCGCAGAACAGCGAGCTGATTAACCAGACTTCAATGACCACTGATAGTCAGGGAAATCCTGTTATAGCTACTTATTGGCGTAACCAGAATTCAAAAATACCACAGTACCGCCTGGCTTATCACAACGGGCAGGAGTGGCGTTCGCTTTCTGTATCTTCCCGCACAACGCCTTTTTCACTAAGTGGAGGCGGCACCAAGCGCATTCCTATTTCAAGGCCACAGGTGTTGCTCCGACAGGCGAACCAGAAAGAGCAGGCATATTTAATTTACAGAGATGCAGAACGTGGCGATAAGGTTTCGGTGGCTATTTGCAATGATTTTCCTGAAGCAAAATGGCAGGTCAGCGATCTTACCAAAAATGCAGTTGGCTCCTGGGAACCCTCTTACGACACAGAGTTCTGGAAAAGCAAAGGAGTTCTAAATCTTTTTGTACAGAAAGTAGAGCAGGTAGATAGCGAAGGTGTAGCCAACAGCCAGCCTGAAACAGTAAGCGTGCTGGAGTGGAAGCCAGCAAGTAAATAATTATAGAAGTTTAATAACATAATTGATGATATGGTAAATATACGTTCTTGTTTTAAGGTGCTCCTGCTAAGCGGGCTGTTTCTGCAGGCGGCCTGCAGTAGCAGCAGTACAAGCCAATCTGAGCTTAAAGCGAATCAGGAGACTGTAGCACAGATAGAGAACAATTTTAAGGATGCCGCTGCACAATATAAGGTACTGATGAGCAGACTGCCTGAAGGCCGCTTTCCTAAGACTTACTTTGCCGACAAAGACGAGTTGGAAACCAGTGGCTCAGATTGGTGGGTAAGCGGGTTCTATCCAGGCACGCTGTTATACCTCTACGAAGAAACCGGAGACAAGCAGCTTTATAAGGAGGCTGAACGCATAATGCAACTGCTCGAAAAAGAGCAGTACAACACTACAACCCACGATTTGGGCTTTATGATGTTTTGCAGCTTTGGCAATGCCAACAGAATTGCTCCAAAGCCAGAATACAAGGAAGTGCTGTTAAACAGTGCTCGTTCTCTGGCCAGTCGCTTCGACCCTAAAGTGGGTGCTATTCGTTCCTGGGATTCTAATGCTTCTGATTACCTGGTGATTATTGATAATATGATGAACCTGGAGTTGTTGTTCTGGGCTACGCAGGTTACCGGCGATTCGTCTTTCTATAATATTGCCGTAACACATGCCAACACAACCATTAAAAACCATTTCCGGCCTGACTATAGCTCGTATCATGTTATAAATTATAATCCTGCAACCGGTGCAGTGCAACAAAAACGCACAGCCCAGGGAGCAGCCGACGAATCGGCTTGGGCAAGAGGGCAGGCATGGGGACTGTATGGCTATACGGCTACCTACCGTGCTACAAGAGACAAAAAGTACCTGGAGCAGGCTAAGCATATAGCCGACTTCATTCTGAATCATCCTAACCTTCCAGCCGACAAAATCCCGTACTGGGACTTTAATGCACCTGACATACCAAACGCTCTTCGCGATGTTTCAGCCGGAGCCATTATGGCCTCTGCTTTCTTAGAGCTAAGTCAGTACACAGACAAGGACAGCAGTAAGAAGTATCACGACACCGCAGAAACGATCATTAAAAATTTATCTACAGATAAGTACAAAGCAGCCCCAGGTACAAACGGTGGTTTTATCCTGACGCATAGTGTAGGCCATATACCACAGGGAACAGAAGTTGACGTGCCTTTAACTTATGCCGATTACTATTTTGTTGAAGCAATGAAGCGCTACAAAGAGCTGGGAGAGAAGCCTATGTAGAGCTAATGGGTTATTCATCTGACCTTTAGGACAGCAACATCATCTTGGCCAGAGATTCAGGAAGAGCAATGCCCAACAGATAATTATAAAAACAACTCTGTCTTATTGCAAGCAGATCAATTAAATAACTGAAATAAAAAGCTATGCGTAAAATAATTACACTTTGTTGTTTGCTATGGGGGCGTATGCTGCTGGCACAGCAGGCGGGAAATGAGTGGGAGAACCCTACCGCGATAGAGTTCAACAAAGAGAAGCCCCATGTTACCTTTATGGTATATGACAACGTTGCTGATGCTCGTAAAGATGACTATAGCAAATCTCAGTACCACCAATCGCTGAACGGCTCCTGGAAATTTTCATTAGTGAAAAAGCCAGCCGACAGGCCACAGGATTTTTATAAGGAGAACTTTGACGACAGCAAGTGGTCTACTATACCGGTGCCTTCTAACTGGGAACTGGAGGGGCACGATATTCCGATTTATACCAATGTTACGTATCCTTTCCCGGCTAATCCGCCTTATGTAGATAACAACTACAACCCCGTAGGAACTTATCGCAGAACTTTTACAGTGCCTGCCGCCTGGAACGGCCGTGAGGTAATACTGCACTTTGGCTCTATTTCAGGATATGCGCAGGTATATGTAAACGGGCAGAAAGTAGGTATGACTAAAGCTGCTAAAACTCCTGCAGAGTTTGACATTACCAAGCAGCTTAAAAAAGGAGGTAACCAGCTGGCTGTACAGGTGTTTCGCTGGCACGACGGCAGTTACCTCGAAGACCAGGACTTCTGGCGATTGAGCGGCATAGAGCGAGATGTGTACCTGCAGGCGCTTCCTAAACTAACCCTTTGGGACTTTTTCCTGAGAGGGGACTTAGACAACAAGTATACCAATGGCTTGTTCAATGCTACTGTAGATCTGCGCCAGTTTGAAGGCAGTAACTCAGGCAAAGCAAGTGTAGCTGTAGAGCTTTATGACAGTAAGAACAAAAAGGTATTTACGCAGGAAAAAAACCTGTCAGCAGGAGCAGAAGCCAATAAGCTTGATTTTTCTGGAACGATCAGAAATGTGCAGAAGTGGAGTGGAGAACAGCCAAACCTTTACGACTGTGTAATCACCTTAAAAGATAATAACGGCAAAACACTGGCTGTAACCGGCAGCAAAGTAGGCTTTAGGAAAGTAGAAATAAAGGATTCGCAGCTGCACGTAAACGGAATGCCGATATTAGTGAAAGGTGTGAACCGTCATGAGCATGATGAAACCAAAGGGCACGTGATCAGCAAAGAGTCAATGTTGAAAGACATTGAGCTGATGAAGTTGAACAATATTAATGCTGTGCGCACCAGCCATTATCCGAACGACCCACTCTGGTACAAACTCTGCGACGAGTACGGCATTTATTTAGTAGATGAAGCCAATATTGAAACACATGGTATGGGAGCCTCTCTGCAAGGAAGGTTTGATGAATCTAAGCACCCTGCTTACCTGCCACAGTGGGTGGAGGCTTACGCTGACAGAATCCACCGCATGGTGGAGCGCGACAAGAACCATGCGTCCATCATTATTTGGTCTATGGGAAATGAAACAGGTAACGGGCCAGTGTTCCACGACTCTTACAAGTGGATGAAAGAGCGTGACAATACACGTCCGGTGCAGTTTGAGCAGGCAGGAGAGGAAGAGAATACCGATATTGTTTGCCCGATGTATCCTCCTATAAGATATATGAAATCTTATGCCGCAGATGCAGATAAAAAGCGGCCATTCATTATGTGCGAATACTCACATGCCATGGGTAACAGTAGCGGCAATTTTCAGGAGTATTGGGATATTATTCGGGGCACACCAAAGATGCAGGGCGGTTTTATCTGGGATTGGGTAGACCAGGGGATAAAGACAAAAGACGATAACGGAAACGAGTTCTGGGCCTACGGCGGAGATCTTGGTGGCTATCATTTGCAGAACGACGAAAACTTTAACGCTAACGGGCTAGTAGCTGCTGACCGATCAGTGCATCCGGGTTTATATGAGGTAAAGAAAGTGTACCAGGATATCTTGTTCAGCGCAAAAGATGTTGCGAAAGGAGCAATCACAGTTAAGAACGAATTTAACTTTACGAACCTTAGCAACTACAACTTTAAGTGGCAACTGTTTAAAAACGGTGAATTACAGAAAGAAGGTGATTTTGATGTAAGTCTTGCGCCACATCAGCAAAAAGATGTGAAGCTGAAATTGCCTAAAGTAAATGCCAGGGATGGAGAAGAGTACTTCCTGAACGTGTATGTCTACACCAAAGCCGCCACGAACCTGGTTCCTGCCGGTCATGAAATAGCACGTGAGCAGTTTAGCCTGGGCGAAAGCAATTATTTCGCAGCTTCACCTGCCAAAGGAGAATTAAAAATTAACAGAGACGGCAATAAATTAACGTTTAGCGCAGGAGATGTTGCCGGTGAGTTTGACACAGAAAACGGACGTTTCACTTCTTACAGTAAAGATAATAAGCGTATTATCAGTAGCCTACCGGAGCCTTATTTCTGGCGTGCCCCAACAGATAACGACTTTGGTAACGGTATGCAGTATAAGTCTGGTGTGTGGCGTACGGCGCACGTCAACCGTAAAGTAAAAAGCGTGGATGTAGGGCAGCAGCAGTCTGGAGGGCTTCCTGTTAAAGTTAACTACGAACTGACAGGCATTAATGTACCCTACACAGTAGAGTACCTTATCCAGAATGATGGCTCCATTAGAGTAACAGCTTCTATAGATATGGAAGGAAGAGACCTGCCGGAATTGCCCCGTTTTGGTATGCGCATGGAACTGCCACAACAGTACGATAACCTAAACTACTATGGCCGTGGCCCTTGGGAGAACTATAGCGACCGTAAAACAGCTTCCTTTATTGGCAGCTACGAAGATAAAGTAGAAAATCAGTTTGTTAAAAATTACATACGTCCGCAGGAAAACGGTTACCACACCGATGTGCGCTGGTTAAAGTTAACTAATGGTGCAGGTCAGGGAATATTGGTAGAAGGAATGCAGCCAATCGGCTTTAGTGCCTTAAACTATCAGGCTGAAGACCTGGACCCGGGGCTCACCAAAAAACAACAGCACCCGACAGACATCAAACCAAGAAAAAATGTGTACCTGCACGTGGACCTGAAGCAGCGTGGTGTAGGTGGTGATAACAGTTGGGGTATGCTGCCGCACGAAGAGTACAGGCTGCTGGACACAAAGTATACTTACACTTACCAGATAAGCCTGATTGATGATAAGCAGAACAAAGAGAACCTATAACAGAAGCTAAAAGAAGAAAGGAGCTTTAGATGAATAGATGTTATTACCTGCTGTTGACATTATGTTTTAACATAGGGCTGTTACAGGCACAACAAAAGGAGAATACTTCTTTTAAACCCGGAGAAATCTGGCCGGATACTGACGGTGAACACATTAATGCACATGGCGGTGGCGTGCTTTACCATAAAGGTACATATTACTGGTTCGGGGAGCATAAAACAACAGGCCGTAACGGTAACAGGGCTATGGTAGGAGTCGGCTGCTATTCATCTAAAGATCTTAACAACTGGAAAAACGAGGGCATTGCCTTGCAGGTGGAGGAGCAGGATACTACTTCTGATATCATAAAAGGCTGTATTATCGAAAGGCCTAAAGTTGTTTATAACAACAAGACTAAAAAGTTTGTGATGTGGTTTCACCTGGAGCTGAAAGACCAGGGATATAGTGCAGCACGAACGGCGGTTGCCATTAGCGATACACCTGTGGGACCTTACACTTACCTTAAGTCTTATCGGCCTAATGGAGGGCAATGGCCACTGAATATGCAGGAGGAGTGGAAGCATAAAACGGTAAAAGAAGCTGACCTGAAGGGATGGACTGATGAATGGAAAAAAGAAGTAGCTGAAGGCCTGTTTATCAGGAGAGATTTCGACAAAGGCCAGATGGCACGGGATATGACCGTTTTTGTAGATGATGACGGCAAAGCTTATCACGTACATGCTTCTGAAGAAAACCTCACCTTACACATTTCAGAACTTTCAGACGATTATTTATCTTTTACAGGTAAATGGACTGTGGTGGCACCTGCCGGACATAACGAAGCGCCAGCTATCTGTAAATACAAAGGGAAGTACTATATGATTACCTCCGGCTGTACTGGCTGGGACCCTAATGCTGCCCGGTCTTTTGTGTCAGAATCCATATGGGGGTCATGGAAAGCGTTAGGGAACCCTGCTGTAGGCACAGGTGCCGATCTAACTTTCGAGTCGCAGAGCACTTTTATTCTACCTGTGGCAGGTAAAAAAGACGCTTTTATTTTTATGGCAGATCGTTGGCGACCTAAGAAACCGATAGACGGTCGCTACATCTGGCTACCTTTAATATTTGAGGATGAAAAACCTGTAATAAGGTGGCAGGATGAATGGACCTTGGAAAGTACTTTCGGTAAAAATAAAAGTCAAGCTTTAGGTAAGGCAGATAGCAAATAATAACATTTAACAGTCAGAAAAAGATATGAAATTTATTTCTATACTGTCGATAACCTTTTTAGGACTTGTATCCGGAGGGTATGCGCAACAACAGCTAAACGATACCACAAAAGCGCCTGCGCCAGCATTGCCAGGTGTGTATGCTGATCCTCATATTGCTGTGTTTAATGATAAATTTTACCTGTATCCGACTACAGACGGTACTGAAGGATGGATGTCTACAAACTTTACCTGCTGGTCTTCTAAAGATCTGGTAAACTGGAAAAACGAGGGAGTTATATTGGATCTGCCTAAAGACTTAGCTTGGGCTGATGCCAGAGCATGGGCACCCGCCATTGCCACCAAGAACGGAAAATATTATTATTACTACTCTGCCGATGCCAATATTGGTGTAGCTGTTGCTGATAAGCCTACAGGTCCATTCAAAGATCCGCTGGGCAAACCGTTGGTTGCGAAGGGTGCGCTTCTGGGGCAAATGATAGACCCAATGGTTTTTGTGGATGACGATGGAGCTGCCTATCTGTACTTTGGGC
This sequence comes from Pontibacter silvestris, assembly GCF_020907275.1. GTDB lineage: Bacteria > Bacteroidota > Bacteroidia > Cytophagales > Hymenobacteraceae > Pontibacter > Pontibacter silvestris. Next base: position 270,816 of record NZ_JAJJWI010000003.1, on the reverse strand, counting down.
AAGGCAACTGCCATATAGTAAAGTTAAATGAAGACATGGTTTCTTATAATCCTGCTGCCGTTGTTTCATTCAAACCTCAGGGGTATAACGAAGGCTCATTTGTATTCAAGAGAAATGGAAAATATTACCTGATGTGGTCAGAATACGATACCCGCGACCCTCGCTACTCAGTTGCCTATGCCACTTCTGACTCGCCTTTGGGACCCTTTGTGAAAGCTGAAAGTAATCCTGTACTTAAAGGAAAAGGTAGTGTAAAAGGTGCTGGTCATCATTCTGTTGTGAAAGTACCTGGCAAAGATGAATGGTACATTGCCTACCATCGGTTCAAAATTCCTGGCGGTAACGGGTACAACCGTGAAACTTGCATATCTCCGATGCGCTTTGACAGTAAAGGTAATATGTTGCCTGTAGATGTGTTTGAGGCTGTTAAACCAGTTAAGGTTTCTAAGAAAGGCAGAGAAGCAGAACGCTAGTAGTAACTCCCCTGTTTTATCTTAGAACTTGTTATAGATTCAGCTTACTGTTCTAAATACAGGGAAGGTAAGTTGTGTTATAAGTGATGAGAACCTTCTTAAACTTTCTTTCAAGGGTAAAACAGGACAATCAAAATGAGCAAAATTAACTAAACTGGCCTTTGGGCAGCGGAATAGCTGATTTTAGCTGAAATCACCCCCCTAATTTGTTGTTTTGTCCCCCCTATTTACGGTGCATTTATATCATTTTTGTTTAACAAATGTTTGGTAGGGGTGCCATAAAAATGAACAATCAAGCTAAGGATATGTAAAACAGAGAATGCTTTACGAACGCTTATGGAGCCTATATATACAGGTGCCATAAAGCTGCAAGATATGGTGACTTTATCTTTTATCATGAATCCTACAGATTTTAGAAAACCTTTAAGACGATAAACTATGCAACATCATTTACACCAAAAGCTGGGGTACTTACTTATCATCCCTCTTTTTCTATTAGCGATTACAGGGGCTGTGGCTCAGGGTGTTACTGTACAGGGTAAAGTTACAGACGAAAGCGGCCTTGGTTTGCCGGGTGTAACAGTGCTGTTAAAAGGTACCTCTACAGCAGCACCTACAGACGCAAATGGCGCTTATTCTCTTAATGTACCTGATGGTAAGGGTACTTTGGTTTTCTCTTACATTGGCTTTGAAACGCAGGAAGCAGTTATCAATAACAGAACCACAATAGATGTGCAGATGGGAACTGATGCGAAAGCACTTGAGGAAGTAGTGGTGGTAGGTTATGGAACACAAAAGCGATCTGATATAACAGGTTCTGTTGCTTCTGTTCCCAAAGAAAGACTCTCTAATCTTCCTGTTACAGACCTGACACAGGCTATACAAGGCACAACCGCCGGATTGAATATTTCCCAAGGTTCATCTGTGCCAGGGAGTTCAGGAAGTATGCAGATAAGAGGCCAAAACTCTATTAGTGCAAACAACTCTCCTTTTATTGTAGTGGATGGTACCCCGTTCTTTGGCGAAATCAATGATATTAATGCGAATGACATTGAGTCAATCGAAATTCTAAAGGATGCTTCTGCTGTAGCCATTTATGGTACAAGAGGATCTAACGGTGTAATTTTGATTACAACTAAAAGAGGTAAAACCGGAGAGCCAAGAATCAGTTATAGCGGCTATTATGGTGTGGAAGGTTTAGCTCATAAGTTTGAACCAATGTCGCCGGAAGCATATGTGCAAAAGTATAAAGACTATATGATTGCCCAGGAGTTGGAGCAAACGCAGGTACTACCAAATACTTATGAGGTAGATAACTATAATGCGGGACGTACTACAGATTGGCTGGATGCGGCTACTCAAACAGGCAAAATTACAGAACATAATGTAAGTATTGCTGGTGGTACAGATAACCTGCAATACTATGTGACAGGTGGCTACCTTAATCAAAAAGGAGTTATAAAAGGCTACGAGTTCCAGCGTGCTAGTGTCCGGACAAACTTAGACGCGACTTTTACAAAATACCTTAAAGCTGGTACTTCTTTATACTTTGCAGATCATAATTCAGACGGTGGCCGAGCTAACATGCTTAATGCAACTGCTATGAGTCCTTACGGGCAGGTATATAACGAAACAGGTGATTTTGAAATTTACCCAATGTATCCAGAGTTATTATTTGCAAATCCGCTGTTAGGCTTAACAACAGACAGGCTCGACAGACGGAAGTACATAACAGGTACGGCTTATACAGAACTGACTCCTGGGTTTGCAGAAGGATTAAAATACCGCCTAAATGCGTCCTACACTTATGAGATTGGCAGGCAATCAGGTTATACAGGGCGGCAAGCTAATGACTTGGTTGGCTCTGCTTATGCTAATAACAACGAAACGAATAACTGGGTAATTGAAAATATCCTGACGTACACAAAAGATTTTGGTAAACATCATATAGATTTTACAGGGCTATACAGCGCGCAGGGCACAGACTATTTTCAGTCTGGTGCATCTGCTAATACATTCATAAATGATCAATTATCCTTTTATAATCTTGGTGCTGCTGAAAACAGAACCTCTTCTTCAACCAGTAACAGGACTAACCTGCTTTCTCAGATGGGAAGAATCAACTATTCCTATGACAGCCGTTATTTACTTACCTTAACTGCCCGAAGAGACGGCTATTCTGCTTTTGGAGCGAATTCAAGTAAATATGGAGTCTTTCCATCTATGGCCTTAGGCTGGAATATTGCAAACGAAAGTTTTATGCAGGATGCCGGCTTCTTAAACCAGCTTAAACTGAGGTTTTCATACGGACAATCAGGTAACCAAGCTCTTGATCCTAACCAGACAGCCACCACATACAATGCAGTTCGTTTTCCTTTTGGTGGAGCAAGTACTATTGGCGTATTGGCCGCAAGGCTTGGTAACGCTGATCTGAATTGGGAAACAACAACATCGGGAAACATTGGTTTGGATTTCGGATTCCTGGGGAACAGAATTAGTGGTACTTTGGAAGTTTATAATGCAAAAACAGAAGACCTTCTGCTTCAGAGAAATATCCCAAATGTTACAGGTTATTCAAGTGTATGGTATAACCTTGGCAAAGTGAAAAACAGAGGAGTAGAGCTTACGCTAAATACTGTTAACGTTGAGGCTGGAAAGTTCAGATGGGAAACTAATTTAAACTTCACACGAAACAAAAACGAAATTGTAGACCTGTATGGTGATGGTCAGGATGATATAACTAACGGCTGGTTTATTGGCAAATCGCTAGGAGCAGTATATTCCTATAAATGGATAGGTGTATGGCAGGAAGGGGATGAAATACCAGAGTCTATGAACGCCAAGCCAGGAGATTTGAAGTTTGAAGATATAGATGGTGACGGTAAAATAACCGGTGATGACCGAATGTATCTAGGGTCTACAATGCCAAAATGGTATGGCGGCCTTACCAATACCTTCCACTATGGAAACTTCCATTTTAGTGTTTTCCTCCAAACGTCACAAGGCTCCATGAAAGGAAATCCAGATATATATTACGGTGATGAAGCCGGAAAAAGAAACTTACCGGCTGAGGTTGGCTACTGGACGCCTGAGAACAGAAGTAACGAGTGGCCATCACTTAGCTACAGAAATCCGCATGGCTACAACTTTGCCAGAGACAATAGCTATGTAAGGATAAAAGATGCCCGCTTAAGCTATACGGTGCCGCAAACCTTTTTAGATAAATATGGCATTGGCGGCCTGACAATTTATGCAGCCGGAAGAAACCTCTATACTTTCACGGATTGGGTAGGATGGGATCCGGAGAGTAACCAATCATCAAGAGGTTCTGGAGATTGGACTAATAATTACCCGCTCGTCAGATCTGTTTCTCTCGGAGTTAACCTGACGCTATAATCACAATATTAACTCATTGATAAGATGAAAAAGTATATAAAGATATTCGTTTGCGCTTGCCTTGGTTTAGAAACCTTTACAGCCTGTAAGGATTCTTTTCTGGATGAAGAAGTATTAAGCTCTTACTCTCCGGAAACTTTAAGGGATAAAGCAGGTTTTGAAGCTTCTTTGGTAGGATTGTATAACCACAACAGTACATTTTACTCGGTAAGCTGGGCTCAGGGATGGCCGGCCGTTTGGCAGGTAGGTACTGATGTAGCATGGCCAACGCAACCTCAGGGTATTGAGGTTCCTTATTATGACTACAACACTTTAACACCATTAGATGGAGCCGCAGACCATACTTGGAACTGGAGCTACACCATGATTAATAATGCAAATGTTATTATACAGAATGTTGAAAGTCCTGCCCTCTCCGGGTTAACTGATGAGGAAAAAAATAAAATAAATGCTGAGGCTCGTTTCTTTAGAGGATTAGCTTATAATGTACTGGCTACTGCATTTGGCGGGGTTCCGTTAACAACAGAGCCCCTTACTGCTCCCAAAACAGATTTTGTACGAGCCTCCCTTGAAGATGTTAATAATGTTATTTTAACCGACCTGCAGTTTGCTGCAAAGTACTTGCCAGCTATTTCTGAATTACAAACAAGTAAACAAGCCAGAGCAAACAAATACATGGCACACCAGCTTTTGGCAGAAGCATATCTGAGAATTGATCAGCCAGCTTTGGCCGAGGCACATGCTGATACTGTTATTAACAGTGGCGAGTTTAGCCTGGTTAAAAATCGTTATGGTGTAAAAGCTAACCAGCCCGGTGATCCTTTCTCTGACATGTTTATCTATGGCAACCAGCGCCGTAGCCAGGGCAACACAGAAGCTATCTGGGTAATGGAGGCAGAAAATCCAAGAGACGTACCAGGTGGTATGACAGATAACCCGCAGCAGCGCCGTGTATGGCAAGCTTCTTATCATAGCCGAGCAGGTATGGTTCCGGCAGATTCGCTTGGAGGAAGAGGAGTTGCCAGACTTAGGCTTAGTAATTGGCTACTTTACGACCTGTATGATGAAGGCGACATGCGCAATTCTAAATTTAACATCCGCAGAGAGTTCTGGTACAATGACCCAGATCCTAAGTACAGCTCAATTTATAAAACAAAAGTGCCATACGAAGGTGCTGATACACTGTTTATCATCAATCCTTATACTACAAAGTGGGGGCATTTTGATCCGCAGGACGTATTCGGGTATGGTATGTGGAAAGACTTTATCCTGATGCGACTTGGTGAAACTTACCTGCTGCGTGCCGAGGCAGAATTCAAGCAAGGCAAACTTGGAGAAGCAGCCGAGTCCATAAACGAGTTAAGACTAAGAGCTAATGCTCCACTGGTGTCGGCATCAGATATTACGCTTGATTTTATTTTGGATGAAAGAGCAAGAGAGCTGATAGGGGAAGAAAACCGCCGCTTTACGCTTATGCGCACAGGTACGTTAGTGGATAGAGCCACAAGATTGAACAGTAATATACCTGGTTTGCCAACAAACAGGCAGATTGTTGGTTTAAGGGAAATGCACCTGCTGATGCCTATCCCTCAAAACGAGATAGACCTGAACAAAGATGCTGTACTAGAGCAGAATCCGGGATATTAATGCTTGCGTAAACGCCGTGACCTTGTTATGTTAAACTTTATCAAAGCCTCTAAAACCTGATTCAGAGGCTTTGGTTTTTTATCTTTTCTTTAGTTAGTTAAATATATCTCAGCTAAGGCTTCTCGAAAGGTGCAGAGTAATTTGCCAAGTATCAGGAATAGAGATTAGATATAACGTAGTGTACAAAACACAGCACAATGGTTTATAAAAAAGCTTTACCTGTACTAGCCTTTATTATTTTAAACCTGTTTCCTGCTTTTTCTCAGAACAGGGGTAGAAGGATAGTAAGAGAGAATGTGCCCTTAGACTCCATTCGCCTGAGCGATCCATTTATTCTGGCGGATAAAAATACAGCTACCTATTACATGACGGGTACAGGCGGCATGCTGTGGAAAAGCAAAGACCTGAAAAAATGGACAGGTCCTTTTAAGATAGCAAAACCCGACCCTACATCGTGGATGGGGAGAATCCGATGATTTGGGCGGCTGAACTGCATCATTACAAAGGTAGGTATTACTACTTCGCCACCTTCACAAATCGAGATGTAAAAATTGATACTGTCAGAGGAAATGTTATTGAGCGTCGTACCAGCCATGTGTTAGTCAGCGATAAACCCGATGGACCTTATGCGCCCATGAAAGACCCTGTGTACCTACCTGCAGACAAACCTACGCTAGATGGTACTTTTTGGGTGGGCAAAGATGGAAAACCTTACATGGTCTATTGCCATGAATGGCTGCAAAACTGGAACGGCACTATCGAAAAAATAGAGTTGAAACCTGATTTAAGTGGTTCGGTAGGTGAAGGAAAACTGCTTTTTCTGGCCAGTGATTCTCCCTGGAGCAAGGAGCGCAGAGAAGATGGCAGCATTGTGCCCAACAAGGTAACCGACGGCCCCTATGTGTTTCGCACTCAAACCGGCAAGCTAGGCATGTTATGGACAAGTTGGATTTATAATGTATATGCACAGGGGGTAGCTTATTCCGAAAGCGGAACGCTAGATGGCCCTTGGGTTCAGGAAGCAGAACCGATTACGCCGCCTGATTTCGGTCATGGAATGCTATTTCGTACGTTTGAAGGAAAGCTTCTGATGGCAATTCACAGTCATAAATGTGTTAACGGACGCTATATCCGCATTCCTCATCTGTTTGAAGTGGACGATGCTGGCGATAAAATTGTAGTTGTAAAGTCTTTTTAGTTCTGGTTTGGCTAGTAATCAAGCAGGCGCAGGCCTGGTAAAGCATGATTGTCTAAAACAGGCTTTTAGAGAGTAATAGTAGATTACCCGAATAAAATAACCCATGTTAGAACACTTTACCCATACAAATAACATTACCTTAAGTGCTGTAGGGCGAACCTTGGGTTTATTATGCTTACTCATTTTCTTCCCAGGTTTGGCCTCTGCAGCCAACATTAGTGCACAGCCAGATTCTGTATTTCTTCTTGCTTATTCAAAAGATGAGGGCAAAAGCGGCCTGTTGCTGGCCTGGAGCAACGATAAGAAGAACTGGTATGGCATAGGCCCTGACCATCGTTTCCTGTTTTCGGACTTTGGAAGCTGGGGAACTCAAAAAAGGATGTTTGCACCAGACCTTTTCCAGGATGAAAAAGGAGTGTGGCACTGTGTCTGGAGCCTGAACGATAATGTGCAGCAGTTTGCCCATGCAGCCTCTGCAAACCTTTATGACTGGGGGCGGCAGTCGTACCCGGTAGTAATGAAAAGCGGCAGTGTCAGCAATCCTGAGATTTCAGGTAAAAACGGAAAATTTCTGATTACCTGGCAGCATGAGGAGGGGGAGAGCAATGGGTATTATCAAACCACCACTACTGATTTTAAAAATTATGCACCAACTACGGCAGTTGCCGACAAGGAGCGTCTGAACCGAAGAGTAAAGGCAGAGATTGACGGAACAACTTATGAGGGGGTTGTTAATAAAGTGTCATGGGGTTTGGTGGATGATTTAATAAAAAACTACCAGTGGACGAAGTTTCATGAAAGTGAGAAAGCTGAGAAAATGGCCGATGACCCGGTGCGCTTCGCTTCTCTAAAACCCGTGAATGCTGAAATTAGCCTGAGGCCGTCGGAGAGGAAGCAGATAAGTGACATGCTGATTGGAGCTTTTTTTGAAGACATTAGCTATGCTGCTGATGGTGGCTTATATGCAGAACTTGTGCAAAACCGAGATTTTGAGTATAAACCAAGCGAAAAGAAAGGAAAAGACAAAAACTGGAACCACACTACCGCCTGGGTACTTGAAGGCGACAATGCCAGCTTCAGGATTGATTCGCTCAACCCGATCCATCCTAACAATAAATACTATGCAGTACTGGATGTAAAACAACTTGGCAAAGGTTTGGTAAATGAAGGCTTTGATGGCATTGCTTTAAAAGCAGGTGAAAAGTATAACTTTTCTGCTTTCGCCAAAGCTATCGACAGTAAATCCAACACATTGACTGTGCGACTTACCGATAAAAATGGCCGAAACCTCGCTGAAACTAAAATCAACAACATCGGTACTGCCTGGAAAAAGTACAATGCCACGCTTATGACAAAAGAAACCGTAGCTGACGCCAAAATTGCAGTAGTGCCGCAAAAAGCAGGGAAGGTGGGCCTGGATATGATCTCGCTTTTTCCGCAGAACACCTTTAATGGGCGCAAGAATGGCTTGCGGAAGGACCTGGCCCAAACCATTGCCGACCTACACCCAAAGTTTATGCGTTTCCCGGGCGGTTGTGTAGCACACGGCGATGGTATTGAGAACATCTACCGCTGGAAGAATACGATTGGGCCGCTGGAAGGGCGTGTGCCGATGCGCAATTTGTGGGGGTACCACCAAAGCATGGGCTTGGGCTATTATGAGTACTTTCAGTTCTGCGAAGACATAGGCGCTGAACCTGTGCCTGTGTTAGCTGCGGGTGTGCCTTGCCAGAACTCTTCTACCGGCGGCCACGGGCAGCAGGGCGGCATCCCGATGGCAGATATGGATGAATATGTGCAGGACGTGCTGGACCTGATTGAATGGGCTAATGGAGACAAAAACACGACCTGGGGCAAAAAGAGGATAGAAGCAGGTCATCCTGAGCCTTTCAACCTTAAGTATGTGGGCATCGGAAATGAAGACCTTATCACCGATATTTTTGAAGAACGGTTTACCATGATCTTTAACGCCGTCAAAGAAAAGCATCCGGAGATTACGGTAATCGGGACAGTGGGGCCTTTCTACATGGGAACCGACTATGATGAGGGCTGGGCACTGGCCAGAAAGCTGCAGGTGCCGATGGTAGACGAACATTATTATCAGTCGCCGGGATGGTTTATCAATAATCAGGATTTTTACGATAGATACGACAGAGCGGGCACTAAAGTATATTTAGGCGAGTATGCTGCTTTTGTGGACGACAGACGCATGAACATAGAGTCTGCTTTAAGTGAGGCGCTTTACTTATCGGCAATTGAACGAAACGGCGATGTAGTAAGTATGACCTCTTTTGCGCCACTGTTAGCCAAAGAACACCATACCAGCTGGAATCCTGACCTTATTTACTTCAACAACACCGAAGTTAAACCCACCGTGGATTACTATGTGCAGAAACTATATAGCTTAAACTCTGGCGATACTTATGTGCCAGCCAAGGTGGAGCTTACAGAGAAGCAGGAGAATGTGCAGAAACGCATTGGTGTTTCTGTGGTGCAGGATACCAGGAGCAAAGATCTGATTGTAAAGTTGGTAAATTTACTGCCTGTTGATGTAAACTCCGCCCTTGATTTATCTGCCTTTAACATGGCAGGCAAAGAGGCTACGCTCACTGTGCTTCAGGGAAAACCAACAGACGAAAATGTCATGCCAAAAGAAAGCACTGTGCAGGTATCAGAAAAGCTTAAGTACCAACTTCCTGCTTATTCTTTTTCGGTAATTCGCATAAAAACAAAATAGGATATTGCTCCATTAGAGAAGCCAGATAAGCTGGCGGAGAGAGCAGGCACTTTTACTTCTAAACCACAACTGCATGTATATGCTGTTTTTAACTTAACTATGAGCTTGACAATATTAAGAAAGTTTCCCTTCAGTGTACTTTTAGCTGTGCTGCTGTTTTATGCATCGGTAGGCTCTGTGCTGGCACAAAAGAACAACCGTGTGCCACAAAACGACAGAAAAAATTGGCTTAACTACATGGATAAAGTGGCCAGGCCTGTAATGATGAACCTGGCTAATGATGAACTGAAGAAAAATATGCCGGTTGTTCTGTCGAGCAGGATAGACAATAAAGCTTCTAGAGAAAAAGTAGCTTATTTAGAGGCTTTTGGCAGGGTAATGAGTGGCATAGGTCCATGGCTGAACCTGGAGGGCGGCTCAAAAGAAGAAGTGGCTTTACGAAACCAATACCGGCAGTGGGCTGTGAAAGCGATGGCTAATGCCGTAAACCCATCTGCTAGAGATTACGTGCAGTGGGAGGGTGGGCAGCCGTTAGTAGATGCTTCTTTTCTGGCTTTGGGCCTGGTTCGATGTCCCTGGCTCTGGCAAAATTTAGATAAAACAGTGCAGGAGCAAACCATAGAAGCTTTTAAACTTACCCGAAACACAGTGCCTGTTTACTCCAACTGGATTTTGTTCTCTGGCATGATAGAGGCATTCTTCTGTAAATATAATATAGATTATGATCCTGTGCGTGTTGAGTATGGCATCAGAGAATTTACCGAGCACTGGTATGTTGGAGACGGCTTATATTCAGATGGCATGAACTTTAACCTGGATTATTACAACAGCTATGTTATTCAGCCATACTTAGCTACCATTCTGGAAACAGTCCGGAAAAAAACAGACCGGTACAATGGCTATATGCCTAAAGTTGATAAAATAAGTAAGCGTTATGCTGTTGTACAGGAAAGGCTTATCCATACAGACGGGAGCTTTCCTGTTCTAGGGCGTTCCATAGCTTACAGAGGAGGGGCTTTTCATCATTTGGCCGATGTAGCACAAAGGCAACAGCTACCAGAGGAGTTAGATCCAGCTCAGGTACGAAGTGCCTTAACGGCAGTAATCCGGAAAACATTGGACGCTCCCTCTACTTTCACTAAAGATGGCTGGCTAAACATTGGCCTGTATGGCAGTCAACCTGGTATAGCTGAATTTTACATCACAACCGGAAGTTTATATCTCTGCTCTGCAATTTTCTTGCCGCTTGGCTTGCCGGAGTCAGATGAGTTTTGGTCTGCGCCGCCAGCTGCCTGGACGGCTGTTAAAGTATGGAGCGGACAGGATTTGCCAGCTGATCATGCCTTGGAAGTTCATTAATCAAACTAACAATATAACCATGACACGTACACTAAAGGTGTTTGAAAAAGTAATACTCGGGTGCTTTCTGCTACTGGCTATATCTGGTAGAACTTTAGCTCAATCAGATTTAATAACTAATATTCCTGCGCGAGAAACCATCAGCCTAAACGGTAAGTGGCAGTATATTGTAGACCCTTATGAAACAGGTTACTACGATTATCGCTATAAAGAGCGGCGGGAAAATGACGGAGAGGCTTACTGGAACAATCCGGTGCAGAAGGACAAAACAGACAGGAAAGAACATGCTTATACCGACGAATACACTTTAGAAGTACCCGGCGATTGGAACTCACAAGACCCTAAGTTTCTATACTACGAGGGCTCTGTCTGGTATAAAAGAACGTTCGATTTTGATAAGTCTGATCTGAATAGCAAGCGTGTTTTTCTGCACTTTGGTGGAGCTAATTACCAGACTGATGTTTACCTGAACGGCAAAAAGTTAGGTATGCATAAAGGTGGGTTTACTTCTTTTAATTTTGAAGTACCCGCTTCTGTACTAAAAGAAAAAGATAATTTTCTGGTAGTACGGGTAGACAATAAACGGGCAAAAGACGAAGTGCCTACTGTAAACACCGACTGGTGGAACTACGGAGGCGTAACAAGAGATGTAAACCTGGTAGTAGTGCCAGACAACTTTATCCAGAATTATTTTGTGCAGCTTAAAAGACCTGCACCAGGCACTGCTCCTAAAACAAAAAACACCGAGGTACAAGGCTGGGTAAAATTAAGCAAAGCAGCTGCCGGAGAAACAGTTACAATCGAAATTCCTGAGCTGAAATACAAAAAGTCTTTTCCAGTAACGAACGGCACAGCAGATTTAAACTTTAAATTGCCTAAGGTGCAGCTTTGGTCTACAGATACACCTAAATTGTATAATGTTGTTATCAGCAGCAAATCAGACAGAGTAGAAGAAAAAATTGGTTTCAGAACTATAGAAGCGCACGGCAAACAAGTGTTGCTGAACGGGCAACCTGTGTTTCTGCGTGGCATTTCCGTTCATGAAGAAATTCCGCAGGAAATAAGAAGAGCTCATAGTAAAAAAGATGCGGCGCAACTGTTAGGGTGGGCAAAGGAGCTGAATGCGAATATGGTGCGCCTGGCCCACTACCCGCACAACGAGCATACCACTCGTCTGGCAGATTCACTAGGTATCTTAGTGTGGTCAGAAATACCCGTTTACTGGACAATAGATTTTGGCAACCAGGAAGTGTTCGAAAAAGCGAAGAAGCAGCTAGACGAAATGATTGCCCGTGACCAGAACAGAGCCAGCATTATCATTTGGTCGGTTGGTAACGAAACGCCGGTTAGTCCGGTACGGACAGAGTTTATGCGCAACCTGATTGAAGAGGCTAAAGAGCAGGACCCTACACGACTTATTTCGGCTGCACTTGAGGTACATTACAACGAAGGCAAAAACACGATAGACGATCCGCTGGGGCAGTACACCGATCTGGTATCGGTAAATGAATACCTGGGGTGGTACGGCGGATTACCTAACACCAACCGCACCGCTGTCTGGGAGACGAAATATGACAAACCTTTGTTCTTTAGCGAAACAGGTGCTGGTGCTTTGGGTGGCTTCCATGCCGATTCTCTGACCCGCTTTAGCGAAGAGTTTCAGGAGTGGTATTACAAAGAGCAGGTAGCTATGATGAAACGCATGCCCGACAACTATGTAGGCCTTTCCCCCTGGATTATTGCTGACTTTCGATCTCCTAAGCGGAACAACCAAGTGTATCAGGAAGGATGGAACAGAAAAGGTTTAATTAGCTCTGATGGAAAAAAGAAGAAAGCCTTTTGGGTGCTGAAATCTTATTATGACGAAATGGATGAAGTGAAGAGTGCTAAACCTAAAGCGAGCAGCAAGTAATTATGTGGTGTGATTGGAGTAGATAAAGTCGCAGAGAAGGCATTCTTAAGGTTTGTTTTCTACTATAAGAGAAGTTAGCTCAGCCTGTTTTAGTTTAACACACTACAGTAGTTTAAAAGGTTAGAGGTCGTTTAGGTGAAATGACTTTCTAACCTTTTGCTGCTTTTACTGAAATCACCCCCCTTTATTAAGAATTTACCCCCCTTGTTTAAGAGTTATATATAGCATATTTGCTTAACAAATGTTAGGTAGTGTAATGGGTTTTGTTTTCTAACTACCAAACAAATGTGAGAAACTTAAACAAAGAGAACCATGCAACAAATTTTACTAAAAGAGCTGAGATATTTACTAGTGATCCCTCTCTTCCTTCTATCAATTGCCGGAGCCTGGGCTCAGGGTATTACTGTGCAGGGTAAGGTTACCGACGAAAATGGTACTGCATTGCCTGGAGTAACCGTGTTACTTAAGGGCGGCTCCACTGCAGCTCCTACAGATGCAAACGGAGCTTACTCCATAACTGTACCCAATGGTAATGGTACCTTAGTCTTCTCTTATATTGGTTTTCAATCGCAGGAAGTACCTATAAACAACCTGTCTACTATTGATGTGCAGATGGGGGCCGATGCGGAAGCTTTAGAGGAAGTAGTGGTAGTTGGGTATGGTACTCAACGCAGGCAAGATGTAACAGGGGCTATATCATCTATAAAAGCAGACGATATTGTAACACAGGGAGCCAACACAGTGGAGAAATCTTTACAGGGGCGGGTAGCTGGTGTACAGGTAGAGTCTGCTGGTGGTAACCCTGGTTCTGGTGTGAGAATTCTGGTTAGAGGAACAGGTTCCTTAAATAATAACAACCCTTTATACATAGTGGATGGAGTACAGGTAGATAACATAAATAACCTTGCACCTACAGACATTGCCTCTATGGATATTTTAAAGGATGCTTCTGCCGCTGCTATTTACGGTTCTCGTGCTGCCAATGGTGTGGTGCTGATAACAACGAAATCAGGCAGAAAAGGAGAAAACGTAATCGACTTTAATGCTTATTATGGTATTCAGAATATAACAAAGAAGCTAGACCTGCTAAATGCATCGGAGTGGGCACAGGTGAGTAACGCTGCTTATAATGCCGCCGGACTTGAACCATTAGATATTGCGCAGAATCCACAGTCTTTAGGCAAGGGCACAGACTGGCAGGATGAGATTTACCGTACAGCCCCAATGCAAAACTACAACCTTGCAGCCAGTGGAGGAGGAGATGCATATACTTATAGTTTGTCAGGCGGCTACTTGAGCCAGGATGGTATAGTAAAGAATACAGGTTATGACCGCTGGAACCTGCGCCTCAAATCTGATTTTACGAAAGGAAGAGTTCGGATTGGAGAATCTGTAATTTTAAGTAAAGAAACTTTTGACCCTTTAACAGGAGGTTTAGGCGGACAAGGTGGTAACCCGGTTGGCTCTGCCATTAAAATGATACCTGTGTTTGATGTTTACAACCCAGACGCAATAGGAGGCTATGGTGGGGCTTATGGACCTGTGGTTGATATTGCTAACCCCGTTGCACAGCTGAATTTAAGAGATGTGGAGAACAATGTAAACAAAGCCATCATCAATGCTTTTGCTGAAGTTTCCATACTGGATGGATTGAAATACAAGTTCAATGTTGGCTATACAAACACATCAGAATACTATTATGAGTACACCAGGCCGTATCAAATAGGTGCCCTGTTCACCAACCTGGATGCGGACTTGTACGAGAGCAGAAACCAGACTAACTACTTCCTACAGGAACACACCTTGTCTTACGACAAAATGTTTGGCAAGCACAATATTCAGGCGCTGGTAGGCTACACTTATCAAAACACACAATATAGAATACTGGAAGGCCGCAAAAGTGGAATGCCAGATGGTATAAGCGTGATAGATGCAGGAACTAGTAATACAGCTAGCGGAAGTCGTGCCTGGGAAAACGCGTTGATTTCCTACTTAGGGCGATTGATTTACTCTTATGATGATCGTTATGTGCTGACTGCCATTGTCAGAAGAGACGGTTCGTCCAGGTTTGGAAACAATTACCAATATGGCAACTTCCCATCTTTGGCTTTTGCCTGGAATGCGTCTAGCGAAGAGTTCTTTGAGCCACTTGAGTCTGTTTTCAGTATGCTTAAAATAAGAGCAAGTTATGGAGAATTAGGTAATCAGGAGATCGAAGATTATGGCTTTGTTCCTTCCATATCTCCAAACTTAAATTATGTAATCGGAACAGAGCAAACGTTGTGGCCTGGCGCCATACAAACCGCTTTTGCTACGCCAAACATTAAGTGGGAAAGCTCTAAAACACTTGATTTTGGGGCCGATCTGGGTTTCTTTAATAACAAGCTTTTCCTTACTGCTGATTATTTCATTAGAAGAAATACAGACATTTTGCTGCAGGTGCCTATTCCTTTATCTACCGGAGCAAGTAGTAACAACCCGTATATAAATGCTGGACAGATCACGAACAGAGGTTTTGAAGCTGCATTATCTTATAACAATACTGTTAACGACTTCACTTATGGAATAACAGGAACTTTCTCATCTGTTAACAACGAAGTAGATAATTTAGGTACTGGTTCTCAGCAAATGTTTGGTGGGCAACCCACGCACCATGGTGCATCCGCTACAGTAACTCAGGCAGGCTATCCGGTAGGTGCATTCTATTTGATTAAGACAAATGGCATATTCAACTCTCAGGAAGAGATTAATGCGCATTCGTATGAGGGGCAACTGATACAGCCGAATGCTAAGCCTGGTGATATTCGCTTTGTGGATTATAACAACGATGGGCAGATAGACCAGAACGACAGGCAGTTTTTGGGAAGTCCGACACCTAAATTTACCTATGGGTTTGGTGGTAGCTTAGAGTGGAAAGGCTTTGATATGAACCTGTTTTTCCAGGGGACCTATGGCAACAAAATCTATAATGGCCTTCGCCAGGATATGGAAAGTATGAACCTTAATACGAACTACTCTACAGCTACGCTTAATGCCTGGACTCCAGAAAACCATACAGATTTTCCTCGTGCGGTTATAAACGACCCTAACCTGAACAGCCAGACCTCAGACAGGTTTTTAGAAAATGGTTCTTATTTACGATTCAAAACATTACAATTTGGCTACACGCTGCCTAAATCGCTGCTGGATGCTGCAAAAATCAACAGTTGCCGTGTCTACCTTAGCTTTGACAACCTCTTTACTATTACTAACTATAAAGGCTACAACCCAGATTTAGGTAGAACAGGCTCAGTGTTAGATCGTGGTGTTGACTTTGGACATGCTGCTTATCCTTTGGCTAGAACCTCTATGGTAGGTGTTCAACTTTCTTTCTAAACCTTAAAAAGTATTATTATGAAACGCAGTTTATATATTTTCTTATTGTCGTGCTCAATGGTTGCCTGTACAGACGAGCTTGACCAGGTTAACCCAAACGTTTTAACAGAAGAAACTTTCTGGAAAACTGAGAATGATGTCTTATCAGCATTAGCAGCTACTTACAAAACATTAAGAGTGCAGGAAAACGGTTACTGGGCTGTTAGGGGAGTTGAACTAACCAATGGCAGAGGCGACGACTTTTTTATCAGAAACGACGTAAAAGATCTGTATCAACTATCTACCTTTACCAATAACCCTACTACTGGTACTCCTTCTAACTTATACGCAACTGCTTACATGGGTATTTTTCGTGCTAACCAAGTAATTGAAAATACGCCTAATGCAGACATTCCAGATGAAGCAAAAGCAAATTTTATTGCAGAGGCCAAGTTTTTAAGGGCGCTAAATTACTTTCACCTGGCAATTAACTTTGGAGATGTACCTCTTATCACATCCGTTCCTCAGGTAAGAGAGGATTATTTTGTAAAACAGTTGCCGCAGGCAGAAATCTGGGCCCTGGTAGAAAGCGACTTACAGGATGCGAAAGCCGTTCTGCCAGTTTCTTACTCAGCAGAGTGGGTAGGACGTGCCACACAGGGAGCTGCTATTGGTTACTTAGGTAAAGCTTATGTGTATCAGGAAAAATGGGCAGAAGCAGAAAATGAGTTTAAACTGTTAGCGCAACCTGATGGCCGGCCTCAAGCCCCTTACAACTACGATTTGCTGGAGAATTACGAGCAGAATTTCATGAAGGAATATGATAACAACAAAGAGTCGTTGTTTGAAATTCAGAATCAGAACGTTGGAGGTTCTCAACCCTGGGCAGGAGAAAATGCCAACGAGTCGCAGGGGGTAACTACAGCGCAGGAGTTTGCTCCAACAGAAGTGGGAGGTTGGTTTGAGGCTTTCCCTACAAACAAAATGTTTAATGAATTTCAGGAGGAGAAAACAGTTGATGGAGATTTTGACCCTCGTATGTATGCCTCTATTGTGTGGGACTACCCGGAAGCAACTTTTTATAAAAAACCATATAGTGAGTTTGAAGAAGTCTTTGGTTTTAAGTCCAGAATAAGGAAGTATCAGAACTGGCGCGACGAAAATGAGGGTATATGGATTTCTGAAATTAATGAAAAAGCACTTCGTTATGCTGACATTCTATTGATGTATGCTGAGGCGCTAACCATGCAGGGTAGAACAACAGAGGCTTACCCCTTGGTTAACAGAATCAGGAACAGAGCTAATCTGGCAGATTTGCCTACAGGATATTCTCAGGAGCAAATGATGGCTGAAATTCGCCACCAACGAATGGTTGAGTTTTTCCGTGAAGGCTTAAGGTTCTATGACCTGAAACGCTGGGGACTATTGGAAGAGGAGATTGCCAACAGTGATAAGGAAGGGCGTGAATTCTTTAACCTGGCAAGGCACGAATACTTCCCGATTCCGCAAAATGAGCTGAATACAAACCCGGAAATTGAGCAGAATCCTAACTGGTAAGCCAGCCTAGACATCAGTTAAAAATAAAACTAGCCTTTCATACTCCCTGTTGTATAAACCAGCTTTGGAGTGTGAAAGGCTAATTTTTTCTCTTGTAGTATTGTCTCTATTCCTACTGAATAGGGCATGCAATATTATAACAGCAGAATAAAAAAGTCTTAAGGCAGGCTCTTTGCTTTGGCAATAAGAAGCTTTCCGTTAAACAATGCTGAAAAAAAGGGACAATGAGAGGTATGGCAGAGCTTTACTGAATATAAACCTTACTTGTAAAAGAAAATAAAACCAAACTTAACCTTTCAAATTTGCCAACCGTCTACACTGCCCCAATTTTATGTATAAGCATGACAAAGAACTAAGCGGTCATGCTTTGAACTGATATAGCTATGGCCACTGGCATAGCTACAGGAGAAAAATACCTGTCAGTATATTGTATAAGTTACTACCAAGACGTCTGTCACGTGTCCTGTACTATCCTGATTTGATAAATATTGTTATATTGATTTATAATAAAATTTTCTGGCAGCTGTTTATACAGCATTATCAACCGTCGCTGGCTTAAGCTGCTGTTTCTGTTTGTTCATCCAGAATGGTGCTGTTGAGAACCAGAGCAGTGTGCCTATAAACATAAGCGTTTTATGAAAGCTTAGTTCTATTATTCCAGCAAACACCAGAAAAGAAGGTACCACAGTCAGAACTAATCCGATTAAAGAAAGTAGTTTTAAGATGGTTTGCATACGATAAATGTTAAAGGTTAGGTTAGTACTCTACTTTTTTTAAGCCACTAGCTGAAACAGCTACGGCAGGCTGATCAACTACCTTACGTTGATACAACTTGCTTAAAATGATGTATAATGCTGCGGCCACAAACCATCCGGGGAGTCCTAAAAAGAAGATTTCAATCCCTTGATAGAAATTAAGGAAAAGACAAAACAACAAAGTAGCCACCCATGTTACGCCGGCAGCCACATTAAAAGATGAGTTTGTAACACTGGCATAGTTACTTTTCAGGTTTAGCTTTGGAATAACATAGAAGTCAATAAAGATGATCGCGCCCATTGGCATCAGAAGCAGTCCGTATAAGGCTACAAAATCAAGTAATCGCATTACTAAAGCAGGGAAAAAAGCAGCAATAGTTGTTACTAAACCTACTAAAAGTGTAACCTTCCATCTCTTAACCTGGGGAACAATAGATTGAACAGCCAGGCCTGCACGGTAAATAGTTGGGTTAGCTGTTGTCCAGCCCGCAATCATCACACACATAGCTCCGGCAATTCCGGCACTGCTGTAAGCTATAGGGCCAGGAGGAATCTCACCACCTGCAGCGGCACATAAGATACCGGAGGAAACCCAGGCTAAAACGTGCCCTATGAACATACCTGTAACGGAAGCAAAGCCATGGTACCATTTTTTTGCATACCTTAAGATAGACAAGTCGCCCATGCCAATATGCATAGCCGCATTAGCAAACCAGGCAAAGAAAGTAACATGCCAGAACGTAAACTTGCTATAACCTTCTACCGGAACACCTGTCCAAATTTTAGTCTGGGCTACTTCCCAGAAACTACCTATAGAAGTAATCCCTAAATCAGGCATAACGGCAAAGGCAGCAGCTATAAAAATCAGCACCATCCATGGAGCACATACATTGGCAAACTTAGAGATTTGTTCATATCCTAAAATAGCAACAGCCGTGATGACCATGCCAACAAAAAGTACCGTTACAATCCATCTAACGCTATTAGGGTACCAGTCGTCCAGACCTGGCATGGCAATATCAAAAGGTATTCCGACTGCCGTGGCTGACACAGCAATCATAGAGCCAGCCAGGAAACAGAACATGAGCGCATTCACAATATTATATCCTGATACTAGGTACCTACCGCATATTTTTTCTAATTGGTAATAAAGTGTTAGCCTTGCTTTAACAGCTATCGGAGCACAAAGAAGCGCCCAACTTAGCACAGCAAGTAAATTGCCTGCTAATAAACCCAAAAGAAGGTCTGAAGCACTAACGCCGTGTATAACAAACAAAGGGCCGATCACAAACTCAGTACCCGCAATGTGCTCTCCGGCATACATGCCAATAAAGCTCTTCAACCCCTTTAGTTTACTACTTGGAACTGGCTCTCGCTCATATTCATTAATTGAATCCAGTTGCTGTGCTAAGGCTTTCTTCATATTATTTATTGTTGTTTGCGTTTTGGTAAAGCTTGTTTTAACAGATTAGCTTAATAGTTAAGAATTTTAGATATTATTAACTAACATTAGTTTACTTTATAAGTCATATTTTCTCAAGTTTAGTGCAAAGGGCTTGCCCTTTGGATTGTTGTCATAACATTAGATGTAAGATGCATGCTTTAGACTTTTAGTACCTGATAAGCTGCACTAGTACATTCTTCAGAACAACAGATAATATTGTTAGATGTGTAAGCTAATTATAATAAAGTGGAATAGTGTCCGGTGGTATCCTGTATAGTTAGCTGTGCCTGCCGTCGGTTCTGCTTTAAAAGAGGCGCTGAGACACAGGATATAACAGGATGGAGCGCCAGTTGATAAGCTGTACTTTTGTTTAAAGATGATTCTGCTCCTTAAGATCATACTATGATGTGAAGAGGAGTTCTATTATTATGTAAGCTAACTAATGATAGTTAATAAGTGAATAAAATTTTAACAGAACAGTTACTTACCATGATATAAACATCAATTGAAATAAATATATGAGTGCCTAAGGATTATAGGTGTTTTAGCCAATGTAATTAAAATCTTTATTTATGAGAAGTAAGAAACCGTTATGGCTGCTAAAGAGTAGCTTGGCTTTTATTCCGTTAGCTTTATCAGGAGCTGTTCTGCCTCAGGAGGTATTTGCCAGTTCAGCCGTTGTTTCAGCAAGGTTTTTTGACTGGAGCATCTCAGGTAAAGTCACTTCCAGTACAGGCGAACCGCTACCTGGAGTAACAGTGCTTCTAAAAGGAACTACCAACGGTGCCTCTACAGGTCCTGATGGTTCATTTTCTTTATCAGTGCCGGAAGCACCAGGAACACTGGTTTTTTCTTTTATCGGTTTTACGACACAGGAAAAGTCTTTCTCCGGGCCAGGAGCCGTAAATGTAACTCTGACAGATGATACAAAAGCACTGGATGAAGTAGTGGTAGTGGGCTATGGAACTCAGAAAAAAGCAAATATAACCGGTGCAGTGGCCACCATGGATGCCGAAAGATTAACTGAGCGGCCTGTAGCCCGGGTAGATCAGGCGTTAGTTGGGCAGATGGCTGGTGTAAGGGTACAACAGACAAGTGGAGTGCCTGGCAGAGGGTTTAGTATACAGGTCAGAGGTACAGGCTCGATTACTGCTAACAATGAACCTTTGTATGTGATCGATGGGTTCCCGTTGGCAGTGCAGCCTCAAAACTCTGGAGGCGGCTTTTCGAGTGGCAACCCTTTAGATAACATCAATCCAAACGACATTGAATCTATACAGGTACTAAAAGATGCATCTGCGGCAGCTATTTATGGCTCTAGGGCATCGAATGGTGTTGTCTTGATCACTACAAAGAAAGGAAAGTCCGGCAAGGCCAAAATCAGCTTTGGGACTTATGCTGGAATAAATAAAACAGCTAAGAAGTTAGATGTTCTGAATGCGGATGAATGGATAGATCGGGCTATAGAAAGTATAAACTACAACTGGGTACGTTCCGCACCAGGCAGAACAACAAGTCAAACAACCGAAGAGCGCCGGGAAATATTAGGACTGCCAGCTGGTTCAGTAAATAGGAACTACATGATTGATGAGCGGTGGCTTCAGCCGGGACATCCGGGCCTGGAGTTTGTTGACTGGCAGGATGAGTTATTCAGAACAGGAGTCGTTCAGAATTACCAGCTTTCCGCCAGTGGCGGTACAGATGCTGTTAGCTATTATGTTTCCGGAGATTATCTTGATCAGGAAGGTGTAGCCATAGGCTTGGATTATAAAAGATATACTGCCAGAGCTAACGTGGAAGTAAAAGCAAACGATAAATTGAGGCTAGGCATCAATATTTCACCTTCTTATTCTATAACAAACGACCCTGGTGTAGAAGGAAAAGACCAGCAAATGCACCTTGCTGTGTCTATGCCGCCAGTTGTAGAAGCAAGTGCCGGGGTGGAGACTGGTGTGGCACCCAACAACGTTTATACTTGGGGGCCATCAAGGGTGAGCCCTGTTGCTGTGGCACGGGAAGCACTGGGTGAAACTAAAATTTTCAGAACCCTCGGCACGATATACGGGCAGTATGATATCTTACCTGGACTTTCGTTTAGGACAACCTTCAACCTGGATCATGCAGATGGCACTACTGAGAGTTGGCTTCCTGCTAAATTAGCTATAAACAGAAACACCACTGGTAGCCTCGTTGGTTACCGCAGGCAGACTTTTGTAAACGAAAATACCCTTACCTACAATCATTCATTTGCGGGTGTACATCATTTTTCAGCGTTAGCAGGGACATCGTATAGTAACTACACATTCGATAGCTGGCGACTGAATGGGGCTGGGTTTTCCTCCGACGAAATTCCGACGCTGAATCAGGCAACTTCCTTTACAGGGGCAAGTAACAAAACCAGAAATGTCTTGATCTCTTATTTCGGTAGATTACAGTACGACTACAATGATCGTTATTTACTCTCTGCATCTATCCGCCGGGATGCATCTTCTAGGTTTGGAGATGAGACGCAATGGGGTATATTTCCTTCGGCTTCCGTAGGCTGGAGAGTTTCCCAAGAAAGTTTTATGCAGGACATAACTGTCATAAATGAGCTAAAACTACGGGCTAGTTGGGGAATTGCTGGTAATAACGGTGTTGGCGACTACGATGATATTTCCCGCTTGCAGGTGGCCAACTATTCACTTGGAGGAACATTGACAAATGGACAGGTGCCACAGAACTTCCCAAACCCAAGATTAGGCTGGGAGGAGTCTGAAACCGTGGATATTGGTTTGGACTTAGGGCTTTTCGGAAACCGAATCTTTTCTTCATTCGATTACTATACCAAAACGAACAGGGACCTTTTGCTTAACATACCTGTTCCTACAGCTTCTGGCTTTACAACCGCTCTTACTAACATCGGAAGGGTTGTTAACAAAGGATGGGAAGCTGAATTAACTAGCCATAACTTGACTGGAGCCTTTGAATGGAACACGAGCATCAACTTTAGCCATAACGAAAACGAAGTAGAGCAACTTGGGCCTAACAATACGCCTATTCCAGGTGGTGACTGGGACATAAATCATAACCTTTTGATGGTTGGTCAGCCCATGTATAGCATTTGGGTAGTACATCAGGTAGGGCTTTTGACACAAGAAGATATTGAATCAGGTTATCCTTTATATGGGAACCAAGAGCCTGGAGATCCAAAATATCTGGATGCGAATAATGATGGACAAATTGATGCAAATGACCGTGTGCTTTCAGGGCATCCTAATCCAGACTATGTCTGGGGTGTTACAAACACCTTTAGATACAAGGGCTTTGATCTGAATGTGTTGGTGCAGGGGCAATGGGGAGGTAAGATATATTCTACCTTCGGCCGTGCAGTTGACAGAACAGGTATGGACTTTATAGATAATACATTGGGCAAGTACCGTGATCGGTGGAGATCACCTGAATATCCTGGTGATGGGGAAACACGGAAAGCCCCGTCAAGCTTTGGGCGCATTAAAAATACAGACTGGCTTTATCCTTCAGATTACTGGAGAGTCAGAAATATTACCTTAGGATACAATTTGGGGGGGGTATTAAAAAGTAACTTTATAAGTGGAGCAAGAGTGTATGTAACAGCTGAAAACTGGTTTGGGAAGGACAAATACACAGGTGGGTTCAACCCGGAAGCAGTTAATAATGGAGGTGATGACTATGGCTCATTTCCATTGTCTAAGTCCATGATAATGGGGCTTAATCTCACGTTCTAAGTCTTCTAAAATTCTCTGAAAATGAAAAAGATAAGTGTTGTTTTATTATCGGTCCTATTGCTAGGAATAAGTGCCTGTGAGGATGATCTGGATCAGGCACCAATATCAGATGCAAGTGCTGCTAACTTTTACCGTAACACAGCTGACTTTCAGCAGGGTGTAACAGGAATTTATAACGCGTTAACAAATTACCCGGTCAGGAGGTTTAACCTATCAGAAGTAAGATCTGACAATATATTTGCTCCGGGAGTATCTGGTGTGAGAGATTGGAACCCAGTGAATAATTTTGAAAAAACACTAGAAACAAATCCCCTCATTATAGAAGCCTGGAACACTAACTACAATGGTATATTAAGAGCCAACACAGTTCTTGATAAAATAAATGAAACTGCAGTACCAGATGCCACAGTAAGAAGCAGGCTAATTGGTGAAGCCAAGTTCCTGAGAGCGTTTTACTATTTTGATCTGGTAAGGTTATTCGGAAGAGTACCTCTGTTCGACAAAACTGTGTCCCCTGATGAGGCACTAAGTATACCTCGAAGTCCTGTAGCAGATGTGTATCAATTAATCATTTCGGACTTGGAAGATGCCATTGCGAATTTGCCAGAATCGTATGATGCTTCTAACAAAGGCAAGGCAACATCCCACGCTGCCAGGGGGATTTTAGCGCTCGTTCACCTGACGCGGTCAGGACCACAGCTACATCCTGATGGCCCAACGTTGGGTTTAAACGAATATGACAGAGCACTTACCCTGTTGAATGAAATTATTAACAGCGGGCAGTATTCATTTGTGAATGATTATGCCAGCATTTTCTCTTATACCAACGAGAACAATCCGGATATAGTGTTTGATGTGCAGGCTGTAGGCGGTAATGCAGGTGATGTAGGAGTAGGGTCTATATTACCAACAGAAATGTATGAAGAACCGTTTGCACGTGCCATAGGGATTCCCTTCGCTGGCGGAATACCTATAGATGGACCTAAAGCTCCCTCTGATGATTTGCTAAACTCATTTCAGGAAAGTGATGTTCGGGATGACTTTAGCATCCTGCCATCTTATACTGATCCAAACGGGGCACTGGTTAATCGTGCTCAATTCGTGAAGTTTCTGGATGTGAGCAAAGCTGGCGTAGATCGGTTTAACTGGCCAATAAATTTTCCAGTTCTTAGGTATACTGACGTACTGCTGATGAAAGCGGAAGCTATACTGATGAGCGGAGCAGGTGGTAGTCAGAATGAAGTAGATGGAATTGTTAATGATGTAAGAGCCAGGGCAAACCTTGATCCTGTGTCTAACGTCGATATGGACATGCTTCTCGCCGAAAGAAGACGTGAGTTTTTGGCAGAAGGTCTTCGCTGGCATGACCTTGTAAGAACAGGAAAGGTTATAGATGTGATCACTGCCTGGGATGCTGTGGAAGATGTTACGAATAAGATGAGCCCTATTACAGTTAATGATATCATTTATCCGATTCCACAGACGCAGCTTGATGTTAAAGAAGGGCTATATGAGCAGAACCCCGGATACTAAACAAAAAGTCTTCTATGTATAGGAGAATCGACTTTAATGAAAGGAGCGGGCATGTTGGTTCGCTCCTTTTTTCATTGATGTATAGATAACCTTTAGTATACTCTTACTAAGAGCATCAACATGTGGAAGAAGTAAATAAGAAGCAGGTAATCCTTTGATACACGACAACGAGCCAAAACCGGATAGCACAGGATGATTTATTTAAGAGTACTTATTTACTTGGGAATCACTTCAAGTAAAGTGGTGAATTGAAGCCTGATATTACTCGTTCAGTCATACAGTTCTTTCGTGTAGGCTGGCAGGTAACAGAAACAAGAGAGCTAACTGTTCTCTTAAATTTTAATTATATAAGATCAAATGTCCAGAATAGCCAAACAAGTATTTGCCCTCATCGTTCTGCTCCAGACTTTTTCTTATGCTGTGCAGGCGCAAACCTCAGTAGGAAACTACCAGTCAGGTTTCCGAAAGCAGGGGAATGAAATCTATTTCACAAACACCAACGCGGATGTAAAGCTGGAGTTCATGACACCTGACATGTTCCGGGTAAGGGCTAACTGGGATAGAAAGTTTCAGCCAAATGAGCCTTACATGGTCGTGAAATACGGCTGGCCTGCGGTAGCTGTGCAAACTTCAGAACAGGCCGACCATTTCCTTCTTAAAACTGATAAACTAGACATTAAGATAAGTAAGGCTCCCTTTGGTATAGCCGTTTATACAAAAGACGGTAAACTGCTTACTTCCGACGCTACTGCTGGAAATGGCTTAACAAAAAACGCTGAAGCTGTTGGAGTCACTAAACAGCTAATGCCTGACGAGCACTTCTTCGGCTTTGGCGAAAGAATGGACTTCCTGGATCAGCGGAACAAGAAACTAAAGATGAATGTAGGAAGGGGGAAAGGTTTGCCACACCATGTAGGGGCATATAACGTACTGGAAGCAAACTACTCTCCGGTGCCTTTCTTTATGAGCACCCGTGGTTACGGCATTTTCTTCCATACAGCCTATCCTACAGAGTGGGATATGGGCATGAGCAACCCGGAGAGCTACAACTTTAAAGCTGAAGGAGGGGAGTTGGACTATTACTTCATGTACGGGCCAACCTTCGCGTCGCTCCTGGGGAGTTATACTTCGCTTACCGGAAAATCACCGCTTTTGCCTGAATTTGCACTTGGCCTGCATGTAGGCACCTATAGCGGTGGCACCTGGGGACACGAAGAAGATACCTCCGACCAATATGTAGTGGAGCTAGGGCGTAAGTTCAGGACATATGGCATACCAGCTGATATTCTGCACCTGGACTCTACCTGGCGCATATTTGGGAAGCAGGGAGGCAAAGGAGCTACCTCTTTTGAGTGGCGTCCGACTTTTAAAGACCCCAAGGGCATGTTCGACAGTCTGTATGCCATGAACTACAAAATGGTGGGCTTGCACCTGCGGCCGCGCTTCGATGATGGCAATCAACTTAACCTGCTGGCGATGGCGCAGGAAAAAGGATTTGTTTATCCGGAGCAAAACAGCCCCGGCGAGTTTGTTAATTTCTTTGACCAGAAAGCCGTAGACTGGTGGTGGAACAATGGCGTGAAATTAATTGCAGACCAGGGAGCTATGTTTTTGAAAACAGATGAAGGAAGTGCCTTCGGAGCCCTGGCAAACGAAAGCGAAAAAGTGGGGCCGACAGGGGAGGACATTAAGTGGAAACATAACGTTTTCCCGGTGATCTATACCAAAGCCTCTTATGAGAAGTTCCAGGAGCACAATGGCATACGGGGCATGGCTCACACCCGCGAAGGCTATGCAGGCATTCAGCGCTACCCGTTTATATGGGCAGGCGACTGGCCAAGCGAATGGCAGTATTTTGCTCCTGTAATCAAAGCCGGGCTCAACATTGGGTTGTCTGGTGTAAGCAACTGGTCGCACAACATGGGTGGTTTTGAGCATGTGGCCGATCCAGAGCTGTATATCCGTTGGGTGCAGTTTGGTATGTTTAGTCCCATTGCGCACCTGCTGGGCATGGAGCATCCTACCTACAAGGAGCCCTGGAACTATGGCGAGGACGCCTTAAGAAACTTTAAGAAGTACGACCTGCTGCGTTACCGGCTAATCCCTTACATGTACAGCAATGCCTATAGCAACCATACTACTGGTGTACCACTTATGCGTGCCCTGGTGCTGGAGCACCAGAATGACCCCAACGTGTATGATGTAACCGATCAGTATATGTTCGGGAATAACCTGTTAGTGAACCCAGTTACGACGAAGGGAGCCAAAACACGTACGGTTTACCTGCCCGAAGGCACCTGGTTCAACTACTGGACAGGTAAGCAATACAGTGGTAAGCAATATGTACACGTACTCACACCGCTGGATACCATTCCGGTATTTGCCAAAGGCGGAGCTATTATCCCGATGCAGCCAGAGATGAAGTATTTTGGTGAGAAGCCGGTGAACACGATTACGCTGGATGTTTTCCCGCATGGTTCCTCTAAGTTTGAGCTTTACGAAGATGATGGCAAGAGCCTGGACTACAAACAAGGTGAATATGCCATTACAGAAATAAGCTCTGATCTTTCTACCTCAGGTCTGAACCTTGTTATTCAAAAGCCAAAAGGGAAGTACAAACCCACCACGCATAACTACTTGGCTAAAATCCATTGGAATGAAGCGACAGCTCCTGCGGGTATTACTGAAAACGGAAAAAAGGTGTCAGCGGCAGCAAACGCAGCCGCCCTGGAAAAAGGAGCAGGCTGGTACTTCGATGTACAAAATAAGCTTCTCTGGATTAAAACAAAGCGTTCTAATAAAGACGACATCAACCTAACGGTGAAGCTGTAAGAAAGTAGCAAGGAGTGAAGGCTTAATTTGAATGGAGGCAGTTATACTATTGGGCTTATGAAGGGTAAAAGAATCAGCGCATTTTTCTTGATGTTGTTGGTGGCATGCCAGTCGCAGCATGTCTCCAATACCAGCGTACTTTCATTTACCGAAGGCAAAGCCGATCATCAGCAAACTGCACAGGAGAAACCTCAGGATAAGCTAACTATAGCGCGCCCGTTGCGCTACAGGCCGCAGGGCTCTGACTTTGTGATTGTAAACGGTACAAAACGCTTTAACCGGGCCTTGTATGGTACAGGCACGGCCTTTAGAGTAGAAACAGGAGACCTGCCGGAGTTCCTGATGTATATGCCGAACAAAGGCGGCAACCTGAAAATGGGTATTGCAACCGCTGAAGGCAATAAATGGCTGATAGATGCAGCCCACATCAAAGCCATCTACAACCCGGGTGCCATGCGGTACGAGATCAAGGATCCGCTGCTGGGGGAAGGACAGTTGAACCTCCAGGTACTCGCTATGGCTGATGCCGAGGGCATGCTGGTTTCGCTGGAAACAACGCCTGATATAAAACCCTTCGAGCTGATTTGGACGTACGGCGGTGCCAGTGGACACAGACCAGCCAGAGATGGCGACATTGGTGCTGATCCTGAAGAAGGCTTCTACCTGTATCCGGAACATGCAAAGGGAAATGTGTTCGAAATAAAGGATAATACCTTTCTGCTGGGCTTTGAAATCGGGAAGAAGAACGCAGATAATTACGAACAAGACATAACAGGAGTAGAAGATAAAGGAGCACAGATTTATGGTATAGCTGCCCCGGGTACTAGTCTGAAAATAGGAGATGCCAATCAGCAAGACTCTCCCAAAACCTTGTGGCAATCTGGTAAGTCTGACCTGCCTTTGGTAGTAGGCAGCAAAGAGTTGAAAGGAAACCAGAAAATTTATTTTGGCCTTCAGAATAACCTTAGTGCAAAACCTAAAACATATCAGGAACTGCCGGATGCGTTCAGCAAGGCAGATGAAAAGCGAAAGAAGATAGCAGGGCAGGTAAAGATTAAAACTCCTGACCCCTATTTAAATACATTGGGTGGTGCTTTGAGCATTGCCGCTGATGCCATCTGGGACGGGCAGAGCTATATGCATGGTGCCATTGCCTGGCGTATGCCGCTGAACGGCTGGCGCGGTGCTTATGTGGCTGATGCCTTAGGCTGGCACGACAGAGCACGAACCCATTTCCGGGGCTATAGCGATGCACAGGTAACGTCACCTGAGAGCGGGCCTGTAGTGCCTGATCCGGAAAAGAACCTGGCAAGGCAGAAAGAGGAGATAGGGATTTCACTTTACACGGAAGGCTATATCTCCAGAAATCCAACTAAAAAGAAGGTAGCGCACCACTACGACATGAACATGGTGTTTATCGATGAAATGCTCCGACACTTCTTATGGACAGGGGATAAAGCCTACGTACAGGAAGCCTGGCCTATCCTTGAGCGGCATCTGGATTGGGAGAAGCGGAACTTTGATGCAGACAATGACGGGCTTTACGATGCCTATGCCAGCTTTTGGGCAAGCGATGCGGTGCAGTACAGCGGAGGTGGCGTTACTCATTCATCCGCCTATCATCATTTTTCCAATAAAACGGCCGCGCGGCTGGCAACCCTTATTGGCAAGGACCCAAAGCCTTACCAGCAGGAAGCTGATAAGATAAAAAAAGCGTTAAACGCTACGTTGTGGCTATCAGACAAAGGCTGGTACGCGGAATACAAAGACCTGCTTGGTTTGCAAAAGCTGCACCCGGCGGCAGCTCTCCTCACGGTGTACCATACGCTGGATTCCCAGGTGCCGGACCCTTTTCAGGCGTACCAGACGCTACGTTACGTAGATACACAAATTCCGCATATCCCAATACTAAATTCTGACCTGCCGGATGAAAACCTGGTAACACTTACAACTTCTAACTGGATGCCTTATACTTGGTCGGTGAACAATGTGGCGATGGCAGAGGTGGCACATACTGCTCTGGCTTACTGGCAGGCAGGTCGAATAGAGGAAGCAAACAGGCTGATGCGTAGCATATTGATAGAAAGCATGTACATGGGGTCCAGCCCCGGTAATTTACAGCAGCTTTCTTATTACGACCATTACCGTGGCGAGCTGTACCGCGATTTTGCCGATGGCATTGGCATCAGTTCACGTGCCTTGGTAGAGGGAATGTTTGGTATAGTACCGGATGTGCTGGCCGGGGAACTGGAGATTCGTCCGGGATTGCCAGCCGGTTGGAACCATGCCAGTCTCGAAACGCCAGATATTAAGTATGCTTTCAAGAGAGAAGGAAACAAAGAAACATATACAATAGAGCCGCATTTTGATAAGCAGCTAAAGCTGAAATTCAAAGCAGCTGCTCAAAAGGATAAAGTAGCTGCTGTAACTGTAAACGGACTGTCTGTAAAGTGGGCTAACTATGCTGAAGTGGTAGGGACGCCCCAGATTCTGATAGAGCCTGAAGTTGCTGACAAGTATGAGATAGTGATCAGCTGGAGCGGCGAAAGCCCTGCGAAAGCAAAGTATACACCAATTGTAGCCAAAGGTGATGAGGTAACCCTTGCTTTAGGCAAGGCAGAAGTGCTGGAAGTAAATGATCCTCAGAAGATAATAGCTAACTCAAGTCGCAATAAACATGAACTGAAAGCCAGATTAACTGGCGGCGAAGGGCACCATACTTTCTTTGTGCGTACCAGGCAGGGTGACTTGAACTGGTGGCAACCTGTTGATGTGGAACTGCGAGCAGCATACAAGTTAGTGGCTAAATCCGGTGCTGATGCGCACGTTATACTTCAGAATAACACGTCAACTGCCTTTGATAAAGAAGTGACGGTTACAGCGGGTAATTTCTCAAAGAAACTGAAGCTACAAGTGAAGCCATATGGGGCTTCTGAAGAAATAACTATACCCACAGCTGCTCTGCTGCCAGGCACGAACAAAGTCGTGCTGAAAGCAGGAAGTGAAAGTATAGCCACAGCAGAGCTGACAAACTGGGAACTTTCAACGCCAGAGGGGCAGGGGGCACTGCTGTATGAAACAGTTGATCTAGCTGACCACTTCAATGATAAAGTAACGCAGATTTTCAAAAACGAATACCTTGCGCCACGTCCTGCCGTTGCTACGCTTCAGCTGCCTAAGCAGGGAATAGGCAACTGGTGTTACCCATTGGTGACGGCAGAAATAGATGATGCCGGTTTGCGGGCTAAAGCAGGCGAGGCTGGCATTGTGGTACTGCCAAATGGCCTTCCCTTTAAGACCACAGGTACAAGCGAAGGAAAGAACATCCTCTTTACCAGCCAATGGGACAATTACCCTGATCAGGTGGCGATTCCACTACAGGGGAATGCCTCACATGCTTACCTGCTGATGGCGGGTTCTACAAACCCCATGCAGTCACGCTTTGACAACGGTGAAGTAACAGTTAACTATACCGATGGCACACAGGATAAACTGGTGCTGCGTAACCCGGAAACATGGTGGCCCATAGAGCAGGACTATTACATCAACGATTTCTCTTTTGCTGTCGAAAAGCCAAAGCCGATGCGGGTACACCTCAAAACAGGGGAAGTACT
This sequence comes from Pontibacter silvestris, assembly GCF_020907275.1. Taxonomy (GTDB): domain Bacteria; phylum Bacteroidota; class Bacteroidia; order Cytophagales; family Hymenobacteraceae; genus Pontibacter; species Pontibacter silvestris. The sequence continues at coordinate 239,259 of NZ_JAJJWI010000003.1, read as the reverse complement.
GACGAACTTTGATTATGCTGACATCAAAGGCTTTGCCTATGACAGCTATATTCCCGGAGGCGCAGCAACGGTATTGGATCTGCCTTTGAACCCGGAAAAAAAGTTGAAGTCTCTGGAAGTAAGAGCGCTGGCGAACGATGTGGTGATTGGGTTGATGGGAGTGACGCTCGTAAGAATTTAATCCTGGAGCAACAGGTATAAGGTTATCTGCCATAAAGCAGGATATAGCAGGATAATCATATACCTAGCGAACAGTAGCTTTATGTGCAAAGTATGTAGAACCTGATTCTCTTAAAGCCTCTGTTTATGATAAGAAAGCGTAGCCTGAGCCTTTCACTGATTTTAGCAACCGGTTTCCTGTTAAGCCTGACTCCACAACAAAACAAGCCAAATATCATTATTATCCTGGCTGATGACATGGGGTATTCTGATATTGGAAGCTTTGGTTCTGAAATTGAAACGCCTCACCTGGATGCGATGGCAGAGGGTGGGCTTAAAATGACACAGTTCTATAATGCCTCCCGTTGTTGCCCTACACGCGCTTCCTTACTTACAGGCGTATACCCACATCAGGCGGGGGTAGGTCACATGGTAAACGAAAGAGAGCACCCTTCTTACAGAGGTATGCTGAGTGATGAGTGCATTACCATTGCCGATGCTTTAAAAGAAAACGGCTACACCACATTAATGGCAGGTAAATGGCATTTGAATGCCCGGAAAGAACACTGGCCGGTAAAACATGGGTTCGACCGCTATTTCGGACTGTTGGACGGGGCAAACAGTTACTTCGGTAATCGCCCTTACAGGCCAAACCAAAAACTAACCTACGCGCTGGACAATGTCCCCTACACACCTAAAGAAGGCTTTTATGCCACTGATGCCTACACCGACTACGCCTTGAAGTTTATAGAAGAGGGAAAAGAGAAAGGCAAACCCTTTTTCCTGTACCTGGCTTACACGGCACCACACTGGCCCTTGCATGCTTTAAAAGAGGATATTGCTAAATACAAGGGACGGTACATGAAAGGCTGGGACGTATTGCGTAAAGAGCGTTTCAGACGTATGCAGGAAATGGGAATTATTGGTCGTGAAGTAAAGCTTTCACCACGTGACGAAAACGTGCCGGAATGGGAGTCGCTTTCGGAAGAAGAAAAGAGAAGGTGGGATGAGAAAATGGCTGTTTATGCAGCTATGGTCGATCGCATGGATCAGAATATAGGCCGGATCAGGCAAAAGCTGAAAGAACTTGGAGAGGATCAGAATACCATTATCATGTTTCTGTCAGACAACGGGGGAAGCTACGAAGCCATTGATGGCAGGGGATTTACTGCTGAAATTCTGGAGGCGAGTAAAATGCCATCCAGTAGCCCGGCTTCTTTTACTTCTTACGAGTATGAGGGAGCCAATGTAAGTAATACTCCGTTCCGTAAGTTCAAGCGCTGGGAACATGAGGGAGGTGTATCTACTCCTTTTATCGCTTATTTTCCGGGTACTATCAAACTAGGCAGTACCAGTCAGCAACCAGCCCACATCATCGACCTTATGGCTACCAGCCTTGATCTGGCCGGGGCTTCTTATCCTGCAACTTATAAAGGAAAATCCATTAAACCGATGGAAGGCTTAAGCCTTGGGCCGTTGTTCAATGGTCAGAAGTGGCAGGGGCATGAGGCTATTTTCTTCGAACATGAGGGAAACCGAGCCGTCCGGCAGGGCGAATGGAAACTTGTGTCTATATATCCTGAAAATGAATGGGCACTCTATAATATGAAAACAGACCGGACAGAGCTACATGACCTTAGTGCCCGTTATCCGGAAAGAGTAAAGGAAATGGAAAAGCTTTATGAAGGCTGGGCCGCACATGCTAATGTCGTGCCCTTTGCAGAACTTGTTAAGCTAGATAAACAGCGGAAGAGTAAATGAGAAATACAGTTCTTTTATTAGTGTTGATGCTGGCGCTCTGGGCGTGCAAGGACCAAACGCAGGAAGAGTTGCCGCTGGAGCAGGTTCCGGTGGGGATGCAGTATATTCCGGGAGGTACTTACCTAAGACCTGATGGAAAGGAACAAAAGACTGTAGAAGTAGAAGGCTTCTTGATAGATCAACATCCTGTTACGGTAGCTGATTTTCGGAAGTTTGTGAAGGCAACAGGTTATAAAACAGATGCAGAGAAATTTGGCGACGCCGGGGTCTTTGACACAAATGCACAGGGCTGGCGACTTGTACAAGGTGCTTGTTGGGAGTATCCTTTGGGCAAAAGCAGGCCCAAAGCAGTAGATGACCACCCGGTAACACAAGTAAGTTGGAACGATGCTATGGCGTATTGTAAATGGGCAGGAAAGCGCCTGCCTACTGAAAAGGAGTGGGAGTATGCAGCTCGCAGTAACGGCAAGAAAAGCACCCGCTATAGCTGGGGAAATAAACTGGTAGAAAATAACCAGTACAAAGCGAATGTATGGCAAGGTAAGTTCCCGGAGAAGAACAGCGAACAAGACGGCTATACTTATACGGCACCTGTGGGAGTCTTTGGCAAAACAGGCCACGGCCTTACAGATATGGGCGGTAATGTCTGGCAATGGACTTCTGAGATTTATGCAGAAGCAGGACAATCCGTAAACCCTGATATTAAGCTATTGAAGGGAGGTTCCTTTATGTGCGATTCTACTTTCTGTCATAACTACCGTATTGCAGGTCGCACTTCCTCCTCCCGTGAAACGGCGCTTTTTCATACTGGTTTTCGATGTGCCCGGTCTATTTAAACCAGGGGCGGTAGTCAGGCAGGGAATAACAAGTTTAGGAGTTGAAAATATGCAGCGATTTGCTTTCAAAATGAAGTTAAGGCCCGGATGCGAGGCAGAATATAAAAAGCGACACGATGAAATATGGCCGGAACTGGCGCAGCTTTTGAAAAAAGCAGGCATAAGCGATTACGCTATTTTTCTGGATGAGGAAACCAACACGCTCTTTGCTGTGCAAAAGCAGAGCGGTGCATCGTCACAGGATTTAGGCAGTACAGCAATCGTGCAGAAATGGTGGGCTTACATGGCCGACATCATGGATACCAACCCTGACGGCTCACCGGTAAGTGTTCCTCTAAAAGAGGTTTTTTACCTGGAATAAAGCTAAGCAAATATTATGTAGTAAGTTCCTGCAATCAGTCGGGGTTACCAGTTTGCTAAAAGTTAGTATTAATTAGCCTTTAATCTCATGATACATAAATTCAAGCTTTTTTCTGCACTTTTACTGTGCGGCACTATACTAACAAACTGCCGTCAGTCGAAGGTGCCAAATGCTGTCGCAGACAAGGCAACAGCAGAGCAAATACAAGCTGTTACAGTTTGGCCGGAAGTAAAAAAGGAAACCCGCCCCTGGACACGCTGGTGGTGGATGGGAAACGCCGTGGACGAAAAAAACATTGAAAGGCTGCTGAATGAGTATGCATCGGTAGGTATTGGTGGTGTGGAGATAGCGCCTATCTATGGAGCTATTGGCTACGAGAGCAGGTACATTGACTTTCTTTCTCCTCAGTGGATGAACATCCTTAATTTTACCACGGAAAAAGCAGGTGAGTATGGTATGACTGTTGATATGACGCAGGGGACAGGCTGGCCATTTGGTGGTCCACAGGTAAAGCCCGAATATGCTGCGTCTAAACTCGTAGTGCAAACCTATAGCCTGAAAGGAGGGCAGGCTCTGAAAGAAAATATAGTCGTGAAGGACCCAAAGCAACGGGAAGTAGGTGCTGCACTACAGGCTGTAATGGCTTATAGTGACAAAGGCGAGATTCTGAATTTAACGGATGAGGTAAACCAGGATGGAAAACTGGGCTGGATGCCAAAATCAGGTAACTGGACACTATACGCTGCTTTTAACGGAAAAACCAGGCAGATGGTGAAAAGAGCAGCACCCGGAGGTGTAGGCTATACGCTGAATCACCTTTCAGAAGATGCGGTAGAGGCGTATCTAAATCGTTTTGACAGTGCTTTTGAAGATCAGAACTACGGTGTCAGAGCCTTTTACAACGATAGCTACGAAGTATACGGGGCCGATTGGTCGCCGGAGTTCTTCGATGCGTTTCAGGAGCGCAGAGGCTATGATTTGCGCCAATACCTGCGTGAGTTGGTAAGCGAAGAGCATACTGAAACAGTTGCCCGTATAAAGGCGGACTACCGTGAAACCATGGGCGAAATGCTTCTTGATAATTTCTATAAGCCATGGAATGCGTGGGCACACAAGCGCAACAGTATCACCAAGAATCAGGCGCATGGCTCACCTGGTAACTTACTGGACTTATATGCAGCCGTTGATATACCAGAATGTGAAACCTTCGGCTCCAGCTACTTTCCTATTCCTGGCCTGCGCCGCGATAGTGCCGATGTACGCAACGTGGATCCTGATCCGATCATGCTAAAGTTTGCTTCTTCGGCTGCGCATGTGGCCGGTAAGAATTTAGTGTCCAGTGAGACTTTTACCTGGCTTGGGGAACATTTTAAAACCTCTTATTCCCAAATGAAACCAGAAGTAGAACAGGTGTTCCTTTCAGGGGTTAACCATGTCTTTTACCATGGCGTTACTTACTCACCGGAAGATGTAGTCTGGCCGGGTTGGCTGTTTTATGCTTCACTCAATTTAACACCTGCCAATAGTTTATGGCCGCAGTTTAGCGGGTTTAACAACTACATTACACGCGTACAATCTGTGCTGCAATCAGGTAAAGCAGATAACGAAATACTTGTTTACTGGCCGATCCATGATGTATGGAGTAAGCCGGAAGGCATGGAGATGCTGATTAAGGTACATGATATTGATGAGTGGCTTCACCCGACACAGTTCTATAAGCAGTCTAAAAGATTGATGGAGGCTGGTTATTCACTTGATTTCGTTTCAGATAAAATGCTGCAGGATGCCAGCGTGGATAGGGGCCAGATTATGACTGCTGCATCAGCTCCGGCGCATAAAGTGTTGATTATTCCGCAGAGTAGGTATATGTCCGTCTCCACGTTTGAGCGGATAATTGAACTTGCAAGACAAGGTGCAACGGTCATAATAGAAGAACTGCCAGCCGATGTGCCAGGACTAAACGATCTGGAGGGAAGAAGACAACAGCTGAAAAAACTGAAGGAAGCTTTAGCTTTCACAGATGCAGGTAACGGCATCAGGCAAATGAAAACAGGGAATGGAGAGATTTTGCTTTCAAAGGATGTGCAGCGAGCGCTGGAGTACAAAGGAATACAACGTGAAGCCTTAACTGACACTGGGCTTAAATTTACCCGGCGACAGATAGAGAATGGCAAGTATTATTACTTGGTTAACCATTCGCCTAAAACCATCGATACAACTATTCCTTTAAATATGGCTGCATCTGCTGTTGTGCTGATGGATCCACAAAGCGGCAATACCGGGCTGGCCATCTCTTCAACAGTAAATAACAAAACAAATGTACGGGTACAGATGCAGCCAGGAGAGGCACTTATACTTCGTGCCACTACAAATCAGACCACTGATCTGCTGTCGTGGCAATATCTGGAAAATGCTGGTGCGCCTATAGAAGTGCAAGGCAACTGGATGCTACGTTTTACACAGGGAGGCCCTGAATTACCTGCTGAGCAAAAGCTGGATGAATTAAAATCCTGGACAGAACTTTCGGACAAAAATGCAGAAGCGTTTTCGGGTACTGGTGAGTACTTCATCACGTTTGATGTGCCTTCTAAAAAAGCGGATGAATATATACTGGATTTGGGTACAGTAAACGAAAGTGCCAAAGTATGGATTAATGGTCAGGAGGTAGGTGTTTTGTGTGGAATTCCGTTTCAGGCAAGAGTAGGACAGTATTTGAAAACAGGAAAGAACACACTAAAGGTAGAAGTGGCTAACCTGATGGCTAACCGTATACGTGATATGGACCAGAAGAATATAGAGTGGAGAAAGTACCATGAAATAAACTTTGTAAACATAGACTACAAACCTTTCGATGCTTCGGTATGGAAACCTATGCCATCTGGTTTACTAGGTCCGGTAACTATCACGCCTTATAGTACCTCTGCTAGCAAAGTCACTAGTTCATTATAAACCGCTCCCAAACTAGCAGGTATTAATACTTTTTTACAATTATGGAGAATATTATAAAATAGAGGGGAGGTTCTATTCCTCTATGAAAGAAAGATACTATGAACGTAGCGCATAAACTCCTTTAGTTAAAGAAGGTAAACGGTTACCTATCCAAGCCTTTATGTTTAAAGTTAGCTTCATGTATGCAGGAATAATAGCTGCAGATTACATTTAACCCGCTTTAGTGTTTGAATTGCCCCTGTCATTTATGCATCTCAGTAAAATATTTTTAACTACTGTTTGTTAGTTGATAAATTTATTGTATTTTTAAATTCATTCTTGATTAAGGATAACTTAAAAACAAGTGTAACATGAAGATTGGTGTTTATAACATAAGATGTAATGTGGAGACTCTGATTTAAAAGAATAGGAATATTTTTTTTCCGATATGCGCAATCGATTGCGCATATCGGAAAAAGGTAAGTCATCTTTATTGGATTAGGCAATAGGCTATTATGATAAATTTTCCTGCTACAGCTATTGCATGATAAAGAAAGATAAGTTTCATGTTCTTTTAACTTATATAACACTTGGGAAAGATAAGTTATAGTGCCTCTTGAATTCAAAAAAATATTATGTGTCAGCTAATAAAGTACAAAACCTATACATATGAAGAAGAATATGCATTATGCTCGTTATGTTTTATGGGCATTACCCTTATGGGGAGTGGGCCTTCATTCAGCGCAGGCTGAGTTAAAGCATTTTGCAGGGTCTGATAATCATGTAAAAGCTGGTTATAACAGGACAGAGGCTGTTTTATTGGAATCTGGTATTTACATGAGTGGCCTTAGGCAGTCTGATGTTCCGGTAAGTGGTAAAGTAACAGGGGAAAACGGAGAGGGCCTTCCAGGAGTTACAGTACAGTTAAAAGGTACCACAAGGGGTACTGCTACAGATTTGGAAGGTAATTTTACACTTCCTGTTCCCGATGGAAAAGGTACTTTGGTTGTTTCATTTATTGGGTATACAACACAAGAAGTTGCTGTCAATAACCAAACTTCAGTTAACGTGTCTTTAAGCCCCGATACGAAAGCTCTCCAGGAAGTGGTAGTGGTTGGCTATGGTACACAAAGCCGGAATGATCTTACTGTGTCAGTAGCAAGTGTGGAGGGGGAGGCAGTTGCCGAAAGAGGCACTGTAAGCCCATTGCAGGCTGTGCAGGGGCAGGTAGCCGGTGCGGATATTTCGGCTAGTTCTGGCCGTGCAGGTGCCAGTTACAACATCCAGATACGCGGTGCTAACACTTTGTCAGGAAATACTTCTCCGTTATATGTAGTAGATGGAGTTATTACAGACAACATTGATTTCCTTAACCCGCAGGACATTGCAAAGCTGGACGTGCTGAAAGATGCAGCCTCTACTGCAGTATATGGTTCACGTGGTTCTAATGGTGTTGTTATTGTAACAACTAAGCGTGGAACAGGGGTAAAAGGAGGCACAACAATATCTTATGATGGTTATGTAGGTATACGGCAAAATGCTCGTATGCCAGATTTTATGAATGGTGATGAGTTTTGGGAGTACAGGCAAAATGCCTATATCACACCAGAACTATTAAAAAGCCCTGTCGGTGATTATGAGACTGTAATACAGAACCAATTGAATAGGAGCCCTACGCTGGCAAGAAGAGTAGCTAACAGAGAATATTTCGATTGGCCTAGCTATTTGCTGCAGACAGGAATACAGACTAACCACTGGCTAAACGTTTCTGGAAACAGCGGGAAAGGCATGCAGTATGTTATAGGAGCCGGCTACCAGAAGGAAAAAGGGAACCTTTCTAATGAAACATTTGAAAAATATAACCTGAAAGCAAGTATTGACCATAAAATAAATGAGAAGTGGTCTGCAGGGTTAAACTTTAACTTGTCGCTTTCTGAACGCGAGCTAGGTAGCGATTTGGCTATCACGAATGCTTATCGTATGTCTCCTTTAGTGTCTCCGTACGATGAAGAAGGAGAGCTTGTCTTTAGACCGGGACAATACGATAATCTTGGCTTTACCAGTTCCGTAAATCCGATAATAGATAATGAGAATTCTGAAAATAATACAAGAACTACTTTTGGCTTAGGTAACATCTATCTTCAAGTGGCTCCAGTAAGCTGGCTAAATGTTAGAACAACCCTTTCGCCTAACTTTAGGAACTCACGGCAAGGCCGTTATTCAGGTTCGTTAACAGAAACACGCGGAGGCCAGCTGGCATCCGCCAGTCTGGAAAACGCGTCAAGGTTTGGTTATATATGGGATAATGTACTTACCGCAAACAAGTCTTTTGGGGAACATGCTTTTTCTTTTACAGGGCTTTACAGCATGCAGTATGATCGTATAGAAGCCAGCGAGATTATAGCAAACAATTTACCGTTCAACTCTTCATTTCACAACCTGGGAACAGCCTCAGACAGGACTGTAGGAAGCGGTTTTGAAAAGTCCACCATATTATCATACATGGTCAGATTAAACTATTCATTTAAGGATAAGTACCTGGTAACCTTAACTACTCGCTGGGATGGTTCTTCCCGACTTGCAGCGGGAAATAAGTGGAGTTCATTCCCTTCTGCTTCTTTTGCATGGAGGCTTTCAGAAGAAGATTTCCTAAGAAGTTCAGGGTTGGTGTCTGACCTTAAGTTACGTTTAAGTGCTGGTATTTCGGGTAATAATAATGGAGTAGATCCATATGGAACACTTGCTAACATTAGCTCTCCGCTGCAATATGATTTTGATGGCAGCCTTGCGTTAGGTTACAGATCTAATAACCTGGTAAACCCAGACCTTACGTGGGAAAAAGCCCGCGAATACAACATAGGTGTTGACTTTGGCTTCTTTAATGGGCGGATTTCAGGTTCGATTGATGCGTATGACAAGCGCTCCAACGGTTTAATTCTGGAAGTAGAACAACCAATAGAGTCCGGGTGGGAGAGTGTGTTTGCAAACGTAGGAGCTGTCAGAAACAGGGGTGTTGAGGCTGTGCTTCGTACGGTAAACATTTCAAATAATGATTTCTCTTGGTCTACTAATTTCACCTTCGCTCATAATAAAAATACTATTCTGGAATTGTTGAATGGTGAAGAGGATATGGTTGGTAACGGTTGGTTTATAGGGGAGCCTGTTAACGCAAACTACAACTATGCATTTGATGGTATCTGGCAAGAGAGCGAGCGGGAACTGGCACTGGAATATGGACAGTTGCCTGGTCAGGCCAGAGTAAAAGATTTAAATAATGATGGTGTTATTAACAGTGATGACAGAACTATCATAGGTAGTTCTAATCCAAGCTGGACAGGTGGCTTCTCGACTAACCTTGTCTATAAGCAGTTTGATCTTTCAGCCGCATTATTCACAAGGCAGGGGGTCCAGGTTGTAAGCCCTTTCCACAACGAGTTTCTGAATCTGGCTGACAGAGGGCGTACGAAGCTTAACGTAAACTATTACATGCCGGAGAACACGGTTACACAAGCACGTGAATCAAATGAGTATCCGCAACCAAACAATGTTGGCCAGTACTGGAGCGAGATAAGAGCTTATAAAAACGCTTCTTTTGTGAAGGTACAGAATATCTCTTTAGGTTACACCTTCTCACCTGATCTGCTGCAAAAGCTAAGAATTAAGAGCACAAGAGTTTATGCAAATGTTCTGAACCCATTTGTCTTTACAAAATATGATGGTTTTGACCCTGAATATGCTAGAGAAAGCCTAGTTAACAGTGGTACCAGTAATATTACTTATCAGTTCGGAGTTAATCTGAAATTCTAATTAGAGACAGAAATGAAAAAATATAACAGTTTATTGGGATTTTTGATGGTTCTCTTGGTTGCTACAGGGTGTAGCGACTTCTTAGAGGAAGAAAATCTTTCAAATGCAAATTCAGAAGAATATTTTACCACTGAATCTGGCTATGAGAGCCTGGTGAACGCATGCTATTCACGTTTACGTCCTATATATAAAGAACCATGGCTTTTTACTGCCGGTACAGATATGTATGTGGAAGGACGAAATACGCAGCCAGTTGGAATTAGCGAGTACAGAGACCTTGCTCCCACTACATCAGAGGTAGAGTCTTTCTACAGGAATGTTTATGCTGCTATTCAAACCTGTAACGAAGCATTGTATTTTAATGACAAAACAGAGGCTACAGCTAATCTTAATGTCCTCAAGGGGGAAGTACAGTTTCTCAGAGGATATTATTACTTCCTGTTAGTGCAGCAGTTTGGTGGAGTAAGTATTGTAACAGACAGAATCAATGCGCCTGTTTCTCAATTCGAAAGAAACTCTGCTGAAGAAGTGTATGACTTTATTATAGCCGAAATGAATGAGGCCCTTGACCTTGTGCCTGAAAACAGCAGCGAATTTGGGCGTGTAAACAAGCGGGTAGTTCGCCACTATCTTGCTAAAGTTTATCTGACCCGTGGCTATGAAGAGTTTGGTACAGCGGCGGATTTTGAGCAGGCAGCAGCGCTGGCTGATGAGGCTATCGCAGGTCAATCGCTTACTACTTCGTTCGAGGAGGTATTCACGCCTGGTAGCGAGAAAAATAGCGAGGTATTATTCTCCATTCAGTATGATGCGGTATCAATGCCTAATCTTTCTAATAGTGGCAGCAACCAAAACTACTTCTTTGGCCCTTATATGGGGGGGCAGGGAGCTGCTGAAGGTTATCCTTACCGTTCTTACAGCCTGGTGCCAACCATGTATGTGTTTGACCTCTTTACCGAAAATGACACCAGGTTTGAAGGCACTTTTATGATTAACTATTACGATCGCTACTATGACTATTATGATAGAGCAGATGAGCGGGAAGACCTTAATATTCAATACTACTATGCTCCAAAATGGTCTTTAGCAGATACTACTGCATGGAGAGCCGCTGATCCAGCGCACAGAGCTGAAACTACCATAGTGCCATACTCCCCAGAATGGGAGGCCTCTACATCTACTGTTTTAGACAACGCCACTCCTGCTGTTAAAAAGTTTGATGATCCTACAGCTGTATTTTCTAATGGTGGCAGCAGTACCCGCGATGTATTCTTAGCTCGGTTAGCTGAGACTTACTTAATTGCAGCCGAAGCTTATTATCAAATGGGTGATGCGGGTACCGCCGCAGAAAGAATCAATGAAGTAAGAAGAAGAGCCGCTAAACCTGGTACAGAAAGTGAAATGATGATTACAGCAGCGGATGTGACCATTGATTTTATACTGGATGAAAGAGCAAGAGAGCTGGTTGGAGAGTACCATCGTTGGTTTGATCTGAAGCGTACAGGCACTTTGATGGAAAGAACCAGAGAATATAACCGGGATATAAAAGAGTGGTACAGCTTAGGCGTTGACCCTTTCCTGGGTGTGGATGGTAACTATAAAATACTGAGACCTATACCACAAGATGCTTTAGACCTGAATGATGCAGATATAGCTCAAAACCCAGGGTACTAATCTAAAGCTTATTTGGTAAGCTAAAAAGCAAAGGCAGGTAATAGCTTGTGGAATATAGCTATTACCTGCCTTTGCTTTTAAATCTTGCTTAGCTATAACAAGTTAAGATTTCCTCTTGAATAGTGATTTATTAAACTTACCATATATGGCCTCTCATAGATGCTGTAGTTAAATTATAGCTTAGTATTAAGCAACTTTTGAGGGTTACAAAGGTTTTATCGGGGTTAGTGTTTATACAAACTGGTATTATGCATGATACAACAGGATAGATGATTTATGCTGAAATTATACCTTAGAATGGTAAGTTGTGGAGTTATACTAGTGGCAGTTCACATAGTAAAGATTAAGCAGCACAATTGTGATGGATACTATCGCTATTGATAATTACTATTATGGATAGACGTTCTTTTCTGGCCTTAACAGCAGGATTTCCTTTTCTGTTTACAAGTAATAATCTCTTTGCAGGGGCTGGCAAAACTACTTGTGCCCTGGACAATACTTCGGCCTTTAGCAAAAGACTTAAACCTGTAGGGCGCGTGCTGGAAATGGAAGGGTACTACGTGTGGGGAACAAGCCCGATTATTGGGACTGATGGAAAAACGCATGTGTTCTTTTCGAGGTGGCCTGCCGAGAAGAAAATGGGTGGCTGGATTAATAGCTCTGAAATAGCCCATGCAGTAGCCGATTCACCGGAATCTCCTTTTGAGTTTGTGTCCACGGTGTTTGCTCCCAGAGGCGATGGCTTTTGGGATGGTACAACCTGCCACAACCCCCACATAAAGTTTGTTGATGGCAAATACTGTCTGTTCTATATGGGCAATTCCAATCGGAAAACAGACACCAAACGTGTGGGCCTAGCCATAGCAGATTCGATTTACGGACCCTGGCAACGTCCGGATCAGCCGCTATTAGAAGCAGGTGTAGAAGGAGCATGGGACGATCATTGTACGACAAATCCATCCTTTGTAAAACACCCTAATGGGCAGTACTGGCTCTACTACAAGTCTTGGAACACCTATGAGTACGAGAATTATACAGATCCTAAAATAAGAAGCAACCGAAAATATGGGTTAGCTATAGCAGATAAGCTGCAGGGGCCATATACAACATATGCAGGCAATCCAATAATAGATTATTCTGCTCTTGGTAATAATATACAGGCAGAAGACGGGCATGTGTGGTACGAAGATGGTAAGTTTAAAATGCTGATGCGCGACATGGGGTTCTTTAATCACCAATATGGTTTGTACCTGGAGTCAAAAAATGGTATAAAGTGGAGTGAACCTCAAATTGCTTTTTACAACACCGATCACTATTTCTCACAACCACCGGCACCAGGTCATTTATCAAAGTACGGGCGCTTCGAGAGGCCACAGTTACTCCAGCAAAATGGCAGACCTACACACCTTTTCCTGGCATCACAAGGCGGAAAGTATATGACATCAAGTGCGTTTATTTTTCAGGTAGCGCCATCAACCAAAAGCTAAGGCATATAAACCATTACTATATGAATAACTTTAAATTTGTCGTATCTGCACCAGGTAAATGCATGACTGCTTTTGCGCTGTTACTCCTGCTTGGTTGTAGTGCAACCGATAGCACAATAGGCACATTACCTGAAAAGATAGACCGCTATGGACTGGTGACACGCCACAATATTACCTTAACAGAACCAGATACCTTAGCCTCACTGTCAGTGGGCAATGGAGACTTTGCATATACTGTAGATATTTCAGGTTTACAGAGCTATCCGGAATATTATGAAAATGGCGTATCGCTGGGAACGCAATCGCAGTGGGGCTGGCACTCAGTGCCTACCGATCAAAATTATACTCTAGAGGATGTAGCAAGATATGATACGGCTGCTAATGGCAGAGTTATACCATTCCCGGTGCAGCACAAAGGTAGTGGCCGTATGGTAGATGCCATGAACTGGCTGCGCACTAACCCGCACAGGCTACACCTGGGAGTAATAGGTTTAGTACTGCTGAAAGAAAACGGCGAGCAGGCAGAGATACAGGAGTTACAGAAGGTAGACCAAAAACTGGATTTGTGGACAGGCAAAATTAAAAGCAAATATGAGGTGGAAGGAACGCCTGTAATGGTAGAACTGTATAGTCATCAGGGTGAAGATGCCATTGCTGCACGAATTACGTCTCCGCTTATCTCTAAACAGCGGCTAAAAGTGTCGCTCAAGTTTCCATATGGTGCAGATTGTCATGTATGCCCGGGATACAACTGGGATGATCAGGATAAACACACCACAACCCTTGCCCGGTCTGAGTCAGGTGTAAATCAGGTCCAACTTAAACGACAGTTGGATACGACGGTTTATTATACCAATGTTCGCTGGAATGAGAAAGGGGAGTTTACAGAAAAGGAAAAACATCATTATGAGCTAATACCATCGGCAGATCAGGAAAGCCTGGAGTTTACAGTTCTATTCAGTCAAAACCAGACAAACCGGATACCTGATTACGAAGCCACAGAAGCAAACAGCGAAGCCAACTGGAAAAACTTTTGGACAAAGGGAGGCGCCATAGACTTTTCAGGCTCAACAGACCCAAGAGCAAGTGAACTGGAGCGGCGGGTGGTTTTATCGCAATATCTTACCAAAATACAATGTACAGGAGACTTGCCTCCACAGGAAACTGGCCTTACCATGAACAGCTGGTATGGCAAACCACACCTGGAAATGCACTGGTGGCACGGCGTTCACTTTGCCTTATGGAACAGATTGGATCTGCTGGAGAAAAGCCTGCCTTGGTACAAAAAAGTAATGTCTAAAGCCAGAGCCACAGCTAAATGGCAGGGTTATGAGGGGGTAAGATGGCAGAAAATGACAGATCCTTACGGTAATGAAAGTCCGTCCAGCATTGGGCCATACCTTATCTGGCAGCAGCCGCATATTATTTACTTCTCAGAGTTGGTGTACCGCCAGCATCCTAACAAAGAAACGCTCGAAAAATATAAAGACCTGGTGTTCGAGACGGCTAACTTTATGGCCTCTTTTCCTACTTACAATCAGCAGGATCAGAAGTATCATCTAGCTTCACCCCTTATACCTGCACAAGAATTGTTTCCTGCTAAGGAGACCAATGATCCTCCTTTTGAACTCGCCTATTGGCATTATGCACTGTCGGTGGCGCAGGAGTGGAGATTACGCTTAGGACTGCCTGAAGATGAAAAATGGCAGGCTATTATCAATCAACTGGCTCCTTTGGCTATCAAAGATGGGTTATACTTACCAAGTGCTACGCATCCGCAGGCTTATGAAGATGATTTTTACCGCCGTGACCACCCGGTAGTGCTAGGTGCTTATGGGTACCTGCCACTCAGCGAGAAAATTGATACAGCCATTATGATGAACACTTACAAAGAGATTCTGAGTAAATGGCAATGGGAAACCACCTGGGGCTGGGACTACCCTATGATGGCTATGAGCGCAGCCAAATTAGGTGCTCCTGAAAAAGCAGTGGATGCCCTGTTTCTTGATGCGCAAAAGAACACTTACCTGCCGAACGGACATAATTACCAAGATAAGCGGCTCCGTATTTACCTGCCAGGCAACGGTGGTTTGCTAACTGCTGTGGCCATGATGGCAGCAGGTTGGGATGGCGCACCCGACAAGCCTGCACCAGGTTTCCCGGATAATGGAAAGTGGAAAGTAAAATGGGAGGGGCTGCATAAAATGCCTTAACTTTTAAAATACTGCGTTATGATGAGAAAAGGATTAAGTAGCAATGGCATAAGCTTAGTGCCATTGCTGTTTCTTGTTTTGCTTTTTAAGCAATCAATCGCTGCATCACCATGGCCTGAACCTGAAATTCCGGCATCATTAAAGTGGTCAGAAAGAATGGCTTTGTCTATAATGAAGAACAACCCGGAGCCCTGGATGATTGAGTTTTCGGAAAAGCCTGTTTGGAGTTATCCACAGGGGCTTGTATTGCATGCGTTTGAGGAAATAAACAAGCAAAGCCCAAAGCAGCAGTACCAGGATTACATAAAGGCCTATGCAGATCTTATGATTGATGAGCAGGGCAACATTAAAACCTACGATGCCACTTCGTTCAATATTGATATGCTCAATTCTGGAAAGATACTTTTTAATCTTTATGAAAAGACAAAAGACGAAAAGTACAGAACAGCCATTGAAACACTACGGAATCAACTGAAATGGCAGCCCCGCACTACAGAAGGAGGCTTTTGGCACAAATTGCGTTACCCTTGGCAAATGTGGCTGGATGGTGCGTATATGGGTTCTCCTTTCTTAGCGCAATATGGTAAAACTTTTGGCGACCAGAAAGCTTTTGATGATGTGGCAACACAGCTGATTCTGTTGGAGAAACATACCAAGGATAAGCAGACAGGACTGTTGTACCACGGCTGGGACGAAAGCAGGCTGCAGCCCTGGGCCAACCCACAAACTGGTACTTCTCCTAACTTTTGGGGCAGGGCAATGGGCTGGTATGCTATGGCTATAGTAGATGTGCTCGATTATTTCCCACAGGATCATCCTAAACGAAAAGAAATTATAGCCATACTACAGCGCTTGGCACCGGCACTTCAAAAATATCAGGATGCCAAAACAGGACTGTGGTACCAGGTGGTAGACCAAGGCACGCGCCAAGGCAACTACTTGGAAGCCTCTGCCTCCAGTATGTTTGTTTATGCGCTGGCTAAAGGAGTTAACAAAGGCTATTTAGACAAAAGTTTTCGAAAAGTGGCCGAAAAAGGGCACAAAGGCATTACTGATAACTTGGTAACTGTAAAAGCTGATGGAGAGGTAAACCTGAACCATGTATGTGCCGTGGCAGGTCTGGGGGCAGGCCGTAACGGTACTTTTGAATATTATGTAAACGAAAAAATCATGACAGACGACCCCAAAGGTACAGGCTCTTTCATTTTAGCAAGTCTTGAACTAAATAAATAACATAACCAAATGAAGCAAAATACCCTTAAGTATAAAATGTGTAGTTGGAAATATCTCTTCGCTTATGCGGTGCTGGTTGTGGCTGCCGTAAGCTGCACCAGTAAAACCAGCCCGGTAATAACTGCCGAAGCTAATCCCTGGAGTGGTATAGAAGAAATAAGAAAGCAGATAAAGGCACCAGCCTTTCCTGAGCGTGATTTCCTTATTACGGAATACGGCGCAATAGAGGGAGGAGAAGTGAAGTCTACCGAAGCCTTCAAGAAAGCAATAGAAGCTTGCCACAACAGCGGTGGAGGGCGTGTGGTGGTGCCAGGGGGTGTGTTCTTAACAGGGGCTATACATTTGAAAAGCAATGTTAACCTGCACCTTAAAGACAACGCCACCATACTTTTTAGCCGTGACACAGCCGACTATTTGCCGGTCGTATTCACACGTTGGGAAGGCATGGAACTGATGAATTATTCCCCTTTTATTTATGCTTATGAGCAGGAGAATATTGCCATTACAGGAAACGGAACCTTAGACGGTAATGCAAACAACGAATATTGGTGGCCCTGGTGCGGAGCTAAAAAGTTTGGCTGGGTAGAAGGCACGCCAAAACAAACACCCGCCCGAAATCTTTTGCATCAGCAGAACCACCAGGAGCAGGACCCTGCTACCAGAATATATGGAGCTGGTCATTACCTGCGCCCTCAGTTTGTGCAGCCTTACAAGTGTAAGAATGTACTTATAAGCGGTGTGAAAATGGTTAATTCACCCATGTGGAATCTGAACCCGGTGCTATGCGAGAATGTAACCATAGACAATGTAAAGGTAGTCTCGCTTGGCCCCAATAACGACGGTTGTGATCCGGAGTCGTGCAAAAATGTGCTGATAAAGAACTGCTATTTCGATACCGGAGATGACTGTATAGCCATTAAGTCAGGTCGCAACGAGGATGGTAGAAGAATTGGCAGACCATCCGAAAATATCATTATAGAGGCTTGTGAAATGAAAGACGGACACGGTGGAGTAGTAATAGGTAGCGAAATATCGGGTGGAGCCAGGAATATTTATGCCCTTAACTGTACCATGGATAGCCCAAACCTAGATCGTGTGCTACGTATTAAAACAAGCTCACAGCGTGGCGGCACAGTAGAAAACATCTTTATGAAAGATGTGAAAGTAGGCACTTATAAAGAAGCTGCTGTAAAGTGCAATATGTTCTATGAAGAGGCCGGAGATCATATGCCAAGCATCCGGAACATTTTGGTAGAGAATCTGCAGGTGCAAAACGGGGGGAAGTATGGTGTCCTGGTTAATGCTTATGAGGAGTCACCGGTGGAGAACCTGCGGTTGGTGAACTGTACCATCAATGGTGTGGAAGAACCTGTGAAAGTTGATCATGTGAAAGGTTTGAAGTTTAAAAATGTTACGATAAACAAACAGCCTTACCAATATGATAGTGCTACTGCTAAAGAGTAGTAGCAATCATGATATAAATTATTAGGGTGTTAACTGTTTTTCTGAAGAACAGTTAACACCCTAATAATTTATGACAGTTGGCAGTTTATAACAAGTACTTAAGTAAGAAGATTATAAAATATGGCAGGATGGTGCAGGATGCTTCTGTGACAAACGAATAGTAGTTTTATCTCAAATTAAGTGACTTCTATTCTAAATAAAGCACGAATGCATTTGATAATATGAAGAAAAAACTACATTATGCGCACTATGTATTTTGGGCATTGCCAATGCTTGGCCTCGGGACTACTATTGCTCAGGCTGAAAGCAAAGCTAGCTACAAGAAATTAGCTATCGCTAAAGCAGAAGCTACCTTAGCAACAGCTATTAATTATCACACAGGTAGAGAGGGAAGCAGTGCAGAAATAG
The DNA here is from genome assembly GCF_020907275.1 of Pontibacter silvestris. Classification (GTDB taxonomy): domain Bacteria; phylum Bacteroidota; class Bacteroidia; order Cytophagales; family Hymenobacteraceae; genus Pontibacter; species Pontibacter silvestris. The sequence continues at coordinate 220,928 of NZ_JAJJWI010000003.1, read as the reverse complement.
TAAAGCTTGCAGATGTTACTGTTACAGGTAGAGTGACCGGAGAAAACGGTGAGGGTTTGCCTGGGGTGACCATTCAGGTAAAGGGTACCACACAAGGTACAGCAACAGATGTAGAAGGAAACTTTTCGCTTATCCTTCCAGATGGGAATGCGACTCTTGTGGTATCTTATGTAGGGTATGCTACGCAAGAGGTTGCTGTTAATAACCGGGCTACGGTTAATATATCTTTGGCAACGGATGCGGAAGCACTGGAAGAAGTTGTGGTAATTGGTTATGGTACCGCACAGAAGAGCGATGTAACAGGTTCTTTATCGTCTGTAACTGCTGAGCAGATTGAGCAGGTGCCAGTGCAAAACATTACACAAGCCCTGCAAGGCCGGGCAGCTGGTGTGGATATAGCTGCCGGTACTTTCAGGCCTGGTGAGGTGCCAGCCATTACGATCAGGGGTAACCGCTCCATAAGTGCCACTAATGAACCGTTATATGTTGTGGATGGTATACCGTTAGCCCAAGGTAGCGGCCTCAATGATTTCAATCCCTTAGATATTGAGTCTATTGAAATTTTGAAAGATGCATCTTCCACGGCTATCTATGGGTCGAGAGGTGCTAACGGGGTAGTGCTGGTTACAACTAAAAAAGGGAGAGAAGGTAAGTTTTCTGTCAATTATGATACTTATGTTAGCTTAGACAGGCCACTGGTTACCCTGGACTTGTTTGATGGCCCTGGGTTTGCAGAACTCAGGCGCGAATCTTACAGGAATCTTGAAGAAACCAATGATCAAATCTATAGTACACCTTATCCTAACCCTGCAGATGATTTTAGGTTATTTGGACGAGACCCCTACACATGGGCTTCGTTGGCAATGGGGTACGAGTGGGAAGACCAGGAAAACCTAATCCCGAGATACAGACAAGCTACCCCAGAAGAGCAGGAGCAATACGGGGTAACACAAATACCCATTTATAATCCGGCAAATGTACGAAGTACAGACTGGCAGGACATGGCTTTGCGTGATGCCGTTACGCAAAACCACCAGATTATGATAAGGGGTGGTTCTGAAAAAATTAGGGCAGCTTTTTCAGCGGGTTATTTAGATCAGGAAGGCATTCAGCCGGGACAGGATTTTAAACGATATAATACCCGCCTAAATGTGAATTATGATGTGGCTAAGTTCCTGACGATGGGAGCCTCTGTTAATGCAAACGTCAATATTCAGAATCTAGGCGGAAATATTTATGGTCGATTTATTTCACAAATACCACTTGCCGTCCCTTATGATTCGGCTGGAAACTTTATACAACTTCCAGGAGCTGACGATCAAGTTTATAATCCTATCCGTGAGGCTGATCTGGTTTTTAATGAGCGTCGTACTACCCGTTTTTTTGGTAGCTTTTATGCCGAAGCAAAATTGCTGGAAGGTTTGCGTTACCGCCTAAACTTCGGCCCGGATTATCGGCAGACCAGAAACGGTACATTTGAGAGTGGCTTGTCCGCTGAACGACAAGGTACTTCGAGGGCTGTAAACAATCAAAGCCAGAACTTTACGTATGTAGTTGAAAACCTGTTATTCTACGACAAAACCTTTGGCGTAGACCATAACTTAGGAGTAACATTACTGCAAAGTATCCAAAAGGATAGAAGTGAATCTATTGGCATTACCGCTACAGATTTTCCTTACGAAAGCCAGCTGTGGTACAACATAGGAACTACAAATCAAGGTCAGCCAAGCGCTTTTTCCAGTGGCTATTCTCTGAGAACATTACAATCCTGGATGGGACGTGTGAACTATAGTTTTAAAGATCGCTACTTGTTAACAGCCTCTGGCCGTTATGATGGCTCATCTGTATTGGCCCCAGGCAACCAATGGGATTTCTTCCCTTCGTTTGCCCTTGCCTGGAAAGCAGAGGAAGAGGAATTTTTAAGAGATGTAGCTTTTATTAACCAATTGAAATTGCGTGTTGGCTACGGTGCGGTTGGGCAGTCTTCTATAGATCCTTACCAGACAGGTGGTATATTGGCACGTACACCTTATGTATGGAACGAATCCCCAGCTTACGGCTACGCGCCATCTGGCCAAAGGTTACCAGATTTAAGTTGGGAAAAAACCAGTACTATTAACGCCGGTATTGATTTTGCCTTTCTTGACTATAGAATCAGTGGTACGGTAGATGTATACCGGGCAAACACTACGAATTTGATTATGCCAAGATCATTACCAACAGCATCTGGTTTTGGGAGTGTATTACAGAACATTGGCGCTACCCGTAACACAGGTATTGAGGTTTCTTTAACTACCGATAATATACGGTCTGTGGATGGATTTAATTGGAGTACTGACTTTATCTTTACTAAAAATAAAGAAGAATTTGTTGAAACTCACCTTGGCGAGATAGACGATGTTGGCAACAGGTGGTTTATTGGCCAGCCGTTAGGAGTTTATTATGACTATAAGTTTGATGGCATCTGGCAAGCAGATCAGGCAGACCAAGCCGCTCAATATGGGCAGGTACCTGGTGACATAAGAGTGGTTGACGTAAATAATGATAATCAGATTAATGCGCAGGACCTGATGGTGCTAGGTTCTAACAGGCCTAAATGGTCGGGTAGTATAAACAACAGGTTTTCTTACAAGGGATTTGAGCTAACGTTCCTAGTATATGCAAGAATAGGCCAGATGATAAATAACGCGATGTATCGCCCAGGACTTGGCGGCCGTTACCAGAGCATCGCTTGGGACTACTGGACTCCTACTAATCCAAGTAACGAATTCCCTCGACCTATCAAAGACATGGACATTTCAGAGTATGGCCAATCATTGCAATATCAGAACGGAGATTTTGTGAAAGTGCGAAATATATCTTTAAACTATACTTTTCCGCAGTCCTTTGTCTCTAAATTTAAGGGAAGCAATTTAAATGTTTATGTAAATGTGGTTAATCCATTCTTATTTACTGATTTCGAAGCACTTGACCCCGAGGTTACGGATCCGGGCACAGGTACTGCGGAGAATAGACGCGCCCTTGGCCTAAGTACCAGGAGCTTTGTATTTGGTTTAAGGGTAGGATTTTAACACATAGATAAAGAAATGAAAAAGAAAAATATATTAATAGCAGCTCTCTTATCGCCACTGCTGCTGTTTAGCACTACCTCCTGCGAGGACTTTATGGAAGAAGAGTTGGTAGGTACGCTAACGGAAGACTATTATAATACCGAGCAAGGGGTAGAAGACTTGATAGATGCAGCCTATGAGCCAACTCGTACAAAGTTTACCTACGAATGGGCATATGCTTTATGGAACTTTGGGACCGACGAATTTACCAATGGTGATCAGGTGAATTTTAATTATTACAACACCTATGATAGTCGGCTAAATGCTAATCCAGCAGACCCGGATGTTTTTATGCATGAGGTTTGGAGCATGTACTATGACGGTATCAACAGGGCAAATACAGGGCTCCAGTACATACCACAAGTTGAGGGTGAGCGAATATTGATAACGCCTGAGGCTAAAGCAAGCCGCATGGCAGAACTGCGTTTCTTGCGTGGGCTGTATTACTTTACGCTGGTACAGCAGTTTGGAGCTATACCTTTGGTGCTTGAGCCAACAGAAGGTATCAGAACAGAGTTTTCCAGAGCCCCGGTGCCGGATGTATACAAAGTTATTATAGCAGACCTAAGATTTGCCTCCGAAAATTTACCCGCTACTCAACCTGACTTTGGGCGGGCAACCAAAGGAGCGGCCCAGCATTATCTGGCAAAGGCTTATCTAACCCGGGGCAGTGCCAGAACCGACCAGCGAGGCCAGCAGCCAACTGATATGGATAGCGCTGCCTATTATGCAGATCAGGTTATTAACTCTCCTGTATATTCTTTAGAGGATAATTATGCTGACCTGTGGGTTCTTTCCAGCTATGATGATAATGTAAATACGTCCCAAACAAGTGAAGAAGTTATTTTCTCTGCACAATGGAACGATGACCCTTTGATTGCCGGACGCTACGGAAACCAGACGCACCTGTACTATATCATGCAGTATGATAACCTCCCTGGTATGATACGTGACATTGAGAATGGGCGGCCTTTCCGCCGATTGATGCCTACGGATTATACCATGGATATTTATGACCGTAAAAACGACTCTCGTTTTTATAAGAGTTTCAAGTTAGCTTGGATCGCTAATAACCCGAATACTATCCCAACATGGAGTGCTGCCAATGCCCCTGACCCTAGCTTAGTGGGTCAGCCTAAGTTTACGGAGGGCGATACAGCGGCTTACATCTGGGTAAATATGCCGGAGACTGCTTTAACACAAAACATGATCGATGCCTCACGCTATGCTATCTTCCCACGTTATTACACAAACGAAAACGGAGAATTAGTATCGGCATTTGCTACCAGAAATAGGTATCCGACGCTGGTAAAGTGGCTTGATCCATTCCGGCAAAGTGCTAACCAGCAACAAGGTGTGAAAGATGGCCTATTGGCTCGTTTAGGAGAAACATACTTAATAGCTGCCGAAGCTTACGGTAGAATGGGAAATTATGCCAAAGCCCTAGAATATGTGAACGTATTACGCCAGCGGGCAGCTTATAAAGCCGGAGAAGTAAAGCGGGCAGAGTATTGGCTTGTAGAAGGCGGTGAGAGAGGCGATATGTCAAGCACATATGAAGAGATAATGGCTACAGAAGAGTTGTTTACCACCAATGCGCCAAGCGAAATGTATCCCGCTAATGTTACGTCAACAGAAGAAAGGTTTATCCATTTCATATTAAATGAAAGAACCCGTGAGCTGGCAGGAGAATTCCATCGTTGGGAGGACCTCGTTCGTACTGAAACATTGGTAACTAGAGCTGAAGCATACAATCCAGATGTTGAAAATATACAGGACTTTCATTCACTGCGACCAATTCCGTTGCAGCACCTGGAACGAGTAACGAGCAATGGGGAACCTCTTACTTCCGATCAACGGCAAGCAGAACAAAACCCAGGCTATTAATTTTCTTTAGACTTTTAAGAAAGGGGAACAGTGATCTTAAATCCTGTTCCCCTTTTCCTATAATAATAGATCTGTTAGATTATCATAAGTGTGTCTTATGACAATCTATTCTTCGTTGCTCTGTTGCCATTTCTTGCTTTAGTGATAGTTTATCTCTTTTTAACTAACAATTGGTAGTATATTCCGTTTAAGCAGTAATCTATAATAGATCCTTACAGTCTCGTTACCGGTTCTAATAGCTTTTCTGGCATGCTAAAAGCCATAGAAAGATGGTCTTCCTTTGGTTTTACAAATCGACAATTATACTGCCAGTAAGTTTGATATTAGAGGTGCACAAGTACCTTTTAAAAGCTATAAAAGATATGAATTCCTTGGTAAGGACATTCGTCAGATAACAGTAAAAGCCATTGCAACATGAGCGAAAAAGTACAGAAAGCACCGCTGATAAGTTCAGGCAACACTTGGGCCTTTGTCCTCATCACCAGCCTTTTCTTCCTCTGGGGGCTGGCCAACAACATGACCGACACGCTCCTGGCTGCCTTCAAGCGGATCATGAGCATGTCTGACTTCCAGACTTCGTGGATACAGATGGCCTTCTACGGTTCCTACTTTTGCCTGGCCCTGCCTGCGGCTATCCTGATAAAGAAATACAGCTACAAGACAGGTATTCTGCTGGGCCTGGGCTTGTTTATATTGGGCTCGCTGCTTTTCTACCCGGCAAGCATTACCATGTCTTACACGCACTTCCTGGTGGCGCTCTATGTATTGGCAGGAGGGCTTTCTGTACTGGAGACGGCGGCTAACCCTTACATTGTAGCTATGGGAGCGGAGGACTCAGGTACCAGAAGGTTAAATCTGGCGCAGGCTTTTAATCCTATCGGTTCTATTACAGGTGTGCTGCTGAGTAAGGTTTTCATCCTTTCACGGCTTAACCTTTCCGGAGCGGAGGAGCGTGCTGCCATGAGTGCCGAGCAGCTGCGTAATGTGCAGTCTGAGGAGCTGACAGCGGTGATGGGGCCTTATGTGGGCGTGGCCTTTTTCCTGATCGTGCTCTGGGTGGTGGTCAAGCTTACGGATATGCCAAAGGGTTCTGATGCGGGTTCTAAACTTGATCTGGGTACTGCTTTCAGGAGATTGGCAATGAACCCGCATTACGTGTGGGCGGTGGTGGCACAGTTTTTCTATGTGGGGGCCCAGATAGGGGTGTGGTCCTTCACCATACGCTATGTGATGCAGGAGCTGCGGCTGGACGAGGAGGGGGCAGTAAGCTATTACATGGTGGCTTTGGTGCTGTTTATGGCCTGTCGCTTTGTGTTCACCTTCCTGATGCGCTACATTAGCCCAAGGCTTCTGCTGTTGGGAACAGCAGTGGCAGCGTGTGTATGTATGCTCATTGTCATCTACGGCAGCGGTCAGGTGGGAGTGTGGGCCTTAGTGGCTACCTCAGGTTGTATGTCGCTGATGTTCCCCACTATCTACGGACTGGGCATCAGAGGGCTGGGGCAGGACACCAAGATCGGTGGCTCAGGACTGGTGATGGCTATTCTCGGTGGAGCGGTACTGACGGCGGTACAGGGGCAGGTTTCCGATGCGGCACAGGATGTCAGTACTGCCTTTTACGTGCCGCTTGCTTGCTTTACAGTCGTGGCTATTTACGCGTTAACGAAGGGTAAGCCTAAGACAGTTTCTAAGAAAGTGCACAGTAAAAGCACTGCGGCTTTATCAGATGAACCTCTTAAAGAGGTGGTGCAGTAAGTCAGATACAGCACCCATAACTCCAAGCCAGTTTGCTTTAACTCATAAGGGTTTATCGTGCCAAACCGGACAGAACAGGATACTTCTGTCAGAACAGCCAACTATATTTATTGTAGTTGGCTGTTTCTTTAACAGAAAAGAAAAGTACAGGGACAAGCGGAGTTGGCATGAGTTGTTTTAAAGTTTATTGATATGAGAAGAATAACAGTATCAGTGTTAGTAGGTATACAGGTCCTTTCTGTCTGTTTCTGTTCTAAGGCACAGCAGGTAATGGAGACTGGTTCTCAAAAGCCTATGCCGCAGGAGTGGATTGATAAAGATACAGGGCACAGAATTAAGCGCATCTCTTTAAGCGAAGGCAGTAACGCCAGTTTTTACTTTCATAATAATCCTTTCCTAAAGCAAAAGAAAATCGAAGGCAATGTGATGGTGTATTATAATACAGATGCAAAGAACAACAAGCAACTTTGTACTGTTAACCTTAAAACATTAAAAACTGAGCAACTTACTGATAATGCTTCTCCAAAAAAAGGAGAATTACTGGCACCAAAGCACCGTGAAGCCTTCTACCAGAGCAACGACAGTATATTTGCCACCAGTATAGACACTAAAAAAACAAGGCTAGTGTACGTTTTCCCCAAGGATATAAGGGGAAGCATTACTACACTAAATGCTGATGAAACATTGCTGGGCGGTAGCTTTGCCGGGCCTGAGAAAGATGAAATTTACAGGAAGTACCCTGAAAAGAGCGATTATTTTAATCGAATCTACGATGCGAAAATTCCACATACCTTATTTACCGTAAACCTTAAAACAGGCGAACTAAAAGAGATACACCAGGAAAATACATGGTTAGGCCACATCCAGTTTTCTCCTACCGATCCTGACCTGCTGATGTTCTGTCACGAAGGCCCCTGGCATAAAGTAGACCGCATCTGGACTTATAACATGAAGAGCGGTAAAGTAAAGAAAATGCATACCCGCACGGTGGAAAACGAAATCGCAGGGCATGAGTTTTTTAGCCCCGATGGCAAAACCATTTGGTTCGATCAACAGGTGCCTAGAAGTGTTGCCTTTTATCTGACTGGGACAGATGTTACTACTGGTAAAGAGAAGCAATACCAGATTGATCGGAATGAGTGGTCAATTCACTTTAATGTGTCATCGGATCAGAAGTTGTTTGCAGGAGATGGCGGTGACCAAGGGCAGGTAGCCAAAGCAGAAGATGGCATGTGGGTTTACCTTTTCCGCCCCGAAGGTAACCGGCTTAAGTCAGAGCGGTTAGTCAACATGAGGCATCACTATTATAGACTCGAACCCAACGTTCACTTTTCACCAGACGGGAAGTGGGTTATTTTCAGGGCCAACTTTGAGGGTGAAAGCCAGGTGTATGCAGTGGAAATAGAAAAGAGTGGGAAAAAGCTAGGTGCTACGTATTAGTTACTCTTGTTAGACATAGCATAAGTAAATGTAAAGTAAAAACTCTGTGCTGATCTACAGGGCAGACAAATGTTTTAACCTGTTTTAGGGGAAGTGTTTTCAGCTTAAAAAAAGTCATGTTAGATGAGAAAAACTGCTAAATGTATTGGTGTGCTGGGTGTTTGCTTATCCATGCTTGGCAGCTTTACAACTTTTGGACAAGATAAGGAACAACCGAAATGGCCTGCTATAACACAGGAGACCAAACCCTGGACCCGCTGGTGGTGGATGGGAAGTGCTGTAAATCAACAGGACCTGACCCAGCTAATGGAGCAGTACCAGAAGGCTGGTTTGGGTGGTGTGGAAGTTACGCCTATCTACGGTGCAAAAGGATATGAAAATCAGTTTATTGATTTTCTGTCTCCGAAGTGGATGGAGATGCTTACCCATACCTTGAAAGAAGGTAACCGGCTGGAGATGGGCGTAGATATGGCACAGGCATCGGGCTGGCCATTTGGCGGTCCGTGGGTAAGTCAGGAAGATGCCTGTAAATATGTAGCGCATAAAACTTATTCACTTAAAGGTGGTGAAAGCCTAAAAGAGCCGGTGCAGTATATGCAGGAACCTTTGGTACGGACCGTGGGGGAGAAGATTGCCATCGCAGAGCTACAGGAGCCAATCTCGAAGAACCCGAACCTTCAACTGCATGCCTTTGACCAGGTAAGGTTTCCGAAGCTGCTTCCGCTGCAGGCATTAATGGCATATTCCGATAAAAGAGATGTACTGAACCTGACAGAAAAGGTAGGTGAAAATGGTAACCTTAACTGGAAAGCACCTGCCGGAAACTGGGCCCTATATGCCATATTCCAGGGGTGGCATGGTAAGATGGTGGAGCGTGCTGGGCCGGGAGGTGAAGGCGATGTGATAGATCATTTCTCGGAGCAAGCAACAGAAAATTACTTAACGTATTTTGATAAGGCGTTTGAAGGACAGGATATAAAATCATTACGCGCCTTTTTTAACGATTCTTATGAAGTAGACGATGCGCAGGGTGAGGCCAATTGGACACCTCAGATGTTTGAGGAGTTCGAAAAACGCCGTGGTTATGATTTACGCAAGCACCTTCCTGCACTATTTGGTAAAGACACTGAAGAAAACAATCAGCGGGTGCTCTGTGACTACCGCGAGACTGTTGCCGACCTGATCCTGGAAAACTACACAAAGGAGTGGCATGAGTGGGCTGAAAAGCATGATGCACTTATTCGTAACCAGGCGCATGGCTCACCCGCGAATATCTTGGACTTATATGCTGCTACAGATATACCGGAAATAGAAGGAACAGATATCCAACGCATAAAGTTTGCCTCTTCTGCGGCTAATGTTACAGGTAAAAAGCTTATTTCTTCGGAGTCGGCAACATGGGAGAATGAACACTTCTTGTCCAGGTTAAGTGATGTTAAGAAAGCCATGGACCTTTTCTTATTAGGAGGCGTAAATCACACCTTTTATCATGGTACCAATTACTCACCTGGGGAGGCAGAGTGGCCTGGCTGGCTGTTTTATGCTGCAGTACATTTTAACCCAAACAACACCTTTTGGACAGACTTTGCAGCTCTTAATACCTATGTAGCACGTTGTCAGTCTTTCCTGCAGTTGGGCAAGCCTGACAATGATGTGTTGCTTTACCTGCCGATCTACGATTCGTTCTCGACACCAGGCAGATCATTACTTCAGCACTTTGACGGAATAGACCACGGCTTTAAAGGAACAGGTTTGGAAGCCAGTGCCGAAACCATGTGGGAGAAGGGCTACAGCTACGACTTTATTTCTGATCGCCAGTTACATAATGTAAAAGAAGATAGCAAAAAATTAGTAACAGGTGACATTGCTTATAAAACTATAGTTATACCAGACGCTCACTTTATACCACTGGAGACATTTGAGAAACTGGTACAACTAGCTAAAGATGGTGCAACTGTAGTAGTTTATAGAAACCTGCCAACCAGTGTGCCTGGGCTAGGTAATCTGAACGACCGACAAGAGGGATATCAGAAACTACTAGCTCAGCTAAACTTTACAAATACTGATAAAGCAGATATCAAAAAAGCTATGGTTGGAGAAGGTGCTTTTATGGTTGGAGACGATTTAGATCAGGTCTTAAGCTATGCTGGTGTACAACGTGAGCAATTAGCAGATAAAGGTTTACAATACGTTCGCCGAAAGCACGATAAAGGCAACTATTACTTTATGGCTAACCCAAACGACAAAGCTTTTGCAGGCTGGGTAGCTTTGCAGGCAAATACTCAGGCAGTGGCATTGTTTAACCCTATGACCGGAAAGGCGGGCTATGCTGATCTGCGTAAATCCACAACAGGCAAAAGCGAAGTTTATGTACAGTTGACACCAGGTGAATCTGTTATTCTCGAAACCTCTGATGCGCCTGCCAATGGAGCACATTATACTTTCCACAAACCAGTTGGCAATGCGCAGGAGCTAAAAGGCAGTTGGTCTGTAAATTTTATGGAAGGAGGCCCTAAAATCCCCTCTGAAGTAAAGACGGCAGCGTTGAAGTCCTGGACAGCTTTTGGTGGAGTAGATGTGAAGAACTTTTCCGGTACAGCAAAATATGCCCTGTCATTTTCAAAGCCTAAGGGTAAAGCGGAAGCTTGGCTACTTGATTTGGGGCGTGTGGAAGAGAGTGCGCGGGTTGTGCTGAATGGTGTCGCATTAGATACACTTATTGGGCCTGCTTATCAGGTAACTGTTCCACAGAGCTTACTTAAGCGGAAGAATGTGTTGGAAGTTTATGTCTCTAACGCTATGGCAAACCGGGTAGCTTACTTGGACCGCAACAACATTACTTGGCAAAAGTTCTATAACATTAACATGTCTGCTCGCTTGCCTGAAAACAGGGATAAGAATGGTGTGTTTACAGCTTCTAAATGGCAACCCAAAAACTCTGGTTTGATAGGCCCTGTAACGTTTACTCCGGTAAAGGCTATATCAGGAAACTCCACAGAAAACAATAAAGAACAAGTATTATCACAATAAAAAAAGCATGCTTAACAGAAAGCTTTTACTGATCTTTTTACTTCTGCTTAGTATCGCAGAGGCTTATGCTAAATCTCCTGAAAAGCGGGAGGTGAAATATCTCTCAGGTACTGATAATAAGAACACTGTAGCTTGGAACTTCTACTGTACAGGTGGCCGGAAAAGTGGCTATTGGACCACCATACAGGTGCCATCGCACTGGGAGCAGCAAGGCTTTGGTACCTACAACTATGGGCGCGATTATGTGACCTATGGTAAAAGCTTCCGCTTTGCTGATGAAAAAGGCATGTACAATCACACTTTCCAGGTGCCAAAAGACTGGAAAAATAAAGATGTGTACATTGTCTTTGAAGGTTCTATGACCGATACCGAAGTTATGATAAACGGTAAGCTTGCCGGGCCCACGCATCAGGGAGCTTTTTATCAGTTTAAGTACAACATCAGCGATAAACTAGAGTTCGGCAAGGATAACTTATTAGAGGTTATGGTTAGTAAAATGTCTGCCGATCCTTCTGTGAACAATGCAGAACGTTTAGCTGATTACTGGATATTCGGAGGAATTTTCCGGCCGGTATATCTAGAAGCCTTTCCAAAAGAGCATGTGGCGTACACCGCCATAGATGCAAAAGCAAATGGCTCTTTCTCCATGAATGTTCACCTGAGCAACCCGCAGCAGAACCACGAAGTGGTGGCAGAAATTATAGATGTAGCTGGAAAAGTGGTTGGGTCAGGTCGAACTACACTGGCTACAGACACTGTGGTTAATATCAAAGCCAACGTGAACAACCCGCTGCAGTGGACAGCCGAAACACCAAACCTATATACTGTAAACACCTATATAAGATCCGGTAAAAAGAACCTGTTCCAGACATCAGACAAATTTGGTTTTCGCACCATTGAGATCAGGGAAGGGGACGGGATTTACCTTAACGGCACAAAAATCAAAATGAAAGGTGTGAACCGCCATGTGTGGTGGCCGGAAACAGGCCGTTCTGTAAACCGTGCTATCGACCTGATGGATGTGAAGCTGATTAAAGAAATGAACATGAACGCTGTCCGCTGCTCGCATTACCCGCCAGACAAAAGCTTTCTGCAGATATGTGATTCACTGGGGCTTTATGTGCTGGATGAACTGGCTGGCTGGCAAAACTACTATAGCACTGAAGCCGGTGCTCCGCTTGTAAAGGAAATGGTCATCCGTGATGCTAATCATCCGTCTATTATCTTCTGGAGTAATGGGAACGAAGGTGGCCATAACATGGAACTGGATGATGATTATGGCTTTTATGACCTTTCTAACCGCCCTGTTATTCATGCACACCACCGGCCTGGCAATGCCTTTAATGGTATAGACTGCAACCATTACGAAGATTACTATAGCACCAAAAACCTTTTAGAAGGACCGAATATTTATATGCCGACAGAATTTTTACACTCGCAGGATGATGGTGGTGGCGGCACATCTTTGGCTGATTTTTGGGAACTGCACTGGAACAGCAGGTTAGGCGCAGGAGGCTTTTTATGGGACTTAGCAGATGAAGGCATTGTGCGGACTGATCTGAATAACATTATAGATGTTAACAAGGTAAATGCGCCGGATGGCCTAATGGGGCCGCACCGTGAGAAAGAGGGCAGCTTCTTTGCCATCAAAGAAATTTACTCTCCAGTGCATATTACAATGGAGGAGTTACCTGCTTCTTTTAACGGTAACATTCCGGTGGAGAACAGGTTTCATTTCACCAACTTAAATCAATGCACTTTTCAGTGGGAATTGGCTGACTACAGAAAGCCAGGAGATGTTTTTACGGGCTACATTACTAGGAAAAAAGGAACAGGTGCAGGACCTGCTGTAGCGCCAGTTGCTAAAGGCAACCTAAAGCTTAACCTGCCGGCAGACTGGCAAGACTATGATGTGCTCCTTCTTTCTGCTTTTGATCCGCACAAAGAGCTTCTGTACACCTGGACCTGGAATATTAAAAATAATAAACAACTGCTGGACGGAATTGTTTTGCTAACAAAAGAACAGGCCGAAGCCGCAGCTAAACCTGATGCTGCTAATCAAAAAGCAAGTAACACTGTAACTGCCGAGTGGAAAGTAGAAGTAACAGAAACAGACTCAACTGTTACACTAAATGGTGGAGAGATTTCTGTAAAACTAAACAAGAAAAATGGTACCATTATAGAAGTTGCGAATACAAAGAGTAAAAACCTGACCTTTGGCAACGGACCTGTAATGGTAGCTGGCAATGCAACAGTGGCAAACATGAGGCATTATAAGGAAGGTGATGGTCATGTGGTGGAAGTAAACTATACCGGCGATATGAACTACGCCAAATGGAAGATGCACGGAAGCGGTTGGCTGAGCCTGGAGTATGAGTACAACCTGGATGGCGAGTATCCTTTTACCGGTATCAGTTTTAATTACCCAGAAAACTTTATAATTGGTGCCAAGTGGTTGGGCAAAGGCCCTTACCGTGTCTGGAAAAACAGGCAGCAGGGCGTGGAGCACAATGTGTGGGAAAACTACTATAACGATGTGCAGACCGGGAGTGCACCCTGGCAGTACCCAGAGTTTAAAGGGTATTTTGCAGACGTTTCTTGGATGGAGTTTAATACCGTGGAAGGAAAATTTTTAGTAGCCACTCTTGAAGACAATTTATTTGTACGCCGCTTCGACTTTTATGGATTATCAGGCATAAAACCTCACCCTGATTTACCCGTTGGTAATGTGTCTTTTTTAGATAACATTCCACCATTAGGAACAAAGCTGGCACTAAACATAAGCGCAAACACAAAGAACCTTGGTCCTGCCGGAGAACTGAATAAAGTAAACGGGCCAATAAAACGGACGCTGTATTTTTACTTTGGCTTACCAAAGACAGATGATACGTCTCCACAGCAGTTCGATCAGCCAGTTATAAATGAATTGTTTTAGTCCTTGAACCCGGTAACTTCAAAGCTCGCTGGGTTTACCCTTTTATTAACTTTCTAAAACATTAATTATGATAAAAAAATGTTTTTTTTCTCTGTTGTGCCTGCTATTGGTAAGTTTCTCTTTTCCTGCTAAAAAGAAAATCACTATTTACATGGCTGGCGACTCCACCATGCAAACTTATAAAGAGTCTGAAACGCCGATGCGTGGTTGGGGGCAGTACTTAGCAGAGTTTTTCACGGATGATGTTACTGTAAAGAACAAAGCTATTGGTGGGCGCAGTACACGAACGTTTATTTCTGAAAATCGTTGGCAGCGAATTATGGACGAATTGCAAAAAGACGATTGGGTGTTTATACAGTTTGGGCATAACGATAACTCCAGTAAGCCGGAACGGCATACTACGCCAGAAGATTACAGGAATAACTTAAGAAAGTTTGTAGATGAGGTACGTGCGAAAGACGCAAATCCAGTTCTGTTGACGTCCATCACCATGCGGAAATTTGATAAACAGGGAGTCGTGCAAACAGCTATTGGTAAATATACAGATATTACCCGTGAAGTAGCCAGAGAAATGAATGTGCCTATGATTGACTTGAACAGGAAAACAGGAGATTATGTGCAGTCATTAGGTGCGGAAGAGGCTAAAAAGCTTTATATGTGGCTGGAGCCGGGAGAGCACCCGAAGTACCCGGAAGGTCTGAAAGATAACACTCACATGAAGGAGGAAGGAGCCAAAAAAGTAGCTGAGTTGGCGGTAGAAGGTATAAAAGAATTAAAGTTAAAGCCTTTGGTATCTTACCTGAAAAAGTAGACTTGAGATAAGGCCGTCAGAACAAGAAAGGGTTAAGCAGAAGTTTATGCTTAACCCTTTCTTGTTTAGCATACAGGACAGCGCAGGATAATCTCCTGAAAATGAATAAATAAATTGGATGTAATCGGAAATAGTGCTACCTCTTCTGCATTATTGTGCGAGTAGTACAACTTGTACAATAATGCAGAAGAGGTAGCCGCTGTTTCTCCTGAATGTAACTCCGCCTAAGCCTTTACTTTACCTAAATACATTGCATTACTGATACTATTGTGAAGAGGTTCTTTTTTTATTATTAAAAACGAACATTAGTTAATTTATGAAAGCAAAACTACAAGTCCCCATCAAAATCCCTTTCATAACAAAGGGTGCATCTGTCAAAGAAAAGTCTTATAATTATTACAAACCATCTTATAAAAAAAAGCTAAGTCTGCTGCTTTTGTTGCTGTTTACTCTTACTTCTTTATATGCTCAGCGGCATATGGAGAGCTTAGGACGTGGTTTGGTAGCTGTAAGAACAGGCACTAACGAAGTGTTCATTAGCTGGCGCATGCTCGGAACAGATCCTGATGATATTGCTTTTAACCTTTACCGTGGCTCCACACTTCTTACAACTTCACCTATAACCGCTGCTACAAACTACACAGATAACACAGGCTCCAATGAGACTTACACCGTTCGTCCGGTAATAAACGGGCAGGAGCAGGAAGCCTCTGATCCGGCTTCTGTTTGGGAGCAGCCTTACTTGAGTATACCGCTGCAGCGGCCTGCAGGAGGCACCACTCCTGACGGAGTAAGCTACACCTATAGCCCAAATGACTGCAGTGTGGGTGACCTGGATGGAGACGGAGAGTACGAGGTTATCCTAAAGTGGGACCCATCAAACGCAAAGGATAATTCACAAAGCGGCTATACAGGTAATGTATACATTGATGCTTATAAACTGAATGGCACCCACATGTGGCGTATTGACCTGGGAAAGAACATTAGAGCCGGGGCACACTATACGCAGTTTATTGTTTACGACCTGGACAGCGATGGGAAAGCAGAGGTCGCTTTTAAAACTGCTGATGGCACTATAGATGGAACAGGCACCTTAATTGGTAACGCTACTGCTGATTACCGTAACAATGGCGGCTATATTTTAGCCGGGCCTGAGTATTTGACTGTTTTTAACGGTGAGACGGGTGCTGCCATGGCTACTACTGACTATCTGCCTGCCAGAGGAAATGTTTCTGGTTGGGGAGATAATTACGGCAATCGGGTTGACCGTTTCTTGGCAGGCGTAGGCTATTTTGATGGGCAGCGGCCAAGTCTTTTAATGACCCGTGGCTATTACACAAGAGCTGTGCTAGTGGCCTGGGACTGGCGCAATGGACAGTTAACGGAGCGCTGGACTTTTGATTCTGATGCTGAAGGTAATGGCGCTTATGCCGGACAGGGAAACCATCAACTGACTGTTGCAGATGTGGATGAAGATGGAAAGGATGAAGTAGTTTTCGGCTCAATGGCCATAGATGATGACGGAACAGGGCTTTATACTACCGGGCTTGGCCATGGTGATGCCATGCATGTGTCAGATTTAAATCCTGACAGACCAGGACTGGAGACATGGACAGCACATGAAGATGTGAGTGCTTATGATGGAAATGGCCTTTGGCTTCGTGATGCCCAAACAGGGAAAAAACTTTGGGGAGTACCTGCTAGCCGTGACATTGGCCGAGCCTTAGCTGCTGATATAGATCCACGTTATAAAGGATATGAAGTTTGGGGTGCTACCGGTACATTATATAGTGTAACCGGGCAGGAAATTTCTGCTGCCAAACCAAGTAGTGCAAACTTTGCTAATTGGTGGGATGGGGACCTGCAACGCGAGATACTGGATGGCACTACGCTGGACAAATGGAATTACACCAGTGGTACTTCAGAGAGGTTGTTAACGGCGTACCAGTATGGAGCCGAGCAAAATAATGGTACAAAAGCCAATCCTGGCTTAAGTGCAGATATACTAGGCGACTGGAGAGAAGAAGTAATATACAGGCACAGTAATAACAGTGAATTATTAATCTTTACCACCACCACACCTACTGAGCATCGATTCTACACCTTCATGCATGACCCTCAGTACCGGGTATCTGTGGCCTGGCAGAATGTGTCATATAATCAGCCTCCACATACAAGCTTTTATGTAGGGGAAGGAATGGAAACTCCTCCGACACCTAATATTGCCTTAGTAGATAATACCGGTGGAAGTACACCTGTTATTTATTTAGGAGCCAGTGGGGGAGACGGAGAAGTTAATTTAAGTTGGTCCGTATCAAATGTAGAGTTAATGAACCAGGAGATATATCGGGACACGGATGCTGATCCTAATGGCAGATCACGTATTGCTTCTGTATCAGCAACTACAACAACTTTCAAGGATACAGATGTTACAAATGATACAACCTATTATTACTGGATTAAAGCTAAAAGCACGGATGCTGTTACTATAAGCTCTAATGTTGCCAGTGCTACTCCAAAGGTGGAAGAAGAGGGGGGAGGCATTCCTTCTGTGGTACTTGAAGCTAATGTAGGAGGCTCTAAAATAGCCTTAACCTGGGAGGTACTGAATACTGAGTTAAGTGGTCAGGAAGTATACCGTGATACAGACTCCAACCCTTCCGGAAGAACACGTATCGCCACTTCTATTGATGGAAGTATCAGGAGCTTTGTAGATAACACTGTGCAGAATGGCGTTACTTATTACTATTGGATTAAAGCAACCGCTGTTGATGGTAGTGTCATTAACTCTAACGGAGCCAATGCTACAGCAGTAGTAGATGGTAATGTGGAGTTACCAAAAGTTGAACTGAGTGCTATGGCAGGCGATGCACAAATTGACTTAAACTGGACTGTTACCAACATTGATTTAAGGAGCCTGGAAATATTTCGAGATATAGATGCTGATCCTAATGGCAGAGTACGTGTAGCATCCGTATCAATTGATAGTAGGAGCTATATTGATAATACAGCCCAAAATGGTATTACCTACTATTACTGGATAAAAGCCACAGACGTAAATGGAGCTGTCACAAATTCTAATGCAGGCAGTGCTATACTAGAAAGTAGCAGTCTTGATGGTACCTACCTTCTTACAGCCCGCCATAGTGAAAAGGTACTGGACTTAAATAAAGACTGTGTCGGTAACAATGGCAATAGCAATCTGGTACAGCACGCGCCAAACGGTAGCAATCAGCAACTATGGACAATTAGCAGCGTGGACGAAGGCTACTATACTATCATAAATGCAACTTGCGGACAGGCATTGGGAGTGAAAGCAAAATCGAGTAGTGCAGAGGGGGCTAACATTCTGCAGTGGAGTTATGCAGGAGGTAGTAACCAGCAGTGGGCTATCAGCAAGATGGATAATGATTACTACAGCATTGTTAACAGAGCAACAGGTTTAGCTGTAAGTGTAGAGGGCAGCTCTACCGCCAACGGTGCTAACGTGAAACAGTGGACTTACGCTGATGGTATGAACCAGCAGTTTAGCCTTGCTCCAGCTAATGTCAGTACAACCAGTGCTGTAGCGAAGCAAAATGATTTAGTAATGGATAGAAAAGGAGAGGGAGTATCTGCTATTATTTATCCAAACCCGACTGCTGAAGCTTTTCTTATAGAAACCAAAGGAGCTTTTGAATATATTGTGTTTGACCAATTAAGTAGAGTTGTGGAGCAAGGTAAGGGTAAAAATGTAGTTAAAGCTGGCTCTAAACTGAAAGCCGGTCTGTATATCATTAATGTTCAAACAGATGAAAATAATCAGCAGTTAAAGCTGATTAAGAAGTAAAGATAAGTTTACTAACTAGCAACAGAGGCAGTGTCATTATGTTATGACACTGCCTCTGCTGCTAGTTCCTTTATATGCGATGCGTGTTCATCAATACTAGGCTGTGTTGATTAGAGCAGCAGTATCATGGCTGCAGCCAAGTGCAGGAAAGCCAGAAAGCAGGAGGCAGTCTTATCATATTGGGTGGCGATGCGGCGGTAGTGCTTGATTCTGTTAAAGAAGCGCTCTATCTTATTTCGGTCCTTGTATAGGTTCTCGTCAATGAGGCGGGGGTGCTTGGCATTAGAACGAGAGGGAACCACCACTTCAGCGCCCAACTCAGCGACGACTCTGGCAAAGGAGTTGCTGTCGTAGCCTTTGTCAGCCACCACAGCCCGGGACTATCCTTTTCCAGCAGGGCCTGTGCCTGCCGGTGGTCAGAGTGGTGGCCGGGAGAGAGGATGAACCGGCGGGGGTTGCCCAAGGCGTCGCAGCAGGCGTGCACCTTGGTTGAGAAGCCGCCCCTGCTGCGGCCCCAGAGACTCATCCGCCGGCGTTGTTTTTTGTCCTGCCGCGTGCTGGTGAGCCCTGACGGTGGTGGAGTCGAGCAGGAGCCAGTAGTCCAGGTCCGGTTCCTGCAGCTCTTCAAAGACACGCTGCCAGACGCCTTTCCTGGCCCATCGTCGGAAGCGCTGGTAGGTCGAGTTCCAAGGGCCGTAGCGCTCAGGAAGGTCTCTCCAGGGGGCGCCGCTGCGGGCGATCCAGAGCACGGCGTTGATGAACTGGCGGTTGTCTTTGGCTGTGCGCCCCACATCTGTGGACTTGCCCGGAAGAAGGGTAGAGAGGCGCTGCCAGTCATAGTCGCTGATTTCGTAGCGTCGCATAAGCTTTTTTTAACTTAAACAACAGAAACAGAAAATCATTCAGTAATTGTCAACACGACCTAGATCATTTCAATCTGTATGCCGTGGCCTGTATCCTATAAAATACGTCTATGTTGATAAGCAATCGAATACAATTAAATAAGTATGTTGTTCTTTGTTATCTGATTTTATGAAAGGCGAACTTAAGCAAATGATATGGGTATTATATATGATCTATAAAGTCTTTGTAGCAACTGTTGTTATTGATGATCTGCTTACTTAATAAACTTAACTTGAGCCTTTAGTTTTAACCTGAATACACATCTCTATTATCAGGTAAAGAGTAACCAATCTAACATGTTTAGGCTTTAACACTATTAGAGTAGCAATATTCTGGCAAAGTTTTTAACTTAATGAGGAAGGTGAAGTCTAACTATTCGCACCATTAAAGGTAGTTATACAAAGTAAACAGATTTGTCTCTTTATTAACTATAGCTATGTCAGTTAGAAAAGTTACTAAAAGTACATCATGTTCAGGTATAAATGAAAAGCCAGCATCAGATGAATACCTGATTCTGGCTCAAAAAAAGTATTGGAAAGAATGTGATCTATAGGTTTATGTTCGAACTGTTTTTAACATCAATCTTGGTGTCATCTTCGGTGCTGATAGAAGTATCATCAAAATTCCAGTTCTTGGCATAAGATATCTCGCCAGCTGTTTTAGCATGAATCCTGATGTTATCGAAGTTAAAGTTCTCCACTAAAGATTTTTCGATACCGGCAGCGAAAAGGGCTTTTTTGGCATTGGTGACAGTAATGTCAGAAATATAAACATCTTTAAACTTAGGAATACCTTTTTCTTCTGGCTCTACCTTTTGGAGCATTGTTTTCCAGTGCTGCGGTATAGTTTCATAAGAATATCCCTCTGGTAGCGTAGAGTAACTATAGCTAGGGTTCCAGTTCATAGCTACTTCAATAGGGGTGCCTACTTCGTTCATTTCTATGTCATGGATGTAGATGTTTTCTACCGTACCGCCTCTGGTAGTAGCTGATTTAAACCGGATGCCTACGCCTGTTCCGTTTGCCTTTAAATTATAAGCTAGCACATGGCGTATACCACCGGAGGTTTCGCTGCCAAAGGTAATAAGTCCTCCTCCTTTACGGGAAATACAGTCGCGGATAACTATGTATTCTGCCGGACGATTTACCCGAAGGCCGTCCCAGTCGCGGCCTGCCTTTAAACAGAAGTTATCGTCGTTGCAGTCAATATCGCTGTTTTGTACCAGCACATAAGAAGACGAGTCTATGTCTATGCCGTCTGTGCTGGGGCCGTGGCCATCTATATTGTTCTGAATAACAACGCCATCAACCGTAATATGATCAGAGTAAAGAACATGAATGGTCCAGAAGCCCGCCTGCTTTAGTGTTATATCTTTTATAGTTACATCCGAAGACTCTGATACCAACAGTGTACGCGGACGCTTAGCGTCATAATCCACAATCCAGCGGAGCCCTTTTGGTTCATACTCTTTGCGCATATTCCAGTACATATCCCAGAACGGTTTACCTTGTGCATGCACAGTGCCTTTGCCGGAAATAGCCACAGTTTCCTGGTCAAGCACATTAATAAGCGCTGATGGCCATTTCATTTCTATACCTGCCACTCGTGTATCTATCTCTGGGTAATCCGCTAGGTTCTGGCTACCTAGTATCTCAACACCCTCATCTATGCGCAGGTGTACCCCTTTTTTAAGGTAAATGGATCCGGTAAGGTAGGCTCCTGGCTGAAACATAACAATGCCGCCACCTTTAGTAGCACAGGCGTCAATAGCAGCCTGTATTGCTTTTGTGTTAAGGGTTTTACCATCGTTTACAGCACCGTATTTGGTTACATCGTAGGTTTTCTTTTTGCCAGGCATTTTCTTGGCACCCACTTCTTTAACCCATTCGGGGGTAGGAAAGTCAGCTGCAGGTTGCTTTAGCTTAAAACACATGATAGCTAAAGCAAGCACTGGCAGAATAAATAAAGCGGAAAAGCTCTTATGTCTCATTTGTAGATAATTGGTTGAATTTATAAATAAGTAGCTCTTGCTACAGTTTATGGCGTTTATCGTGGCTCAGGTTTATATAGGTTGGTTTATCTCTATTACAGGCTAAGTTTCCATTGCTGTATTCTAGCTCCGTTACCTGAATCACACTTCTTTTAGCAGCAGTACTGTTGTCTGGGGCGGGGTTGGATTTTACTCTGCCCGGGTGCGTAAAGTAGAACAGGTAAGCTCTGTCTCCATTAACAACTACGTCAGCATGGCCGCCTATTGCCTGATCGTCGGTTCCTTTACCCGGTGCTTCTAGCAATCGCTCCTCCTGTGCCTGCCATGTCAGCAGATCGTCAGATTTAAACACTTGGAGGCCTTTCCAGGCATCAATAACCATCCAGTACTGGTTTTTCCATTTAAACACTTTGGGGCCTTCTCCCCTTGCTTGTATAGCTTTACCTTTGTCCTGCCAGTTATACAGGTCTTTGCTGTCGGCGTAGTAGATGGACTTCCCGTCCCTTTCATTGTTGTACCACAAGCGCCAGGTACCGTTAGGTAAGCGATAAACACTGGCATCAATAACTTTATCAGTAACCAGGGGCAGCGTAGACTGATAGTTCCAGTTCAATAAATCAGTACTTGTTAAATGGATGATGTGGCGGGGGTGGTTCCAGTCGGAGAAAACACCTGGTACGTAGGTGAGAAACATGTGGTACTTCCCATTATGTTCTATTACATCGGGAGCCCAATGGGTGTAGTCGGGAGTGGGGGTGTAGTTAATATTGGCTGTGTCTCTGTAAGCCCAGGTGGTACCACCGTCAGAAGACTCTGCAATACCTATGCGGGTGCCATGCACCCAGGTAACGCCATCAGCTGTCTCATCGGTTGCTCTTCTGTTGGTGTAAAACATAAACCATTTCTTCTCTTTCTTATTCCAGATTACAACAGGATCAGCAGCACCATCATAAACAGGGTCGGCATATAGAGGCTTGGGAGTAGGGCTGCGGCTCCCGCTCTTTTGTGCAAAGAGCCCAAGCGGAAGCAAGAAAATAAGGAAGAGCAGGTTAAGCTTTCTTTTTGAGCTGCAATTGTAATAAAACCTCATTAAGTAGTTTTTCAAAATAATCCAAAAAATATGTTTAGCGGAGCTTTTCTAGAAAGTTATGCTCCTTATAAAATTAAGCCTCTGGGTTATTTTTTCTATCCTGCACTGTCCTGTGAAAGTTGTTCTTCCGGGCATCATACCTTACACCACAGGATGGTTACTTTTATTTTAGCATTTACATTGTATTTAAAACAGCTATAAGATCATGTTAAATATGAACAACAACTTGAAGTTTAGTGGGAAATATTGTCTGTTGGTTCTGCTTTCAGTTTTAAGCAATAGCCTTCTAGCCAACATTAAGCTACCTGCGCTATTAGCTGACCACATGGTACTACAGCAGCAGGCAGATGTGGCGCTGTGGGGATGGGCTGACCCTGGTGAAACAGTAGAGGTAATAGGAAGCTGGAACAACAAGAAAGTAAAAGCGACAGCCGATGCACAAGGCAATTGGCAGCTTAAGGTCAGCACATCTAAAGCAGGTGGACCATATGCGCTTTCCTTTAAGGGAAAAAATGAAGTTAATTTAAAGGATATATACCTGGGAGAAGTGTGGATATGCTCCGGGCAAAGTAATATGCATTTTCCTGTGGCACCCATTGAGAATTCTGGCTGGGCAACCGGTGTGGAGAATTATGAGCAGGAAATAGCGCAGGCAAACTATCCTAAAATCAGGATGTTTACCGTGGAACGCAAAGTTGCTGATGAACCGCAGAAAGATGTAGTGGGAGACTGGCAGGTATGTAACCCTGCGACAGTGGGCGACTTTTCGGCAGTGGCTTATTTTTTTGCCAGAGAGTTAGTTGAAAAAACTGGCTTACCGGTTGGGCTGATTAATACCTCATGGGGTGGCACGCCGGCCGAAGGCTGGACAAAAAAAGAAGTTCTGGAATCAGATGCCGATTTCATACCTATACTGGAAAGGTACAATGCTGATGTGGAAAAGTACCCGGAGGCCATTGAAGTGTACCGAAAAGAGTTGGAGCAATGGCGAAAAGAAGCTGAGTCGGCTAAGCAAAAAGGAGAAACACCTGCAGCTGCGCCAAGAGAACCTATGGGGCCTAAGCATCATAAGTCACCTTACAAACTTTATAATGCTATGGTTGCGCCTCTGTTGCCTTACACCATCAAGGGTGCCATCTGGTATCAGGGCGAGTCTAATGCCGACAGAGCCTACCAGTACCGTAAGCTTTTCCCGGCCATGATAGCCAATTGGCGGGAAGGGTGGGGGTACAACTTTCCGTTTTATTTTGTGCAGATAGCCCCTCACCGCAGCCAGCGCCCGGAAATCAGGGAGGCCCAGTTGTTAACAATGCAGTCGGTGCCCAATACAGGCATGGCTGTGGTAACAGATGCAGGAGATTCGCTGGACATCCACCCCAGAAACAAGCAGGTAGTAGGAAAACGCCTCTCTCTTTGGGCCTTGTCGAAAGACTATGGACAGAAAGATGTGGTATACTCTGGCCCTATATACAAGTCAATGAAAGTGGATGGCGACAAAATTGTATTGAGTTTTGATCATGTTGATGGAGGTCTTGTTGCCAGAGGAGGAGAGCTATCAGATTTTACCATTGCCGGGGCAGACCAGAAGTTTGTTAAGGCTAAGGCTAAAATAGAGGGTAAGCAAGTAGTGGTCTGGAGTGATCAGGTTCAAAACCCTGTGGCGGTTCGCTTTGCCTGGGAGCTTATACCAGCGCCGAACTTCTATAACAAAGCAGGGCTGCCGGCTTCACCTTTCCGCACGGATGTATGGCCTGCAGAAACCTATGATGCTTTGTAAAGGCTGTTGAGCCCAATTAAAGGCCTTGGTACTGAGCAAAAGCAGTTTTTAAACACGAAAAAAATACAAGCATGCAAACGAGCCATTTTGCTTCTAAAGCTGTAAAACAACAAATACTATTTTCTCCTGTAAAAATCAGTACAAGGTTTATAATAGCTGGAGCTTTCTCCATAGGAATGCTCTCGACTACCTTTGCGCAAACTGTGGGAGGTATAGATTACTCAGACAGAGCCAACGTTGATAAGACCTTTGATATGGCAGGCACAGACATTTTCGGGCAGCGTTTTCCGTCCGAGAGCCTTACCATTACAGATCCTGTAACCGGCGTTGAGGTTTTAGCGCTAACTACCTCCAGGCATAGTAGCTCTAAAATCTATCAGGACCACCCTAACTGGACGGCCGACGGCAAGTACATTATTTTCAGCTCGAACCGGAATACATCTGCAGGTGGTAATATTACTTTTGCGAACAATGCCACACCACGAAGGCAAAGGCAGTTTTACGCTGTTTCTATGGACACGCATGAAATTGTTCAGGTTACAACTGGTGATAACATTGGTGACTTACTTTTAGGGCATAAGCAAAATGTAGCCTTTCGTGTGCGTAATAACCAGGTGGTAGAAGTAAACCTGGGGGAGTTACTTGCCGAGAGCGAACGGGGAAAGGTGAAAGACGCGGCAAGCTATGAAAAGGTAGTTGCAACAATTCCTGCTGATCTGAAGCCGGGCGGCATGTGCCTGGATATAAATGATGAACGAATATTTTTCTCCACAAGAGCAGGAGAAGATGCTTCAGCTATTTATAGTGTGGAGTTAGATAGCAACAAGACTACAAAATTAATTGAAGTGCCTTTCCGAACAGGGCATTTTCAGGCAAATCCTTTTGTGTCAGGAGAAATGATGTACTGTTGGGAAACAGGTGGTGATTCTCCACAGCGTATATGGGTGCTTAGTGTGGATAAAAAAGGCAAAGTGACTAATCGCCCCGTGTACCAGGAAAAAGCGGATGAATGGGTAACGCACGAAGTATTTGTTGGGCCCGATCATATCATGTTTAACATAATGGGGCACCTTGACCGGCTAAGAAAGAACCCTACTGGCTTAATGATGCTGAACATCCGCACAAATGAATCGCAGCTGTTGGGACAGGCTAAAGAATTGGGCGGGTACTGGCATGCCGCCGGAACACAAGATTTGAAATGGGCTGTAGGAGACTCTTTTGACGGTAATATTTATCGTATCGATATAGAAAAAGGTATTGCCACATTACTTACAACAGGCCATCGCCCAAATACTAAGAGCCCGTTTTCAAGTCAGGCACATGCCCATCAGTCCATTAGCCCCGATGGCAAATGGGTACTATTTAATTCAAGCCTGCTTACAGACAGCGACATTATGATGGTGCCGCTGCATCCGGAGGGGATATAAAGCTTGTTGTACATGAATTGCCTGAAAACGACTAAACATGTATCTTCTCATTTATTTCATAGCTTTAGCTTTTATTTTAGAATCTTGATTATTAGGAACAGTAATGTTTGGCTTTGGTGGCTTTTTCATGTCATGCCCTAAATAGAAACTGGTATGGGGTGGTTGGTTATAACCTACATTTTGCCAGGCAATGCTGAGGCGGTACTGTGGGTCGTGCATGAGCGTGTACAGCCGGTGCCTGGTAGGTATGGTAGTAGTATAAATGCGAAGGCTTTTGTTGTCGTTTGTTCTGAAAACTACTTCTTCACGCCAGTCGCCAAACAGGTCGGCACTTAAAGCTGGGTTAGCTTTGGTGCCGTTGTTAGAAGAAGTACCTTCAGCAGTAAACAACCGAACCTCTTTCTCATTCTCGTAATCCCATTTATCAATATGGTTGCCGTCTAAGAGCTCCCGGGTCAGATCGCCATCCCACCAGACAAGAAAGTTAGTAGATCTTGGGCTGTTACCGATGCGTTTGCCTTTGATACTGTACAACCTTCCAGACGCTGACCACCACATTTCTGCACCCAAATGAGCTTCTCTAATGTTTTTACCGAGATTTATCTTCCAGAGTAAAGTTCCATCCAGCTTATAAGCATGAAAGATGGGCTCGTCAGTAAAGCCGTTAGAAGGTGTGTCGCGGCTACGGCCTGTCATGTGTACTACTATTTCGTATTGTCCGTTGCCGTTCAGGTCGGCTACAGCGGCATCATTGGGTGTATAGCCTGTTGGCGTTTGCAGCGGTACAGAGAGGTAGTTCTGCTCCCATACCGTTACTGTTTCAGATGCTTTCTGTTCTTTCCCATTGAGTACCGGTTTTACGAAGTAAGCGTTGGCTTGCGCTAAGTTTACTCCCGTGTCTATAAAGTTCGTGCTTTCTGTTATAGGCTTCTTATTAAGCTTAACTGGCTTGCTTCCCCCGGCTTTACGGTAAAGGTTAAAGGTTATATTTTCTGGTTCTGTTCCGAGTAAACGCCAGCCAACATACACTGAATCTCCTCCTGTGTGCACTGCTACCAGCCCACGGTCTAAATACTCCATATGCCGTTGTGCTAAAGCAGCATCTGGAAACATAAAAGCAAAATAAAGGGCTAGCGTAAAAGATAGGGTACTTAAACGGCTCATATAAGATTTTTTAAGGTAATATTAGCTTTTACTAAATAGGTGACAGAATTTATATATCGTTTCCTGAAGGAGTACAGCCGCCGTTTATGCGATGTTAACTTCCGTCAGGCTTTGTTACTGTCACATCAGGGCTTAAAGGAAGTTGCCATGCTTCTACAGGATCTGGGTTGGCTGGGTCGAAAGGCTTTACATCATCGCGAAGGTACTGTACAAGCTTCAGGTTATTTTTTCTGATACCTTCTACCACACATTTTGCCAGTTCGTAAGCGCCGTAGGTATTAAAGTGAGTGTCGTCTTTAAGTGCTGTGTCCTGGCCCGGAAAAGTGCCTGCCGGATAATGTACAAAAGCCTTTTTAGATTTCTCAGGCCCCATTGCTTCGTAAAACGCTTTACTCATGGCGTTTAGGTCTATCAAGGCAACATTTTCCTCCTTTGCTGTTTGGCGTGCTGCTTCCGGATAATCCCCAAGGGTATTTATAACCTTACCATTCTCATCAAAGTTGCGGCGGTGCATAGAAGTAACCAGTACAGGTGTGGCTCCACGCTCACGTGCTTCTGAAATATAATGCTTCAGCATGTCTTTATAAGTAGTAAATGGCTCCACATGTGAACCTCCCGGCTTCTGATCGTTATGAGCAAACTCAATAAACAGATAGTCATTCGGCTCGATAACACTTAGTACCTTTTGTAGGCGTTTTTCTCCGATAAAAGCTTTTAGCGACTCGCCGGATTCTGCATAATTAGTAACCACTACGCCAGGTTTAAAGAAGCGTGGAATCATTTGCCCCCAGGCGGCCCAAGGCTCATACTCCTGGTCAACCACGGTAGAGTTGCCAGCTAAATACATGGTAATAGCATCGTTAACCTTTGTTATTTCGACGGCGGCTACACAGGGGCGGGAGTTATTAAATTCTAGTGTTAATTTGCTATCCCAGTTCAGGTAGCTTACTTCCCGGGGCTTCAGGCGTATGCTTTCAGTTTCATTTATCTTAGGCGTGCGTACGTTTACCATAAAAGTATGAGCTTCTACTTTGCCGGATGGCGTCTCTATTTTCTCCAGCATCAGCCGGCGCGATTCTGCTTTTACGGTAGTGGTTGAAGTTCCCTGCTGATCACCCAGCAACACCGTTACCTGATAGTCGCCCTCAGGCAAATCTACACTAAAGTAAAAGGGTTCTTTACTGGTGATGAAGTCGCTGTACAGGGCATCTGTTCCTTTTCGGGTAACAGCTTCCACACCAGACTTACTCATGATACCATATCCTTGTTCTTTGGTATATACAGTAGAAGATAGCACTTGCACATAACCAGCTTGTACTTTACCTGGGCCAAAGTCAAATTTTAACGTGGTTGCTTCACTGTTATCGGGAGCTACAGTTATAGTAGAAGTTTGTTCTTTACCGGAGGCAGGTATTTCTGTTGCCTTACAGCTTATTAGGCAAGCAGAAGCTGTAATGGCAAGAGCAATAGTTTTTATAAATTCAGGCTTTACTTTAACAGGGCTCCTTTTCATTCAAGGTTGTTTTTCAGGTGAGTTATTAATCTGGAAGGGTAGCGTTGAATTTCTATACATCTAAAGTTATCCTGTTGCTGTTGAATAATTATCCTGTCATATCCTGTTTGCTTTAGGTATTACTCTTGCTACTACCCACAACTTTTTTAATCTCCTGATGATATGGCACATTAACTTCTAAGAGTTCTCCTTGGTAATATTATTTTCTGCCTAAAATTATTTTAAAGAACAGGACAGAGCAGGATGCGCATAAATGAATAATATTTTAGTATTGTTTTATTCAAGCACCCCTGAGATGGCAGCATTGAGTATATAAAGAGAGGTGGAACATGTGTACGGGTAAATTAATGCATAAAAGCATTAACCTAAAACCTTACCTCCACTCTTATCTGCCATAGAACGTTACCTGCCAACATTCTTTTAATTTAAAACTGTTCTTAAACACTTTGCTCTATCTGTTCTTTTTGATTGAGTAGATAGCAAAATTTTTAACTACTTTGCCTAACTAACATTAGTAAAAGATACTGTTCATAATCCAGGCAAAACATACGATTATAACCATGAACAAATTTTATAAAGCTTTTCCTGTCAGGGCGCATCAGTGCTGCTAGAGGAAAAATATTTCTGATCAGCAAAACGAAGAGTGTTTAATGTCAAACAAAACTGAAAGAGTTATGGCGAAACTTTACAAACCTTTTTTCCAGAAAGTGCTTTTCACGGCAGTGCTCTGTGTTGCACAAGTAGTTGCCTATGCGCAATCTACCATAACCGGAAAGGTTACCTCCAGTGAAAACGGTGAAGCCTTACCAGGTGTAAGTATTATGGTAAAAGGAACTACCACTGGTACTGTTGCTTCTATTGATGGTGATTTTAGTATTGCAGCGCCTGCTAACGGTACACTGGTTTTCTCTTTTATTGGCTTTACTACCCAGGAGGTGGCTATTAATGGAAGAACAACTGTTAATGTACAGTTAGCGCCAGACTCTAAAGCACTGGAAGAAGTGGTGGTAGTAGGATATGGCACCATGAAAAAGAGTGATGTAACCGGTGCAATAGCCTCTGTAAAAACAGAGGAACTTACGGCCATTCCAACTACCAACGCATTACGCTCTTTACAAGGAAAAGTGTCAGGCCTTGATGTAACGCAAAGCAATGGACAACCAGGTGCCAATGTAAACATTGTGCTTCGTGGCAACAGGTCGCTGCGTGCCGACAACCAGCCGCTGGTATTGGTGGATGGTATTCAGTATGGCTCTTTTGTGGATATAAACCCTACTGATATTGAGTCGGTGGAGGTCCTGAAGGATGTTGCCTCTACTGCTATTTATGGTACAAGAGGTGCCAATGGTGTTATCATTATCACTACAAAAAAAGGAAGTGCTACCGGTAGAACCAGTCTCACCTTTAACTCCTATGTTTCCAGCTACCAAAAAGGAAAATATCCCAGAATGATGAACGGCGAAGAGTATGCGCAGCTGAAGCGTGAGGCTTACCGCACTACCAACGGAGATGTGTATCGCAATGATGAGGATATATTTCAGGTTGATGAGCTGGAGTACATTAAGAACAAGCAATTTGAGAACTGGCAGGATTACATCTTCCACAACGGTTTGTTGCAAAACTATGAACTGAACCTGACTGGTGGAAGTGAGAAAACTACCTTTTCGGTTTCCGGTGGTTACCAGCGAGACCAGGGTTTATTATTAAACGATGTTTTCAGAAGAGTTAACGGAAAGGTAAGCATAGATCATAAGTTGTTTGATAGATTTAGAGTGGGCGTTACAGCTATCTATACTTATAAAAACCAAGACAAGAGGGATAACCCACTTAACATGGCAAACAAAATATTGCCAATTGCCAAAGCTTTCAACGATGAAGGCAACCTGATTCTGAACCCGGCTCCTGGCTATAGTGCGCAGTTTAACCCACTGGCAGATGAGCAACCAGGTGTATTTGTAAACAACATTGTGGATAAACGACTGTTTTCTTCTGCTTACCTGGATGTGAAAATATTTGAAGATCTGTTGTTCAAATCTACCATAGGTTTAGACATCAGGGATTACCGGAACGGGTATTACAGAGGGCACAATACTATTGCTAACGTAGGGAGAAACTCTACTTCTGGAGTTGAACTGACTAATAACTTCAATTATACCTGGGAAAACACCTTAAACTATAACAAAGAGTTTGGTGACCATGCCATACAAGGTTTACTGGGTACAAGTACATTAGGGAGAAATTATGAGGAGTTTAAAGCATCTGGTAATAACCAGTCATCACCACTTACTTCATACTATGATCTGAACTCAAATTCAGCTTCAAAAGTAATTGGCAGCAAACTGCTTCAAACGCGTATCGCATCGTTCTTTGGTCGTGTTAATTATAAGTTCAGAGATCGATACATACTGCAAGGCTCCCTGCGTGCTGATGGTTCTTCTGTGTTGGCGGCAGGCCAGAAATGGGGATATTTCCCTTCCTTATCTGGATCTTGGCGTGTAGTAGAAGAGCCTTTTATGCAGGACTTTGCTATGGTAAACGACCTGAAACTACGGGTTAGCTGGGGTAGGTCAGGCAATGCTGCCATAGACCCTTATGCTACCTTAGGCGGACTATCACTTTCAGCTTATGCTTTCGGAACCACTGCAGCCTACGGGTACTGGCCTAGTGTAATTCCTAACCCTAATCTAACCTGGGAAACTACTTCTACCTGGAATGCCGGTGTAGACTTTGGCTTGCTGAGCAACAGAATAGCTGGTAGTGTAGATTTCTATATTTCCAGAACAACTGATTTGCTGTTGCCTAGCTTATTGCCTCCTGCTACGGGATATTCAGAAATAATGGAAAACGTTGGGCAAACACAAAACAAGGGAGTTGAGCTGGCCTTAACTACGCAGAATATTACTACACCTGATTTCTCCTGGTCTACTGACTGGACCTTTGCCCTGAACCGTGAAAAAATTGTTGCTTTAAACGACGGCGTAACAAGGAATGAAGCCAATAATTGGTTTGTGGGTTCTCCTACCAGAGTGTTCTATGACTACAAAAAGATTGGTATCTGGCAGTTAGGCGAAGAGACTTTGGCTAATGAAATGGGAGGCTATAAACCTGGTGATGTGAAGGTGGCCGACCTGAATGGTAATGGAGAAATTGACCCAGGCGACAGAACAACTTTCTCGCAGGTACCTAAGTATTCTTTCGGTTTTAACAATCACTTCGAATACAAGAACTTCGATTTTAGCGTGTTTGTCTATGGCCGTATAGGGCAGTACATCAACTACGAGTACAACGCTTCCGGCTTTAAGCCAAGTGCCTTGGAAAACGGATCAAATGTCGATTACTGGACTCCAGAGAACCCTACCAATGCTTTCCCCCGCCCGAACAGCTCTTACTCAACAACTAACTATCTTTTCCAGTCAACCTTAGGCTATGTGGATGGATCGTTTGTGAAGATCAGAGATATTTCCTTAGGCTATAACCTGCCTGCATCTCTGCTTGGTAAAGCCGGCATAGGCAAGGTGAGAGTTTATGGGACACTACAGAACTACTTTGTATTCAGCGGTATCAAAGACTATGACCCTGAACGCGGAGGTGACCTAAGCTTCCCGCTGCCTAAGCAAGTAATTTTTGGTGTAAATGTTGGCCTTTAAGTTTATCTGAGCCAGGACTTATCAATCTAAAAGAGAAACCCATGAAAAATAAAATTATAGCTTTATGCCTGATGCTTTCCGGTTTTGGATTAACATCATGTGAAGACTTTCTGGAAGAAACCAACAAAAGTGGTTTAACTGGAGATCCATATTATGATACCGAGCTAGGTATTACGAGTGCTGTAAATTCCTGCTATTCGGGCACCAGGCTTTGGTATGGCAAAGAACACCCTTATGGATTCAGCGAAACAGGTACTGATCTTTTCCTGCGCGGCGGCGATAACAAAGCCAATCAAATTTCTGATTATACTGTAGATTTAAATGGTGCCCAAACCAATCTGAAAGACTACTGGATTAATTTATACAAGGCGCTAAATGCCTGTAACACAACTATTGCCTTGTTACCCAGCCCAGTCATAAGCGATGCTTTGAACAAGCAATATGAAGGAGAGGTAAAGTTTCTTCGTGCCCTGTATTTGTCTCTGATTGCTGAAACATGGGGAGACGTGGTTTTAGCTACAGAACCTACATCTGGTGCCGTTAGAACAGCGGAGCGTTCATCGGTAGAGGAATTTTATAAGGTGATCTTCTCTGATTTGGATGTAGCCATTGCCAATCTGGAAGCAAAGAAATCAACAGATGGCAGGATTACACAGGATGTTGCCAAAGCACTGAAAGCCCGCCTGGCGCTGACTCGTGCCAGCGAGACGAACAATACAGGTCTTTATGCCGAAGCAGCCTCGTTGGCAACAGATATTATTAATAGCGGTCGCTATTCCCTTTTTACAGACTACGCCTCGTTGTGGGATATGAAGAACAGTGAGGGAGGTACTAACTCAGAAGTAGTGTATTATGTGAACTACACAAACGACGACACCATGAACGGGGACTACGACCCTGCTGCCGGAAAAGGCAACAACGGCCACCTGTTCTACATTATGGTGTACGATAAACAACCTGGCATGCAGCGTGCGATTAACTATGGTCGTCCTTATCAGCGCTTTATGCCTACACTGCACCTGCTGGATTTGTTTAATGAAACTGTAGACCAACGTTACCATGGTAGCTTCCAGACGGTTTGGTACGCTAACATGGTAAACCTGCAGGATGGCGAAGTAAATGGTTATCCGCAGATGAGCTTAGGCGACACTTCTATGCTTTTCCTGAAGACACCAGCCACCAGCAGCCAGTTGGCGAGAGCAGCAGACAGGTACAAGATTTTTGACCGTACGACCATGTATAAAGCTGACGGATCGCCTTTGCTGCGCTCGCAGTTTATCCAGTTAAAGAAGTTTATGGATCCCACCCGCCTGACAGCAAACCAGGAGTGGAGTTCACGTGATGCTTTTGTGATTCGCCTAGCTGAACTATACCTGATAGCTGCAGAAGGATTAATGAATTCCAATCCTGCAGAGGCCGTAAACTACCTGAATACATTGCGGACTACACGCGCTGTTCCGAGCATGGAAGACCAAATGATGATTACAACTGCTGATCTGAACATTGATTTCATTCTTGAAGAGCGTGCTAGAGAACTGGCCGGAGAGCAGGTCCGCTGGTACGACCTGAAACGTACTGGTAAACTGGTAGAGTATGTACAAAAGTACAATCCTGATGCAAAAGACAATATCAAGAGTTACCACATGGTGCGCCCTATTCCGCAGGTACAATTAGATGCTGTTACCAACAAAGAAGAATTCAAACAAAACCCAGGCTACAATTAATAAGAGCAGGGGATAAGGAGAAGCTGTATAACTCCTTATCCCTTTACTTGTGAAACAGAGTCTTCTAATGATAGCTTCTCTACGGTACATTCTTTTACTCTTGGTTACACTTGCTTGTGCAGGCGTTTCAAATGCTCAGGAAAGCTATAATGCTTTACCCTGGAGAATGAGCACAGCCTACAATGCTTACCTGTTGCGTGATGTACATCAGCAGTATGCTGAGCGGCAGAAGAAATTTCAGGCGGCTTTGCTATCTAAAAAAGCGTTGACAGCTTATCGGGAAAGCTGTAAGTACCGTTACCGTCAGCTATTAGGGGACTTACCTGAAAAAACAGACTTGCATGCCCGTGTAGTAGGGGTTTCGCAACAGAAAGGATATAGAGTAGAGAAAGTTGTTTATGAGAGTGTACCGCATCGGTACGTGACAGCTAATTTTTATATCCCCGATGGCAAAGGGTCTTTTCCGACTACCTTGGTACTCGCAGGTCATGGAATAGCCGGAAAACTGTCAGACCAGAAAACAGCCACAGCTTTTGTATTGAATGGTATTGCTGCTTTAGCCGTTGATCCTGTGGCACAGGGGGAGCGTTTACAATTAACTGATGATGCGGGAAAGCCACTGACGCGCGGTGCCACCACAGCGCATACCTTATTAAATGCAGGAGCAAACCTGGTTGGTACCAGTGTCGCTGCTTATGAGTATTGGGACAATGTGCGGGCACTTGATTACCTGGAAACGCGCGCCGAAGTAGATAAAGATAAACTTGCCTGTATCGGTAGTTCAGGAGGCGGCACGCAAACTACATACCTTATTGGGCTCGATGATCGGATAAAAGTGGCTTCGGTATGCAGTTATGTTTCACAGCGAGAGCGAACGCTGGAGCTAAGTGGTGCTTCTGACGGTTGCCAGCATATTCCCTATGAGGGAAGGGAGCAGCTGGAAATAAGTGACTTCTTGCTCATGTTCGCACCCAAGCCATTGCTCATTATGTCAGGGTATTATGATATGGTGGATTATTGGGGAGCCAGTCATGTGTATGCTGAACTTAAGCAAGCTTATGGTACCTTAAGCCAAAGTTCAAAAGTTAGTATGTTTTCACTGGAAGGTGGCCACGGCATGCCCAGGCAAAAGCGGGAAGCAGCAGTAACCTGGTTCAGAACCTGGCTTTGCAGCGATAAGACACCTGTAAAGGAACAAGATGTTGCTTCTCTTTATGATGAAGACATTCTTTGTACCACCACTGGGCAGGTTGCTACAACTTTTCCCTATAAAGTGACTATTCAACAGCATAACTATACTTTATCAAAGCAATATGCTTCTTCTCGGGAAGCTTTTATGAAAAAAGATAGCAGTGTAATCAGCAGAAAAGTTTTAGAGTTGTTAGGTATTTCCTTGCCAGCTAACCAAATAGAAATAGAACAAACAGGTGCTTCTTCCGCACGAAATTACAAACTGCTAAAATACCAGATCATCCGTCACGGGCAGATGCCAGTTCCTTGCCTGGTGCTGTCTCCTGAAACTGCTAAGCCTGACAGTAAGCTTGTCCTTTACCTGAACGAGAGTGGGAAAAGCGAAATAATGGCTAACGAAAAAGTGCTTGAGAGCTATCTAAACCAAGATGATATTCTGGTGCTGAGTGACCTGAGAGGATTCGGAGAAACTACTGACCCACTGGAGTTAAACGACCCTAAGTACTGGAACAAGGAATACCGCAATGCCATGATTAGTCTACACACAGGTAAAACACTTATGGGGCAAAGGGTGGTGGATATTATGTCGCTTCTGGATTTTATCAGGTCTGAGCCGGAACTGAAAAAACATACAGTTAAAGTTGTGGCAAATGGTGCTTATGGCCCGGCTGTGATACATGCTGCTTATCTAGACCGCAGAATTGCAGAAGCAGAAATTTCTCGATCCGTTAAATCATTTGAGGAGATGGTCCAGAACCCTATGCAAAAAGATGCCTTTTCAAATGTTTTATATGGAGTACTTAAGTATTATGACCTGAAAGACCTTGTCGTTAAAGCAGGAAATAAAAGAATCAGGTTTACTGACTAGGTTAATTACTTAGCTCTTAAATTTAGTTGGCTGAAGGATATAAAAAATAATTTATTAATAACTAACATTTGTTTGTATTAAAGGGCATTATTATTTAACTTAATCCTGATCTTGAGCAGGTTAACGGAAGTTGATTAGAGAAACTGTTTGCTTGAATATGCAATCGTTTGCGCTCCATGTGCCAGGACTAACATAAACGTTTAATAGTTCGCTCCAGAAGAGATAGTTTAAACTCAGAAATAAATCAATTGTCAATAAATAACACAAAAAACGGTTATGGGAAATAGTCGACGAAACTTTATCAGGCAATCAGCCATGGCAGCAGCTGGTACATACTTAGGCGCTATGGGGCTGAGTGCAAAGAGCTACGGTAGAATATTGGGGGCAAATGACAGAGTACAGGTGGCGATAGTAGGTTTTTCGAATCGGTTTAAGAACTCCTTGTTTCCTGCTTTCATGAACCACTCTAAAGACCTCAATTTTGAGTTTGTAGGAGTTTCGGATATATGGAACCGGCGCCGTGATGAGGCAGAAGCCTATCTGAAAGAGAAAAGTGGGGCAAAGATCAAAAAATACCGCAATAACGATGAACTGTACGCACAAAAAGGTATTGATGCTGTTATTATCAGTACAGCTGATTTTCAGCATGCTTTAATGGGAGTGGAAGCTGTGCGCAATGGTAAGGATGCTTACATTGAAAAGCCAATGGCAGAAACGATGGAAGATGCACGGGCTATATTGCAGGCCGTAGAGCAAACAGGTAAAATAGTACAGATTGGCTCCCAACGTCGTAGTGCGCCAAATTATATTGCTGCTAATGAATACATTCGCTCCGGCAAGTTTGGTGACATAAAGATGGTAGAAATGACCTGGAATGTAAACCAGCCTGGTCGTTGGCGTTTGCCTAAGCTGGTGAGCGAGATTCGCCAGGAAGATACAGACTGGGATCGCTTCCTGATGAACCGGCCTAAAGTAGCCTGGGACCCGCGCAAGTATTTAGAATATCGTTTGTTCTGGCCGTACTCGTCTGGTATACCAGGGCAGTGGTTGTCGCACCAGATCGATACAGTGCATTGGTTTACAGGGCTGGAGCACCCACGCAGTGTAGTAGCCAACGGCGGCATTTATATGTGGAACGATGGCCGTGAAAATGCAGATACTATGACAGCTGTGTTTGATTACGGTCCAAATGATGATTTCTCAAAAGGGTTCCAGGTAAGCTATTCTTCCCGTTTCAGTAACAGTGCCGGAGGTGTAAAAGAGCTGTACTACTCCAATGGTGGTATGCTGAACCTGGATACAAACAAGATAACTTCCGAAGGCGGCTTAGACGAAAGAATGGCTGGCCAAATGGGTATGAAACAGAATTTGCTGGATGAGTATACGCTGCCGAACCAGGCAAAAGTATCTACAGATGCAAATACCGGAGGAGACCCGATGACTTCTTTGCACATGCGCAACTGGATGGAGTGTGTGCGTAGTCGTCAGACACCAAATGCTTCTGTACATGCCGGTTACAATCATTCCGTAGCCAACATTATGACTCGCATAGCCATGGAAACGGGAAAGCGCATCACTTTCGATGATACCAAACAGGACGTTATTGCCAGTTAGTAGCAGTTTTTCAGACAAGACTTTAATCAGCAGCCTTTTGTTTAAAGAGACTGCTGATTTCTAACACCTTTTTACTCTATCAACATGACAAAAAAATCTATAACAGTTTTTGCTTCGCTTTTGCTGGTGGTAGCATTTACAATGGCCTATACTTCTAAAGTATCTGGGCCAGGTAAAGCAAAGCGATTTATGTTAACAGAAAATAAACAGGGTAAGCATGTGGACGTAACCATTGATGGAAAGCCTTTCACCTCTTACATTTACCCCGATGATGTAAAAAAGCCGGTGCTGTACCCTATTCTTACAGCTAAAGGCAACCCCATAACGCGTGGGTGGCCTATAAATCCAAGACCAGGAGAAAGGGTGGACCATCCGCACCACGTAGGCATGTGGTTTAACTACGGCGACGTAAACGGGCACGACTTCTGGAATAATTCTAACGATGTAGGCAACCACCCGGGGCCATTCGGTACTATCCGTCACCTTAGCGTTGATAAAATGACAAACGGCGACCAGATGGCAGAGTTGGAGGTTAGTTCAGAATGGCAAAAGCCTGACGGTACGGCTATGGTGCGGGAGAAAACCAGCTATGTGTTTAGCGGAGAAGGCGATAACCGTATTATTGACCGCACAACTACACTTACGGCACTAAAAGAAGACGTCTTATTTAAAGATAACAAAGAAGGTGTTATTGCTATTCGCCTGGCACGTGAACTGGAGCATCCATCCAACAAGCCGGAAGTGTTTACAGATGCCAGTGGTAAAGCTACAGCTGTGCCTGAAATGAACAACAAAGGAGTTACCGGGCATTACACAAGCAGCGAAGGCATTGAAGGTGATAATGTGTGGGGAACGCGTGGCAAATGGGTAAATCTAACCGGCAAGCTAGGAGAGGAACCTGTGTCAGTCATTATTATGGACAACCCGCAGAACATTGGCTATCCTACTTACTGGCATGCGCGCGGCTACGGTTTATTTGCCGCTAACCCCTTAGGTCAAAAAGCTATGAGCGATGGAAAAGAAGAACTTAATTTCAAGCTTCCGGCAGGTAAATCAGTAACTTTTAAGCATCGTGTGGTAGTGCATTCTGGTAGTAATTTAACTACTGACGAGGTAAACACAGAATTTCAGAAGTTTGCCCAAAAGCAATAAAAGGCAGCACTGGTCATAAATTTTGTTTGTGAAAGCTAATAAGACCTAAAGCCTGAATTAAAGTCGTTTTAGTTCAGACTTTAGGTCAACCTACCTGGCTCATGTCTCTTTTTCTTATCAAGAAGAAAAGGAGACACTGTGGTTTTATAGCCCTTGTTTATAAGAAGCTGCAGTTCTGAAGCCGGTTTTACCTAAAATGAAATGAAAAGCGTTCGGATAATCCCTTTACTTTTTCTAACCATCTGTGTATCTCTAACACAGTCATGTCAGTCAGATCGGCAACATATTGGGCAAAACCTTCAGGAGCAACCTTTAGGCACTGATTCATTGGCAATCAGAAAAGCCTATGTTGCATCCCCGGTCTTGTCGCCTGAAGAGTCTTTAGAAAGGATGCAGGTGGAAGAGGGCTTCGAAGTGCAGTTAGTGGCAGCAGAACCTTTCGTAAACTCTCCTGTAGCAATGGTCTTTGATAACAATGGACGTATGTGGGTGTCGGAAATGCAGGGATACATGCCCGATACCTTAGGTACAGATGAGGATAAACCTACAGGTAAAATAGTTATTCTGGAAGATAAAGACAAGGATGGTACCATAGATGACCGTAAAGTATTTCTGGACTCTTTAGTACTGCCTCGCGCTTTATGTTTTGTGGAAAACGGAATAATGGTAGCGGAGCCTCCTAATCTTTGGTTTTACGAAATTGAAGATGACCGTCCTGGCAGACGAACCCTGGTAGATAGTGCCTATTCTGAAGGAGGCAATGTTGAACACGAGGCCAACGGCTTGGTGCGTGCCTTAGATAACTGGATTTATAATGCTAAATCTAGCAAGAGATACCGAAAGGATGGAGACAAATGGCTTACAGAGAAAACGCATTTCCGGGGGCAATGGGGTGTTGCACAGGATGATTACGGCAGACTGTACTACAACAACAATTCCCAGAACTTATTAGGCGATTATTTTTCCCCAGGCATGGGGGCAGGAAATAGTAACCAGCGTAAGGTAGCCGGCTTTAATGAGAACATTGTGCCAGATAACAGAGTTTATCCTGCCAGACCTACACCAGGGGTAAACAGAGGATACCTGGAAGGAATTCTGGATGAGCAGCTACGGCTGGTAAACTTTACAGCAGCCTGTGCGCCGGTATTGTACAGGGGAGAACTGTTTGGCAAAGACTATTACTTAAATGCATTTGTAGCGGAGCCTGCAGCCAATCTTATAAAGCGAAATATTCTGGAAGAAAAAGGCTATAAGGTACAGGGCAAGCAGGCATATAAGGATAGGGAGTTTCTGACGAGTGTGGACGAACGCTTCAGGCCAGTAAGTTTATACAATGGCCCTGATGGTGCTTTGTATGTGATAGATATGTATCGCGGCATTATTCAGCACGAGTTCTTTTTAACAGAATATCTGGCTAACGAAATAAAAAGCAGAAAGCTGAGTCAGCCAATTTCCTGTGGGAGGATTTACAGGATTATTCCTAAGGAAAAAGCCGTGAGTTCTATCACGATGATAAATAATCCTTTACTGCTGATAAAGCTACTCAAGCACCCCAATGGATGGGTACGGGACAAGGCACAGCAACTGCTTGTTGATAATAAGTACACACAAGTAGCCACATTCCTGCGCCAGAACTTAAAGTTAAAGGACAAACCTTTAGCAGTTATACATTCTGTGTGGACACTGGAGGGACTGGGCGAGCTACAAACAACTGATGTAGTGCCACTGTTGCAACATAAAGACTGGCACATAAGAACACAAGCTTTAAGTGTGTTGCCTTCTGTAATGAGTAAGGAAAATTACAGCGTGTATGTGCCAGTGCTGAAGCAATTGCTAGTGCAAAATGATACCTTGGCAGCTCCTTATGTGGCTTTCCTGGTGCAGACTGTTCGTACCTTTGATGGAGTTGCAGCTAACAGTTTACTAAATAAACTTATGCAGCAGTATTCCGCCAACGAGTTTGTAGCCGATGCCGCAATTAGCAGTCTACATAATAAGGAGGAGAGCTTTCTGAAAGATGCTCTTACGTTTAATGCAGATTCAAGCCTTGCAATAAATACACAGCTCCGAAAAGTGCTGTATGATGTAAAGGATAGAGAGAAAAGTCAAAAGTCAAAAAGTGCAGAACAGGAGTTTCCTAAAGGGTATGTTCTGTTTAAAAATACCTGCCAGGGCTGCCACGGTGCTGATGGTAATGGAGTAAAGTCCTTAGCGCCTCCTCTAAATAAATCTAACTGGGTGGTGGGCGATAAAGAGAAACTGATACCAATTGTGCTGTATGGTTTGACCGGGCCTATAAAGGTAAGTGGCAAATTGTATCAAGCTCCGGAAATTAATGGCGATATGCCAGGTATTGGTGCTAACAAAAAGTTATCGGATGAAGAGGTTGCCCAGTTAATAAGCTTTATCAGAAACTCCTGGAGCAATAAGGCTGAGAAAGTGACAGCAGAAGATGTGGTTCAGGCGCGAAACAAGTTTGAAAACCGACAAGCAGCCTTCACCATGGAACAGTTAAATAAATTGTAGTCATTAAATTGCTTTAGAAGTTCTGTCGACCAGCCAACAGAGCTTCTAAAGTTCATTGTCTATCGGGAGGAGAACTGAACAGAGCTATCGTTAATCTCAAACTTATTCCCTTTTAAAAAGTTGATCATTTCAGCACCTGCTAAGAGCACAGGTCCATAGCTGTGAGCTGCATAAACGTTTACTGGGCGATAGTAGTAAAAAGCAGGGTCAAAGCCCATGCCTGTGCCTACGCAAGTACCTTCTACCTGACCTTTGTCGTTAACTTTTGTTGCAACAGCATTCCACGCTAAAAGAGCCATCGGGCCATATGCTTTCTTATCTATCCAGCCCCGGTTAATGGCACGGGTGATGGCATAGGTATAGATAGCAGTGGCCGAAGTTTCCAGATAGGTGTCGTTACGGTCTATGAGTTGGTGCCAAAAGCCTTCGCCTGCCTGGTAAGAAGCCAGTCCTTTTACATGTGCCTGTAACTGCGCCAGTACTTTTTCATACCCCGGATGGTCGTTTGGCAGTACATCTAGCAATTCTACCATTGTCATTACAGCCCAGCCGTTGGCACGAGCCCAGTGGAACTGCGGGTGTGGTTCCATGTCCTGTACCCAGCCGTGCATGTAAAGTCTTTTTTCTTTATTGAACATACGCTCCGAAAATTGAACCACTTGCTTTACAGCATCATCATAATAACGCCGTTCACCAGTCAGTTTTCCCATTTGGGCCAAGGCCGGTACGCTCATAAAAAGATCATCTAGCCAGAGTGTGTTGGGTAGCGGGCGGTTTCGGGCCAGCGTACCGTCAGATA
Organism: Pontibacter silvestris; assembly: GCF_020907275.1. Taxonomy (GTDB): domain Bacteria; phylum Bacteroidota; class Bacteroidia; order Cytophagales; family Hymenobacteraceae; genus Pontibacter; species Pontibacter silvestris. Next base: position 178,746 of record NZ_JAJJWI010000003.1, on the reverse strand, counting down.
ACCTTAACTGCTTATTACTAATGTAGTCAATGTAATTATCAATGAGTGGCCTTGTGTCTGCTTTTATGCCGGCACGCTGTGCTTTAATCATGGCTGCACACATAGCTCCAGCATCATCAAGAGCACCCGGTTCCAGTGCAGAATGAATAGGATTGCTACCTTTTGTATTGGCTTTCATCTGTGCTCTGTAATAAGGCGCAAGGTCAGCTATAAATTTTAAACGGCTGGCAGTATAGTCTGAAAAGCATTTGTCTCCGGTGGCCTCACTGGCAAGTAACATGCCTGCGTAAGTAACTCCCCACTCATAACTGATCAGCCTGTAATCTCCTTGTTTAAAGATGGCATCGCTCCCCGGTTTTTTAATGTCCTTTATCTCCTGGCCCGTCTGCTGGTGTACTAAACCTGGGGGCGTTGTTGCCTCCAGGTAAGCATGCACCCGGTTTAGGACTCTTGTAATTTCCTCTACAGTTGTTTTGCCGTAGGGCGTTGGATATTCTGGCTGCAGCAAGTGTAAAGGAGTAGTGGAGTCTGTTGCTTTAGCAGTCGTAGTCTGGGCTACTACTGGTAAAAAGCTTCCAGCAGCCAAGGCTAAGGTTAAAAAAGATACTTTAGCTCTTAATCTAAACGGAGTGTTGTTGCTGTATGTGGAGAAATCCTGTGTTACTTTCATAAAAGTACCTGATTTTAAAGTTTTTAACCTTTGATAGCTTTGTCTGGTAAGTTAAGAGTTGGATGTTCTCTTCAAAAATAACTACTTGAATACGTCCGCTAATTGCGTAAGCAAATTAAGAAGCCTCACTGATTTCCATTTCCCGTAAACTTTCAGTTAAGATTAGCTATTTCGGCTTACCTCATCTACATTATTTGTATAGTAAACAACTATTTATCAAAATAAATAGAGTGTGCATGAAAGCTATCCTGTACTGTCCGGTAATGAAACGTTACTATATTTTAGAACAATTAAACAAGTCAAATAGTAGCATATCGAACAAGCACCTCATCTGCAAGATACGAGCAGCATATATATAACTTATGTCGTTCATATTTTGGCCCAGAATGTAGATATATTACTGTCTCACCTGCACATTGACCTTAGCAGAAATTTGTTTCGCAAGCGATTTAACATAGCTTCTAAAGTAAGCTGCATCTTTAAAGCCCTCATCGCTTTGTTCCCATCCACCTACAGCGTAGTAACTGATCGGCTTATTTCCCTCTACTTTTAGTTTAGCGAAAGATGCCTGCGCCAGTTTACCAGATGCAGGAGCCTCTGTGTAGCCGAGGTAAGAGCTTTTAGGAATAATAAGTGCCAAGCCCAGTATCCACTCCTTATTATAGGTTTCACGGTCATGTGTCAGCAGAATCATCCATTCATCATCAACGGGAATTTCTTCTAGTGTAGAAGTAGTATCCAAGTTATTCATGCCAATCAGTAGTGTCTCATCGCCTTGTAAGCCTGAAGTTACTTTTACAGTGTTCTGATAGGCGTACATACCCGGCCAGATAGTAGGTTGTTCTTCCAGTGTATAGCTGCGGCTGGTGCCTTCAGGTTGCCAATTGTTGTACACAATGCGGGTCTTAGAACGAACGGGTCCTTCTGTTACAATATTAAAGGCTGTATTCCCTACATTGTTTATAGAATCGTTTGCTGTTACACCCAGTCGTGGGAAACTGTCACCAATCATCAGGGCTACACCGCCAATGCCTACAGAGTTGCCCACAGCCATTATATCACGGCCCCATTCGTGCATTACATGGTAATTGTCTTCCACGGCACCAGCTGCATTTATGCCTACATCTTCCGGCGACATATAAGAAACTTTCTTCCCAAACAAATCTTTTGCATTTCGTCCGTCTAAATAGTGGCGGAATGCTACTTTGTCATTTTCCCATGTGGGGCCGTCGGTTTGGTAAGGCTGGTAGCCAATGCTTTTGGGCAGTTGGTTTGCATGAATGGTGTCATTGGTTTTGGGTTGCACCGGTTTGTCCTTGGCACTGCGCTTTCCGAAGCGGATGTTGGTGCGCTGCGTATACTGTGGCTGAGTACCTACCCATGTAAGGTTTAGCACTTGCTCTCCATTGGCAGGTAAGTCGATTACAAAAAAAAGCTCATCCCATTGCTGGTCGCCATCTAAGTCATCTAACTGAGAGGCAATAGTATCACCTTTCTGTGTCAGGAGCACCGGGTACAATCCTTGTGCTGCTGTATCGGCAAAATTATCTCGCTTAATAGCAATAGCCTTGTCTGTTAAACTAGTGGAAGCGGTGTTTTTTAAAACTATTTCCTGCCCATTATTACTTTTTGTTGACTGGCAGGAGAAAAGGGTTGTGCATGCCAGCAGGTAAACAGGGATACCTTTATTTATCATAAAGAGAATGTATGTTAAGGATTATCTATTTTATATAAGAATGTTTTGTTCACGACCTCCAAATTTATAAGACACAAGATGTCATGCATCCTGCTGTGTCTGCTTATAAGGAAGGTGCTTAATTTAGAAATTACGGCTTGTTGATGAGATTTTATTAGCGAATATCAGGATAGGGCAGGATAGGAAGCTTAATCAAACAGTCTATTTTTATGAGTAAATGAGAAGGTGTTGGCTGGCTGAGCTATAATATAGGCCTGTTAACTCATAAGATATTCTGCAACTTAACAAGTACGTAATATAACATGATGAAAAAAACATTCACTCTGTGGAAGGCCGCCCTTTTAGGTATATTGACAATGGCTAATGCTGCCTGTGCTACTTCAAAAAAAACTGCCAGTTTACCTGAAAAGAGTAAGATTTTAAAAACACTCACCCTTGCAAACGATTATTTTATGCAGAAGTGGCCTGACCCGGGAAAGGAAATTACAACGAATAAAACCCGCCCAAGTAATATCTGGACCCGCGCCGTTTATTACGAAGGCTTGATGGCCTTATACGAGGCAGACCCTCAGCAGCGGTATTACGATTATGCCGTGGAATGGGGTGAAAAGCATAACTGGGGCCTGCGAGATGGTGTGCAGACCAGAAATGCCGACAATCAGGCTGCAGGTCAGACCTACATCGACTTATACAACATCGATCCAAAACCAGAAAGAATAGAAGCTATAAAAGCTTCTATAGATAACATGGTGAACAGTACGAAGGTTGATGACTGGGATTGGATAGATGCTTTGCAAATGGCCATGCCTGTGTATGCGAAGCTGGGCCTGTTGTATAACGACAACACCTATTATGAGAAGATGTACGATCTTTATAATGCTGCCAAAACACAAATCGGGGGTGGCTTATATAATGCTGAAGATGGTTTATGGTGGAGAGACAAAGATTTTGTGCCACCATATAAAGCCCCCAACGGAGAGGATACGTACTGGTCCAGGGGCAACGGCTGGGTAGTGGCTGCACTGGTAAGAGTGATGAATATAATGCCTGAAGATGCACCGCACCGCGAGGAATATGAAAAAACATTTTTAGAAATGATGGAGGCTCTGGTACCACTGCAAAGAGAAGATGGCTTCTGGAACGTAAGCTTACACGACCCAAATCACTATGGAGGCAAGGAGACAACAGGAACTGCGCTGTTCGTTTATGGTATGGCCTGGGGAGTTAATAATGGTTTGTTGGATGCCGATGTGTATAATCCGGTTATTGCCAAAGCCTGGAATGCAATGTCTAAGGATGCTGTACACCCGAGCGGCTTTCTGGGGTACGTACAGGGTACCGGTAAAGAGCCGAAAGATGGGCAGCCAGTTTCCTACACCAGCAAGCCAGACTTTGAAGACTATGGCCTTGGCTGCTTCTTGCTTGCCGGAACAGAGGTAATGAAGATGAAATAATATTTTAAGGTTTATGAAATAAAAACAACAGAGCTAATTTACTACAATTGGCTCTGTTGTTTTTTTTAGTTCCCTCTCATAAGATCAAGACATGCTAAATCTGAAAAGAACTACCTCCTTTCAAAGGGCACTAAAGCACCAGGGGCTAACGCTTACCTTTGTGCTATTCGCTTTGATAAGCAACTTAATAAGTACAGAGTCAGCACAGGCACAAGGTGTTCCTGACAAGGCTTTACCCGCTATTGATTTTTCTCATGCAGGTTATGGCGGTGGAGGGATAGCTATACCCAATGTTCCCGCTGTTATTTCTGTTAATCCAACAGGAGGGGATGATACTCATTTACTACAAGCTGCCATTGACTATGTGGGCGGTTTACCTGTACAAGAGGATGGCTTTCGTGGAGCCGTACAGTTAAAAGAAGGGCAGTTTCATGTTGCTGGCCAGCTACGAGTAAATAAGAGTGGTATTGTACTGCGAGGAAGTTCTAATAAGGAAACAACCATACAGGCAACAGGCAAAAGCAGGCATGCTCTGCTAAGTATAGGGCAGGCAGAGAAGCCAGTTGTTAGTGAGCCAGTACAGGTAACAGATCAGGTGGTGAAAGCAGGAAGTGAAACGCTTACTTTAAAGACAGTTAGTGGGCTAAGCAAAGGAGATAAAGTTGTAATTACCCGCCCCAGCACAAAAGAGTGGATTACTGCGCTTGGTATGGATACGCTAAAAGGTGTGTTTCCGGACCTGCGCTTTCACTGGCCAGCCGGTTCAAGAGATTTAGTGTGGGATCGTGAAATCGTAGCCGTAAACCCTGCCCAAAAACAAATAACATTAGATGCGCCTGTTACCACAGCCCTGGAAGCCCGCTATGGTGGCGGAACAGTAGCAAAAGTTACTTCCAATGAGCCTGACAGCCATATCGGGGTAGAGAACCTCATTATTGAAAGCACGTTTGATCCGGCTAATCCTAAAGATGAGGAGCATGCCTGGTTTGGTGTTGTACTGGATAATGTGGAAGATGCCTGGGTGCGTGGTGTAACTGCCCGGCACTTTGTTTCTTCTGCGGTGCAGGCAGGACCTCGGGCACGGCAGGTAACCGTGGAGAACTGCCGCAGCGAAAAGCCTGTTTCTGAAATAGGCGGCTACAGGCGGCAGAGCTTTTTAATAGAAGGGCAGCAGGTGTTAGTGCAGCATTGTACTGCAGATGAGGGAGTAAACGACTTTGCTATCGGTTTTACTGCCAGCGGGCCTAATGTGTTCCTAACCTGTACTGCAACAAATGCGCAAGGGGCAAGCGGTTCGTATGAAAGCTGGTCTTCGGGTACGCTTTATGAAAACGTAAAAATAGAAGGGGCAGCACTACGACTTACTTATGATGTAGACCGGGCACAGGCAGGAGGGTGGACAGCGGCAAATGCCATAATCTGGAATTGCAAGGCAGAAGAAATAGTTGCCACAGGCCCCGAAGGTGCGCCTGTGGTAGTTGTTTCAGCACCAGAATCTCTTTATGAAAAACAGCTTATAGCAAAGCTAGGGAAACAGGCTCTGGCAGCTATGGAACCAGTTACGGTATATCCTCAGACATTAGCGTCTAACGTAAAAGAGTTTAAGGCTCAGGATATTCCTGCTGGTGTTGCCGCATCAGAAAGTAAAAAAGAAGTACAGCCACTTAATATAGTAAATGGCCGTTTTGTGATAGGAGGGAAAGCAGTATGGGGTGGCGCTGTGAACGATGCCTGGTGGTTAGGGCAAACTTCTCCCAACAATGCGCTTAATGCGGGCAGGAGCGTTTCCCGGTTTGTACCTGGCAGAGTAGGGCCAGGGCTTACAGAAGATCTTCAGGAATTGGCAGCGCAGGTAACAAACCAGAGAACGCCTTTTTACCAGAGTGGTCCAGCCATTTGGTACGACCGTCGCCGGGATGATCACTCCATCATCAGGCGGTCAGGCGGAAATGTGTGGGCAGCTTTTTATGAGTTGCCATGGGCACGGAGTGGGCAGGGCAGTGCCTGGGATGGCCTTAGTCGCTATGATCTGACAAAGTATAACCCCTGGTATTTTAGCCGCATGAAAGACTTTGCCAGCTTAAGCGACCAGAACGGAATAGTACTATACCACCACCTGTACAACAATCATAATTTACTGGAAACGGCTGCACATTGGATTGACTTCCCCTGGAGACCGGCTAATAATATCAACGAAACAGGTTTAATAGAACCTTCTTTAGAATCCAGAGATCGCATACATGTAGCCAATCAGTTTTACGATGCTACAAACCCTAAGCTGCGCGAACTGCACCGGAATTACATTTTTCATGTGCTGGACCAACTGGCATCGTTCGAGAACATCATTTTCGGATTGAGCTTTCAGTATTCCGGCCCTTTTAAGTTTCAGAAATTTTTTATACAAACAGTAGCGGAGTGGGAAAAGAAGAAGAATAGACAGGTAAGGCTGGTGCTGGATACGAGCAAAAATGTAACAGATGCTGTACTGGCAGACCCGGAGTTGGCAAAGCAGGTGGCGGTAGTAGATATGCGTTACTGGCACTACCTGCCCGATGGCTCTCTTTGGGCACCCGAAGGAGGGCAAAACCTGGCCTTTAGAGAAATGCACCCGAAGGAGTTTGGCGACCCGACAACGCCTGAACAGGTATACAGACAGGTGCGAGAGTACAAAAATTTATATCCTGATAAAGCTATTGTGGCCTGGCATAGTGGAGTAGGGCCTGTGCCTGCGTTAATGGCTGGTGGAGCGCAGGTACTAATGCAAAACCCTACTGCAGGACATGGGCAAGGCCGATCAGTTGATCGTACGCCACTTGATTTGTTTGTACAGGAACATTTAGCGAATTCTTTAATGTACATGCTGCCTAAAGATGGCGTGCTGGTAAACGGGCAACAAAATTGGGTTTTAGCTGATGATGCTTTTAAGACTGTGCTGCTGTATTCTTTATCAGGCCCGGAAATAAAATTTGCTCAAAAATTGAAGCAGAAAAATTTTAACGGCACCTGGTTTAACCCTGAAACCGGAGAAAGCCGTTCTGCTACCTTGCCGGCATTATTCAAAAAAGGCACTGTTATTCAGAAACCGGACAATACAAACTGGCTTTTGCTATTAAGGTCCGGTTCAGAGAAGGAGCTATCTAGTAAGAGGTAAAGGCCTTGCTTACTTCCTATTGTCTTCCCCATGCAGCATACTTAGATAACTTTCGTAGCGGGTGAGGGAGATGTTATTATGGCGTACTGCCTCTACCACAGCGCAGCCTGGTTCATTAAAGTGGGTGCAGTTGTTAAACCGGCATTGGTTCAGGCGTTCGCGCATCTCTGGGAAGAAGTGGCTAAGTTCATTTTTAGGGATATCTACAATGCCTAATTCCTTAATACCTGGCGTGTCTATGATAAAGGTTTGTTCATCTACCTCAAACATTTCAGCAAAAGTGGTGGTGTGTACACCTTTATCAGAAAAGTCAGAAATTTCAGAAGTCTTCAGGTCCAGGTCAGGTACCAATAGGTTTATTAGAGATGATTTACCTACACCGGAGTGGCCGGAGAAGAGGGTGGTTTTTCCTTGAATCAACTGTTTGATGGCATCGATACCTTCTCCATTTTTAGCGGACACTGCCAGGCTGCTATAGCCAATGGCCTCATACATGTGGCTGATCTGGCGCTGGTACTCCTGCATTTCCTCGTCGTACATGTCTGTTTTGTTGTATACAAGTACAGTAGGAATGTCGTAAGCCTCAGCGGTAACTAAAAATCTGTCGATAAAGCCAAAAGAGGTACGGGGCGACACCAGCGTTACAATAAGCAGTGCCTGGTCTAGGTTAGCAGCAATAATATGTGAAAAAGCGGTTTTGTGGGTAGACTGCCGGATAATATAGTTCTCGCGGTCTTCGATCTTATGGATAACAGCCGTGTCTTCGCCGGTTTCTTCTACATCAAATTCCACACGGTCGCCCACAGCAAGAGGGTTGCTTACCTTCATGCCTTTCAGCTTAAATTTACCCCGCAGACGGGCACGGTGCAGCTTTCCATCTTTATCACGCACCAAATACCACGACCCTGTCGATTTTACTACAACTCCTTTCATGCCTTATTTTTTAAGAGGTGCTTTATATCCGCTATAATCTGTTCTGTAGCGCCTGCCTGCTTTTTTACGTATTGTTTTTCGGTATCGGTTATAGTTTGCCTTGCTCCGAGTATAAGATGTACCTTTTCAAATGCTGTTATCAACTCTGTAGCATCCTGCACCGGAAAGGCACAATTAAGCTGTACCAGGTCCTTTGCTTCCTGAAATTTATCATAAGCAGGGCCAAAAAAAAGTGGTAACCCAAAGACTGCTGCTTCTAAGGTATTATGTAAACCTTTACCAAATGCTCCTCCCACATAGGCATAAGTACCATAGCTGTACAAAGAGGAAAGCATGCCAATGTTGTCAATCACAAGCACATTGTAAGCTGACAACTCTGCTTCACCTGCCTGAGAAAAACGTATAGCTCCACTACCTAAGGTTTGTAATAAGGTGCTTATGCCGCTCTCATGTACCTCGTGCGGGGCAATGATAAACTTTATGCTCTCTCTGTACTTTTGGATGAGAGGAAACAGCACTTCTATATCAGCAGGCCAACTGCTACCCACCATAAACACTTCCTGTTGCTGCACAAAGGCTTCTACTACGGGTATGGGTTTAACACCTGCGGCAGTTTGCAAAACCCTGTCGAAACGTGTATCTCCAGCTACACTTACTTTGGCTATACCAACACTTTGCAACAGTTCTGCAGAAGCTTGATTTTGAGTATAGATGTGGGTAAAGTTGCGAAGAATAGCACGGTTAAAGCCTCCGTAAGGCTTAAAGAAAATCTGCTCTGGCCGGAAAATAGCGGATATAGAAAGTACAGGCATGTTTCTGTTATGTAGCTCCTGCAGGTAATAATGCCAGAACTCATACTTTACAAACACTGCCAGTTTGGGGTGGACCACATCCAGGAACATACGGGCATTGGAGGCACTATCCAGCGGGAGATAAAAAATATATTCTGCGCCAGCATAGTTTTTTCGTACCTCATAACCAGAGGGGGAGAAAAAGGTGAGCAGTACTTTATATGTTGGAAACTCCTTTTTAAAGGCTTCTATGACCGGCCTTCCTTGCTCAAACTCGCCTAAAGAAGCACAATGAAACCAGACCACTGGCGACTGATTATCTTTAAATGCCTTTTGCAGGTGCGAAAACTGCTGTACACGCCCTGTACGCATCAGCTTTGCCTTCTGGTTAAAAGGAGATGCCAGTGCAAGAGCTGCTTGGTAAGCTTTCAGTCCTATATCGTAAAATAGCTTTGGCAAAAATAAAGTGCTCTATGGTTCAAGTTGCAAATATAGCGCATTGAATTTTGTAATGAAGGTTTCCTTTTAGAAGGCTTTCATTTTGAGTTAGTAAAGGTAGTTATGCGCTTGTAAAAATAAGCTAATCTGCTATATTTGGTAGAATGGAAATTTGAGACACTATAATAAAGCCGCCTTAATTGAAGTAAAATGATCAGGGTATATGCAAGTAAAGATAAAGAAGAACTCTTAGACCTGCTGAGGCTCAACACTCCCCATTATTTTGATGAAGCTGAAGAAGCGGACTTTGTTGTGTATCTTAATAACCATGTGGAAGACTACTTTGTAGTGGAAGATAATGGTAGAATAGTTGGGGCAGGCGGAATAAATTACTTTGCTGACAGCATAGCCCGAATATCCTGGGATATAGTTCATCCTGATTTCCAAGGGAAAGGAATCGGGAGTAAGTTAACTCGCTACAGGGTTGACCGAATTAAAGCGAATACAGATACAGAGGTAATTGTTGTCAGAACAACGCAACTTGTTTATAAATTCTATCAAAAGTTAGGCTTTGAGTTAGTAAAAGTTGAGAGAGACTTTTGGGCAAAAGGTTTTGATTTGTATCAGATGGAGCTGAAGCTAAAATAGGAGTTGCTAACAGTAATGCCTTAGAATACTGCCACAGTAGTAGAGACTGATGAACTATTGAAAAAACTGAGCAAAAATGACAATTGCAATAATTCACCTTTGAACATCAATCTAAAACTATGATAAAGTTAATTAGAACAGACTCCCGTAATAAAGACTTTGTTAGCCTGGTAGCCCTGCTTGATGCAGACCTTAGCGAAAGAGATGGCGACGATCATGCTTTTTATGCACAATTTAACAAAATAGATGCTATCAATACAGCTGTTGTGGCTTATCTGGAAGGCCAGTTGGTAGGTTGTGGCGCTATCAAAAAGTATACAGCGGAAACAGGAGAGGTAAAAAGGATGTTTGTGAAGCCTGCCTTTCGTGGTCGGGGAGTAGCCAAAGCTGTGTTAAAGGAGCTGGAAACATGGGCAAGCGAGTTAGGTTATTCTAGCCTTATTCTGGAAACAGGCAAAGCTCAGCCTGAAGCTATTAGCCTTTATACCAAATGTGGTTACGAAACTATACCAAACTACGGGCAATATGAGAATGTAGAGAATAGTGTGTGCATGCAAAAAGCTGTTGCCACTGCTCAGCAGCCAGCTGTATAAAAGAAAAAATCAGCTGGAGAGCTTCAACATAAAAGCAAAAGCCCCTGCCAGAGCAGGGGCTTTTGTATAAAACAGGTTATTTCTGTTCTTAGTGGCTACCTCTGTTAGCAAGGTAGTTAGAAACACCTTCTTTAGTAGCTTGCATAGCTTCTTTTCCTTCTTCCCAGTTTGCAGGGCAAACTTCGCCTTTCTCTTCAAAGTACTGAAGAGCGTCTACCATACGAAGTGCCTCGTCGATGCTGCGGCCTAGTGGCAGGTCGTTAACAACCTGGTGGCGAACAACACCTTCTTTATCGATCAGGAACAGACCACGGTAAGCAACTGGCTCACCAACAAAAGTTACTTCACCTTCTTCGTTATAGTCATAATGACCGGCTAACACATCAAAGTTCTGAGCGATAGTTTTAGCTGCATCAGCAACAAGCGGATAAGTTACCCCCTGGATACCACCTTGGTCTTGTGGCGTGTTTAACCAGGCAAAGTGTGTAACATGTGTATCTGTAGAGCAACCTACTACTGCTACTCCTTTACGCTCGAAATCAGCTAATCTGTCCTGGAATGCAAGAATTTCAGTTGGGCATACGAATGTGAAGTCCATTGGCCAGAAGAAGAACACTACGTGCTTCTTGCCAAGGTACTGCTCTAAAGAGAAATCCTCTTCGAATTCTTCTCCGTTAACTACAGCTGTAGCTTTGAATGAAGGCGCTTTTTTACCTACTAATACTGCCATATTTCAATAGTTTATTAAGTTGAAAATTTATTTAGGTACTTGTGAAATTCTGATCTGCTTACCTGGTTCCTTCTTATTACCTGTCAGTTGTACGGCAAAGCTCTTGATTTCGAAGTTTTCCATGTTCCGCTTCCGAAAGAAGTCAGTTAATAACTGCTCCAGTTCTGCGTCTTCGTAATCAATAATTTCTTTGGTGTTACTGCAGTAAATGTGGCTGTGAGCCATGGTGTTAGCATCGTAGCGTTTCCCGCTTTCTTCTGATAGTACCCGCCTGATCAGGTTGGTTTCTACAAAAGAGTCTAATGTTTTATAGACAGTGCCAAGGGAAATACTTGGGTTGGCTGGTTTCAGAAGCTGGTATACTTCCTCTGCCGTTGGGTGATGCCCATGCTGTTGTACCAAAGCCTCATATACTACAATGCGCTGCTGCGTCGCCTTTAGGCCACTTATCACAATGCGCTCACGTAGTTCGTTTCGGTTTAGTAACTGCATGTATCCAGATAAGAAAAATTCTTATTTGAGAAGAATTACTGCAAAGATAGAAGATACCTTTACAAGCTCCAAACCGATACAGTTATTAGTTTGTTAATGGCGGAGGGTACCCGTATTAGAAAGAGAGGGGAATGAAAGACTGAAATAAAATAAATGGAGCCATTGCCTGAACATCAGGAAAGAGCATTACGGTTACTAATTTAGCTATAAGTAAAACGAATGTGAGCTTTCAATATTTCCCGATCTATAATCAATTGAGCTATACCTTCAGCAATAGCTTCTTCATTATCTGCTAACATAGCCTCTTTTACTTTCTGTTCTTCAACATCAATACGATAAAGGATATGGAGCAGGCGGCTAAGGTCTGTATTTAGCAGATGCTTAACAATTATAGTGAGCTTACGCAAAAGCTTCTGCAAATCTTTAGAAGGCAAGGCTTTGACTCCAAATACTTTTTGCAGGTGATTAGCTGTGCTGGAAAGAATAGCAGGGGAGTACTGCATAAAGTGAACGCTGTTTTTGGTAATAAATAAACAGTTATATTAAGTGCATTTATAACTGAAGAATCTGTAAACTATTGCATAAGCCAACCGGTAGTAAAAGCTTAAATATAAAAGCCCTCCGGTCTGGAGGGCTTTTATATTTAAGCTTGCTCTTCTGATCCTTCTTCAGTCTCAGACTCTGCAGGAGTAGTATCTTCTTCAGAAGCTTTTTCTTCTGTGAAGCCTACAAATTTATTCACAATTGTATACCAGGCGGCAAGCTTTTTCATGTCTGATACATACACACGATCTTCATCATATTCAGGCACTACTTCAGCTATAAAAGCTTTGTAATCTTCGTTGCTTGGCTTTTCACTTAATGGCAGATCATCGCCATACTTTTGGTGGATTCGGTCAAACACGTCAGCCAATGGGATAGTAGCCTCTTCGTCTGTCGTGTAGATAGAAATCTCTTCCAGCAAAGACATACGATGGCGTGCCTGTGCCACCATGTTCTTTGGGTTCTCTTCTAAACTTTCCACAATAACGCCGGTACGCGTTGGCTTTACTACACGGTATAACCCGCTCTGGCCAGAAATGGCGGCAACTTGTCTTAAATCAATAGGCATAGTAAGGTAAAACTTGGTATGTATATTATAATTTAAACATAATCGGAAGGCTAACTACAGTGCTGTAGCCGGGAGCCTTAAATTTAAGAAGGTTTACTACACGAAGGGCCTCCTCGCCAGTACCAGCACCTGGGTTGCGCAGCACCTTTAACCCTGAAGTAGAACCGTCTTCATTCAAGGTAAAGCTGATAATCGATTCACCCTGTATTCTGTTGCGCTTTGCCATTGGCGGATAGTTCAGTTCTTTATAAATAGCTTTATACAGAGCTTCCTGCCCCCCTTCGTAATGTTCTGCTACCGGAATAGTTTTTTCAGGCATCCAATATTTATCTTCCTGCTCTTCCTGCTGCTGTTGGGCTGTTTCAGCAGACTGGGCAGAAACTGTTAGTGTTGATAAGGCAAATAAAAGGAATAAAAAAGAAATCTTACTTTTCATTAAGGTAAAAATTAAAGGTACTACTACACTTGCTGGGACTAACACTTAATCAAAATGCATACCAAATTACACACTATTTGTATTGGTTCTGCACCTGTTCATTCACTTCTTCAATAAAATTTAATATTTCGTCTCGGCCAATATGTTTTTCGGCCGATGTCTGGAAAAAGCGGGGAAGTTCATCCCACGTTTCACGAAGTTTACGCGCGTAAGCAGCTATGGTTGAATCCGTTTTAGTAGCAGACTGCTTATCAAGTTTAGTGAAGACAACTACAAAAGGTAGACCTAAAGTCCCTAGGTGATTTATAAATTCGAGGTCCTGCTTTAGTGGCTCATGCCTGGAGTCTATCAGTACAAATACACAGGTTAAATTCTCCCGTTTCTGAAAGTAATAGTTAATCATCTTGCGCCATTCCTCACGGGAGCCCTTACTTACTTTGGCATAGCCATAGCCTGGTAAGTCTACCAGATACCAGTCATCGTTTATCAGGAAGTGGTTAATGAGCTGGGTCTTGCCCGGAGAAGAAGATGTTTTAGCCAGGTTCTTCTGCTCTGTCAGCATGTTTATAAGCGAAGACTTTCCCACATTAGAACGACCAATAAAGGCGTACTCTGGTTTGTTGGGCGTGGGGCATTGTTCCACACGAGTATTACTCATTAAAAACTTTGCTTCCTTTATAACCATATTGCTCGTCTGTTTGGTGCCTTGCCTTTTATGAGGAAAGACTGTGAAAAAGTAGTACTAACTATTACATCTCGCCACTTAAAAGAAGCTGAGACTATAACAGGATTACAAAGTTACCACATATTTTTCAAAGATAGGGTCTAAGCTACACTTGTCTGCAGGCAGCTAAGACAAAATACCTGTGCCTACCTTTTATAATAGTACATAAGGTGAAAAGAGTTCTGAGTTTAAAAGGAATTTTTAAATCTGTATACGAAGAACATTTTATGTAGAGGCCTCATTACTTTTATGCAGCTCTGTAAATCTAAACTTTCTTGAAAATGATAAATGTTCTGCTTCAAACAAGACAGCTAAACTGCTCCTGTAAAGTTTTTGATAGTTAACTAGGTGAATAAAAGTGTCTCATTAATAGTTATTTATAACAACTAAATATAAAAATATTCAGTAAGTGTTTTATAATGACAGTTGAGGTTTATATAGGGGTGGCTTAATAAGCATATCGATACAATTAGATGTTTTGTATAAATATATTGGTGTGTCATTTCGTGGCTTAAAAGTTATGTTTTAGTTATGCACTTGATTCAAACTATAGCAGAGATGGCTTGAACAGGCTTGTTAGGAGTAAGTTTTATTAAAGCAGTAATTATGCTGGCGCAGTGAAAGTTATTTGCATTCATCTATTCCCCCCACCGATGATCATACGCTTACTTAAAAATAAAATTCAGGAGACACAGATGTATAAATAAATACTTTATAAATATGAGTTACTTAGCCAAATCGTTCTTAAGATTTTTCTCAGTCTTGGCGTTGCTTTGCTTTATGGCTGTTTCAGTATCAGCCCAAAGCACTGGAAAACTATTGAGGACCGGAAAGAAACTCTTTGACAGAGAAAACTATCGGGAAGCTGTACCTTATTATGAAGAGGTGTTAGCCAATGATCCGAATAATGCCAAGGCACTGTACTATGCTGGCATCAGCTATATGACCTTTGATAAAGAAAAGGCAGCAGATTATCTGTACCGGGTACAGCAAATAAACCCTAATATAGACCGCGACCTTGAGTACTGGTTAGGACGGGTAGAACACATAAATTACCGCTTCGACAGAGCTATTGAACACTTTCAGAGTTACCAGCCTAAGATTCGTAACCGTGATGACTGGCGCCGGGAAGAAGTAGCCATGCTGATACAACATGCACGGAATGCCAAGCGGGAAGCGTCTAACCCGAAAGACATATTTGTAAAGAATCTGGGAGAAACTATAAACACTGCTTATTCTGAACATAGTCCTGTTATTGCTTCTGATGATAACTACCTGTTATTTACCTCCCGGAGTGCTGCCTCTACAGGTCAGAAAGAAGCACAGGATGGAGAGTATTTTGAGGATATATTTGAATCGACAAGAACAGGTGAAGCAGGTGAGTGGGGGGCACCACAGTCAATAGCAGGGGCTTTAAGCAGTACCGGCCATGATGCCTCTATTCAGATTTTTGATAACGACACAAAAATGCTGCTGTATCGCTCTGTTAACAATGGGGATATCATGGTATCGGAGCGTCAGCCAGATGGGCAGTGGGGCACACCCAAAAGTATCAGCAACAGAATTAATTCATCTGATTTTGAATCGGATGCCTATATTACACCAGACGGGCAGACTATTTTCTTTTCCACCAGCCATTATTCAAACAGGGGAGACCTGGATATTTATACTGCCAAACGTCAGTCCAATGGGGAGTGGGGTAAGCCAGAAAGCTTAGGAAGTACTATAAATACCTCTTATGATGATGACAGCCCTTATTTAGCTGCTGATGGTACACTATATTTTTCTTCAAGAGGCCATAACACCATGGGTGGGTACGACATATTTAGTGCTCGGTACGACTCCATAGCCAGAAGATGGGCACGTCCTGAGAACCTGGGTTCTCCTGTTAACACACCAGATGATGACACTTACTATCGTTTAAGCCCCGATGGAAGCTATGCTTATTTATCGTCGTATCGCACTGGTGGCTATGGAGAAAAAGATATTTATACCATTAACTACATTCGTACCGGTAATGTAAAAGGAAAAGTATTTGCTCAGGGAGACAGTGTTGCTATTCCGGGAGTCGAGCTTATTTTTAATGCCACACAGGCAGACAGGAGGCCAATTGCTTACCGTGATGTGACACGACCTGATTCTGCTGCTTATGACATCAGCGTTCTTTCTGGACGTAAATATCAGGTACAGTTGTCGGTAGATAACAAGCTTATTGCTACAGAAGAGTTTGATATGCCTGTTGTATTGGACGACACGACTACCGTTACCAAGAATTTTTATATTGCTTATGAAGATGCGGGTGATGAAGGAGGTGGTATAAATATTAATGCCGGGATAACGGCTGCCGGTGAACGTATTGCAGCGCAGCGCCTTTACTTTGACACTGATGAGTATATGCTCCGCCCGGAGTCAACGCAGAACCTAGATGATATTGCCCGTCTCATGGAATCAAATCCAGATATCAACTTAAGTATTGAAGGCCATACGGACTCCCGTGCAAGCAATAGCTACAACGTCACATTAGGGCAGAATCGTGCTGATGCTGCTTATGATTATCTTATCAGCAAGGGCATTTCTCCTAAGCGCTTGGTAACTGTTACCTATGGCGAGAGCAGGCCAGTTGTGCCGAACACGTCTGCTGAAAACATGCAGCTAAACAGAAGAACAGTATTTAAAGTATTATCAAGAGAAGACGATTCTGAACAATAGCGGAATGATTAGTAGAAACAGAAAATAAAATGGCTGTAGGAGCTTCAAGAGCCAACTATTTAAACAGGCTGGGTTATTCCCAGCCTGTTTTTTTACTTTTAAACACATAAAAAATGTTTTATAGTTTAAGTCAGCGTATTTTTGCATGAATTACCATCAACAAAGAGCCAATGGCAGTAGTACCTTACAAAGACCAGAATAACAATAAGAAATCGCAGGTAGCCCAGATGTTTGATAACATCTCCGGCAAATACGATTTCCTGAATCATTTTCTGAGTGCTGGCATCGATATTATCTGGAGAAAAAAAGCTATAAGCTTACTGGAATCACAAAAGCCAAAATTGATTTTAGACATAGCTACAGGCACAGCTGACTTTGCTATTGAGGCACTGCGTATTAACCCGGAGAAAATAACCGGAGTTGATATATCAGAGGGCATGCTGGCCGTAGGACGTGAAAAATTGGCTAAAAAGGGGCTTTCAAATAAAATAGAACTGCAGTATGGTGATTCTGAGAACCTACCCTTTGAAGATAATTCTTTCGATGCCATAACAGTGGCTTTTGGTGTACGTAACTTTGAGAACTTAGCCAAAGGACTTGCAGAAATGAACCGGGTGCTGAAGCCTGGCGGAACAGCAGTTGTGCTAGAGTTTTCTAAACCTCGTATGTTCCCGATGAAGCAACTCTATCATTTTTATTTTAAAAATATACTACCAGTAGTAGGAAAGTTCGTTTCAAAGGACAATGCTGCCTATACATATTTGCCTGAATCAGTGCAGGCATTCCCGGACGGGCAGGATTTTATAAGTATCTTTGAAGAAGTAGGATTTAAAAATACAAAATGGCATTCTCTCACATTCGGAATCAGCTCTATCTACACAGGAAGAAAATAACATTACTGTTTTTATTTGTGCTTTTGCTCTTTGGAGGTAACAGCGCCATAGCACAGAAAAAAATATATACTCAGAACAAACCTGGTTATGATGAAAAACGCGTGCATTATGGGTTTTACCTGGCCCTGCCTTTAACCAAGTATAATGTAACGCAGTCACAAGAGTATGCCAATCAGCTGTCGCCAAACCTTGATACAGCCATGACGGTGAATGCCAAAGTGTCTCCAGGGTTTTATACAGGTTTGGTACTTAATGTAAGGTTGGCTGATAACCTGGATGCCCGTTTTGTGCCGGGCGTAGGCTTTTATGTTCGCACGATAGAGTACGGAAATATGAAGCAGGATAATGGGGAATGGCTAGATGAGAATAAATCTATAAATTCTACTATGGTAGAGATGCCGTTACTTTTGAAGTATAAATCTAAGCGACGAACAAACTACAGAATGTATTTCGTAGCCGGCATAAAACCAGCAATAGATTTAGGAAATAACAGAAGTGATGAGACAGATGAAGATGCGTTGGTTGTGAATAACTTGGACTTAGCGCTCGAGTACGGCGTGGGGCTGGATATTTTTTATCCTTATTTTAAATTTGCTCCGGAGCTACGCTTCTCGCATGGTATTATTAATCAGCATAAGCCTAATAACAGCATTTACAACAACAGCATTCAGAAGCTGACCAACCACAACGTTTCACTTATACTTTTCTTTGAATAGAAATGGCAAAAATTGCATTTGTGACAGGAGCTACTTCGGGCATTGGCTGGGCCACTGCTATAGAACTGGCGAAACAAGGTTATCATATTGTAGCTACAGGCCGTCGTACTGAGCGCCTGCAGGAACTAAAGCAGCAGATTACAACTGTTCCGGTGTTTACGCTGGAGTTTGATGTACGCGATAAAGAAGCGATACAACAGGCTGTAGACTCTCTTCCGGAAGAATGGCAGCAGATAGAGGTGTTGGTGAACAATGCCGGAAACGCCCATGGCTTGTCACCTGTACAGAGTGGCTCTCTGGAAGATTGGGATGCCATGATAGACATAAATGTTAAAGGGCTGCTGTATGTAAGCCATGCGGTAATTCCGCTTATGCAGAAGTACAGGAAAGGGCACATTATTAATATAGGTTCAATAGCCGGTAAAGAGGTTTATCCGAACGGGAACGTATATTGTGCTTCTAAACATGCCGTAGATGCTATTTCTAAGGCTATGCGCATTGACCTGGTGCAGGAGGGTATAAAGGTCTCGGAAGTAAACCCGGGTGCTGTGGAGACAGAGTTTTCTGAAGTACGTTTTAAAGGAGATAAAGACCGTGCTGCTGCTGTGTATCAGGGGTTTGAGCCCTTGTCCGCACAAGACATAGCTGAACTGATAGCCTTCATGGCAACAAGGCCAGCACACGTAAACCTAGCGGAGGTATTGGTTTTACCATCAGCCCAGGCTAGTGCAACTATCATAAACAAACAGTAAGCAATACATATACAAAAGCGCCTCAGGACATTGTTCTGAGGCGCTTTTGTATATGTATTGGTAGCAAAGATTAGATTATTTAAACCCTTCCCGGTCGAACAGGTGCACACTAATGCTTTTGCTGGTCTTATCTTTTGTCTCTGGTCCAAACTCCAGTTCGTTACCCCGCCTGGTATCATATACAATTGTTTTCTTGCTCCATCCCTTTACCCGTGATGTGTCTTTTATTTCATCCTCGCCAGGGCCTCCTACAATTACTATTACTATTCCTTTGTCAACTTCTCCGCTTACATCAAACTCGTCATCCTCACCTAAGCCATATAGCTTTATTATTTTTGTTTCGGAGCGGTAGAATGTGCGCTTATAAACAACTTTATCATCAGAGTTTCTATAAACAGTCACAGATGTTTCATTATTATTCAGTCGCTTTACTTCAAAGCGCTCTTCCTCGTCTGTGCCTGCTATCACTACTTCTTCTGCCAAGATCTCATAAAACTCCTCTGCAGCCCTAACTAATTCGGCCCTGCGGCTCTTTAGTTTACTCCTGGTGCTTTCTCCAATAATTTTAAACACCTCTTTAGGGTAACGCTTTACAGCTTCATCAATTACCTCATCTGTAACTTGCTCCTGAATATCTTTGGCAATAGATACAAAGTCCTGGCGTGAGAGTTCTGCCATTGACCGGGTGTCTATAAACTGCGAGTTTATGCTAAGTGCCTTTACATCATTTATTTCATCGTCAAAAGACTCAAATTTCCTTATAGCCCAGTTGCGGCCAAAAAGCCAGGGAAAAACCCCGTCCTGCATGCGGTAAAAAGCATTGTCACGGTCTTTGGGTATAGGGCGGTAAATAGTTTCACCATCTGCATCATACTCAGCCCATTCCCACTGTCCTCGGTGGCGGTCCCAGTCGTTGATGAGTATGTCTAACATACGGGCTCTTGCAAAGGCTTTCTGGTCTATAAAATGATCGTCTTTCTGATACCTGTCGCGTAGCACTTTTTTCGATCCGGCAATGTCTATGGCATTACCTAACGAAGCATCTAAAGCACGATCATCATTATATTTTTCCTCTATTGTATAGAGTCTGTCGCTGGCAATATGTTCAAACTCTCCAAAACTACTATCATGTGGGCGAACATAAACAAGTTTGGGAGTAGCGTGTGGTACACCTGCAGCTTCTGCCAGTGGGGGGATAATCAGAGCACCGTAAGGGTTAAGGGCACTCATCTGATCCCTGATTACGTTGGATATAAAAGATTTTTTCAGGGTTTTAGATAATACTGTAGAAGGGTCTTTATCAACAGAGCGTAAGGCATAGGTAAAACCATTGCCTCCTACCAAAGCAAAGCTGGTTGTCTGAAAGCCGCCACCTTTTCTTTCTACTTCAAGGCCACCTTTTAAAGTATCCATATCAAGAATAGGCGCTTTTACTGGTGCAAGCCAGACCGACCTATAGTGCTCTCCCCAAAAAAGCTTATAAAACCAACTGCGTTTATAGTGCTTGCCTGCCTGTACAGTTACACTGTCTACGGTTTCAGGGCTGCTTTGTAATTGCTTATAAACAGTAGCGTCTGAAACGGGTGTTGTAGCAAAGAAATTTTTTCTGGCACAACCAGAAGAAAATATAATTATCAGCAAACACAGAGTTCGCCAGTAATGGAATCTCATATGTATATTGTCGTATTTGTATAAGACTATATAACGTAAAACTCCTATAATGTTTTCATGGGAAGTACGGCCTCGGCAGGTTTAATATGAAAAATAATAATCAATAAGTAGCGAATACAATAACTGTAAAACAACCTATACTGGTTGAGCTTTATCCGAATAAACACGAGTACTTTAAACTTTTATAACTCTTATGTTATTTTTGTTTCGTTGTTCTGCACCAGATAATGTTTTATAGCTTTTAACTACTTTAGGCTTTTCTTTTTTTGCCTTTTTTCTTCTGCCCCACCAGATAAGGAAGCCAGTAATAGGCATACTGGCAGCGAGTAAACTGGCAAAAAATGCGATAGTTTTTCCGGCCAGACCTCCAATAGCTCCTACGTGTATGTCGTAATTCATGCGCATGATTTTATCAGCAGCTGAGGCTTCTGAAAACCTGCCATACATGTGTGTTACTGGAACTTCCTGTAGTGTGTACTGGTCAAAATACCGGTAGTCGCTTTGCCAATAAGTATCAGTGTTTGGGTTTAAGGCTGTTTCTATGGTGGCTCCTTTTCCTGCAGGAGCATGCACTTCCAGGCTACCTCCAACCAGCTTGTGCTCTTCCTGCATTTTAAGCCAAACAAGGTCTATTGCAGGGGCGTTTCTGTTAGTTGTGAGCTTTGTGGTGTCTGATAAGGGCTCATAAAACTCTGTTAGTTGTTTACCGCCGGATGCCACCCAGTAAACAGATTTTGAAAACCATTGAAAACCCATCACCAAGCCTGTAATGGCAATAAACACAGCAACCCAAGTCATATAGAAGCCAAGGACATTGTGCATGTCGTAGTTAGTGCGCCTCCACTTTGCATTCCACTTAATAGTGAAGCGTTGCTTTCGGGCTGCTTTGTTTTTAGGCCACCAAAGCACAATGCCCGTAATCAGTAATATTAAAAATATAAGGGTGCCACCTGCTACTATAGGCTGGCCTATTGCAGGAGGTAACCATAAGTAGTAGTGCCCCATAATAACTATTCTGAAAAAGTCACGGTTCATGTTCTTCACCTTTAGAACCTCCCCATTGTAAGGGTTCAGGAAAACCATGTCATAATACTGAGGATCAAACCCGTAGTAGACAACTTCTGAAGCTTTGCCCTTTTCGTAGCTAATGCTGTGGGCATGTTTACCTGGTAGCTGGGCATCAGCAATAGCCTTTAGCTTAGACGGAGGTAGCTTAGCTATGTTTTGAGCTGCAACAAACTGATAAGGTTGTGTAGCAGACTCTATTTCATGTTGGAATGCCAGTATACAGCCTGTTATACCTAAGAAAAGCACCAATAGCCCGGACGCAAGCCCGAGCCATAGGTGAATTTTGTTTATTACTTTCTTTAAAGTCATATTACCTTTAGAATCTGTATCCGATGCTTACACGATAGCTGCGAGGTGTTTCTGTTTGCCACTCATAACCATCCAGTGTGCCGTCATAGTCAAAATCGTAAGGGGCTCCTGAGTATAAGTACTCATCTAAAAGATTATTAACATTAACAGCCAGGCTAACTTTCTTTATCTGATAAGAAACAGCGCCATCCAGGCGGAAGTAATCAGGTAAAGTGCCGATAGTACCTTCTGTCAAAGACCATGGATAGCGGTCTACTTGCCATTGGTAACCAAGCGATATACCTGCACCTTGCAGAACTCCTTTATTTAGTTTGTAAGCTAACCAGGCATTGGAAATATGCTTTGCAAAACCGGGAACTTTATCGCCTTCTGCTAGAGTTGCCGTAGTTTCTGTTGCTTTAGAATCTGTGTAGGCGTAGTTAAATGTCAGGCTCAATCCTCTTGCTATTTCGCCTCGTACATCAAGCTCAACCCCTTTGGTTTGAGTTTCCCCAAGCTGTAAATAAGAAGCTCCTGTTGGATCGTTAGGGTCGCCGACTAACTGGTTATTTTTGGTAATCTGATAAAGAGCTACTGTCGAATTCCAGCGTCCGCCAAACCAGTCTCTTTTAAAACCTGCTTCTATGTTATTGCCTGCAATAGGCTTTACCTGATCTCCATTCGATAACTTACCTAACTGTGGTATAAAAGCCTGGTCATAGAGTGCGTAGAAAGAGGTGTTGGCATTTACAGAGGCATTTATACCCACTCTAGGGGTAAACTTGCTATTTTTGACAATGCTGCCATATTGGTTAGTTTCTGCTTTGGTGTATCTTCCGGCCAATGTAAGTCTTAACTTATCCTGGAAGAACCCTAGCTCATCCTGAACATATAAAGCTCCATATTTCTGAGCTAATGTACTTACGCCAGGTCTGTCTTCTAACGGTAGGGAATGATCTATTCTTTGCGTCGTAATAGAGCCATATACAGGATTATAGATATTAAAAGGAGTTTCTACATCCAGAGCTATAGACTGGCTCCAGTCTGCCAGATACTTTTTATCGCCTAGATCGAGGCCACCTAATATACGGTGTCTGATTGTACCTGTCTGTAGTTCTCCGTTTACAAAAAGCTGCCCGAATTTACTTTTATTTTGCGCATCCCAGCCACTCAGTACCCGTTGCATATTCCCTTCCTGATCTAATCCTCCTGGCCAAAGTGAGCTGCCTTCCTGGTTGTAAAGGAAGTACGATGTTTGTGCAGTTAATTTCCAGTTGTCGTTAAACTGATGCTCAAAGATAAGGTATGCACTGTTATCTTTCATGTCAGAAGGCTCCAGGTTAGGGTCTGCAATGGTGGAGTTTCGTGGCAGATCTGCATAACCTTTAGGGGAGAACACATAAGCAGAACCAATAGCTGACATGCGGGAAAACTGGTAGGTATACTCAGCGGTTAAGGAAGTTCTGTCGCTAAACTTGTATTTTAATACAGGTGCTATTGAATAGCGGTCGTTGTACTCATAGTCTCTCCACGAATCTTTTTTCTGGCCCATCACATTTAAGCGGTACAGCAGTTTACCATTGCTTGTAAGTTGACCGTCAAGGTCAGCTGTAGCTCTTAAAGTGTTATAGCTGCCAAAAGTAAAGTTTACTTCCTGCTTGGTTATACCTGTTGGCTTTTTGGTTACCACATTATAAAAACCTGAAGGGTCGCCGTTAGCCAGCATAAAACCAGCAGGACCTTTCACAAATTCAATGCGCTCAACAAAAGACATATCCTCAGAAAGTGGCCCCCAGGTGGATTCTATGTTCATGCCGTTTCTGAAAGGTGCTACTCTGGCCCCACGCATATTCATTCGGGTGTAGTTGCCCCAGTGCTCCTGCATCGTAACGCCGCTTACGTTTCGGCCTACACCTTCCAGCAGGTCAAATATCTGCTGACTTTTAATCACATCATTTGTAATGACCTGTATGTTTTGCGGAACGTCTAAAAGTTTAGTTTGCAGGCGCAGTGACTCAGATGGTTGATCAGCCTTAAAGCTTTCGCGTTGCCCTCTGATGACGATTTCCTGAATAGCAGCAGCACTTTTGTTAAGCATAAAGTTTGCTGTAACGGTTTTGCCTGTTTCTACAGTTATGCCTTGTTCCTGTGGTTCCAGTCCAATCATCTGTACCCGAAGTGTATAGGTGCCAGGCTTTACTTTTGATATAGTATAATTACCATCTACATCAGTAGTAGCTCCTATTGTAGTTCCTTTTAGGCCAATTGAAACCCCTGCAGCAGCCTGATTGTCTGTAGTAGTAACATGGCCTTTGATTGAGTCGCTTTGTGCGAAGGCTGCAGTACAGGTTAATAGTAAAGTTACTATAGTTGCTACTATTGGAGGAAGTAATTTCCTTTTGGTATATGTTGGCTTCATAAAAGTTGTTGGTATTATTTAGAATTAATCTATATAATGCAAAGGTAGGAGCTGCTATTTACAGAAAAAGGCAAAGAGCAAAGAATGTTGTAGCAGAAGCTAAAAATCACTAGTTGTAGCTATTTGCTTCGCTAGTAGTAGTTACTTAAAAAGCACAAAGCCCTACCTGCTTCAAGATAGGGCTTTGTGCTTTTTAAGAGTTGATGAATTAAAAGCCACTGCTACAAGGGCCATTGCTCTTGCCTGTAAGCACTGTCCCAGAACATCCATTCCAGTTTAGTTGCCATAACAAAAGCATCTGTCATAGTCTGTTGCTGAGCTGGTGTACAACTTTCTGCTACCTCATCACATATTTTTATAGCTCTTTCTACTATACCGGCAAACTCTTCTCCTGCATAAGTATCTATCCACTCCTGATATGGATTATTTTCTTTTTGCTGTTGTTGATAAATAAAGTCTCCTACCTCCTTATAAATCCAGAAGCAGGGGAGAACAGCTGCCATGGCTACCTCTACCTGTGCAAGAGCAGCTTTAGTAAGTAAATAGTGCGTGTAATGCTGGCAGGAAGGTGAGGCAGGCAAGGTTTCCGTGATGCCGAACTTCTGAAAATAACCGGCATGTAGGGCATGTTCTACTACTACAGCGCCTTCTGCAAAGCGGGCAAATTCCAGTACGTGCTCCGTGTGGTGTGCCCTTCCTGCAATTAATGATAAAGCCCTGCTAAATTCTGCCAGGTAAAGCGAGTCCTGTGCTATGTAAAACTTAAACTTTTCTTTATCTAATGTTCCTGCTATCAACTCCTGATTAAAAGGCATAGAGGTAATTTGCTCGTAAATCTGATAGCCTGCTTCCCAGGCTTTTTTAGTCCAACTCATATTTTTCTAACTTTTGTGGTTGAAAGAAATGATTCAACGGGCCATGTCCTTCGCCTGTTTTAACATCTTTGCCTTTGTCTATAGCCTGGTGTACATACTGCTTTGCCTGTATAATAGCTGTTACCATGTCGGCGCCTTTAGCCAAAAGAGCTGCTATAGCCGAGGAAAGGGTACAGCCAGTACCGTGGGTATTATTGCTCGCAATAGCCTCCGATTCAAACACCTGTTCAGAACCGTTCTGGTGCAGGTATACGTCGTACAGGCGGGGGCCCTGTAAATGGCCTCCTTTTACCAATACAGCTTTACAACCTGTATCCAGTATTAAGCGGGCTGCTTTCTTCATATCCTCCAGGTTATGAATAGGTATGCCTGCCAAAATCTGGGCCTCATCAAGGTTAGGTGTAACTACTTCGGCTAATGGAAGCAGCTGTTGTTTTAGAACAGAAATGGTGCTGTCTTCAATCAGCTTATCGCCGCTGGTAGCTACCATAACAGGGTCTACTACTACAGGCAAATAAGCATATTGCTGTAGTGTTTCAGCAATAGCCTGTACCAGTTCCACACTATGCACCATCCCGATTTTAATGGCGGCAGGTTTTATGTCATCCATTACTGCCTTTATTTGCCCCTGAACTATAGCAGGAGGTATGCTATGTATACCTGTGACGCCTAAAGTGTTTTGCACCGTAATAGCTGTGATAGCCGATGTGCCAAAGCAGCCTAGAGCGGAAAATGTTTTTAGGTCTGCTTGTATGCCTGCTCCGCCACCGCTATCGGAACCAGCAATAGTAAGCACAGCCGGATATTTATATGTCTTCATAAGTTGCTTGTCTGGTATGGTGTCAGTAAGTCTACCTGAACCGGAGAAGAGTAGCTTTAAGCTTTTTCAATTTCATTCCTGATTTCTTCAGCTGCTTTGGCAGGGGCTGGAGCAGAGCAAATAGCTGATACTACGGCCAGGCAATCTGCGCCTGCCCGGATAATGTTACCAGCATTCTTGGCGTTTACCCTGCCTATTGCAACGATAGGCTTTGTGGTGAGAGAGCGTATGTGAGTTATACCATCCAGGCCCCATTCTGTAACCGTGTCTGTTTTGGTGGGGGTGGAGAAAACAGGGCTTAAAGCAACATAATCTGCCAGTTTTACATGCGAGCTTTGTAAATGCTCCTCATACTCCAGCGAGTATCCTAAAATGCCGCAGGCTGACCACTGCTGCAATATTTCAGCAGGAGCTATGTCGTTGTTACCTACATGAATGCCGGCAGCCCCGGCTCTGGAGGCAACCTGAAGGTTATCGTTTACAATAAGCGGAGTGTTGTATTTATCCAGCATTTCTTTCAGGCGAAGCGTTTTCTCCAGAAAAGCATTTTCCGGTAAATACTTTTCCCGAATCTGCACCAGGTCTACACCTCCCAGCACAGCGGCTTCCACAACAGTTACCAAATCCCGTCCAAGGCAGGCAGCATCATCTGTTACTAAGTAAAGCTTATGGTTAAAAGCCGCCATTGTATTCTTCTAGCTTTACTCGTTGCACAAATTCATCCTTATTTATTTGGTACAAAGTATCCAGGAAATGTAGCTGCAAACTCCCGGGGCCTGGTGATTTCTCGGCTGCTATTTCGCCCGCTATACCCATTAAAGCCATTGCCGCCACTGTAGCTTCAAAGTAATGAGTTGTAGTGGTAGCACAGAATGCCCCAATAAGAGCACTGGCCGTACAGCCCATGCCTGTCACCCGAGTCATTAACTTATCGCCATTAGTAAGTGTTAGGCATCCTTTTTCCTGCACTATCAGATCAGTTGCACCAGACACACATACAACTGACCCATGAGCTTGGTTAAGCTGAATAGCAGCATCAAGCGCTTCGTCTGTATGGTTGGTGCTGTCTACGCCTTTAGTGCCAGCACTCATGCTTGCCAATGCCATAATTTCTGAGGCGTTGCCCCTGATAACAGTAGGCTGATACTCCAGCAGTTCCTGCAGTACTTTATTCCGGTATGGTGTGGCTCCTGCGCCTACGGGGTCTAATAACCAGGGCTTGCCTAATGTGTTTGCCTGGCTAATGGCAAGCTTCATGCTTTCCACCCAATATTCGTCCAGTGTACCTATGTTTATAATCAGGGCACCAGCTATAGCTACCATATCATGCACTTCACTATAAGCATGTGCCATAACCGGTGATGCACCAACTGCCAGTAAGGCATTGGCGGTATTATTCATAACTACATAATTAGTGATGCTGTGTACCAGCGGCGATTTTTCTCTTACGGCCAGTACACTATTCCAGAGTTGCTGCTCCATTTAATGCTTTTTTAAGATTGAGATCAGGCTAAGGAGCTCCGGAAAAGGAGAGTTGAAAAGAATAAATGGCTATAAAAGCCACTTTTGCTTTTCCCTTCGCCGGCATTACCCGGATCAGGTTCAAAGGGTATTGTCTCAGTTCCTTTTCAGAACACCCCTAAAGCCAGTACAATAATACTATTTATCAGTTACTAAACGTAAGCAAACACAAATGCTTTTTATATTTATGATAGTACGTTATTGATTTAAGCTACTACTTTCCCATTCGCAAGGCGCAATACTTTTGTTACACATTTCGGAATCTCCTGTTGATAGTGGGTAACATAAACCAGAGTTGTCTTGCTATTTCTGCAGATGGCATCCAGTAGTTGTTTAAATTGCTCTTGCTGATGCTGATCAAGGCCCTGACATGGCTCGTCTAAAATAAGTAAAGGCGGGTTCTTAATCAGTGCTCTTGCCAATAAGCATAGCCTTTGTGTACTGGCAGATACATCTTTTAGCAGCTTGTCAGCTTCCTGCTCAATTTCCAGTAAGTGCATCCAGCGCAGTGCTGTGGCTGCATACTGTGGGGCACTTTGTTTTATTAAACCTAATGTGTCACAAATGCCCGACTCTATTACCTGTAGGCAGGTATTGTTGTAAGGGAAATACTGGTACAGTTCAGGCGAAACAAAGCCTATTTTCTTTTTAATGTCCCAGATGGTTTCGCCGCTGCCTCTCTTTCGATCAAAAAGAATAATCTTTTTAGCGTAAGACTGTGGATTATCGCCGCTGATCAGGCTGAGTAAAGTTGTTTTGCCAGCTCCATTATGGCCCAACAGTGCCCAGTGTTCCCCCTGTTTTACTTGCCAGTTTATATTATCCAGCACAAGTTTGTTCCCATACTTGATAGACACATCATCCATTTGCACAATGGTATCAAAGGCTGGTATGTTGTTTACGGAGAGCAATGCCTGAAGCTCTTCCTGGTCTGGTAAGAAGACAGGAGCAAGAGCTACCAGTGCCGGAGTAAATTCTCCTTTAGATAATCTATGCACCATCTTTCCTTTTCTTAAGACTGCCACATGCGTTATTGTATCTGGTAATTCCGTAGGCGATGTCGCCATCACAATTGTGATACCTGATTTTGTAATCTCTGAAAGAATGAGGTTAAACGCTGCCCGGGTTTCCACATCCAGACCTGTCAGAGGGTTGTCTAGCAGCAGGAGTAGCGGATGCTTTAATACGGCAGCTGCCAATAAAAGCCTTTTTGTTTCTCCGTTAGATAGCTTGATCAGTTGTTTATCCAGCAGGCCTTCCAGCTTAAAAGTAGAAATTGCTCTGTCATAGTTCCAGTAAGCTTGAGGAACTTCTGGTGCTTCAATGGCTGAAAGATAGCTTTCTACGGTTGGTGCATCTTCTGAGTCGGAAGCATGGTAACGCTGCTGATAGTAAAACTCGGATGCATTGGAGGAAAGGTTTCTGAAGTTATGCTTTTGTGACACTTCTGCTATCAGGTTATGGTGTGTAAACACTTCACCATGCAATGGGTTTTGCCGGAGGTACTCCTGGTAATAATAATGCTGTATACTACCACCAACTACATTATTCTTGCCTGCGATAGTTTGAAGTAGGCTGGTCTTACCTGAGCCGCTTTCTCCTACTAGTGCCCAATGTTCGCCTTTGTTAATATGAAAGCTTAGGTTTGTAAAAAGCGTGTGGTTTAGGTAACGTACGGTAATGTTGTTAAGAGAAAGCAGGGGAGAGGAATCAGGCATGAATTAAAAAGGTGATGGTGTTACATGTAAAAGCCCCGTCAGACTTACACCAAACGGGGCTTCAAAAAATCACTAAAGCTAATTTAAACTAACAAGTTCAGGAAGTCCTGTTTGCCGTTAAGGTATTCATAGGCGAAGCCTTCTTCTGCCATACGATATTTAATGTTTTCTACATCGTGTGGCTGCTTTACTTCTATGCCTACAAAAACAGGGCCTTTCTCTTTGTTGTTCTTTTTAATATACTGGAAGTGGATAATGTCATCATCAGGATGCAACACTCTGTTTACAAAGGCTCTCAAAGCTCCTGGTTTCTGGTTAAAGGTTACCATAAAGTAGTGCTTCAGGCCCTGGTGTTGCATGGCACGCTCTTTAATATCCTCCATACGGGTAATATCGTTGTTGCTGCCACTGATGACGCATACTACTTTTTTTCCTTCTATCTCATGGGCGTAAGATTTCAGAGCAGATATAGTCAGAGTACCGGCAGGCTCCAGCACGATTCCCTCCTCATTATACATCTTAAGGAGATCCTCACACACCTGGCCTTCCGGTACCAGCACTATATCGTCGAGCAGTTCACGGCAAATTTCAAAAGTCAGCTCGCCCGGGCATTTTACAGCGGCACCATCCACAAAGCTCTCTATTGTTTCCAAAGCTTGGCGTTTCTGCTCTTTAATGGATTTGTACATGGAGGGTGCTCCTAAAGGTTGTACGCCAATTAGCTTTGTGTGCGGGCTTAGCTGTTTAAACACACTTGACACACCTGATGCCAGTCCGCCTCCTCCAATCGGCATAAAGAGATAGTCGATGTTAAAGTCGGCGCTTTTCAGTACTTCCAGCCCAACGGTGGCCTGTCCTTCTATAATAGCTAGGTCATCGAAAGGATGAATAAAGGTGCTGCCACGGCTGTCGCAGAGCTCTCTGGCAGCCTTGTAGGTGTCGTCGTAGGTGTTGCCGGTTAGAATAACCTCTACCATGTCTTTCCCAAACAGGCGCACCTTACTTACTTTTTGTGCAGGTGTGTTGGCTGGCATAAAAATGTACCCTTTGATACCCAGTAACTGACAGGCATAAGCAACTCCTTGTGCATGGTTACCGGCGCTGGAGCAAACAATTTCCCACTCTGACTGCTCCGGGCGCTGTAAGGTGCACATTTTGTTGTATGCTCCTCTTATTTTATAAGAACGTACTACCTGCAGGTCCTCACGCTTCAGATGAATGTCAGCATTATAGGTCTGCGATAGCCACAGGTTCTTTAATAGAGGAGTTTTATAAATTACACCTTTCAGGTTCTTTGCTGCTTTCTCTACATTTTCTAAAGAAACAACGGTATCTAAAGAGGCTACATCTTTATGCATTTGCTTTTAACTTTTACTTAGAGCGGAGTTTTCTAACAACTGCTCCGGTTTGCCATAACTCTGATTCGCGTATTTCTTTTAGTTCTTCTTCCAGGTCCTGACGGTAGCCTGGGGTTGATCCTCTTTGGATGGTGCGCTCCGCTTCTTTGCCTGATGCTACGCTATCATATAATTGATTTAGTACAGGAAGCGTTGCGTCTTTAAACTTGCCTTTCCAATCAAGGGCGCCACGCTGTGCTGTAACAGAGCAGTTGGCATACATCCAGTCCATACCGTTTTCGCCAACCAGTGGTACTAAGCTTTGTGTTAGTTCTTCGACTGTTTCGTTGAAGGCCTCCGACGGAGAGTGTCCACGCTCACGTAGTACCTGGTATTGTGCCTCAATGATACCAGCTAGGGCACCCATCAACACACCACGCTCACCGGTAAGGTCGCTGTATACTTCTTTTTTGAAATCTGTTTCGAACAGGTAACCAGAACCTACTCCTATACCCATGGCAATAGCTTTTTCAAAAGCTTTGCCTGACGCATCCTGGAACACAGCAAAAGACGAGTTTAGGCCACCACCGGCAAGGAATAACCTTCGAAGGCTGGTGCCGCTGCCTTTAGGGGCCACCAGTATTACATCCACATTAGCAGGAGGAACAATGTTTGTATGTTCTTTAAACGTAATGCCGAAGCCGTGAGAGAAATATAAGGTCTTGCCTGGCTTAAGTCTTTCTTTGATAGTAGGCCAAACAGCTATTTGTCCGGCATCAGAAAGCAGGTTGCAGATTATGGTGCCACGCTCTACTGCTTCTTCAATAGGAAATAAAGTCTCACCTTCAATAAAGCCATCACTTTTCGCTTTCTCCCAGGATGAAGAGTCTTTGCGCTGTCCAACTATAACATTAAATCCATTGTCTCTCATGTTAAGAGCCTGACCCGGACCTTGTACACCATAACCGATTACGGCGATTACTTCATCTTTAAGTACTTCACGGGCTTTAGATAGAGGAAATTCGTCGCGGGTGATTACTGTTTCGTCTACTCCTCCAAAATTGATAGTTGCCATTTTTGTTTTTAGCTAGTTTTAAGGTTTATATAATTCTATTAATATGCTAGAATCTAGACTCTAGAGATTAGCTGTGCTAAGACTGAATGTTTAGAAATGTGCAGTCAAAGAAAAGTCTACGTTCTATAATTTAACTTCTAGCATCTACACTTACATTGTAAATACTTTGTCTCCCTTATTCAGGTATTCGTTTTCCACTACATCGTGGCCTGGTTCGCGTTTCTCAAACTCCTGCAACTTACGATGGAAACCTTCGCTACCTTTAATAATGGCGATCCTGGCACTACGCACAAACTCAATCAGGCCATAAGGCTGCAGCACATTTATCAGGTTTTCAGTTTCTTCGCGGTGTCCGGTTGTTTCAAATACTGTATAGTCTTTGCGTATCACTACAGCACGGGCACCGTTTTCTCTTAATAGCCGTTCTACCAGTGCTTTTTCCGCTATCACGTCAGTTGGTACTTTATAAAGTGCCATTTCCTGCCAGATAACATCTTCGTTAGTATTGTAATACACTTTTAGCACTTCTACCTGCTTTTCGATCTGGGATGCCACTTTCCGGACTACCTCTTCTGTTTCATGAATGAGAATAGTGAAGCGGTGTATTCCCTCTATTTCGGAAGGGGAAGTATTCAGACTTTCAATGTTGATCTTTCTCCTGGAAAAAATAATCGCGATACGGTTAAGCAGACCGATCTGATTTTCGGTGTAAACAGTAATGGTAAATTCCTGCTTTTCTATAGGATGTTGCGTACTCATAGCTGATTCTATTTATCCGGTTTCTTCTGTTTCTGAAGATTATTTAAGCCTGATCTCGCTTACACTGCTTCCCTGAGGCACCATCGGGAAAACGTTGTTTTCTTTGGTTACCATTACCTCCAGCAGGAAAGACCCTTTATGGGAAAGCATTTCCTGTAAGGCTTCTTTTAAACCTTCTCTTTCGGAAATGCTTTTTCCTGCAATGCCATAGCCACTTGCAACTGTTACAAAGTCGGGGCTGGTGATATCCACAAAAGAATAACGTTTGTCCTGGAAAAGCTCCTGCCATTGTCTTACCATTCCGAGGAACTGGTTATTGAGAATCAGAATCTTTACATCAACGCCACTCTGCATAATGGTGCCTAGTTCCTGTAGTGTCATCTGGAAGCCACCATCTCCGATAACAGCTACTACTGTTCTGTCTAAAGCACCAAACTTTGCTCCTATGGCTGCCGGAAGGGCAAAGCCCATTGTACCTAAGCCACCGCTGGTAATATTGCTGCGTGTGTGGTTTAATTTTGCGTAGCGACAGGCTACCATCTGGTGCTGACCAACATCACTCACAACAATGGCTTCGCCTTTCGTCAGTTCATTCAGTTGTTGTATTACCTCGCCCATGGTTATTTCACCGGTAGCAGGAAACAGTTCATCCTGAATGACTTCTTTAATCTCCTCCTGCTCATATCTCCTGAACTTTTCTAACCATTCTGTATGAGCTGTTGCTTCTATCAGTTCAGTTAGCATTGGCAGTGTTTCTTTACAATCGCCCCAAACCGGTACAGTGGCTTTTACATTCTTGCTGATTTCAGATGGGTCAATATCGAGGTGAATGACCTGAGCTTGTTTTGCATACTTATCTAACCGGCCTGTAACACGGTCGTCGAAACGCATGCCAATAGCAATGAGTACATCGCACTCGTTGGTCAGTACATTTGGCCCATAGTTGCCATGCATGCCCAACATTCCCACATTAAGTGGATGATCGCTTGGTAGGGCACCTGCTCCCATTATTGTCCAGGCGGCAGGAATGCCAGCTTTCTCTATAAAAGTTTTAAACTCCTGCTCTGCAGAGCCCAGCATAACGCCTTGTCCCCATAGTACAAAAGGCTTCTTAGCGTTGTTGATAAGCTCCGCTGCCTGCTGAATATATTCCTGGCGAACAATCGGCTTAGGGCGATAGCTGCGGATATGTTTACAGGATGTGTACCCCTTAAAGTCAAACTTTTGTATCTGAGCGTTCTTTGCAATATCAATCAATACTGGCCCGGGACGACCACTTCTGGCAATATGAAATGCTTTGGCAACGGCATCCGGTATTTCAGATGCATCTGTTACCTGGTAATTCCATTTTGTTACAGGAGTAGTGATGTTAACGATGTCTGTTTCCTGGAATGCATCCGTTCCTAAAAGATGCGCAAAAACCTGCCCAGTAATGCATACAAGCGGTGTACTGTCTATCAGAGCATCAGCCAGGCCTGTAACAAGGTTTGTTGCACCAGGCCCACTTGTAGCGAATACCACACCTGCTTTACCAGATGAACGCGCGTACCCTTGCCCGGCATGAATACCACCTTGCTCGTGGCGCACTAATATATGATTCAGCCTGTCGCGGTAATCGTAAAGGGCATCATATATGGGCATAATTGCACCACCTGGATAGCCGAAAATGGTATCTACTTCTTCCTCCAGCAGAGCTATTAAAAGGGCTTCTGCACCGGAAATTGTTTTTACTTTATCCAATAACTCCGGAGCTTGTTTCTCTTTCGTTAACATAAGATTCATCTAAGTCTGTTATACATCCATTACTCGCATCACTAACAGTTCTGGCATATTTCAGTAGCACTCCCTGCGACACATTAGGCTTTGGTTTTCTCCATTTGTCTCTTCTTAGCTCAAGCAGCGCATCGTCTACATGCATATGAATAGAATTGGTGGTGACATCCAGTGTAATCAGGTCACCGTCTTCTACCAAGGCAATGTTGCCTCCTTCGGAAGCTTCCGGGCAGACGTGGCCAATCACGAAGCCATGTGTTCCACCTGAAAAACGACCGTCTGTAATCAGTGCTACTTTATCTCCTAAACCAGCACCCATGATGGCAGAAGTGGGTTTTAGCATTTCGGGCATGCCAGGGCCACCTTTAGGGCCTACATACCGAATGACGACGACATTGCCCGGCTTGATTTTGTTTTGTACGATACCCAGGTTCAGTTCTTCTTCGGAGTTGAACACAATAGCAGGGCCTTCAAATTTTAAACCTTCTTTACCACTTATTTTGGCAACTGCACCTTTAGTAGCCAGGTTGCCATACAATGTTTGTATGTGGCCATCAACTTTTATTGGGTTAGAAAGCGGCCTTAACAGATCTTGCTCTTCGCCCAGGGGTTTCACATCAGCCAGGTTTTCAGCAACAGTTTGACCAGTTACTGTCAGCAAGTCTCCGTTGATAAGTTTTTCATCAAGTAAGGTTCTCATCACAGCTGGTACACCACCCAATGCAGAAAGGTCTTCCATCAGGTATTTCCCGCTAGGTTTAAGGTCGGCCAATACAGGAACTCTGTTGCTAACAGCCTGAAAATCTTCCAATGTCAGCTTAATACCTGCCGCGTGTGCAATGGCTATCAAATGTATAACAGCATTAGTAGAGCCACCCAACACTGTGATTAGCACTAAGGCATTTTCAAATGCTTCCCGGGTTAAAATATCCCGAGGCTTGATATCTTTCGCTAATAGGTTCAGGAGGTATTGCCCAGTAGTTAAACACTCCTGTTTTTTATCATCGCTGATAGCAGGAGAGGAGGAAGAGAAAGGAATGGACATACCTAGTGCTTCTGCAGCAGAGGCCATGGTGTTCGCCGTATACATACCGCCACAGGCACCTGGGCCAGGGCAGGCATTTCGGATAATACCCCGGTAATCCTCGTCAGATATTTTGCCGTTAAGTTTCTGCCCATAAGCTTCGAAGCAGGAAACAATGTTCAGCTTCTGGCCTTTAAAGTCACCGCCCTTTATTGTTCCGCCATATACCATGAGCGATGGCCTGTTCAAACGGGCCATTGCCATTAAAGAACCCGGCATATTTTTATCGCAACCTACTACACAAGCCAACGCATCGTAGTTATGAGCACCGGTTATGGTTTCTATAGAGTCTGCTATAACTTCTCTTGATACCAAAGAATAGCGCATGCCTGGCGTACCGTTCGTAATGCCGTCGCTTACACCAATGGTGTTAAAACGAAGCCCTACCATGCCGAGCTGATTCACGCCTTGCTTCACATCATCAGCAAGTCCGTTCAGGTGCATGTTACAGGTGTTACCATCAAAACCTGTAGAGCAGATGCCGACAAATGGTTTGCGTAAATCTTCTTCTGACAAGCCAGAGCCGATTAACATGGCCTGTGAAGCCGGAAGGCTGTCGTCTTGTGTGTAAATGCTGCTATATTTATTTAATGCCATTACTGTTTGTTTTAAGGTATCGGATTCTACTATGCAGAAAGAGCGGTTTACACTGCTGCAGAATTTTAATTTATATTGCAATTTCTATTATTTACTTCTGCTATTGAAACTACGGATTCTACTTTTATACTATTTCTAAAATTAAAATACTTTAATGTAACATGCTTTAATTCAGTATGTTGTTATGTTGCTGAATACAATGTCTAACCTTCAAATTGATCTTGATTTTCAATTTATCAGGCTGAGAATTAACTTATCTGTTTAAAGCCTAAACCTTTATAGGTGTATGTTTCAGCGACAGACTCTTTGAAAGCAAAAGCCTTTCCGGCTCCGGGCTGGAAAGGCTTTTGTGACATGCAATATCAGGTCATTCCTTTCAACCCGGCGGTAGAGGACGAATGACAATAATAACGAGGCCGATTATGTATGATAAATGCATATGCGCTTTATTCCTGTGCCGTAAAACAAAACAGCCATCTTTGTAGAGATGGCTGTTATCGCTTTACTAGTGTTTTAACTTTAAGTTCAGCAAACCATCTCCATTCCACGTGAAATAATCACGAGGACCAGAATGATAATCTTGATGATCTGCTGTTGCTTTTTCATGTCTATAACAAAACTACAGGATAATATTAAATATCAAAATTATTCTTGCTGTTTTTTAGATTATGGAGGTAAAGAATGTGCTTTAATGTAGCCTGACTAAAGATCTTATTCTAGTAAAATCAAATCTGTACGTTATATAATTAACTGTACTAGTTTTTCCGTAAAGAATAGGGCTATTTTACCACTTCAACATATAAAATAATTATAATGACATATACACCAAGTCCTGATCGGTATAAGAAGATGGAATACCGGCGTTGCGGGCAAAGTGGGTTAAAGCTTCCTGCTATTTCTCTTGGCTTATGGCACAACTTCGGGTATGTAGATGTGCTGGAAAACTCCAGGAAAATCGTGCAAACAGCTTTTGATGCTGGTATTACACATTTTGACCTAGCAAATAACTATGGCCCTCCGGCAGGCTCAGCTGAAGAAAACTTCGGGCGTATTCTGAAGCAGGACTTTCGTACTTATCGCGATGAACTAGTCATTTCCACGAAAGCAGGGTATGGCATGTGGGATGGCCCTTATGGCGATTGGGGCTCTAAGAAGTACTTAGTGTCGAGCCTCGACCAGAGTTTGAACAGAATGGGGCTGGAGTATGTTGATATTTTCTATCATCACCGTCCTGATCCGGAGACTCCTTTAGAAGAAACAATGGCTGCCCTTGATCTGATTGTACGTCAGGGGAAAGCGCTATATGTGGGCATTTCAAATTATCAGCCGAAAGAGGCAGCAAGAGCGTTTGAAATACTAAAGCGACTGGGAACACCTTGCCTGATTCATCAGCCAAAGTACTCTATGTTTGTCCGTTGGGTAGAAGACGGGCTACTAGACTTATTAGGGCAGGAGGGTGTCGGCTGTATTCCGTTCTCACCCTTGGCGCAAGGTCTTTTAACAGACAAGTATCTGAAAGGCATTCCGGAAGGTTCCCGTGCTGCTAAGGCTACAGGGCACCTGCAGGAGGAAGACGTTACCGAAGAAAAGGTGGAAAAGGTGCGCCAGTTGAATGACTTAGCTCAGCAGCGGAACCAGTCGCTGGCCCAAATGGCTATTGCCTGGTTGTTGAAAGATGATCGTGTTACCTCTATACTGGTAGGTGCAAGTAGACCTGAGCAGTTAATCAACTCTGTCCAGTCTTTAAATAATCTGCAGTTTTCAGCAGATGAACTAGCCAGAATAGAAGCTATTCTAAAATAAGGAACATAAGTTTGTAAACATAAGAGGACTAGCTTTCACCAGTTCTCTTATGTTTACCTAGTTTGAATGCTTGTATTACTTCATCTTTAGTGAGTTGTTTATGCTATAAGAAACCAAAGCCAGTATTCCTAAACCAAAACCAGTGCCCCAAAAAATTACCTTATCACAAGGTACAAAGTCATACTTAGTCCAGAAGACACGCATGTTAGCAGTTGTTGAATTTGGATTGCCTGAGTTAGGTAAAGCCGTAGCTGTAGCATCTGAATTAGAGGAGGGAACTGCTGCTCTCGGAATATTCTTATGTTAAAGAAGCAGGTAAGTTGCCTGCTACTACCTACTGTTACTTGTTTATCTTGTTATACTTTTTCATTACTTTCATTACCTCTTTCACTGGCAAAGAATCTACGTTGTTCCCGTCTCTTCCCTCTAATGTTTCTGCTGTAAATAAGGAATTAAGAATGGCCTCTTCAGTAGCCTCTATGGTAGCTAAAAACAAAGGTGAGATGTCATCGTTCTTTAGCACCTTAGATTCATAAAACATCGATTCTCCGGAATAAGGTACCAGATTCTCTCTTGCTGTGGATAAGGCTATAACGTAATCGCCGCTGCCGTTTGAGGCAATGCCTCCTGTTTTGGCTAAACCCATAATGGCTCTCTTTGCCAGCCTTTTTAAGTTCCTTGCATCCAGCGGTGCATCAGTAATAACTACAATCATGCAGGAGCCGTCAACATCATTCAGTATTTTGTCCTGGTAAGGATACTTTCCCAGTTCTTTGGCAACAGGCACGCCATTTACTTCCAGTACACCGCCAAAGTTTGTTTGTACCAGCACACCTACAGTGTAACCTCCTAACGATGAAGGAAGAACCCTGG
The DNA here is from genome assembly GCF_020907275.1 of Pontibacter silvestris. GTDB lineage: Bacteria > Bacteroidota > Bacteroidia > Cytophagales > Hymenobacteraceae > Pontibacter > Pontibacter silvestris. The sequence goes on along the minus strand of NZ_JAJJWI010000003.1, from coordinate 140,128 downwards.
AAGATGTTCCGATTCCTCCTTTGTAGCCAAAGCAAACGGTTCCTGTGCCAGCACCTACATTTCCCTCTTCAACTTTTCCCTCTCTGGCATTGCTTATGGCGCTAAGTACATGTTCTTCTTTTACATGCCGCCCTCTGATATCATTCAGAAAGCCATCATTTGTTTCACCTACGACCGGGTTAACAGATCGTACATCTTCATTTCCTGGAAGTGCCAACGTATAACTAATGAGTGCATTGGATGCAGTAGGAGCACTTAACGTATTAGTAAGTACTATGGGCGTTTCGATATTGCCTAACTCTTCTACCTGGCTATAGCCAGTAAGCTTCCCGAACCCATTGCCAATGTAGATAGCCGCTGGTACTTTAGCCTGAAACACATTTCCTGTATGCGGTATAATAGTCGTAACACCAGTTCTAATGTTTTCTCCTTCTATTAAAGTTTCATGTCCGACTTTTACGCCAGTCACATCTGTAATAGCATTAAGCTTGCCAGTCTTTAAAACACCTATTTTTATACCATAATCTCTCACCCTCATCTTGTGTTTTTGTGCATAGGAGTAGCTGTATGCTATGAACAGTAGTACCAATAATAATGCGTTTTTCATGCTTATACTTTATCTGAATAGAAGTTAACAATCTTATATCTGCCCTTAATATGGTGCAGATTCAGTAGGAATATAACCAAAATGTACTTTTCTTTTTTTAACATGTAAAGAAATTAAATGCTAACCTATATACAGCTGCCAGTGCTTTTTTTACATCATGATAATTGACTACACCTTAATGAGCTAAAGACTTTTGTTTAATTCTCTTGCTTATGACTAAAGGTGCTTTTATACATGTGCTGATAAATGCAATTTTGTGTTAGGAATGCTGCATTGTAAACTCTTAATAATTTGATAATTACAACTTGTTAAAGTGGTAGACGTTAGAATGTGCATAAATAAATACTATTCTATAAATAAAGCTATGAAAGACAACTTACACAATGAAAGAGATTACAGAGGAGCACCATATAATGAGGGGAGAAGACCTGCTGCAGGATTAAGTGCTTTGAAAAGAATATCCTGGGGAGCTGTTTTTGCAGGATTAGTCGTAGCTATGGTGCTGCAGCTAACGCTGAGTTTGCTGGGGTTGGGAATCGGCATTGGGACCATTAACCCTGTTGAAGAGCAGAATCCGGCATCAGGGCTTGGTACAGGTGCGCTCATATGGTGGATTGTAAGCATGCTGATCTCACTGTTTGCCGGAGGTTGGGTTGCCGGACGGCTTGCAGGTATGCCAACGGGTTTCGACAGTATTCTACACGGCATCCTGACCTGGAGCTTATTTACGCTACTCTCTTTTTACTTGTTAACTACCGCAGTCGGGAGCCTGATTAGTGGTGTAGGAAGCGTAGTGGGGCGTACCCTTTCGCTTGCCGGGCAGGGAATTGCTGCTGTAGCTCCACAGGCAGCAGAAGCCATTCAGTCCAGCACAGGAGGAAGTGGTGGAGTAGATTTGCAGGCTGTTAAACAAGAGGCACGCCAAATTCTGCAGCAGACAGGAAAGCCAGAACTACAGCCCGATAATATTGAGCAGCAGGCAAGGAGTGCTGGTAGTACAGTAGAGGGAGCAGCTGGTGAGGCAGCCTCTGACCCACAGGCAGCTGGTTCTACTTTTGATGAAGTGATGGACAGGCTGTATGGCCAGGGGGCAGACATAGCCAACGCAGCAGACCGTGATGCAGCAGTAAATGTTATTATGCAGCGTACTGGTAAAAGCAGAGAAGAAGCAAATGAGGTTGTTAACAGTTGGGTATCAACCTATGAACAGGCTAAAGCGCAGTATAAAGAAACAAGAGCGCAGGTTGGCCAGCGAGCACAGCAAATAGGAGGAGATGTTGCTTCGGCTATTTCTAAAGCTGCCATCTATGCCTTTTTTGGTCTGTTGCTGGGAGCAATTGCAGCTGCTGTTGGTGGTAAGGTTGGTGAGCCGCATGATTTAGCTGTTACTAGTAATGATGCAGTAAGACCTGTTTAAACATAAGATATATTTAAATAAAGAAAAAGCCAGCTTATATAGCTGGCTTTTTCTTTTTACGCTTTTTTTACAAGCCTGCTTCAAACCAAGCATGGCTCTTTCTCTTTCCTTTCTATTCGCCAATGTCTCAGCTGCTTTGCTTTAGTGCCTGTCTTACTTCCGAATCTCAAGAACTAACATAGCTGTAACCTTCGAAGCTTGTGCTTATCAGAAGGCTTAGAAGTAAATGCTGAGTTCTGTTTAATATATAGGTTTTGTTATATTGTTTTTGATTTCACTTTGCTCCAATCTGAAGCCTCATCACTACTGCCATGTCTTAAATAAGAATGCTACAGATAGTGCTGCTACTAATATATGCTGGCTTACATCAAGTTTATGTTTTATATGATTACTTCTATTCGTTAGGATTTCTTACGTTGGTGAATTTAGTGTGTGTTGTCATAAATATTATAATTTTTAGTAATATTTTTATTCAAACTAAATTTGGACTTTTCGTAGTAAGTAAATTTTTAAAAAAAGTATCAAGAACATCTTGTTCAGAGAATTAAGATATTATATTTGCGGCAAATATAGTAGATAAATATTATATTTTTAATATATAGTAAACTTAGATTTTAATAAAATAGTTATTGATTCTTTTCAGCTTTTACCGCCATTTATGATGAAAAAATTACCATGCCTTTCCCGCTCAAAGCGGTTGATGAGATTGTCAGCCATGTCTTTGTTCGGAACTCTTACCTTGTTTGGATGCCGTCCGGATAGCGAAGAGACTGTTACGCCAACAATGTCTGCTAATGTTAATGATTGGATTGTGCCTGTAAATTTTAATTTTAACACTACCGCAGAAGTGCAAATTTCTATTGCTGCATTTGATTCTGAGAATAATCCAGTAAGGATGCCTTATGTGCAGGTTTTTGATAAGGATCCTAAAGATGGAGGAACGCAACTATTCCTTGGTGGTACTGACGAATATGGTAAATTAGAAATTGTTAAGAGTTTGCCTGTCGCACTAACATCTGTAGTGATAGTAAGTAATTATGTTGGCGTGTTAAATCAGGTAACTGTCCCTGTTATTAATAATAAAGTTGAATACATATTTACTCCTGTTGCTTCTACCGGTGCATCATTACGTACCGCCTCCTCACAAGCTCTGAAGGGGGTAAGTATTCAGAACCAGACAGCAGCTACAGGCTGGAATGAGCAGGGAGTACCGAATGTTTTGGCTTCGGCTAACCAGTGGACAAAGAATGCTGAGGAAGCAGTAGGGGATGCCTCTTTCCTTCAAAGCTTGAATGCCATTTTGCCGGAGCGTAAGTCTTTGCCAGCTTATCACCCGGAATATTTAGCATCTGGAAGCCAAAGTAATATAGCTGTTTCCAGTGCTGCTGATGTATGGGTTACTTTTGTAGCAGAAGGCACAAACTATACAAACACATTGGGCTTTTATACTTATGATCTTTCAAGTCCTCCGCAATCTGTAAATGATATAAATCCAGAGAACAGGCATTACATTTTCCCGAACATGTCTGCTGTGGGAAGTGGAGGAGGATTAGTGTCAGGGAGCTCTGTTTACTTAGGTAACTTTCCGGCCAACACAGGTATTGGTTTATTTCTGGCAGTAAATGGTTGGAACTCTAATACTAAAAGTATCAATACCACAAGCTCGTACACAATTTATTCTGATCCTAAGTTTAACCCGGAGGCAAATGAGAACCAGAAGCAGCATTGTGTTTTAATTAAGGATCAGGCGCGTGAGACACTTATAATTGGGTTTGAAGATATGCGCAGGGATAATGGTGGATGCGACAATGACTTTAATGACGCCCTTATAATTGTTTCTTCTAACCCTGTTGATGCTGTTCTGGCAGGTGGTATACCGAGCTTGCCTGGCCCTGAAGCTGATGTTGATGGAGATGGCGTTCCTAATACACTGGATGCTTATCCTAACGACTTTGAGCGTGCCTACAACAACTATGCGTCTGGTTCGCTGGCTTTCGAAGATCAATGGCCAAGAAAAGGCGATTTTGATATGAATGATTTCGTAGTTAACTACAATTATACCATAGTAACCAATGCACAGAACAAAACAAAAGATATTAAAGGAACTTTTGAGATAGCGGCCTTAGGTACTATATATCATAATGGCTTCGGTTACGAGCTGCCTTTAACACCTGATGATGTACAAAGTGTGACAGGCAGCAAGCTTAACCACAATTATGTAACAAGGGCTGGTAATGGAGTAGAGGCTGGGCAAGAGAAAGCTACTATAATTGTTTTTGATGATGCCTTTGACTTAGTAAGTACACCAAGCTTTTTAAATACTGATCCTAAAAGGCCTAAGTACAATACGGTAAGCTTACCTGTAGATGTAACCTTGACTAAGCCAATGGACTTGCCTTTAAATGCTCCCTTCAATCCTTTTATTATGGTGGGGCAACAGCGAGGCCGTGAGGTCCATTTATCAGGTATGGCGCCAACATCTAAAGCAAATACTGACTTGTTCGGTACAGCAGATGATGCAACCAATCTTGCTAACGGTGTTTATTATAAGACAAAAGATAATTTGCCTTATGGTATAAATGTTCCTGAAAAGTTTCAGTATCCGTCTGAGTGGGTTTCTGTTGCAGAAGCTTATTTAAAACTTTCTGAGTGGGTTCAGAGTGGTGGAAGGGACTTTGCTGACTGGTATTCTTCCTCTAAGGCTAGCTCTTACCGCAACCAAAATAAAATTTATAACAAGTAAAAGTAGTACTTATCTTAAACATTAACAGAAAAGCCTGTCAGTTTTGACAGGCTTTTCTGTTAATGTTCTTTGCTCTTTTTATTATGCCCGAAGGGGTGTTTCTATAGCAAGGTAGCTGAACTGTTTAGTGTACCCTGGTTTCTCTATCTTCCATGACGGGGAGAAGCTCCTTTTTGTGGGGAAGGGCTTTTGCATTATAAAGTTTTACTAACTTAATTGTTTATGAGGGAAGAAACAGAAAGGCCAGCTATGAACATAGCTGGCCTTTCTGTTTAATTAAGTAGCTTAAAGCTTATGCATCAGATCTTGACATACGGTTACGCTCGTTTTCATCGAGGTAAATCTTACGCATACGGATGCTTTTTGGAGTTACCTCCAGCATCTCGTCTTTCTGGATGTATTCCATTGCTTCTTCCAGTGAGAAATGTCTGGCAGGTGCAATCTTTACGTTGTTGTCAGAGCCAGAAGCACGCATGTTAGTCAGCTTCTTACCTTTCTGAATGTTTACTGTAATATCGTTCTGACGGCTGTGCTCGCCAATTACTTGCCCCATGTAAACCTCAACGCCCGGATCAACGAAGAACACGCCACGGTCCTGCAGTTTATCAATAGAATAAGCAGTACCGGCTCCTGTTTCCATAGAGATGATAGAGCCGTTATTACGTCCAGGTATAGTTCCTTTATATGGTTCGTACTGAAGGAAGCGGTGGTTCATGATAGCCTCACCAGCTGTAGCTGTCAATACGTTATTACGAAGACCGATCAGACCACGGGCTGGAATGTTGAACTCCAGGTGCTGCAGGTCGCCTTTTGGCTCCATGATAATCAGCTCACCTTTACGTTGCGTTACCAGTTCAATTACCTTACCGGCAGTTTCTTCTGGTACGTCCACTACCATGTGCTCAATAGGCTCCTGGCGCTGGCCATCAATTTCTTTGAAAATTACCTGAGGCTGGCCAACCTGTAACTCATAGCCCTCACGGCGCATCGTTTCAATAAGTACAGACAAGTGCAGGATACCACGACCGAATACCAGGAAAGTATCTTCACGGTCTGTTTCCTGTACGCGAAGTGCAAGGTTTTTCTCAGTTTCTTTGAACAGGCGATCGCGCAGGTGACGAGAAGTCACGAACTTACCCTCTTTACCGAAGAAAGGAGAGTTGTTGATCGTAAAGAGCATGTTCATAGTTGGCTCATCAATAGAGATGCGCTTCAACGGCTCTGGATTTTCTGCATCAGCAATGGTATCACCAATATCAAAACCTTCTATACCTGTTACTGCGCAAATCTCGCCAGCTGTTACCTCTGGAACGCTCTTTCTGCCAAGTCCTTCAAAAACCTGAAGTTCAGCAATCTTTCCTTTTTTAATGGTGCCATCGGCTTTGCACAAGCTAATAGGCATGCCTTCTTTTAATGTTCCACGGTGAACGCGGCCAATGGCGATACGACCCACGAAAGAAGAATAGTCTAGGGACGTAATCTGCATTTGTGGTGTACCGTCCAGGTAGGGTGCTGGAGGAATAACCTCAATAATAGCATCCAGCAGTGGCGTGATATCTTCAGTTGGTTTTTGCCAGTCTAAACTCATCCAACCTTGCTTAGAAGAGCCGTACAGCGTAACAAAGTCAAGCTGCTCCTCTGTTGCCTCCAGGTTGAACATAAGGTCAAACACTTGCTCGTGTACCTCGTCCGGACGGCAGTTTTCTTTGTCTACTTTATTTACTACTACAATTGGCTTCAGGCCAAGTTGGATAGCTTTGCTCAATACGAAACGTGTCTGAGGCATGGCTCCTTCAAAAGCGTCTACAAGTAGTAATACACCATCGGCCATTTTCAATACACGCTCTACCTCGCCACCAAAGTCAGCGTGACCAGGTGTGTCGATGATATTGATTTTAACGTCTTTGTAGCGAACCGACACGTTCTTAGAAACGATCGTGATGCCTCGTTCGCGCTCCAGGTCGTTGTTGTCCAGGATTAGGTCGTCGAACTGCTGGTGCTCTGCAAATAATTTTGAAGCATGAATGATTTTGTCCACAAGCGTCGTTTTGCCGTGGTCAACGTGTGCGATAATCGCGATATTTCGAATGTTCTGCATTGAATTGGTTTTTCGAGGTGCAAAAATACAAAAAAGCCTTTACATATTTAGTATTTTGCTCGAAATAAACAGGTTATGATTTTATTAAGTTCTTCTTAACCAACAATCTCTGTGGGTTTAAAAAGCAAACATAGCTATTTGCTACTTCGTTTCTTTTGGGCCAAAGAAATTCTTAGTGTACAAAAAACAGTGTTTCTGTCATTTAAAGGGCTTAAATAAATGTTGTCACAATTATAGAATAATAGGCTTACATCTCTTTCTCTGTTGTACTTTTGCTAAACAAGTTGTTTTAACATTTTTATATTCATTCTTATTCTATCAACTATTTGAATCATTAAGCTGCTAGTGTATTTCTATAAAGTAAAGTAATGAATAGCGGTTTAGGAGTAGTACATAATTATCAAAAATGAACAACCGGATTAAAGAATTACAAAAAGGACTTCAGGAGCACAGACAGCGTCTGTTAAGGCATAATGTCTACCAGTCGTTGCAGACCTTGGATGATTTAAAAGTGTTTATGGAGCACCATGTGTTTGCCGTATGGGATTTTATGAGTCTCCTGAAAGCTTTGCAGGCTGACCTGACTTGCGTAACATTACCCTGGCTGCCTAAAGGCAGCCCTTCTACCCGCCGCCTGATAAATGAGATTGTGCTGGAAGAAGAGACAGACGTAGACCAATTGGGAAACCCTGTAAGCCATTTTGAGCTGTATTTACGTGCTATGGATGAGTGCGGAGCTGACAAAGCAGATATTAACCAGCTGTTGGAAAGCCTACAGGAAGGAAAAGATGTTAATGGAGCTTTAGACAAAACAAATGTTCCTGCTTCGGTAAAGCTCTTTGTGCGCAATACATTCCGTATTATTAACTCTGGTAAAACGCACGCTGTTGCTGCCGCGTTTACCTTTGGCCGCGAAGATCTGATACCCGATATGTTTCGCAAACTGATCTCTGATTTGTATCAGCGCTACCCGGAGAAGCTAAATACCTTTGATTATTATCTGAACCGCCACGTGGAGCTGGATGAGGAGGTACATACACCATTAGCCCTAAGAATGGTGGATGAGTTTTGCGGCGATGATGAAGATAAATGGCAGGAAGCGTTGGAGGTGTCGAAAGAGTGCATTGAAATGAGAATTGAGCTGTGGAATGGTATCCGGATGATGTTACCATCAGAAGCTTAAACGTAAACCTGAGAATTTAAAATTAACAATTAAAAGCAGCCTGCCGTATCTTTTAGTCAACACTAATCAAAAATAAGACTATGGCAGAATTACATTCTGATGCAGATAACGTTGAAAATTTAGCGCAATGCATCGTAGAGGCTTTTAGAACCATGAACGTGCAGGAAGGGCAGGTACTACTTTATGATGACTTATACCCTTACCTGCAGGAAAAATATCCAAAGTACAAAGATGTGCAGACTGAGGCAGAGCATCATCTTGCAAAGGAAGCTATCATAAATCCTGCTCCGGATGGCTTAATGCTCACTCAGGTAGGATCTAAAGCCATTTATGGCGGATAATGCTGTAAAGGATTCATATAGAGGAGGTCACTGGTAAGTTATCAGTGACCTTTTTAAATTATACAGGATTCCGGTGTCAATAATTTAAAGTTGTACAGGCCAAATTATGGTACAGAAAGTAATCTGTAGTAATGACCGCCAAACATGGTTATGACAAATAAGAAAAGCCTTGTTTGAATTTACAAACAAGGCTTTTCTTATTATATTATAGTAGAAGTTATGCTAAAACTTACTTCTGTCTTTTTCTTTCGGAAAGAACTTTCTGTCTAAGCTATACTTGCCAGGTCCAACAAAAATCATCGAAAAGAACAGGACTCCTGCTTCTAAAGCATGAGAATAACCCCCGAAGCCATCACCAGCGGTAACATGGCGTAGTGTGGCTACTACCATGGTAAAGGCCAGTAAAATACAAACCGGGCGGAAGAATAGCCCTAGCATTAAAAAAAAGCCTCCTGCTGCTTCGGCAAAGCCGGCCATAAAACCCCAGAAAGCAGGGGCAAAGTCTATGCCTAGCAAGGCCATATTCTGGCCTATTGCTTCCCAACGTTCCAGGCCACCGGCCAGTTTTGGCCAGCCATGCATAATAAACATGAAACCTATTCCTAGCCGCAGCAAAAGCAGCCCAACATCTTTATATTTATAACGGGTGTAGATGATAGCCATATAGGCAATAATAAGAATAAGGCACCAATATTACAAAGCTAATATATTAAAATGCTTTTTACTATGGTGTTAGCAGGCACATCTTCAGGTTTCAGCTTTGCCAACTGCTCTGCAGGCAAATGGCTGGAGTCTAGTACAAAGGAAAAGTTGGCATCTTCAGAAACGGCTACTAAACCTGCTTCTCCTGGGCTAACATAGCTTATCGGGTAAGCACTCTGCACTTCGCTGTACTTAGAGCCTATGCCAATGCCACTGCTCGTCTTAAAATCTGGATGTTGAACTTGTATACGCCACACTTCGCAGGTGGGGGCACAAGTTTGTTCTATAAGCAGACCCCTGGCAGCATCTTTAGCTTGTAACAGATAGGCAGTGCTTGGTTGTCCTTTTGTTTGCAGGGTAGTATCGGCTATGTCCATGCCATTGGGTACAGACTGGCGCATTTCTTCTATGGGCATGTTCAGGCGTACATAACCTGCGCGATCTTTAGCTATTACAAAATTCTCCGGTGCCGGTACTGCCATTTCCTCATCGTTAGTAGGTATGCTCTCTGTAGCTGGCTCAGAAGCAGTTGCTTTGCTTGTCTCTTGTTTATTATTGCTTTGAGAGAGGCAGGCAGCCATACCCACTCCCAATAATATTGCGTAGATTATATTCTTCAGCATGACTGTGTAAATCAAACGTTAATATTGCTGTTAAACTTGATGTACAGCAGCAGGTTGTTGTATATTAGCAAGAATATAGAAATTAGTTTCTTTTGTTATAGATCAACTTAAAATAATAAAATGGCTAAACCATTAATTTTAGTTTCCAACGACGATGGCATAACTGCGCCGGGGATACACATGCTTGTGAAAGTGGCAAAGAAGATAGGGGATGTAGTAGTTGTAGCCCCGGATAGTCCGCAATCTGGTATGGGGCATGCTATTACCATTGGTAATACCTTGCGTTTAGATAAATCAATTGCTTTAGAAGACCTGGATGTGGAAGCGTACGAATGCTCCGGTACACCAGCTGACTGTGTAAAACTGGCTAAATTTCATGTGTTAAAAGACAGAAGGCCTGACCTTGTGGTAAGCGGCATCAACCATGGTTCGAACTCCAGCATTAGTGTTCTCTACTCCGGTACTATGTCAGCAGCTATTGAGGGAGCTATTGAGGGTTTTCCTGCTATTGGGTTTTCACTTTGCGACTATGGGCATGATGCTGACTTTTCCCATACCGAAGAGTTTGTAGAGCAGATTATTCGCCAGGCTATTGAGAACGGGATACCTGAAAATGTTGCACTCAATGTAAACTTTCCTAAAAAGAGCAGCGAGAAGATAAAAGGAATAAAAATTTGCCGGCAGGCACATGCTAAGTGGCAGGAGGAGTTCGACGAGCGCCTGGATCCTAATAATCGCCGCTATTTTTGGATGACAGGCAGCTTTGTGAATTTTGATAAAGGAGAGGACACAGATGAGTGGGCTTTGGTAAATAATTACGTTTCTGTAGTGCCTTGCCAGTTCGATATGACAGCGCACCATGCAGTTGCAAGGCTAAACAACGAGTGGGAGTTTTAGAAATAGAAATTGTACCTGTTAAACAACAAAGCCACTGCTTTAGCTGTGGCTTTGTTGTTATTCTTACTGCTGATTGACATATTTTATGATCATGATGTGCCATTGCTATTCTTCTTTCATTGCAAACCTGATAGGCAAAGTATACTGTACGCGTACTAGTTCGCCAGCTTGCTTACCTGCTTTCCAGTTTCCACTCATTTGTTTTACCACGCGTTTAGCTTCTTGGTCTGTTTCAGGGCTAAGGCTCTTTAGAGTAGCAATGTCTGAAACGGTGCCATCTTTTTCTACAACAAAGCTTACTATGGTAAGCCCTTCAACTCCTGCGTTTCTTGCCGCTTCAGGGTATTTGATATTAGTGCCTAAAAAGTTTAACATGGCTTCTTCACCTCCTCTAAACTCAGGCATCTGTTCTACAAAGGTGTAAGGTTTTGACCCAACAGATTCATTAAGAGTAGCCTGTTGCTCCTCTTGTTGTTTGACAGCTACTGCTGCAGACTCTTCATCTTTAGAACAGGAAACAAAGGTTAAACTAAGAGCTAAAAATGAAACCGGTAATAAAATTTTGTTTGAAACAGGCTTTTTCATAAGTATTGATCTTTTAATTGTTAAAAAAATATAGGCAATAAATATCCTGCTCAGCTTCTATGCTGAGTGGTTTTGTACTTTGCAAGTATAAACTAGGGTGCTAAGGTTCTTTTATTGCGAACCTAATTGGGAGAGTATATCTAACAGGTACAGGGTTCCCGTTTTGTTTGTCAGCAAGCCATCTTCCGTTCATTAGCTCCACTACACGCATGGCTTCTTCGTCAGTGCCCATGCCTAGGCTTTTTAATACCTGAATGTCACTTATGGATCCGTCTTTTTTTACAATAAAGCTAAGCACGATTAAACCCTCAGTACCTTTATCCTGCGCTTCTGCAGGGTAGTGAATGTTCTGCCCCAGGAACTTTAGCATCTCCTGTTCCCCTCCTTTAAACTGTGGCATCTGCTCTACATAAGAGTAAGCATTTTCCTTTTTGTAAGCAGGTGTTCTTTTCTCTGCTTTATCGTTGGCTATAGGCGTTTTGTCTGTGCTTTTATTTTGAAAGACTGGCACTCGTTCAGAAGAGGTTGCTTTGGCAGGGGCTGGTATTGTCGGAGTGCCTTGCGCTACTGCTGTTTTATGAGGCGTGGAGGCTATTTTAGATGCTATACCGGTTGTTACCTGCTGTGCCGAAAAGATAAACAGAAGTATCAGCAAAAGCGGCAGTGTAAGAAGTGGCCTTAACCAACCAGACTGTTTCCCATGTTGCTGTAACATGTGCAGGCGTTTAATTACCTGAGGCTTTTGAAAATAGCTACCAACAGGCAAACCCATTTCAAATAGTATTTTTTTAGAGAGAATAGAACTATATTCCTTTGGCTTATACTGTTTCATTACCTGCTCGTCTGCCTGGTACTCATGTACATTCCTGATCTCTGTTTTAAGAAGCCAGATAACTGGGTTAAACCATAATGCAACAGTTAGAAGTTCATAGTACAGTATATCAATAGTATGATGAAACTGCACATGTGCGGTTTCATGAGCGAGTACCTGCTTTTTTTCCTGAGGAGTTAGCTGCTCTTCGTCTCCTAAAAAGATACTATCCAGATAAGCAAAAGTAGGTAAATTGCCTCTGTGCCTGTATACATTCACTGTTCCTGAAAGTGATTCAATTAGGCTTGCTTGAGACTTTAGCTTTCTGACTTTCCAGACCTGCTTCATTAACCTGAACAGATAGAAAGCAGTTACTGCTAAATAAATGACTTTCGCTATAACAATGGGAGTAAGGTAAACCAGTGCATCAGTTGAGCCAGAGAAGGCATTGGACGTTACTGCTAATTCTGGTAGTTGTATAGCTTTCAATGTTTCCGCTACAGCTAAGTCTGGTGCTAAGCCTAAGTGCCATTTAACCAACGGGAATGCTAAAGCAAGAGGCGGAGCTAATAGTAAGTAAAGCCGGTTAAACTTAAAGTGGGTTTGGTTTCGGAGCAGTGCATAATAAAATATGTATAACACCAGCAGGCATAAACAATATTTAATGCAGTAATTAATTATCTGTTCCATCTTTTAGATCCTCCTCATCTAAGGTGTTCTTTACATGCCGCATCAGTTGGTCAAGTTCCTGCACATTCAGGTTGTTGTCTTTAGCAAAGAAGGATACCAGTTTCTCGAACGATCCTCCAAAGTAGCCGCTCATAAAGTTCTTCAGGAAGTAGCTCTTGTATTGATCCTGTGGTACGACTGGATAGTATTGGTGCGATTTACCAAATGCTTCATGACCTACAAAACCTTTGTTTTCCAGAATCCGCACAATGGTAGAGACGGTGTTATAAGCTGGTTTAGGCTCCGGTAGCTTTTCCAGTATGTCGCGAACAAAACCTTGCTCCAGTTTCCAGAGTACTTGCATAATTTCTTCTTCTGCTTTAGTTAGTTCTTTCATGTACAGGTATGGAGTGTCTGTGTATCGAATATATAACTAAATACTTAGTTTTGAAACTAAAAGTTTAGTTTATTTTAGTGTGAAATAAAAAAGGCTCCTTTTCAGGAGCCTTTTAAAACTAATTAGTTAATTGCTTAGTAACCCTGATTCTGCTGTATATTAGGGTTAGCATAGATTTCACGTTGTGGAATTGGGAATACTAGCTTAGGTGAACTGTATGGTAGTGTTCCTATACTCTGTTCTGTTCGTTTTGCATCATGAAAGAAGCTTCCCACTTCAAAAGCTAATTCTAGCTCTCTTTGTTTTAAAACATCCTGCACTGTTACAGTTGTAGCAGGTGATAGGTTTGCTCTTGTTCTAATCTTATTAATATCATTCAGGGGAGTATCTCCAATAGTTGTACCTAATCTAAGATTGGATTCGGCACGTGTCAAGTAAAGTTCAGCGAGTCTGATTACTTTAATGTTTCCATACATGTTGTCAAATTTGCTCGTCCTTGTTGAGCCGGCATCATCGTAGTAAACAGAAGTACGTTCATCACCTTCTTCATATTGCGCAATAAAGCTTGACTTTATTTCAATGTCTCCTCGTCCTCCGTTATCTGATGATGCATAGAACTCATTTAAGCTGTTAGAACCCTGTTGTGGTGTAACTTGAAAAGCAAAAATGTCTTCTAAAGTGTTATCTACGTGTACTGCACCTGGATATGGAAATTCATCGGCAAAGTTATCAACTAGTTGATATTTCTCAGAGTTGATAACAGTTGTTGCTTCATTAGCAGCATTTTGGTAATCTCCTTGCTGTAAATATACCCTCGACAGAATTGCAGAAGCAGCATAGCTGTTAGCATAAAAGCTATTAGAAGCTGGAAGTTTTACTTTAGCATCTGTTAAATCTGCTAACACCTGCTGATATACAGCCACAACAGTAGCTCTTGAGACATATGATTCTTCATCAATTACTGATGTTGGAGTTAGTACCAAAGGCACTCCAAGATTAGTGGCTGGGTCACCATCATTCCAGGCTTTTCCGTACAGTCTTACTAAATCAAAGTATATAAGACCACGTAAAAACTTTGCCTCACCTTCAACGCGGTCACGATCTTCTGTATCAACCTTATCTATAGAACCAAGCACATTGTTAAGCAAGTTAATGGCTTCATATGCACTAATCCATAAGTTAGAAACAAAGGTATTATTTGTGGGGATACTCTGGCTATAAATTTGAGTTAAGCCAGTATACGTTCCTCCCCAAGCAATAGCACTTTGACCGGCTAACAAATCCGGTTCTAAAAAAATACGACCTCCATATAGGTCGCTAACCCCTAGGCGATTATAAGCACCTATTAAAGCACTTTTTACATCCTGAGAAGTAAGAAGTGCCTCACTTTGCTCAATAGTATTAGCTGGGCTAAGGTCAAGTTTTTCGTCACAAGCATTTAAAGTAGCAGTTAAGCCTACTCCTAATAATGCAATATATATTCTGTTTAATAATTTCATTTATAGAATTTTTTAATCTTAAAAGCCAACATTAACGCCAAATGTGATCGTACGAGGTTGTGGAGCTGAATAAAAATCCACTCCAAGATTGATATTGGAAGCTTGATAATCAGCATTAACTTCTGGATCCCAACCTTTGTAACCTGTAACCATGAATAAGTTATAAGCATTCATGAACAACCTGGCTTTTTGCATTTTAAATTTGCTTATCAAGTTCTTAGGAAGGTTGTATCCAAAAGAAAACGTTTTTAAGCGTACATAGTCTCCATCAGATAAATAACGGCTTGAGGCTGCTGTACCGTTTCCGTACCACAGTCTTGGCTCAGGAACATCAGTTATATCTCCTGGTTGATTCCAATAATTTATTTGATCAGCTGTCTGATTATCAAAACCATTGCTGCCGTTGGCACTCATATATTGGCCTCCTCCGTTGTAAATCTTGTTACCGGCAACAGCTTGAAAAGTAAATGAAAGGTCAAATCCTTTGTAAGCAAAGTTGTTAGTTAAACCTCCAGTAAATGTTGGAGTTGGGTTTCCCAATATAACATTTTCTGCCTCATTGTAATCACTCGTAGTGGCACGATTGATTGTTCCATCAGAGTTTTCGGTGTTAAGATAATACAAAGCATCACCGTTGGCTGGATCAACTCCTGCATATTCTTTACCGAAGAATACTCCAATTGGCTGACCTTCAATTACACGATTCAAGTCGTTAGTGCCTAGCACCTGACCTTGTATATCTGTAACTCTGTTTTTATTATAGGCTGCGTTAAAGCTTGTAGACCATCTGAACTCACCAATAAAGTTTTCAGAATTCAAAGTGAGTTCATACCCTTGGTTGTACAGCTTTCCTAAGTTTTGAAGTTGTGTAGCAAAACCAGATGTAGCTGGTACGTTTACGTTTAAAAGTAAATCTCTTGTATTCTTTCTGTAATAATCAAATGATCCTGTTAAACGGTCATTCAAGAAGCCAAAGTCCACGCCAAAGTCTAATTGAGCTGTTGATTCCCATTTTAAATCAGGATTTGCGATTTGTGTGATACGTTGTCCTGCAACTCCATTATAACCTGCATCGCCCGAGAATAAGCCAAGAGATGCAAAGTTGTTTATCTGCCCATCTGTTAATATATCAGCGTTTCCTGTTAAACCATAACTTGCTCTTACTTTTAAATTAGTTAAGACATTTATGTCCTGAAAGAAATCTTCTTCTGATATAATCCAACCTACTGAACCTGCAGGGAAGAATCCATAACGGTTTTCGCTACCAAAACGAGAAGAACCATCTACTCTTGCACTGGCAGTTAAAAGATACTTGTTTTTGAAAATATAATTAGCCCTACCAAAGTATGATAAGAAGCTATATTGTGTTTCTCTAGATGACCCCTCTGATATTAAAGCCGCAGAAGATATTTGTCTATACGCATCAGATGGGAATTGCTGGCCTTGTACAAGGTTTGAATTCGTTTTAGAATACTGGTAGCTCATACCAGCTGTAACATCTAAAGAATGGTCATCATTAAAGATGTTCTTGTAAGAGAAGTAATTGTTAGTGTTGTAGTTGAGGACTTGTGTATAGCCATCCTCGCTAAATCCATTCTGAGTACCAGTATTTCTGAAAGTTAACTGACCATAGTAGCTATTCTCATTCTGGTTTAGCTGATCTAGACCAAACTCACTACGGAAAGAAAGGCTTTCTGATAGTTTTAACTGTCCATAAATGTTGCCAATAGTGCGGTACACATTTGTCTGGTAAGAAGCATTGTCAACACTTAACAGAGGGTTATAGTACACAGGATAAGTTGATGCTTCACCTGGTAGGCTTCCGCTTAATAAACCGGTTCTGGGATCTATAATTGGTGTAATTGGTGACAAGGCAACAATCTGAATAGGGGTTGAGAAAGCATTGTCATTTGCTACACGATCATTCTGGGTATTGGCAAAGCTTAAGTTCATGCCAATGTTTAAAATGTTATTAACTTTATTGTCTAAGTTAATGCGGCCAGAATACCTTTTAAAAGCGTTACCTACTATTATACCTGTTTGATCTAAATATTGACCACTAATATAGTAAGTGGTTTTATCGTTACCTCCAGAAAAGTTTAGATCATATTGTGCCTGAGACGCACTTTGGAATGCTTCACGTTCCCAGTTAGTGTTTACCGCTCCTGTTAACCAATCTTCGTTACCAGCAGAGTAGCGAGTTAGACGGCCGTTTACATAACTGGTATAATAGTCTTGTGCCTCTTCGAGAGTTTCAAAATAACCAGCTGCAAAATCCTGAACGGCAGCACCTTGGCCAGCACGTTGCATGGTCTGTACGTATTGCTCAGCATTCATGAAATCTCTATGACGGGATGGCTCGCTAGTACCCCATTGTGCTGTGAAATTAACCCTTGAAGCGCCGGATTTACCTTTTTTTGTTGTGATAATCACAACTCCATTTGAAGCTCTTGCTCCATAAATTGCTGCTGCAGAAGCGTCTTTTAAAACTTCTATAGACTCAACATCATTAAAATTTATGTCAGCAAGAGGGTTAGTACCTGCTGAAGTCCCTGATAAGTTTTCTGAAGTAATTGGGATTCCGTCTACTACGTATAATGGCTGGCTACTTGCCGATAATGAAGAGGTGCCTCTAACGCGTACCTGAATGCCCTGCCCAAGTTTACCGTTGTTAGATTGAATAAATACACCGGCAGCTTTTCCTTGTATAGCTTGTTCAACAGAAGTAACAGGAGTTTCAGCTATATCTTTTGATGACAAAGATGCTGTAGAACCTGTTATAGTTTGCTTACTTTGTGTGCCATAGCCTACAACAACAACCTCGTCTAGAACTTTTTGGTCTGTTTCTAATTGTGCATTAACTGTTGATCTATTATTTACAGGTATTTCTAGAGTTGACATACCAATAAACCTGAATACTAGGACCGAATTAGGACTAACAGTAAGCTGGTATTCCCCATTTAAACCAGTTGTTGTTCCATTAGTGGAGCCTTTTTCCAGTACTGTAACACCTGGTAAAGCTGAACCGTCAGATGCAGCTGTTACCTTTCCAGTCACAGTTTGAGTTTGTGCCAGTACACTATTGATTAGCGTAAAGACAAGAAGTAAACTCATTGATAAATGTTTCTTCATGTGTTGGATAAATTAGTTAGATTAGATAGTATTAAAAAACTTGGTATTTTAAAAAATGTAACCATAAAGATACTTGCCAATTTTCATATTTTAAAATATTTTGTTTGGTTGATGATTAACTTGTAAAATAAAGCTCTTCTTCTTGGCCGGATTCCTGTAAACCTGACCTTATTCTTACATTCAATTATTTATAACTCTACAAGGAACAAGGCTCTCACAGTTCATTGAAGATATATTAAATTTGATCAGAAAGCCTTAGCAGTCGTTGGGTGAAAGGAAAGTTTTATGTCCAATGCCAGCTCTTTTCTCTTCAGAATTATAATCAGCTATAAGCTACTGTGTCGAATTGTGTTGGAAAGGTATCTTTTGTCCACTAGACTCTATATGTATGTGGGAAGAACATCCAAACAACATCACGTTTTTCTATGGTACTGTAGAGGCTTAAGTCTTTCTTGATTTCCTCTGCACCTACTACAGTAAATCTTTAAACACAGTCAATTTCAACGTTTCCCACTCCGGCTTAAGAATACTGTAGTAAATCGTATCACGACGGCGGCCATCCTGCATAAGAGTGTGGTTTCTGAGAACACCTTCTTCCGTAGCGCCAATTTTAAGTATCGCCTTGCGTGAGCGGGTGTTTAATACATCGGTTTTTAGTTCTACCCGTTCAAACTGCAGCACTTCAAAGGCGTACTGAAGTAGTAGAAACTTGCATTGCCGGTTTAAGCCACTGCCTTGGTAGCTTCTCCCAAGCCAGGTCCAGCCAATTTCAAGTCGACTGTCACGTACTGAAATATTCCCATAACTGGTGCTGCCAGCCAACTTGCCAGTGGTTTTATCAACAACCACAAAAGTGTAACGCTTCTGCTGCTGCCGATCCTGAACAGCTGCTTTTCCCCATGTATCTAACTCTTCCATGTTAGAAATGCGGTTGGTCATGTAGTGCCAGATATTTTCATCAAAAGCTAAGCTCTTTAACTGCTCCAGGTCTTTTGGTGAAAAAGGACGAAGCTGGACAAGGTTATTTCCAAGCACAATATCTGAGCTAAAGTTTATAGAAGGAAAGTTCATGCTAATTGTTAAACTGAATTTTTCATTTGAAACTTAGGCAGAATCAAGGTAAAAACAAACCTTTTATGTAGCCGTATGCGGGAGAATTACTCTTTTGGGAACTGGCTCAAAAAATATATAGGTATTTTTTTCTATAGTGAATCAGCAGCATCTACAACCCTCTGCGCTTGTCCTACGTTCAACCTAACATTTATGGATTTTAAATTTAATATATATAAATAAAATAAAGGCTTAACGTATACGTGCATCATTTAAAAGACAGAAAGGCGGTTATTTCAGGAGGAGGAGCAGGCATTGGACAAGCTGTAGCAAGTAGTTTAGCAGCACAGGGAGTGCGTACAGCTGTTGCTGATGTACAACTGCCTGAAATTATGCAGGAGAACATACATGCTTTTAAATGTGATGTAAGTTCTGGCCCTTCCATAGACTCTCTTTTTGCCAATGTGCAGGAAAGTATAGGAAGCCCAGACATGCTTATTTGCTGCGCAGGGCGTGGCATACACGAAAAGCTTACGGAAGGAGACCCTGAAAAGTGGCGGCAGATTATCGACGTTAACCTGATGGGAGCTCTGCGTATGGTCAGAGCTTTTGTACCGGGTATGCTGGAGGCTGGCTTTGGCGATGTGGTGTTTATCTCTTCTGTTTCAGCTGGGCAAGCCTATCCTTATGGCGGTATATATGCCGCTACTAAATCAGCTTTGGAGATAGTCGCTGAAACACTGCGGCAGGAAGTGCTACCAACGGTGCGGGTATCAGTTGTCGCTCCGGGGGTAACTAACACAGCTTTCTTTGAAAACACAGTTTCTGGCTCTCAATCAGTGGAGAGTATAGGTTATGGTTTTATATCTCCTGAAGAGGTGGCGGAGGCGGTTTTATATGCCTTGGCGCGCCCTAAAGGTGTGTCGGTAAACTATATGACGGTGCGCCCGACAGGGCAGCCCTTTTAGTTGCTGAGAGATAAAGTTATTGAATAATATATAGCAGAGTGACGTTTTCATTCGGTTATGCAAAATAAAATCAATTAGAAAAGAGTAAACTATGAAACAGAAAGTTCTAATAACAGGTGGTGCAGGCTTTATAGGGTCACACCTGGCCGATGAACTACTTAGCCAGGGATATGAGGTAAGAGCACTGGACAACCTGTCGGAGCAAGTACATGGTAAAGGTTGTGTGCGTCCGGAGTACCTGCATGATGATGTGGAGTTGGTGGTTGGTGATGTTCGTAACCGTGAAGATGTGGAGAAAGCGTTGGAAGGTGTTGATGCTGTGTTCCATTTTGCTGCGATGGTAGGTGTTGGCCAGAGCATGTATGAAATAAAGGAGTATACTGATGTTAATAATATTGGTACTACTGTACTACTGGAGGCGCTGATTAAGAAGCCAGTGAAAAAGCTGGTGGTAGCAAGTAGTATGAGTATCTATGGCGAAGGGATGTATAAAAATGCTGCCGGAGAAAAAGTAACTGTTAACGAGCGGGGGCTGGAGCAGCTGAAGTCTGCTGACTGGGAACTGTATGATGAGCAGCAACAACAGTTAATTCCTGTAGCTACGCCAGAGTCTAAGATACCTTGTCTTTCTTCTGTTTATGCGCTTTCTAAGTATGATCAGGAGCGTCTTTGTCTGATGGTAGGGCGGGCATACAATATTCCGACAGTGGCTATGCGTTTCTTTAACGTATATGGTACACGTCAGGCGCTTTCGAACCCGTACACAGGAGTGCTGGCCATTTTTGCTTCACGTTTGCTGAACAATAATGCTCCCATGATTTTTGAAGACGGAAACCAGCAGCGTGACTTTGTGCATGTGCGTGATGTTGCTTTGGCCTGCCGCTTAGCTATGGAGAAAGAAGAGGCTAACGGTAAAGTGTTCAACGTAGGCAGTGGTAATAACTATACCATCAGCGAAATTGCAGAACGCCTGGCTACTGTAATGGACAAACTGCACCTGATGCCGGAGATTACGGGTAAGTACAGAGTGGGTGATATTCGCCATTGCTATGCAGATATAACGCTTGCAAACCAAGTGCTGGGCTTTTACCCGCAGGTAGAGTTTAACAGCGGTTTAGAAGAACTGGCAAACTGGCTGGAAGGGCAAATTGCTTACGACCGTGTAAGTGAAGCTAGTGCTGAGCTGGCAGCCCGCGGACTGACTGTATAAGCGCAGCACAAGCATTTTGTCTCCAATCGATAAGTATCTTCACGAATGAAAATAGAGAAAAGCATGAATAAAAAATCGTCTCAACCCACTGTTGGGCTAGTTGAGTGGTTTAGACCAGGTGAATATGAGCATGTACAACAAGTATTGTCTGACTTAAAAGAACTTGGAATTACCGAACTGCGCACAGGTGTATCATGGGCCGATTATTACACAGGTGCAGGTAAAGAGTGGTACAACTGGCTGATTCCTACGTTGGCAAAAGAGGTAAACGTACTACCTTGCTTTTTGTACACGCCACCATCTATTGCTGAGCGCCCCAAAACATCAGCTCCCCCTAAAGATCTTAAAGCTTATGCTGATTTTCTGGATGTGATTATCACTGACCTTGGGGCGCACTTTGAATGGGTAGAACTCTGGAATGAGCCTAATAATAAGGTTGAATATGATTTTACCCTGGATTATGGTTGGTTTAAGTTTGCCGAGATGGTAGGCGGAGCCGCTCACTGGTGCAAAAAGCGGGGTAAAAAAACTCTGTTGGGTGGTATGAGCCCTATCGACCCTAATTTTCTGCGTGCCATGTTTGAGCGGGGCGTAATGCAGTATATAGATGCTGTAGGCATACATGGTTTCCCGTATGTTTTCGACCAGATGTGGGACAGTTGGGAAGACAGTATAAGGCCAATCAGGGAGATACTTAAAGAAAACAATTCTTCTGCAGAGCTCTGGATAACAGAGGCCGGCTTTTCTACCTGGCAGTATGATGAGTTTAAGCAGTTACAGGAGTTTAAAGAGGCACTGCATGCAGATGCTTCGCGTGTTTACTGGTATGGACTTCGTGACCTGAATGCTAACCTACCTACCGTGGCAGGCTTTCACCTCGATGACCGTGAATACCACTTTGGGTTGAAACGTGCTGATGGTACTTCCAAATTGCTATACAGACTATGGGAATCTCATGGGCTGGCAGAGTTAAGCAATCTTGACTTTATAAAACGTACTATTGATATTACAAATACTTCCGACAAAGAGCCTTATACATTGATAACAGGTGGTGCTGGTTTTGTGGGTACTAACTTGGCCAAAAGACTCTTGGAAGAAGGTAAACGTGTGCTGGTATTCGATAACCTCTCCAGAAATGGAGTAGAGCGTAACCTGCAGTGGCTGCACGATACCTATGGTGACAAACTGGAAGTATACATAGGTGATATTCGTGACCTGCAGACAGTGCGCAAAGTAGTGAAGCATGCAGAAGCTGTGTTCCATTTTGCAGCACAGGTAGCAGTTACAACTTCTCTTGATTTGCCTATCAACGATTTTGAGATAAACGCACGTGGCATTATCAATTTACTGGAAGCCATTCGTGAGCAGGATAATCCGCCTCCATTAGTCTTTACTTCCACCAATAAAGTATATGGTGGTTTAGAGGACCTGGAGTTCGTTTCCAATGGTTCCCGTTATTATCCTGCCGATAAAACAATAAAGGCAAACGGTATCGGCGAAGCCAGACCACTAGACTTTCATAGCCCCTATGGTTGCTCTAAGGGTGCTGCTGATCAGTATGTTATCGATTATGCGCGTACATATAACCTGCCGGCAGTTGTGTTCCGTATGAGCTGCATCTATGGCCCGCACCAGTATGGTAACGAAGACCAGGGCTGGGTAGCGCATTTTGCCATCAGAGCTATAGAAGGTAAGCCAGTTAATATTTATGGCGATGGTAAGCAGGTAAGAGACATACTTTTTGTAGAAGACCTGGTGGATGCTTTCCTGACGGCACAGAAGTACATGCCTGAAATTTCCGGTCAGGCCTTTAATATAGGTGGTGGCCCTGATAACACGGTAAGCTTGCTGGAGCTTCTTAAGACAATAGGCCGGTATCGTGGTGAGGACATTGATTTAAGCTTTGGCGACTGGCGCCCTGGAGATCAGCACTACTATGTTTCCGATATTGCTAAGTTCAGGAAAGCGACAGGCTGGTATCCCAAACATAATGTAGAAGAAGGTGTAGCAAAGCTTTACCGATGGCTCTGTGAAAGCCGCGGAATAGAAGCACCCCTTGCCTCCCTCAAAGTAAAAGAAGAATCCATTAAAAAAGTAGCAGTAGTATAATGCAAGACACCCTTATCTCTGATTCCCCAACTGTAGCGAATACAAAGGATACTACCATGAAAGCGGCTGTGCTTACAGCTCCAAAAACAGTAGAAGTACAGGAAATAAATTTACCTGCGCCGCAGGCAGGGCAGGTACGCCTGAAACTGGAAGGTTGTGGCTTATGTGCTTCCAACATACCTGTGTGGGAAGGGCGTGAGTGGTTTACTTATCCTGTTGATGCTGGTAATCCTGGTCATGAAGGGTGGGGAGTAGTAGATGCTGTAGGAGAAGGTGTAGAAAATGTGAAGGCTGGTGATCGTGTGGCGGCACTGTCTTATCATTCTTATGCGGAGTATGATATTGCGGATGCTGATAAAGTAGTAAAGCTGCCCAATACATTGGCTGCTAAGCCTTTTCCGGGAGAGCCATTGGGCTGTGCCATGAATATCTTTAAGCGCAGTGATATTTCTGGAGGGCAAACGGTTGCTGTACTTGGTGTAGGTTTCCTGGGAGCTTTACTGATACAGCTAGCAAAAAATACTGGCGCAAAAGTTATAGCCATATCTCAGCGCGATTTTTCTCTGGAAATAGCCAAAGAATGTGGTGCTGATGAAGTGGTGAAGATGGATGATCATTGGGAAATTATTAACCATGTCAGTCAGCTGACCGGCGGTAAGTTCTGCGAGCGTGTGATAGAGTGCACAGGCAAAGAGTGGCCACTGAACCTGGCGGGAGAGCTTACAGCAGAGCGTGGCAAACTTGTTATAGCCGGGTTTCACCAGGATGGTATGCGACAAGTTAATGTGCAACTTTGGAACTGGCGAGGCTTGGATGTTATAAATGCACATGAACGTGATCCGCAGGAGTACATAAAAGGTATACAGGCAGCAGTTAAAGCCGTAGAAGAGGGCTTGATGAATCCTGATTTGCTGTATACCCACTCCTATACTTTAGACGATATACAAAATGCTTTCCATAACCTGACCAACCGCCCTGACGGTTTTGTAAAAGCTCTTATTTCTTTCTAATCATGCAAGAGACAATTATTGATGATAAGCCGATAACCACAGCTTCTTCTTCAACTAAACCTAAATTAGGCTTTCTGGGTGTTGGCTGGATTGGCCGTAACCGCATGGAAGTAATAGCCTGCCACGAGGCCGGAGAAGTTGCTTGTATTGCAGATCCTGCTCCCCAAAATGCAGAAGAAGCTTTAAAAAGTGCGCCAGCCGCAAAGCAGGTTACCTCTTTAGAAGGCATCATAAATGAACCGGAAGTGGATGGTGTTGTTATTGCCACTCCAAGTGCCCTTCATGCAGCACAAAGCATACAAGCTTTAGAGGCAGGCAAGTCTGTCTTCTGCCAAAAACCATTAGGCAGAACTGCTTCTGAGACAAAAGCAGTGGTAGAAGCTGCCAGAAAAAACAACAAATTACTAGGTGTAGACCTATCTTACCGCTACACGGCTGCCATGCAGCAGGTGTACAAGGTCGTACAATCTGGCGAACTGGGGCAGATCTATGCTATTGAACTTGTTTTTCATAATGCATATGGCCCCGACAAAGCTTGGTTCTACGATCCAAAACTATCCGGTGGAGGCTGCGTGATAGACTTAGGCGTACATTTGATAGATTTGGCCTTATGGTCTATGAACTTCCCTGCAGTAGAAAACGTAAGCAGCCATCTCTTCTCGAAGGGAAAACCTGTAAACGTAGCAGATGAAGAAGTCGAAGATTACGCGAATGCAAGTGTAACACTGGCAACGGGTACACACATGCAATTGAGCTGTTCCTGGAACCTTCCTGCAGGACAGGAAGCTGTAATCAGCGCTGTGTTTTACGGTACACAAGGGGGTGTTGCTCTTAAGAATGTAAACGGCTCCTTTTATGACTTTGTGGCCGAACGTTATTATGGTACTCGAGCTGAAGTATTAACATCTCCGCCAGACGATTGGTCGGGTAGAGCAGGAGTAGACTGGGCAGAACGCTTGTCAAAGGGTGAAAGCTTTAACGAGGAAGCAGAAGAGTTTGTGAAAGTGGCTGAAGTTTTAGACAGAATTTATAAGAGATAACATATATGGAAGTACATCATCCTTCAAAAATATTAATGACAGCAGACACCGTAGGTGGTGTCTGGACTTATACCTTAGAGTTGGTGCGTGCCTTAGAACCATTTGGCACCAAAGTGCATCTGGCAACAATGGGAGCACCTCTAAGCGAAAGTCAGTGGGAGCAGGTTGAAGGAATAAGCAATTTAACCATTTATGAAAGCAACTATAAGCTGGAGTGGATGGAGAACCCTTGGGAAGATGTAGAGAAAGCCGGACAGTGGTTGTTACAGTTAAAAGAAGAGATACAGCCGGAACTGGTGCATCTTAACAATATGACGCATGGCAGTCTTAACTGGGGAGTACCTGTAACAGTGGTTGTTCATTCCTGCGTTATGTCGTGGTGGCGGGCTGTTAAAGGCGAAGATGCTCCGAAGGAGTGGAATAAGTACCAGGAAATGGTAAAGCAGGGTTTGCAGGCTGCTGATATGGTAGTGGCCCCTACACAAGCCATGATGCGACAAGCTGAGGAATTATACGGGCCATTTAAACAGAGTACTGTTATCTACAACGGGCGTGGTCAGTATGGTTTTCAGTTTGGCAAAAAAGAGCCTTTTGTTTTCAGTATGGGCCGTGTTTGGGATGAGGCAAAAAATATTTCTATGCTAGCTCATATTGCTTCTGAACTTCCTTGGCCAGTTTATATTGCCGGTGATGAAGTGCATCCGGCTACAGGTAAAGCAGTTGAGTTGGAAAACGTACACTTTCTGGGGCAGCTCTCAGAAAAAGAAGTTTCAGAATGGCTATCCAGAGCCTCTATATATGCTCTGCCCGCCAAGTATGAGCCATTTGGATTAACTATTCTGGAAGCAGCAATGTCGGGTTGTGCGCTGGTTGTAGGTAATACAGAAAGCCTGACTGAAGTATGGGGTAATGCGGCCCGATACATTGCTCCTGGCAATGCAGACGAGCTTCGTGATACAATCTTGAGATTAATTGAGGATGAGTTTAGCCTTAATATTATGGCCTGCCGTGCCGTAAAACGCTCACATGGCTATACTTCTGACCCAATGGCACAGGATTACGATCATTTATATCGGTTGATCATGAAAAAAGAAGTACAATCTGAAGAAAAAGATGTTATTAAATTGTAATTATTCTTTTTTTATTTATATTTAAACCACAGCAAAAACTTGTAAGTGGTTGATTATTGTCAATCACTATTTTTATTTAAGCGAGAAAACTCAATGAATATTACTCTTTTCTACCACTCAATACTTTCTGACTGGAACCACGGAAACGCTCACTTCTTACGTGGCGTTGTGCGGGAGCTTGAGGAGAGGGGCCACCAGGTAAAAGTATATGAGCCAAAGGACGGCTGGAGCTTACAAAACCTGATTGAGGGATATGGTGAGGGGAAACTGGAAGAGCTGAAAACCTATTATCCGAATGTCAGTACTAACTTTTACACACTGGATACCTTAGATCTTGATAAAGAACTGAAAGGTGCAGACTTGGTACTGGTACACGAATGGAGTGAGCATGAACTGGTAAAGCGGGTAGGGGAACACAGCAAAGAAAGTGACTATAAGCTACTATTTCACGATACACATCATCGCGCTATAACAGAGCGTGAAAGCATGGCCAAGTACGACCTTAGTAACTACGATGGTGTACTTGCATTCGGACAGGTAATACGTGACCTGTACCTGAAAGAGGGGTGGACTGAAAAAGCCTGGACCTGGCATGAAGCGGCGGATACTTCTGTGTTTTACCCGCATGAGCGTAAGCCCTATGAGGGAGACCTGGTTTGGATCGGTAACTGGGGCGATGAGGAAAGAACAGCTGAATTGCATGAGTTTCTGATCAACCCTGTGAAAGAGCTGGGCTTAAAAGCTAAGATATATGGTGTTCGGTATCCGGAACACGCCAGAAAAGCTTTAGCCGATGCCGGAATAGAATATGGTGGATGGCTGCCAAATTATAAAGCTGCTGAAGAATTTGCGAAACATAAAGTAACAGTACACGTACCACGCAGACCTTATGTGGAGGCGCTGCCAGGTATACCTACTATTCGTCCGTTTGAGGCAATGGCTTGTGGTATTCCGCTTATCTCCTCCCCGTGGGATGATGCTGAGAATCTTTTCACACCAGGCGAGGACTTTCTGGTAGCCCGTACTGGAGAAGAAATGAAAAAACATTTGCAAACCATACTTTCAGACGCTGATAAAGCAAAGGAACTGGCGGAGCATGGCCTGCAAACAATAAATAACCGACACACATGCGCTCATCGTGTAGATGAGCTGGAGAAAGTTTGTGAAGAGCTAGGTATAGACTCTTCTAAAATTTATCTCGTACAAAAAGAACAAGTTCTGCATGAAGAATAATAAACTTGATATTGCTTTCTTTGGTTCAAGCCTTGTTTCTGCTTACTGGAACGGAGCAGCAACATATTATCGTGGTATAATCAGAGCGCTGAACGAGCGCGGCCATAAGGTCACTTTTTATGAGCCCGATGCTTATGATCGTCAACAGAACAGGGATATACCAGATCCAGACTGGGCCAAAGTAGTTGTTTACGAAGCTACGGAAGAGGCCGTGTATGCCTGCTTAGAAAAAGCAGCAGCGGCTGACATGGTGGTAAAAGCCAGTGGTGTGGGTGTTTTTGATGAATTGCTGGAGCGTGAAGTGCTGAAATTACAGACCGATGAGCGCCTAGTGGTGTTTTGGGATGTGGATGCACCAGCCACACTTGATCGGGTACATAATAATGCCGAAGATCAGTTCCTGCAATTGATTCCGCAGTACGACATGATTCTGACGTATGGCGGTGGAGACCCCGTAGTAAATGCATATAAGACATTGGGAGCTAAGAAGTGTGTGCCCATTTATAACGCACTGGATACTGCCACACATTTTCCTGTTGCCTCTGATACACGTTTCGAATGTGATCTGGCTTTTTTGGGCAATCGATTGCCTGACCGTGAAGCACGTGTAGAGGACTTCTTTCTGAAGCCTGCAACGGCAACACCGGGTAAGACATTTATGATAGGGGGCAGTGGCTGGGGCGATAAGCCGATGAGTGAAAACGTAAAGTACATTGGCCACGTTTATACAAAAGACCACAATGCTTTTAACTGCACTCCAAAAGCCGTTCTTAACATAAGCCGTGAAAGTATGGCCCGTTACGGTTTTTCTCCTGCTACACGCGTGTTTGAAGCAGCGGGAGCTGGTGCCTGTATCATAACAGATTACTGGGAGGGGATAGACTTATTCTTTGAGCCCGGAAAGGAAATTATGGTAGCTAAAACGGGAGACGATGTAGTGGCTATACTTGCAGAGCTGACAGAGGAGAACGCAAAGGCAATTGGCGAGGCAGCCTATAGGAAAGTTCTTTCGGCCCATACCTATAGCCATAGAGCAGAGCAATTAGAAACGTTATTATATGCAAAAGTGAAACAACAAAAGGAGGCAGTAGCATGAATATAGTAATTATTGGTCTTTCGATCACATCATCCTGGGGCAATGGCCACGCCACTACCTATCGCGGTTTGGTTCGCGAGCTAAATAAAGTTGGTCATAATGTGTTGTTTTTGGAGAGAGATGTGGCGTGGTATGCCGGCAACCGTGACTTACCTAACCCACAGTTTTGCAAAACCGAACTTTATGTTTCATTGGAAGACCTAGAAAACCGATTTACAGAACATGTTCGTGAAGCGGATATGGTTATAGTAGGGTCTTATGTACCCGATGGCGTGCAGGTTGGAAAGTGGGTTATTAAAACTGCAAAAGGCATCAAAGCCTTTTATGATATTGACACACCGGTAACACTGGCAAAACTGGAGCGCCAGGATTATGAGTACCTTAACCCTACGCTGATTCCTCAGTATGATCTGTACCTGTCGTTTACTGGCGGTCCTACACTCGATCTGCTGGAACAAAAATATGGCTCACCAATGGCTCGCCCTTTATATTGTGCTGTTGATCAGGAGCTGTACTTTCCGGAGTACCAGGAAACAGTATGGGACTTAGGTTATCTGGGTACTTATTCGGAAGATCGCCAGCCTCCATTAGAGAAATTAATGCTTGATGCTGCAAGACAGTGGGACAGAGGACGCTTTGTAGTGGTTGGGCCTCAATATCCGAAAGAGATACAATGGCCTGCTAACACAGCCTATTCAGAGCATTTGCCTCCATTGGAACACCGTCGGTTCTATAACAGCCAGCGCTATACGTTAAATGTTACCCGTGCTGATATGGTTAAGGCTGGTTACTCACCAAGTGTGCGTCTGTTTGAAGCTGCAGCCTGTGGCACACCAATAATCTCAGACTATTGGGATGGCCTTGAAACTATCTTTGAGCTGGATAAGGAAATTTTAGTTGCTAAATCAGCTAAAGATACCTTATGCTATCTGCGGGAAATGTGTAAATCTCAACGTAAATCTATAGGTGAGCTTGCTCGCCAAAAGGTACTTTCTAAGCATACAGCCGCACACCGTGCACAGGAACTGGAGAGTTATGCGCACGAGCTGATGACAATAAACAACGATTCTTTATCAACAGCTGATGGAGAAGGAACTGCTGTTAAAAGCTTTATTTCCTAATACTTAAAAAAAGTTGCGTTGGTTAAGTTACTGAGCTAAAGTACCAGTAACTTAACCAACGCAACTTTTTTTTACGATTAACGATTAACCGAAAATACATATACTTATTACATTATTTACGCATTATAATTAATGGATATACAGCAGGAGATAGAACAGCTTGGGCCATGGTTTCATAACTTACATTTACCGGGAGGAGAGCAGACAGCACCTAACCACAGGTTAGGAAACTTCCCTTCTTTTAAGTGGCAGGAGTTAGAAAACAGTATTCCAACGGATTTATCAGGATGGAATGTGCTGGATATAGGTTGTAACGCTGGTTTTTACTCTATAGAGCTTGCTAAGCGAGGTGCTAATGTATTAGGTATTGATGTAGATCCTCATTATCTGACACAGGCGATGTGGGCGGCAAAACAGTTTGGGCTTGATGACAAGATTGAGTTTAAACAAATGCAGGTATATGATGTAGCACGCCTTGACCGTCAGTTTGACCTGATCTGGTACATGGGAGTGCTTTATCACTTGCGTTACCCATTGCTTTCGCTGGACATACTGTCTCAGAAGACAAGAAAGATGATGGTGTTTCAAACGCTAACTATGCCAGGAGAGGAAAATAAAGCTACCCCGGAGGATATTGGCATACATGATAGAGTGCACATGCTGGAGAATAGTTGGCCTAAAATGGCTTTCATTGAAAAAAAGATGGCTGGTGACCTGACCAATTGGTGGGCTCCGAACCACGCCTGCATCGAAGCAATGATGCGTTCCTGCGGCTTAAAAGTTACCAGTCGCCCCGGGCATGAAATTTATATTTGTGAGGTTGATGAAGAACTTAGACAGCATCAGCAATGGAACCAGTCAGAGTATCTTTCTGCTGTAGGCTTAGACTGGCAGGAGGCTGTTCAGGAAAAAGTTGGCAGTAAAAACGAATATATGGTATCAGAATCAGACGATAAAAAATAAATTCTCACCTTAAATAATGCTGCCACGCCTGCTATTACTTAATAGCAGGCGTATTTTTTATGCTATATTGCTCTTCCAACAGCTGCAATATCAACATAATTCAACATGAAAGAAACACAACAAACTCCGAAACCCTGGAAAGTACTAAAATCTGAACTGGTATTTAATGAGAAGTGGTATAAGCTTAGACGTGACGAAGTTGAACTGCCAAACGGAATGGTGTTGGATGATTACTATGTGAGCGTGCGGCCTAATGTTGTGTTGACTTTTCCGGTTACAGAAGATAACCACGTGCTGTTTGTGCGGCAGTACAAGCATGCAGCTGCAGGTATATTTATCGAATTGCCAGGAGGCGTAATAGATGAGGGAGAGGATGTGCCTGTAGAGGCGGCTAAACGTGAGTTGTTGGAAGAAACAGGGTACACTTCTGATGAAATAGAGTTAGTTTTAGAAGTGATTGATAATCCTACCAAAGACACAAATAAAATTTATTTTTTTCTGGCTAAAAATGTGCGGAAGGTGGCAGAACAGGACTTGGATGAAACTGAAAATATTGAGGTGCTGAGA
Organism: Pontibacter silvestris; assembly: GCF_020907275.1. Classification (GTDB taxonomy): domain Bacteria; phylum Bacteroidota; class Bacteroidia; order Cytophagales; family Hymenobacteraceae; genus Pontibacter; species Pontibacter silvestris. Next base: position 108,927 of record NZ_JAJJWI010000003.1, on the reverse strand, counting down.
GTGCCGCTGGAAGATGTTGAAAACATGATTCTGAATGGTGAAGTTAGCGTTTCTGGTTCTGTTGCATTAAGCCTTCTGGCACTTAAAAAGCTTAGTTTCTGAATAAACCACCAACGGTTATCCATCAATAACTGTTGGTGGTTTACTATTCATGCTGCTATACCCAGGCAGTAGAAGAAATGACAGGCGTTCCTTTCCAATGCAATGTATAACCAGCTCCATTAGGCACCAAGGTAAAGTTCTCATGCAGGCGCAGCGCATATATTAGATCTTCAGCCATATCTTGTTCCTCGTAAGGAATAAAACCTAACCTTGTCAGGCGTCGCTGCCAGGCTTCATTACGCTCATGGCGCTCCACTCGTGCTGCCCCCTCACATGATGTTACGTTGATAATCTCCCTCCCAAAGAACTCCTGCTCTATTACCTGCCGCTCAGGCATATCTGCTGGTAACAGGGTTCCTAGAACATCAAAAACCGTATAGTAGTGGCGCAACGATTCCCGCAGGCGAGGCATAAACTCCAGTTTGTTATGTTCAGAGTCGGGCTCTGTTAAAGTGAAAACAGTTGGGCTTAATGCTTTAATTTGCTTTAACACCCCATCCCGCTGGTCCGGGCTTTTTACCAACTGATCAAAAATGTGGTGCAGCGTTAGAGCTGAGTTTATTACCAGTGTCTCACTAGGTGTGAATGTCAGTGTTCGGAGGTCAAACTCTTCCAGTTTTGTAGCAATACAACTATAGGTCGCATTAATGTTTAAGGAGGCAGCATGCTGCATTAACCTGTTACCTGTTTCCTGTAGGCGATGCTCTGGGGCACCTGTTGCTGCAGCAATATCGATACCTGTAAAGCGTATTTTAGGAGCACCGCCTGGTCTTGCTGCAAGTTGGTCTAACAAGTGAAACCATTGTACGCCACTACCTATTCCTAAATCAAGTATATGTACTTCCTGTGCATTTGCGACAGCATTAACTATCGTCAGGTTAGCGAACATATGGCCAAACGTTACCAGTGGAGTAGACTTTACTAACACGCCAAAGGCAGAGATCATATCTAACTCGCCAAAGTCGCTGCTGTACAGGTTACCGGAATACAAGCTGCCGTCTTGCTGGCAGGCCTGAAATGCTCTGGTATAAGCTAAGGCTATTCGTTCTGCCGGAGTTCCGGCCTTGTTGGCAAAGGAAGCTAGTGTTTCAGTAGCGCTTCTAAAGTCTGCTTTTTGAGAATCTGCCAAAGCTTGACCTGTTTCAAGTATTTGCGCTAAAGGCTGTTCTTCTAAAAGATGAGAGGGTGTTAGCATTGTTTTCAAAATATGGTGTAGGTAATCCTGGTGTTTTTTTGTTCCGATAGTTATGCGCAAGGAAAAAGAATCCTCACCTAACCGCACAAGTACACCTTGCTGCTGCAGTTGTTGGCAAAGCGGCCTGGCAGGCAATCCGGCATCAACATAAAGAAAGTTCCCTTCCGATGGCCAGTACTGTATGCCTAGTTTGTCCAGAACAGACTGCAGGTGTGCCTTACCAGTTGCCGTTTCCTGTAATGTGTACTGTAGGAAATCTTCATCCTGAAGGGCTGTCGCAGCGGCTATTTGTGCCAGATGATTTACATTAAAAGGCTGCTTAAGCTGTTTAACCTTGTCTATGGTTGCTTCCTGTGCCACCATATAGCCTACCCGAAGTGATGCCAGTCCATACACCTTTGAAAAGGTTCGTAGCACAACTAGGTTATCACGCTCCTGTAGGAATGGTAAGGCACTGCCAAAATCAGGTGAGGAGGCATATTCAATATAAGCCTCGTCCAACACCAGTGTTACATGGGCGGGAAGCTCCTGTATCAATCTTTTTAAATCTGCTACAGACAGGCAGGAGCCTGTAGGGTTATTAGGGTTAGAAATAAAGCAAAGCCTGGTGCTGTCATTAACTGCGTAAAGCAGATCATCTACCTGGATGTTATAGCTACTGTCTAAGGATATTGCCTCATAGCGCACCCCAAAGTCCCTGGCCTCCATCTGGTAAAGCGGGAAAGTTGGCCTAACAGACAGAATAGCCGATTCATGAAATGGGTAACAGTAAGCCTGTACAAGCAGTGATATTAATTCACCGGAACCGCTGCCTACTATTATCTGTGTTGAGCGAACAGACAGCTTTTGGGCAAGAGCCTCCCGAAGAGGAGTAGCATCCGGCTCCGGGTAACTGTTTAAGGTTACCAGTGCCTCTGTTACGGCAGCAGTTACCTTAGCAGAAGCGCCAAAAAGGTTCTCATTGGTGCCTGCGTTATAAACTGCTGTATTCTTATAAATCATCCGGATAGTAAATTAAAATAAAGTCTTAAAAGTAAATTTTAAACTTAAAAGGTCACAATATAAATCTTTCTTGATGTTATCACGCTGTTTTTGATATGAAAAAACTGTTAATATCCTTAACAGTTCAAGAATCAGAGTGATAGCAGAAACACATTTAAGGTGTTGGTAAAAGAAGAAAGCTTTCTAAGCTGCAGCCTGATTGTTATCAAAAGTGGTAACAGTAAAACCCAACTTTGCTTGTTTTCTACAAGTAGAAAATAAGTCAATAATAATTTCTTTTCATAATGTTTATCAGTACGAGGAGTACTTTTATGAAGTATATCTCTTTTACTGTTCATTTTGTGCTTTCTGAAAGAGTACTTCTTGAAGCAATTTGTGTCTAAAAAAACGATACTACTGTTGTTATGAAAGCTTTTGACTGATAGGGAACAGCAATAGTTATGTCTTCATTTTTCAAACTAAACTTTTTTTTAATTAATAATGTATATACATTTGTTGTATGTACATTAAAATATGACTAAGTCAAATAGTAGTGGACAAATGGTGGAAACGGAAGGCAAGCATGAAGCACCTACCAAACATCATTCTAATTTAAAGAGTAATTTATAACAAACAGGTAGCCAGTCTGCCAGTAATTTGTAGAAATATAAATATGAATACTGTGGAAGAAATCAGAATACATGATTTGATCAGAAACAGGCGAAGCACCAGAGCATACAGCTCTAAACCTGTTCCTGCAGAAGCTTTGACAGCTTTGTTTGAGGCAGCGCGTTGGGCACCGTCAACTATGAATGAGCAGCCCTGGCGCTTTATTTATGCAGATAAAAATGAAAACCCCGAAGGATATAATAAGTTGTTAGAATGCTTGTTCGAGGGCAACAGTAGCTGGGCACAGCATGCGCCTGTCCTAATCCTGACAATAGCCAAGAAAGGATATTCTACCCTTGATGTTGATTATGCACATGCCTGGCATGATGTAGGTTTAGCTACTGGTAACATGTTGGCACAAGCAACAGAGCTAGGTTTATATGTACACCTAATGGGAGGCTTCTCTGCCGAAAAAGCAGTTGAACTGTTGCAAATTCCAGAAGGGTATCAGCCGGTAGTAATGGCAACAGTAGGTTACCTGGGAGACGTAAATGAACTGCCAGAGAATTTGAAAGCAAGAGAAGCTGCTCCACGCACACGTAAACCTCTCAGCGAGCTGGTCTTTAATGGAAATTGGAATAATCAGGCATTTTAACCACAGAAACAGAGAGTAATTATGAGCAACACAATCATACACAAAGCTGACACACGTGGGCATGCTAACCATGGCTGGCTCGACTCACATCATACCTTTAGCTTTGCTCGCTATTATAACCCGGAGCGTATGGGCTTTGGCTTATTACGTGTAATAAACGATGATATAGTGGCAGGAGGCATGGGATTTGGCGCCCACCCTCATGATAATATGGAAATTATTTCCATTCCCTTGTCTGGTTCTCTGGAGCACCAGGATAGTACAGGTAACAGAGAGGTGATCCGTACAAATGATGTACAGATAATGTCTGCTGGGTTTGGGCTTACTCACTCTGAGTACAATCATTCTAAATCAGAAGAGGTAAACTTTCTGCAAATATGGGTTTTCCCAAAACTTAAAGACATTCCGCCTCGTTATGAACAAAAGACCTTCAAGCCTGATGATCGCCAGAATAAACTGCAAGTGGTAGTGTCGCCGGAAAAAGATGGGGAAGCAGTCTGGATTAATCAGGATGCATGGTTTTCGCTGGGCACACTGAAATCTGGTTTTTCAGAAGAGTACAAGATACACAAGCTTGGCAACGGTGTTTATGCTTTTGTAATAGACGGAGAAGTAGAAATAGACGGGAATAAGCTAAGCAAACGCGACGGTTTGGGTATCTCAGAGGCAGAAAGCTTCAGGGTAGAAGCCAGTACGGATGCTGAACTTCTGCTAATGGAGGTACCAATGAAATAAATGTGAATGATTAAGTAAGTGTTTAGTGTTTGTTGAACAGAGCCTTGGTGATTAATTTCGCTAAGGCTTTTTTCTTTTTAGAACAACTGATCAGGTACTAGGGTAAAGATATGGGCCTGGTTCACGCTACTTTTGTTGTTTAACATTTGCTTTCGGTGATTTTCAGGTGTTGTACCTGGTATAGCTTTAGAACAGGGCAGCATATCAGGTTATCAAAATTGCCGTTATGCCATTAGCGTTAGTAGAGATAAGTAACTTTTATGTAGCTTTAGCTCTTGTAGCAACTGATAATTAACCATACATGATTCGAATCAGATTTATTACACTCGCACTGGTGCTGGGCATGTTTGCCTGCCAGCAATCGAAGCAAGCGGGCACAACAACACAGGGCCAGCAAACAGCAGCAAAGGTATATTACCCCGGCAAAGGCGATAACTGGGAAAAGAAGAAACCGGAAGAGGTAGGTATGGATGCTGCCTTACTACAAGATGCTGTAACATGGGCTAAGGAGCAGGAAACAACTCAAATGAAGCCGGATTTTTCTACACAGGAGGAAATATTTGGAACACCACTTGGGCCTTTGCCCGACGGCAGAGCCACTACCAACGGTATTATTCTCAAAAATGGATACATTGTGGCTGAGTGGGGCGATACGGAGCGTGCCGATCCTACTTACAGTGTAGCTAAAAGTTTCCTTTCTACTATACTAGGCCTGACACTGGATCGTGGTATGATAGAAGACATACATGACCCGGTAACAAAATATATTCATGATGACGGCTATGATTCGGAGCAAAACAGTAAAGTAACATGGGAGCACCATGCGCGGCAAACTTCGGAATGGGAAGGAGAGCTTTGGGGCAAAAAGCACGATTTTGTAGGTAAAGAGGCTTATGGCAGAGGAGATCGCAAACCACGCGAGCTGCAGGAGCCGGGTACACATTATGAATACAATGATGTTCGCATTAACAGGTTAGCGTTATCGTTGTTGCGTTTGTGGGAAAAGCCCTTGCCAGAGGTGTTAGAAGATGAGGTTATGGACCCGATTGATGCTTCTGAGACGTGGCGCTGGGTGCCGTACAGAAATTCTACAGTAGAAATCAACTGTAAGCCAATGCCATCAGTAAGCGGCGGAACCCGCTGGGGTGGCGGCCTCTGGATTAATACCCGAGACGAAGCCCGGTTTGGTTACCTGTTCCTGCGTAACGGCCAGTGGAAAAATAAGCAGTTAGTATCAGAAGAATGGGTGAAGCAGGCAACTACAGTGCGTGGACCTGTTGGCCCGGATTATGGTTACCTGTGGTGGCTAAATACAGAAGGCAAAGCTTGGCCTGATGCGCCAACAAATAGCTATGCTGCACTTGGTGCAGGCTCTAATACCATCTGGGTTGATCCAGAACACGACATAGTTATTGTGTGGCGCTGGCACAATGGCAGTCCTAATGAGCTAATTAAGCGAGTATTGGCTGCTGTTAAAGAGTAGAGTTTCCCTTTTTTATAAATTAACTGTTAATGGCTGTGGAGAATCTACAGCCTTTTTTGTTTGATAGCTACATAAGCTAGCTTAAACTGGAGAATTAACTTTATAGAAATTGCCTGATAGTAAGTCTTCTTCAGTTTTGGAATCTGTAAAAGCCCATCTTGTCGGAGAGAATTACTTCTCAAGTTTTTCCGTAAGGTGTCGCACATATTGTGGTGCCACAATAGTAGCAGCCCCAGCACACAGCGCTTAGCAGGAAATGCTTCCTCACAGATGTGGAGCGCACAGGCAATGACAAGTAAAAGAAGTATGTAACATATGCACAACAGCCGCGAGACCTTAGGCAAAATCAGCTAAAGTAATCTTTATAACTTGAATGCTCGTTAAGGACACGGTATATAGTGCATCCTCTATGAAAAAGTTAATAGCCTGTCTGTTTTTAAGTTTGATTTTTGGATTTCGAATTAGCGAACCTGTCATTGCTCAAAGTAAGACAACTACTTCAGAGCAGTCTTTTTCTACTGGTCTGCAGGAAAATCGTTGGTATAAGAATGTTGTTATTTATAATCTTGAACTGGATACCTTTAAAGATTCTGACGGTAATGGCATCGGAGATTTTCAGGGGTTAATACAGCAGTTGGATTACTTGGATGTTTTAGGAGTTGATGTTATCTGGTTGGCTCCTTTTCAACCTTCACCCAGGCAAGATAACGGGTACGATATTTCTGATTACTACGGTGTAAACCCGATTTATGGGACTAGTGGTGATTTTTCGGAGTTTATGCATGAAGCCGAAAAACGAGGCATGCGGGTAATAATGGATCTGGTGGTAAATCATACTTCCGATCAGCATCCTTGGTTTCAGGAGGCTCGCCAGAGTATGAACTCAAAATATCGTTCCTGGTATGTCTGGTCAGAAGAAAGACCTAAGGACTGGAATAAAGGAATGGTTTTTCCTGGAGTACAACAGGAAACATGGACTTTTGATAAAAAAGCCGGAGCTTATTACTCTCATCGATTTTATAGGTTTCAGCCTGACCTGAACTTTAGTAATACTGAAGTTCAGACTGAGGTGCAGAAAGTGATGGGGCACTGGCTACGATCTGGTGTTGCCGGTTTCCGTCTTGATGCTGTTCCTTTTATTATAGAAGATCCTTATTCTGATAGAGAGAATCCAACGCACCGGTTTCAGTTATTGAAAGAGTTGCTCCGTTTTATAGGGTGGCGAAAAGGAGACGCCGTTGTTTTAGGAGAAGCAAATGTAGAGCCAGGGGAAGAGGTAGAATATTTTGGAAAGGAAGGTAATGGAATGTCCCTTATGTTTAATTTTTACGCCAACCAACACCTGTTTTATGCGCTTGCTACAGGCCAGATTAATGAATTTACAAATGCCTTACAAGCAACTAAAAGCATTCCGGAAGCGTCACAATGGGCTAATTTTCTTAGAAATCATGATGAGCTAGATTTAGGAAGGCTTACCGAAGAGCAGCGGGATGAAGTTTATCAGGCTTTTGGGCCGAAGAAGAACATGCAGCTATACGACAGGGGAATTCGCAGACGTTTAGCTCCGATGCTGGGTAACAGAAAGCAGTTAGAGTTAGCCTATAGCCTACTTTTCTCTTTACCAGGTACCCCTGTGATACGGTATGGAGATGAAATTGGCATGGGCGATGACCTGAGTCTGAAGGAGCGCAATGCTGTACGCACTCCCATGCAATGGTCCAACGAACCTAATGCTGGGTTTTCTGAAGCCAGTAAAACAGATCGGCCTGTTATTGATGAAGGACAGTACAGTTATCACCAGGTTAATGTAGCAGCGCAACGGCGTAATCCTAATTCATTGCTTAACTGGACAGCGAAAATGATACGCTTACGCAAAGAGTGCCCGGAGGTTGGCTTAGGCGACTGGACAATTCTTGACCTGAATTCTCCTCATGTACTGGCTATTAAGTATGACTGGAAAGGGAGCCAATTAGTTATGATTCATAATTTCAGCAAAGAGCCCCAACAGGTACAAATAAAGTCAGATGTTGCTTCAGGTAAAAAGCTGGTAAACCTGATAGAGGAAAAGGAAAATACAGTTAATAAAGAGGGAGTTTACCAGTTTAATCTGGAAGAATATGGGTACCAGTGGTATCGTGTAGGAGGAGTGATGCGAAATTAGCGCAGCTGAGTATTAAAAAAAGACAGCCACCTCTACTAAGTAGAAGTGGCTGTCCATTCCTGCATAAAATTAAACGATTAATGACGGCAGGTGCAGTGTTCTCCGGCTATGCCTTCGAAGCGGGTATCTGTGCCTTCGTGCCAGTCAAAAGCGGTAGCATAGTGGTTGTTTTCCCACCAGAACTTGCCTGGTTTGCGCTCGTAATTACCTGTTTCAGCCATGGTTGCGGCATCGTACAGGCGTCCGTTTACCATCGTGTACTTCACATGCTCTGAGTTCTGGATGTTATCCAGAGGGTTCTTGTCAAGCACAATCAGGTCGGCTAGTTTACCTGTTTCCAGTGAGCCTATATCTTTGCTCATGCCCAAGTATTCGGCACCATTTAATGTAGCCGCACGAAGTGCTTCTAGATTTGTCATGCCACCTTGCTGCAACATCCACAGTTCCCAGTGTGCGCCTAAGCCCTGCAACTGACCATGTGCACCCAGGTTTACTTTTACACCGTTGTCAGTAAGTAGCTTACAAGCTCTGGATACTGCCATATAACCATTTTCGTACTCTTCTTCAGGAACCTGTGTCACAAAGCGGGAACGGCCATCTATAACCGAGCGAGGTGTGAATTTCAGCAGGCGCTCTTTCTCCCATACATTGGTGTGCTGGTACCAGTAATACTCTCCGTTTACAGCACCATAGTTTACAATTAGTGTAGGTGTATAACCTGTTTTGCTGGCTTTCCATATTTCCACCACGTCTTTGTAAAGTGGGGCAATCGGAATGTTGTGTTCTATACCAGTGTGGCCATCCAGAATCATGCTCATGTTGTGGAAGAAGGTAGAACCGCCTTCCGGCACAACACTCATGTCCAACTCCCGGGCTGCTTGTATTACTTGCTGCCGCTGCTCACGGCGAGGCTGGTTATAGCTTTTTACTGAGAATCCTCCAGCAGCCTTAATGCGGCGCAGGTGCGAACGGGCATCATCTAAATTATTGATCACAGCTTTAAAGTTACCGTCGGCACCGTAAAGTACTGTACCCGTAGAGAAAATTCGCGGCCCCACCATAGCACCGGATTTAACTGCTTCAGACTGGCTGAAAACCATTTCGGTGGTAGAAGAAGGGTCGTGCGTGGTAGTAACACCGTAGGCAAGGTTGGTATAATATGCCCATTGCTTTTGCGGGCTCATGCCATTGCGGAAAGTACCCATGTGCGCGTGTACATCTACAATACCAGGCATAATGGTTTTGCCGGCAGCGTCAATTACTTTGGCATCTTTAGGCAAAGCAACATTTTTACCAACTGCCACAATGCGGTTGCCGTCTACCACAATTGTACCGCCTTCTATTACCTCATCGCCTTTCATGGTAATGATGCGGGCATTGGTGAAAGCTATTTTACCTTCTGGTATGTCTGTATCTAGCACTAAGCCTATTTTAGTGCCTGTGGTATCAATGGCTGGCAGCTCTTCAGGAGCACCTTCTACAAACTTAAAGCGGTCTTTCAGCTCGTTGGTGAAGTATTCGTCTCCTAATACCCAGTTTATTTTTTTGCTGTCAGCTGACCAGTGGATGCTGGTGCCTGCATCGCGGGTGAAGCGTGCTACCGGTACAGCTTTAGTATCAGCGCTTAAATCTAAGCCGGCTCCGTTAGCTGACAAAGGAGCAACATAGCCATTAAACATCTCTACAAAAGCCAGCCACTTGTTGTCCGGGCTTGGGTGGAACTCAGTAGTGTATTTAGAAGTATAATGTGTCACTTCTTCTTTGCCCTCAAGGTTAATACTTTTAAAGGCAGCATTACCGCCAGCATACCCTGTAAAGTAAATTCGGTCTGAGCTGGCATTGAAAATAGGCATTGAGCCTTTTTCTGTTACTAACACAGGTTTGCCTCCATTAGCAGGCATATAAAAAATTCCCTTCTCTTTGCTATAAGCGTAGCCCATGTGGTTGTTGCCACCCTCTTTGGTATAAGCAATATATTTACCGTTTGGAGAGAAAGAAGGCGTAGTATAGAAACCTTTGTCAGTAGTAAGCTTTGTTGGCTTGGCATTCTTCTTGCGGATATCTACTTTCATCAAGGCACCGTAATTCTCATCGTTCCAGGTAGAGTACACCACATATTTGCCATCTGGAGAGAAGGCCGGATAGAATTCGAAATCCTGACCGTTCGTAATGCGCTCTGGCTTGCCGTTTGGCAGTTCTTTTTTGTAGATGTGCCCAGCAGCATTGAACACTAACGTTTTACCATCTGGTGAGGTAACGGCATGGCGTATGGCTTTGGCTGTAAACTGTTTAGGCGCTATGCCTGTTTTGCTGTGGTCGTGGCGAACAGCCTCTGTAATATGGTGTGTCGCTGTAGCCTCGAAAGGAATGTTGGCTACTTTTTTGGTGGCCACGTCTACTTTATTTATTTTACCATCAGCCCAGAACACAATGCTCTTGTTGTCCGGTGTCCAGGAGAAGTTAGGATAAACGCCAAAAATAGCCCATGCTTCCTGCTGGTCGTGGTTTAGCTTATCGTAAACAGGCCACTCTTCACCTGTCTTTAAATCATGTATAAAAAGAACTGACTTGGTGCGCATACGACGTACAAAAGCAATGTACTTGCCATCAGGAGATACGACAGGTCGTACCGAGCCGCCATAACCTGTTACCACGTTTTCTATCTCACCTGTGTTACGGTCTACACGGCGTATCACATAAATCTGGCCGTTGGGGTCTTTGTTGTACTCAAAGGTAGAACCACCACTCATGTCTTCCGAAAAGTACACATATTTTCCATCAGGAGACACAAAGGGTTCTCCTGCATCCTGCTGGTCGTTTTTACGCTTTGTTAACTGAATGCCACTGCCTCCAGAGATGTGGTACATCCACATTTCACCGGCTCCCAGAGAGCGTGTGGCAGTAAAATGCTTGCGGGCAATCAGGTACTGGCCATCTGGTGTCCAGACAGCATTGTTCAGTAGCCGGAAGTTTTCATTTGTTACCTGCCGCGGGTTAGAGCCGTCACGGTTCATCACCCAGATGTTATCGCCACCAGCTCTGTCAGAAGTAAAAGAGATAAGCTTGCCATCGGGGCTAAAGCGAGGCTGCACGTCATAAGCGTGGCCACCAGTAAGTAACTTAGCTTTACCCCCTGATATAGGCATGCTGTAAATATCCCCCAGCATATCAAAAATAATTTCCTTACCGTCCGGGCTCACGTCCAGGCTCATCCAGGTGCCTTCGTCAGTAGTAACTGTAATCTCTTTTTGCGGACCGTGGGCTTCCTCCACTTTCCACTTTGGCTCTTCCTTTTTGTTCTGTGCTATAGCAGTACCGGAAGGGAGAGCCAGTGCCGCAGCCAGAAACATACTTAAATAAGTACGCTTGTTCATGTTTATGTTAAGTAGATAGATTAGAATGATTCTCAAATGTAGCTATTTTACAGTTGTTATAACAGCATCTTGTTTAGCGTATCCTGCTAAGGTTTGAGGGATTCTTTTCTCAAGTAATGTCCTTCAAAACTGTTTGAAGGGTAGTAAATAATGTTATCTCTTTAAACTTTCACAATTAACATTAACTTAATTCTGTTAAATTGAATCGTTCCTGGATATAGTATAAGTTTGTATGAGTCAATTATGCAAACCTCATGTACCAGGACCGATGCTGAGCTGTTAACCGCTCTTCAGGAAGGCGATGAAAGCGCTTTCAGGCTTCTGTATGAACGCTATTGGAGTGTGTTGTACACCATGCTCTACCGCCGCCTTTTAGATGAGGAAGCAACAAAAGACATTGTGCAGAATATATTTGTAAGCCTGTGGCTTAATAAAGCAACTGTTCCTGTAGAGGAATCTTTGGCTCCTTATCTTACCACTGCAGCCCGCAATCAGGCCATCAGCCATTACAAAAAGCACAAAGCCACATTAGAGCGGGAAACACACTTTCAAGGTCTCAATCCGCTTCAGCATTCTTCGGAGCAAACGCTAGAGGCTGGAGAGTTGGAGCTTATGCTCGATAGGGAAATAAACCAAATGCCCGAGAACATGAAAAAGGCTTTTGTGCTTAGCAGGATGGAAGAGCGTTCTATTAAAGAAATAGCTACTGAGCTTTGCCTGTCGGAGCAAACTGTAAAAAATAATATCTCTCAGGCATTACAACGGCTTCAGAAGAAAGTTAAAACCTTTTATGCAGAGCCAGCTAATGTATGTACACTTCTGCTGATTCTCTTAACAAACTCATAATATATAGTTAACAATTTAGAGAAGTACTTTTTCCCGTTTGCTCAGATGATAATAGTAGAATGGGAAAGAAGTATAACCACCGGTTAAGCCAACGCACTAAGTGCACCGGTTGCACAAAACAACTGGAAGCACATCGAAAAGCAAAACAATGGTACAATACCATTGATGATAACGTTGCTTCTGATATTTTAGAAAACCCAGATAAAAAAGAACAGCTAAAACTGGAGATATATAACCGGATACAGGAGGAAATAAGAAGCTATAACCACAGCCCCTTAGTTGCTCCTGATCAGGAAGTGAAAGTAAGGCCGCTATACCAGGCAGTGTGGCGCATAGCTGCTGCTGTTGCCTTGGTAGCTACGCTCAGCTTGCTAGTGTATCAGTATAAATGGATGCAAACAGAGGAGCCTGAGTGGGTAACTTACCAAACAGGGCCTGCTCAGTTTAAGAAGATTACTTTACCAGATAGCTCTATTGTGTATCTGCATGCCAACAGTATGCTTCGGGCGCCAAAATCTTTTGCTGCAAAGGTGCGTGAGCTGAACCTGGTATATGGGCAGTCTTTTTTTGAGGTAAAGAAAAATCCACAGAAACCTTTCGTGGTACACAGCCATGAAATTGAAACACGGGTATTGGGTACTTCCTTTAACATTAAAGCTTATCAGCAGGAAGGCTACATTGCTGTAACAGTAAACACAGGTAAGGTAGCAGTAGGAGAATATGAAAATAACAGTCTCATAACATTAGATAAACTTGTGCCTGGTGAGGAGTTAATCTTCGACAGGCCCAGTAAAACTTTCCTGAAGCAAAAGGTAGATGCCTCTGCTAATATTGCCTGGAAAGATGGAGTGCTCGTACTGCAGGATGCTACCTACCATGATGTAAAAACACAGATCGAAAACTGGTATGGTATGCCGGTAGAACTAATCGGTGAACAGAATGATGAATGCCTCTTTACCGCCAGGTTTAATAAAATGCAACTAGCGCATACGCTGGAGTCGCTGCAGCAGATAAACAGCTTTAGCTATGAGATTAAAGACGGGAAAGTATGGATTACAATGAGTAACTGCTAAAAAAAATTACCCAAGCCACACACTAACTAAACATAACTATAGCCTATGTAACAGAAAGTTTAACACAAGCACAAAAAAGACCGGGAAAGCTACCAACAATCCCGGCCTGATTAGAAGTCTTTAACAAGGTGACAACTTATTAAAAACAATTAAATGTATGAATTTTGTACCAATTAGTGTGCCACATTATATTAGAAAATCATGGAGACTGCTAATGTATGCAGTTGTTATGATTTTTATTTTTTCACAATCTCTATTTGCTGCACCAAGTTATGTGCAGCAAAGTATAAGTGAAGTGCAGGTAACTCTTAATCTACAGCATGTGCCATTAATAAAGGTGCTACAGGAGTTGCAGCGCACATCTGGGTTTAACTTTATGTATAACCGAAATCATATAGAAGGTGACAGAGTGGTAAACCTTGTAGTGGAACGGAAGTCGGTAAAAGAGGTTCTGGATGCTTTATTTGAAAACACAAATGTAGAATACCGTCAGGTAGAAAAGAATGTTTACCTGAATAAGGTTAATCCAGCGAAAACAGGTCAGGCGGGTAACCAACAGCAGAACGTTATCAATGGAACTGTTCGCGATGACCAGGGACCTCTTCCCGGAGTGTATATTACTGTAAAAGGAACAAGTCAAGGTACTGCAACAGACTCTGAAGGTAATTTTAGCATTGTAGCCAGCCCTAACGATGTGCTGGTTTTCACTATGCTTGGCTATCAGACTAAAGAACAGGTAGTGACTGGGAATACACTTAATGTTACCTTACAAACAGACACTAAAGCTCTTTCAGAAGTTGTAGTGGTTGGCTACGGCACACAGAAAAAAGCAAATCTGACAGGTGCGGTAGAACAGGTGACATCAGAAGTGCTGGAGAACAGGCCTTTGCCCAATTTGTCGCAAGGATTACAAGGCGCTATTCCTAACCTAAATCTTATACCAACAGATGGTAAACCTATCCAGTCGCCAACATTCAATGTAAGAGGTACAACTTCTATAGGTCAGGGTGGTAGCGCTTTAGTGTTGATAGATGGAGTACAGGGCGACCCAAGTTTGCTAAACCCGAACGATATTGCTACCATAACAGTGTTAAAAGATGCAGCTTCAGCAGCCATTTATGGAGCAAGAGGTGCTTTTGGCGTAGTGTTGATTACGACTAAAAACCCTGCTAAAGAAAAAACAAGTGTTACTTATTCAGGTAACTACTCTGTTAAAAGCCCTACTACTGTTCCGGATTTAGTAACAGATGGCTACACATTTGCCAGAATGTTTAACGAAGGATGGTCTGCCTGGAACGATTATTCTCAGACTCCACAAAATGTTAATAAAACAGTAAAGTTCTCTCCGGAGTACTTAGCCGAACTGGAGCGCAGGGCAAACGACCCAAGCTTGCCTAAAGTAGATGTTGGAGCTAACGGAGAATACGTTTATTACGACAATACAGACTGGTTTAAAGAACTGTATAAAGATCATAACAGCTCCACCGAACACAACATTTCTGTTTCCGGTAGCAGTGGCAAGGCAAGCTTCTATGTTACCGGAAGGTACTTTGGCCAGGAGGGTTTGTTCCGCTACAACTCAGATGATTATAAAATGTACAATTTCAGGGCCAAAGGTGCTATTGAGCTGTTTCCGTGGTTGCGTATTGATAACAACATAAACTATTCTAATATGAAATACCATAACCCATTAAACGTGGGAGAGGGTGGTGGTATCTGGAGAAACATTGCTGATGAAGGTCATACTATGGCACCTATGTTTAACCCTGACGGCACGTTAACCTATTCAGCAGCCTATACCGTGGGAGACTTGTGGTACGGGAAAAATGGCATTGATATGAATGAGCGGGAAATCAGGAACACCACTGGTTTTACAGCAAAATTCTTTGATAACAAACTCAGAGTTAGAGGTGATTTTACTTACCGTGATACAGATGATAATTCAACACGGCGGCGTGTGCCTGTTCCTTATAGCAGAATACCAGGTGTAATAGAATATGTAGGAACTAATACAAACGATATTCAAAATGTATATGGAGAAATACAGTACCTGGCTACAAACATCTACGGAGAATATGAAACTACTTTCAATGATGTGCATTACTTTAAGGCAATGGCTGGTTATAATTATGAGCAGTCAACTTTTGAGGAGCTTACCACACAGCGAAACGGTTTGATCTTTGAAGATGCAGAAAACCTTAACCTTGCTTTAGGGCAGTCTATCACAACAGGAGGAGATTGGGAGAAGTGGAATATTTTGGGCGGGTTTTACCGCTTAAACTACTCTTACAAAGATAAATATTTGTTAGAGGCAAATGGCCGTTATGATGGGTCTTCTAAATTTCCTGAAAATGAACGTTATGCTTTCTTCCCTTCTTTTTCTGCCGGTTGGAGAATATCAAACGAGTCTTTCTGGAAAATATCACCTAACCTTATTTCAGAGCTAAAAATCAGAGGCTCTTACGGTTCCTTAGGAAATGGAAATATAAAATCTTATGCATTCCAGGAGCAATTTGAGATAACACAATCAGGCAGAGTATTAAATGGCGTTCGGCCTCAGCAAACAAGCCAGCCTGGTGTTATACCGGATGGGCTAACCTGGGAAACTTCCACTACTCAAAACATCGGTCTAGACCTTGGTATGTTATCTAATCGGTTAATGATAAACGGAGATGCCTATATCCGGAAAACGACTGATATGTTCACCGTTGGTATGACGCTTCCTGCTGTTTTCGGTACAGCAGTTCCAAAAGGAAACTATGCCGATTTAAAAACAAAAGGATGGGAGCTGTCTGTTAGCTGGCAGGATATGTTTACAGTTGCTTCAAAGCCTTTAAACTACAATATACGGGTTGTTTTAGCTGATTATCAGGCTGAAATTACAAAATACAATAACCCCGACAAAAAGCTGTCCGACTACTATGAAGGGCAGAAAATAGGAGAAATCTGGGGCTATGTAACAGATGGCTTCTTTACTTCGCAGGATGAGATAGAAAACTCTCCTTCGCAGGCTTTGTTAAGAGCTTCAACCAGTGGCCAATGGTTGCCAGGCGACATCAAGTTTGCAGATATCAATGGTGACAACGTTATCAATAATGGCGATAATACAGTTGCAAGCCCTGGTGATAGAAAGATAATAGGCAATGCTACACCGAGGTATACTTATGGCATTAATTTAGGTGCAGACTGGAACAACTTCTTCTTCTCTACCTTCTTTCAGGGAGTAGGAAAGCAAGACTGGTACCCGGGGCGGGAGGCCAGCCTTTTCTGGGGGCAGTATAACAGACCTTATAACAAGATACCTGAGTGGCAGCTTGGTAACATATGGTCAGAAGATAACCCAGACACTTACCTTCCTAGATACAGGGGCTATGTAGCGCAGAATAGCTCAGGAGAACTTGCACAGGCTCAGACAAAGTACTTGCAAAACACAGCTTACATCCGCATGAAAAACATTCAGATTGGGTACATGTTGCCGCAGTCGCTCATCAGCAGGGTAGGTATAAGTAATGCCAGAGTCTTTTTATCAGGTGAAAATCTCTGGACATGGTCTCCTCTTTACAAATACACAAAAGACATTGATGTTGAGTCTATTAACGGGTCAGATAGGGTGCTGACCGATGGAACCAGTGGTAACGGCTACAATTATCCTATCCTGAAAAGTTTGAGCATGGGTTTGTCTCTAACATTCTAATATATCAGGAGAAACTAAAGAATTATAAAAGTAACCTGAGTTCAGTAGATATGCAGGCAAAAAAGGCTGTGTAGCTTTAGTACTTGGGTAGTTTATCAACAAGAATAGCAGAACAGAAGTTATAAAATGAAACTTATCATGAAGAAACAATTATGGAGGCTTTTGGTCCTTAGCGTGTTCTTTGCTAGCTGCGACGACCTGGACCAAGCCCCTGAAGCTACTGCCACCAAGGGTGCTGTCTTTAGCAGTGAAAGAGGCTTGGAACTCTATGCTAATTCCCTTTACGATGTGCTGCCGACTGCTAACGACATTCACAGAGGTGATCAGATGGCTGATTACGCAGCAAGAACACAAGTGCCTGACTTCTTAAGAGAAGGTGCTTACGGGCCCAGGCAGAGTTCTGGGTGGGATTGGACAGGCCTACGTAACATTAATTATTTTATAGCGAATAACAACGACCCAGGCATATCTTCAGCTGTACGAAACCATTACATTGGCTTGGCTAGATTCTTCCGGGCCTGGTTCTACTTTAATAAAGTGAAGAGGTTTGGTGATGTTCCCTGGATCAGTAAGCCAATGGATGTAAATGATCCTGATTTGTTTAATGGACGGGACCCTAGAACACAGGTTATGGACTCTGTTTTAGCTGACATTAACTTTGCCTGCGAAAACATTACAACAACTAACGACGAAACCCGCAGCCTTATTACCAGGGATGTTGCCTATGCCTTCAAGTCCAGAGTATGTTTGTACGAAGGTACATTCAGGAAATATCATACAGAATATAATCTGGAGAGCACTGCCAGCCAATGGTTAAACGAAGCTGTAGCTGCAGCTGAAGTGGTAATGAGTAGCGGGAGGTTTAGCCTGAACACCGCAGGAGGTGAAGATATGGCTTACAGGCAGTTGTTTATCAGCCCGGCACCAGTTGCTTCAGAAGTGATGCTTGCTGCCGTAGTTGACCCTGATGTAAATGTGTTCAACGATGCAAACTGGTGGTGGACGAGTGCTACTTATGGAGCAAGAGTAAGCCTTATCAGAACGTTTGTTAATACCTATCTCAATATAGATGGGACTCCTTTTACAAGCAACCCCGGCTATGAAACCACTATCTTTCCTGATGAAGTAAAAGGCAGAGATCTACGACTTAAGCAGACAATCCGTACTGGTGATTACACAAGAATAAATGGTGGTGTTGAAGAAGCGGCTCCTCCTGTGTTTTCTTACACCTACACAGGCTATCAGCCTATAAAGTGGACCTTGGATGATATGTACTACGATGGAGGCAGTAGAAACATTAACTCTATTTCTATGATACGTTATGCAGAGGTGCTGTTAAATTATGCAGAAGCTAAAGCCGAATTAGGTACATTAACAGATGAAGACTGGGCAAAAACTGTAGGAGCCTTACGCCGCAGAGCCGGTATAACAGGAGGTTTAACTGCTAAACCCACAGTGGTTGACCAGTACCTTAAAACAAACTATTTTCCTGCAATAAATGACCCGGTGTTGCTGGAGGTACGCAGAGAAAGAGGCATTGAACTGGCTTTAGAAGGTTTCAGGTTTGATGATATTGTACGTTGGAAGCGGGGAGAGTTGATGGAGATGGAGTGGAACGGCTTTTATGTACCAGCCCTAAACCAGCCTTTAGATTTAAATGAAGATGGTGTGCTGGATGTTAGTTTTTATAAAACAATGCCTGCCAATCCGGTACTGGGAGTAACGTACATAAACGTATCTGAAACCATAAGTGGCGGTGTTAACCCACAGCAATTGTCAGAGGATACGCATGGGGAGTTAACCTGGCTGAACAATATTCCGAGGAATTGGGAGGATAAGCATTATCTGTACCCGATACCTGAAACAGACAGATTAATGAATCCAAACCTGGGACAAAACCCGGGCTGGTAAAAATGATTATATGCTAAGGGAGCAGCTAACAATTACCGTCTGCTCTCTTAGTATTATTAAATGGAAATCATTTCATCAATATTTCTAACAAACTAAGTAAATGAAACTTAAGCGTTTTCTTTTTTCTCTTATAATTATTTGCAGCATCACTACTTTAGGTTATGCGCAGCAGCTTAAAGTCGGTACCTATAATCTGCGCTTTGACAACCCCAGAGATACTGGTAACCTTTGGGTGGACAGAGCTCCTGTTGTTGCTGCCCTGCTGCGCTTCCACGACTTTGATGTTTTTGGTACGCAGGAGGCATTAAAGAACCAGTTGGACGACGTTAGCAAGGCACTACCGCAGTATGAACGTTATGGTTTAGGTAGAGATGACGGCAAAGAAAAAGGGGAACACTCCGCCATTTTTTTTAAGAAAGATAAATTTAAACTGCTAGGTAAAGGTGACTTTTGGCTTTCGGAAACACCTGATAAGCCCTCCTTAGGCTGGGATGCTACCTGCTGTAATAGAATAGCCTCATGGGTGTATCTGCAGGATGTAAATACAAAAAAGAAGTTCTATTTCTTTAATGCGCACTATGACCATCAGGGAGTACAGGCCCGGAAAGAAAGCAGTAAGCTAATCCTGCGTAAAATACAGGAAATTGCAGGAAAGGAACCTGTTATATTTACAGGAGACCTTAATGGAGATCACTCAAGTGAATGGTATCAAACTGTTGCTAACTCAGGGCAGTTAAAAGATACTTACAGGCAAGTTGAATATCCTTATGCTACTAACGGCTCCTTCAACGGGTTTAAACAGCAGCCTGACCGGAACGAGATTATAGATCATGTTTTCGTTACAGACAATTTTAAAGTTAATAAGTGGGGAATCCTTACCGATACATATTACGGTAAATTTCCGTCTGACCATTTCCCGATAATGGTGGAGTTAAACTATGCTTCAAAATAAAAACACTAAGGTTGATTTAGTAAAAGAGGGTGTCCTGAAAGGGCACCTTTTTTTGTGTTCTATTTTAAAGAAGGAAGAGCCAGGTTAGCTGATTTATCTGCTCTTACCGTTCATACATATCTTTTATGTCGGCGTTGGCCAGGTCTACCAGAAAGCTTCCAATTTGTTTGGCTATGTCGGTTAAATAAGCTTTACCTTTCTCGGAAGATGCTTTTGCCGGGTTTCCTACCCCTGTGTCATTAGTTGCTTTACTCCATTCTCGCTGCGCCCACACCCATCCTTCCTGAAGACCTTTCAGTTTAAACTTATTCGAATGACCGTTTCCCGCTTGAGACAGAGGCAGTACCAGGTCAGGAGCTATATGCATCATGGCGCTGGTTTCCATTTCTCCTGCATGGTCGCCGGATTCATCAAAATACTTGTTCCAATCTAATGCCCTAAACCAGTTCATGGTACACAGAAACATATCGGGGTGCTGTGCCTGAAGTTCCCTTAGCATCTGTTTAAAATCGTTGCCACCATGCCCATTCATTACTACCAATTTTTTTATTCCCTGGCCCGAAAGAGACTGCACCACATCGCGCAGTACAGCCAGTTGTGTGCTTGGGTTCATGTTAATGTCCAGTTTAATATCTAGCTGACCTGTGTTAACGCCAAACGGAATAGTAGGCAACACGACAACTTTAGCTCCCGCTTCCCAGGCAACTTTGGCAGATTCAGCAGCTACATAATCGCATTGGGCAACATCTGTATTGTAAGGCAGGTGGTAATTATGCGCTTCTGTGGCACCCCAGGGTAGTATGGCTACTTCAAAGGGTGTATCTTTTACAACTTTCCAATTAGTTTCGGCAAGTATGTAGGGGCGTGGTGCTGGCATATCGGTGATGTTTATAAATTAATCAATTTAAGATAATACAAATTAATAATTGAGTAGTAAAGAGCATCAGAATATTCTGGTACGCAAAACCCTATGTCAGAACCGTAGCCGACCATACTTATAGTACCCTTCTCCAACGCCAAATACTATAAATTCACGGGGTGACACCTTATATGAGGTGCCAGGGCGGAGGTGGAACTCCTTACGTTTGTCTATCTGAGACTGCGGGAGGGAACTTACCTGTTGCTTCCCATCTGGGAAAACGGTTATAAGGAAAGGCATTTTCTGAATGTCTGTAGGGTTTCCGGTAACAGTAGTGTCTTGCTGGCCTGTATAAGTACGCTCTGTGTCTGAGCAAACTAGCTGAAGCGTATCTGAGAGTGCAGTGGCAAAGTAAGAGCCAGGGGTAGAAAGATCATTCGGAGAAGTTTGTCTTTTACCAACATTGGTAGTGTAGATTATAGAGTCATTATTACGTAGTCGCATAATTATAATATCTGTGTTATTTACCGTTTTAGAGGTTACTTCTCCAATCAGTATTGCGCCGCCATCTTTTAAAGCAAGAAGCTGTTTTGGTGTAAGGCTGCGCAGACGCTGGGTCTCACCAGAATCTGGCTTATGGGGTTTAAAAGTGGAGGTGAAAGAGGAGTCAAAGGGGGTGAAAGCACTGCTAGGCTTTTTGAGTGAACCTTTGTTAAAACTACAGAAAAAAGTTCCCACAGGTTCTGGTTGATGAGTGGTAACCTTATTAGACGCTGGAACCATGTATCCTGCAACAGTTATGCTTTGTCGGGGTGTTATAACCAGTTTGGCATTTAGCGGCCTGTAGTCTGGGTTCTTATTACTTAAGTTGAATATTTCGCTCTTACCGTTCTTGCTGTTTAGCCGGTGCAACTGAAATGCCTCTGCTGCCGGAGCAGATGTTTTTTCCAGTATAAAAGAAGTGCCGTCTTCCTGCATGGCTGTTTCTTGTACTAGCCCCTGTATAGGTAAAACCTTTGACCATTGTTGTTTCAACTTAGCATTTAGTAAAGTAGCTGTTAAACCCTGCTCTTTTTCACCAGAGAATATAACTAGAGTAGCGTTGGGTGTAGAGGCTATTCTGATAGAGTTGCTTGCATTGCCGGTAGCTATTGGCTGTATATCTGCACTGTAGTTTCCATTGGCATCTATTTCCTGAGCAAACAGAATCGTAATACCATCATACAGCACCTTAGACAACATATATAATTTACCTTGCAAGAGTTGCATTTGCACAAATTCAGAAGGCTGGCCTGTAGGTGTTGTAGGACGTAGTGCCGTAGCCCATATCCTGAGGTTCTGCTCATTATAGCGTTCTAAAGTTACTTGTCCCTCTTCTTCATAAACGGCATAAAAGCCATTGGTCACTGTCCCTACAATTGCTATATGCCTTAGTTCTCTTGGCTCACGATCTATAGCTGGCCCCCATGAAACTTCAGGAACCTGAGCAAAAGCCAGCACAGGAATAAAGTACAGTATAATATTCAAAAGCATCTTCATAACTCACTGTATACGTCCAGTAGCTGGATTCGATTGGGAAGTATATGAAACAAAAAAAGCCCTTCTGCAGGGCTTTTTTTTCTGTTGAAGTTGTTATGTTATTGCCTTACTGTTGACTTATCAACGCGGGTAGGTGTATCGTTACCATACACTATTCCACGTGAGGCCAGAGCAATTGCTTTAATCATGTTTGTCATATGAGCCATATCAAGCTGCTCTATCTCATCGTTTACAGAATGGTAGGATTTATCCTGGTCAATCTGAACGGAAGAAATGGTATGAGCCGGAACTCCCAAACGTGCAAGCGTAGCGTTATCGGAACGATAAAACAGGTTCTGCTCCGGGTAAGGGTCCGGGTGGATACTGTAAGTGGTGCCTTGCAGGTGCTTTTGCATTAATTCACCTAAGTTAGACTTTTCGAAACCCGTTAAGTATGCAGTGTTAGGGCCGAACTTAGATGGCTTGCCTACCATTTCAATGTTGAACATGGCTACAATCTGATCAGGGGGTAACTGTTCAGAAAAGTACCTGGAGCCGTAGCCTCCGATTTCTTCTGCTGTAAATGCTACAAAAATCAATGTTCGGTCTGGCTTGGGCTGCTTTTTATAATACTTAGCCAGCATGATCATAGCAGTAGTTCCAGAGGCATCATCGTCGGCACCGTTGGCAATACTGTCTCCGTCTACAGCAGTTAATATACCTATGTGGTCGTAGTGGCCGGAAAAAACAACTATTTCATCTTTGCGTTTCCCTTCTATCATACCGGCTATATTAGTCAGTGGGAGTTGCTCCGCCTGGTTCTCAATTTCTATCTTGTAATCTGTAGCTACAGTTTGGTCAGTAAGTACAAATACCTTACTGTTGCCTTCATTCTTTTTTTGCTGAATACCGCCACGGGTAAGGTAGCGCTGATATGCTTTGAAGGTGTCGGTATGCTTGGGGTGTACCAGCGCCAGCACGTTCTGCTCTAGGCTGTTTATCCTGGAAATAGCAGCTCTGAAATTGTCACTTTCTTTAATTACTTCTGTGGCAACGTTAATATCTTTGTCCCATTCCAGTTCTTCATAATTTGTTACTGCAAACACATTGTCAGCAGATACAGTTTGCCCATTTAGATGTACTTCCTTTTCCTGCGGAGTGAAGCGATAAACGGAGAATGTCTGCTTAAAATTATTCTCTTCAGGTAAAGGTTTTAATCCTGTCTTCTTAAACTCTCCTGCTATAAAATCTGCTGCTTTATCTACACCTGGCGTAAAGGCAGACCTGCCTTGCATATCGTCGGCACTTAAGGTTTTTATGATCCTTGAGGTTTCCTGCTGGCTGATAGCTGATAAATTCTGGGCAAATGTATTGGTGCCGAATATCAGAGCCAGTGCAGCTACTGCCAATTTCCTTTTTTTCATAGTTGCTTAGCTGTTGTTATTGTACTGGTGATTTTTAAACATTGAGGCAGGTAAACAAGAACTGCTACAGTATTTACCGCTCACAAGATAAGAATGAAAATGGATACAAGCACAAAAGCTAGCTGGCTAAGGCAGCGGAACTACATTGTAATGCTTTCTGCGGTTCTTATTTGGGTCGGGCTCTTTTTTGCCGTTCAGTTAGATCCTTGATGATCCTCTCTCTTTCCACTCCTTTTTAAGCAGACTATAAACTTCCAGATCATGGAAAGTTTCGTTCAAAAACTCACCCTCACGTTGTACGCCTTCCAATAGAAATCCGAGTTTTTTAGGAATGTTATTGCTTCTGTCGTTTCCTACACCAACGTTAATTTGAATACGATTCATGTTCATGTCTGAGAAAATATGATTTACTAAAGCTATGCAGGAGCGGCGCATAATGCCTTTGCCCTGAAATCTTTCACCAAGCCAGTAGCCAATCTCCAGTTTTTGGTTTATATAATCAATTACCTTCAAGCCAATCAGGCCCACTACTTCCTCCAGATATATAATACAAAACACTTCATCAGACTCATTTTCTGGAGAAGACACGCTTTGCAGGTACTGTTCAGTATCGGAAGTGCTCTGGCTAAGATCAATAAAAGGCAGCCATTCGCGCAGATAGCTTCTCCCTTCATCAATCAGACGGAAAACAGGTTCGGCATCAGCAGGAGTAGCTTTGCGTAAGAAGATATCTTCGGCAATAGGAATTTGTTCTTTTTTCATGTTGAAGTGCTTAATCTCTAGGTAGGAAGAAGTCTAAAGATAGTTTCTTTCCTGCAGTTTAGAAAAAGCTGTTAATTAATATTATTTTTAAGTGAAGTACAACATAAGGTTGTATGCGCCAGTTTCATTAAAACTTTTAATGTTCATTTAATAGTGCTACTTGCTATCAGTAGCTTTGTTATTCTTTCTGTAGTTTATGCAATGTCTCTTTAAACTTATTTCAGTCTATCCGCTGGTATACTTCCGTATTTTGTTTGGCCTGCTGATGTTTTGTGAGGGCATAGGAGCTGTGCTGTTAGGCTGGGTGCAGGAGCATTATGTGGAGCCTGCCTTTAACTTTGGGTATATTGGTTTAGAGTGGATTAAACCGCTGCCAGGTTTCGGAATGGTATATCTGTACCTGCTAATGTCCTTGTTGGGGTTCTGTATTATGCTGGGGTGGCGGTATAAGTTAACCTCGTTTTTATTTTTTCTGCTGTTTGGCTATAGCTTCTTTAGTGAAAAAACGCATTACCTGAATCATCATTACCTGATCTGGCTGGTGAGTGGATTGCTCGTGCTGCTACCTGCACACCTCCAACTGTCGTTGGATGTGCGCCGGAAGCCGGAACTGGAGCAGGATGCTGTACCACAGTGGACGTTATGGCTTCTGCGTATTCAGTTCGTGATTATTTACTTTTATGCTGGTATTGCTAAAATTCAGCCCGACTGGTTAGCAGCTAAATCCATGCATATCTGGATGGCTCACAAAACACATTTCTACGTTATAGGACCTTACCTGGATACAGAGCCTATGATCTGGCTTACGAGTTGGGGTGGACTTGCTTTTGATTTGCTGATTGGTTTTGCACTGCTGTGGCCCCGCACCCGCACAGTAGCTTTTTGGGTTGCCTTTGGCTTCCATATTTTTAACTCTGCTGTATTTCACGTGGGGGTGTTTCCTTACTTTATGATTGCCGCCAATGTGCTGTTCTTCAGGCCAGACCAGATAGCCAGGTGGTTCTTTAAGAAAAGAGTAAATGTGGCATCCACAGCTCAGAAAAGACTGCACCTGCCTGAGTGGAAAAAGCGACTGGCTGTTTCATTCTTTTCTGTTTACCTGCTGTTTCAGGCTTTGTTTCCCCTGCGCCATTTCTTTATTCCTGGTGATGTAAACTGGACGGAAGAAGGGCATCGGTATTCGTGGCGCATGATGCTGCGTACCAAAAGCGGCTATATCAACTACAAAGTGATAGATGCTGATACTGGTGAAGAGTATCAGGTGCCGCTACAAAGTTACCTGACACGGGACCAGATACACAAGCTGGCTGGGCACCCGGACATGATCTGGCAGTTTGCACAATTCCTCAAAGAAGAATACCAGCGGCAGGGCGTGGAGAATCCACAGGTATATGCATATAGTGATCTGCGGTTAAATGGTTATCCATTGCACCCGATTGTTGACTCCAGCGTTGATCTGGCCTCTGTTCCTTACACCTTAGGAGCTAAACCCTGGGTTACTCCCCGGCCAGAAGCTGACGGGTGGCCCTGGGGAAGATGGAGAGCTGGTGGAACTGCTGTTGCTGATGAATAGAGTAAATATCTAACGTATAGTCAGAGTTGTATAAGCTGCCGTAGTTACTGTTAATCCAGTCATATAATGCCTGTAGTGCATAGTTGGTTGCTGAACTCTCCAAGCCGAAAGCTTTCTTTTCCCTTTCATACACCGGGAAAAGAGGAATTCTGTTTGTAAATGTTGTGGTGCCGAATGTAGAGAGGGGTAGCCCTGAAGGCTGCCTCAGTTACACAGTGCTGAGCAGGAAACCAGATCTTCGTGTACTTGAAAAGTACAGACTATAACAACACAATCGTGGGATTAGCAGCTATGATAGCTTAGGCAAATAAAGTAACTATCTTCTTCCTCTAAGCTTCTGGTTCATAGTTGTCAGACCTTTTAATTCGTTTACCTCTTCAAAAGTCAGTTCACGATACTCACCTGGTTGTAAATTACCTACGGATAAGGGGCCGATGTTGGGGCGAATCAGGCGTAAGGTGGGGTAGCCAACAGCGGCAGTCATGCGGCGTATCTGGCGGTTCATGCCTTGTGATATTTTTATTTCGACCCAGGAGGTGGGTATGTTTTTGCGAAAGCGAATTGGTTTTGAACGCTCCCAGATTTGTGGATCTTCCTCCAGTACACGTACTCTGGCCGGGGATGTTTTTATGTTTTTTATGTAAACACCACGGCGCAATTCCTCTAAAGCATCCTCCGTAGGAACGTTATCCACCTGCACCCAATACGTTTTCTCCACTTTAAACTTAGGGTCGGAGAGGCGATGTTGTAAAGCTTTGTCATCGGTAAGGAGTACAAGGCCTTCGCTGTCGTAGTCGAGGCGGCCCACAGGGTAAATACCGGGCACGTTAACATATTTCTTCAGGGTTGCCCTGCCAGCTTCGTCCGTAAACTGTGTCAGTACCTCGTAAGGTTTATTTAAGATGATGTACTTCAAAGATAGATAAGGGATTTAAATATTAAATAAGCTTATTTGATGCTGTTCTTTAAGGTTTAGCCGGTAATTAGATTAATAGCTTCCGTTAAACTTACGCACAAACCATTCTACACTTACCATTAGTAGGATTACAAAAAAGAGCCACTTTATATCTACTAAGTCATTTAGTTCTTCTGAACTATAAATCTTTTTTTTGTGGTCAGCATTTAGAATGTCCTGCTGCAGTTGCTGAAGTTGAGCCGGGTAATACAGCTTTGAATTGGTGTTATTAGCTAACTGGTAAAGCAGGTTGTGGTCAGCTACAGCATTAAGCGCTTCCAGTTGAAGTTCCTCTACAACAAATTCTCCTTTGTCTTCGTGTGCTCGGCCCCCTATGTGGGCAGTGGCAGTGTAAGTGTAACGTCCTCCGAGTAGGGAACCAATATTTACTCCTGCCTGGTTTTCACCATTGGCAAAGTTAAAGGAGCGTTCTGACTCGTCTTCTCCGGTAACTTTTAAGGTAATGTTGTGGCCGTAGACAGGCTCCAGTGCTTCATTATATGCTTCTGCGGCAAAGCGGATTTCGTCAGAGCTGGTGTATTCCGTTTGTACCGGATAAACGTTCAGGCGCTTCTTGTTACGCGGTGCACTCAGCAACTGTATCAGGTTAGTCATGAGCTTGTCATATACAGCGGCATTTTCGAAGCTGGCGGCCTCCTGTATACGCCATTGCCAGGTGCCAGAGGCAAGCAATGTTGCGTTACGCTTTTCGCCGGCAGTTTGTACAGTTAGCAGAGGTTTATTGGTACGCACACGTCCTACCTGTTGATATAGGATAGCCTCCGTGTTAGGAGCCAGTGTATAATCTCCAAAAAGAACCTGTGCAGGAGGGTAAGCTGACAATCGCTCTGTTGCATCTTCCGGAAGGTTAAAGTTATTGAAGTTAGGGTTTGTTGTACTTAATACTTCATCAAAACTTCCGTTAGTAGAAATGTTAAGGCCCACGTTCAGCCGGTTGTAATTCTGAATGTCACTTTGGGGGCCTATAATATATAAAGCTGGTATTCCTTTCTGCCGGATATAGCTAACAGCTGCCTCCCCACCCGGAGTTCTGCCTGGAAGCTGGTGAAGTACCGCTACATCATAATCCTGCTGCTTTAGGGGGTTCAGGCCTGGTATGAAAAGCTCTGTTTCGTAATTCTCGTTAGTCTCTATGGCTGCCCGCAATGCCTTAATATCAGGGTGTGGAGCTGCTGCGGCTACAAGTATTTTTATTTTGCCTTTTACAACATCAATGTAAGCATGCTTGGTATTGTTAAGCGTAGTGAACTCGCCCTGCAGAGGCTGAACTTCCAGTTCATAATGTTTTTTGCCGGTGCCATTTGCCAAAACCTGAAAAGGTACCTGTTGTACAGGCTGCCCTTGTTTAAGCGTAATAGTTTTTCGCTCCAGCACATTATCGTTTTCTTTCAGCACCACCGTGACAGTAGTATTGCCAAAACGCTCATGCTGCAGCTCTGCCACAACAGGAAAGCGGTTGCCACTATAATTTACCTTATTGTAGCGCAGTGAAGCCATGATAACATCTTTTTTAGGGATAGTATCGCCTATAGCCACCGGGTAGATTTTGTAGCTGTAATTGGCATAAGTAGGAGAGATGCCTTGATTCACAATGCCATCAGATAGTAATACTACTCCTGCCAGGTTCTGATCCTGAAAATCACGCTGTACATCTGACATGAGCTGGCTCAGGTTAGATGCTTCTGCATTAAATGTGATCTGCTCTATTTCTTGCGGAGTTCTACCTGCGCTTAATGTTCTTATTTCAGTTTGATAGCCTTTACTCCGAATATCTGCTAAGATATTCTGCAAGCCTTGCTGGGTTTTCTGTAGTTGGACAGAGTCAGAAAATAGCGAGACAGACTGAGAGTCATCCACCGCAAACACAATGGTAGGTTTTATGGTAGTACTGGCTATATATCGGACCAACGGGCCAAGCAGCAGAAAACACAGAAAGCTGACTACAGTAAAACGTATAAAAGCCAGGACATAGTTTATCCCTTTAGACCAAGGGGTGCGCTTGCTATACAGCAGCCACGCGTACAGCACACCTACAGCCAGGCAGGCCAGTATAAGCCAGGGAGAGTATGTTGTTATTATTCTGAATGAAGACACACTAGTTCAATTACGAATGATGAATTAAGAATTCTGAATCAGCAGTGACGATGGAGGCTATCTGCACTGTTTTAATATAGTACAGGTATAAACTACTACAGCTGAGGATGCCTGACATTGCAAAACTGCCAGTGCTATAGCTCCAGGCTGTACTCCACATAGATACTTAAAGATATAATAAAAAGACCAATGCTACTAACGCAAAAGTTGTAGCATTGGTCTTTAAAAGTTTAATTATCTGCTCTTAAGCTATAAACTGTCTGTTCTTAATTTTTATGTCAGCATTCCGCCATCTACCTGCAGTACCTGACCTGAGATATAAGATGACTGATCTGAAGCCAGAAAAACAGCAGAGTTAGCTACATCTTCAGGAGTTCCACCACGCTTCAGTGGGATAGCCTTACGCCATTCATCTACTACTTTCTGGTCCAGCTCATCTGTCATTTCGGTTTCGATAAAACCAGGGGCAATTGCGTTGCTACGGATGTTACGGGAGCCAAGCTCCAGTGCCACAGATTTTGTAAAGCCTATAATACCAGCTTTAGAAGCCGCATAGTTTGCCTGGCCTGCGTTTCCTTTTATGCCTACCACAGAGGTAATGTTAATAATGGAGCCGCTTTTTGCACGCATCATGTGTTTGGTGCTGGCTTTGGTCAGGTTGAAAACCGATTTCAGGTTAGTGTTAATCACAGCGTCCCACTGGTCTACAGTCATTCGCATCAGTAAACCGTCGCGGGTAATGCCTGCGTTGTTTACCAGAATGTCGATTTTGCCAAACTCAGCAATGACATCTTCCACCAGTTTTTCTGCCTGCGTATTGTCGGCTGCGTCGGAGCGGAAACCTTTTGCTTTGCCACCGTTGGCAGATAGTTCCTGCTCTAAAGCCTGTCCTTTTTCTACACTAGACAGGTAGGTGAACGCTACCTGTGCGCCAAGCTCCACAAATTTTTGTGCTATAGCGCGGCCTATTCCTTTAGATGCCCCGGTTACAAGGGCTACTTTTCCTTCTAGTACTTTCATAGGCATCAAAGTTATAAAAGATTTCAAAATTCAGAAGCAAACACCGGCATCTGCGCAGCAGTAAAAATAAAAGATGTTGTAACTTAATCTGTTATATAATATATATGAAAGGATTTATCTAAAAGAGAATGAGGTAGTAAAGTGAGGTTTGTACTATACTTAGTCGCTATTATGTGGGGGTAACAGATTTGTAATCTGATTATTGTATTATATTTAATTTTTATTTCTATCGGTTAAACCATATTTTCGTGCAAATGTTTCAACTATAACCAAAGGTATATATTCTGATGTTCAAACGAAGTAAAGGCCTCGCCATCCTCCTCGCACTATCGTTCCTTATTTTTTTTACCGCTGCACAGACACTAAACTTTGACCTTAGCAGTCTTCTGCTCAACGTTCAGTCTGCGGAAGCTGCAGAAGGAACAGAAGATGACATACCTCCGGTTGCAGCAGTAGAGGATATTAAAAGACCTGCCCCCATTATTTATGGTATCCCGACTGACTCTTTAGAGATTGTGGAGGGAGTGGTAGAGCGAGGTGAAAGCCTCTCTGAAATTTTAGCCGCTTATAATATAGCCCCGACTACAATACATAACCTAGCGCAAAAAGCAAAGGACGTTTTTAGTGTAAGACGCATTAATGCGAAGCGGAACTATATTCTGCTGCATTCACTTGACTCGGCACAAACGGCGCAGTACTTTATTTATGAGCCAAATGAGCTGGAATATGTAATTTATGATCTGCGCGGCGACCTGAATGTAACCCGTACGCAGCGAGAAATGAAAGTAATAGAACGAGAACTGGCTGGGGAAATAAGAGGTTCGCTATATGAATCTGTACTGAAGGCTGGCGGCTCGGCTCAACTGGTAAATAAGTTTGCCGATATTTATGCCTGGCGCCTTAACCTGAACCGCATTCAGCCTGGCGATAAATTTAAGTTGATTTTTGAGGAAAAGCAGATTAATGGCAATACCATTGGCTATGGTGAACTGAAAGCTGCTTTCTTCGAGCATAGTGGAGAACCTCTTTATGCGATAGGCTTTGATGAAGGCAACGGCATCAGTTACTTTGACCAGGATGGCAAGAGCATGAAAAAAGCTTTTTTGAAAGAGCCACTGGAATATACTCGCATAAGTTCCCGTTACACAAAGCGACGTTTCCACCCAGTGCAGAAGCGCTATAAAGCACACCTTGGTACTGATTTTGCCGCTCCGCGTGGCACACCTATCAGAACGGTAGGCGAAGGCGTGGTGCTGGCAGCAACCTATACCAGGGGCAATGGCTACTTTGTGAAAATCAGACATAACAAAACCTATACAACACAATACCTGCACATGTCTAAATTTGCCAAAGGGATTCGTAAAGGTGCCCATGTAAGACAGGGGCAGACCATAGGCTACGTAGGCAGCACAGGGCTTGCTACCGGCCCGCACCTTTGCTACCGCTTCTGGAAAAACGGAAAACAGGTTGATGCTTTAAAAGTGAAGCTACCTTCTGCTAATCCGGTAAGCAAGAAGAACATGACTGCTTTCTTTGCCACCAAAGAAGAAATTGTAAACCGCATGGAAGCACTTGATGTTAATGGCGTAAAACAAGAACTACTAGCATCTGAGAAAGGAGAAGCTACCAAAGGAGCTTAAGCTTATTGTTAGCATTACTTATGAAGCAGGGCACTTAGAATGAGTGTCCTGCTTTTTTATTTTGTATCCCTACTAGCACAGGATCGCATTACCGATTTGTAAAAAAAAATAATAGAGAGAAGTTAAATTAATTCTAGAAGTTATCTATATTGTAATAGAGATATACTATACGGGTGATAGTGATAAGAATATAACAGGGTTATTTCTGTATATAGTGTTAAAGAGTAGATTAAGCATATCCGTAAGTTCTCGGTAATTTGAGTTTATAAATTTGAGAAAATTCACTCAAGTTAATAAAGACTGATATATGTGTCCAACATGTGAATCAGATAGGGGGCAAGTAATCTTCAAATGAGATTAGAAATAGTTAAAGGTGGTAATTGGATAGATTTAGAGCAATGCCCTGAGTGTGATGTGCTTTGGGCTCACTCTGATTATGAGCTGTCCATACTACGTAAAATGTAAATATTCACCACAGTTCTGGCATAAGGTGCATGAAACAGAAGCCGTAAAACAATATACTGTTGGTTTTATGTCAAACAAAGAAGTTGTGGCAAAGTTTACCTGCCAATGAAATAGAGATAGTAGAAAAACACAAGAAACGTACTTACGAACACTACAATCCTATTGACTAGCCAATTGAAGAAGTAGATTTAGAAGAAATAATAAAAGCTCTCGGGAACAAGGGCTAAAGCACATAAATGTGCCTTAGCCGAGAGGTCAGCTACTATAAGATATTTAAAAATGAGAAGAAATGTTATCAGCATTTTACTAATCAGTATACTTATGTTAGGGTGTGCCCGCCCTAAAGCGCCAATCGCAGATGTGAGTCTAAATAGCACAAACTATACAATAGAGACGCAGGAAATAGAAAGCTTTTGGGATGCCTATGACAGATTAAGCAACTCTACAGATAGCTCCCTGACGTTTCAGGAGTTGTACCTTGATAGGGCAAGCCCATACTTCAAGGAGTTTTTAAAGTTGAGGGGTTTTAAAGCAAATGAGTATGTTCAGTTGGTCAGGACTATGCCTGAATTCTGGAAATCTATCAGACCCTTGACGGAAAATGTGCAAAATAGAAAATCAGAGCTCCAGCCAGCTTTCGACAAACTCAAGGAGCTTTACCCAGCTTTCAAGCAGCCAGACGTGTGTTTTGCCATAGGAACTTTAAGAACTGGTGGAACAACATCGGAGAGCCTAATTTTAATTGGAACTGAAATAGTAGCAGCCGACAATGCGGTAAATATAAGCGAGTTTGACAATGATGACTTTATGAAGCTCGTTTTAAAGAACCAAACAGGTGACATAATAGGTGTAGTGGCTCACGAAGCTGTTCATACGCAGCAGCCAGGAGGTGACAATGGAGATGAATCTCTGCTGAAGCCGACAATAGTGGAGGGAGCAGCAGATTTTATCGCATCACTGATGTTGGGCAGGATTACTCAAAGCAAAGTCATATATGATTACGGCATAGAACACGAGAAGGAACTATGGAGTGAATTCTATTCAGATGTCAAGAACGGAAAGTCCATTGATAACACTGATTGGATGTATGACTACCGAACAAACCGAACAAACCGACCAGCCGATTTAGCCTATTTCATAGGTTTCAAAATTTGTGAGGAATATTATAATAATGCTCGAGATAAGACACAAGCTATTAAGGACATTATTATGATGTCAGATGCTGAAAGTTTCCTGCTAAAAAGTGGCTATACAGAGAAATACAGTAGCTAACAAGCACATGAACCAAGTTTTGGCTAAGCCTCGCTTACCTCATGTACGAGTAGTATTTATACCAGCCTAAGTTACTGTAAACAAGCTTAAAGCATAATAACAGCTAACAAAATAAAAAATCAGGCAATGAAACATTTGCTTATATTCTTAGTGGCCGCGTTTGTATTATCCTCATGTAATAATCAAAATCAGCAGACCATGCATACAAATGATAACCAAGAGTTGGTGAGACAGTATTTTGAGCACTTCAATAATCATGACTGGGCGACAATGTCCAGTATGTATTCTGAGAATGCTGACTTTAAAGACCCATCTTTAGGGCAGGGAATTGTGAAACAGAGTAGGGAACTGATAGTAAAGAAATACGAAGAATTAAGTCAAATATTTCCGGATATTAGGGATGAAGTAGTAAATATTTATCCGTCAGGAGATAAACATGTTGTTGTAGAATTTATATCAACAGGAACAGCACCCGACAGTTCATCGTTTGAATTGCCCATCTGCACAATTTTTACGATTGAGAACGGATTGATAACAAAAGACTTTACCTATTACGACAATTTTGAAGAGTAACTTGATTGTTTGGACAGTTGGGTTCTGTCTTAAGGCAAAACCCAACTCAGTTTAAACATGAGCTGGGTTTTGATTTATGATATAGGTACTACCTTATTGCCTGTAAGCAGTGATGGTTTCAATAGTACCGTCAGGGTTATGGGTAAGCTCCGTTACTTTAATGTTTCTCAGGTGCGTTTTACCTGACATCTGAATGTCATGGTAGAAAATGTACCATTTGCCATTCTGCTCTATAATAGAGTGGTGGTTTGTCCAGCCTTGTACAGGGTTTAATATTACTCCCTTGTAAGTAAATGGCCCAAGTGGACTGTCGCCAACGGCATAAACAATTTTATGTGTATCGCCGGTAGAGTAAGAGAAGTAGTATTTGCCGTTGTACTTGTGCATCCAAGATGCTTCGAAGAAACGTCTTTCATTATCTCCGGCTAACAGCGGTTGCCCGTTTTCATCCAGTATCTGTAAGTCTTTCAACTCACCGTCAAAGCTTAGCATGTCATCGCTCATTCTGGCTACTTTAGGACTTAAGGCTGGCTGGTCATCGTTCGGGTATTCATCATTGGGTTTGTATTGCCCGGTGCTCCATCTTTGCAATTGGCCTCCCCATATACCGCCCACATACATATAAGCACTGCCGTCGTCGTCTTTAAAAACAGCAGGGTCAATACTGTAGCTGTTTGCAATCGGTTGCGGCTCTGGTTTAAATGGTCCTGCCGGCGATGAACTGGTAGCTACCCCAATTCTGAAAACATCCTCTTTATCTTTAACAGGAAAATAAAAGTAGTAGGTGCCGTTCTTGAAGGCAGCATCAGGCGCCCACATTTGTCTGCCAGCCCACGGAACATCTTTAATGTCTAAGGCTACTCCATGATCTGTGATTTTTCCGCCTACACTATCCATCGAAAAAACATGGTAATCTCGCATGTCGTATTGGTCTCCGGTGTCATCTTCCGGTATACCGGCATCAACATCGTGCGAAGGGTATATGTAAATCTTGCCATTAAATACATGGGCAGAAGGGTCTGCCGTATACATGTCAGTTATCAATGGCTCTGATAAATATCTTGAATTAGTACTGGCAGATTCCTGTCCTTCAGACTCATTTGTTTCAGCCTCAGTATTACTGCTTTGGCAAGAACCTAGCAAACCTGATGTAACCAGCAAAGCAATCAGTGATTGCTTGAAATAGGAGTTTCTAATCATTTTCTTGTAAATTTGTTAAATAACATTTTAAGTGTAGCAAGAGAAACAGCTTGCCTGGTTAAGACTAATGAGGTGCCTGTAAACCACTGCAAAACTTAGCTGCCATACAAACATTAGTATTCAAATATAATCATTTTAGCTTACTGCAACCGATTTCATTGAATATTTTTATAAAATAATAAAACATTATTTTGTAGAAAACCGAGGCTGAGCAGATATTATGACGAACTATAGCAACTTAAACCAACCGGAAAGTATACCAAAAGTTTTTGCAGAAGCCTGGAATAACAGGGATGCCAAAAAGCTGGCTTCTCTTTTTGATGAGGATGCTTCATTTGTAAACGTAACCGGGCTTTGGTGGCACAACCGGAATGATATTGAAAAAGCCCATGCTTATGGCTTACGTACTATCTTCAATACTTCAACGCTATCCATTATTCGTACAGAGGTAAAATATCTGGCAGAAAACATTGCAGTGGTGCAGGCAAAGGTGAGGCTAACAGGGCAGACATCTTTTATTGAGGTGAGCCAGCCAGGGCAGCGGCGTACTATTTTCACTTTTGTTGTGCATAAAGAGGGAGAGGAGTGGAGTTGTGCCGCGGCTCATAACACGGACATTGTGCCAAACATGGAAACGCATATCAGAGATGGGAATAACCAATTAATACCTGTAGATTACAGGAAAGCAGGTAATTCATCAGAGAATAGTTAAGGACAAAAGCAGTTTTTTAGTTGTACAGACCAACAGGCTAAAGCAGATATGGAATCACTAATTCACGAAAACAAGGTATTTGAAAAAGTTACCTACGCAGGCAAGGATATTAAGAACAGGGAGTTTGAGAAATGTACCTTTAAACTCTGTGACTTTTCTGGTAGTAGCTTCTCCCATAGCCGCTTTACAGACTGCCAGTTTATAGGGTGTAACCTGGCAATGATGAAACTGAATAGCTCCACGTTGAGCGATGTTTTTTTTAAAGAGTGTAAAATGATTGGCGTTAATTTTAGTGAGTGCGAAGACTTTTTATTTACTGTCCGCTTTGAGAACAGCATTTTAGATTATGCGTCTTTCATGAGGAAGAAGATGCCAAAGACACAGTTCATTAACACTTCTTTAAAAAATGTAACCTTCGCAAACACTAATCTAGCCGGTGCTTTGTTTGATAATACTAATCTGGAGGGAGCTGTTTTTGAAAGAACTGAATTAAAAGAGGCCAACTTTGCCACCGCCTACAATTACATTCTCGACCCGGAGCATAACAACATCAGGAAAGCAAAGTTTTCACAATATGGTATAGCCGGCCTTTTAACCAAGCATGATATCAGAATAGAGTAAAAGAATAGTGGTTGAGATAGTCTTCTGAATTTCGTATCCTGTTTATGATACATAGTGTATCGTTGGTATAGTTATGTTTATTTGTCGCTACTAACGTACTATCTTATTTCTTCCCTTATTATCAAATTTATCCCAGGAAAGATAATGAAGCTGTAAACTTTTAATGATCTACTAGGTTGGAACAGTTATAGAGGTTGCAAATTCCAGCCAAGCTATAAAAGTTTATAATTTATAAAAAGAGAAATAATGGATTCAATAGTAGCAGGAAACAAAAGCAGTTCTAAACCGGAAAGTGCAACAATTATTTTGGCAGGAGCCACAGGAAACCTTGGAGCTCATATTGCTAGGCACCTGCTTCAACGTGGAGCCATAGTAAGGGCATTAGTTCGTCAAGGAAGTTCCAGGCATGCTGTTACCGCTTTGCGTCAGCAAGGTGCATCCATCGTTGAAGTCGATTTTAATAGTATCGGAAACTTAACGAAAGCTTGCTCCGGCGGCTCTTGTGTTGTGTCCGCATTGTCAGGGCTCCGGGAAGTGATTGTTGATACGCAGACAAGACTGCTTAATGCGGCTGTGGAGGCAGGTGTTCCACGCTTTATTCCTTCTGACTACTCAATTGACTTCACAAAGTTGCCCTACAGAAGTAACCGGAACCTTGACCTCCGTAGGGAGTTTAGCGAAACACTGGACAAAGCACCGATTGCAGCTACTTCCATTCTTAATGGCATGTTTACAGACTTACTTACCGGACAGGCTCCGGTTGTTCTTTTTGGACTAAAGCGGGTCATTTACTGGGGCAATGCAGACCAACTGCTTGATTTTACGACCATAGAAGCTACCGCAGCGTTTACTGCTGCAGCAGCACTCGATCCTTCTACTCCTCGTTTCCTTCGCATTGCTGGCGAGGTGGTAAACATTAGAGGAGTTAAAAATGCCGCAAGCAAAGCAACAGGAAAGGAATTCCACTTATTCCGTGTTGGGGGCTTGGGTGTTCTAGAATCCATGATTAAGTTTACCCGTACCTTGTTCCCCAAAAACAATGAGGTTTTTCCTCCGTGGCAGGGAATGCAATACCTGCATAATATGCTCAGTGGCCTTCCGAAGCTAGAGCCACTTAACAACAACCGCTATCCGGATATTCCTTGGAAATCTGTACACGAAGTGCTGGCGGCACGTGCCTCATCATGATAAAGGTAAAGGAAACGCTTAACCAAGAGGATATAATATAATGGATTGAATAGGATTCAGTGCAGGTTATAACTTTTACATCTGGGGCAGCATCCAAAATGTTGTGTCTTATTTAAATGATCTTATGCCTTTTAGCTGGCTGTGGTTGTCTTCGTCCTGTTTGGCTTCCTCTGAAAAAACGAGGAAGAACAGGTTCTTCGATAAGGCGGTTGCAGTGTTTGAGGACTAGTAGTGGAAGCTTTTACCAACAACCAGACTTGCGCTCTTTCTTACTTGGTAACTACTGGTTCTTTACAATACTTTTTCAGGTAAGCATCAGCATCCTTTAGTCCAAGTGATCGGGCCTTTGTCCAGTCGGAGCAGGCACCTGCTTTGTCACTGAGGTGGTATTTAGGAGCACCACGGTTATAATAGGCTTCTTCATAGCCCTCATGCAGCGAAACAGCCATATCATAATCCTTAATAGCTCCGCTGTAGTCTTTTAAACCATAGCGTGTAAGACCACGGTTGTTGTAAATTTTTGCGTCTTTAGGGGCCAGTTCTATAGCTTTGTTAAAGTCCAGCAAAGCAGCACGATAGTCTTTTAAATTATACTTAGAGAGACCACGGCTAAACCAGGCCTCCGTGTGCTTCGGGGCTAAGGCAATAGCTCGGGTAAAATCTTCTATAGCGCCACGGTAATCTTTAAGGCGGTCTTTAGCCACACCACGGTTAGTGATGGTAACTACATGTTGAGGCTCCAGCTTTAATACTGCATTATAGTCTTTGATAGCCTCGGCATAACTGCCAACTTTAAACTTCTGGTTTCCGCTTAGGAAGTAATCTTTAGCAGAATGCTGTGAAAGAGCAGAGAAAGAAATCAAAACTGATGCAAGCATCGTAAATAGTGTCTTCATAAGATAGCGCTATTTTAACGCGTGCAAAATAACAGTACATAGGCTGTTTAAAAAGCCTTTTCAACTATATGATGTATTATCATTATTCACTTACATCTTTATCTTGCTATTATTATATAACTATATAGCTGAGGCAAATAGAAGAGTAGTTTTGTGAAGTTGGAATTATGGCTTATTTTTGCTCATCATTAAAAATAAGGAAACCATGGCATCAAAATACGATTTAGTAGTTATTGGTAGTGGCCCGGGCGGATATGTGGCAGCAATACGTGCGTCGCAACTGGGTTTAAAAGTAGGTGTAATAGAGCGCGAGTCGCTTGGTGGAATCTGCCTGAACTGGGGCTGTATTCCTACAAAAGCTTTATTGAAAAGCGCAAGTGTATTTGAGTACATCAACCATGCTGCAGACTATGGCATTACAGTAGGCGATGCTTCTGTCGATTTTGGTGCTGTTATTAAGCGCAGCCGCGGTGTGGCCGACGGCATGAGCAAAGGAATTCAGTTCCTGTTCCGTAAGAACAAGATAGAGACTATCATGGGAACAGGTAAAGTTACAGGCAAAGGCAAAGTAGAAGTAACAGATGCCGATGGCAAAAAAAGCACTGTAGAAGCTACAAATATTATTCTGGCCACCGGTGCCCGTTCACGTGAACTTCCTAACCTGCCAATCGACGGTAAAAAAATCATTGGTTATCGCCAGGCAATGTCTCTAGACAAGAAGCCGGAAAGCATAGTAATAGTTGGTTCAGGTGCAATCGGGGTTGAGTTTGCTTACTTCTACAACGCCATGGGTACGAAAGTAACCATTGTAGAATACCTGCCAAATATAGTTCCTGTAGAGGATGAGGAAGTGTCTCGTCAGCTTTCAAAGTCTTTCAGAAAGTCTGGTATCAATATTATGACAGATTCTTCTGTAGAGTCTGTTGATACAAGCGGCGATATCTGCAAAGTGAAAGTTAAAACTGCTAAAGGCGAGCAAATACTTGAGGCTGAGGTCGTGCTTTCTGCTGTAGGTATTCAGACAAATCTGGAGAACCTTGGCCTGGAAGAGCTAGGTGTTAAAACTGACAGAGGCCGTGTGTTGGTAGATGATTTCTACAAAACTAATGTAGACGGAATCTATGCTATCGGTGATATTGTTCCTGGTCCTGCTTTAGCACACGTGGCTTCCGCAGAAGGTATTATCTGCGTAGAGAAAATAGCTGGTCAGAACCCAGAGCCATTGAACTATGGCAATATACCTGGCTGTACTTATTGCTCACCTGAAGTAGCTTCTGTTGGCTTAACAGAGAAAGCAGCCCGTGAGCAAGGTCTGGATATTAAAGTTGGTAAGTTCCCGTTCACAGCTTCTGGTAAGGCAAGTGCTGGCGGTGTGAAAGAAGGCTTTGTAAAAGTTATCTTCGATGCGAAGTATGGCGAGTTCCTGGGCGCGCACATGATTGGCTCTAACGTAACAGAAATGATTGCGGAAGTAGTAGTTGCCCGTAAGTTGGAAACTACCGGCCACGAAATCATCAAGGCTGTTCACCCACACCCAACCATGAGCGAAGCTATCATGGAGGCTTCTGCCGCAGCATATGACGAGGTAATCCACTTGTAATTTATATTTACAGATACTTTTAAGGGGTTGGTCGAGTTTTCGGTCAGCCCCTTTTTGCTTTAGATGGAATACAGCGAAAAGGGGCTTTATTTTGCACTTACTTCTGAGGCTTTCAGGAGCTTTATACTACAATACTATCTACAACTATGAAGATTACTACTGCTGGGCATCAGCTTTATGCTATGTGCCGTGAGTTACGCTCAACCCGATACCTTAGCTATCTCTGCTAAAGATTTAAAAGTAAAACAGCTTAAGCCAGGCACCCGGCAATATCTGGTAACTGTACAAACGCCAGGCAACCCCAAAGTACTTACCCAAAGCCTCTGGAACCGCAAGGTAAGTTATCAAACCATAGATGGCAAGGAGCGCCTGGTGATACGGCAGAACTGGATTGGCACCGATACATTATCCCACAGGGCTGTCTACTCTATCTGCAAGAAAAATTTTGTACCCATTTACCACACCAGCACTATTTACAGGGGCACTTTAGCCTATAATTTTTATGCTGACAGGGTAGAAGGCACAGACACTACTGTAAACAATGCAGCGAAAGGGTTTAAGGTAGCTTTGCAGGAGGCCACTTTTAATTGGGAACTGGACCTGGAGTTTTTTGAAAGCCTGCCCTTAAAGGCAAACACAGTGTACAAAATAAACTTTTATCACCCTGGCAGTAAAGCAGGTCCGAAAGACTACCTGTACGAGGTAACGGGTTCAGAAAAGCTTACCACTATTAATAATACTTCAGTCGAATGCTGGCAACTGAAGATAGACTATGGCAGCAGCAATTACGCCATCTTCTGGATAGCTAAAAAGACACATGAAGTACTCAAAATGGAGGAGAGGTTTAACAGTGTAAAACGCTATAAAGTAAAGCTTGGCACTAACGCAGGAACTTATATTTGAACTAAACAGGGGCGGGAGAAATTTTCTTATGTCCTTGCTTAGTTTGGTGCTTTGCCATCAGCAGTCTTACTTCATATCCTGATAAAGTTATGTGTATTAATTACTTCTTTGGCATCTTAAAATAATATTTGCAGAATAAAATATGTGGCATAAGAAAACTTGATCATAAAATATAGTACTTTTGTGATCCTTTAAACACAACATTAAAATGCAATTTTCAATTACCGCTTCCAACCCACGTTTCAAAGTTGTTACTTATGACGACGCCATTCCGGAGGTGAAAGCTATTTACGACGATACCATGCAAACGCTGCAATTGCCGTTTGTGCTGAACTGGTTTAAATGCCAAGGTACTAATGCCACATTGCTTCGCGGTAACTGGGCTAAACTAAAATCAACTTTAGTTGAAGGCCAGGTGCCTAACATTCTGAAACAGCTTATCATCTATAACGTGTCCAAAGAGCGGGGCTGCGATTATTGTGCGAAGGCGCATGGTATTTTTGCCGATAGCATGAGCGGATTGATCAGTGATGAAGAGAACTTCAAAGTAACCGAAAACCTGGATTCGCCAAGTTTACCAAATAGCTATAAAGTGGCCATTAATCTGGTAACGAAAGCTGCCATTACAACAACAGCTGTAACCGATGAAGACTTTCAGCAGTTGGCTGAAGCTGGTTTTACAGAAGAAGAAGTGCAGGAACTGATGGCACAGGCAGACCTTGTAAACATGCTAAACACAATTGCCACTATTTCCGGCATAAAGGTAGATAACGAACTGCTGGAAGTAGAGCTATAGTAGTTTTTGGTTGCTGTAAAATACCTCTGCTTTGTTAGTTTCAGAAAATCAGGCGCTCCGGATTACCTACGAGGCCTACTCCAGGTTCTCCAACAGTTTAATCAGGTGCCGCACTTTTGATGATGTGGCAGCCTGCTTTAAGGTTAACTTAAAATACCTGTTCAATTTTCATGTGTTCAGGGCAAGCTACCACCGTGGCAGCTATTATCTGCA
Source organism: Pontibacter silvestris (assembly GCF_020907275.1). Classification (GTDB taxonomy): domain Bacteria; phylum Bacteroidota; class Bacteroidia; order Cytophagales; family Hymenobacteraceae; genus Pontibacter; species Pontibacter silvestris. The sequence goes on along the minus strand of NZ_JAJJWI010000003.1, from coordinate 66,851 downwards.
TCTGACGGTAACATCGGGTGGAGCTAATATGCAAGTGCAGCATGAGGCAGGTTATTTGGCACATGAAGAAGTGCTGCTGGAGAAGGGGATACCGGCCTGTTGGAAGGAATTAGAGCCTTTTTTGCTTCCGGAGGAGTATAAACTGCCTGAAGACGAGCAAGGAGAACTGTGGGGATGGCTTATAAGAAATGATGAGAAGCACCAGGTATTGGTATCGGTGCTGTCTGGTACAAGCAAGTTGTTTACTAAAAAAGATATAACATTTCTTAAGCTGGCAACCGAGAACTTGAAAACAAAGCTATTAGAGATTTGCCTGTTTAATGAACTGGATGAGAAGAACAAATACCTGAAGGATGCACTTGTTACCATCCATGAAAAGAACACAGAGATAACTTCTATCATAGAGCAACAGAAGGAGATTATAGCAAGCAGAACCAAAGAAATTGCAGATAAGAATGAGAAACTGCTGCAAATATCTGTACTCAACGCGCACGATGTGCGCGAGCCCCTTACCCGTATAATGGGCCTTATGTCATTAATGGAGCACTACGCTTCTTCGGATGATATAAAAGACAAGTTTCTGCCCAAACTAAAGGCATCTTCAGAAGATTTAGACAAGGCTCTGCAACATGTTATCTCCAAAGCCACTACAGATTTGCTAAAATTAAAGGCTTAAAAGTTATAAAATGAAAAAAATAGTTCTTGTAGATGATATGGAAATATCTAACTTCATCATATCTACAATGATAGAAAATATTTATCCGGGTTATGTTGTGCATGATTTCACAAATCCTGTACAAGCTTTCTCTTCCCTTAATATAATTGAACCAGATGCTATTCTGCTGGATTTAAATATGCCTGAAATGGATGGCTGGGCATTTCTGGATAGCATGCAAAGCCGTAATATGAGCTATCAGGTACATATCCTTACCTCTTCTACCAGTGAACTAGACAGAAGACGTTCCCTCACTTACAGTAATGTCATCAGTTATCAGTCAAAGCCTTTAGATGAGAAGGAGCTGGTTAAAATTCTGCAGTAAGTGTTAATGTAAGGTTTAACTAGATTAAGTTATGTTTTGGCAGGGCCACTGCTGTGTTACCCATCCCAAATACATCGAAGCTAATTTTAGAGGGATAAGTTAAAGTTGCTTTAAATGTTATGCTTTTAATGCCAGCTTGATGGTCGTTTCTTTTTCAGGTTTTAAAAGAGTTTGCTGCACATACAGCAGTAATCAAACCGTGTAAATGCCGGAGCTGGTTATAATTGGATGCACCTGATCGCATATAATAAAAATGGTTAATTAGGATGGTATAATTCTTAGACCTACCTTTACAGCATTATTACACCTCCATACCCTGATTTAGAACTATAGTTCTTCTAAAAAGGTTGATGAAGGAACAGACGGGCAATAGAACGTGATCCAGGTTTCGAATACCACTTTACGAACATGTCCTTCATCGCTTAAGCTGATCCACAGTAAAGAAAAAATGGATCGGTCTCCAATATTGAAAAATCAATTAATGACATTCGAAAATTTAAACCTGATAGAGCCTATTTTAAAGGCACTACAAAACGAAGGATATACTAACCCTACGCCTATTCAGGCTCAGGCTATACCTTATATTCTTCAGCAAAAAGATATTTTAGGTTGTGCCCAGACAGGTACTGGTAAAACCGCAGCTTTCTCTATTCCTATTCTGCAGCTCTTGCATGCGCAACAACCTCAGAAAGGAAATAAAACTATAAAAGCATTAGTACTTACGCCAACCCGTGAACTTGCTATCCAGATTGGCGAAAGTATGGCTGCCTATGGCAAGTACACAGGCTTAAAGCATACCGTTATTTTCGGTGGCGTATCGCAAAAAGCGCAAACAGATGCTCTTAGAGCTGGTGTGGATATTCTGGTGGCAACACCAGGCCGTCTGCTTGACCTGATGGCGCAGAAGTATATCAATCTAAATCATATTCAGCTGTTTGTGCTGGATGAGGCAGATCGTATGCTGGATATGGGATTTGTACATGATGTGAAGAAGGTGCTGAAAGTGTTGCCAGAGAAAAAGCAATCGCTGTTCTTCTCTGCTACCATGGCTCCTGAAATCATGAAACTGGCTGATACTATCTTAGTAAACCCTGCTAAAGTAGAAGTTACACCTGTATCGTCTACAGCCAATACAATAAAGCAGGCAGTGTACTATGTAAAGAAAGGTGATAAAAAGAACCTGCTTATTCACTTGTTGAAAGACGGTGATATTGACCGTGCCTTAGTGTTTACCCGCACCAAACACGGTGCCGACAGGGTAGCCAAAGATATGACCAAAGCAGGCGTACAGGCCGAAGCTATACATGGCAATAAGTCGCAGAATGCCCGCGTTCGTGCCCTGAGTAACTTTAAGAGCAGCCAGACCAGAGTGTTGGTAGCTACTGACATTGCAGCCCGGGGTATAGATGTGGACGACCTTTCGCACGTAATTAATTATGAGTTGCCAAACGAGCCGGAGACTTATGTACACCGTATCGGACGCACAGGTCGTGCTGGTGCAAGTGGGGTAGCATTGTCTTTCTGCGATGCTGAAGAAACACCTTACCTGGTGGGCATTCAGAAACTTATAAATAAGTCGGTTCCTGTTATTGAGAACCACCCTTACCCGATGACGGCGAAAGACTTTGCGGAAGCAGCCAGTACGGTAAAACAGCAAAAGCAACATGGAGGCAGAGGCGGCAGAACCCGTCCGAATAATTCTTCCAGAAGCACTGGCAACGGCGGAGGTAATACAAGAAACACTACAAGTGCTAATGGCAATAGTGGTGGTAACAGGCGCTGGGACAATAAGCCTAAAACAAGGCAAGCATAAGCTGCTTACACATACAAACAAAAAGCCCTGCTGGTATTTTACCAGCAGGGCTTTTTGTTATTCCTAGCTTTCAGAAGCTTGTACACCTGTAAAAGGTATTGGCTACAGAGTAATTAACTGTTGGCATCAGGTGCACAAAAGCAGCGTATGATTTGCCTTTGTAAAAGCCTCGCTACTAAAAATAAAGATACAGTAGGCTTGGCTTAAGCAAGCAAAGCCAATTCTTTGTAAGTTTGCTCTTCATGAGCAACATCAATATTGTCCCTTGCAGTCCCGATAGCTTATCTCAACTAAAGCAGATATCCATACAGGCTTATAAAGACCATTACCTGTACCTTTGGCACGACGAAGGCGAGTGGTACCTAAATTTTAGCTTTAGTGAACAGGCTTTACGAAAGGAGCTGACTGACCCCAATGCAGCTTTTTTCCAGATTTATGATGAAGGAAAACTAGTAGGTTTTCTGAAGTTGAATATAAACAAAGCCTTAGAAAATTACTCAGAAGAAGAGTGCCTGGAGCTGGAAAGAATATACCTGGTAAAACATGCATCAGGCAGGGGAATCGGCAGTAAACTGATAGAGTTTACCGTGTCTTTTGCACGAGAAAGGAATAAGAAGCTTGTCTGGCTGAAAGCAATTGATAGGAGCCGGTCGGTAAGCTTTTATGAACAGAATGGTTTTAACAAGTGCGGCACTTATACGTTGGAGTTCACCCAGATGAAAGAAGAATTCAGAGGCATGTACATAATGAAGCGGGAGCTTTAGCAGGCTGTGCGCATTTTTTTGTTATACTTTGTATAACCTTTCCTGCTTTAATGTCAGTTAGAGAACCCGTACTATGGAAAGAAAGCTGTTTTATAACTTCTAAGGCTGTTTTTGAGCCAGATTTTAAAACTCAGACTGGTTTTACCGTACTATCAGTTATAATATAGTAACTAGTTTAATAAAGCAACAGCCTTGTTTCATAACGTGAACTACAGTAAACTCAGGAAAACCAACATTGTACTTATAACCCTTTTTGCTGTTCTTGCTGGTCTGTACTTTGGATCCAGTTTTTTTGAGCCCTTTGCTTTTGCTGCCTTTTTGGCTATGCTTATGGTGCCTCTCACCAAAGTGTTCGAAAGAAAGGGAACAGGCAGAATTATATCATCTTTCATAAGTACTCTAATAGTTTTTCTAGGAGTGAGTGGTGTGGCTACTTTGCTTATTTACCAGTTGGGGAGCTTTATTAATGATTTGCCTGCGATCAAGGAAGCTGCAGAAAAGCTGATGCAGCAGCTACAGGAATACTTATACAGTGTGTCGGGTATTTCTCCAGCAAAGCAAATGCAGTTGCTGCAGAAGCGTTCAGATGATATTCTGGGAATGCTGCAGGAGTATCTTACCAATTTTTTAGGCGGTCTGGCGTTCACATCTTTTAAATTTCTGCTGGTAATTATTTATGTTTTCCTGTTCCTGCTAAACAGAGATAAGTTTGTGGAGGTTGTGCTGATGTATGTGCCAAAGGAGCGTGAAGCAAAAGCAAAACAGTCACTACACGAAATAAGCGAAGTGTCTTACCACTACCTATGGGGGCGCATAAAAGTAATGACAGCCTTAGCCGCCATGTACCTTATTACTTTTCTTGCCTTTGGAACCCCATATGCGGTGCTGCTTACTGTTTTTGGCGCTCTTGTTACAATCATTCCTTACATAGGGCCTTTCATAAGTGGTGTGCTGCCTGTTTGTATCATGCTTGTTTTCCAGAATAATTTTAATACAGTGCTGCTCTTCGGAACTATAATACTGATCGTGCAACTGATTGAAAGCTATGTACTGGAACCTATTATTATAGGCTCGGAAATTCAGCTGAGCCCGCTGGCGGTAATTGTAGCAGTTATAGTAGGTGGCCAGATATGGGGAATGACAGGTATGATTCTATTTGTTCCCTTGCTGGCCATCTTCAAAATTATCTCTGATAAAACAGCATCCATGCGCCCCATCGGCTACCTGTTGGGCAACAAAAAGCAAATGCAAGTACGGGAGTAAGGAATCTTATTTTTTCATAAAGTACAATAAATAGCTGAAACCATGGTCCCACCAAAGTAAGAAAGGTCTAGAACTATTAGCTATTTAATGTATATACATGTATTTTTATATTAATTAAACAAAGTGCTCAAAAGCAAGTAAGATAAGTTAAACCATAAAGATAAAACATGAAAATAGCCATTATAGGAGCCAGCGGACATGTGGGTTCTAAAATCACCTCTGAGGCACTAAACAGAGGCCATAAAGTTACAGCCATTGTACGCCACCCTGAAAACATCACAAGAGTTGACAAAGACTTTGTTCTTTTAAGAGGAGATGTGTTTAATGTAGATGAAACAGCGGACCAGATAGCAGGGCATGATGCTTTGGTAGTTTCATATAGTCCAGGCTGGGGACCGGGCACAGATTATCATAAGCACGTGAAAGCAGCCGAAGCAGCTATAGCGGCAGCTAAGAAAGCAGGAGTAAAGCGCCTTATAAGTGTAGGTGGGGCAGGTAGCTTATATGTTGGCCCTGATGTACAGGCCGTAGATACACCAGAGTTTCCTGCCGACTGGAAAGAGGGAGCCTCTGCACAGCGTGATTCACTGGAAGTGTATAAGAAGGAAAATGAACTTGACTGGACTTTCTTTTGCCCTGCATTTATGATAGGGCCAGGTGAACGCACCAGTAACTTCAGGCTTGGAACTGAAAATCCTGTGTTTGATGAAAAAGGCGAAAGTAATATTTCTTACGAGGATTATGCTGTTGCTTTAGTGGATGAACTGGAAGATCCTCAGTTCATTAAAAAGCGTTTTACAATTGGGTACTAATAAAGGTTTATCTTCCTGAAATAGAGAAGCAAATACAGGCATATACCTTACAGCGCCAGCCAAGTGTATGCCTGTAGCTTTGAAGACTTCATTCAGTTAATCTTTATTCTTCCTATAAGTCCTGCTCTCAATTGAGGGTAAACTTACTAATTGTTAAACTTACTAATTGTAAAGAAACCCGCTTCCTTTGTTTCCCTTATTAGGAAAGCAAAACTCTTGCTCTGTAACTCGTAATCAAAAACAAAGTGTCTGCTTTACAAAACTTAAAGAAGCTTACCGATGCGCTTAAGACGCAGGAACAGTTAATGCCTGTGTACTTTATAGAGCATGGGAGCCCCATGAACGCCATTGAGGAAAATGAATTTACCAGAAGCTGGAATGTACTTGGTAAAGATTTACCTAAACCCACTGCTATACTATGTATTTCGGCTCATTGGCAGACAAAAGGTACTTTTGTAACAGCTATGGAAAAGCCTCGCACCATCCACGACTTCTATGGCTTTCCGCAGGAACTGTTCGATGTAGCATATGCGGCACCCGGTTCTCCTGAACTGGCTGTACAAATGCAGCAGTTGATAAGGAAAACGGAGCTGCACCTAAACCATGAGTGGGGACTGGACCATGGGAGCTGGAGCGTAATCAAACATATTTACTCTGCTGCAGATGTGCCCGTGCTACAGCTAAGTCTTGATTACAGCAAGCCTCCTCAGTGGCACTTCGAACTGGCAAAAGAATTAGCTGATCTGCGTGAAAAAGGTGTATTGATTATAGGCAGTGGCAATATTGTGCATAACCTGCGTATGCTGGACTGGTAAGAGCCTGATGCAAAGCATGACTGGGCAGAAGAGTTTAACAATCAGGTAAAGGAAAACATTCTTTCCGGTGATTACCAGCCGTTGGTCCAATATACTATACTAGGTAGGGCGGCAGCTTTATCTATTCCGACACCGGAGCACTACCTGCCTTTGCTGTATACCCTTGGTCTGAAAAAAGAAAAGGATAAAACAACTTTTCTTAATGACCGGATGCAGTTAGGAGCTATTTCCATGACCTCTGTAAAGCTGGGGTAGGGTTAGCTTACTGCTGTTTATAAAAGAAAGAGGCAGATCCAGTAAGGATTTTGTGGAAAAGGAACTTAACCTACAAGTGAGCCAACAAAGCTTTTACAGATGACGCAGGAAGAATGAATATTATAAATCTTTGAATGTTATCTTTTATAATATCAGAAGCATTAAAGTATTGATGTTCTTTAAGGGGCCTGTTCTTTTGGCTGCATGTTCTGCCTTGTTCTGCTGACCAGGTATACTCCACAAAAGATCAACAAAGCGTATACTCCTTTTTGTACAGTAAACACATCTTTGCCAAAGCCTACAGCAATAGCAATTGCCAGTACCGGCTGAAGGTAAATATAAATACCAACTAAAGAAGGATTGGCATATTTTAGAGCCCATGTATTCAGGAGGTAGGCCATAATGGTAACGGCAACAATCATAAACACAATGGCCATCCAAATAGAAAAAGGAAAGGTCGTATAGGCAGGAGAGAGCACCTGGTTAAACCCAAAAGGCACTACTAAAATAGCCCCAACTGTAAAAATCCGGCTCACGACGGTAATAGCATTGTACTTTGCCATCAATGGTTTTACGAGCACCAGGTACAGACCAAAACTGGTGGCATTAAGTATAATCAGTAAATCGCCGAGCCAGTTACCTGTAGTATTTGCATTATGTGAACTGCTGATAAGCAGCATTGTGCCAAGGCAGGCTATTACAATGCCTGTTACCTTTCGCCAGCCAATCCGCTCTTTCAGAATAAGGGTAGAAAAAATCAGTACAGATACCGGGCTTATTACCATCAGCAAGGCTGCATTGATTGGTGCAGTTAAGTTAAGTCCTCCAAAAAAGCAAAGCTGGTTAATGGCTACACCTGTCACGCCGCAGGCGATGGAGCGTAAGTTATCAGGCCAGCCAACAATCTTTTCTTTCGTTATCAGCCGGGAAAAAAGACCAAAGAATATGGCTGCCGAAACCACACGTAACACAATAAGTCCAAATGGCCCGACATAGGTGGGCATTACTTCTTTTGCAATGCTATAGTTACTGCCATAAATCAGCGCTACCAGAAACAGCGCCATATGCACCTGTACTTGCTTACTCATACACACAAAAGTACATGTTTTTACAGTGATTAGTTATAAGGCGTTAATCTTCTTATGCTTATAGCTGTAGAAGAAGGTCTTGGTCTCGTTACTTTTCTTGCACTGGTAGTTTTTAAAGTAAATGGGTTTTTAGTATAGTTTGATTTGAATAGAGGTGACAAGTTTTACTTCTGTGCCTGCAGTAGAAAAAGGCTGAATAATCAATTGCCATAGACAATTGAAAAAGGTACAGTAGTTTATCAGCTAAACATATATCAGCCCAAACAAGTTGAAGTAATGTTTAAGAGATGTTCAAATGAAAATGATAATATGAGAAAGCCTCCTAGTGCGAGAGTTTCCCGGTATGCACATGGGAAGTTTTTAAATATATCAGCTACCAAACTTTTTCAAAAAGGAGACATGCTGGATACGATGAAGCGATATGCCACACGCCCAAGTGGAGCTAGCCAGCCTCCTTTCGAGATTCCGGTACATTACCTTTCTAGAGTTGATTTTGATAGAGAACCATCGGAGGAGATACGGGTAAACTGGCTAGGGCATGCCTCGTTATTACTGGAGTTGGGCAAGCGCCGTTACCTTATCGATCCGGTATTAAGCGAGCGGGCTTCACCAGTGCCTTTTGCAGGTCCGAAGCGCCTACATCCTGCTCCTCTTAAAGTAGAAGATGTTTATAATGTCGATGCTGTCGTTATTTCCCATGACCATTACGATCACCTGGATTATGCAACTATTAAGAGCTTGCAGGATAAAGTGCCGTTGTTTTATGTGCCGTTAAAAGTAAAAAAGCGGCTAGTTAACTGGGGAGTACCAGAACTGAACATAGTAGAATTTGACTGGTGGCAACGGATACATGATGGTGAAAATACATTGATCGCTACGCCTGCTCGTCACTTCTCCGGCAGGTGGCTCTTTGACCGTGATTCAACACTTTGGGTATCGTGGTGCTTTATTGGCAAAAAGCATCGAGTGTTTTATAGCGGAGATTCGGGACCAATGGATGAATTTTCCAACATAGGCGAAGCTTATGGGCCTTTCGACCTGACGCTGATGCCGATAGGAGCCTATGATAGGAATTGGGCCGACATTCATACAAACTCTGAAGAAGCCATAGAGGCTCACCAGCAGGTAAAGGGAAACAGGCTACTACCAATACATTGGGCTACTTTTGATTTAGCCTTACATTCCTGGGGCGAACCTATTAAGCGCTTACACGAGGCAGCAGTTAAAGAAGGAGTTCCTGTTCTAACTCCAGAAGTTGGGCAATGGGTACAGCCTGAAGCTTTTAACAATAAGGTTTGGTGGGAGCGATAGGAGATTATACGATACCCTGATGTTACTGTCGCATTTGTATTTTGGATAGAGTAGAAAACAAAAGAGCAGGAATTGGTTCTGGTTATCCAAGTCCTGCTCTTTTAAAACTACAGTTGTTAACTACTCTTTACTTTCTGAATCTGTGATAGCCTGATAAACAAGCTCCCGGAATTTATCCTCTAAGTCACCGTGGCTATTCGGGTACTTCTGTGTGTAGAGTAAAGCTACTATACCTTCTTTAGGATCAACCCAGTAGGTAGTGCCGAATATGCCACCCCAGCCAAATGTGCCAACCGAAACTGGCGATTTGGCAGCTCCTGCTTTGGTGGTAACAGAAAAGCCTAAACCGAATTTGTTGTCTCCCTGGTTTACCTCTCCAATTTGGTTTGAAGTCATGAGGCGGACAGTAGCTGGTTTCAGAATGCGTTGGCCGTTGTACTCCCCGCCATTTAGCAGCATCTGTAAGAATACAGCATAATCGTAAATAGTAGAAGATAAGCCTGCTCCGCCAGAAAAGTAAGTGCCTTTTGCTTTCGGGTACGCTGGTGTCATTTTACCTATGGCAGGCATAGGTACCATTTGTTTATTAGGACCTTCTGTATATAATTTAACCAGGCGATCCTGTTTTTCTGCTGGTAGGTAAAACCAGGTGTCGTTCATATCAAGGGGGGCAAAAATGCGGTTCCGGAAGTACTGGTCAAGCGGTTGGCCTGAAATAACTTCAATCAGGTAGCCTAATACATCCGTATTCAAACCATAAGTAAAACGTTCTCCTGGCTGGTGTACAAGTGGTTGCTTACCTAAAGCGGTGATAGCTTTGCCTAAGCTGCCCATAGGGGTGCCAATTCCACTCGGAATGTTACTCTTGGCATAAATAGCTACAATTTCGCGGTTTCCGATGGTGGCATAGCCAATGCCGGAAGTATGCGTAAGCAGGTCACGGATAGTGATTTCGCGTTTAGCTGGTTTAGTGGTATATGTTGTATCCTTTGGGTTAAATTTATCTAATACCTGCGGATTTTTAAAGCTTGGAATGTACTTGGATATCGGGTCTTCGAGTTGCAGCTTACCTTCTTCGTACAGCATCATAATGCCCACGCTGGTGATAGCCTTTGTCTGTGAAGCTATTCTAAAGATATCATCGCGTTGCAGCTTATCTTTAGCCTCTGCATCGTCATAGCCTATAGCCTTATAATAAACTATTTTTCCATTACGGGCGATCAAACCAACCGCACCAGGTACATAGCCTTTGTTTACATATTCCTGAAGTGTCTGATCAATGTTTTGCAGGCGTTTGCTACTCATTCCTGCTTTTTCAGGGTTTGCTTCTGCCAGAGTGGTAGAGGCAGAAGTAGTCTTCTGAGCTAAGGTGATAAAACTGAAGCATAAGCAAAGCAACAGTGTCAGCGTGTGTTTATATAACATACAGTAGTTCTTGGGTTTGTTTATTTTGCAGTAAGATAAATATTATATAGCACATTTTGAAAAACAGTTGATAGAACAAAAGGAAGAAAATATACTGATATATCTTATATATAATGTTTTATCCCGTAAGAATATCCTATATTTTAACTTCTGTATTTTAATATATGCTTAGTGGATAGTTCAGCTTCATGAGAGGTTCTGACAATATATCTTCTTTTAATATTACTGTAGCAACAACAAACCTGTAAGATCTTCGCCTATGCCTAAAACTACGCTGGAAAGACGCCTTGGCCTCAGGCAGGCTACTGCCATTAACATGATAGATATGGTAGGTATTGGTCCTTTTATAACATTGCCTATGGTAATAGGCATGATGAACGGACCTTACTTTCTGTATGCCTGGCTGGCAGGAGCTGCATTGTCTTTTGTAGATGCGATGATCTGGAGTGAATTGGGTGCTGCGTTTCCCAAAGCAGGCGGTAGCTACAACTTCCTGAAAGAAGCCTACGGGAAAAATGGTGCCGGCCGCTTTATGAGCTTTCTTTTTGTCTGGCAAACCATGATTCAGGCACCGCTTGTAATAGCGTCTGCTGCTATTGGCTTTGCGTCTTACTTCTCGTACCTGGTGCCTTTAACTCCTGTTACTTCTAAAATGGTAAGTGGCGCTGTGGTTATTTTAATCGTTATTCTCCTTTATCGTAAAATTGAAGCTATTGGTAAAATAAGTGTTCTGCTGTGGTGTGGTGTAATTGTTACCATGCTCTGGATTATTGGAGGCGGCATTGCATATGGTAATTTTGTACAGCCGGTTAGGGAGATGAATGATGGCCTTACCTTTAACTATGCCTTTGTAACAGCCATTGGCTTTGCCAGCGTAAAAAGTGTTTACAGTTACTTAGGTTATTACAATGTATGCCATCTGGGAGAGGAAATTATAAATCCGTCGAAGAATATTCCGCGCAGCATGTTTCTGTCTATTGCTGGTATTGCGGTGTTGTACCTGATGATGAACATTAGCGTGGTGAGTGTCATACCCTGGCAGGAAGCAAAAGAAAGTGAGTTTGTAGTGAGTGTCTTTATCCAACAATTAGCAGGAAGTACGGCAGCTAACATTGTGACATGCCTGATTCTATGGGTAGCCTTTGCTTCTGTTTTCTCTGCCACACTAGGCTATAGCCGTATACCTTATGCCGCTGCCGCAGACGGCGCTTTCTTTAAAATATTTGCCAGGTTGCACCCTACAAAACACTTTCCGCATGTTTCGCTTCTGTTTCTGGGAGGCGTGGCTTTTGTGTTCAGTATGTTGTTTAAACTTAGCGATGTAATTAGTGCCATTCTTGCCATGCGTATCCTGATTCAGTTTATAGGACAGGCTTTCGGCTTACTTTTACTTAGAAAGGCGAGGAGTGAGAGTCAGTTTCCTTACAAGATGCCTTTGTTCCCTTTGCCTGTTTACATTGCCATTGCCATGTGGGTTGGTATTATGGTATCGACAGGTATTACAATGGTTGTGTCTGGTTTAGTGGTAATTTCGCTAGGTACAGTGGTTTACTTTATCAAGGCAAAAGTGAATAATGAATGGCCGTATCGTAAGGTAGAGGCAAGTGAGGAAGAACTGTAAACTTTCTTAAACAGCTGCTCATCTATTTGCTTTTGCATCTCTAATGCCAGCTAAAGTATCTCCAGGGCTTTCAGAATTTGTTCTTAAAGCCCTGGAGATACGGCTTTCTACTACTTCAACTTGTTCTGAAAGAAAGCCAGTGTCATGGCCCACGCTTCTTTGGCGGCTTCCGGGTTGTAGCTGCCTCTTTCGTCGCAGTGGAAGCCATGGTCGGCGTATGATATTTCTACATTTATGTATTCCTTGCCTGCCTCTTTAACAGCACTTATGATAGATGTAATCTGTTCCTGCGGGATATGCTTGTCTTGTCCGCCCCAGAAAAATAAATGAGGTGCATGAAAATTTACTGCCTCATCCAGCAACGACTGAATTCCTCCTCCATAATAGGAAACAGCTGCTGATAGAGGTAAGATCGCATTGGCCAGGAAAGAAACTCTGCCGCCGAGGCAGAACCCGATGCTGCCTACCTTTTCGCGTACCACATTTTCCTGCTGTTGAAGCCAATCGTATGAAGCCTGCAAATCTGCCGTAAGCCCTTCTTTACTAATGGCCTGATAATGTGGCATGGCAGCGGAAAAATCATCATAAGGTATTTCGATACGCTTAGCTGTACGATGAAAGAGGTCTGGTGCAATAACTACGTAGCCCTCACCTGAAATGCGTTCAGCAACATTTCTGATATGATGATTTACACCAAATGCTTCCTGCAGTAAAATAATGCCAGGGTAAGATCCTTGCTTATCGGGCATGGCAATGTATGCCTCCATTTCAGACCCATCTGATGGTTGCAGTGGAATAAAGGTGTTGTTGTTCATGCGTGTTTTTGATGATTATTTAGTAGTTGCTAACTTTAAGATTTATCTACCATTTTCATAAGGGCTTCGTTGTAGCGGTTGCCTGTGTTCGGGTACTTAACGAGTAAGTCATCCAGCACCTGTAGGTCGGCAGTGGTTAACGCAACATCTACGGCACCTGCATTCTGTTCCAGATACTTTCGGCGTTTAGTGCCAGGTATCGGTATAATGTTGTCGCCTTGAGCCAGCACCCAGGCCAATGCCAGTTGGGCAGGCACACAGTCTTTAATGGCGGCATATTCAGAAAAGGCCTTTGCCAAGTTCTGGTTATTTTCCCAATGCTCGTCCGCAAAGCGAGGCAAAGACTTACGCATGTCGTTGTCTGGCAGACTGTCTTTATCTATGGTGTTCGTTACCAAGCCTCTGGCTAGCGGGCCGAACGGCACAAAGGCTATGCCTAACTCTTTGCAAAGCGGAAGAACTCCCTGCTCCACATCACGGGTAAGGAAAGAGTACTCCGACTGCACCGCTGCGATAGGGTGTACAGCATGTGCTTTGCGGATAGAGGCAGGTGCTGCTTCTGATAAACCGATGTGACGGACTTTCCCCTCTTTTACCAGTTCAGCCATAGCGCCAACCATTTCTTCTACAGGCACATTAGGATCAATCCGGTGGGCGTAATAGAGGTCTATTACATCTATGTTCAGTCTTTTCAAGCTGCCTTCCACAGCTTTTCGCATATAGGTAGGAGAACCGTTAAAGGCCATGTTCCCATTTTCGTCTCTGGTAAAGCCAAACTTGGTAGCAATGAATATTTTGTCGCGGTTCGGTACGAGCACTTTCGAGATAAGCTCCTCGTTATGATGCGGCCCATATACATCGGCGGTATCCCAGAAGTTAATACCCAGGTCTAAGGCTGCGTGTAAAGTAGCTGTGGATTCTTCGTCATCGCGGGTGCCATATGCCTGGCTCATGCCCATACAGCCTAAGCCAATGGCTGAAAGTTGTTCTTCGGTAGAGCCGAATTTTCTGTATTTCATAGGATTATGTTAGGTGTAATTGAATAAAGGTGATTACTTATTTACTGTAGTGCTTGTACTAATGTTTTTGTTATGTAATAAAGGTTGTACCAAAATAATGGTCACCTTTAGTGATTGATATTAATTAAATTGTTATTGTGTCTAAAGCAGGAACATAACCTGTGAAACTTTATTAAGGTAGGAGCCTCAGTTATTATATAAATCTAATTTATGGAAGAGAGAGAGGCGAGTGATATTTCTTTGATAAAACTCTTTTCCGGATGGCCGCTGCTGATACCAGTTCATATAGCCAAGCTCAAGAGCCATCTGCGGTGATAGGCCCCATTGCAAGCCTGCATAAATCCTGTTCTGATCAAAGGTGTTTAACTGCACATTTTTACCGGTATTTAACATCACTTCATCATTCAACACCATTTTAAGCTCATTTTTAGCAGTTTTAAATACATGAATTTCTCCCTGAAGCCTATACCTGAAGCGAAAGTTAAAAGTATAGGTCTTTGATAACTGTTCCCCATCGGCTTTTCTAATGAATCGCTCGTCCACCTGGTAACGATGTGAGAGGATAACTTTCCCAAGTGTTTGTTTAAGAGTAATATCCTGCTGTGGACGGAGTTCCGGCACGACAAGGTCACTTTCAGAATCAGGATTCTGAGGGTGCTGTAAAGCATAGGTAAGCCCCGCGCCAAGTGTTACAGCCGGGTTTAATGCATATCTTGCCTGTGCCCTTGTTACCAGGTGGTGTTCCTTTACCGGAGACAGAAACATTCGATTGTCCACTTCAGACTGTATAATCCATTTCTGGTTTAATATAAGTTGATTGTTATACCGCATCCAGAATAAGTTCTGATGGATAACTTGTTTGCCCGACTGAGCTTTTGATAAAAATGGAAACAGAAGAAACAGTATTAATGCTTTTCTCATTATGATATCTCATAAATTTCTGTAAATATATGGAGTCTATAGGTTTAATATATATTAATTAAATCTACGTTAAGATAAAATCATTTATAACTCCCTGAACTCCTAAACTAGTCTAACATTTACCTCTTTCCTCTCAAATTCGTAGCTTTGCTATCAGTCTATGTTGGGCTGAAAGGCAGAGAAAAGAATGAATCATCCGAATATACCGCTGGCCGAGCGAATGCGGCCACATACCCTCAATCAGTATTATGGACAGAAGCACCTGGTGGGGCCAACAGGTATTTTGCGGCGCTATATTGAAGGCGGAGTTATACCTAGTATGATCTTGTGGGGGCCCCCGGGTGTAGGGAAAACCACCTTGGCTAATATTATTGCCAATCAACTAAAAGTGCCTTTTGTCGCGCTAAGTGCCATTAATTCTGGTGTAAAAGACATACGGGAAGTGATAGACCAGGCAAAGAAACGCCTGGGTACTGTATTATTTATTGATGAGATTCACCGCTTCAACAAATCGCAGCAGGATGCCCTGCTGGGGGCTGTGGAAAAAGGTACTGTAACGCTGGTGGGAGCCACCACAGAGAATCCTTCTTTTGAGGTAATCTCAGCTTTGCTGTCGCGTTGCCAGGTATACATACTCAAGCACTTAAGCAAAGACGAACTGATAGAGTTAGTTGATAAGGCTCTAACAGAAGATGAATGGATGCGTCACAGAAAAGTGAGGATACAGGATTATGAAGCATTGTTGACCATATCAGGAGGTGATGCCCGTAAACTCCTAAACCTGTTAGAGATAGTAGCGGAGGGTGTGCAAGCCGATGAAGTGGTTGTTACCAATGAACTGGTGAAACAGGTAGCGCAGCAGAACATAGTTATGTACGACAAATCCGGTGAAATGCATTATGATTTGGTGTCTGCCTACATTAAATCGATCAGAGGCTCTGATCCGAATGCCGCAGTATACTGGCTTGCCCGTATGATTGAGGGTGGCGAAGATCCTAAATTTATTGCACGGAGGCTGCTGATTTCTGCTTCAGAAGATATTGGCCTGGCAAACTCCAATGCACTGCTTATGGCTACTTCCTGCTTTCAGGCAGTACAGATGATAGGTTACCCTGAGGCAGAAATAATACTTTCGCAGGCTACTGTTTACCTGGCCACATCTCCAAAGAGCAATGCTTCGTACAAGGCCATCAAACAGGCGAGACAACTGGTGCAGCAAACAGGTAACCTGCCAGTGCCATTGCATATCCGTAATGCGCCTACCAAACTCATGAAAGAAATTGGCTACGGAAACAATTACAAATATGCCCACGATTATGAAGGAAACTTTGTGCAGCAAGAATTTATGCCTGATGGCCTTAAAACAACTATCTTGTATGAACCTGGTCAGAATGCTCGTGAAAATGAGATGCGGAAGCAACTGAAAGGGCAGTGGGGAGATAAGTATCGTTATTAGCTTTCGAAAGTTTCGGGATCTATACCCGAAGGCTATTGATGTTATATAATTAGCTGTTATGTGGCAACACTTAATGTACTAACCATTGGTCTATAAAAAGGGGGTATTAGTCGAGAAGTAGTTAAACAGGTGAACTTTAAGCTTTAACTTTGTTATTAATTAGCGGAGTTAGTAAAATTTCCGCATAGTCATTTAAAACAACCCATAATTCTATATGTTAAATTTTCTAAAGTATGTGCTTGCCACCATTGTTGGTCTGCTCATATTCTCTTTCATCAGTATACTGCTGCTGGTTGGTATTGCCGCCAGTTCAGCGTCAAAAGAGGAAGTAACTGTTACTGATCATTCTATCCTTGAACTAAAGTTTGATAAACCCATTGCAGAACGTGAGCCGGAAAACCCATTTGGAGACCTTGGCTTTTCTTTTGGTACCTTCTCCAATGCCGATGGCTTAGATAAGATTAAAGCCTCTATCCGTAAAGCAAAAACTGACGATCACATTGAAGGAATTTTCCTGAACTTAGGTTTTGTAGATGCAGGGATGGGTAAACTGGAAGAGATTCGCAAGGAATTAATCTCTTTTAAAGAGTCTGGTAAGTTTGTTGTTGCTTATGGTGACGTAACAACAGAAAAGGCTTATTACCTGACTTCTGTAGCTGATAAAATCTTCCTGAACCCCATGGGAACACTGGAGTTTAACGGCATGAGTTCAGAAGTAATGTTTTTTAAAGGGCTTATGGATAAGCTGGACATTCAGGCGCAAATATTTAAAGTAGGAGACTACAAAAGTGCTGTAGAGCCATTCTTCCTGAAAGAAATGAGCGATGCGAACCGTGAGCAGCTTAACTCTTTTCTTAACTCTATTAATAATTACCAGTTGCAGAACATTGCTAAATCCAGAGGTAAGACATTTGAGGAACTGAAAAATATTTCTGATAATATGCTGGTGCATGATGCAGCGGGAGCAAAGCAGTATGGCCTGATTACCGACGTTGGTTACTTTGACGAAGCCATCAGTTATATGAAATCTCAGGTGGGACTTGGTGAAGATGAGGAGCTGGTCACGATAGGGCTTGATAAATATAAAAAAGTAGCTGATGATGTGGAAGGTGGTTCCTCCAGAAACCGTATTGCTGTTATTTATGCGGAAGGTGATATTGTAGATGGCGAAGGAGACGCAGGTAACATTGGCAGTACGCGCTTTGCCGAAGCTATACGCACGGCACGTCAGGATGAGAGAGTAAAAGCAGTGGTGTTGCGTATCAGCTCACCAGGCGGTAGCGCGCTGGCTTCTGACGTTATCTGGCGGGAGATTCAGCTTACTAAAAAAGAGAAACCAGTTATAGCCTCTATGTCTGATATGGCTGCTTCTGGCGGATATTATATTGCGATGGGCTGCGACACCATTGTAGCCCACCCGAACACGATTACAGGTAGCATTGGTGTATTTGGTATAATACCGAACTTCCAAGGGTTTCTGAATAATAAATTGGGTATTACAGTAGATCATGTCAATACTGGTAAATTCTCTGATGTGCCTACTGTAACACGCCCTATGACAGAGGCAGAGCAGCAGGTTATTCAACGCGAGATAAACCAGATTTACGAAACTTTCACAGGCAAAGCTGCACAGGGCCGTAACATGAGTCAGGATCAGCTGAAGCAGTATGCTTCAGGCCGTGTATGGTCTGGTGCTGAGGCAAAAGAACGTAACCTGATAGACATATATGGAGGCTTAGATAAAGCCATAGAAATTGCAGCTGCCAAGGCTGGTATCGAAGGAGACTACAGACTTAGGTCTCTTCCACAACAAAAGTCTTTCTTTGAGGAGATGTTTGAAGGGATGGGCACCCAGGTTAAAGAAAGTTCAATGAAGGCTGAGTTAGGTGAGTTTTACCCTTACTACAAACTTTACAAGAAAGTAGAAAACATACAAGGCTTACAGGCTCGTTTGCCTTACGAACTAAGTGTGCAATAGCAATATACCTGCACACCTCGAGCAAGAGTCTTAAGACAGTTTATAGGAAAGCCATTGCAGATACAGTACTGCAATGGCTTTTTGTTTTAAAGGCCGTCTATTTTTTGCAACTTTACCGCTGCACAGAATAAATGTATACTGACATACTCAGCATGTACATATTTATAATGTAGTGTTTCTGATTCGGCTATACATTTATCTGATGTTTAAAATTTATTCGCTTATTCACTCATTCAAAATTGGCAATTATTATGATGCAGCAATTACAGGACGCCACGGGGTATATTATAGATAAGACTGGTGGTTTTGCACCGGAGTTCGGTATTATATTAGGCACAGGTCTTGGTGCTCTTGTAAACGATATTCAAGTGCAGCATAGCCTTTCTTATGCTGATATTCCACATTTCCCGGTTTCTACGGTAGAGAGCCACTCCGGTAAGCTTATTTTCGGACAACTGGCAGGAAGGTCTGTTGTAGTAATGCAAGGTCGTTTCCATTATTATGAAGGCTATACCATGGAGCAGGTAGTGTTCCCGGTGCGTGTTATGAAGTTGCTGGGTGTGAAAAAGCTGTTCGTGTCTAATGCTGCCGGCGGGTTGAATCCTTTGTTCAGCACTAGTGAACTAATGGTGATTACAGACCATATTAACCTACAGCCAACCAACCCTTTGGTTGGTAAAAACCTGGATGACCTTGGGCCACGCTTCCCAGACATGAGTGATGTATATAATGAAGAACTGGTACGGCAGGCAATGGTTATTGCAGAGGATGCTGATTTTGACTTGCGGGAAGGAGTGTATGCTAGCTTACCTGGCCCTATGCTGGAAACGAAAGCAGAGTACCACTACCTGAGTGTAATAGGGGCCGATGCTGTTGGGATGTCTACTGTGCCGGAAGTAATTACGGCCCGACATATGGGTATGCCTGTATTTGCCGTGTCTGTTATCACAGATATGTGTACACCGGATCGCATCAAGAAAGTAGTGTTAGCAGAGATTCTGGAAGCTGCTGCTATAGCCGAACCTCGTATGACCATGCTGATCCGTGAGCTGATCAGGCAGCAATAAATTTGGAAAGGCAGATAAAGATTACAATAAAAGGGAGCTGTGGCACAATCATCGCTCCCTTTTCGTTTTGCTATTTAAGCATACAACCGTGTTTGCAGTACTATGTCTTACTCTAACTTAATTTGCTTTCTATCTAGTGCTAAGTTTGTAAAAATACCGATTCCGCCGGTTACAGAAGACTTAATACTAGTAGGTTGTGCAAAAGGATTACCGTTAGCATCCTTGGCGCTATAAGCTGAGTTTAAAAAATCATAGTATTGTTTTTCTATATTGAAAAGCGAAATAACAACGGTGTCATTTCTGTTAAATTCGTAAGAAGAGTTAAGTGAAATGCGTTTGCCATTATTAAGGTTATCGTCATGAATTTCGTCCTGCTCAGGGCTTGTATCCAAGTTATATGGGTTTGCCATATAGCGATAGTAATTAGCAGTACTGGCAACATCCTGAAAAGAAGTTATTAAAATTGCTTTTTCATTATCGTCGCTAAATCGCCATTCTACTGTATCAATTGGTACTACAGGAAGTATAGTTGTGGTACCTGTAACTTTTCGCCCCTGATTGTCTGTAACCTCCAGTGTATATATATCGCCTGGTTCTCCAGTCATTAAAACACTACTGGTGTGTGTATAAAACTTATTATTCAGTTTATTTACCCCAGGTTTATAAGTAAGCTCTACACGTTGATCTTTGAACATGATAAAAACTTTGGCATCAGGCACCAACGGAGGGTCTGGACTTGCAAAATAGCTGGCGCTTTCCAGTACTGTCAATCTAAAAGGCTGGCCCGGTTCCAGATAACATTCTACTACCAACTGTGGTGTGTGTGCAGGGAGGTCTATATAAATTTCCTTATCACGGTCACAGGCTGTAAACAGTAACAGGAGGATGATATATAGGTAAGACTTTAGTTTCATCAGAATTTAAAGTTATAAGTAACAGAGGGTACAACGGGGAATAGAGAAACCTGCTTTGCTCTAAAACCCAATGTTTCGTCACGGTCACTGTTCCTGACCTGCTCAAAGTAAACGAAATATGGGTTTCGCCGATTATAGACATTGTACACGCTGAAAGTCAGGTCTGATTCTCCATGTTTTGGCTTCAGTTTAAGCACTGCACCTAAGTCTAAGCGATGGTAAGAGGCAAGTCGAAAGCTGTTTCTATCAGCATAAATAGGAACAATAGTGGCAGCATCTCCTTCAATATCCTGAAAGGCGAACCTGGCTACTGGTAAAGAGTAAGCGTTTCCGGTACCGTAAACAAAGGCTGCTGTTAGGTGGAGGCGCTTGTTTAACTTGTGTAGCAACACAATACTCAGGTCATGGCGACGGTCGAAACTGGTAGGAAAGCGGCGACCGCCATTTATTCCTTCAAACTGCCGGTAAGCCCAAGACAGAGTGTAGCCTATCCAGCCGGTAGTGCGGCCTTTCAGCTTCTCCAGGTATATTTCATTGCCGTAACTTTCGCCTTTCCCAAAGAGGAATTCATTTTCGAGATTATCATTAATAAAAAGGTTTGCCCCGTCTTTAAAATCAATTTGCCGGTGCATCCATTTATAATACAGCTCATTTGAGAACAGGTACTTGCCGTGGCCGAAAATGTAGTTAACCCCTGCAGACGTTTGCTGTGAGCGCTGCGGCTTTGTGCCTTTAGTGGAAGGAAACCAGATATCGGTAGGCATAGAAGCTCCGGAGTTCGATACTAGGTGTAGATACTGCATCATGCTTGCATAGCTGGCTTTAACTGAAAGGTTCTCGTTTAAGCTGTATTTAGCTGAAGCACGTGGCTCTAATGCAAGATAAGTTTTGCCACTACTATTGAACCCTGAGAAACGCATGCCATAGTTAAACGATAACAGGGCGTTTACCTGGTAATCATCAGAAATATAAGTTCCGAATTCAGTAGCCTTATAATTACTGCCTCCTCCATAATCCTGGGTATCATCATCGCTGTCGTAGGTAACGCGCCCTACACTAAACGCATGCCGTGTAGCCATAGCTCCAAACTTGAGGCTGTGCTCTTTGCTCAATAGTAAGTCAAAATCAGTTTTAAATCCTACGTCTCTAATGCTGGAGCTAAGGCCGAGGCTATAACTGTCTATTTTGTTGGAAATGTTGTATTGGTAACTGGTGGTGTTGGCAGAGGTTCTCATATAGAAGTGAGAATTGAATTTATGCTGCCAGCTGATGTTAGCTATTCTGTTACCCCAATCGAACCCAAACCTGAAATCCTCGTCGTTAAAACCAAATGAGTCGTGGCCATAGTAACTGCTGACCGACAGTTCGTCCCGTTTATTTATTTTATAAGTAAGCTTACCGTTAAGATCATAAAAATAGTAGTCTGGTATGGGGTTGAAGTCAGCGTTGTCTGCCTCCATCTTATTTATCATTCTGGTAAACACATCGAGGTAGGTTCTCCTTCCTGAGAAAATAAAAGAGGCTTTATCTTTTGCGACAGGTCCCTCCACTGTAAGGCGAGAGGAAATAAGGCCTAAACCTCCGCTTACTTTTACTTCATCATAATTACCTTCCTGTAGCCTTACATCTACTACAGATGATAACCTGCCTCCAAACTCAGCCGGAAAACCGCCTTTGTAAAGTTCTACACTTTTAACAGCATCTGAGTTAAAAGTGCTGAAAAAGCCGAGCAGGTGAGAAGGGTTGTAGAGCAATGCATTATCTAAAAGCACCAGGTTCTGGTCTGCACTGCCGCCCCGGACAAATAAGCCGGAAGAACCCTCTGTTCCTGACTGAACCCCAGGCTTAAGTTGTAAAACCTTCATTAAATCTACTTCACCCATCAAAGCAGGCAGTAGTTTGGCATCGCGTGATGCCAGAAACTCTACGCCCATGCGGGTATCGTTTAATTTCTGCCTTGCAGAAAATGCCTCTACCTGCACCTCAGTCAACTCATTGGTTGCAGCATCGAGTATCAGGTTTACTTTTTTATCTGTATTTGTAATGGTAATTGTACGGCTTGTATTCTGGTAGCCAAGGTAAGAAGCCTCTAAGGTATGCTTACCTGGTGGCAAGCTCAGCGTGTAGAAACCTTCAGCGTCTGTAATTGTACCACTATTTTGTTCATGCACTGCCACAGTGGCTCCAACTAGGGGGCCGCTTTCTGAAGCATCTTTTATATAGCCACTAACATTAAAGGTTTGGGCATAAGCAGGTGCTGTGAATAACACTAGTAAAATTAAAACCCAACATGTACATGCAGGTATAAAGCGCATAGAGCCTCCCTCTGTTTTGTCCTAAAGTGAATATAAATAATAAAAAAATGTATTCTGGAAAAATATAGCTTTCGGGCTAACGCTGATTTGTATATAATGTTTACGTACTATATCTAAAAAAAGATATATAAATAACAAACCCACTCCTGTTTAAAGAAGTGGGTTTAGTATAATATGCTGGTTATTAGGCTTTAATGTTGTTTATTAAGTCTGTTTACAGCAATATAAGATTTTTTATTTTTAATATAGCTTATCCTTTCTTTGTGCCGTAACCTCTTCACCTTAGCTGGTGTAACTTTGAAACTTTTCTGCCAGCATTATGCAATACTGGATAACGCAGGCAGGTGACAGATCAAGCTCTTACTTATTCAGCCAGGCTGCACGGAGCTCTTTCTGCTGTTGCGTTGCCATAGGATCTACTTGCAGCACATGTGGCAGTTCTCGTTCAATCTGTGTTACCTGCCCTTTTAGCTTTTTCTCTTTTATTTTGCCCGATGCCTTTTTACGGCCTACTGTTATGGTAATTCTTTCGCCAGGCTCCATTTCCTGAAGTCTTTCCCCAATAATCTCCCGGATATTTATAGGTGTGATTTCCGTACCGTTGAAGGCCAGTAGTTGGTCTCCTTGTTTAAAGCCCATCTTTTTTCCGAAAGCATCCATGTCGGCTGTGTCTTCTACTATTATCTTTTCCTGTTCTCTGTCATAGCCTGGTATAAAACTACCGTAAGAATTTATTTTCTCTGTGGAAGAAGGTAAATAGCTGATGCCAACTTTCTGTAAAGTCTCCTGAAGCGGCAGAGGCTCGCTCCCTTCTACATAGCGGGTAAAGAATTCCCGAATTTCAGGGTAAGTTATTTCGGCAATTTTATCAAACAGTTCTTCGTCTTTAAAAGATTGTTCCTTGCCGTATGTTTTAGAGAGGTCCAGCATCAGATTACGCAACCCATATTGGCCATCAGACAGATCCCGCAGCTTTATATCCAGCACTAAGCCAATCAGAGCACCTTTTTGATATACGTTGCCATATTCTTTCTCATATTCATCCAGCACCTTAGCACTCATCTCTGTGAAAGGAAGTGTGTCGTTATAGTAGGACCTTGATGTAATAATGTACTCCCGCAGTTTTTCCAGGTATTCATCCAGATCATACAAGCCCTCGTAAATCTGTACATGGGAGGCAAAATACTCTGTCACGCCTTCGTACATCCACAGGTGTTCCGACATTTTAGGGTTAATATAGTCGAAATTACCTATCTCTTCAGAATGAATAGTAAGCGGGGTTATAATGTGGAAGAACTCATGCGCTGCTACATCGCGTACTGTACTGCTAAACTGAGCCTCCGGCATTTCAGGAAGGTAGTAAACAGAAGAATTTGAGTGCTCCAGTGCGCCAAAGGAACCGGATTTGCCCACTTTTGCAGGCACATAAATAATAAAGGCATATTTATCTACTGGTAAGCTCCCGCCAAGGTACCTTCGCTGTGCCTCCAGTATGTCTTTTACATTAGTGGCGGCAGGTTTTGAGGTAACGCGTCCTGAAGGATTATAAACCGATACCAGTACTTCTGTGTTACCAATGTATAGCATGGTGGTGTCTGGCTTATTATACATCAGGGGAGAATCTGCCAGTTCCATGTAATCAGCAACTGCATAAGTATCGGAGGTATCTGTAGAAGAAGTGGCTTTTAAGGGAGTGGAGCCGTAGAAGCCTGCGGGCTTGGTTACATGCAGGTTATAAGGCACGTTCTTCATACCTTCAAAATATCCTATAAAGCCAAACGTGTTCAGCAGGAAGTTCTGGTCTTGTTCAATGTTAGTGCCGCCCGGTTCGAACAATACATCTTCCTGTTTGGGTGTGTCAAAGCTGTCATCGGTCCAGTATGTAATTTTGTCTAGCGCAGTAGCATTACTGATTTTCCAGCGGTTTATATCTAGTGGCTCAACTTGCAACAGATTACCGCTGTTATCATACGCCTTAAAATCAGACACAAATTTACCAAAGTCAGAAACTGAGTAAGTGCCAGGCACAATTTTAGGCATAATATAGACTACCACATCCTGCTCAATAGCCGGAGCGTTTACAGTAACATTCACTTTATCATTTTCTACGCTGGTCAGATCAATAGTTACATTGTATTTTTCAGCAGTAGTTGTTTGTGCATAAGATGCAGAAACGAGAGGCAGGCAAAGGCCAAGTATAGTGAGTATTCTTTTCAGCATAGTTAAATTTAAAAATTCTGATTAAAGATAGGTCTCTGCCTGCAGAATAAGAACCTTTTTCGACCAGAAGGTAATATTTATAGATGAGACAGCAGCTTTGACTCTGATTCATCCAACTGATGCAGGCGACCATTCATCAACTGTGCATCCTGCTTTACAGAACGGTCTGCCAATATCTTACGCTTGTTCAAATATTCATACTCATCTTTAGCAGCTGCATACTCTTTCTGTGATATTACCTTTTCAGCAAACAGCATTTGGTTCCGCTCAAACTTTCGTTTTGCCAGGACCAGATTGTACTCTATCTCTGCCAGTTCATTCTGCTTTCGGATCAGGTCCTGTTTCATGGTGATCTCTGAGTTTTGGCGTTCGTTCATCAGATCATATAACTGCGTTTCACGCGTCATAAAATCTATTTGCAACGTAGTATTAGAGGGCTTTAATATGGTATCTCCTTTCTCAACGGGCTGGTCATCATCTGTATAGATTTTCTCCAAACGGCCACCTTCTGTTATATCAAGGTAAAAAGTATTAAGCGGATCTACAGAACCATCTATGGCAATAAATGCCTGAAAAGTACCTTGCTGCACATCGCCAATTGTTACCCGCTCCGTATCTACATTCAGTTTAGAAGTATGCTCTGCAAAAAGCATGTTGTAGATAACAAGAATAAGCGCCAGGGCCACAGCGGCTACTGTGATTATTTTGGCAGGAGATCTTTTCTTTTCAATTACCTTGTCTATGAGAATGTGGTGTAGTAATAAGTACAGTTTATTTTATAGTTCTTTTATTTGTTGCCAATAAATATGCCATTTTAATTAGGCGGCTGTTCGTGAGAGTGTTATGTTGGTATTAGGCTTAATGGCTGTATTCCCATTGTCCGTTTCCGTACAGTTGGTGTCTGCTACCGAACATTAAATGAACAGTATGTATGCTATGTATAATATGGCTGTTACTGTTTTTAAGTTATGCTTTCTAATTCATATCTTAGGCGAACACAAATGCTTTTCTACTATGGCTAAAATGTCTTGTAAAATACTGATTGTAGATGATGAAGAAGATATTTTGCTTGTTGGAAGATTGCTTCTGAAGCAGCACTTTGCCACAGTCATGACTGCATCAGACCCTTATAAAATTCCTGCCTTACCGTAAAGGTAAATGAACTGCTGCGCAGCGTGTACAGGTTATTGCAGCCTGACATGGAAGCTCATAGCATTAAGTTAGCTATGTATTTGCCTGACGATACGATACAACTATTGGCTGACCCGGAGATGCTGGAACAGGTACTCATTAATCTTATTCAAAATGGAATGGAAGCTTGTCAGCACGCAGCAGAGCCATGTATAGAAGTAATAGCTTATTTAGATTCAAATGAGAAAGATCGGCTTTGGGTTGATGTAACGGATAATGGAGCAGGTGTACCAGACGATGTGATAGACAAGATTTTCACACCTTTCTATACGACAAAAAAGCAAGGCTCAGGCATAGGTTAAGCCTGTCGAAGCAGATTTTGCGACAGCACGGAGGCAGCGTCAATACTAACAGCAAACCAGACGGACCAACTACATTTAGTCTGCAGCTAAAAACCATGTAATACAAAATCGGAGGTAACAAGCTACTAACATACCGCTCTTATACTCGCTGCTGGTAACAAGCTTTTTATTGATGAATACTTACTTATAAAGGTTACTTCTGCTTTAAAATTATCTTTTAAAAATTTGAAGATAAGTTTGGGAAGTTAAATGAGCGGTGGATGCAGGAACTTAAAGTTTAAAAAAGGACTACAGATTAATGAACAGGCCCAGCAACAATGAAGAAGCAGAAGTTGCACTGCTGAGGCATTGCAAAAATAAATTAAGTTTTTTTGTACATTATTAAATAAAACAGCTGAGATATTTGTTGCTACATGAAAGACGAATCTGAGGACTGCTTTTAAGGCATATAAGCTGTAAAATCGTTAAAACAGAATGGAACGCATCATACTAGTATTTACATTGGCAGCTTTCGTGTTGCTGGGTTGCCAGAATAAACCAGAAGCAAAGGAGTATCAAGGTACACTAAAGGAGAATAGCAGTACGGTAACAAACGGTAAAAACAATCTACAGAAAGAGAATCCCTATTACTCACGCACAGATACAACTAAACTTGACCTGCCTGATGAGGTGTGGAAAAAGGTTCTGTCTGAAGATGTGTATCAGGTAGCAAGAGGCAAAGCCACTGAACGGGCCTTTACAGGTAAATATTGGAATTACACTGGTGTTGGTACTTATTATTGTGCTGCTTGTGGTAATGCTTTGTTTCGCTCCGATGCTAAGTTTGCAAGCGACTGCGGTTGGCCCAGCTTTTTTGAAACAATAAGAAAAAATGGTGTAGTGTATGAAACAGACACTACTTATGGTATGGTAAGAACAGAAGTACTATGTGGACGTTGTGATGCGCATCTCGGGCATTTGTTTGATGATGGACCGCCACCCACAGGAAAACGTTTTTGCATGAATTCTCTCGTACTTGATTTTGAACCTGGTAAGCATCTGGGTTTTGAATAGTAAAAGAGAGGCTATCTTTCTTGGTTTAAAAGGCAGCCTCTCTTTTTATAATTTAAGTTTTATACAAGTTAGCTTACATACTGCTTAATTATTTGTGCGAGCTGGTGCCCAGGCAAAGCTCCTGACTGGCGCCAGACCTGCTGCCCTTTGTTGAACAGTACAAAAGTTGGCACCCCCTGCACCCGATACTGTGCTGCAGCGCCCTGGTTCTTATCCACATTTACTTTAATTACCTTAAGCTTTCCGGCAAACTCACCAGCTATTTGTTGTACAATGGGGCTCATCGTTTTACAAGGGCCACACCAGTCGGCGTAAAAGTCAACCAGTACGGGCATGTCTCGCGCATTTATAAGTTCTGCAAATGTTTTTTTAACCATGTTTATCTCGTCTTTACATCTCTTTTTACGCAGACTTAAATGAAAGGGTGAGCTACACATTTGGGAGCTTTCCAGCCTTGTTCTTTATCAGTTAAAGCTTTCTTCTGTTGCAATTTTGCTTTCAGGATGTAATTGTTTTATAACTAATTAGTAAGTGGGTTTTTATGGATTAATTAAGTAAGAATAACTATTGAATGTTCAATTAAATATATTGAATTCTTACTTAATTAAGAATTCAATATATTTGAGCTTTAACTTTTAAGCCAAAGAAGATAAATAATGCCAAAGTACGATGGAACGGAAGGAGCTCCAATAGAATTAGCCCAAGCTGCTAAATGGACCAAAAATTTCCGGGAAAAGATTAAAGATGCTGAAGAAAGTGAAAAGATAAAAGCACACTTTTTTGGTCGTGATATCCTTAAGAAAATTCTGGAGCAGGAGGATTGTATGGGTATTCGCATGTATTATGCGAAAGACGATGCCGGACAAAAACAACTTATTTTAGTAGGTGCAACAGCAGAGGGAGAGGACATGGTTAACGGAATAGTTGCAGACATGTCAAAAGTCTGCCCTCCTGACTGTGTGGTTAGTGAGCTGAATGATTAATGGAAATATTCCTTAGAAAGTACTATCCTTGGTTGGTAGAGCTATCTTCATATAGTATTGCTGTACCAATAGTGGCTGGCATGCTCTTGATCATTAAAAGAAGTAGCTTATTATTTAAGCTACTTCTTTTTTATTGTTGCTTTATTCTTCTTATAGAAGGTGCCTCCCAACTGACTGTTTATATGGGAACACAAAGTAATTTGTGGCTGGCCCACCTTTATGTACCAATACAATTCGTTTTATTAGCAGCAAATTATTTTGTTAGCTTCAAAAAGCCACTTCTTAAATGTGGAGTTGCCGTTGTGGTAGCAGGGCTTGTATTAGTTAGTATTGCAAATGCTTTTCTGGGGGAAGGTATAACACAGATGAACTCCATACCGCGTGTGTTAGAAAGTATTTTACTTATTGGTATGGCTGTTTTATATTTTTACCAAACCTTACAGAATTTCAACCATACTTACCTGGACCGTGACCCGATGTTTGTGTTAAGTTGTGGGGTTCTTATTTACTTTGCAGGTACTTCCATGGCCTATGCTATGTTTAATCAAGCCTTGGCTGAATCTTATGATGCTGCACGTATTTGCCTCACAATAAATTTGGTGCTGAATATTTTCTTCAATTCTGTACTAATGATGGCACTGACCAGAACTCCAGTAAGATGAGCATACTCAAACCTGTTCTTCTGATCACGCCTGTTTTATTGATTCTGGCGATGGGCATTATTCTGTTTGTGGTGCTATACCAGCGGCGAATGTTGCAGCACCAGGAGCATGTGCGCGACCTGCTGGATATAAAACAACGGCAATTATTGAAAGCAACTATACAGGCGGAGGAGGAGGAGCGTAGACGCATAGCCCGCGATCTTCACGATGAAGTAGGGGCTATGCTGTCGTTGGTAAAGTTGAATTTAAGTCAGCTAACCAGACAACAAGAGTTGGAGTTACCTGCTGTTGTTGCTGTTGGCCAAAAAGCAAAAGAACAACTAGATGAAGTGATCAGCAGTGTACGACGCATTGCGCATGACCTGATGCCTGTTGTGCTGGAAAAAATGGGCTTGCCCATTGCTATTGAAGGTATGAAGCATGCCTTACCTTATGAATCCGGAATTAAGATGGACGTGACCTATAACGACAAAAAGAGGCGTGTAGAACCAAAGCTTGAACTACTTTTATACCGGATAGTGCAGGAGCTTTTTAACAATACTTTGAAGCATGCAAAAGCTTCCCGTATCAGCATAAATCTTATATTTGAAGAGGACAAGGTAAAGCTAATTTACACTGACAATGGAGTTGGTTTTAATTATGAAGCTTTGCTTCAGGATAAAACAATGGCTGATGGTCTAGGGCTTGTAAACATTCAGAGTAGAATCGCCCTGCTCAATGGCTCTGTTGATTTTCAATCTAATGAAGGAGCTGGAACAAAAGCTGTTTTTATAATAAATATTTCTTAATTTAGTGATAAATAATCAGTTGCGGAATATGAAACTGAAGTCTTTAACCTTAGCCATTGCAGACGATCATACACTTTTTAGAAAAGGTGTAATCGAAATTCTCAGAACTTATGATGAAATTACTATTATAGCTGATGCTGTTAATGGTGTTGATTTGCTGGAAAAAATAGAAAATAACTTGCCTGATATTGTAATGCTCGACCTAGAGATGCCCGAAATGGATGGTATAGCCACGGCTCGTTACATCATGAGCAAATATTCCGATATCAGAATCCTGATAATGTCTATGTATGGAGAGGAGTCTTTAGTAGAAACACTTTTAGATGAGGGAGTACATGGTTATTTGCTGAAGAGTGCAGAACCAGACGAATTACGAAATGCTTTGCAGACGCTGTTTGAGGGCAAAAGTTATTTTCCTCATAGTGGAAAAAAAACTTTTTCTGTTAGATATATTTAAACTTGTTTCCTTTATACCACCATTCGTTTATTTTTTATCTGAAGGCCATCAGTACGACAAGCTAAACAGAAGATAATTTTGAAGAGCCTGTGGTACAAAACCATTCTACATTCTTTGAGCATAACATAGCATTTACAAACTATTGGCAGCTGAACTTTGTTTAAAGTAAGAGGATATTATACGATTATCTTACAATGAGGAGAAAGCAGCAGGAGTATGTGTGTGAATTATGTGGGCGCCAGGTAGCAGCAGTCAGCAAGCATCATCTCGTGCCAAGAGAGGAAGGAGGCCGTTATGGGGCAACTGCCGATTTGTGCCAGCCTTGCCATAGTACCTTACATCTTACTTTTAGTAACCGCGATTTAGCTACTCAATATAATTCTATTACAGTTCTCCAAAAGGCAGAAGCACTCCAGAAATATCTGAAGTGGGTAAAGAACAAGCGCCTGGAGCGTATTTCGAACAGGCGCAGCAAAAGCAGGAGCCGTTAACTGGCTTTTGATGTGTTAATGTAAAATAAGGTATCAAATATTATAGCTTCTTCACTTTACATTAACACATCATTTAAAAGGTTGGCATACTTACTTTGCTTGCTTTAACTTAAAGATCATATCAGACTTATATTGATGTAAGCTTTCCTCCAGACCAGCAGGGTAACTGTACGGGTTTAGATGACGACGTGTACTTTCGTGTAACTGGTTTAGTTCCTCTTTTGCTTTGCTTTGTATAGCAGTCAGAGTGGGCAACTCATATTCTAATTCACCTTTTCTGAAAATAGGCACCAGTAAATCAGAGTATTTTGTGTCTGTTGATATTTTTTTTCGGCGAGTGTTATCCAGCGGGTCCACTATAACCCGTTGTTCTGGTAGAGCCTCAGCTTCGTTAAATATCATATCAGCTATGTAGCCTTGTTCATTCAGGAAGCGTCGCACCTGTAGTATACCTGGGTTTGATGTTTTAGCCAACTGCTCAGAAAGCTTTACTTTATACTCCCATTTACCATCATTATTTCGGAGTGCGGCTAGTTTGTAAACTCCTCCCAGGGCAGGCTGATCATAGGCCGTCACCATTTTGGTGCCTATTCCCCACACATTAATCTTGGCGCCTTCCTGTTTTAATGTGGTAATAAAACGCTCATCCAGGTCATTGCTTGCTACTATGTTCGTATAAGTTAATCCGGCATCATCCAAGAGCTTTCGAGCCTCCTTACTCAGGTAAGACAAATCCCCAGAGTCTAAACGGATACCATTTAGCCGGAAGCCCTGAGGTTCTAGCTTTTTTGCTGCAGTAATTGCTTTACGCACTCCTTCTAGTGTATCATAGGTATCTACTAAAAATACCGAATCTTGTGGGAAAGCCTTGCCATAAGCCATAAAAGCGTCTTCCTCCTCATCAAAAGCCTGTACCCAGCTGTGAGCATGTGTACCACTAACCGGAATACCGAAAAGCTGCCCGGCAAGCACATTAGAGGTAGCACCTACACCTCCTATAAAGGATGCGCGTGTCGCCGCTAAAGCTCCGTCTATACCTTGTGAACGACGCATTCCGAATTCAATAACACGGTCTCCTTTGGCTGCATCAACAATACGGGCAGCTTTGGTGGCAATAAGTGTTTGAAAGTTTAGGATGGTAAGCAAAGGTGTTTCTATAAGCTGTGCCTGTAACAAAGGGCCACACACCCTGACAAGAGGCTCATTAGGAAACACAACAGTACCTTCTGGTATGGCATCCACATCGCAGCTAAAACGCATGTCCTGCAGGTACTCCAGAAAAGCCTGTTCAAACAGCGGCTGCCCTTGGCTACCTTTAAGACTAGCTAGATATTCTAAATCTTCTTCTCTAAACTTCAGATCCTGGAGGTATTGTACAGCATATTCCAGGCCTGCCGCCATTGTATAGCCGCCATCAAAAGGATTTTTGCGGAAGTATAAGTGAAACACAGCTTCTTGTTCAGCCATTCCTTGTTTCCAGTAGCCATAGGCCATCGTCAGCTGGTATAGGTCAGTAAGCAGCGAAAGGGAAGTAGCGTATATGTCTTTTGTAATGTTCATGATAATTAAAAAATGTCTTCGGAATACGAATAAGTGAGTAGACAAAGTTAAACGAAGTTTTTAGGATTGCAGATTTTAGTGCTTTCCATCCACAATCAGGATACTTACTACGAAGTCATACTTAAAATGAATAAGCTTCTTAACTTAGTCTGAATTCTGCTACACTTTTTTTACCTTTAGTCTGTGATAAAAAGAAGCTTTATACCTTTCTCCGAGATAAAAAAACACAAAGCCATCGTGGTGGACAGCACCCATGCCAATGGCTTTATGCTGTCGCACTGGCGTGGCGCGCCTACCCCACCTGAGGTTCGTGATGATACCAGTGCAGCCATGGTGTTAAATGCTATGAAGCTAGGGTTGCCAGAACTTGAATTACAATATGTGACTGCCAATCATTTTGATGTGGATGGCTTTGTTGGGGTATGGGCACTGCTGAACCCCGAAGAGGCTATGGAGCATGAAGAGTTACTGCGGCAAATGGCCCTGATAGGAGACTTCCGGGAACTGGACCTGAACCACCCGCTGGCAGGAGAGGCGTTGAAACTGGTATGCTGGATAAATGCAAAAGAGCGGGAATTGTTTTATCCGCCATTTGGAGCAGAACAGATGCCGGAGCCGGAAGTAACACTCTGCCCAAAAAAGTTTGACTACTTTTTGCGAGAGTTCAAACGGGTATTACAAGACCCTGAGTGGGAGCGGAGCGCATGGGAAGACGAAGCAGCAAGTGTGTTACTGGGCTACCGCGATATGTATAAGCCAGAGACTAAGCTTACGCGTTACCCTGAATTTGGCTTGATAATTATTGAAACGCCGCACCCGGTGCATTACTATGCATTGTTTAGTCGCACTATTGGTTATGATATAGTTTTGAGCTGTTATGAGCAGAACCGCTATGAATTGGAATATAAATACACAACATGGGTTGATATTGACTCAAGGCCTACGTTGCCTCGTTTAAGTATGGCTCCACTGGCAGAAAAGCTGAATCAGTTGGAAAAAAGCGGTCGTCGCTGGGCGTTTGATGCCGTGACTGACACCGGCCCCCTTCTTCGTCTTAATGGTGCTAAACTAACCCGGATGGAAGCTTATGATAACCCTACAGAACGCGGAATTTACACTTCTTCTATTGCAGTCGATCAACTAAAGGATGTTATAACAGATCATTTCCGAAAAGCTTATGCTGGTATAGAACCTCGCTATAACTGGACTTGGCAGGAAATAAAAGCAATGGCTAGGCAGTAGTAAGCTTATATACTTTGAGAAGTCTTATTTTAAGAATATGTAGTATTGGGTTTATATAAGGGCTTTATAATATCTTTTCAGAAAACAATCATTCAAAATGTTTCATTTTAGGTGAAAATTAAAAATTAACTTCTTCTTCATTTGTATAGTATAAACAGCATATATCTAAACACAATTCTTTGAGGAATACACAAAATGAAGAAAATACTATGTCCTGTAGATTTTTCGAAAACATCTACAAAGGCTATTGATTATGCCGTTCATATAGCGCAACGTGCTGGGGGGCACCTGTCGCTGATGCATGTTATTCATATACCTGTCGTTGATACTTCTGATACAGCCTTGGTGGCCAATGAGCTATTGGATGAACAGATGCATGATGCTGGAGAAAAACTAAAAGCACTGATACAATTTGTTGAAGAAAAACATGGTGCAAACCGTGGGGGCGGTTTTACATGTAATTATATACTGGAGGAAGGCCTACTTACTGATTTAGCTGAGCGCTTGTGCAAGGTCGATGGCTATGACTTAATTGTGATGGGAACAACAGGGCTAAGCAGCCCTCTAGAGGAACTGTTTGTTGGTAGTAATACAGAAGCTGTGGTAGAGGAGGTAAATTGTGCGGTGCTCTCTATACCTGCCAATGCGCAATTTGCTGATATAGAGAAAATTATATATGCCTCTGATTATAGCGCAGAGGATAAATATGCGCTGAATGAAGTTGTTGGGTTTGGCAGTTTGTTTGGGGCTCCTATAGATGTGGTGCATGTGGTAAAGGAGAGAACAGCAGCCAGCACGACAAAAGCGAATGAGTTCTGGCAAGAGCTTAATGAAGATTATCATGATGTGCCCATGCAGTTTCAGGAGGTTGTAAGTAAACACCGGGATGAAGGACTGAAGAACTACTACAAAGAAGCAAATGGAAGCGTACTGGCAGTTGTCAGAAAAGAAAAAGGCTTTTTGCAGGAGCTGTTTTCAAAGAGCCTTGCAGAGCGCATGACTTATCAGGCAGATGTGCCGTTGCTGGTACTTCATGGGAGAAAAAGCTGACATGGTAAGGTAAAGAGAAAGGCTACTTTAAAGTAGCCTTTCTCTTTACCTTACCATGTCTTTATCAAAAATATGATCTAAGTCTTTACTGCAGGTTTCGCAGTTGTAGCGGCCATAGGCCTCAATAGCCCGTGTAAGAGTTACATTTTTGAAAGTGCCATCAGTTTCATTGCACTGCGCCAGCACAGGGCAATCATGTTGTGTGTGAAAGATATCAGACGTACCGTTCTCACATATCCATACCCGCTTATCAGCTAGTTCCGGTGGAATGATAAAGAAATCAGGAGCTGGCCTTTTCTGGGTAGTATCTGCACCCGCCTGTGTTTCTGTGGGAGGGGTGGTCTCATTTACTGCATCCTTATTTTCTGCAGGTTGGCATGAAAACAAGGCAGTAGAAACGGAAACAACAATTAAAAGGCTTTTCAAAGCCTGAATGGGTTCTTTAATAAGGGATAAGTTCATTAAAATGTATAGCTTGTCTTATATAGCCAAAGATAGTAAAATAAACTATTTGCTACAGGTTTTGTCAGCTCTTCTGCCATACTGCCTGATAGCTTCAGCTTCGGTAACGGTCAGTACTTCGGCCTTACAACGCTTTAGCACCGAGCAATTGACTTTTACATGATAAACAGCTGATCCGGAACTGTTGCAAAGGTATACTGCTCGCTTGGTAGCACCCGCTGGCACAGGTGCTTTTGCCATTGTACTGGTTGTGCTTAAACTATCACCACTTCTTTTGTTTTTGCGGAAGTCCCAGGGCGCTGTAGGGTTTGGGTCCTGCCAAAGGCCACGTTTAAACCGGCGGGCATCTACCTCCAGGTTCGCCAGGTTCTGATCAGTAGAATAAGCTTTGTAATGCCAGGCGTACCCGTTTCTTACTAGCTCTTCATTCAGGCTGCGTCCATCCGGAAGTATAATAGTGCCTACAGTTCGGCCATAACGATCTTTGTTGTGTGCTATAAGCCGTACACTTTTGCTGAACACCAAGTCTGATGTAAACTGCTTTGCGCGCTGCCCGTAATCCTGATTCTTTTCCGGTGTATCTACCCCGTATAAGCGTACCGTTACAGGCTGCCCATTCTGAAGTAGCTCTATGGTGTCACCATCTTTTATAGCCACTACTTTATCGCCAGCTGTTGATGTGGGCTTGTCTTTTTCAGATACCGTGGCAGGTAATTGTTCAATAGTTATTTTGTCAGTTGATGATGCCGTTTCATCCTGGCCACCTGAATTTACCTCAGCCCGTTCAAAGATAGCTTGCTGCCTCTCCCGAAACTGTTCCTGCGCTTCTTCTTTGCTTTGCTGTTTACATGATAATACCGTGTAAACAGCAAATATTATAAGTAGTAATTGTTTTAAAGGTTTGGTCATGTTGGGGCGCTAATAGAGGTGCATAGGTAAGCAAAGTTGTGCAAAAGAGAAAGTCTGCGGCACTTAAGTCATGCTCATGTATAGTAAGCAGAAAACTTTAGTTTGAAACATTATAAACTTATATTAGCTTATCTTATGTCTATTTAAGGCTATAGGAGCACTACTTTTTGGCTTACGGACTGGCCTATAGGAACTGTAAATATAAAGGCACTCCCTTTGCCTGGCTCACTTTTAACGTTTATGTGTCCGTTGTTATAGGTTATAAGTTCTTTGCAAAGCGTTAGGCCTATACCGCTTCCTTTTTCATTTGCAGTACCTCTGGTCGTATAATTCTGGCTGCTGAACAATTGTGCTAACGTATCCTCAGACATACCTACACCCGAGTCTTTTACTGTAATAACCATATGTGTATTTACAGACACAGCTGTAATACGAATAACATCATTTGCATTGCAGAACTTAATCGCATTTGAAATAAGGTTTCGGAGGATAAGCTTTACCATTTCTTTGTCTGCGAATATGGTGGCTTCAGGTTTTACATCATTTTTAAGGGTGATTTCTTTCTGAACCGCTTGTGGCTGTAGTAGAGTAACGTTTTCTTGTACCAGCTTGTACAGTTGCAGTGTTTCAGGTTTAATCTCCATTCCCTGCATCTGAGACTTAGCCCATATTAGCAGGTTATCCAGTAAAGCAAGTGCATTTTGCTGGCTTGTTTCCAGCGTCGACATAAACCCTTTCAACTTATCCATCGGAACTGCTCCTGAAGCCACAATTCCGATGAGCCCTTTAAGAGATACTAAAGGGCCTCTTAAATCATGTGCAATAACAGAGAAAAGCCTGTCTTTTACAGTATTCAGCCGCTCTAACTCTTCTTTCTGCGTCTGTAGCAACGCTGCCTGGGTAGCAAGTTCCTCTTTCTGCTTACTTAAAACAGCACTGTGGTGTAATACTTCCTGGTTCTTTTGTAACAACAATTTATTTGCTACACGCAAACCCTGTCTGCCTTTAAAAAATATAAGAGCTATGAAACATGCCATTATAAATAAGGATACAGTAGAGTACAGTACTGCTTTTCTGCGCTCTAGCTCCTCTTCTTGTAGATTATGCTGGGCCTTCAGTAGTAGATTTTCCTGCTCGGTTTTCTCTTTTTCATAAGCCAGTTGTAGTTCTGCTATTTTTAAATCCACCTCGGTATTATGTAAGCTGTCTTTGTACTGGTTTTGCAGTGTCAGGTACTCATGTGCATTTTCGTAATCTCCTAGTTCTATGTATATGTTATTAAGTAGTTCAGCTGCAATTTGTATTTCATTCTTTGAGTTGATGGCCTGTACAACTTTAAGGTTCTGTAAGGCATAAGGCAGAGCAAGGTCAGGCCTTTTCCCAAACATATACGCCTGTGCCATACCATATAAGGCGTAGGCTTTCTCCAGCGAATTGCCTTCCGTCGTATTAAGTTTTAGTGCACGCCTATGATAATTAATAGCTTTTTCCCACTCTCCTGTTTCTGAATAAAGGAAACCAGCATTGTTAAGACTGATGAGTACGCCCGGTAAATCGTTTACTTGCTCTTTCAGCTGCAGCCCACGTAAAATATACGTTAAGGCTTTCTTCAGGTCTCCCTGTTGCTGATAGATGCTGCCCAGGTTGTTAATGGAACGGGCAGCGGAAGCTGTATCGTGTATGGATTCAGCAATGTGTAAAGACTTAATAAATAGTTCTGTAGCCTCAGGGTACTTTTGTTGTTCACTGTAAATGGAACCAATATTATTATAGCTGGCTGATATGCCGGATGAATCAGCAATAGCCTCACGGATACGGAGGGATTTGTAGTAGTAGTCAGTTGCCTTGCTATAGTCACCATACGTGTCATAAGCAATGCCTATACTATTATAAGCTAATGCTAGCCCAGCTTTATTGTCTTCTTCCTTAGCCAGTGCCGCAGCCTTTTTACCATAAGTTAATGAGGAGGAAAGAGATACATTACAACTAAGCTTACTTAGCTCGCATAAAAGCCTTACCTGTTGAGCAGGATCGGTAGATGCCTCCAGTTTAGCTTTCAGTTCTTTTTCATCAGACTGTTGGGCAATGATGCTGAAAGTAGAAAGAAAGCAAACAATAAGCAGTAGAAACTTCATTAAGTGTCAGAGGTTTTCCCCAAATATAAAAGGTAATATATTCTTTTCTAACATTTATTAGAGGTCCTTCTGGTAAACTATAAGTTATTATTAGCTAATATATTATTACAAATAGGTTCTCAAGGAGATAGAAACAAAAGCTATATCTTATTTGTGTATTATGTTGTCAGGCTGAATCAGCAGCAACTGCTTTATATGCTTTAGCAAAAACAGCTAACGTTCCGCAAACTGGGTGTTGGGCATTTGATGGCTCTTCAGTTTCCGGTTGCTGTTTATTTTATAAATGGCTATGGTGCCTGAATTTACAAGTTAATGCCCAATAACCTGTTTGCATTGTTGTAAGTCGTTTATTTTATTATCGTCCTTTTAAGCTATCCTTTCTTATTTGGTCCCAATTTTCATTAAAACTTCTTGATTTATCAATAAAACCTGCTTCATAAGGCGTCAAAACGATAAATGAACCGCATTTTTTTGACAAACTTGAAAGTAATTTCACCAAAATCCTTAGGTCACTTTTTATGGCAAGCAATATTTTTATCTCTTCATCAACTTTAAAGGATTGCGGATATTTTAAAGTAAAATCTGCTCCATATCCTATTTCACTGTCTTTTATACTAAACGAATGGATTGTTTCTTCTTTTCCTTTTTTTAATTCAATTTCGTCTAAGCTTATTGATTCGGATAAAATTTCTAAATCAGTGTTCTTTATCGAATCCTGTATTTCTAATAAAGTAGGAAACCTGCTTTCTTTTTCAATATTATCCAAATTCATTCTGCCTTGCATTTTTAATGAATTGATATGACTTTTCAAATCATCATCTGATTGAGCCAATCTTATTGGAAATATTGTATAGCTGACACCCATTAAACTTTGAATTATCTTATTGATTTCTTATTCTGGCGAGAGGGCATTTTAGAATGACTTACAACTATTTCCTTTACCAACCTACTACCTCTACCTTACTTACACCTCCTGCTTGTTTTTTTACCCGGATCTGTGTGCTTATTCGTTCTTTCAGTGCTTCAACGTGTGAGATTATACCTATCATTTTCCCGCTTGCCTGCAAGTTTTCCAAAGTAGAAATAGCAGCATCCAGTGTTTCAGCATCCAGCGTGCCGAAGCCTTCATCTATAAACAAAGAGTTAATTTGAGTGCGGCGGCCAGCCAGGTCGGAGAGGCCAAGTGCCAGCGCCAGGCTTACCAAAAAGCTTTCGCCGCCAGACAAGGTATTCATGGGCCTGACAGCTTCTGCCTGGTAAGTATCCACAATAAGCAACTCAAGGTCTTCTTCTGAAGATTTAAGGATGCGGTAGCGGTCGTTTAGCTTTTGCAAATGACGGTTTGCCAGTTCTACGAGGCGTGCCAGTGTTAGCCCCTGCGCAAAGCGGCTGAACTTATTGCCATCAGCTGAACCGATCAGGCTCGACAATTGCTCCCAGCGGTGGCACACCTGCTGTTGTGTTCGTAACTGCTCTGCCAGTTCCCTGTTTTTCTCACGTTGCTGAGTGTCCTGCTCCAGTAGCTGCTGATAGCGGGCACGTTGGGCAATCAGTTCGTGTTGCTGCTTTGTCTTTTCCTGATGCAGCTCCCGCAACGCTTCTCCAGTTTCTCCTGTCATATCTTTTGACTTTACCTGTGCGAGTTCGTGTTGTACATCGCTCAGGCTTTTGCGCAGCTCTGTCAGGTGCTTTTCTGCCTGGTTTTTAAGGTTAGCCAGGCGGGTGGCCTCATCTTTATTGATAAGCATTTGGCTAAGCGCCTCAATTGTTTCTATGCCTTGTTGTTGAAGCACACGTAGCAGCCCTTCACGCAACTCATCCAGTAAAGATTTATTTTGATGATGTGTTTGCTGGTACTCTTGCTGGCGCTGGCGGCTCTCCTGTAGTTCCTGTTGCTTTTTCAGTTGAGCAGTACGGGCCTCTTCGGCTTGTGATGCCTGGGCTTTTAATTCTTGATGTGCCCGTAGCCGCTCCTGCTGCGGGTCTTTCTCGCCAAACAGTTGTACCCGCTCTTCTTTTAGCTGAGAAAGTTTTAAATGTTCCTCTTTCAGATTCTCCTGCCTGGCTTTCAGTTCCTGTTGCTTCTCCTGTACTTTTAAATTCAGGCTTTTTACCTCGGCGTTCAACTCCACGTAGGCAGTGCGCATTTTTTCCAGGTTCTGCTGCTTTTGTACATAAGCTGCTGCCTGTTGCTCCAGCGTGTGCAGTAACTCCTGCCGCTTCTCAGCTTTATATAGCAAGCCAAATGTAGCAGCAATCGACTCGACCGTTTCTGTATGCGCCTGCTGCTGCTCCTTTTCATCTTCCAGGCTTACCGCTAACTTTTCCAGCTGTGTTTTTAGGTATTTCCTTGATTGCTCCAGTTGGTTCAGCTGAGACTGTAGCTGCAGTTGTGCTTCGCGTAATTGCTGGCCCTGCTGGTTCATGCTTTCCAGCTCCTTGCTGTAAGCCCTGGCTCTTACAAGCTTTTGCTGAAGCTGCCCTAGTTCCTGCTTTTGCTGTTGTATCAGCTGTTCTAAACGTTCCGCTTCCTCAATGCTTATGGTTATATCTACAGCATTGGCAGCAAAAGCCTGTTGCAAGCGTTTAACCTCTGTTTCGGCTTCAGCTCTGGCTGTGGAGGCTAACTGCTGCCTTTGCTGCAGCGTGCTAAGTTGCAGGTTTAAATTATGTATGCTTTGCTGCAGTTCAGTTACTAATGCCTGTTGTGTATCCCGTTTCTGTACTTCTTCCGGTAGGCTTATGTTATATTCACTTTCTACAAATGGGTGCTGCTCCGAGCCACAGAGTGGACACGGTTGGCCAGGCTGAAGCATATGCCGTGCCTCCTCGTATTTCTGGATTTGCTGTTGCAATAGCACCAGCTTCTGAATATATTTCAGGCGTTCTGTCGCATCAGTGTATTGCTGCTGTGTAGCCGTCAGGCTAAGCTGTTGCGCCTTTACTTCTGACTCCTGCTGGATGAGCTGTTGCGTAAGCCCCTGTACTTTTTGTTTCTGTTGCTGATTTTGCTTTGCCAGTTCCAGTAGCTTTTCGTAGCGAGCCAATAACAAAGGGTGTTCCTGTGCCGATTGTTCTAAATCGTCAATAGATCTGTCGGCGAGTAAAGTTTGCAGTTGTGCGATCTTTTCCTTCTTCTGCTTGTCGGCAATTTGCTTCTGATCAGTATTTTCCTGCTGCTTTTTTGTTAGTTGTACTTGCTGTAAAGTTTCCTGCTGTAGCTGTTTCTGTAGTTCCTGTTGCTCCTGTTGACATCGTTTTATCCGTAGCTCTACCTCTTGCAGGTCTTTTATGGACTGCTTTATAACATGCAGGTTCTCGCTTAAATCCTGCAGGCGCTCATGTTCCTGTAGCCAATTTTTAACATTGGTGGCTTCCTGTGTCAGCTTATCAAGACTTTGCTGCTTTGTTTCCAGCAATGTTTTTTCCTGTTGATGATTCTCCCCGAACTGCACATAAGCAGCTTTCTCCTTCTGGTACTGTTCACGTATGGTGTGTAACTGGTGGTCCAGCTTATTTACTTTTTCCAGTAAAGGCTCCAGCTTTTGCAGTGCTTCTTCCTGTTGATGGTGCACCTTACCTGCTTCGGAGGCTACTTTACCTGCTAATTCAAGCTCGGCTTCCAATACAGGTAACTGGTTTTTCAGCGTGTCTAACTGCGACTGTACCTGTACCAGTTGGCCATTAGCTAATTCAA
The DNA here is from genome assembly GCF_020907275.1 of Pontibacter silvestris. Classification (GTDB taxonomy): domain Bacteria; phylum Bacteroidota; class Bacteroidia; order Cytophagales; family Hymenobacteraceae; genus Pontibacter; species Pontibacter silvestris. The sequence goes on along the minus strand of NZ_JAJJWI010000003.1, from coordinate 24,957 downwards.
TACGGGTAAGCTGGCTTTCATATTGCTGTGCCTGCTCATGTTGTTGCAGCTTCTTAAAGTCAGGTTGCAAGCTTTCCAATTTTTGCTCCTGTGTTTGCAAAGCTATCAGGTGCTGTTGAGACTTTGCTTGTAACTGCTGTACCTGGGTAAGCCACTGTATCTGTTCCTGTAACCTGGCGGTTTCCTGCCCAAGTATACTTTCATGCCCCGTAAGCTCTGCAATGCTTGCTTCATAAGCTTTACGTTCCTCTTCTGGCAGAAGCTTGTTGTCCTGTAGCTTATGTTCCAGGTCTTCACGTTTTAGACGTTCAGCTTTTGCTTTCTCAAAAGCAAATTTTGAAATTTCAGAATAAATGCCGGTATCGGTAATTTTCTCTAACAGACTACTTCGCTCGTTTGGGTTAGCTTTAAGAAAACGGGCAAAGTCACCTTGTGAGAGCATGACTGAGCGCAGGAACTGGTTGTAATCTAACCCGCTAAGTTCCGCCACTTTATCCGGTACCTGACTGGGCTTTAGGTCAAGTAGGGCATCTTCAGCATAATCGTAAAGCTCCATGTGAACCGGTTGTATGTTACCGTCTGCTTTTCCCCGGCTACGGCGCAGGTGCCATTTAGAACGATAGCGTTTGCCCTTTGCCTCAAACTCTACTTCAGCATAGCTCTCTGCTGTATGGCGAGTCATTAGCTCCAGAGGCTTGTCTTGGTTGTGGCGGTGTACCAAGCCGTAGAGGCCTACTGTCATTGCATCCAGTATAGTCGTTTTGCCAGCACCTGTCGGGCCTGTAATAGCAAACAGACCGGCATCAGACAGAGGGCTTTGGTCGAAGCGAATTTCATGCTCTCCTTTCAGAGAGTTGAGGTTCTGGAAACGTACGGCTAAAATTTTCACGGTAAAAGATTTTAGAGCTTAGGGCAAAGATAAAGGTATGGGACTTACTTTCTCCGGGGGATTAGCTTTCTGAAAGCAGCCATATCCTCAGGAGAGACAAAAGCTTTTTTAGGAATATAGATAAACTGAGACCTGGCAATATAAAGCAGCCAGTACGATTTTCGTTCAATGGCATTGATAATATAGCTCAAAGGAAGTTCATTGTGCACATTGTCTTCACTCTGAGATACAATCTTTTCGGAATAAACGATGAGGCGGCGAGGAATGAAAAGGTTCTTGTTCTTACTGGAATTAGCTATAAAGTACAGGTAAATAAAGATGCCAACTAAGTATGCCAGCGCGATGCAAACATAAATGGTTGCCACAGGGTCTTCTCCAAATCGCTCTAAAAGCAGCAAGCTGAATGTTAGTGAAAGCAGGTACAGCCACCAGTAACGTCGCAGCCTGTTAACGGCCATTATCTTAAAGTAGCTTTTTGGGTCCAGTGAATAAGTGTTTGTGCGTATCACAGCTAATGCTCTTTCTGTTAAAGTTGAAACTGGCTTATGTAAGTTGTAAGTAAATAACCTTCTCAGCTTTCTTCCGCCTGCCCCATCAGTTCCAGAAGCTCTGAAAATGTTGATACCAGTTCTGTATGATCACCATCAGGCAAAGAGCTTTCACAGCGTTTTAAAAAAACGTCTTTTTCGCTTAAAATATGTAAGTCCGTTTCCTGTTGCACCTGTTGCTCCAGTGTCTGCCTATTAGCCTTTATAATGGGCGGGCGGTGAATAAGTACTTGCACTTCAGGCTTCAGGGCAAGTACTTCCTCCAGTTGCTGGTTTAGGTCGGGGAGGTGCGAGTCAAGTTCTACCTGTATTTCGGCCCAAGCAGGTAAGTGGTTTGCACTATTATCAAACAGCACGAGTTGTTGTTTTACTTTATCCAGAGAGCCTTTGAAGCGTACTAACTTACGGCAGCAGGGGATCTCCAGCTCACGCAGTTCTGTCAGTTTATCAGCATCAAAATCAAGTATAAATACTACTTTTTTGTCTGTTACTTCGCTGAAGCTAAGCGGAATAGGAGAGCCGGAGTAGCGGATGTGATGGGTATTGTTTACTTTCTGAGGGCGGTGCAAGTGCCCAAGTGCTACATAATCAAATTCCTTTGGAAACTGATCAGCCCCGATCTGCCCAAGGTTTCCAACGTGTATTTCTTTCTCACTGTCTGATGCGGAGCCTCCTGCAGCAAATAAATGCCCCATGGCTATAACAGGTACACTTTGTTGCTTGTATTGTTGCACATGTGGCACAAAGGCTTCATAATGAGCCGCTATGCCTTGTTTAATGCGCACCTCCCGCTCTTCGTATGTTTCCCCTGAAACAGACAGGCGTACATCCCGGTCACGGAGAAAAGGAACAGCACAGACAACTAACTGTAGCTTACCTGCTTTATCGTATAGCTCAATTAGTTCATCAAGCGGGTCGGTTGTGGCTCCCCCAATAACATGAATGTTGAAACATTCCAGTAGTTCTTTAGGAGCGCTTAAGGTAGATACAGAGTCGTGGTTGCCTCCGGTTATAATAATATGTCGGCAACAGGTGGTACATACCTTGCGCAGAAAATCATAGTAGAGTTTGAAAGCAGTATTGGAAGGAGAACCTGTGTCAAAGACATCACCAGACATTATTAGCACCTCAACCTGTTCATTTTCTAAAGTTTGTAGCAGCCAGTTGAGGAAATGCTGGTGTTCTTCGGTGCGTTCGAGGTTAACGAGCCTTTGGCCTAAATGCCAGTCTGAAGTGTGTAGTATGCGCATATCCCTTTTCCTTTCTCCTGATACAGCCTCCAAGATAAATTAAAATATAGGTATGTTACAAGCCGGCGCTTCTACTTTTTAGGGAAGAGTGGTTATTCGATTAGCAAGAGATACTTACTTTCAGTCTTGATCTGTATTATTTTTTGATTTGACAGTTGTACTACAAGTTATGACTCTCCAGTTGTATTGTATTTTTATCAACCTTTGTTTGCGTTGCTCTGCCATAACCTGTGCAAATATCGTAGGTGTTACTGTGACTAAAAGGGTATGTATAACTGTGCTGTATTTTGTGCGTTTTGTCCTGTAAGGAGAGGCTGAATGTACTTTATTTTTGCACAGAAATAACCGGAAAACAATTTTGCTATGAAGAGTTGGAAAGAGACTAAGTTATACAGCATCTTAACTGTTAAATGCCCTAGGTGCCATGAAGGAGATATGTTTCCTCCTAACACCTTGTATAAGCCTGGTAAATTTGATAAAATGAACGAGTTCTGCCCTTGTTGCAGGCAGCCTTTTGAGCCGGAGCCAGGGTATTATTATGGAGCTATGTTTGTAAGCTATGCTTTTAGTACAGCTATTTTTATAGCTGTCTGGATTGCGTTGAGTTTTCTGGTAGAGGAAGTATCAATAACGATGATGGTCATAGCCATTCTTGTTATTGTGGTAGGGCTGCTCCCAATCAACTTCAGGTTATCGAGGGCTATGTGGATAAACTTCTTTATTAGTTACAAAGGGCCCTGTGAGGAAATTAAGAAAGAGTAGCTCCCACTATTTTCTAAACAGATGCTTTTAACTTGCTTATCCAATTATAGTATATTGGGCTTATTAAAAAAAGCCGATATGCCACGAAAAGATTTACCTGTTTATCAGATTCAAAATTTTCAGCCTCAGGCTTATGCAAAAGCTAACTTTTATATAAAATATTTTGAAGAGCACTTGTTGGAGCACGCATTTATTCAAAAGCCGCACAAGCATGACTTTTATATTGTTCTTTTAGTAACTTATGGAACAGGTACACATACCATAGATTTCAAAACCTATCCTGTAAAACCAGGAACAGTGTTCTTTTTAAGTCCAGGTCAGGTACATTCCTGGCAGCTTTCGGTTGATGCAAAGGGAACGATTATATTTTTTAGTACTGATTTTTACCTCCTTGAGCAACCACAAAAGAAGCTCAGGATTTACCCTTTCTTCAACAATATGCTGCATAAACCCTTGGTTCAGCTTTCAGAACATGAAGTGATCTTTTTGCAGTCGATTTTTCAGCAGATGGAGCAGGAGTATATAGGGCAAAGGTGGAAGAAAGAGGATATTATTCGAAACTATCTGGACATCATCTTTATTCTGTTGACCAGAGTGTACCAGTCCCAGAATCCAGATGAGCAGAATAAGGCAAAAATATTATCGGAGTTAGAGCAGTTCGAAGATCTGCTAGAGCAGCATTATAAGCAACATCTTCCTGTTAGCTTTTATGCAGAGCAGTTACATGTAACAGTTAAGCAGCTGAACGACACATGTAAACGCGCTTTTGGGAAAACTGCTACAGAGTGTATACAGGATAGACTTGTTCTGGAGGCCAGCCGTTTACTGATTCATTCTGAAAACTCTGTTACGCAAATAGCAGCAGAACTAGGCTTTTTTGACAACTCATACTTTGCACGTTTCTTTAGAAAGCACACCGGATTTACGCCAAAGCAGTTTCGGGAATCTCATTGACATAAGAGTTCATTTGTTCTTAAATGTTCTGAAGTCAGTGTAAAGCAGGTGTGCAGCTTATAAGCAATGGTTCCCTTGCCTTTCTGTGTAGATTGATTACTTCTGCTTTGGGGATACTGTTGGCAGACCTGCTTCCTCTAAGGCTGTAAATCCGCCAATGTTGTATACCCGCTCAAAGCCTGCTTCCTGTAGCATCTGGGCTGCTTTACCACTTCTATTACCTGTGGCACAGTAGAGATAGTAAGTTTTTTTCTTGTCCCAGCTTTTCATGTCTTCTGCAAATGTGCCGCCGCGGTAGTCAGAGTTCTTAGCACCTTTTACATGAGCTTCTGTAAACTCCTCAGGGGTGCGTACATCCAGCAGAACCGGTTCTTTAGATGTTGCTTTCTGTGCCTTGTACTCTGTTGGTGTCAGGCGTTTAACTGCATCTGTATCTTGCTGGGATGAGCAAAAGTTTAGAGTTGCGGCAAGAGTAATAATAAGGAATACATTCATAGGGAGTAGAATTAATTAACAGGTTCAGGGGAAACAAAAATTTCTTTATAATTAGTCTGAAACTTTTTATAAAGAAATTTACTAATCTGTCTGCAAAAATAGCAAGCTTTGTACAGCACATCCAAGAAAAAGCAAAGCTGCTGCTAAAAAGTTTTGCTGCTATTTATGCACTCAATTATGTTCGTGATAGTTAAATCGGGAAGGGAGTAGTAAACGTTTTTGCCTTCTCGTTGCGTGAGTAAAATGCCTTTGTCGCGCATATTGGTTAAATGGTGCGAAAGCAGTGACTGTTCTATTTCCAGGGCTTCCTGCAACTGGCTTACGCTAAGGCGATCAGTTTGCTCCAGTAAATCTATTATGCTGATGCGTACAGGGTGTGCTACACATTTAAGCAAATAGGCTGCCCTTTCCAACTTCTTCTTATCAACCCTGACTTTTAAGGTACTCATTTTTATAACTCCTATGCTTGTATTCTTTTGTATAGATATGAACATCTTTTCATAGATGCTAAATTGGATACAATTGATATGAGTAAGAAGTTCCGCTTTGGCCAAGTTATACCTTCGAAACACAATTAAAACAAAAGAGCCGGCATTTGCCGGCTCTTTTGTTTTAATTGTGTTTTAATTATTCTTAGTTCGCATGCAGCGTATCAGAGTAAGCACTTATGTCTACTCCTAAACCTTGTGCAACACCTAAGCCTAACGCTATGTCAGCCCGGAAGAAGTGGCACAACTGTCTGTTAATTATCTCTAATCTTTTAGGTCCGTCAATGCCTTTCATGGCTCCAACAATATTGCTGATGGTATTCTTCTTTTCTTCGGGAGTCATTAAGCGGAACAAATCACCAGGTTGTGTGTAGTGGTCGTTCTCGTTTTCGCCATTGCGGTCGTACCAGTCAGCTACTACATTGCCCAGGTTTTGTGCAGGCTCTTTGTAAATTGGGTCAGGCTGCACATTGCTGAAGCTGTTCGGGAAGTAATTTGGAGCTTTGCCTCCGTTACCATCTACACGCATAGCACCGTCACGCTGATAATTATTTGTCGCAAATGGGCATCTGTTTACCGGAATCTGCTCGTAGTTCGCACCCAATCGGTAACGTTGTGCATCAGGGTAACCAAGTATACGGCCCTGCAGCATTTTATCTGGTGAGAAGCTGATGCCGTCTACAATATGCGCAGGGGCAAAAGCTGCCTGCTCTACATGTGCAAAGTAGTTATCAGGGTTTTCGTTAAGCTCCAGTACACCTACATCTATAAGAGGGAAATCTTTCTGAGACCATACTTTGGTAACATCAAACGGATTCCACTTATAATTTGTGGCCTCTTCTTCGGTCATTATCTGCACTTTTACTGCCCATCTAGGAAAGTCGCCTCTGTCAATAGCCTCTACGAGGTCGCGCTGGGCCTGGTCAGGGTCTAAACCTTTCATGGCCGTAGCTTCTGCATCTACAAAGTTTTTGATTCCCTGTAAGGTTTTGAAATGGAACTTTACAAAGTGGCGCTCATTATTTTTATTGATAAAAGAGAACGTGTGACTACCGAAACCATGCATGTGGCGGTAAGAGTACGGAGTACCCCGGTCACTCATCAGTATGAGCACCTGGTGTAAGCTTTCCGGGTTAAGAGACCAGAAGTCCCACACCATGGTTGCACTTTTGCAATTCGTGTAAGGGTCGCGCTTTTGTGTGTGTATAAAGTCAGGGAACTTCTTAGGATCTTTAATAAAGAACACAGGTGTGTTGTTTCCTACTAAGTCCCAGTTGCCGTCTTCTGTATAGAATTTCAGTGCAAAGCCACGAGGGTCACGCTCACTGTCTGCACTTCCTTTTTCACCACCTACTGTTGAGAAACGCAGAAACACGCGTGTCTCTTTACCTATCTCACTAAATAGTTTGGCTTTGGTGTATTTTGTGATGTCGTGGGTAACGGTGAAGGTACCATAAGCTCCACTACCTTTTGCATGTACCACGCGCTCTGGTATTCGCTCTCGGTTGAAATGTGCCAGTTTCTCATGCAGAATATAGTCTTCCAGTAACACAGGTCCTCGGGGGCCTGCTGTTAAACTGTTTTCATGCTCATAATAAGGTCTACCTGAAGCTGTGGTTAGTTTTACTGTTTTTTCTTGTTCGCTCATGGCTATATACTTTAAACTGATGTTGTGATTGCGATCAATCATTAAGGTTGTTCAAAAGTATAGCAATGGGCTATATTTATCAAATCGATAATTGTTATAATATTATAGTTTGTGTTTATAATTATTATGATTTATTTAAAAAGCCTCTCCAATTCCAACAAACACTGCAATACCCTCACGGCCTAAACCAATATCGAGACGGCTATTTAGCTTTTCCTGAGGCAATACACTGTAGCGAAACCCTGTACCAATGGAGTATTTAAGCGTTGAGAGGCTTATGTCAGAAGGTTTATCGAAAACGTCGCCAACGCCTGCGAAGGCAACCATGCCTACCTTCCTGAAGAGCGGGAAACGGTATTCTGCCTGTGTGCCGGCAAAGTGATCATCGAAGAAACGATTACGGGCGTAACTCCTGAGTATGCGTTCACCACCGGAAGTAGCCAGGCGCTGGACAGGTACATTCCCACTATTCAGGTTAAGAACTGTATTTGTACCCAGCACGTGGTCAGGCTTTAATTCATAATAACTGCTGAAGATAAAATTGTAGTTATTGTAGTCAAAGTCTCCGCCAAAAGTGCTCCCGAAATGGTAAGCTGAGAGCTCTAAATAGTAACCTTTGCTAGGGAAAGCGACATTATTCCGTGCATCGATAAGGAATATAGCCCCAAGGCCGCTGTTTATGCCCCCTTTATAACCCGGTATCTGGTTTGCGCGTAGTTGGCTGTCTCTTTGTGCATCCAGTGAGTCAAGCTTAATATTGTAGTAATTTTCAATCTGGAAATCAGGACCGAAGAAAACGTGCCGGCCAAGGCTTTTTAAACCAGCTATTCGGGCACTTACATAATTGTACCAGAATATCTCTTCGTCCTCGTCTTGTGACACATTTCCGATACCGTAAAAGCGGTCGCGGTAAATGCGGTTCCTGAGCTCTCCTCTCAGCAAGAATTTTTCGTCACGGGTAAAAATGTTCCAGGATAGCCACTGATATGTCTGCTTGTTCCATGTGTAGTCAGCAAACAGCCGGGCAACGGATAAACGGGTATAGGTAGTATCTGTCTTGCTTTTAAGTTTAAGGTAACCCAGTATGTTGGCGCCTATGGCAAAGCCTGTATTGGGTGTGTAGTACACCACAGGAGCCGGAATAACACCTTTTATTGTTTTAGTATTGGAAGACGTATCAGTTAATATTGCTATACTTTGTGCTTTACCAGACAGCGTAGTAAGAATCAGTAACAGAGGTAAATAGTAGTATCTATAAGAATGCATTTAGTTCTTGATTTAGTTTCTCTAAATTATTCTTACGGTATCTGTATATAACAGGATAAATTGTATTATGTCCTGTGAATATTTATTTTGGATCATGCTGTAGTATCTAAAAGTTTCATATTTTTTACTTTAAGCTATCTATTAAACAATACATGCTTGTTAAGATGAATCCTAAATTAAGATGTTATTATTAGTTAAGTGCCAATTTGTTGAGTGTAAAGCTGTAATAGTTTACCTGTTATGTCTATATTTGGTAACCTAAAACTAATCTACTAACTTAATTCAGAATCAATGAAGAAGAGGTTCTTAACCATTGCAGCTTGCCTGGCCTTGGGTGTAGCAGGCAATGTAGTGGCGCAGGAGACGTTTCCGCGTAATGGGGTGTATGATGAACGCCCGGGGCTTGTAGCTCTCACCAACGCTACTATACACACCGATTACAAAACCACTGTCAGCAATGCAACGCTCCTAATCAGAAATGGTCAGGTTGAGGCTGTAGGTACGAAAGTAAAAGTACCTGCCGGTGCTGTGGTGGTTGATGCCAAAGGCAAGCATATTTATCCGGGTTTGGTGGATATGTACTCTGACTACGGTTTGCCGGAAGTTAAAATAGAAAAACGCGGCTGGGGATCTCCTCCTCAAATGGAGTCTGAGAAAAAAGGAGCCTATAACTGGAACCAGGCCATCCGCCCGGAAACAAATGCAAGTGAGTTATTTACTGTAAATGGCAAGGAGGCTGAAGAACTACGCAAGCTGGGCTTTGGAGCAGTGCTGGCAGTGCATGAAGATGGTATTGCCCGTGGAACAGCTGCCCTTGTAACACTTGCTGATAAGCGCGAGAACGAAGTGGTTATCATGGATAAAGCTGCTGCTGCGTTGTCTTTCGATAAAGGCTCCTCCAAGCAGGACTATCCTAATTCTCCTATGGGTGCGGTAGCATTGCTGCGCCAGACTTACCTGGATGCACAGTGGAATGCCCAGAACCCAGGCAAAGAGCAGAACATATCGCTGGAAGCCTTCAACAATACTAATAAGTATCCTCAGATATTTGAGGCAGAAAACAAATTATATGTACTTCGGGCTGATAAAGTAGGCGATGAATTCGGCAAGCAGTACATCATTAAGGGTGCTGGTGATGAGTATCAGATGCTTAAAGAAGTAAAGGCGACAAATGCTCCACTCATTCTTACGGTTAGTTACCCTAATGCTTATAATGTAGAAGATCCTTTTGATGCACGTAGAGTGTCGATGCAGGATATGAAGCATTGGGAAATGGCGCCAGCAAATGCCGCTATGCTACAAAAGGCTGGTGTTACCTTTGCCTTTACTGCAGCAGATCTGAAGGATAAAAAAGATTTTTTCCCTAATGTACGCAAAGCTATACAGTACGGACTACCGGAAGAAGAAGCCCTAAAGGCGTTAACAGCTACTCCTGCTAAACTTCTGTATGCTGAAGATAAAGTAGGTACTCTTAAAGCAGGTGCTTTGGCAAACTTCCTGATCACGACAGATAATCTGTTTGCAGAGGATAATATAATTTTGGAAAACTGGGTGCAGGGTAATCGTTATAAGGTTAGCGAAGCGCCAACCGATTACAGAGGAGTTTATACCTTAAAAGTTGGCCGGCAACCAGCTAAAAAGCTTCTGATTTCTGGTACAGCAAGTAAACCAGAATTACAGGTGATAGGCGCGGATACCGTTAAAGGAAAAGTTGCTTTCAATGGTAATCTGGTAACGCTTTCTTTTAACAAGGATAAGAAAAGTAATGAGGCTATTCGTTTGAGTGGCTGGCTTTCAGGCAAAGACTTACAAGGCGAAGGACAATTGCCGGATGCCTCTGCTGTAAAATGGAATGCGGTTTTTTCTGAGGCTATGACCCAGCAAGCTAAAAACGATGCTGCAAAAGCTGCTAAAACAGTAGATGTTGGCCAGATGATTTATCCTTTTGTTGCCTACGGCCAGACAGAGCTACCTAAGCAGGAAACAGTATTAATCAAGAATGCCACTGTCTGGACAAATGAGAAAGAAGGCATACTAGAAAATGCAGACGTGCTTCTGAAAAATGGTAAAATAGCCAAAGTAGGAAAAGGGCTAAGCGAGTCTGGGGCTAAAGTTATAGATGGTACTGGTAAGCACGTAACTGCAGGTATTATTGATGAGCACTCTCACATTGCAATTGAAGCCTGGAACGAAGCTACTCAGTCTGTAACATCAGAGGTAAGAATGGCTGATGTTGTTACTTCTGAAGACATCAACATTTATCGTCAGTTGGCCGGAGGTGTTACAGCTTCTCAATTGTTGCACGGTTCAGCTAACCCTATCGGCGGCCAGTCTGCCATTATTAAACTGCGTTGGGGAAAGAGCCCGGATGAGTTATTGATTGAAGGGGCAGACCCATACATTAAGTTTGCTCTGGGTGAAAACGTTAAGCAGTCTAACCGTTCTAATGCAACTATTCGTTTCCCACAATCCAGAATGGGAGTGGAACAGGTTTATGTAGATGCCTTCACACGTGCCAAAGAATACGATCAGGCTTGGAAGAGCTACAATAGCTTGTCTAAAGCGAAGAAAGCTAAAACGTCTGCTCCTCGCCGTGATCTTGAACTGGAGACATTGGCTCAGATTCTTAACGGGGAACGCTTTATCACTTGCCACTCTTACGTGCAGTCAGAGATTAATATGATGATGAAAGTAGCTGACCAAATGGGTTTTAAAGTTAACACCTTTACACACATTCTGGAAGGTTATAAAGTAGCAGACAAGATGCGTGAGCGTAACATTGGCGCGGGTACCTTCTCAGACTGGTGGGCTTATAAAATGGAAGTGAAAGATGCTATTCCATACAATGCCGGTATCATGAACCAGGTGGGTATTGTAACTGCCATTAACTCTGATGACGCTGAAATGGCTCGTCGCCTGAACCAGGAAGCTGCCAAGAGTGTGAAATATACCGGCATGAGCGAAGAAGAAGCACTGAAAATGGTAACGCTTAATCCTGCCAAATTACTGCACCTCGACAACCGTATGGGAAGTATTAAAGCTGGTAAAGACGCAGATGTAGTACTCTGGAATAACCATCCGCTCTCGGTATATGCCAAAGCAGAAAAGACTTTTGTCGACGGTATTGCCTATTTTGACATAAAGCGTGATGAGCAGATGCGTACCGAGATGGAAAAAGAGCGTATGCGCCTTACTCAGAAAATGCTTAGCGCTAAAGCAAATGGTGCCAGAACACAGGCTGCTGTAAGTAAGCGTGAAAGCAAAAGAGCAAGCGAAGACCATTGTGTAGAAGCAGAATATAATGCTGAAGAACAGTATCTGGCTAACTAATTAACACTTTCAGAATCATGAAGAACAGAACAAAAAAATATATATCTGCATTTGTAGCTTTAATGTTAAGCGTGCCTGTGTTTGCGCAGGTACCTGCTCCGGCTCAGAAACAAAGCAAACCTATACTGCTGAAGGGAGCTACGCTGCATATCGGTAATGGTACAGTGGTAGAGAATGCCGCAGTAGGTTTTGATAATGGTAAGATTACGTATGCTGGTCCACAAAATGGTGCCGCTAGTTTAGCTGAGTACGAGGTGGTAGACGTAACCGGGCAGCATATTTATCCTGGCCTAATTCATTCAAACTCTACACTTGGACTAACAGAAATCAATAGTGTACGAGCCACCATAGATGTGCGTGAAGTCGGAGAATTTAATCCTAATGTTCGCTCTGTAGTAGCTTTTAATACTGACTCAGACATAATACCGACTATACGGGCAAATGGTGTTCTAATGACACAGGTAACTCCAGTTGGTGGTACTATTTCGGGGACTTCCTCTATCGTACAGTTAGATGCCTGGAACTGGGAAGATGCTGTTGTGAAAGCTGATGAAGGTATACACCTGAACTGGCCGAATATGCTCATCGAAACTGGCAGCGAAAGTCCAGATGCCAGCTTATCCAGAATGAAAGAAGCCCGCAAAAAGACTTTAGATGAACTGTCGTTGTTGATGCGTGATGCTGCAGTTTATAATAGCAGCAAGCATGACAAAGAAAACCTAAAGTTGGCTGCTCTAACTGGTCTTTTTGATGGTTCTAAGAAGTTGTACATTCATGCTAACTATGGCAAAGAAATTATTGAGAGTATAAACTTTGCGAAAGAGTATGGTGTGAAGAATGTCGTGATTGTCGGCGGCGGTGATGCACTGGCTGTTGCTGACTTTCTGAAGGTGAACAATATTCCGGTTATCTATTCTGGCGTACATGCTCTGCCTACCCGTGACGAGGAAGACGTTGATGCGCCTTACAAAACGCCTTATTTGCTACATAAAGCTGGATTAACCTTTGCGTTAGACTATGACCTGAGCATACACGGTATTCGTAATCTGCCTTTTATTGCAGGTACTGCCGCTGCTTATGGCTTGGATAAAGAGCAGGCATTGGCTTCTGTATCATTAAACGCAGCAAAAATTTTGGGTGTTGATAAGCAGTTAGGTTCTGTAGAGGTTGGTAAAGATGCTACTGTTGTTGTTTCTTCTGGTGACCTGCTGGACATGCGTACAAACAATGTAACGCTTGCTTTTATACAAGGCCGCCAGATCGACCTGAATAACAAGCAAAAATACTTATACGAGAAGTTTGACAACAAGTACAAGAAGCAGAAAGAGGCTGATGTACAAGCGGCTCCAACTACCATGAAAAACTAGTATTTACATTTGCTGTAAACTTCAAGGGAGCTGCCGGATTTCCGGCAGCTCCCTTTGTTTTTGTGCTGTCTTGATTTAATGAACAGACTTGTTATTTATGAGAAATGCCGGTTAGAAATTGTAAAAACAACATAATATCGGTTGTAGCTAAAACTGATTCTTAGCTACTTGTTTGACTGTATAAACCTTTTGTTATTTGTTTAGCTACAGTTTTAAAATGGAAAATGTAAAAAAGCAATTTGATGAAGTTTCTAAGAAGTACGATAGCCAGCGCCAATACCTTATTCCCTGCTACCAGGATTTTTACACAGCCTGCTATCCTTTAGTCAGAAAACTGTCAGGCGCCAAACGCTTACTGGATATAGGAGCAGGAACAGGTTTGTTTTCATACTTTATTTACCAGATCAATCCAAACCTGCATTATACGCTAGTAGACCTTTCTCCTGAAATGCTGCGTGTAGCAAAAGAGCGATTCAATGGCCTGGATAACTTTCAGTATGAGGAACTTGACTTTTCCGCCAGCAATTTACCCGGGAAGTATGATATTATTATATCTGCGCTGGCTATTCATCATCTTGAAGATAAAGAGAAAGAACAGCTTTACTATGCAGTTTACGAGGCTTTAAACCCAGGTGGGGTATTTATTAATGCAGATCAGGTACTGGGTAGAACACTTGGCTTTGACCATTACTATAGAACCAACTGGAGAGAAACAGTACTCGTGTCTGGTTTAGAGGAGGATGCTATACAAAAAGCTTTTGAACGGGTAAAACTTGATAAATTCGCAACGCTGGAAAGTCAGCTTCAAATACTTGAAGACGCAGGTTTTACAGATGTAGATTGCATCTATAAGAACCTTAATTTTGTCGTTTTTGGAGGAAGTAAAGGACTATTAAGTTATTAGCTATTACCTTAAAAAGCAAGCACTGAAACAGTATATTTCTGTTTCAGTGCTTGCTTTTTAAGGGGTTATCATGTTATGAGATTCTGCTATCAGCACATTTTCGAATAGCTCAGTTTCTGGCCATTCTTCCTTTAAAAGTATTTTTGCTTTAATTGTATTGTTGAGTTCGTCTGCAATAAGGTAGGGAGAGTTGTTGTCTCTGGTGTTTGCCAGAACTATAAAATTAAATTCATCATTAAGACGGGTTATAATAGCCGTAGTACCAGGCAAAGAGCCATAGTGGCTCCAGGTGCCATATTCAAAATAAGTGTTTTCAAACAAGCCACTGGCAATAAGGTCAGGTTTGCTGCTGTTTCTGTCAATTAAAGTTATAAAACGTGCCATGTCAGTGGCTGTGGCTATCCAGCCGCCATGTGAGTCCATGCGAGCCATGTTATAAGAGTAAGGCGAATACTCCTTTTGGTAATATTTTACTTCATTTAGTGCCTGTTGTTGCTCCGTGTCTCCTGCAATTTGCATATCATAAATACCGGCAGGTAGTAAGATATCTTCTTTTACGAATCCGGCATAAGTTTTACCGGATACTTTTTCTATGATCCTTCCAAGTATGCAGTATCCCAGGTTAGAATAATAATACGTGGAGCCAGGTACATATTCTAAAGCCCGATGGAGTACCTGATTTGTTATAATTTGCTGTGCCGTTAAGGAATAGCTGCCAAACATGGGGTCATCGGGAGTGTTAGTCCACCCTGACTTATGAGCTATAAGGTCTGCTACAGTTATTAAATCGATTTTTGAATCAGCAGGCGGAGCCGGATATTCGTTTTGCAGGATGCCATCCGGTCCGAACACATTATCTGATAAAGATATTTTGCGATCTTGTACTAGTTTTAAAATAGCGATACTTGTAACAGGTTTCGAAAGGCTGGCTATTCTAAATAGGCTTTTGTTGCTGGCTAACTCACCTGTTCTCTTATTGGCGTATCCATAAGCTTTAGAAAAAACAAGTTTATCGTTTTTAGTGATGGCCACTGATAAGGCAGGGATGTTATAGCGCTGCATGATAGTACTCAATGCCTCATCCATTTCTACAAAAGCTGAGTTTAGCTCTAATCGATAACTTATTGCTTGTCCATCTTCTGAAATGACTTTATAGACAATATCGTAAGAGCAGTTGTTAGTAGTAAAACGGCTGATTTGCTCTGTACTGCCAATATAAACCTTTGAATTTTCAGATCTGGTCTTAAAAGAGGCCACTAGTCTCTCTTTAGATATGTCTGGAGGAATTGTTGCTATTATCCTGCTGTCAGAAATAGCCGCAGAAATATCTGCAGATAGGTCTTTGTTATCCGCTTTCAGAAAGCTGAATGAAACTAAACCTTCTTCTAAAGAAGCTTGGGGGTTTACGAGTGCCTCGCCGTCGGCTTGGCATCCCAGTAAGAAAAACAGAAGCAAAGCTATACAAAGCTTTCCTGCACCTATCATAAACAAAGAGTATAATAATGACAAAGCTGGGCACCATTAAAAAGAATGTATCCTCTTTAGAATGGCATGTTTTTCATAGAATAAGAGAGAGATGCGCAACAACAGTATCTGTAGTAATTACTTCTACATATTTGGATGCTAATTAATACTATTTTTAAATATTAAACAAAATAAAAATTTTAAATTAATTGTATTTATTTAATAATATAGGCTGTTTATTGCTTTATTATAGGATTATTATTGCATGATAAAGTTTGTTTTTATTAAAAATTTTTATAATTATTTCTATAATATTTAATATCTATTTTAAAAGTAGGGCTTTTAAAATTTCGCTTTTTTGGTAGGATTTTGTTGGTGTTAAGAAAGGTAAATTGTTGGTGTATAATTAATTAAGTGTGGCTTTCTTATAGAAGAGGGCTGTAAAGCAGATATGATGAGAAATTATAGGACTTAAACATTATCGGTGCCTTGCTGGAAGATTTAAAATTTATTGCCATGCATCACATAAGACGTAAAAAAAGCCTCTTCGCTGATGAAGAGGCTTTGAAGCTCTAATTAAATGATAGTTCAGGTCCTTTGCAGGCTTCGGCAACTGGAGCCACTGAAAGTAGTGCTACTATGCCCAGTGCGGCGGTAAGTTTCTTCATAGATTGGAAGGCAAAAAATAATGCTGCCAATATATGCAATTGTTGCAATACGTTTAAGAAAAATAGATGAACAGTTTAAACTAATCGACGAGCTTTTAGCTGTAAAAGATACAAGCAGACAGCACTTAGAGATATAACAAAGCCCAGTATTAATGGTAGAAACACATAAAAAAGCCGACCGGCAATATTGCCGGTCGGCTTTTTTATGTATACTTTACTAAAGCTCTAATTAGTACGGTTTACCAGGATGTGATTTGTCCTGAGCTTCTTTCACGGCTTCTTCACCGGAAGTGTTACCCAAAGGTCCGTCTGTACCGGCTTCCTGTTTCATTTTCATCATTTTTTCACTTGCCATCTTTATTCCTTCCGCTACTCTGCGTCCATAATCTTCATCGGCTTGAGTGAAATATTCCACCATCTTGTCCTGAATGCGTTTATCGCAAGATGCCAGATCGTTAGATAAGTTGGAAATCAACTCGTCGCGCTCCCAATCTTCAAAGCCACGATAAGTTTCACCTGCTTGCTTAAATGGGTTAGTCCTGTCTATAGGTTGCTTTACCAGTTTAGCATCGTAACGGGGTGCATATTCTTTTTCCCGTTTCGGTGCTTCTTTTAAACCGCCTAAAACCGAAGGTTCATAGTTTACGTGTTTATTCTGGCCTGGAGCGAAATCTGTTCCAAAAGACATTGCGCCGCCACGTTGGTTAGTATAGACCTGTTTCTTCGGTGCATTGATCGGTAACTGCAGGTAATTGGCTCCCACTCGGTAACGCTGTGTATCTGAGTAAGAGAAAGTACGACCTTGCAGCATTTTGTCGTCTGAAAACTCAAGTCCGTCTACCAGTACGCCTGTTCCAAAAGCAGCAAGTTCTACTTCGTTAAAGTAATCTTCAGGGTTTTTATTTAGGGTCATTTTACCAACCGGATACCAAGGGAACTGTTCTTTTGGCCAGATTTTAGTATCATCCAGTGGGTCAAAATCTAACTCAGGGTGTTCATCATCGCTGATGATCTGCACGTTCAGCTCCCACTCAGGATAATCTCCCCGCTCTATAGCTTCATACAGATCTTGTGTAGCGTGGTTAAAGTTTTTGCTCTGTACTTCTTGTGCCTCCTTCGTTGTCAGGTTACGAATTCCCTGCTTTGGCTCCCAATGGTATTTTACTAATACGGCTTCATCATCTGCGTTCACCCACTTGTAAGTGTTTACCCCGGAACCTTGCATCTGGCGGTAGTTTGCCGGAATGCCCCAAGGTGAATACAGGAACGTTACCATGTGTGTTGCCTCCGGAGTGCCCGAAAAGAAGTCAAATATTCTTTCAGCACTTTGTATATTGGTGATCGGGTCTGGCTTCTGGGAGTGGATTAAGTCAGGGAATTTCATAGCATCCCTGATAAAGAATATTTTCAGGTTGTTACCTACTAAATCCCAGTTACCATCTTCAGTGTAAAACTTAACTGCGAAACCACGTGGGTCACGGAGTGTTTCTGGTGAGCCAGACGGATGGCCTACTGTAGAAAAGCGCACAAACACAGGTGTCTGTTTTCCTTTTTCCTGGAACAACTTTGCTCGGGTATATTTGGCAATAGGCTCATCACCAACTTTACCATAAGCTTCAAAAACTCCATGAGCACCGGCTCCTCTAGCATGTACCACGCGTTCCGGAACGCGTTCGCGGTCAAAGTGGGATATTTTTTCTATGAAGTGGTAATTCTCCATGGTGGCAGGCCCACGGTTACCCACTGTCCGTATGTTCTGGTTGTCTCGTACGGGATGGCCCTGGCGTGTCGTAAGGGTATTATCACCTTCTTTTTTTGAACCGTTGCCATTCATTGATGACTGCTGCCCATTTTTTTCGTTTTCTATCATGATGAACTTCGTTATTGTTAGTAAGGATATAGTGGCTTTATAGTTTTACTGCATAATAAGCCTAAATGGTTATAGATTGTTTCTATGATCTATAGATATCACCTATATCTTAAATCATAAATATATAGGTGTTTACAAAAGAACTGAGTATGCTGCTGCTTAGATTATCCCTAGAATGGTTTACGGTATAGTGCAGAAAACAGGTTAGGTGCAGGTCTAATGACTACTATGTATATATATTTTAGAATTTAGCCTAACACTCAAAGCTAAGCATCGTTAAAAGGTAAAGTTATGAACATAAAAAACATCTTTAACTATGGAAAGAGACGATAGATTCTTCGAAAACAGAAACCGCAATAGATATAACGACAATAATGAGAATGATGATAACAACAGCACCAGAAACCTGTCTACTTACTCAAGTCGTTATAGCGGACGTGGTAATTACTACGGTATGCCAGACACAAACCATGAATACAGAAACGTAACAAGCTCAGAAAGAGCTGACTTTGGAAATAACACCTCTGGCCCGGTAGGCGGCTATGGTGCAAGCAGCTACCGTGGTAACTTTGATGAACGAAATGGTAACGACAGAAACCGTTCTCATAGAAATGAGGGTGATCGTGACCGCGATAATTATAACTTTGGTTCCAGGTCTTCTTCTTACGGAAGTGGCAGAGGCAGCGACCTTAACGAGCGCTACCGGTATGGAGATCCAAACCCTTACATGGGCAACCAACGCAACCGTGGTGGGTATGAGCAAAGCAGAGGTACTGGTTGGGGCCAGAATGGCAATGGTTCAGACAGACGTAATTTAACTGATAACTCCGGTGATGATGACAGATATCGTTACAGGCACCAGGATAACAGCTATAACACTGGTGGCCAGGGTAGAAGATACAGCGATTTTGGACGTGATGAAAGTAACTTTAGCTATAACCACGGTGAAGTAAATATGCATGATGACCGCGGAGAGCATAAGCGTAGCCGCAGTCAGAATAACTACGATCCGAATGACAGCTTTGGAAACCGAGGCACCAGCCGTATAGATCAGAATTACCAGCAAAACGACCGTGGTCGCAACAGGGGAGACAACTATGCTACAGGCATGTACAGTTCTAACAGAGCTTACTTAGCCGATCATGGCCAGGATAGAGATGAAAACTTGTTTGATAATACTGATGACAACTATCCTAGCCGCAGCAATAGCACTAACCGTAGATCAGGCCCAGACTATTCTTCTGATTCACCATTAAGTAACTATAAAAGAGGTGAATACAGAGGATAGTAAATCCTTTATAAAAAAATAAGGAAAGCCCATGACTAAACATCATGGGCTTTCCTTATTTACACGCTGTAATGTTTTTTATACCAGATAACATGCTGTTGCGTACATATCAGCACAAATAATCATGTAAAAGATCAAATGAAAAATATCAACCAAATAGCACTTTTAGGTTTATTGTTGCTTTCTGTTTTCTCGTGTACCATCAAGAACAAGAATACCTCTGCAGAGGTGAATACTTTAGTTGATTCCTATTGGATGTTGCGGTCATTGGAGGGACAGAATATTCCTGAAACTGTTGACACTCGAACGGCTTATATTCGATTTGAAGAAAGAGACGACGAAGTAAAAGGCTACACCGGATGCAACAGACTCTCAGGTAAGTATGAATATAGTGAAGCAGTGTCGCCAACTGATGAGTCTCTTCAGATGCTGCGAATGACGGGTCTTAGCTCCACCAGAATGATGTGCACCAACATGAACCAGGAAAATAAGCTGATGGATATACTGAAGCGGGTAGATGCTTACAGGATATCAGATAACGTGCTTACACTTTATCAGGGCGATGAAGCCGTAGCAACCTTTATGACAGGAACATTTCGCAGCATTGATAATGAGGTAAACGATGAAGTGCACTAAGCTATAAGCCAAGGTGGGTCAATTTATGGGTAAAAGAATAGCTTAAAGCAGGTGCTTATTTTTCTGCTGTCTTTAGAAGAAGCTCATTAAACTTTTCCAGAAGCGTGATGTACTTGCGCTGCAGGGTAACAAGCTCAGATTCGCTCTCTTTTAAAGCGTTAGGGTTATTTTCTTTCTGGGGTGTTGTGCCGCCGTCAAAAGGTAAAAGAAGATTTCCGGTAGTGTTTTGTGCCTGAGGGTTTACATCTTTCTTTACATTCTTACTCAGATTCGGGAAGTCTTGTGAAAAATCATAATGAATAACTTCACCCAGGCGAAGAATAAAACTATAGGGTATATTGGCCTCCTTAAACTTATTATAAAGTGTTTTGCGGCTAACGCCTAGCTTTTCGGCTACAACGCCTATGGCCACCCCACTTGATTTTATGGCTTCCCGTATAACTTCTCCTTTATGTGTATTATTCTTCATTTTGTTGAATACCTCCTTTGTGCTTGTGTAATATAACTGCAAGTATACAAAGATAGGTAATAACTATGTATGAAGTGTGTATGTTTATTTTTTTACACGTTTTTGAGGATCTGCTTGTGTGAAAAAGCCCTGACATTAAGCCTTAGTTAAAGGGCAGAACATTAGGGCTTTTTAAGAGAAAAGTTATACTATCGTGCTGTTTCAAAAAAATCTCCTGGGTTCCAGCTAGGTCTCTCCGGGTTCTGTGCCACTTGGTATCCAATCAGGAAGTTGAGCTGCACATAGGTTTTACCGGCATCAAAATCAAAAGTGCCGTCAATGCTATCCTGTGGCTTATGGTAATACTTCTCGCGCCACACCTGTACCTGCTCATTCAGGTTATTTTTTCCGTCAGGTGTTTTGTTACCATATTTA
The DNA here is from genome assembly GCF_020907275.1 of Pontibacter silvestris. Lineage (GTDB taxonomy): Bacteria > Bacteroidota > Bacteroidia > Cytophagales > Hymenobacteraceae > Pontibacter > Pontibacter silvestris. The sequence continues at coordinate 4,247 of NZ_JAJJWI010000003.1, read as the reverse complement.
ATGTGTAAAGCAGGAATGCCCTGCGATACAAAGCTGTACTGGTCACTTCGTACAAAGCGGTTTTGTTCAGGTTCCGGATCTTCCTCTACGTCTAGGCCCAGGTAACTGGCAGCGTTGGCTACTGGCTTATCGAGGGTGGAATGTTCTGCACCCAGGGCTACCACTGAAAGTAGCGGCGCAATAATAGTTGGCATGTCTGTATTGATGTTAGCAACTATGTTTTGCTTAGGAACTGTAGGATATTTTGCAAAGTAAGAGGAGCCTAAAAGGCCCATTTCTTCTCCTGTCACCATCGCTATTAGTACTGTGCGCTTCGGCTTTGCATCTATTCTGGAATATATTCTGGCAATCTCCAACAGACTGGCTACACCAGAGGCATTGTCGTGCGCGCCATTGTAAATAGAGTCTCCGTTAACTGGTGCGCCTATGCCTACGTGGTCCAGGTGTGCACTGTGTATTACAAACTCATTTTTCAGGAGCGGGTCTGAACCGGTTATTTTTCCAATGACGTTATAGCTGTTAATGTCTTCATGAGAAGAACTGTAGCTTGCACGGATAGTTGTGTTTAGAGGGGCAGATACCGGAGTGGCATTTTTTAGAGATGTTAGCGAAGTGTTAAAGTCCAGGCCAGCTTTTGCCAAAAAGTTGGTAAGCGTCTCGCCGCTGATAAAGGAGAAAAGTTTCACATCGTCGGAAACATAATACCGCGAAACGGCAATTCCTCCGTCAGGCCCCAGAACGCTGTTAACCCCTCTGCTGATGTTTGGAACACCTGCCGTAGGGTTGGTGAAAGCCATTACAACGCCCACGGCTCCATGGTTTGCAGCTGTTTGTAGAATGTTACCTATATCCATGCTGGAGGCAGCTACTGTGGAGGTAAAGCTATCCGGTGCTCCCCGCATAACAACAACCACTTTTCCTGTAGCATCTATTCCTGCGTAATCATCATAACCTATTTCCGGAGCACTAATGCCAAAACCAGCAAATACCAGCGGAGCTTCTAAAGTAGTTTGCTTTTCAACAGCATTAGGGAAAATGACGAAGTCTTTTCCATGTATTAGTTCTGACTTATTGCCCAAGCTGTCTCTGCTGATGAACGTTGCATCGTTTCCGGTTACTGCTTTACGAATTGTTACATCTTGCAGATAGCTGCCGTTTTCACCAGCTGGCTCTATACCCATTGACTTAAATTTATCAATTACATAATCTGCAGCCATTTTATAGCCTTCAGTACCAGGCATACGGCCTAACAGCCGGTCATCTGCCAGGTACTCAATATGACCTTTGATATCTTTTGGTTTTACTTTCTTCAAGGATTTAGCGACTTCTTTGCTGACATCCAGCGATTGAGAGAAAGCACTCGCTGAAAACAAAAGACAGTATAAGCTGGTTAATATTATTCTGTTTGATATCATGAATAACTGGTAGTGTAGTTTAGCCTCTAAAGATAATCATTATCACCACAGCACAGGAAATTTAGATGCATGAAGCCAAACAATGGCATCTCTGAGTAAACAACTTTGAATAGTTATTCGTCCTTTAAAGATTTATAATAAAAGCTTGTAAATATAACTATATATGGTTGCTAACTATCAGTAGTTTCGTAGTTGTAAGGTAAACTTGCATTCTATTTAACTGCTCTGATCTTTTTATACGATATTTGCGTTTTCATTCTTTTCTAAAGAAAGATGACATATTCAGTTTTTCCAAAGAATAAACATTCTGGCCATGCTAACACGTGCTTTAGATACAAATATACCTAAGGGAGTTCACCGCTTAGCCGTTGGTAGCTTCTTCTTTCTGCAAGGCTTGTCCTTTGCCAGCTGGGGCTCGCGTATACCTACTGTTCAACAAAAGCTTGGCTTATCAGAGGCTGAGTTGGGAGGAGTACTCTTTTCTCTTCCGGTGGGCTTAATGGTGTCGCTACCTATTGCCGGATGGTTAATAGCTAAAGTCGGAAGCCGTAAAGTAGTTATATCTGCTCTGCTTGTGTATGCTGTTACACTGGTAACTATAGGCTTCTCGCAAAACACTTTACAGCTAATGGCTTGCTTATTTGTTTTTGGGCTTGCTGGTAATATGGTAAATATTTCAGTTAATACTCAAGCAGTAGGGGTAGAGACATTATATAGCAAGTCTATCATGGCTTCCTTTCATGGCTTATGGAGCCTTGCCGGTTTTATAGGTGCTGCTATCGGAACCATGATGATTGGCAATGAGGTAATGCCATCTCAGCACTTTCTTCTGATAATGGGCATTACCATAGTAGGTGTGCTGATAGGATCGCGTTATGTGTTGCGCGAAGATATAAGTACAGGCGAGGATACGCCTATTTTTGCCAAACCTGATAAATCTTTGCTGCTATTGGGTTTGGTTGCTTTCTGCGCTATGATTTGTGAGGGCGCTATGTTTGACTGGAGTGGCGTGTACTTTAAAAATGTGCTACAGGTGGATAAGAGTTTAATTGGCGCCGGCTACACAGCTTTTATGTTTACCATGGCGTCAGGCCGCTTTGTAGCTGACTGGTTTACGAGCCGCTTTGGTCTGAAAAGTATCTTACAGTTAAGTGGCGTGTTGATAGCCGTAGGCTTACTTATTTCTGTTGTTTTTCCACACCTGTTTACTGCTATTACCGGCTTTTTACTGGTTGGTGCAGGTGTATCGTCGGTGGTGCCTTTAATATATAGTGCAGCCGGAAAATCAAAAGTTATGTCTCCGGGCTCCGCTTTAGCTGCTGTTTCCTCAATCAGCTTTTTAGGATTTCTACTGGGCCCTCCGGTTATTGGTTTGGTGGCAGGTGCAACTAGCCTGAGAGTGTCGTTTACTATTATTGCTTTCATGGGGTTTTGCATTACCATACTAGCTTCTAAATCAAAGTCACTTGAGTCTTAATGTTAAAATGCTTTGCAAAGTAAAGGCTCTTATCTGTTAGAGATAAGAGCCTTTACTTTGCATGATATAACTATTATGCTAAACCTTTATTGTGTTGCTTTGCGCTTACATTAGATAAAAGCCTTCTGGGGCTAATGGTTCGGGCACATTAGGGCGATGTAAGATCTGCTTAATATTTATTTCAATGGTTCTGGCAATGGCTGTTACTGCTGTATCAGTTGGTTTGTTCTTGAATGGATCCTGCATATGTTTGGCAGTTTTTTCAATCAGGAAGAATGTAGAGGCAATCAGTGTCAGGATAGGAATCTCAAACCAGCCTACTGTTTCAACTAAAGCCAGGGACAAAATTATAAGGAACAGATAAATGAAGAAGTGAATAAAGATGCGATATGTGACCGGAAATACCGTGCTGTTAATCCTTTCTACCTTCCCCATAGAGTCGCAGAGGCGTGTAATGGTGCTGTTAATTTGTACCTGCTGAAAGGAGTTTATTGCTTCTGTCTCATAAAGCTCCTTAAGGTCGTCCATTTGCAACATTAAGAGTGCAAATGGCTTGTTATTTTGTGTTCTTATAAAGTCGACATTTTCAGGGCTAAGGTTGTTTTCGACATCAGCTGTAATAGGGTTGTTGCCTCTAAGCGATTGGCCCAGGCAGTAGCACCAGGCTATTTGCCTATGTGCCATTCTTTGTAAAATAGAAGCCGAATTTCCCTGCAGATCATGCTCATTATTTATAAATCCTTTCAGTTGTATAATAAGTGAGCGTGAATCGTTTACAATAGCACCCCACACTTTTCTGGCTTCCCACCAGCGGTCATAAGCCTGGTTTACATTGAAAGCAAGTAATAATGATATAGATGTACCCAGAACTGTAGGTAACTGAAATGGTATCTGGGGCAAATAGCTTGAAAAAAAGATCAGGATGATGTGGAATGTAATAGAGAATATTAGTACTCTGATTAAGTCCAGTTTGATTTTTCTGAAGATATATCTAAAAGGTATTGAAGTTTCTATTAACATTGTTTGTGTATGCTATCAGGTTGATAAATAGTGGTTTTATAAATATTATCTCACATAAAGAACCGATAATGGCTAAGTGTTTTTCGCTAACTACGGTAGCTTATAAATACTGTTAAATGCTTGCTGCATAAAGCTTTACTTTCAGGGCCTTTATCATCATATTGGTTATTAGAGCTATTTACAATAGTTAATATTATGTCACCAGCTTGAAGATACTTTAGTGTTATTAAAATGATATTAAAACAGCTTTTTTTTCGGTGTTTGGATTTAAGATTGAGTAATGTGGCAGCGTATGTTTTATTACATAATTTGGTACTTCTATAAGAGTAATGATA
>NZ_JAJJWI010000029.1 GCF_020907275.1 Pontibacter silvestris | reverse complement strand
TATCATTACTCTTATAGAAGTACCAGAAATTTAAAGGTAAAACAATCAACTACATGTTTATAAATCATCTAAAAAGCTTAAGAAAATTGAGCAGGCATAAAATTACCTTTAAGTAATTAACATTAACCATAAAATATAAGCAGGCATGCTGCTCAGATTTAGAAGCCATTTTACCTGACAAAATTCAGTAAAAAATGAGATAAAAATTTTTCCTGCATAGCCATTAATAATGGACCAACATAAAATATCAAAGGCAGGCTAAAGGCCACTATAAGCTACATTCTATAACATTATGATTCTTCTCAGTCCACCTCCTCTACTTGTCACGAATTCGCCTCAAAACAAGAATAACAAAAATGCTTGATAGTGCTAACAAAGTAATTTAATATTGAGAGGAAACATCAAGTCCATCAGTATAATCTTAAAGCAACGTTAACTTGGGAGTTAAAGAGCTGTTGTACTTTAGCAGTGATTATCTCTGTTATCTTAATTATCATTGATTTTGGTGCGTGCCAAGTTGAGAATAGGGTTCTATATACTAAACAAAGTCTAGATTCATAATTGGAAAAGTATATCTGAAAATGCCGTAGCTTAAATTTGTGCTGCCACTACCGAGGCAACAAAACAGTTACAAATAAAGATTCCACCATTCACCAGGTGACTCATTAGAAAAAATGGAAATTTTTTATATCCATCTAAAAAACAATCAAGAGTAGAAGCAGAGAGTTTATTCCGGAATAATTGTATCGTAAATAGCTGCCAGGATTACGTTAAGCTTAAGCAGGTTCAAAAACAATAAGGAACGTTGACCAATATATTTTATAGCTTTGCTTCATTAGCATGCCTTGAATAATCTCCTGAAATAAAAGTTTGATAAGCGTTCCTTAGTAAATTGGTGCTTATAAATAACCAACTTTGTCAAGTGCAGACTAAATTGAAAAGAAGTAGAAGGACTTCTTTAATGAAACAAATAAATCCTTCTCCCCTCTTGACTGCCCTTGACTATTTAAGACAACGCTCCAGCTAAAGCTTGTGACATTATGTCCGCACATAAAACAAAGCAGCTAAACCACTGAAGGCCCTCATTAGCTATAAATAAAATGATAAGCATTTAACAGTGCTTATTAGTTGTTCCGATTACAGAACAAACATTACTTAAACATTTTTCGGTTTGACAGTACTATTAGCTGGTTGAGAAATGAAGGAGTTAAGACAAGTATTGGTTTATAAATCTCAGCAAGAACATGCCCGATAGTTATAGTACTTGGTCACGCTAATCTTGTTGCGAATCTATATATTCCTGCTTCAATAATTGTAAAGCTCCGACTCTCCCTTCTGCTGTAGATTCCCTTTCCCTATCAAAGCCTATTGGTTGCAATTTAAGGTTCCATCTCTCATTATCATCAACTATCAGAGTATAAAGAAATCAGAACTTCAAGCGTGGTTAGCAAACATAAGAGATCATAGCTTTAAGAACAAACGAATATATTCATCTGTTGCATAAAAATATGGTTGCTCTGAAAGTAGTACTTATAAGTAAAAGCCCCATCTAAATCAAGTGCACCATTAACACAACTTTACACCTCTATACTCTGTCTTTTACAATGCTCAAATTATTAGCAAAGTGTAAAGCTTATATCTGTGTACACAGGCTTTAAAGCTTCACACTAAGATTAAATGTGTAATTAATCAATAAAAAAAGAGTTCATGTAAAAGAGAAATGAAATGCTTTTAGATACGCAGTAGTGTATAAAAAAGCACTTAAAATTGATATCTGAAAAAGCTCATGAGTAATCCACATAAGCGTAGGTATAACTGTGGACAAACGTGGGTAACTGACTTACAACTTTACACACTGTATAATTACACATGTGAAATAGCCCCGTGGAACATCTGAAAAGTGGATACAAGTGTACAAGTTTTACCACAAAAAGACATTTTCCACTTGAATGTAAAGTGTGCAAAAAGAAATACACAAAAAAGGGTAAATAGTGGAAAATCGGCTTAAGGAATTGAGAATGAAAAAAATAGAAGAAACAGCAATGTGGAACAACTGGTGAAAAAGAAAAAAGCTGTAAACATATTATAACCATTCAAGTTGAACGTATAGAGTTATCAACTTATGAACAGCCTAAATAATGAAAGAAGAATTGATTTAAGAAAACATCTTTTTAAAATAACTAGAACAGTGAATGTGTGGAAAGATGAAAAGAAAGGAAAAAGAAATGTATAAACAGGCTGGTCAAGTACCCAGAAGGGTAAAAAATAAAAGCTGTATCTTTAATTGGTTCAAGTCGAAAAACACCAAAATAAGTAAATGAAATTATTAATGTCGCTCACGCTGCCGTTTGAAGAACCGGTACTCATCTTTACATTAGTATTGCTCATCATACTGATAGCTCCCATAGTTTTAGGTAAGATGAAAATACCAGGTATAGTAGGAATGATACTAGCCGGGGTCATCATAGGGCCAAACGGATTAAATATATTATCAAGGGATGCAAGTATAGTATTGTTTGGAACAGTAGGCTTGCTTTATATTATGTTCCTGGCTGGTCTGGAAATCGACATGATCGATTTTAAAAAGTACAAAACACGCAGCCTTATATTCGGGCTAATGACCTTTATAATTCCTATAACAGTAGGAACAGCAGTTTTCTATTATTTAGAAGGCAACGCTATAAAACCATCCATACTGCTGGCAAGTATGTTTGCCCCTCATACACTATTGGCTTACCCAATTATAAGCAGACTGGGCCTAAGCAAAAACGAAGCGGTAACAGTAACCATAGGAGGAACATTAATCACAGATACTGCAGTGCTGTTTGTGCTGGCCATAATCATAAATTCTACGCAGGGCAATACAGACATATTGTTCTGGGTAAAAATGATAGCAGGGATGGCCATTTTCGTGGCAATTGTTTTGTGGGTGTTCCCGAAAATAGCAAAGTGGGTATTTAAACAACTGGAAAGCGAAAAAGGGGCGCAATACATATTTGTACTGACCATAGTGTTTGCAGCTGCTTTCTTATCAGAACTGGCAGGTATGGAAGCTATCATAGGAGCGTTCCTGGCAGGTCTGGCATTAAACCCGCTAATACCACATACATCGCCTCTCATGAACAGAATAGAGTTTGTAGGGAACAACATCTTTATTCCGTTCTTCCTGATTAGTACAGGCATGCTGGTAGACCTCACAGTATTGTTTACAGATACTAGTGCCATGTTAATTGCAGGTACCATTGTTATACTAGCGCCAGCTACTAAATATGTAGCTGCTTTTATAAGCCAGAAGCTATTTGGATTTAATGTAATGCAGCGATACCTGATGTTTGGATTAAGCAGTGCACATGCGGCGGCTACACTTGCTGTTATACTGGCAGGGTACGACATAGGCTTGCTAGGAGAAAGTGCGCTGAACGGTGCAGTAGCCTTAATATTAGTCTCTAGTGTTGTCAGCTCCTTTACGACAGAAAAAGTAGGAAGAAGAATGGCTATCGTGGAGAGCAGGCGCAAACCCGACATTAGTAATAAGCCGGACAGAATTTTGGTACCAATTGCCAATCCTAAAACCATAGAGAACTTAGTGGATTTGTCAATTATGTTAAAGAACCCTGACTATGATGAGCCCATCTATCCGTTGGCTGTGGTAATAGACAATGAACATGCAGAAGAAGAAATATATAAGAAGAATAAAATGCTGCAGGAAGCAATAAAACATGCTTCAGCCACAGACAGCGATGTGCAGTTAGTATCTAAAATTGACGTTAACGTACCAAGCGGTATACTAAGGGCCATAAAAGAGTTAATGATAACAGAAGTGGTGCTAGGGTGGAACGGGAAGATAACGACACGTGACAGGATATTTGGTACAGTACTGGACAGCCTGCTGGAAAACACTGAGCAAATGATATTGGTTTGTAAAATTATACAGCCTATTAATACAACAGAAAGGATAGTAGTACTGGTGCCGATGAATGCAGACCTTGAAAGGGGCTATTTCAGATGGGTTAAAACGTTAAGCCTGTTGTCGCAACAGCTTGGCGCTAAACTAGTATTTAAAGGTAGAAAAAGAGTATTGAATCACTTAAGGCAGACAGTAAAAAAGTCAAAGCCAGCAGTAGAAGCAGAATATGAGCCTATCACTAAATTAAGTGACCTTGAAAATCTTCGTTCCGAAATACAGGAAGATGATTTACTGGTTACCATATCAGCGCGGGAAGGATCAGTTTCACATAGCAAAGAACTGGACTACATACCAAGAATACTATCCAGAGGCTACAAGGACAACAGTTTCATTATTATTTATCCTGAACAGTTCCCTTCAATGTACCGGGGTAACTCATATAAACCTTTCGGAGATATAGATGGATCTAACCAGAGACAGGAACAGAGGTAACATTTAAACTGTAGTTAAGTAAAGGTAAATAGCAGGCATATAAACATAAGTGAAGATAAATTTCACTAAATGAACTGTTAAGGATATCAGAAAAAATATTTAAAAAAAGATAGGGGTATAAATCATAAATATCTGTTTCTCGTATCTTTGCAAAAAAAATTAAATAGTAAAATGATCAATAGAGACATCAGGTTGGGCAAAGGACTTGGTAAGATCAAGTTTGGCTTAACAATGGACGAAGTAAAAGAACTGTTAGGCGAGCCCGAAGAGATTGAAGAATCTGATGAAGAAGATGAGTTCGAGCATGAGGCCTGGAACTACTGGGAAGATGGTTATTCTTTATATTTCGATAAAGAAGACGATTACAGACTTAGCTGTATAGAAACTGCCAACAGAGAAGTGCAGTTGTGGGGAGAGCGTATTTTCGAGATGAGCCAGAAACAGGTGAAGCAGTTATTTGCTGATAATGATATTACAGATCCGGAAGAAGAGGAGATGGAAGCAGGCGAAACACGCATCTCTTACGAGAAGAAAATGATCGACCTTTACTTTGACGATGATCAATTGATAGCTGTAAACTTTGGGGTTTTCATTAATGATAACTTAGAGGTTGAGTGGCCAGAGAAGTAAACCGATAAAAAATTTACATATAAAAAGCCCCGGTAGGTATAAACCTGCCGGGGCTTTTTTGCCTATTGAAAAGTAGTTCGTTCGAGAAAGTAAGATAAAGTAATACCAGATATAGCTTTCTGTAGAAGGGAGAACATCAGAACAGAAAGAGCCGAAACTGCATTTAGTAAGCAAGCCCCGGCTCTTTCTGTTTCTGCCTCTGCCTTAAAAGCAGTTGTTCCTATTTAAAAAGGAAATTAATAATCTCTTCTTGTATAACAGGGTTAATGGCCACAGCCATAACAACAGAGATAACCAAACCAATAGTTACAGAGAGAACATCTTTACCAATTAAGTTAAAGGTTTTGGCAAACTTCACAGAGCTATCTTGGGCACGAATTCGCATACCCAGCTCACGACCGGCCAGCAAACCAACAAACACCCATGTGGTACTCATAGGCACATTGTTAATTTCTTTAAAGTAATACAGAATAATAGAGTAGATAAGGTCAATTATGGTGGCACTACGAACATCCCGAACATCAGATTTTTCATTAATGATGTTCTGGATTTTCTCACCCCGCATATAAAACATAAAGCCTAAGCCTAAGAATATAAAGCCAGCAAAAGCAATAAACTCTATGGCACTAAGCTGGCGAGGTAAGTAAACTGCAACATTTGCCAGGTCCTGAGCTAGCCAGGTGTGCCATAAGAAACCACTAATAACCCACTGCGCTATTACCCAGGAGCCATGTGCCTTACCTTTAACAAACTTCTTTAAGACCTTAGTTAGCAGTAAGTAAATTATAAGAGCAACTACAAAAGCGGCAACATAACCTAATAAGCTCTTATTTATCATACTAACAATAGCACCTGAGTTGATGGTGAACACACTTAGAAGCATAAAGGTAGTAGATACCGGTATGCGGAAGCGCGTCATCAGCAACAGGATAATAGGTGCTGCTAATTGCAGGAAAACAAAGTTATCAGGAGTTTGATCGAAGCCTTTAGAAGAAAGGCGCTGATAGGTAACGTCGCCATTAAACATGTACCAGCTGTAAAAGACAGTACCTAAAAAGATAGTGCCCATAAAAAGCCACTGCCAATACCACTTCTTGTCTTCATTAGATACTATAAATGTACCAATGGTTTGTATACTATCGTTGGCAATAGCAGAGTAACCAGCAAAGGCGAAACCAACCCACATAGCAATAGAGGCATAAGGGTAAACAACGCCTGCCACAATCATGGAGAAAGCAATAAAGTATAAAAACTTCTTTTCTTTGCGGAGAACAACATCAAAAAGGCCGTAGCGCTTTCTGAATTTATATGGTTTGGTGGGTACTATTGGCCTTTTTCCTTTTTTTGCTTTAGCCATTTCGAAAAAATTGGTGAGAAATTAAAAAACGTTGCAAGTTAGCTCAAAATGAAGATAGGGTGGATGACCCAATGTTAAGAAATTGTTAACTAGAATCTCATATAAAGATAAACCTTGCTTTAAACAGAAATACCAGGCTAGTATGAACGCATAAAAGCAATCAGAGTATGAACATTAAAAAATCAGTTACACGCAATTGACATTATAAAACACTAAAAAGTTATCTTTGCTGCATGGCGACACAAGAGAAAACAACTGTAGATAACACAGATCTGAAAGATATTATCTCCCACGCGAAGGAATATGGATTTGTATTCCCATCAAGCGAGATATATGATGGTTTAGCAGCCGTGTACGACTACGGCCAAATGGGAGTAGAGCTGAAGAACAACATTAAAACACTTTGGTGGAAGAGCATGACGCAACTTAACCAGAATGTTGTTGGTTTGGATGCTGCTATTTTTATGCATCCGCTTACCTGGAAGGCCTCTGGTCACGTGGATAGCTTTAATGATCCGATGATCGATAACCGAGATTCCAAAAAGCGTTACCGAGCCGATGTGCTGATAGAGGAGAAAGCAGCCCAGTACGAAAAAGAAGGGGATGTAGAAAGAGCAAAAGCTTTGACTGCAGAAATGGGTAAGCTGCTGGAGGCTGAAGACCTGGATGGAGTACGTAACCTGATCATCCGGGAAGACATTAAATGTCCTGTGTCAGGCACTGCTAACTGGACAGAGGTGCGCCAATTTAACCTAATGTTTTCTACACAGGTTGGTTCTGTGGCTGAAGATTCAAGTACTATATATCTGCGTCCTGAAACAGCACAAGGTATATTTGTTAACTTCCTGAACGTGCAGAAAACAGGCCGTATGAAAGTACCTTTTGGTATTGCCCAAATAGGTAAAGCTTTTCGTAACGAGATTGTGGCGCGTCAGTTCATTTTCCGTATGCGGGAGTTTGAGCAAATGGAGATGCAGTTTTTTGTTCGCCCTGGCACTGAAATGGAGTGGTATAATCAATGGAAAGAAGCTCGCAAAAAATGGCATGAAGCTATTGGTATTCCTGCTGACAAACTACGTTATCATGATCATGATAAGCTGGCGCATTATGCTAATGCAGCTGTGGATATTGAGTACCAGTTCCCGTTCGGCTTTAAAGAAGTAGAGGGTATACACTCCCGTACCGATTTTGACCTGACACAGCACCAGGAACTGAGCCGCAAAAAGCTACAATACTTCGACAATGACCTGAATGAGGAAGGTAAACCATTTGGGAATTATGTGCCTTATGTAATTGAAACATCTGTAGGCGCAGACCGTTTGTTCCTGATGACGCTGTGCAATGCTTATACTGAAGAAGAGATAACAGAAGGAGACAGCACTAAGTCCCGTACTTACCTGAAATTCCACCCGGCACTGGCTCCGGTAAAAGCAGCCATTCTGCCGCTTACGAAGAAAGACGGTTTGCCAGAAAAGGCAACTGAAGTGTTTGACTCTCTCAGATTCGACTTTAATCTGATCTACGAAGAGCGGGACAGCATTGGTAAACGATATACTCGCCAAGATTTAATCGGTACCCCATTCTGTATTGCCGTAGATCATCAGACTCTGGAAGATGATACTGTTACGGTTCGCGATCGTGACAGCCGTGAACAGGTGCGTATGCCAATCAGTGAGTTGAAGAGCTACATTGATAAAGCAGTAAACTTCAAAAGCATTTTTGAGAAACTAGCTTAAATAAAAGTATAAAACGAGAGTATGTGAGGTAGTGCGTGTCAACGTACTACCTCTCTTATTTTAATTTCCAGATGTGGAAAAGCTTTACTTTAAAGCAGATGCAAAGGGTAAACTATTATTGTAAAGATTAAGCTTTCAGGTACTTACACTTTCTAAACAAAATATAAAAGTTCAGTTTCTCCACAGTGTAGGAACCTAACACCTGTAGCAAGCATACAAAGAGAACCTAGTGTAGATTTAGGCATTCTTTATAACGTTAATTGTACTTAGTGAAGTAGTTTTAAGGAGTAGAAATTATAGTTCGGTATTTCTGTAAACAGACACTACAACGTTTTAGCTTGGGTTTGTTAATCTTCTGTGCCAGGTTTGTTGTAAGTATCGTAGCTGTCGTTATATAAAAAGAGTTATTCTTTTTTACTTTAGTTTACAAATTATGTTAAATATAAGAAAGTGTAAGCTAGAATCAGTTGTGTAAAAGAAGAGGTATAGAAGAATTAAAATAGCTCTAAAAGTCAAGTGAACACATTATTCTAGATAATTATAAACAGTATTGTAGTTATAATCGCACACACTAATAACTCGATTGACTAAAAAAGAATTCTAAAGGATCTTTATGTGGATTGACGCTTAAAGTAAAGTATTGTAAAGAGGTGTTATGCATTGAAATCTATTTGATAACCAATAACATATTTGCTGTATAAAATCTAGTTATACACATGAAAATTTTATGGTAAGTTGATGCACTTTAAAAGAAGATACCTTATGCTGGAAAGGGTGTTAATCTGTTGAAATGTCAGGCATGAAAAACAAATCTTCGTGTTCCACTGCCTCCTAAAAAGAAGAGTTATATACGAAAGCATAAAAAATGAAAAGCACTGGTTAAGCCTGGGCTACTTCTGGTAAATAAAAGAAAGACACGATCTTGTAAAGCAGTGTTGTTATAGGAATGATCTTATACTTCAGGAGGGTAAGAACGAGCAAATTTGCTAACTTTGCTGCATTATTGTATAAGATCATTATTGGCATCAAAAACAGATTAAGTTTGTTTATAAGTTATAAAGCTTAATCTGCCTGTGCATTTGATGGTGGCATTCATTATAAACATTATTATATTGCCTACTTTGCTGATTCTTTTTGGATAGCGGCAGATAGAAGCAGGACCCATATGTGCTGATAGAGCAGGTAAACGTGTTGTAGTAAAACGTTTATATTTATCTTAATCAGCTGAAACTGAAAATAGAAGAAAATCCTTAAAATGGGAAAGTACAACGAGTATAAAAATCTAAATTACGCCAAGCTTGGCGAGGACGTACTGGCATTTTGGAAAGAAAATAACATCTTTGGTAAGTCAGTAACTACACGAGAAGGTAACGAGAACTTCGTTTTTTATGAAGGACCACCTTCTGCTAACGGTACACCGGGTATTCACCACGTAATGGCTCGTGCTGTAAAAGATATCTTCTGCCGCTATAAAACACTAAAAGGTTTTCAGGTAAACCGCAAAGGCGGCTGGGATACGCATGGCCTCCCGGTTGAACTACAGGTGGAGAAAGAACTGGGTATCACCAAAGAAGACATTGGTAAGAAAATTACTGTTGAAGAATATAACCAGCGTTGCCGTGAAACGGTAATGCGTTTCAAAAATCAGTGGGATGACCTTACTGAAAAGATGGGCTACTGGGTAGACCTGAACAACCCGTACATCACCTTCGAGAATGAATACATTGAGTCTTGCTGGGCACTGCTGAAGCGCCTCTACGACAAAGGCTACTTATATAAAGGCTATACCATACAGCCGTACTCGCCAGGAGCAGGTACAGGGTTAAGCTCGCACGAGCTGAATCAGCCAGGCTGCTACCGCATGGTGAAAGATACGACCATTGTGGCGCAGTTCGAGGTGAAGAAGATCACCCGCAACATGTTCCTGTTCGATAACGAGGAGGAGAACGTGTGCTTTATTGCCTGGACAACTACCCCCTGGACACTACCATCTAACACGGCACTTGCCGTAGGAAAAGGTATCAAGTATGTAAAGGTAAAATCTTTTAACCCTTACACCTTTGAACCGGTTTCTGTTATCTTGGCAAAGGACTTGGTAAGCCGTTACTTCAGTGATAAGGCTAAAGACCTGGCCTTGGAAGATTATAAGCCGGGCGACAAGCTTATTCCTTTTAAAGTAGCAGCAGAATTTGTTGGTAGCGATTTAGCAGGTGTGGAGTACCACCAACTGATGCCTTACGTACAGCCAGACAAGCCAGCTTTCAGAGTGGTGGTAGGCGATTTTGTTACTACAGAAGATGGTACAGGTATAGTGCACATATCGCCAACTTTTGGTGCCGATGACTTTAGAGTAGCTGCTCAAAACGATATACCTGCACTGTTGGTGACGGATGAGTTTGGCAAGACAATGCCGCTTGTAGACAAGCAAGGTCGATTTGTAAAAGAAGTAACTGATTTTGCTGGCATGTATGTGAAAAACTATACAGGCGAAGATGAGACAGGTGCTGACTACAAGCCAACCGATGTTAAAATTGCCATCAAGCTTAAAGAGGAAAACAAAGCATTTAGAGTAGAGAAGTACGAGCACACGTACCCTCACTGCTGGCGTACTGATAAGCCGGTACTTTACTACCCGCTGGACAGCTGGTTCATCAAAACCACTGCCGTAAAGGATCGGTTGATTGAACTGAACAAGACTATTAACTGGAAACCAGAATCTACTGGTACAGGTCGTTTTGGTAACTGGCTGGAGAACCTGGTAGACTGGAACCTTTCCCGTTCACGTTACTGGGGCACACCACTACCTATCTGGAGAACAGAAGATGGTGACGAAGAACTATGCATCGGTTCTATAGCACAGCTGAACCAAGAAATGGCAAAAGCTGTGGAAGCAGGTGTGATGGACGCTGCCGCAGACATAAAAGATCTGCATCGCCCTTATGTGGATAACATTATTTTAGTGAGCAAGTCTGGAAAGGCAATGTACAGAGAACCAGATCTTATCGATGTTTGGTTTGACTCAGGAGCGATGCCTTATGCACAGTGGCATTACCCACTGGAGAATAAGAATACATTTGAGCAAAACTTTCCTGCCGATTACATTGCTGAAGGTGTAGACCAGACACGTGGCTGGTTCTTTACACTTCATGCGCTGGCAGTAATGCTGGAAGATAGCGTAGCTTATAAAAACGTTATCGCGAATGGTTTGGTGCTGGACAAGAACGGTAACAAGATGAGTAAGCGCTTGGGCAATGCCGTTGATCCGTTTGAGATGATCGGAAAGTATGGTCCTGATGCGGTACGTTGGTACATGATCGCAAATGCGCCGCCTTGGGACAACCTGAAATTTAATGCTGATGGTGTAGTAGAAACGCAACGCCGTTTCTTTGGTACCTTGCAGAATACGTATTCCTTCTTCGCGTTGTATGCCAACCTCGATAACTTTACCTATGCAGAGGCTGACGTTCCGTTAGAAAGAAGAACAGAGAGTGATCGTTGGATTATCTCAAAATTAAATACACTGGTGCAGGAGGTAGATAGTTACCTTGCAGATTACGATCCAACCAAAGCAGCTCGTGCCATCCAGGATTTTGTGGTGGATGATTTGAGTAACTGGTACGTGCGCCTGAACCGCAAACGCTTCTGGAAAGGCGAGTACAACGAAGATAAGATGGCTGCTTACCAGACACTTTATACTTGCCTGGAAACCATAGCTAAGCTTGCTTCGCCTATTGCACCATTCTATACAGAGCAGCTGTTCCGTGATTTGAACAGTGTGAGCGGCAGAAACAGCGTTGAGTCTGTACACTTAGCTGATTTCCCTGAAGTAGCAAAAGGTGCTGTAGACAAGGATCTGGAAGAGCGTATGCAGTTAGCACAAACAGTTTCTTCATTAGTGCACTCGCTGCGCAAGAAACAAATGATTAAAGTGCGTCAGCCATTGCAACGTATCCTTATTCCTGTACTCAGCGAGCATACGAAGCAGCAGATACAAGCTGTGGAAGATTTGATCTTGAGCGAGGTAAACGTTAAAGAAGTAGAGTACATTGACGATACTTCTGGTATCCTAGTGAAGAAAATCAAGCCTAACTTTAAGAAGCTTGGTCAGGTTTTTGGTCCGAAAATGAAACTGGTGGCCGCTGCTGTGCAGCAGATGAACCAAGAGGACATTGCTAAACTAGAGCGTGAGGGAGGTTTTGAAATATTGCTTAACGATGATGAAACAGCTGTACTTACTCCTGACGATGTCGAAATTTCTTCTGAGGATATTCCTGGCTGGTTGGTTGCCAACGAAGGTAAACTGACAGTAGCCTTAGATATCACAATTACGGAAGAATTAAAGCAGGAAGGGATTGCCCGTGACCTGGTAAATCGCATCCAGAACCTGCGTAAAGACAGTAACTTAGAGGTACAGGATAAGATCCATATTAGGGTGCAACGTTCTGCAGCACCTGAGGTAAATGCTGCTGTAGAAAATTACAATGCTTATATCTGTGCCGAAACACAGGCTTTGAGCCTGGAGTTTGTAGATGAACTGGTAGATGGCACGCTTTTAGATATCGATGAATATCAGGTGTACATACAGATTCAGATAGAATCTAATGTTACCATCTAAAAGAGAAAAAGCCGCAAGGCATGAGTTATGCTTTGCGGCTTTTATACTTATAAAAGTATATTTCCCAGCGGTAGTATTACAGAGAATGAACGCATTGCCGCTTAATAAATGCATATGAAATATTGGAAGTATTACCTGGCTAGTATTGCCGTTATCCTGGCAGACCAGGTTGTAAAGCTTGTGGTGCATTACAACATGGAAATGGGATTACCAGGAGAAATTCACCTGATCGGAGATTGGTTGAAGTTGCATTATACCTTAAACCCAGGTATGGCCTTCGGTGTAGAGCTAGGTTCTGATTATGGTAAGCTTATCCTGACCCTGTTCCGTTTAGTAGCCATGTTCGGGATCGGTTATTACCTGTATTACCTGGCTAAGCATAAAGCTCCTAAAGGTTTAATATGGTGTATAGCTCTCATTTTAGGCGGGGCCATTGGTAACCTGATCGATAGTACGTTCTATGGTGTTTGGTTTGATAATGCACCTTATGGGTCTCAGACTCCTTGGTTTCATGGGCAGGTAATAGATATGTTCTATGTAGATATATGGGAGGGTATAGTTCCAAGTTGGGTTCCAATATTAGGAGGACAACCAATGTCGTTGTGGCCTATCTTTAATGTAGCTGACTCTGCTATTTTTGTAGGTGTGTTGCTGATCTTACTGAATCAGAAACGTTTCTTTGGAACTGACTCAGAGCCAGAAAATCATAGTAACAGGACTATCGAAACACAGAAACAGCAGGAACTTTAATCTCCAATATTTAAAAACGAAAAGCGGCTATTTTTTAAAATAGCCGCTTTTCGTTTTTAAATATTGGTTGGTCTTTCAGGGTGATTTATCTGAAGCAAAAGGCTGCAAAGCTTGAAGTTTATAGCACACCTCTCTCTTTAAGTTTCGCCCGTAAATCTTCAGGAGAGGTAAAGTGAATAGAGTCTATTCCTATTTCTTGTGCCGCATGAATGTTACGTAAATTATCATCAATAAAAACAGCTTCCTCTGGCTTTACCTGGTACCTGTCCAGCAGGGTTTGATAAAAGCTTGGGAAGGGCTTACGGTCTTTTTCTGTTCCTGATACAACTACACCATCAAACCAGGTTAAAAACTCAAAACGTTCCTGGGCAATAGGAAATGTCTCTGCTGACCAGTTTGTAAGAGCGTATATCTTATATTTTTTACTGTCTTTCAATTCTCTGAATATTTCAACAGTGCCTTCTATGGCACCTCCCAGCATTTCTTTCCACCTGCCATAGTAAGCTTTAATATTTTCCTTGTGCTCCGGATACTGTGCAACTAGCATATCTGTAGCTTCTTGTAAAGGACGCCCGGCGTCCTGCTCTTCATTCCAATCAGAAGTACAAATGTTTTCTAAGAATTGAGTGATTTCAGCATCTTCCTGAAAGATCTTGCTATAAAGGTATTTAGGGTTCCAGTCGATTAAAACAGCACCAAGGTCGAAAATGATCGTGTTTGTCATAGTTTATTTAATCATGAATAAGATGATAAAAGTAGCATCTCCTGTATCGGTAAACAAACCGGAAAAGTTTTTGCAGTCGGTAAAATATTAGCTTTACATGATAATAAAACATTTATAAAAGAGGTGGATAGCTGATAGGTTGATATTAATGGCTGAAACAGCTTATCTTTAACAAAACATACACCATAATCTTTTGCTAACTCCAACTCCTATACTTCAGGTTAGAAATCTGGAAACGGTTTTCTCCACACATCGCGGCATTACTAAAGCTGTGGACAAGGTGTCGTTCGAAGTACACCCTGGTGAAATAGTAGCTATAGTAGGGGAGTCGGGGTCAGGTAAGTCAGTAACTGCGTTATCTATAATGCAGTTAATTGACACGCCACCTGGTTACATAAGGGGAGGCGAGGCTATTTTTCAATCACAGAAGCTAGGGCAGGTAGACTTGCTTAAACTTCAGGAGAAGCAAATACAGCAGGTAAGGGGTAACGAAATTGGTATGATTTTTCAGGAGCCAATGTCATCCTTGAACCCTGTTTTTACCTGTGGAAAACAAGTAGCAGAAGTGTTGCTCTTACATACTGATATTTCCAAAAAAGAAGCCCGTAACCATACTGTAGCCCTTTTTGAGCAGGCTAAGCTGCCTCGCCCAGATAAGATTTATGATGCTTATCCACATGAAATTTCAGGTGGGCAGAAGCAGCGTGTAATGATTGCAATGGCTATGGCCTGTAAGCCTGGTTTGCTAATTGCCGATGAGCCAACGACAGCCCTGGATGTAACAGTACAGGCGCGGGTGCTGGAACTGATAGATGATCTTCGGGTAAAGGAGAATGCTGCGGTTTTATTCATCACGCACGATTTAGGTGTGGTAGCCGAGATAGCAGACCATATTCTTGTTATGTATAAAGGCAAAGTTGTAGAGCAGGGAAAGGTATTGGATATCTTTACAAATCCGCAGCATCCTTATACAAAAGGCTTACTTGCCTGTCGGCCAAAGTTGTTTGCTGTACCACATGCTATATTGCCTACAGTTTCTGATTTTATGCAGGAAGATGAGCATGGAAATATTGTGGAAAAGCCAGTGCAGCAACAAAAGCCTTCTTTAGCGGGTGTAAGTAATAACTTTTCCAGAATAACTGCCAGTCCTGAGCTAAATAAAGAAAGCTATCAGCCAACCCCGCTGCTGCAAGTGGAAAACCTGAAAGTACACTTCCCGGTAAAGAAAGGCTTCTTCTCCCGCACAACTAATTATATAAAGGCTGTGGATGGCGTAAGCTTCGAATTATTAGCTGGCGAAACCATTGGTTTAGTAGGTGAGTCAGGCTGTGGAAAAACTACTTTAGGACGTGCGCTGCTAAGGTTGATAGAGCCAACTGCAGGCCGAATTCTTTTCAATGGGCAAGACTTTTCTAAACTACATCCGGAAGAGTTGCGCAAGCGTCGGCAATGTTTCCAAATGATCTTCCAGGATCCCTTTACGTCATTAAATCCCATGCATACTGTAGGTGAGGCTATTGTAGAACCAATGCGTGTGCATAAACTATATGCTAATGATAAAGAACGTCGTAAAAAAGCTGTGGAACTACTTGATAAAGTGGGACTTTTAAAAGAACATTTTCATCGTTTTCCACACGAGTTTTCAGGTGGGGAAAAGCAACGGATCAGCATTGCCAGGGCATTAGGTTTGCAACCTAAATTTATTATCTGTGATGAGGCAGTATCTTCCCTAGATGTATCGGTGCAGGCACAAATACTAAACCTGCTCAACCAGCTAAAGCAAGAGTTCCGAATAACCTACATCTTTATTACACATGACCTTTCTGTAGCCAGATACATGTCAGATCGTATTCTCGTGATGAATGAAGGCCGGATTATCGAAAGCGGAAAAACAGACGAATTATATCAGAATCCGCAACAGGAATATACGCGCACCCTCATGAGTGCTATTCCAAAAGGAGAGGCAGAAGACATTATAGCAGCTCAGAAAAGAAGAGAGACGACATAAGCGACCTTTTAATGCAGGCTTGAACCTGAACAGGAAACCGAAAGGCTTTGCTTATCAGCTGGCAGTACGCTTTTGCCGAGTTTCTTTCAGTGGAAAAGCATGAGGAACAGCCTCTCATCAGATAGTTTTCAGCACAAAGAGTCAACTTTAACGGTTCTCTTAGCCTATATATAGAAGATTCTCTATAACTTCACCATCTAATTACCCCCCTCGCTTTAACCAAAGCCCCTGTCTTAGGCGTATAGTAAAATATCCTTAGGTTAAAGAATTGGAAATGGAGAAGCTACCGGTGGGGCAGCTATCCATAATAGACGACATTGATACATGAGAAGCAAAAGCAACAAAAGAAGCGGCAAAGAAAAAGATAATGACAACCGCAATGACAGAACTAGCTCCAGAAGAGGAGGAGAGTCATCAAGAAGAAAATCATCAACAAGAGGAGAAGGCTCAGCCAGAAGAGAACCAACAGGACGTAAAGGTGCACCTAAATCTGCAAAGGCCATTGTGCTGGAGGTTTTCTCCAATAGCCCTGACACTGTATTTACAGAGCGCCAGGTAACCCGCCGCCTGGGAGTGACAGATAAAAAGGGACGCGATCAGGTAAACGAATGCCTGAAAACACTGGTGCGTGAAAACAAGCTTCTACCAATCGATGGTGAAAAATTCATGCTGAACCTGCGCGTGAACATAATTACGGGTTGCGTTGACTTAGCAAACAGCAAGTATGCCTACATTGTATCAGAGGAGACAGAGGATGATGTGCGCGTGTTCCGGGAACATCTGAAATATGCCATGGATGGTGATCTGGTAAAAGTAGAGGTGTTGCCATCGGTACGAGGTGGACGTGCAGAAGGTGTGGTGGTTGAAGTGCTGGAGCGTGTGCGTACGGAGTTAGTTGGAATTATGGAGCTGTCAAAAAACTTCGGTTTTGTGGTGCCCGACTTTAAGAAGCTTTACTTTGATGTGTTTGTTGGTGAGCGTGGACTGAATGGAGCTAACGCCGGCGATAAAGTGTTGGTTAAAATTGTAGAATGGCCTGAAGCGCCTGACAAAAACCCTACCGGAGAAGTAATTCGAATATTTGGCCCTGCGGGAGAAAATGAAGCTGAGATTCACTCAATTATGGCAGAGTTTGGTTTGCCGTTTGAGTTTCCGGAAACAGTAGAGGAAGAAGCAGACCAGATTTCTGAGAAGATAACAGCCGGAGAAATTGCTAAACGCCGTGACTTTAGAGATGTAACCACTTTCACTATAGACCCTGTTGATGCAAAAGACTTCGATGATGCCTTGTCTATTCAGAAACTGGAAAACGGGCATTGGGAGATAGGTGTACATATTGCTGATGTAACACACTATGTGCACCCACGCAGCTTACTTGAGAAAGAGGCTTTCCATAGAGCTACTTCGGTTTACCTGGTAGATAGAACCATACCAATGTTGCCGGAGCGACTTTCTAACGGCCTTTGCTCTCTTAGACCAAACGAAGAGAAATTAACTTTTTCTGCTGTGTTTGAGCTGGATGACAATGGCAAACTTTACGATTCATGGTTTGGCCGCACTGTTATCTACTCAGACCGTCGCTTTGCTTACGAAGAGGCGCAGGAGCGTATAGAAACAGGTGAGGGCGACTTTGCAAAAGAGATAAATATACTAAATGGCATAGCCCACAAGCTAAAGGATAAACGCTTCAAGAATGGTGCTATAAGCTTCGAAACCACAGAAGTTAAGTTTAAGCTGGATGAAGATGGAAGGCCGCTATCAGTTTTTGTAAAAGAACGCAAAGATGCGCACAAGCTGATAGAAGAGTTTATGCTATTGGCAAATAAAAAGGTTGCAGAGTATGTTTACAACCTTGGTAAAGGTAAGCGTCGCCCTACTATGGTCTACCGTACCCACGGTTCTCCTGACCCGGACAAGTTGAGCACGTTTTCGCTGTTTGCTCGCAAGTTTGGCTATAAAGTCGACCCAGAAGGTGATATTTCAGAAGAACTTAATAATCTGGCCGAGGAGACGGAAGGTAAACCGGAGCAAAGCGTGCTTCAGAATTTAGCAATCCGAACGATGGCAAAGGCAAAATACAGCACAGAGCCAGAAGGGCACTTTGGCCTGGCGTTTAACCATTATTCGCACTTTACGTCGCCTATTCGCCGGTACCCGGATATGATGGCCCACCGCCTGCTGCAGCACTACCTGGATGGGAATCAATCTGCAGACAAAGAGGAGTACGAAGAACGTTGTCGTCATTCATCTGAAATGGAGAAACGTGCCGCTGACGCCGAGCGTGCCTCTATTAAGTATAAGCAGGTAGAGTTTATGAAAGATACTATCGGAAACCAATACAAAGGAATTGTGTCTGGTGTCACAGAATGGGGTATCTTTGTAGAAATCGAGGAGAACAAGTGCGAGGGTATGGTAAGGCTTTCCGATCTGAATGATGATTACTATGAACTGGACTCTAATAATTATCGTATTATTGGCCGCCAAACCAAACGCATTATTTCTTTTGGTGATGAGGTAATGGTAGAAGTAAAAAGTGCTAACCTGGCCGAACGCACCATCGATTTAGAGCTGATAGAAACACTTAAACAACATTAAGCACCCTGTGGATACCTCAATCCTCTCTGAAAAGATTAACCGTACTTTATCCACCCTCCGCTATGGTGAAAGCCCTACGGAACTTTATGAGCCAATCCGTTACATTATGTCGTTGGGCGGAAAGCGGATAAGACCTTTACTCGTGCTTTTGGCGGCAAAATTATATGATGAGGATGTGGAAAAGGCTCTTTTGCCGGCTGCGGCAGTAGAGGTTTTCCACAACTTCACGCTCATGCACGACGACATTATGGATAAGGCTCCATTGCGTCGCGGGCAGCAAACAGTGCACGAAAAATGGAACTCCAACATAGCTATTCTAGCTGGTGATGTGATGTTGGTAAGGGCCTACCAGTTGTTACTAGGTGTAGCACCAGATAAACTACAAAAGGTACTGGAACTGTTCAGCAAAACGGCAGCCGAAGTATGCGAGGGCCAGCAGTTAGATATGAATTTTGAGCAACGTGAGCAGGTAAGCATACAGGAATATATCCAGATGATTACACTGAAAACAGCCGTGCTTTTAGGCTTTAGCCTAGAACTTGGAGCTGTACTTCAGGGGGCGCCTGACACGGATGCAGAACACCTGCAGCAGTTTGGCAATAATGTAGGCATTGCTTTCCAGCTTCGCGATGACCTGCTGGATGTGTATGGTGACAAAGATAAATTCGGCAAACAAATAGGCGGAGACATCCTTTCCGATAAAAAGACCTTCCTGATGCTGACTGCACTGGAGCAGGCAAGCCCCAAACAACTGGAGACCATTGTTAGCTGGCGCAATAAAACAGAAGATGCTACAGCCGAAGAAAAAGTTAAAGAAGTTACAGCCGTTTATGATCAGCTGGGCATTCGTCAACAAACAGAACAGGAGATAGATAATTATTTTCAAAAAGCGTTACAGCACCTCGATGCCGTGCAGGTACCTAAAGAAGCCAAAGTTACCATACGTACCTTGGCTATGCAGCTAATGGAGCGGGAGGCTTAAAGAAATCGCCGTAAGCATCGATACAAAAGGCACTTGGGCAAAGGGAAAAGTTTAGAAGTTAAGTATTCTCTTTGTCCAGATTCAATCATTCTTTTATTTAAAATAATTACCTAGCATGGATCTTAGCGTTACCGTTATACTTATTATTATCACAGTCGGAATTACATGGTATGCCTGGCAAAACCAAGATATAATGAACCGCTGGATATTTCAACCTTACGCGGTTCAACGCGATAACTCCTGGTATCGCTTTCTTACCTCTGGCTTTCTGCATGCCGATTTTTCACACCTGTTATTTAATATGTTCACGTTTTTCTTTTTTGGGCAGGCTGTAGAGCAGACATTTTCTTACTTATTTGGAGCAACAACCGGTGTTTTAATATATCTTCTTATTTACCTGGGTGGTATTATTGTTTCCGACATTCCAACTTACTTAAAACATCGTCATAATCCTGGGTACCGTGCTTTAGGCGCTTCTGGGGGTGTAGCCTCTGTGGTGTTTTCAAGTATCCTTTTCTACCCGACGCAAGATATATGCCTGTACGCTATCTTATGTATTCCAGGCTTTATACTGGGTGTGCTCTACCTGATGTACTCTTACTTTTCAAGAAAGCGAATGGGCGATAATGTAAACCATGATGCCCACTTTTATGGTGCTGTGTTTGGCTTTGTACTTAGTCTTATACTGGTGCCACAGGCCTTACCTAGCTTTTTTCAGCAGATTAGTACCTGGCGCTTATTTTAGTGTTATTACTTATAGTTTATATTAAAATGCAAACGCAACAAAAAGTATTGGCTAAGGCAGAACGTACTATCTGCTGAAAAATAAGTACACTTCAAAACAAATATTATTCGCGCATATCCTGCTGACAAGGTGCTATAAGATGGTTCTTCTACATGTCTTTGATAGACCTGTACAATAATATTGTACTTTTTAAAACCCAATAATTTTGCTTATCTAAGGTTACTGTGTCTATAATAGAATAATAAGCCTATAAGTTCTTCTTATTTTATAACGATATATCGGTGTTTACACGTACGTATTGGTAAGATAGTATGTACAGTAAAAGCGAAAATACCGGTTTAGGCAAATCTAAAACCTTAATATCTAAAAATTCTTGTTATGAGTTAATGTATGACAGCACTAAAAACAGAGTTTATTTAGTTATAAATGGGTTTTGGAAGAGCATTGAATCCGTTCCTGATTATTTACAGGATTGGAAGAGAACTCTATTGTTCGTAAGATCTGGATTTACGCTATTAGCCGATTTTACTGCTATGATTACGCATCCGCAAAGCATAGCAGATCTTCACATCCAGGCTCAGAATTTGATAGTAAAGGCTGGTATAAAAAAAGCTGCTTTGGTAGAGTCAAAAGACCGTATTGCGGTGTTACAGAATCAAGCTATTGTAAAGCAAACCAACCTGCCTGCCGAAAGCTTTGTAGCTGCTAAAGAAGCAGAATCTTGGTTAGATTCCTTTGTAGCAAGTTAGAGTTTTATTAGGCGAAGTTAATGTTCCACGTGAATATGAATTACAGATAACCTCTGGCCTGTAGCATAAACAGTTCAGCATATTTACCATTTTGAGCCAGCAGTTCCTCATGTGAACCAAGTTCTTTCAGTTGCCCCTGTTCCAGAAAGAGAATTCTGTCAGCCATACGTACTGTGGAGAAACGGTGGGAGATAAGTACAGCTGTTTTACCTTTTATCAATTCTGAAAATCTTAAAAATACTTCATGTTCCGCACGTGCATCCAGGGCAGAGGTTGGTTCATCTAATATCAATAACTGTGCTTCACGCATATAGGCTCTGGCAAGTGCTACTTTCTGCCATTCTCCTCCAGATAAATCTATTCCCTGGTTAAACCGTTTCCCTAATACTTGGTTATAACCGTCTGGCAGCCGTTGTATGAGTGGGTCCGCCAGGCTTTTTCGGGCAGAGGTTTGAATACGTTCATGGTCAGCAATGTTGCTGATCTGGCCAACAGCAATATTATCGGAAGCCGTCATCTGGAACCGTACGTAATCCTGGAAAATAATACCTACCTGGTGACGCAGGTCCTGTAAGTCATATTCACGTAGGTCCATACCATCCAACAAAATTTTACCCTCTGTTGGCTCATAAAGGCGGGCCAGCAGCTTTACCAGTGTTGTTTTACCAGCACCGTTTTCACCGACTAAGGCTAGCTTTTCACCAGCTCTTAAGTGAAAAGAAAGATGTCTCACTGCCCATTTTTCACTATTCAGGTATTTAAAGCCTACGTTTTCAAACGTAAAGCCCTTTTGTATAGGTCGCGGCACTGGTAGCGGATTAGCAGGCGGAGTTATCTGTGGTTGTAGTTCCAGAAAGTCGAACAGGTCCTGTAGGTATAAAGCCCCTTCTGCTATTTGTGAAAAGCGCGTCATAATACCCTGCAATAGTCCCCGCATGTTGTTAAAAGATCCGGCCAGAAAAGTTAATGTACCCACTGTAATAACACCTGCCACTGTTTGAAAAAGTATGAAAATGTAGGCACCATAATAAGCGAAGGTGCCTATGGCAGAGAGGCCACTGCCCCAGATTGCACGTCGTATGGTTAAGCTTTTGTTAAGGTTGTAGTATCGGTCAGAGAGCAGCTTAAACCTGTTCGCTAAAAAGCCAGATAAATTAAAGGTCTTGATTTCTTTAGCTGTTTCGTCGCTGGCACCTATGTAACGCAGGTAATCCAATTCGCGGCGTTCGGGTGTCCAGGAGCGGGACAAGGAGTAGCTTCTTTCATTAAAGTGTGTTTCTCCTAGAAAAGAAGGTATTACAGCTATCAGCAGTATAAGAATAAGCCATGGGTTAAAAGCTATCAGGCCCACAGCCAGAAAGCCTATGGTTACACTATCCTGCACCTGTGCCAGCACCTGCGACATAAGTACGACACGTGTTACCGTCTGCCGTCGAGCCCGTTCCAGCTTATCATAAAAGGTTGCATCTTCAAATTGTGCCAGGTCTAAAGTGGCTGCATGCTCTATAAGTGTTATAGAGGTTTTGTTGGTAAATAGGTCGCCCAGCAGACTGTCCAGGAACGTAATACCTCTGCTGGTTAAATCAGAGAGTACGGCAAGCCCTAATTCCAGAGCCACCAAGGCCCAAAGGTAAGTCATGTTACGATCTCCCGTTACATCAATCAGCCGGATTACCTCATCAATAATAAGTTTACCAATGTACAACAAAGCCAAAGGCAAGGATGCCTTTACTAAACGCAGAAGCATATTGCTAACAGTCATGCCCTTGCTCGTGCTCCAGATCAGCCTGAAGAACTTTGGTAAATTTTTCAAGGCTCCAAGCTGCTCCCGAAATGTTTTCTTTTCATCTCCAGCCTGCTTCGACACTGCTCTCTCGCCTTTGTTTATTTTACTCATATGGAGGTTTACGATACAGTTCCGCAGCCTGTTCTTCTTATACCAGCTCCTGCAGATAATATATAACAGACAGTAGTTATGTTAAATTTACCTGTACAAGGAATAAGAAACAGGTATATTAGGCTGTGTCTGATGAATACCTTTTGAAGGGAAAACCAAAACCTAAGTGTTCTCTAATTGCTCCGATGATAGAGTTAGAGACTATTTTATAATCAGATTTAGATTCATCAGACACAGCCTAAATAAATGTAAACTATTGGCTATTAAGTAACACAGTGATACCTTCGCCTGCTATAAAGACCACTAATTTAAGAACTTAAAGGAGAAGTGAAAGTAGTAAGAATGGCTATGTTTATGATAGCCACTTTATAGGCAGGTGGTGTTGCTTTAGCTAAAAAGCCGGTAGTGTACTAAAAGTAAGGATGTAGGTTTTGAGGAATTAGCAATAAGGAGCAGGTGTTCTAAAAAAAGATCGCCAAACCTTTACTTTACATGAGCACCTGTCCCCACTGTCATAGCCTAAATATAGTGAAAAACGGTAAAAGCTACTACTGTAAACAGCACTACAAGTGCCATTGCTGCCGTAGGTAAAGGCGCTGTGACAACAGGTAGGCGAGCAGCTTCCGCTGGGCAACCTGAAGAAGACGGAGATAGAGCTGCTGTTAAGGGGCCGTGTTTAGAAAAGGGCAGTAACGCCACCCAAAGGACAAGAAGCAGGCAATCAAGATTGAGCGGCTGAATAATACCCTTTGGCAACGCTTCCCAAGACTAGTGAGAAAGACCCTATCCTTCTCCAGACCCTGGGATAATCATCGCCTGGCTCTACGATACTTCTTATTCAACTACAATATTGATAAATTGCCTAAAAAAACTTCCTTATTTTTAGNGGGCCGTGTTTAGAAAAGGGCAGTAACGCCACCCAAAGGACAAGAAGCAGGCAATCAAGATTGAGCGGCTGAATAATACCCTTTGGCAACGCTTCCCAAGACTAGTGAGAAAGACCCTATCCTTCTCCAGACCCTGGGATAATCATCGCCTGGCTCTACGATACTTCTTATTCAACTACAATATTGATAAATTGCCTAAAAAAACTTCCTTATTTTTAGAACACTACCCGACTTTCACTATCACCTAAAATGAGAAAAGCCCCACCAAAATGGCTGGGGCCTTCTCTCACCTTAAAACAAACTAATCTAATCTAAACTTTAATCTAACCTAATCTTGCCTTATCTGCTGAATCAAGAAGTTCAGCGTTGAATATTTATATTTTAGCTCCTTAAGAACTCTTTATATCTTTTATAAAATTTAAAGAAGGCTTTATCAAAATGTTAAATAAAGCAGCTATTATTTGGTTAATTAAAATAACCTTTATATATTAGCTTTCTGATAAGAATGTCCTTCTTAATTCGGGTGCAAAAGTACAGTTTTTGTTTCTTAAAAACAAAAACTGTGGCCGCTATTATTTATATTTTTATCTACTTTATTTTTCTTCTGGTTTCTTGCAACTGTAGTGCTAAGTGCTAAAACACCTGTTTTGTTTGTTAAAGCACAGATGTTTAAATAGTTATAAATATAAATAGCTTTATATCTGTAACTATTGCTGCGCGTTTGTAGTGCAGCAGTAGCATGTGTTTTTAGCTAATTTTTTGGCTGAGCTTTCTCTTGTAAAGAACAGCTTTAGAAAAATCAGATCATGGCTACTGTTTTGTTATCGATCTGCCCACCATAAGTTTTCTTGTAATGTACCTTACGTTCCAAGGCAGCTATAACAGGTTTAGAGAAGTCTACACCCTCCATTTCACTGGCATCGGGTAAAGCGCCCGGGCTAAACACGTTTATCTCCATTAGCTTATTGCCTACTATATCCAAGCCTACTAAGAACATGCCGTCCTGTACCAGCTTTGGCTGTACAAGTTCTACCAGGTTTAGCATTGTTTGATCTACATTAGCCTGTTGTACACTGCCTCCTGCATGTATATTGCTGCGGATGTCGTCTTTGCTGTTTACACGGCGTATGGCGCAGTATTTGCCTTTATGTTGTAGGGCTTCTCCATTCATGAAGTCGGGTGTGTTACGGTCGACCAGCATGGTCAGCATCTTGCCAAGCTCGTGGCGCTTATCTCGGAAAAGAAAGCCTAATGTAGGGTCATCTATCTTTTCTATCGGAATGTTATAAAGCTTTCGCTTGAGCTGGTCAACGTCTATAGGCATCAGGCGGTAATGGAAAGTGGGAGCCGCTTTGTATTTGTTCTTCCTGAATTCTTCCCAGGCCTCACTTTTATTAACAGGTGTAACTAACAGCAAAAACTGAAACTGGTCTGTAATGCTCGTAAATAGCTTGTCTATGCGCCAGACAATTCGCTTGACAGCCTACTTTCCCATAAAGCTATAATATAGGAAGCTACAGCCTTCACAAAATCGGCAGAGGCATGGTCAGGTTGCCCCGACGGGTGGCGAAAAATTACCAGAAAAGGAAGGGCTTCGTCAATGTAGATATATCCTCCTTTTAGCAGTCGTCTCTGTACTTGCCTGCCTCGCTTTAAGCTGCGGCCTATGCTTTTTATAAAGTTGTCGGTTATGCTTTCATCATGTTAGTTTACACTTGGCACACTTTGGCAAGCGCTTCCAGTACAGGCCTGGTCGTAGCCTCTAAAGCTTGCTTTATCTGTTGCAACTGTGCCTGGTCTGGCTTACCTGTCCATTCATCCATAAAGAACTTTTTAAACTTGATGCTGAGCACGCAGGCCTTGTTCGGAAAAGTGTCATGAATCCAGCGCATAAAATGGCCTCCCTGGAACTTTACGTTTTCACGCACATCCAGACGGCGGCCATTATAATTGTAGGAGCTGAGGGTATGCATGAAAGTGTCTACCACTGGAGCCCACTTTTCTCGGTTCATGTTGCCGGTGCCAATGTTTACTTCCGGGTTCTGCTCCGGGTCGGCTGCAGGGCCACTGGCACCTTCGCGCTTATGGTTATAGGTGTGCAGGTCATACACTACAAAGCAACCATGCTGCTGTTGTACTTTTGTCAGCAGCAACTTTACGTCTTCATAAAACTTATCGTAATGCGCCAGCGATTCAAGTGCCAGTTCGTCCGCTAACTCATTCTTCCATACCTGCAACCCCCAGGTATCTTCCGGCTTGCGGTAAATAGCTCTTTCCCTTGGCCGGTTCAGGTCCATCTCAAACCTGGAGTTGTGGCCTGTTATCTGGTTGTCTGCCACCGATACCCATTGGTCGGTAAATGGGTCCTCTTCTCGCAAGCGCTCTTTTTCAGATAGAAAGAAGAAGTCCTTTATATTGCGGCGTACATCATGCCCGCTATGTATGGCTGTAGCTATTAAGGGGCTGTTGCCACGTGTAATGGTATAGTACAAAGCGTCTACTTTTGTCTGTGCCATAAAAGGTTTTTAATATCAGGTTTACCCTCTATTGCTGCCGAAGGTTTTAGCGGAACTTTGCCGCTTAGGTAGTTTATGGTGTATCGCTTATCTTTACCATAGCATGCCAAGACAGATGGAAAATAAATACGCAGCAGATATAGCTGAGAAAGAAGACGAGCAACTGCTTCAACTACTACAGGAAAGCAACCAACTGGATGACGAGGCTATACTCGCTGTTCTAGAAGAAATTGAAAAAAGGAACCTGCATGTTCCGGGGTTGGAACAGCTAAAAAAAGATATTGCGGAATCGATAGAGACACAGCAACGCCTGCATGAAGCAGAAACAACTGTGGAGGCTGAGCAACGCACAGCTACCGATAAGGCAAAAGACTTTCTGAAGCTGTTCGTGCCCCGGCCTTACTATTTTGTTACACCTATACTAGCCGACCTTAATATCCTGATCTTTATAGCCATGGTAATAATAGGTGTAGGTATTATGGAGCCGGAAATACAAGACCTGCTCAACTGGGGTGCAAACTTTGGTCCTTATACACTTACCGGTGAAGCATGGCGCTTATTTAGTTGCATGTTCCTGCATATCGGGTTGCTGCACTTGTTACTGAACATGCTGGCTTTGGTGAACATAGGTAGTATGCTAGAGCCGCTCATAGGCAAAAAACAGTTTGCTATAGCATATATACTCTGTGGCTTATCTGGTAGTGTGGCTAGCCTGTGGTGGGACCCTACACGTGTTAGTGCAGGAGCCTCAGGGGCTATATTCGGTATGTTTGGTATGTTTCTGATGGTGATGCTGCTGGAGCGCCAGTTGCCATGGACAAACAAAAAAGCCATGTTACTGAATGTAGGAGGTGTGATAGGCTTAAACCTTATGTTCGGCCTTAAAAGCGGTATTGATAATGCCGCTCATATTGGCGGCCTTATATGTGGTCTGTTGCTGGGTGCTGTTTTGCTGTTGCGTTCAGGGCGACACGTTGCCCAGACTTACAGCAGTTTTGGCAACATAGCTACCGTTATAGCTGGAGTAGTAGTTTTAAGTGCTATGTTTTTATCTATTCCGAAAGATAAAGTTCAGTTTGTAAAAGTAATGCAATCGTTCGCTGGCAATGAGGCCAAAGCTATGGAGGTGTTCCGGGAGTTGGTGCAGGATAGCACGGCGGCAACAGCAAGTAAATTTAATGAGCCTTTGCAGCAGAGCATTGCTCTTTGGGATGAAAGCATAGCAGACCTGGCTGCTTTACAAAGTCTGGAAGGAAAAGAAGCTAAACAGGTGGAACTGATGCTGGATTATGCCCGCCTGCGCAAGAAGTCTTATGAGATGGTGCGCGAGGACCTACTGGAGAACAGATCATGGCTGCACCCGAAGCAACAACAAGTGCTTTATGCCATCAGCACTTATCTGCAAGAAATAGAGGAGCTAAGTAATGAAGATTTGACAGAACCTGCCCCGACTCAAAGTACAGACTAAGTTAACGATAAGTACATTATGTAGTTGAGGAAGCCCTATTCTCTTAAAACCTAAGTTGTTACTTACGTATAGTTTAAGAAAGCTTAGAAAATGGCCTCCAACCAAAATACAACAAATAAAACTGTTATCTGTCCGCATTGCGGTAGAGAAGTGCCACCAGTTAAACGCTGCCCGCACTGCGGTCAGATTCTGCCTAAGCCTGAAAAAATGAATGGAAAGAAATATAAACTAACTCCGGTAGAAATATTCCTGTTAGTGCTTGGCGGCATTATGCTGTCAGTTGCCCTGGTGGCTCTTTAATTTCTCATGCGGACACTCTGCCATCCTGCATTTTTGCTTTGCTTTTTTTTGTTTTTTTTAAATCAGGCGCTGGAGCTGGCGGATGTTTCTGTTTGGCCACTGCATGCGTATCTGGATGATCTCCTGTGCATGCCTATTGTTCTTACCATAGCTTTAGCTGCCGAAAGAGTTTATTTTCAGAATCCTCAATACGTTATTCCATTACATTATATAATTGGTGCTGTGGTAGCTTTTGGTGCTTTCTTCGAGCTGCTTTTGCCTTTCATTTACACAAAGCACATAGCAGATATAGCAGATGTTGTGGCTTATGCTGCCGGGGCTGCTATTTTTCAACTCACGATCAACAAACCCACACATTAGTTTAAAATCAACCAGATATAGATACTTATTGTTCTGAAACGAAAATATAATGGCACCAGAGCAACCTTTCTGTTTTTCCTGCATCTGTTAGTTAAAAAATGGTTCCAGCGCATTCAGCGGGAGCATGATCAGTAAAATCAAAATAAACTTAAAAATAACGAACTATGAAAATTGCTAAATCTTACGCTATTGTTATCTTTCTTTTTGCATTGATGCTATCAGCCAGTACCCCCGCTCTGGCTCAGCAGCTTAGGGGCAATGGTAACACACGGTCTCAGACCAGAAATGTGTCAGGGTTCAAAGGTATTGATGTAAGCGGTGGCTTTATTGTGGAGTTAACGCAGGGTAACAAAGAGAGTGTTAAGCTGGAGGCCGAGGAAAACCTACTGAATAACATTGCAACAGAAGTTAAAGATGGAGTATTACACATCTATAATAAAAACAGCCTTTATTCATCAAGAGCTATGAAAGCTTATGTAACTGTTCAGGAACTAAACAGCATAGACATTAGCGGAGGCGTAAAAGTAGAAGGTGTGTCTACTTTTAAAGCCTCAGGCTTAAGCCTTGATATGAGTGGCGGGTCTTCTGTGAAACTGGCCTTAGATACAAAAGAACTAAAGGCAGATATGAGTGGTGCCAGCAAACTGGAATTAACAGGCAAAGCAGACAAGGTAATTTTAGACATGTCTGGTGCATCTAAAGTGGAGGCTGCTGATCTGGAGGCTGGCATAGTAAGAGTAGAGGCAAGTGGCGCGAGCAAGGTAAAGCTATTTGCGAAAGAAGCATTGGACATAAATGCTTCCGGAGCTTCTGTTGTATATTACAAAGGTACTCCAAGTATTACTGCTGCAACATCGGCAGCAGCCAGAGTATCAAAATTATAAAAACACATGCACTTTACTTCAAAAAGAGTAGCCTGTTAAGGTGTTTGGTATGCCTGAGTTATCTTTTGCAGCTACTGGCCGTATAGCTAAACCACAGACATTGGTTTAAATAAATCTACAAAACTATGAGTGAAGCTAAAAAAACAACCAATCATAAGGAAATCCAGGAGTGGGCTGAGCAACATGGAGGGGTACCCAGCATTATAAAAGGGACAGAAAGCGACGGTAGCGGAGAAGGTGTATTGCGCATCCATTTTCCTGAAAAAAGCGATAGCAATGGCAGCTTTGAAGAAGTTAGCTGGGACGAGTTCTTTGAAGAGTTTGACCATAGCAAACTTGCTTTGCTGCATGACCCTAATGGCAATTTTAACAAATTAGTAAGCAGAGATTAAATAAGCTTAAAACAAAAGGGGCCGACGCATACAGCGTCGGCCCCTTTTGTTTTAAAGGAAAACCTACTACCTTACCGGAGTAGGAAGTACTGGTAAGCTGGCATGGCCTTCGGCATCTACAGCCTGCACAGCAAAGAAGTAATTGTCTTTTGAGTAAGGTACAGTTGCTTCAGTGCCTTTTACCAAGAACTTCTTTTCCCAAATAGGGCTGCTGGTTTCACGCATTAGTACTACATATCCTGCTGGCTTTTGTCCTTTGCTTGGAGTCTCCCATTTCAGGTCTGTTTTATTGGTAAGGTTAGAAGTGATCACACCTACTTTTTCCGGAGCATAAGGCGCCCACCCTAAGCTGGCCATGCTGGCAAGGTTAACACCTGTGTTTTTTCGCAGGTACTCGAAGTCCATAAACTCTATCAGGTCACCATATTGCTTACCTTCTTCTACTCTTACGTTTTGGTGCTGATGGTCAAACTCTTCATTCATTTCACTCATACGCACAGCAGCATAACCTTGTTGGTTAAACGGTGTGTGGTCGCCGCCACGCAAAAAGCGATCAGCACGATATCCTAATATTACTTCAATCTGGTCTACATATTTCTCGCCAACCATTTTCATATAGCGGGCAAGGTTACGGCTTGGGCTGTCGTTTTCAGACCCCAGTGTTCTGCGTAAACGTGCCTGCTCTTCTGTTTCGTTGCTGGGAGTAGCTTCACTAAACAGGCGTACACGTGTGTTGTCGTGCAGGCCTGTTTCTGCAGAGTAGGAGTTGCCTACAATATCGTTGTTCTGCATAGCCACTAAGTTCCAGCCTTCTTCCTTGGCACGCTCTGCTAAATGCTTTGAGCCATATAAGCCTTGTTCTTCGCCCTGAAAAGCAACAAACACTAAGGTAGCCGGAAACTGGTGGGAAGCCATAATACGGGCCATTTCCATCACCATTGCCACACCGGAAGCGTCGTCGTTAGCACCTGGGGCTTTGCCTTTCGCATCCATCACATCAGTAGCGCGGGAGTCTAAATGGCCACCAACTATTATTACACGGTCATCGTCAGCGTCTGTTCCTTTCAGGATGGCCATCACGTTTGCCATCTCCACATCCTGCGGTATTCTGCGACCATCAGCCTTTACAGTATAGCGGTCCATTTCTACGGTCATGCGGCCACCCGATGCTTTGGCATATTTTTCAAATTCTGATTTTACCCATTCGCGGGCAGCACCGATACCTTCTTTTTTGCTGGTGGTAGTACTAAGAGTGTGGCGTGTACCAAAAGAAACCATCTTACGCACCAGTTCTTCCAGGTTTTTAGCAGATATCTCATTTACCATTTTCTTTATCTCGTCGTCCTGCGGTACTGCTTCCTGCGCTTTGGTAGAGGTAATGCCTGTAGAAAAGTATAAGCCTGCCAGCAGAAACAAAGCCAGTAGCCGGGTAAATAGTTTGTTGTGAAGCATAATTATATTAGGTGAATAATTGATCAATCTCTAAAGATAAAGAAGAAATCTTTGAAAAAAGAAATTCTTTGTGCCACCTGCTCCTGCCTGGATGTAACTCACAGTAGTATTTTTAAATGTTGGCCATCCTTTTTACTTTAGTAAAATTTTATTGCTACAAATCACCTTAATGAAAAAGCTTTCTTTATTTATTGCATTATTGTTAATATGTTTTGGGTCAAAGGCACAGTCAGGTTCTCCTGGAAAAGGTAACTACCAGCTAGCCTCCCGCTTCTCACCTGATAAACTGGAAAAATTGGTTTTTACTACCGCAGTGGACCCGCATTGGCTAAAGTACTCTGACCGCTTTTGGTATGAGTATGAAACCAGCGATGGTAAGAAGTGGTACATTGTAGACCCTGCCTCGAAATCTAAAAAAGTTATGTTTGATAATGCCAAACTTGCTTCAGAGGTTACCATGGTTGTAAAAGATCCTTTTGACGCGCAACACCTGCCTATCAAGAACCTGAAATTTACGGATGATGAAAAGAGTATCCTGTTCGAAATAATAAGTTCTGTTGACGAAGTAAAGAAAGACAGGAAAGACAAAACCGATGCTGATTCGCTTCAGAAGAAAACGTTCTTTTTTCGGTATAACCTAGCTACAGAAAGGCTGGAAGAGCTGAAAGATCACGAAAAGCTAAAAGAAAAAGCAAAGTGGGCCTCTGTTTCACCTGATGGTGCTGTTGTGGTTTTTGCAAAGCAGTACAACCTGTACTGGATGGATAAAGCCAATTATGAAAAGGCTTTGAAAGACGAGAAAGACTCTACTATTGTAGAACATCAGCTAACAAAAGACGGCGTTGAGAACTATCACTACGGCGACTCGAGAGGGGAAACCAACGTAGAGCGCGAAAAGAATAAAGATAAGCGTAAACCTGCCCGCATTTTATGGTCTCCTGATTCAAAATACTTTGCCATGATTCGGTCGGATGAGCGTAAAGTAAAAGACCTTTGGGTAATACATAACACAGCCAAAGGGCGGCCAGAGCTTGAAACTTACAAGTATCAGATGCCCGGCGAAAAGGAAGCGCCTATTAGAGAACTGTTTGTTTTTGATTTTGCTGCGAAAACATCTAACAAAATAAGCACTTCTGCTTACAAAGATCAGGAGTTGTCGCTTTGGTCGGCACCGGAGCTAAAGAAAAACCGTGATGATGAGGATAAACCTGATTTGTGGTTAGGCACAAACGATATATTCTATTTTACACGCACTAGCCGCGACCTGAAAAAGGTGGATGTCTGCCAGCTTGATGTTAAGTCGGGAGCCGTAACGCCTCTTATTAAAGAGGAATTCAACACTTATGTAGAGGTAAACAGAGCCGGTCTAGTGAATGGAGGCAAAGAACTAATTCACTGGTCTGAGCGTGATGGCTGGGGGCACTTTTACCTGTACGACGGTGCCGGTAACCTGAAGAACAGAATTACTTCGGGTCCTTTCCATTGTGAAGAAATTGTAGGCATAGATGAAAAGAGCCGTGTGCTTTACTTTATTGCCAATGGCCGTGAAGCCGACGAAGATCCTTACCTGATGCACCTGTACCGGGTAAACTTTGATGGCAGCGGGCTTACCTTGCTGAATAGTGGCAATTTCGACAATAGTGTTAGCATGAACGATGCGAATACTTATTTTGTGAACACTGCTTCTACGGTTAACTCTGTGCCTGCATCGGTATTGTACAACAGCAAAGGCCGCAAAGTAATGGAGCTGGAAAAAGCTGACCTTTCGCGTTTGATGACTACGGGTTATAAATTTCCGGAGCCTTTCAAAGTGAAGGCAGATGATGGCATTACCGACCTTTATGGCGTAATGTACAAACCTTTCAACTTTGATTCTACCAAGACTTATCCAATTATAGAGTACGTATATCCGGGGCCGCAAACAGAAGCTGTTAACAAAGCTTTCGGGTACAAAATGGACCGCATAGACAGGCTGGCACAATTAGGTTTTATAGTCGTTACAGTTGGAAACAGAGGAGGGCACCCGGCCCGCTCCAAGTGGTATCACACCTACGGCTACGGCAACCTGCGTGACTACGGTTTGGCAGACAAGAAAGCCGCTATTGAGCAGTTAGCAGATCGTTACTCATTTATAGATATACATCGCGTGGGTATTACCGGGCACTCTGGCGGCGGATTTATGTCTACTGCAGCCATGTTGGTGTACCCTGATTTTTATAAAGTAGCTGTTTCAGGGGCAGGTAACCATGAGAACAACATTTATAACCGTTGGTGGAGCGAAAAGCATCATGGAGTAAAAGAAGTTGTTTCAGCTAAAGGCGATACTACTTTCCAATACGCCATTGATAAGAACCCCGACCTGGCAAAGAATCTGAAAGGCCACTTGCTATTGGTAACCGGCGACGTAGACAACAACGTGCACCCTGCCAATACTATCCGTATGGCTGATGCGCTTATAAAAGCCAACAAACGCTTCGACTTTATGCTGATGCCGGGCCAGCGCCACGGTTTTGGAGACATGACAGAATATTTTTTCTGGCTGATGGGCGACTATTTCACGAAGCATTTACTAGGAGACTATTCTCAACCGGTAGATATTTTGGAGATTAACAGGGAAGTGCCACACACAGGAGGTAAAAAAATCAGCTCTGGCAAAGTTGCTAGCCCGGAACTATAAGTAAAGATATGTTAAAAGCGAAAGCCGCAGCTAAATATATTGGCTGCGGCTTTTTTATTCTTATTCTGAAAGGCTCTTATTTATAAGCAACCTTACAGCGCTCACCCTGTAGCAAGTACAGTTCTTCCTCTACAGTAAGTATACTCTTTGCCTCTGCAAATTCAGTTTGGTAACGCCGGGAGAGTTCACGGCGTTTGATAGCCTCTAGAAAACGCCGTGCATCGTCATGCGTTTCTAGTACCAGCCCCGGAACCTGAGCAGGCTTATCATCTTCGCCTTTGGCTACCATGGTAAAATAAGAGGTGTTGGTATGCTTCACGAACCCTGATTTAACATTTTCAGAAATCACCTTTATACCAACCATTAGAGAAGTATTGCCTACATAGTTTACGGCTGCCAATAGCGATACCAGGTCGCCTACCTCCACAGGCTGCAGAAAGTTAACGCCATCAACAGTTACTGTTACACAATAGTTGCCTGCGTGCTTGGCAGCACAGGCATAAGCTACTTTGTCCATTAATGAAAGCAGGATACCACCATGAATTTTACCTCCAAAGTTGGCATAACTCGGAATCATCAGTTCTGTAAGTGTAGTACGGGAATGGGAAACAGGGCGGTACTCGGGTGCAGTCATACGTAGCTTATCTGTGAAAAAATATATTCTAATACTAACTAAAAAGTAGCAAAGAATAAAGCTTTACAAGAAAATAACATCCTTCACTACATCGGCACCACTCTCTCTGTTCAGTAATTCTATTACTTTAGATTTAGACATATTCAGTTCATGCTTAAGCGGGGCAGAAGTAAGTCGCACAAACAGCTTGTGATCTCTGAAATACAATTCCTTTGTTTTCATGGCAATGGGCTTCCCCATTATCTTTTCCCAACTCTGCACAAGATTAATCTCGCTTAACTTGCCATCTAAGCGGTAAGCCTGCAGTAAAGCTTTTATGCTTTCGCCTATGGGTTGTGTGTCGGCTTTACGCTTGTCAATCTCTTCTTTCTTCTTGTAGTAGCGCACGGGGTGGAGTTTTGAATAACTAAATTTGAATGAGTAAAGATATAGTTTCAAAAGTTTACAGCACGGAAGACTAAGAACTATATTTCTTCTGCCTAGAACGAAGGTAAATAGAAAGAGGCTTTTTTTAGAAAGAACAGTGAAAGTTACTCTTTAATAACTTTCACTGTTCCGTTGTGTACGCCAAACCTGTGAATACTCTCAGAAAGGCCTTCAAGTATTTTGTCGGTGCGCTCCAGGTGCGTATCTGTCAGAAATATCTGGCCGAAAGTATGGGCTGCTACCATTTGCATCAGTTTTGTAATGCGTTTCTCATCCAGGCGATCAAAAATATCGTCGAGTAGGAGCAGGGGTTTGTACTGATGTCGCGCAGCCATAACCTCAAAATGAGCCAGTTTTAAAGCAATGGCATAACTTTTCTGCTGCCCCTGTGAACCGAAGTTCTTCACCGGGTTTTCATCCATCAGAAAAACAAAGTCATCTTTATGCGGGCCAACAGTGGTACGCTGCAGTGCCAGGTCTTTCCGTTCTGCCTGTTGCAGTTGTTTCGCATAATCTGCTCCTGGTAACTGGCTTTTGTAAGTAAGGGAAACCTCTTCGCTGCTGTCGGAAATGTGGCGATAGTGTTTCTGGAAGATCGGGACAAACTCAGCTAAGAAAACCTGCCGTTCCTGTGCCAATTGCTCAGCAAAGGGAATCAGTTGCTCATTTAAAATAGCTAGATAGTCTCTGTCGAAGTAGTTGCGTTCGGCAAATTGCTTGAGCAGAGAGTTCCGTTGTTTCAGCACATAATTATACTGTATAAGCTGCTCCAGGTAAGGGTGGTTAAGCTGCGACATAAGGCTGTCGAAGTATTTGCGGCGCTCTTCGCTGCCCTCCCTGATCAGGTCTGTGTCGTAAGGCGAAATAAGCACTACCGGAAACCTGCCAATATGGTCACTTATCTTTTCGTAGATAACTTTATTATGTGTAACTGTTTTTTTCTGGCCCTGCTTTAAGTTACATTGCACAACATGCTTTTCTCCTGCTATCTCAAAACGCCCTTTCAGCATAAAAAAATCTTCGCCTTGTTTTATGTTTTGCACATCGGAGCTGTTAAAGGCGCTCTTGGTCATAGAAAGGTAATGTATGGCATCCAGCAGGTTGGTTTTGCCGCTTCCGTTGTCGCCAACAAAGCAATTGATATGCGGTGAGAAACTAATAGCAGCTTCGTCATAATTCTTGAAAAACATTAAACTGAGATTTTCGAGGAGCATTAATTTCTACTTTGATATCTTTTTCCTTATTTTCGCAAGCTGAACCCGTTACAGGCTTTTAGTCCACTTTTTAGTTTAAAATTTTCCTAAAGCGTACAAACGGATATTATATAACGAATAGAAATATACCCATGGCTGATACGAAAGAAGAAAAAGCAAAACCAGCGAAAGCAAAGGTACAGGCTGATCCAAAATTTTCAAAAGAGACTTACATGTGGTGGTTTGAGAGAATGAAACTCATTCGCCGCTTTGAAGAAAAAACTGGCCAGTTATATGGCCAGCAGAAGATTAAAGGTTTCTGCCACCTTTACATTGGGCAGGAAGCTTGTGTGGCAGGAGCAGCTACTGCACTTACTAAAGACGATAAGTGGATTACTGCTTACCGTGACCACGCACACCCATTAGCACTAGGTACAAGCCCTAACGCGATTATGGCTGAAATGTTTGCTAAAGCTACTGGTTGCTCTAAAGGTAAAGGTGGTTCTATGCACATGTTCGATAAAGAAGTTAATTTCATAGGTGGGCACGGTATCGTAGGTGCTCAGGTGCCGCTTGGTGCAGGTATTGCTTTTGCTGAAAAGTATAACAACACAGGTAACGTGTGTATCTGTTATATGGGAGACGGTGCGGTGCGCCAGGGTGCTTTCCACGAGGCTCTGAACATGGCCATGACATGGAAGCTGCCAGTAATCTTTGTTATTGAAAACAATGGTTACGCAATGGGTACTTCTGTAACCCGTACTTCAAACGTAACAGAACTTTATAAGCTTGGCCTTGCTTATGATATTCCTTCTGAGCCGGTAGAGGCTATGTCAGTAGAGAATGTGCATGAAGCCGTAGCCAGAGCTGCAGAACGTGCACGTGCCGGTGAAGGTCCTTCATTGTTAGAGTTCAGAACATATCGCTACAAAGGCCACTCTATGTCTGACCCTGCCAAGTACAGAACTAAAGAGGAGCTGGAAGAATATAAAGGCCGTGATACAATAGAGGCTGTTAAAGCTACCATTCTGTTAAACAAATGGGCGACAGAGGAAGAGTTGGATGAAATTGATGATAAAGCGAAGCAAGTTGTAGCTGAGTCTGTTAAATTTGCTGAGGAGTCTCCATACCCTGACCCAAGCGAGTTATACACTGATATTTATGCAGAGAAGGACTATCCATACATAATGGACTAATTCTTTCAAACAATTTTATAGAAAAAGGAATTAAAAGCTAGTTTCCTGTGGTTTAGTATCATAAGGGGAAGTATATTTGGCATTTTAATTCCTTTTTATACCTTTTTAAAAGATTATTTTTCAAAGTTAATGGCAAACGAAAGAGTTAAGAAGCATAGCGAAATCGAGGAGCTGGTAGAAAGTCCTGATGCGTTGGCAGATCGCTTTGCAGGTTCTGAGGATTTTGTGAAGAGAAACAGAACGGTGTTACTGGGTATATTTGCTGCGGTTGCCGCTCTTATTGTAGCTGGTTTCTTGTACTATAATTACCGAAGCTCCCGTAACCAGGAAGCGCAGGAGGCAATGTACCAAGCGGTATATTACTTTGAAGCTGACTCGTTAAACAAAGCATTGAATGGCGATGGCCAGTATGATGGTTTGTTAGCAATTGCTGATGAGTACAGTGGTACTGATGCTGGTAACTTAGCTAGTTTCTATGCCGGAGTAGCTTTGTTAAAAGAAGGTAACTATGCAGAAGCTGCAGAGCAGTTAGAAGATTTTGAGTCTGATGACTACCTGATGCAGGCACGCGCTTATAGCCTGACAGGCGATGCGTTACTGGAGCAGGGTAAAAACGATGAGGCTGCTGATATGTACAAAAAAGCGGCTAACCATAATGAGAACCAGTTCTTCTCTCCGCAGTACCTGATGAAAGCAGGTATCGCTTATGAGTCTGGTAATAATTATGCGGCAGCAGTTGAAGTCTATAATCAAATCATAAATGATTATGCTGCTTCTGCAGAAATAACAGATGCTAAAAAGTATAAAGCCCGTGCCGAAATGCTGGATGGTGGAAATAACTAATTAATACAAAGGCTTTTGCCTGGAATAAGAGCGCTTTTGTCTTGCAGGCAGAAGCGCTTCTGTTTTTAAACCAATCTTAAACTATAAAAGCTAACGTAGAAACGAATGGCGACAGCACTGAAAAACCTGAACGAATATAAGAAGGAAAATTTTGCAGATATCTCAGAGAAAAAGTTTGGTATTGTAGTGGCTGAATGGCACAGCGATATTACAGATGTGTTGTCTGACGGAGCCATTGAGACGCTGCTGAAGCATGGTGCTAAAAAAGAAAACATATTTCGTAATACCGTTCCCGGAAGTTTCGAATTAACATTAGGGGCACAATTTCTGGCACAGCAGCCAGAAATAGACGCGGTAATTTGTATTGGTGTGGTTATAAAAGGTGATACAAAGCACGATGACTATATTAACAATGCCGTAGCTAACGGACTTACCACAGTAGCTTTAAAATATAATAAGCCAGTATCTTTTGGTTTAGTAACTACCAATAACTTAGAGCAAGCCTTAGACAGAGCCGGTGGCAAACACGGCAACAAAGGAGTAGAGGCAGCTGCGGCAGCTATAAGTATGCTGGCTTTCTAAACATAACGGCTTTATTTTACTCTTTTTTTCAGGAAGGAAAGGCGGCGGAGCAAGGCCTGTTAGTAGCGAAGGAGCCGGTTAAAGGACTTGTGTACTTATGCTATCTGTTCCCAATAACTTTTATAGTAAAGGAAAGGGTTATTGGCAGGAAAGGAGTAAACCACTAGAGGCGGTTCTAACCAAGAGCCGCCTCTAGTGGTTTAAAGCTAAGAAGAGAATATCAAAGCACAGCTGCTACACCTTTATACGCAATAGGAGTAGGGCTTTCTCTAAAGAGTTAAAAGTTATACCCGATAGTTAGACCTGGTCTGATTCGGAAGCCGCTACCCAGAATATTAAGGAAGTCCAAGTCAAAATCATCTTCAGTGCCTGTATTTACTTTTAAGCTTCCGCTGTTGTAGCCGGCTCCAAAAAATATATCAAGTGCTAAACCACTGTTAAAAATCCATTGGTTTCCTACAGCTAAGCCTCCACCAACTGGTGCATAAGAAGCACTATACTGTTTATTAGCATCGTTATCATCTACAGTTAATTTAAAGTCCTGTATTCTGGCATAACCTGCGAGGTAAGGGCCAGCGGGTGCTATTTTACTTTCTGATAAATAATAACGAACTTCGGGAGTAAAGCCGTGGCCTTTAAATTTGACATCTGATATAGTAACACCTGTTACAAACGCACCTAGCTGCGCACTTACCCGAGAGCTAAAAGCATGCTCTACAAAGCCTGAGCCAGTTAGGGTAAAGGGGCTAAGTACATTAACTTTGGCTACAGTACGTTTAGGTGCTACAGTATTTCTTGGGGCCGGCCTCTGCGCAAAAGCCGAAGTAGATGTTATTAGTAAAAGGACTAGAGCAGCCAATGATAATAGAATATGTCTCTTCATGTTTAAGTCTTAAAAGTGCTTTATTAAGAGGAAATGAATGGTTGTGCAAAGATGATAACAACATCCGTTCCATATTTTAAATGTCAGTCGCTTGTCGGCTTCAGTCATAACTTATAAAAGCTTTGTTAAACTCTTTTAAGAAATCAGATAATCTTTTGCTTGTTCAAAGAAATGTGTTGGCTTGTTGTTAGTTTAAGCAGAACTTTACTACAAGCTTTTAAAGGTTTAATTGCCTGTGCCAAAGCTTTATACGGTTAAGTTTAGTTAATAAAGGTACTTGCTCTAAGCCACAAAAGAGGCTACTGCGGTAGAAGGAAAATTGGCATAAGAAAAAATTGTTAAATTAGCAGCAACAGATAGTAAACTAAAGATATAACTACTATTTTTGCACGAATTTAAGCTTAAATACTATTTTAGCATAAAGAGGTAACCTTAAGTAAATAAGATGGATACCTGCACTAACTAAACTAAAAATGTTTAACCAATGTTAAGGGCGCAAATGTAGTAGCCTTTGCATAAGGTTGGATACACCCCAGAAAGGTTAAAATATTTTATAGTTCTAATTTGATAGAATGAACACAAACGAAGAAACACAGCGTTATTCCAGAGAGGATTTAGCAGAGTTTGAGAAGATTATCAGTGAAAAACTGATCAATGCGCGAAAGGAAGTAGCTTTCATCAAAGAAACGCTGAGCCGACGCAACGATTCAGGTACTGATAATACGGCTTCTCCAACAAAAGTATTGGAAGATGGTGCAGATACAGCTGAAAAAGAAAGCTTGAATCAATTGGCTTCACGCCA
Source organism: Pontibacter silvestris (assembly GCF_020907275.1). GTDB lineage: Bacteria > Bacteroidota > Bacteroidia > Cytophagales > Hymenobacteraceae > Pontibacter > Pontibacter silvestris. The sequence goes on along the minus strand of NZ_JAJJWI010000029.1, from coordinate 988 downwards.
GATGAAGTTTATCCAGCAGTTAGAAAATGCACTTATACGTATTAAAAATGGCACCTATGGCGTTTGTATTGTAACGGGTAAGTTAATCCCGAAAGAAAGACTACGTGCCGTGCCGCACACACAGCATAGCATTGAAGCTAAATTACAACGTAACGACTAGTACATTTACATTTTGAGTATTCTGCAAAACCACATTCAGGCACTGGTTTTTTGTGCCCAGTCGCCAATCAGTATTGAGGAGATTCAGCGTTGTTTACAGGAATCGCTGGGGATAGAGGAGGTTCTGGTAAGTGACGTGCTGGAAGCTGTTGAGAGTATCAATGAGCAACTGAATAGTACGGGCTTCGCTTTTCAGATTTATGCGATAGGCGGTGGCTATCAGTTTCTCTCTAAGCCCGAGTACCAGGATACCGTTAGTTTATACCTGAAACAGAAATCAAAGAAAAGATTATCAGCGTCTGCATTGGAGACGCTGGCAATTATAGCTTATAAACAGCCTATTACCAGGTCTGGCATGGAGCAGATCCGTGGCGTAGGGTGCGATTATGCTGTGCAGCGATTACTGGAAAAAGAACTCATCGAAATAAAAGGTAAAGCCGAAACCATAGGAAGACCTGTTTTATACGGTACGTCTCAAAAGTTTATGGACTACTTCGGTATTAACCACATCAAAGACCTTCCGCAGCTAAAAGACTTTGCCACTGAAGAAAATATCATAGGTGAAGTAGCCGATTAATAACTACAATTGAACTATACATTAGTATTACTTAGTTAATACTGCACACAGAGGTACAGTAGCGATACTGCATCATTAATTAATACACAATGGCAAGAGAAAATGAAAGACCTGCCCGCGGTAACGCTGGCGCAGGCAGAAGAGGTGCTGAAAGAAGTCATTTCGGCAGACCGGATAATAACGAAGGCAAAAAAATCTTTAACAGAAGAGATAAGTACGAAAGCGGCGAAGGAAGAGAAGGCGGAGAGCGCC
>NZ_JAJJWI010000028.1 GCF_020907275.1 Pontibacter silvestris | reverse complement strand
TCAAAGATATGAGCCGCAAGGGCAACTGCTGGGACAATGCGGTGGCAGAGAGCTTCTTTAAAACGCTGAAAACAGAGTTGATCTACCACCGTAGATTCACCACTAGGCAGGAGGCCAGGCTGGCTATATTGGAGTATATCGAGATCTTCTACAACAGAGAGAGGAGGCACTCTGCATTGGGTTATCTCACCCCTTGCCAGTATGAAAACCTGTACCTACATAATAAAGTAGCTGCCTAACAAAAAGCCTCCAGTAAAACATTGCAGTTCCAAACCTCCCGGGAGGTGCCCAGCTCACTGGCGATTTCCTGGTGGGTCACCGACAGTTCCAGTGTCTTCAACTGCTTTGACTTGACCACCAGGTACCGGAGCAGGCGCTCGTCCATTTTCCTGAAGGCCACGTCATCAATGGCCATCAGCATCTCCTGAAAGCGCTTCTGGTAGGTCATGGCGACAAAGTCCTTCCACTGACGAAACTCATTCGTCCACTCCTCATGCTTCCGGACAGGAACTCCCAAAACCCTTGTTCTTTCCTCCACCACTGCCTTGATGTCGCTGGGGCTTGACGTACTGCAACAGGTCAGGGAAACGGCACAGGTGTCCCCGCCTTCAATGTAGTAGAGCAACAACTCATGCCCTTCTTTATCGGTCCGCATCACTTTAACGGACCCCTCCAGGATGATGGGAACCATCTGAACATACTGCCTTGGCTCAATGATGGCCTGCCCAGGCTCAAACTCCTGAATTTTGCCGTTCTTTTCTATCTCTTCAAGCAAAACAGGATCTGTGATAAGTGGAAGTTCAATAGGCATATATATGAAGCTTAGTCCGTTATTTTTTTACTACTCCCAGGTTCTCTTACCCCGCAATAAAGTGACTGTTAAAAGCCCTAGCCTGACGGATTTGGAGGTGTTCAGCCTTTCAAGTATCCGATGAGAGCATGTATGCCAGGTTAACGCTTTGCAACAGCGCCAGAAAGTGGCACTTCTTTTCTTTTAACGATAAAAATCAGGTAGAGACTGATTTGTAGCCCGTACTCTAGAACCGGGGTAGCCAACAAAGTTTACTTTTTATTCGGAGCCAGAGTGTGACTTTTGTCACACAGGCTGAGAAAGAACGCGCTGCTGTCCAGCTGTTTTAGAAGTAAACCTGCGTCACCAGTTTTACTTGTTGATAGTTGGTGCTGTAGAACCCCTTACTCACAGGCACATCCTCTCCCGGCTATACCTTTGCCTCGTACAATTGCCGAAACACGAGGCCCTGCAGCGGCCGGTAAGAGGGCCTGTAGTTCAGGTCAATCACTGTACTCCAGTAGGATACACTGCCGTACTTGTTGTGGGCATAGTCACTGATACCGGGCAAGCAGGCTTTGGCAATGGAAAGTTCAGAGTAGAGAGGCTCGGTGTCCAGTAAATTCTGCCTTTCAGCACCAGCAAATCAGCTTTCCCGGTACCTTAGAGGGGCCTCTTGGAAGAGTAGCGAAGAACTGCTCCAACCTCCATTCCATTGAGAAAGTAAACCGCCAGCTGCCTTTCCTGTAATTCAGGGTAGCACCGGCCAGCCTTACAGGTCAGGGAAGTACGCCCTGTCTGCGCTGCTATTCCCCCGTTACCCACCTGAAACTGGTGCAGTGCCTCATCCCCAAGGCCCATGTGTTCGCCTGCGGGCACGAAGTTGTTCATACGTAGCGTTAGCGACGGTAAGGTACTTTTGCAATGTACAATAAATACTATAACAATGAAAAGAGTATCAATCACAACAGCCAGTATAACATTGAAATTTACTTTACAACTCAAAGCAAGAAGTTAGTCTAAAACTTCAAAGAGTAGAAGAGTAGAGACAACAGTAGCTACAGAGAAAGCAGCCGTAGAAAAGCTGACCTTTTCTTACCAAGATATATTTAATGCCTCTGATGCCAATAAGGTTAGTGTACTCTATACAAAGAATGGTGTCCTGATGGCAAATGCAGCCCCAACAGCCGAAGGAGCTGATCAAGTGAGAGGAACCTACCAATATGTGTTTGACAACTTTAACTATGACCTACAGTTTAACATCCTGGAAATTGAGGTAAGCGGTAACACAGCGTATGCTAGGTCTACCTCTAAAGGGTCCTTTGTAATTAAAGTAAGCGGGCAGACTGTAGCTGTCGATAATCGTGAACTGTTTATATTTAAAAAAGTAAACGGCAGTGGAAAATAGCCTCTATATACAAAAAATCTATATAACCCTCTACACAATACTGTAGCAGGGGCTGATGTAAAAACAACTGCGTTCAGCCTTTTTTACTTTATCGTTGTACTGGCCCAAGGCTTTTATGTGCTAAATTCTATGAAACCATAACTATGGTTATTTGTTGCTTGTGTAGCTTTACAGCTCCAAAGCACACACCATTGAATCTTTGAGCTTATGAGTACCTCCTTCAATGCCTTGATTGAGCACTTTAAAAACTATTTCCCGCTGGATGAAAAAGAGCGTGTAGAGTTATCTGAGCGCTTCAATGAACGTAAGATCAAGCGCCGCGGCTTTATCCTGCAGCAGGGAGATGTGTGTCGCCATTTTACCTTTGTTGTTTCGGGCTGTTTTAAAATGTATGCAGTGGACCAAGCCAGCAAGGAACATAATTTGCAGTTTGCGGCGGAAAACGACTGGATAACCGACCTGAGCAGCTTTTACTCTGAAAAGCCGAGCGGTGCCTATATAGAGGCTATTGAACCCTCAGTTATACTGCAAATCAAGCACGCAGACTTGCTTCACCTTTACATCCGCTACCATAAATTCGACCGCAACTTTCGGATCATTATTGAGCAGAAATACATTGAGCTGCAAAACAGGATGCTGCAAAGCATCAGCTCCACAGCCGAAGAACGTTACCTGTCTTTCCTGGAGCAATATCCTAAGTTAGCCAATCGTTTGCCCAACACGCAGATCGCTTCCTACCTTGGCATCACACCAGAGTTTCTTAGCAACATCCGGAAAGGCCTAATCAAAAAATCATGATGCCTTAAACTACTTTAAGCAATTTTATTAAAGTAGTTTAAGGCATCATATGATTTCTATGCGCCAACTTTGCTTTCCTAAATAAACAGACAATCAATGAAAGCTATCACCCTTTTAACATCCTTATGCTTGCTGCTCAGTATTTTTAACTTTGCGCAAGCTCAAACTAAAACCGATGAATTGGTAAAAGAATGGGAAAGAGCCAAGGCATACACGAAAGAGTACTTGGATGCTATGCCTGAATCAGGCTACGACTCGAAGCCTACTCCTGAGATACGTTCATTTGCTGAGCAGATGCTCCATTTAACAGACGCAAATTATAACTTTGCTGCTGCCGTAACTGGCGTAAAAAGTCCAGTTACTGATCTTGAAAAAAACACAAAGGATAAATCGAAAGCAAATGTAACTAAGCTGGTGATGGAAGGCTACGATTTTGTTATTGGTGGGATCAAAAAAATTAAGCCAGCACAACTTAATGAAAATGTAAAGCTGTTTGGAAGTTTCGATATGAGCAAAGGCACTGCTCTTGACAAGCTTTTCGAGCATCAGACACACCATCGCGGACAAACTACTATTTACCTTCGCCTGGAAGGGGTAAACCCTCCATCTGAAAAATTATTTTAAATCAACGTTTAAGTCTAATCCAATAATTATCTGTAGAGGCAACTATTAAACCATTTGTAAATTTCAGAGATACACTTTGTAGAAAAGCGTTTCGGGCAAAGCTTGAAACGCTTTTTTTATTACTTTAATCTCTCTTACAGCATAAAGAAATACCCTTAAACTAGTTTAAGGGTATTTCTTAAGATAGTTCATTGGTCTGCCCGCCACGAATGCCGGATCTTTGCATTGCTTTTAAATTACTTATCAATGCAAAAATTCTTAAATCTACGGCTTCTTCTGGTCATAATATTCATAGTTAATGCAGCCTTTAACCAAGGCCAGGCGCAGCAACTAAGATACTTCATGCAGGCTGAAGCTTCACCAGCCAATGCCATACCCTATGGCAACAACCCTAAGGCAGGTCACTACTTGAAAACCGGTGATGCAAAAATCTATTATGAAGTGTATGGCGAAGGAAAGCCGGTGGTGGTGCTGCACGGCGGTATAGTAGGTTCTACTATGGAGATGGGGCAATTCATAGATAGCCTGTCCAGGAACTACCAAGTAATCGCGGTCTCCACCAGAGGACATGGCAAATCTGAAATGGGTTCTCAAACACCTTCCTACGAGCGGAAAGCAGAGGACGTAAATGCCATTATCAACGCGGTTACGAAAGACAGCGTAACAGTTTTGGGTTTCAGCGATGGCGCTTACACCGGATATTTTCTAGCTGCAAAGCACCCGGAAAAAGTGAAGAAGCTGATTGCCATTGGTGCCGGGGAGTGGAAGCAGGGTTTCCGGACCTTTGACAACTCCCGAGCAGTGCTTTTCAGCATGGACAGTCTCTACTTTAAACAGCAACTCGCACTGATGCCCGAGCCGCAAAGATTCGACGAATGGTTAGTGACCCTAAATAAATACTATAACTCGGTTAACATAGGTAAGAAGACTTTTGGCGCCATTCAATGCCCTGTTTTAGTAATGGCGGGTGAACTTGACCAGAACGCTCCGTTGAAAACTGTCATCGCAGCATATGAAATGATACCGAAGGCGCAGCTAAGCATCATACCCAATGCGCCGCACCCGGCCTTTGTGGTAAATTTCCCGGCTGTATGGGCAAGCATGGCGCCTTTCCTGAAGCAGTAGGCATCAGTTTAGCAAAGCAAACATTTCTCACTTAAATACTTTTCCAATATGGAAAATAACGAGGCATTAACAAAGGAAGTGTTGGTCCATCACCTCACCGCTTTCGGTAACAATGATCTGGAAGAGATTATGAAAGACTACACCGAAGAATCAGAGGTGTTGACACCAAGCGGGCCGCTGAAAGGAGTGGCTGCTATCAGACAGTTTTTTGCAGATTATTTTGTGGCCATACCGACAGGCTTGGCCTTTGAAATGAAGCAAATGACTGTTACCCATTACGTTGGTTATGTAGCCTGGGCCAGTGATTCAGAGATTGCGACAATCCCGATGGGAACAGACACCTTCTTTTTGGAAGGGGATAAAATAAGGTTCCATACCGTTGCTGACCACCGCATAATTAAACAACAGTAAGAGGCAAAGTACTTATGATGATAAAAGCGGTTTCTTTCAACTGTATACTAGCCACTGTTCTGGCAGTATTTGGTATGTCTATGACTGCATATTCGCAAGAATACAGCTCGCCAACGCAACCTGTAGAAACAGGTAGAGCCCCTGGCGTAAAAGTCAGGCTGTTAAGTACCAATGGGCAGACTCAAAACTATGTTTTGATATTTGCAAAGGGAGATGAAGTACGGTCTGGCTTAACTGAATTTGCCCAAAAGTATAATGTAAAGACCGCTCACTTTACCGCTATCGGTGATGCAACATCTGCCAGGTTCGGCTTTTTTGATTACGACCGAAAAATGTTTAAAGTCATACCCATCAACGAGCCCTCTGAAGTATCTTCTTTGAATGGCAACATCGCAGTGTTAAATGACAAACCAGTAGTTCACATTCATGCTAATGTGGCTACTGAAGATGGCACAGTACGCGGAGGACACTTGCTTGAACTTATTACCGGGCCTACGCTGGAGGTATTTCTTACAGTTGAACCAACCACGCTTTACAAGAAGGTGAACCCTCAGTTTGGGGCAGGACTCATTGACCCTTCGCTAGAGCATTAAGTTGTTTGAATGAATAAAACTTTGTCTCCTTTCATTTATTTCAAATCAGAACATACATATGAATATTCAAAACGGAAAAACAGCGGCTGAAAGCCTGATTACTAGCTACGCTAAAGCATTGAGTTCAGCGGATGCGGCCTCCATCCCTACTTTCTATACCGAGGACGGACGTTTTTTGCCCAATGGGTTCAGGGCGTTGACATCTGCAGACCTATCCAAAAGAAGTAAAAGCTATCTGGAGAAGGGCCAATTTCACATCGAGTTTAACGTGCAGGACATCGCCATTGATGGTCAATTTGCCTTCGTAGAGGCAGTGGCTCAGACAAGATCTGTTGATGTAGCGACGGGTGGGGCATTGACCCATGTAAGCCGGGACTTCTTTGTTCTCCGTAAAGAGCAGGAAGAGTGGAAAATCTTCCGCTACACCTTCAATAATGTGAAGGAACAATAGTAAAATCCGATGCCATATTCAATGCGGCAGGACTGTATCATCAGGCTTGTTATCTTCGCCTGTTAGGACATGCCTGCCTACTGAGGGTATTGGGTATGGTGTGAGCCACAAAAGTGGAACTTTCGATCCGACAACTGGATTTAGGGCATGGCAAATGTTGGCTGCGCGGAAACACTCTAGCTCAGATAACCAACCTCTTTTGAAATGAATAACCATCAAGATACGGATAGAACGACAAGAGCAGCCAATCAAAGCCACTGTAATGACCAGCAATGACTATCTAATATCGAGAGATGGGCTTAAAATAGGCTACACCAAATTTGGCAGTGGCCCAGCAGTGGTCATCGTGCATGGGAGCTACACTGTGCAGAGGCATTGGTTCCAGTTCTCAAGCCTGTTGGGGGCAACCAACACGGTTTATGTCTACGACCGCAGAGGACGGGGCCAAAGCCCTGATGACAAAAGGCCATTCCATTTTCAAAATGAGGTTGATGATCTTGCCTCAATGGTAGATCTGGCGGGGCCTGGCGCATCAATTATTAGTCATTCCTACGGTGGCGGTGTAGCGTTGGCCTATATCATCCAATCAGGTTTCAAAGGACCTGTCATCTTCTATGAGCCGATGAACAGCATCTATGGGAAAATAAGCCAGGGGTTCCTCCCACAGTTATCGTCCTTAGTCGAGGCTGGTAGAATGGACGAGGCCACGGTATTAACCCAAACAAGTATAGTTGGATTTCATCCTGCGGCTGTAGAGGCTTCCAGAGCAAGCCCTGCCTGGATTGAGTTCACAAAAATGACGAAGGTTTTCCTTCGTGAACTTGAGGCGCTGAATAACCTTACTCCCACGTCAACCGAAACCGATGCCATAAAAGCGGTGACGTATTTGTTGCTGGGGACGGAGACGCAACCTGGGATACGAACAGCGTCAGCTGCACTTGCGGCAAGGGTCCGCGGTATCACTATGTACCCTGTGAGAAACCAGGGACACCTTGCACATATATTCGACCCAGAGCAGCTAAAAGACCTTGTGGTCCGTTGCCTTAACAAGGCATAATATCCTTGTAATAAAGGGGAATTAAGAAATATATAGCCTATGGTAGTGGATGGTCGGTAGGTAAATAAATACATATGCAGACCACCGCCTCAACTGGCGCAGCCCAGTTGGCATTTTAGAATTAAGCTCATGAAAGGACAGGATTTCTTTATCTCTCGCAATGAGCAGGATGAGTATAAAATTTTCCGTTACATCTTCAATAAAGTAGTGGAGCAGTAATGGAGTTATGAGGTATTCAATCAATCACAAGTACCCCATCTAAGCGCATAAGTAAAGGTTAGAGCGATTTAAACTGAAAAATGAGAAATATCATATTGTTATTAATGAGCTGTTTTCTGTTCATTTCAACCGACTTGTTTTCTCAGAAACTCAAGCTTGATGAGAATGGACTTGAACCAGTGAACGCGTCTATGTCAACCGAAAAGCAGAAGGGCAGAAAGGCTTTGAAAGTAGTGAAGGATTCTACAGTGAAAGCGTTTGACGAAGCTACCTTTATCAGGGTAAGCGGAACCGACTTCAAAGATGGGACTATAGAAGTTCAGGTGCTGAGCCAGCTTTTGGAAGATGCCCCTGAGTTTGCCCGGGGTTTTATTGGGGTTGCTTTCAGAATCAACGAGGACAATTCAGAATTTGAATGCCTATACCTTCGTCCGACCAATGCAAGGGCTGACAGCCAAGTGAGGCGGAATCACTCCATTCAGTATTACTCCTACCCTGACTTCAAGTTTGATCGGCTTAGAAGAGAATCTCCGGAAGAATACGAATCTTACACGGACATGGCACTGAATGAATGGATTACTATGAAAATAGTAGTGAAGGGTAAAAGAGCTGAACTCTTCTTAAACAACAATAAACAGCCCTCACTCATTGTGAATGATCTAAAACACGGAGAAAACGCGACAGGTGCCATCGGCCTTTGGGTAGATATTGGGACAGAGGGATATTTTTCAAATCTGAAGCTCTATACCGACTAATCGTATCGAAAGGTACCAATCTAAGTGTACAACATGTACGGGATATGATCTTTCTTATTAATCTTAAGCAGTGAAAGCAGCAGTATTATACCATCCTGGCAGCCCCGAGAACTTTGTTTTGGAGGATAAACCTATTCCAACTCCAGGCGCTGAACAGGTGTTGGTGAAAGTAAAGGCCTTCGGCCTGAACCGCTCCGAGTTAATGACGCGCAAGGGCCTGTCACCGAGCGTTCGTTTCCCCAGGGTGCTGGGCATTGAATGCGTGGGGGAGGTGGAGCATGACCCGGCAGGGAAATTCAAACTAGGGCAGAAAGTGGCTGCCTTTATGGGCGGCATGGGGCGCGACTTTGACGGCAGCTATGCGGAGTATGCGGTGCTTCCCCATTCTCTGCTATACCCGTTTGAAAGCCAATTAAGCTGGGAACAGTTGGGGGCTATTCCGGAAATGTTCCAGACTGTTTACGGTTCATTGCACCTGGCGCTGAAAATAAAATCAGGTGAATCGCTACTTATAAGAGGTGGCACTTCCTCTATCGGAATGCTGGCCACGCAGCTGGCTAAAAACAGCGGCCTTACCGTTCTGGCTACCACCAGGAAACTGGATAAAAAGGAGCTGCTCTTGCGCAACGGTGTTGACCGTGTGCTCATCGATGACGGAAGCCTCGCAGAAAAAGTAAAGGCCATTTATCCCAAAGGCGTAGAGAAGGTGCTGGAACTGGTCGGGACTTCTACCTTGAAAGACTCACTGCAGTGCACCGCCCCCGGTGGCATGGTCTGTATGACCGGAATGCTTTCTGAGCAATGGTCCTTAACAGATTTCGCCCCTATGGAATACATCCCTGCCACGGTTCACCTCACCATTTACGACAGTGGGCAGATCCGGGTAGGCGTGCAAAGCTTTCAGCAGTTTATCCGCGATGTGGAAGCAGGTACTATTCAGCTGCGTATCAGCAAATTGTTTTCCCTTTTAGAAATTGCAGCGGCACATGAGTTCATGGAAAGCAATTCAGCAGGCGGAAAGATCGTGGTCGTTACCGAGGATTAGAGACAAAAAAACAAAGTATACATTATGAATTCAACTAACTGCCCGGTGGATGCACTAGCGCAGACCGATACGCTATTGGAAAAATTTTGTAAAGAAGTACTGGAGGGATTACAAAGCAAACCGAAAAGATTACAATCGAAATACTTCTACGACAAGGAAGGTGACCGGCTGTTCCAGCAGATCATGGCCTGTCCGGAATACTATCTGACTGACTGTGAAGAAGAGATATTTAGAAACAAAACCAAAGAGCTCGCCAGTATCATCACCTCCCATAGTTCTCCTTTTGATTTAATTGAATTGGGTGCCGGTGATGCTACTAAGTCCCAATACCTGCTTCAATATCTGGCTGATACACAGGAGACCTTCACGTATATGCCGATTGATATTTCAGGGAATATCTTGTCAATTCTGGAAAGCAGGCTGAAAAGGGAAATAAATGGTTTAAATATCAGGAGCTTAGAAGGAGAATATTTCGACATGTTGGGCAGAGCCGCGGAGCTGTCTCATAGGCGCAAGGTAGTCCTGTTCCTGGGAGCCAACATCGGGAACATGGAGCCGCAGGCGGCCAACGCCTTTTGCAGAGAGCTACGGGCACGTCTGAAGCCAGGGGATCTGGTGCTGATGGGCTTTGACCTGAAAAAGCACCCCAAACTTATTTTGGATGCCTACAGTGACAGAGCCGGGATTACCAGCAGGTTTAACCTGAACCTGCTCGAGCGTATCAACCGGGAGCTTGACGGTGAATTTAACCTGGACCAGTTCGAGCATTACCAGTCCTACGATCCGCTTACCGGGGCCTGCAGAAGTTATCTTGTAAGTAAAACAGACCAGGAGGTGCTTGTAGCCGGCCAGCCTATAGACTTCCGGCAGGATGAAATCATTTCGATGGAAATTTCTCAGAAGTATGACCCGGAAGAGATCACTTCCATGGCAAAACAGGCAGATTTTATGCCTATCGGGTACCTTACGGATAGCAGGAACTGGTTTCTTGACACTTTTTGGCAATGTGTCGATTCATACTAAAACACGTTATGCTGATTCTAAACCTGCTGCTTAGAACCAGCCAGGTCTCTGGTTCTATAATTGTCCCCCATTCCAGAATTCGCTATGATTGTTGTTGAAAATTTGTCCAAGCATTACAACCATTCCGTTGCTGTACAGGATGTATCCTTCGAGGTAAAGGAAGGTGAAAACCTTGTCTTGCTGGGAACAAGCGGCTGTGGCAAGACCACCACGCTGAGGATGATCAATCGCCTGACAGAGGCTTCATCCGGGGAGGTGTATATCAACGGTAAAAGTATATTCTCTCAGCCTGCCGATCTTCTTCGCAGGTCCATCGGCTATGTGCTGCAAAACAATGGGCTGTTTCCGCACTACACCGTGGCTGAAAACATTGCACTCGTACCGAAGTTGCTTGGTTGGAGCCGCCAACAAATAGAAGAACGCACAGCGCTCCTGCTGAAAAAACTGCACTTGTCACCGGAAAGATACTGGAACGAGTACCCCTCCCGCTTAAGCGGCGGACAGCAACAACGCGTTGGGCTAGCCAGGGCATTGGCTGCCAATCCTCCCATACTACTGATGGATGAACCTTTCGGAGCATTGGATCCTATTACCAGAGCAAGCGTTCGAAAAGAGTTCAGAGACCTGGATGAACTCAATAAAAAGACCGTTGTCCTGGTTACCCACGACATACAGGAAGCTTTCGAGCTGGGGGACCGGATTTGCCTGATGGATAAAGGCAGGATTATGCAGCATGGAACGCCCGCAGATCTGGTGTTCCGGCCTGCAAATGATTTTGTGTCAAGCTTTATAGGCCGGGAGCGGTTTTTATTAGGGTTGAAGGCCGTTAGCTTTTCAGATGTTTGGAACATGCTTGACTCGGATGAGACCGCCGGACAGGTAGAAGCGGACACTATGAGGGAGAGCCAAAGCCTTTGGGAGGCTATGGAATATCTTTCGGAATCAGGCGGTGCACGGGCAGTAGCTGTCTATAACGAAGTAAGCGGTGAGCAAAGGGAAATCATGGTTTCCGATATACTGCGCCTCCTGAATCAATTTAAACAAGACTATTAGGATGGATCAACAGCAAAACCTGTGGGAGTTCTTCCTGTTGCAGGGCGATAAAATTCTCAGCCAGACCGTTACCCACATCGGGCTTACCTTTGCGTCCCTGCTGCTGGCCATGCTGCTTGGGTTGCCCACAGGTATGTTAATTGCCAAAAGAAGAAGGCTCTCCGGTCCTGTGCTGAGTACAGCAGGCATATTTCAGACGATTCCCAGCATTGCCTTACTCGGCTTCATGATTCCCCTGCTGGGCATCGGCACCTTACCCGCCATCGTTGTTCTTTTCCTTTACGCCTTGTTGCCTGTAGTCAGAAACACCTATGTCGGCATTACGGGTGTGGATGAAGGCGTAAAAGATGCCGCCAAAGGCATGGGCATGACGGAAAGGCAAATACTTTTTAAGGTGGAGCTACCTTTGGCCCTGCCTGTTATCATGGCAGGCATCAGAACTGCTACTGTCATCAACGTTGGTGTGGCCACTCTTGCTGCCTATATTGCAGGCGGAGGCCTGGGCGAGTTTATTTTCGCAGGCATCGCCCTCAACAACACCAATATGATCCTGGCTGGAGCCATCCCTGCATCCCTGCTGGCCGTGCTGTTTGATTACCTTCTCGGAAAGGTACAGCTGTTGCAACCCGCCCGCATCCGAAAAGCTGCCCTGGCATTCTCTGTAGCTACTGTGTTTATATCAGGTGCTTACCTCATGCCTTCTACTGGCAATCAACTACTGGCGGGTTTTGAGCCGGAATTCATGGGACGTACGGACGGGTATCTGGGACTGAAGTCTAAGTATAAGTTGGACATCCCCACTGTGGTGATAGGTGACGCGTTGATGTACAAAGCCCTGTATGAGAATAAGCTGGATGTGATTGGCGGATACAGTACAGACGGCCGCTTAAAGGCTTATGATCTGAAAATCCTCAAAGATGACAGGACGATATTCCCTCCATACTACGCAGCCCCTGTCGTTCGCGCCGAGGTTCTGGAAAATTACCCAGAGCTTAGGAATGCGCTTGGTCTACTCAAAGGCATGATTGATGACGCCACCATGACCGACTTGAATTACCGTGTCGACTTCTTGAAGCAGTCTCCAGAAAAAGTCGCAAAGGACTTCTTACTCTCAAAACAGCTTTGGCGGGTTCCGCAAAAGGGTAACGGAGGTGTGATCCGGATTGGGTCAAAAATTTTCGGGGAGCAGTACATCCTTGCCGAGATCTACAGTATGCTGATCAGGGGGCATACCAATCTGGAAGTTGAAACAAAGACAGGCCTTGGCGGCACCAAAATATGCTTCGATGCCCTGCTTCATAAGCAGATTGATCTATATCCGGAATATACCGGAACTGGGTTACTGGTAATTCTACAGCCGGATCCCCGAACAGTGGATTCTCTGATTGCTTCCAGGGAGAAGGTTTTTCAATTCGTGCAGGAGCAATTCGAGAAGCGATATGGGTTAATCTGGCTGGATCCGATTGGATTCAATAACACGTATGCCTTGATGATGCGCAGAAGGCAGGCCCAGGCTCTGAACCTCAAAACAATCACTGATTTAAAACAATATCTTGAAGAAAATGACTGAACTTGGTTTAGCAGAAGCTTATAAAAAGGTTAGACAAGCATCAATAGACATATGCCAGCCGCTGAAAGCAGAAGATTATGTGGTCCAGCCCAGTGTCGATGTAAGCCCTCCCAAATGGCACCTAGGTCACAGCACCTGGTTTTTTGAAACATTTATCCTAAAGCCGCATGCCCGCCACTACAGGGAGTTTCACCATGCCTATAACTATGTTTTTAACAGCTATTATGAAACCGTAGGTGCCCGTGTCATCCGCACGGACAGGGGAAATTTAAGCCGGCCAACTGTAGAGGATGTTTACCGGTACCGAAGTTACGTGGACAGTGCCATGGCAGATTTTCTGAAGGATGATCCTGAGCCTGAGGTAAAAGAACTCCTGGTGCTTGGCCTCAATCATGAGCAGCAGCACCAGGAGTTACTTTGTACAGATATTAAGTACATTTTAGGGCATAACCCGCTATTTCCCGCTTACGGAATCAACCCAACGGAAAAGGTCATAGAGAAGGAGGCGGCTGGGGTAGTTCACATTCCTGCCGGCATTTATGAGATAGGATTCAACGGAGACGGCTTTTGTTTTGACAATGAACTGGGCAGGCATAAAGTTTATCTACATGAATTCAAAATTTCCAAAAATCTGGTCGCAAACAGGGAATACCTGGAATTTGTGGAAGATGGAGGCTACAGGGACTTCAGGTACTGGCATGCCGAGGGATGGGATTGGGTGAATAGCAAGGGAATTTCAGCTCCCTTGTACTGGTACAACATGAACGGCAAATGGATGCATTATACTTTGTCAGGGCTACAGGAAATTCCGCCTGCCGAGCCTGTATGCCACATCAGTTATTATGAGGCAGCCGCCTATGCGGCATGGAAAGGGGTGCGACTGCCGACCGAAGCGGAGTGGGAAATTGCTGCGGATCATTTTAAATGGGGAAAACGCTGGGAATGGACCAACAGTGCCTACCTGCCTTATCCAGGTTACAAAAGGGCGGCCGGTGCGGTTGGGGAGTATAACGGAAAATTCATGGTAAACCAAATGGTGCTCCGTGGTGCTTCTGTCGCTACGCCAGCCGGGCACAGCCGTAAGAGCTACCGTAACTTTTTCCATCCACAGCATCAATGGCAGTTTACTGGAATCAGGCTTGCTGAATAACAATAGTGCTACTGCTAAAAATGGTCTGCTACAGATAGATGAAGTTTAAGCTTATAAATTAGTTGGCATTAAATTAACATCAATCTCTAATGACGCGAACAGGAAATAATTTATGGTTCTTCACATAACCCTGGGTTTGGCGTCTATTGTGTCAGTCCTTGCCTATTGACAGTCTTCCAATGTGCAAAGTCTTTTGTTGTTTGCCTATGTATGAATTATTCTTTCAAAAATTCCAAGAGAAGGTTCCGCTTACTGACGAAGAGCAGGAACAGATTAAGGCGTACCTAACCCCGAAAAAGCTACGGAAAAGGCAGTACCTGTTGCAGGAGGGGGAAGTTTGCAAGGCCATCGCCTTTGTAGAACGAGGAGCACTACGGGAGTACTCCGTCGATAACGGAAGCGAACATATTCTTCAGTTTGCCATAGAAGGCTGGACGATCTCAGACTTGTTCAGCTTCCTGACTGGAGAGCAAGCCACGTACAATATTGACGCATTGGAAAACGCCGAACTGGTGCTGATAACCAAGAGTGCGCACGAAGAACTCCTTAAAAAACAACCTAAGTATGAGACCTATATGCGGCTGCTCATAACAGGTGCCTATATAGCCCTGCAAAGGCGCCTTACCTCTAACATCAGTTTGCCTGTAGAAGAACGTTACACAAGCTTTACAGAAATGTATCCGGATATTGCCCAAAGAGTGCCACAGCATATGATTGCCTCCTTCATGGGCGTAAAGCCTGAAACCTTGAGCCGGATCAGAAAGAAAATGGCAGAACGGAAATAAATCCGCCTCACGTTTCATTGACAATAGTCAAGAGTGTTTCTTGACTTTGCGCAATGCTTTAGGGCATGGCGCGGCGGTATCTTTGCATTGTTGAAAATCTAAACATGAAGACAATGCAGACAATCGCCATCATTGGGGCCTCCGGAAACATGGGCTCTGCCATTTCAAAAAGCCTGTCAAAAGGCAATTACAGATTACTCCTGTGCGCCAGTAGGCAAGATAAAGTGCAGGCAGTAGTTGAGGAGATCAAAAGCGGCAATCCTGCTGCGGACGTAGAGACCATAGATTGCTCTGTGGAGGCATCCTGGGAAGCAGACATAATCATCGTAGCGGTTCCTTTTGCCGCGGAGAAAGAGGTGGCCCAAAAAATTCGGGAAGTCGCTAACCAGAAAGTCTTTATCAGCATTTCTAACCCGCTAAACGACACCTACAACGGATTGGTGACAGCGCCTGACACCAGCGCGGCAGAAGAGCTGCAAAAGCTGTTGCCTAACGCTAAAGTAGTGAAAGCATTCAATACCACCTTTGCCGCCGACTTCGCAACTCCGGTAATAGCTGGCCAGCAAGCGGATGCCTTTATAGCAGGCAATGACGAAGAGGCTTTGCAGACTGTCTCTGAACTGGTAAGCACAGCAGGCTTCAATCCTATCGTAGCAGGTGATCTGGCTGTTAGCAGGACTCTGGAGCGCATGCAGCTTTTGCTCATTCAGCTGAACATGAAGTACGACTACAACTGGCTGGCGGGCTGGAAAATCCTACACCAGTAAGCCCATCATCTTTTATTAAACATTTCGAACATATTATAGCAAATTAAATCAAACCCAAAATGAAAAATTTATTAATACTTGTTTTCGCTGTCCTGTCTCTTTCTGCTTTCACTACCCTGAACAGTGTTTGGAAAAACGATGACGCACATTCGCAACTTAGCTTCACCGTTTCACACCTGGGTATTGCAGATGTTACCGGCACGTTTAATGATTTCGATGCAACTGTTACTTCCTCGAAACCAGATTTTAGCGATGCTTCCTTTGAGATGACTGCCAAGACAGCCTCCATTAACACAAGAGTAGAAGACAGAGATAAACATCTCAAGAGTGCAGACTTTTTCAATGTAGAGAAGTACCCAACCCTAACCTTTAAAAGTACTTCAGTAAAAAAGGCAGATAAAAACAACTATAAGCTCAAGGGCAACCTGACGCTGAATGGGGTTACCAAGCCGGTCACGATGGACCTTGTTTACAGGGGCACGGTAGAAAACCCGATGAGTAAAAAGCAAACCGCGGGCTTTCAGGTAACTGGCACTATCAAACGTTCTGACTTTAACCTAGGCAATGGGTTCCCAGCTCCTATGATTAGTGACGAGGTTCGCATCAAGGCTGACGGTGAATTTGTGCAATAACAGAAGTTGAAGAACCGACACTGAAGTTCGGGGGGCGTTGCCCCGCTGATGCTGGCACACGGGTTGGAAAATGGGAAAGCTTTTTTCTGTGGATCCAACCCAGTTCCCTGCCCTCTTCGGCCTTGACGCAGAGGGCAGGGAACATTTGACTGCTGTAGTACTATTTCTTAACAAATGTCAATGCTTTGCTTTTAAGCAGCATCTACCTTTACATATTTACGAGCAAGAGTTGCTGTAACTTACAATTAAAGTATGCGACGGGAACAATTTATTAAAACACTAATCAAAGGAGCAGTAGGTATGACCACGTTATCCGCTTTCAACAGATTTACAGATAGCCTAAGTGAGCAGGAGCAACTGATGCCCGTCTTGTTTATTGGCCACGGGTCACCTATGAACGGTATTATGGATAACGAATTCAGCCAGAAGTGGAGCCAAATGGGCAAAGAGATCCCGACACCGAAAGCAGTACTTGTTGTTTCGGCGCATTGGCTAAGCAAGGGTACCCGTATCACGGGTATGGATTTTCCGAAAACCATACACGATTTCGGCGGCTTTCCGCAGGAGTTGTTCGATGTGCAGTACAAGGCACCGGGTAGCCCTGAACTAGCCAGGGAAACGGCATCCATTATCAAGTCTACTGCAGTAGAACTGGACCATGACTGGGGGCTTGACCACGGTGCCTGGACGATTATCCGACACATGTACCCTGAAGCCAACATCCCTGTGCTGCAGCTTAGCATTGACTATACCAAAGGACCACAATACCACTATGAGCTGTCCAAAGAGTTAGCAGGCCTACGCAGGAAAGGAGTGCTGATTGTGGGCAGCGGCAATATGGTGCACAACCTGCGCATGGTTGACTGGAATAAAATCAACGAACCGGAATATGGCTTTGATTGGGCAGTGCAGATAAACACAAAGTTTAAAGACCTTATCCGTAACGGGAGCCACGATAAACTGATAAAGTACGAGCAACTGGGTAAGGAAGCCCTGCTGGCAATCCCGACCCCGGAGCATTACTGGCCCCTACTTTATACCCTCGGGTTGAAGGGAAGCAATGATGCCGTGTCATTTTTCAACGACAGGGTGGTAGGCGGTTCCCTGACCATGACATCTGTAAAAATCGGATAAGAATGCAGCTGTTCTTACTCCTCCTCTTCATCAACTCTTTTCTAACAGACAGTACTCAAGTGAATCATACACCCGAAAAAGAAAGCGACATAACATCCGACAACCTTACCCTGCACTATCTTGTGCGGGAGCCAAAAATTAAATCTTCCAAGAACAAAGCTATTGTTCTGTTACACGGTGTTGGCAGCAATGAGCAGGATCTGTTTAACCTTGCAGACCACTTTTCTGCAGATTCCTATGTTATTTCAGCCCGTGGCCCCTTTTCCCTGGGCCCTGGAAGGTTTGCCTGGTATAACGTGGATTTTTCAACAGGTAAACCTGTCATCGATGCGGAGCAGGAACTATCCAGCAGAGAAGTAATCAGCGAGTTTTTAGCGCAGCTAAAACAAAAGTACAGTCTTCAGGAAATTTATCTCGGTGGATTCAGTCAGGGGGCCATCATGAGTTACAGTATTGGATTGGCCCACCCGAAGGAGGTGGATGGGGTTATAGCCTTTAGCGGAAGGATTCTGGAGAACGTTCAATCCACAATTACTAAGAACGAAGAACTGCACCGCTTAAGGGTATTTGTTGCCCACGGGGTTCAGGATGGGACATTGCCTATTCACTACGCAAGACAAGCAAAAGCACTCCTGCAGAACCTGGGTGTGCCGTTAACTTATCATGAGTATAACATGGGACATCAGATTAACAGTGAAGTAATGATGGACTTGGACGCGTGGCTTAAGGGTGAGTAGTTGCTAAGAAAGAGAAGGAAAGAGTTTAAAACAAAGGATCAATTCATACCAGAATAACATGTCCGTTAGCACTGAGAGTGATAAAAGGAAAGTAACAGTACAGACATTTCAGAAGATGAAGGAACGCGGTGAGAAGATCTCAATGCTGACTGCGTACGATTATACAATGGCGAGCATCCTTGACCAGGCTGGGTTGGATGCTATTTTAGTGGGAGATTCTGCATCGAACGTCATGGCAGGAAACAAAACAACGCTGCCCCTCACCTTAGACGAGATAATCTTTTATGGCAAATCCGTTGTCAAAGGGGTAAAAAGGGCATTAGTTGTCGTTGACATGCCATTCGGCACGTGCAGCGGAAATCCGAATAAATCCTTGAAATCAGCCATAAGGATTATGAAGGAGACGGGTGCTGATAGCTTGAAAATTGAAGGTGGAGAGGAAATCGCAGCGGATATTAAAAAGATTATCAATGCCGGCATTCCTGTGATGGGGCACCTGGGCCTGATGCCGCAGTCCATAAACAAGTACGGGGATTACAGCGTTCGTGCAAAAGCTGATGCAGAAGCAGAAAAACTGAAGAAGGATGCGCTTCTTTTACAGGAATTGGGGTGCTATTCCATAACCCTCGAAAAGATTCCGGCATCCCTTGCGCAGGAGGTGGCCACAACCTTACACGTTCCTGTCATCGGAATTGGCGCAGGTGCCGGTGCTGACGGGCAAGTGCTTGTTGTCCATGATATGCTGGGGATGAACAAAGGCTTTAACCCAAAGTTCGTCAGGCAATATGCAAACCTGTACACTGTCATAAACAGTGCAGTCAGACAATATGTTGACGATGTGAAAGCCTCTGACTTCCCTAACATACAGGAGAGCTACTGATCCTGCCACAAAGCCCTCCAAGACAATTTTAAATTTAAAATAAATAGCCCTGAATCTACCCTTAGCTTTTAAGGATGTAGTTTAGGCCCAATAAAAATAACAAATTTTAATTATGACAAACGAAGTTCAAAAAGCAATTATTACTGGAGCAAGCAACGGCATCGGACGTTTTCTTACTGAAAAATTACTGAACGAAGGTATTCAGGTTATTGCCGTAACCCGATCCGGCAATATAGAGAATTACAGTCATCCTAACCTTACTGTTGTTAAGGGAGACATCAGTGATGAGAGAAGTATCAATCAGGCAATTGAGCAGATAGGGCAAATAACCAACCAGGTAGACTATCTTATAAACAATGCAGGTGTTGGTCCCGACTTGGGAGACGAAATACCAACAGCAGACCATCTGAATACTTCCTTTGCTGTTAATACGACTGGCACTGTGTTATTTACCGAAGGTGTGCTGAAATACCTTAAAAACGATGCTCATGTTGTGTTTCTTTCTACCGCTATGGCACTTATTCGTAATGCAGGCCCTAACGGCCCGGCCTACAGAATGTCCAAGGCTGCCATCAACATGTATGCAGTTATACTTGCGCAAAGGTTAGCGGAAAGAAATATCAGGGTAACTCCGCTGCACCCAGGTTGGGTACAGACCAGAATGGGTGGCGAGAACGCTCCAGTTACAGTTGAACAGTCCGTTACTGGTATTTATAAGGCTCTAACCGAAAATACTGAAAGCGGAAAGTTCTGGAATATCGAAGTAGGCGGTTTAGAGGAGTATTAATAAAAAATGGGGAAGGCTTTTAGCTAAACATCAGCAAGGACCTATCCATTTGCTTCTTGCCAACCTTTCGGTTTAGGTTGAAGATAAAAAAGCACCTTTAGCTTTCTAAAGGTGCTTTTTGGTTATGAAGCAGTTTAAAAGTTTTAACCTGCTTGGTGGCAGTCATGCTTTATTTCTTTGTGTGTCCAATTTTCTGTTTTCGGCCTGTTTTTAGAAAAAGAGGCCGAAAACAGAATCCAAACCCATGCCTCCATCCTGCAATATGCGGTAAGTTGTTCAGGACGACTCATAATTTCAATTCTTTAGCCTTGTATCCTACTATTAGCTTATCCCTGCGTTTTAGGCCATAGATTTGTAGCAATCGTGAAGACGACAGGGTATTTGATCTGAAATTTATTTCAAGAAATTTTTATTTCGTCGACCGCTGGTAAAGAAATTCTAGCGCATCAAAATAAGGATGTTGGGCTACGGAGGATGTGGAGTCAAATATCATAACTTGGCCATTTTGCTTAAATTCGGGCCACTGCATAATTCCGGATCCATTAGGGTTGCCATTCCTGGCAAAATTGATCCAATAAGACGACATGACATTCGCCAATTGTTGATCGGCCTCTTGCAGGGGCCGGTTAAGAAATTTTAAGTTATCATACGCATAAGGCACTTCGGCTGTATGAAAAGCACCATATTTATTGGTTCCGCCAACCTCCGGCACCTGGCGTTTGAAGAAGTACATGTAGGCCTTTGCTTTTCCCTGTTCCTGTTGCATCCGCGCCCAGGCAAAATTCTGAATACCAAATCCGGAGTCGCGGGTAAGGTTATTTGCCGCTATTGTTGCTTCTTTATCATTGGCAGCCGGATATAGCTGCAAAATCCTGGCAGCATCATTCCCAAATTGTTTTTGTACCTGCTCCCGGTAACTTGCAAGCGTAGCCGGCTCCTGAAAAAGCACATCTGCCTCATTATAACCTGTAAGCAGGGGAACATGGGTTTGTTTGCCGCCGGCAAAAATAGATGGAACAGAGGTAGGAAGCACATACCCATCAACGATTACTGTTCCCATTCCCTGGTGCAAGGATAGCAACTTTTCTGCGGGCAAGCGGCGCAACTCATGCAGGCTGGCTGCACCGGCAGTTTTTTCAATTTGTAAACCCTTTTGCTCGGCAACGGTTAGCGGTTCCGTTCCGCCAAAAACACCCTTTACTACAAAACCACCACTTTCCGCAATTATTTTGTTAAATAACCCTCTGGCCAATGGGCTTGCAGCAAGAACGTTGACGCTCATGGAGCCAGCCGATTGTCCGGCGATGGTTACATTATTTGGGTCGCCACCAAATGCACGTATGTTCTTCTTTACCCATTTCAAGGCAGCGATCTGATCTAAAATACCGTAATTGCCGGAGGCCTGGTGAGCAGATTCTTTTGTCAATTCAGGATGGGCGAAAAAACCCAATATGCCAAGGCGGTAGTTAAATGTAACAAAAACAGCCCCTTTTTTAGCAAATGCTTCGCCATCATAAATAGGTACTGAACCCGACCCACTTACAAACCCGCCGCCATGTATAAAAACAATAACCGGTCTTTTTTCCTTAACTGATTTTGCAGCTGTCCATATATTAAGATAAAGGCAATCCTCACTTATAGCACCATCCTGTGGAATAAGGAATTCTGATGTGTACACGCCAAAAGGTTTGGGTTTGGCCTGGTACGCATTGGGGCTAAAGGTATTAGATTCCCGTATTCCCTGCCAGCTTTCAACCGGCTGAGGAGCCTTCCATCGTAAATTGCCTATAGGTGGAGCGGCATATGGAATTCCCTTAAAAACAAGAACTTCAGGGTCGGTTCCAGCTACACCAGAAATCATTCCATTCTGGATCTTTACTGATTTCACCGAAATCCCATCTTTTTTCTGAGCATCCGCAGAAAATCCAAAAAATAATATCGTTATGATCAGGAATAGTAGCTTTTGATTTTTAAACATGTTCTTTTTTTATTTTTACATGACGTTTCATTTCTGCGAACAAAAGCATAGTTAGAGCTTTTTAAATTTTAAAGTTCGACCATTGTATCTACAAAATACCCCAAAAACTGAAGGCCTAATGCAACTGCTATATTATTATTGCAACTGTAAGATATTACAATGCCTTCACTGCTTCTTTCGCAATTTGGTAAGATTTACAGCGGCTTAAAGGGTCATATATCCTGGCATCAATTATCAATTCATCAACTTTGGTAAGTTGTAAAAAAGATTCCAACCAATCTTTAACATTTGATTTGTCGCCAATAGCCGTACAGGCCATTGCTTCAGCTAAGATGGCTTTTTCATTGGCAGTTGTATTTTTAAAGTAATCGGGTTCTGGTTTTGGCAGTAAGCCTGCGTTTCCTGTATATAATTGCACTACCCATTTTTGATGTGAGCTGGCAATCAGGGTAGCTTCTTCCGGAGTATCTGCTGCTATTATATTTACACCCGCTATTACATAAGGTTTTTCCAGAGTAGGTGAAGGTTGAAATAACTTTCTATATAATTGAATAGCGTCCATTAAAAACCGGGGAGCAAAGTGAGAAGCAAAAACATAGGGCAAACCATGCTTAGCAGCATATTCAGCACTGTTTAAACTTGAACCTAAAATATACACTGGTACTTCATGCGGCTCTCGGATTCCCCGGGCGGCTTGCTGGCAGTTATCAGCCAGGTAGTCTGAAATTTCTTTCAGATCTTGCCCAAAATCCCTCTCCAGATTTTTACCTCTGATTGCCCTGATTGCTGGCCCTGCTCCCCCAGGTGCTCTACCCACGCCAAAATCAATTCTTTGCGGAAACATGGTATCTAAAGTGGCAAATTGTTCGGCAACAATCAAAGGAGCATGATTAGGCAACATAACGCCTCCCGACCCTATTCTTATTTTGCTGGTTGCGGCGGCCAGATATTGCATGAGCAAAGTAGTAGCAGAAGATCCTATTCCTGGCATATCGTGATGTTCTGCCACCCAATACCGTTTATAACCAAACGATTCAACAGCCTGAGCCAGCATTTTGGCACCTTCTATGGTATCCAGAAACCTTCGTTCTTCGCCAATCATCATTAAGTCTAAAACAGAAAGTTCTATTTTCATTTTGTATTGTTAAGATTAAACTGTTTAGGTTTTCAATAGTAACATAGAAGCTGTTTAGGGTTTTCGAACAAAGCGGGTATTCTGACGGAGAAATAAGAATCCTACTGCCGTTTCGGCCTTTTTTTAAAGAGGACCGAAACAGCAGTAGCCGGAAGGGTTTACTTTGGGCAGAAACACATTGTTCTATAAAACTCTAAACAGCTTTTTATCTAATCATCTATTTAAACGATCATACCTGCCTGGAATTCCTGATCAAGCTTTTTGTATAAAAAGGTTGGCTCTACCGTAACAATTACCTCAAAAGTAGGTCCTACATTGAGTGCCAATAAATGCCCGCCTTTCACTATTCCGTCCCTTAAGGAAGCTGTGGCATGTGCGTGTACGATTGGTTTTTCATTTAACCAGGTTATATTGCCCATAAAGGAAGTTACTTCAGCAATTCCCATTGGAATAACCTGGTATTGCAAGCGGTCAAAATCAAACCATCCCAACTCTAAGCTAAATGCACTTCCTATGCCGTGAAAATGAGCGCTTTTGACATTGTAATTCAGCGCAAATTCTGTTAAACCCGAGACTACCTCATCATTTTTGGAGAAAATCACCATATATGTTCTAACATCCCCTACAGAACTCAATAATTTAACTTTCATGGTAGGTGCCTTACCCGGTTCCACTTCCTGCGATGCGGATCTATATTCTTCTTCCTGCATTACTGTTATTTTTTAATATCCGGGTCAATCAACCCTGCTTGAAATTCTTCATTCAGCTTTTTGTACAAATAGGTTGGTTCCACCGTAACAATAATCTCAAGCGTTGGCCCAACTATTAACTGTAGCAAATGCCCGCCCTTTACTGAACCATCTTTTAAGGAAGCCGTCATGTGGGTGTGGGCTACCGGTTTGTTTTTGTACCAGGCAATATCGCCCGTAAATGAAGTAATTTCGGCTGTATCAATAGGCACAACCAGAAATTGCTTTCGGTTGTAATCGAACCAGCCTACTTCTATATGCATGGCATCTCCTATGGCTTGATAATGCCCACTTTTTACGTTATACTTTTCTGCAAATTCTGTCAGTCCGGATACAGCCTCATCCCCTTTAGATAAAATTACCGCGTAGGTCTTAACATCACCAACTGTACTTAGCAATTTAACTTTCATTCCCGGCGCTTTCCCCGGTTCACCGTACTTTGTTGCAGACCTGTATTCTTGTGCCTGAGCACTCATTTGTAGTCCAACCATAATCAAAATAGCCGATAATAAAATTCTGTATTTCCCTTTCATTTTTGTGTATTTAATGCCTGCTTATGTAGGCTGTGACAAACTAATTCCTGCTGATTATCAGCATATTTAATTTAAATATCTGCTTACATTAGAATGGAATTTTATAGCAGTTGGATTGAATAAAAATGATCTAATCTTATGTATGTAGTAACTAAGGGCTCATACTGAATTTTTTCTTCTGATTTTGAATATTAGGTTACCTGAAGATTCTCAAATTGCTGATCATTTTTTTCATGCGGACTTCTTTCCAACTCCGCCAAATGCCAGCGCCGGTTATCCCCGCGGAGGCGTAAACATCCGTTTGTTCCAGTGCAGGTAGGTTTTGCTGATGGAAGGGACCGTCAAGACAAGAAAAGCAACAATAGCCAGGATGATTGCCAGCGTCATAAAGACTGCCCTGTTTGTTAACAGTTGCGTTTGCAGGGATAAGTTTTGGCCGATTGCTTTCATGGCAAGAGCTGAGGCTTGCTCCGAGGTAAATCCTTTGGATGCGTACATCTGCCGATAGGTAGCTATCCGCGTGACAGTTTGCTGCGTTTCACCAGTCAAATAGCCCATAAAACCTTCTTTGAAATACTGATTAAAGTATAACTGAAGGTTATAAAATCCCGCAAAAGAATTTAAGGCAGCTATAAAACGAGCATAAGCGGCTACTACCAAACCAGATGTACCAGTATTAGGAGGTGCTGAGGATAGTATAAATATGACAATTGGTAAAAACAATAATCCCGACGAGGCACCCTGTAAAAAGACAGGAAAAATAAGGTCTGTAAAAGCCAGATCAGGAGTCATCATAAAATACATCCAAAGGTTGTAGAAGACCATGAGGGAAAATCCTGTACATAGGAGCGCCCTTATAGAATTTCTGTTACGGACCATGATTTGGGTAGAGATAATCATGAACAGTACAATTCCTGCCACGTTACAGCACCCCAATGCCATCACCTGAGCCGTACTCCACTTTAAGGTACTGCCGGCATAATTGTAAATAAGATTGATCGTGTCTTTGCTCCCATAATAGATGCCCAGTAAACAAAGCCCTATCACCATGTTAGTAGACCTGAAAACTGCAAGCTGGATCAATGGCCTTTTAACAGTAAGTTGCCGGTACAGAAAAAGAACAGTACCAGTAATGGAAATAAAACCTGCTAATTGTATACGTTGGTCTGAGAACCAGTAGTATTTCGATCCATAAATCATCAGGTAGCCGAATGTCGATGCCGCAAAGCTAAAAATGATAAAGCCCGCCCAATCAATCTGGTATAAGGGGTACCTCTTAATTCCATTTACCGGCTTGAATATCAGCAGGATGATAAGCAGGATGAATAACTGAAAAAGGATCAGAAAATAATAGGTAGCTTTCCAATCCCAGGTAGTTACCACGAATGCCGCCACCATGCCAATTATCACGGTATTACTCAATATCGCTCCATAAAAAACAGCTGACCCGACCGCTAGTGATTTTTCTTTCGATATACGCGAAAAAATCACGATCAGAATACATGCGGCTGTATTGGCGACTAATATGCCTTGCAAAAACCGCAGGATAAAAAAGAAAAAAATATTATCGCAATATAAACACAATAGGTTCAGGATGATTGCCAGGATAATGTTGACCAACAGGTAACTGCGCGTTTCAAAATACCTTAAAAAGCGAAACTGAACCGGCAGAATCGAAATAATACCGGCATTGGTTAGCAGCAAAGAATAGGAGATGTCTTCTGGTTGTGCGCCCATATAGGCAACCATATAATTCTGAGTAAGGGCAAACATACCGAACTGCACGAGGGCAGACAGCAGGATAAGAAAAAGTGCTATTCGTATACCCCAGTCCCATCCTGTAATCCATGCTTTAAAATACTCGGGCTTTTTCATCACTTCCCTTTCTTTACCGCGACAGTAGCGTTCATGCCAGGAACCACTGCGGAGATTCTTGTATCCGTAAATGCAATCTTTACGGGGATTCGCTGAACAATTTTGACAAAATTTCCAGTGGAATTATCTGGGGGTAAAAGTGAAAACTTGGAACCGGTTGATCCCGCTATGGCTTCAACCTGGCCTTCAAACACTTTACCGTCAATCGCGTCTATGCGAATCTCGACGGGCTGGCCTATATACATCCCTTCTACCTGCGTTTCCTTGAAGTTCGCAATAACCCATTTCTCATTTTCATTAATAATGCTAACCAGAGGCTGGCCAGGCTGAATTTGCTGCCCCTCCATAATGTTCTTTCGTCCTAGCCGACCAGAATAGGGTGCCCGGATAACAGTATAGGATAGATTTAGCCTGGCCAGTTCCAGTGCGGCTTCCTTCTTTTTAATATCGGCTTTTAGTAAGGCAAAACGCGTTTTGAGTTCCTGGATCTTCGCTAAATTCATTGCCAGGTTGTTTTTTGCGGCACTGAAATCGCTTGCCGTTACTTCGTAGCGGGCTTTTACCTGCTCAAATTCAGACCCGGTTACCGCCTCCTCTTTCAGCAGGTTGCGATAACGTTTGATATCCTGTTGCTGCTGCCGGTACCTGGCCTCTGCACCCTTAATCTGATCCTCGTTTACCCGGGTGCCAAGTTCTGCCGAGCGAATACTGGCAGCAAGCACAGTTTGCTGGGCATAGGCATCCTCCACAGCTGCTTCGGCCGATTGTAGTTGTGCCTGGTATTCCCGGTCGTCCAGTATCACCAAGGTATCCCCTTCTTTAACCAATTGATGCTCTTCAAAGTAAACCCGCTGAATATAGCCACCTGCTCTGGCCGAAACAGGATTGATATAGGCTTCTACCTGGGCATCATTGGTTTCTTCATGGTTTCGGGAGTATTGCCAGAAATAAATGAAATACCCAGCTCCTGCCAAAACTAATAATACGGCTATAATGGTAATGATAATATTTCCCGGGTGGGTTTTATGATGATCTTTGTTCATTTTTCAGGATGATGGTTTATAATTTCCCGCTGGTATAAAGCAGGCGGTAATAGATGGCAAGGGCATCCGTTTGCGCCCGAATCAGGTTGAACCTGGATTCCTGGTACAAATTGTCGGCATCGAGCAGGTCTGTTAACAGGGCCAGCTGGTTAAAGTATTTTGTACTGACAATCCGGTAGTTTTCCCGGGCTTGTGCAACTGAGCGCTCATTTACCCTGATCCGGTTAAGGGCTTCTCTGTACTTGATGTAGTGAGCATTCGCCTCTACACGAACGTTATCGGCTACGGCCTGCTGCTGTAACTGGAGTTCCTGGACTCTAAGTTGGCTGGCAGCGATTTTGCTTTTATTATGGTAAAGGGAGGAGATGCCGTACTGAGCCCTTAGCCCAACAAAGCCAATGGTATACGCTTGGTCTATCGGCGGGAAGAACAGGTAATTCGGGTAGTTTAGCCCGTAGGCCGTATAGAAACTGAGTGAAGGCATACTGTTGCTTTGTATGCTTCTGACTCTTGCCCTTTGCACCTGTATATTCTGACCGGACTTTTGAATAGCATAGGAAGCAGCCTCTGTCTCTTCTAGTAACGGCAAAAGCACAGTAATCTCTGGTTTAGGCATCCCGGCAGAATCGGCAGGCAAAATGGAAACGGAATCTGGAAGATTCATCAGTACATTCAGTTTCTGATTGGCGATAATAATATCATTTTCGTTTTGCTCTAAAGTGAGCTCGACATTTGATAACATTACTTCTGCCCGTAACACATCACTCCGGGTTACCTTTTGGTTTTTATAAAGGGAGTTAATGTTACTTAAGCGGGTTTGTGCCCTTTTCAGCTGATCCTGGATAAATTTGTGCAAATCATTCAGCCGTACTAGTTCCAGATACTGCGTAGCCGTCTGCAAGGCAATATTACCAGCCTGGTCCTGCGAATTCAGTTCTGCTAATTTTAGGCGGGCATCCTGCTCGCTTTGCAGGGCACGCTGCCTGCCCCCGCTGTAAATATTAAAAAGGGCATCAACGCCCAAGGCCGCGGCATTGGGTGTCGGCTTTCTCGGTCCAGTGGTTGATTGCTCCAGTCCATTTGTAAAAAGGGTTAAATCAGAAAACCTTTGGTAGGATGCACTGGCGTTAACGGCGGGCAACGCCGCATTATAAGCATCCTGGCGATCTTCAGCAGCGGCGTTTTCTGCTGTTATAGCTGCCTGCACCCATTTATTCTGGCTTTTGGCAAATTGTATAGCTTCCGAAAGAGAAAGTTTGTACCGGCTACTACTAATGCCCTGGGCACTTGCTAAATTAGTCTTCAATAGAAAAGGGATTGCTAGCAGGATTATAAAAAGCACTATCAACTCCCTCCTATTCAAAGCATATCTAACCATTAGATACTTCATAACTTACAGGCTCTATGATAGAAATTGATACCAGGAGATAGGTAATTATCCAATTTGCCAAAGCGGTCCGCCTGGGCAGACTCAAGGGCGTGCAATTGGGGCGAGTAAGGGTTACCATTTCGCAGGTAAGAACGTAAGGGAGCAGAAAGAGCACATTCATTGCAAACATCTCTACCTCCACTCTTCTAAAACACCCTGTTTTGGTACCTTCCTGACCAATACTCCTGATCAGCATGAAAACCTGCTCCCCAGCTTTGGATACCAGTGTGACGGCGGCAGGGTATTGCCTTGTGGCAAGAGGATTGCGGAGCAGCTGGTGTAAGCCATGATTCAATTCTATGCGGCGGATGAAAGTATTCAGATAGGCTTTTAAACTTTGATATGGGTTCAAGGCAAAGCTTCCTAGTTCCCTAACCTCATGATTGATCTGCTCTAACCTGAACTCAAATATGGCAACAAAAAAGGCTTTCTTCGAGCCGAAGTGATAATTGATCATCGCCGAATTCACGCCATATCTTTCTGTTACCATTCTTATGAAAGAGCCTTCAAAGCCGTACTCGGCAAACAGCTCTTCAGCTGCATTCAGCAGCGCCTCCTTTTTGTCTTGCGGAGCTTGGTTGTTTGAACTAGTCATGCCTAAAAAACTTGCGGGACTTTTGATTCGGCAAAACTACGTTTTAGCAACCCATAAAAGTGGGCTAAAAGGCTTGACTATTAGTCGAAATGGCTTATCTGGTAAAAGCCGGCTGGGTTCGATAATACATATTATGATGCGGAAGGCGAGATGTGTGCAAAATCACATCATTTATGATTCAAAACATTATGCTTATGAACCAGCGAAGATTGATAAGTTTTTACGCATAAACATGGAACTACCCAAATAGCGCCGTCCGGAAAACCATACGGGAGCCAACTCAATACCCCTAGAAAAAAGCAACTGACAACAGCAATTGTCAGTTGCTTTTTTCTAGGGGTAAGCTGGTTAAAAAAATTTTTGCGTGATGTAAATCTGTAACGGCTCGGCTAGCAGTGGCTCAATGCTGGTTATAAACTGCTGGAAATGCTCCGATTGGTTATGAGCCTGTATACTTTCTTCAGATTGCCACTCTTCCAGCATGATGATAGTAGCAGGATCATCCGTTGGGCGATGCGCCTCATAGCGGTGGCAACCCTGTTCGCGCCGGGTGGCGGTAACCAGTGGTTCAAATATGTCCGTCAAGGCTTCAATAGCCTCAGGTTTTACTTTAATTGCAGCGGTGATGTAAAGCATAATGTGCTCTTTTATGGTAAATGTTTTTTTTGGAAGGCAAGTCCGAAGCTTAGCCCAATTTGCTTTTTAACGGTGGCATCTTTCATGCGTCACCGCCTGTTAGAATTCTTCGAGAGGTGCAACTTCTGTTAAACGGTTATTATGAAGCGGCAGGTACCTAAATTACTTAGACAGATAGTCAGTCAACAGTTGAAGACGCTGTTTAAAATTTCATTATCATAAAGTCTAATAGAGATCTCTGGTACAAGCCTTACATATGGGAAAGTCTTAAACTCTACAATTTAGTTTAGGTTGAAGTTTTCTATAGGCTCGGAACTTGCCTATGCCTAAGCCAATGTTCCAACTATTGCAGCCTTTGACTTTATAGTCATAATCAAGAACGGCACTCTATTCCAAGCTTTTTTGAAAACTCAAGCTTTACTCTTTACCAGCACGGTACCTAAAAAAGTTCTTTTCCATATTCCGCTCCACACCTATTGAACCTATTAAGGAGAAGTGCGCCTGGCGAACTCATATCCTGAGAAGGCAACAAAATGATAAGGTAGTTTCTCTCAACTATTTATTCTATATTACTTAGCACATAAAAAATTCTCCAGCATAATATCACTATGTTTACAATGCTTCACTTTTCAGAAAGGAAATAATCAAGGTTTACCACCCATGCACTCACTGCAACACCATTAACATTACCAGATTACATGCCTTCTCCGATCTGAGCATGGTCCAGTTCCGCACTAATTTCAAAGTGAGACTTCTTAACGAATTCTATAGCTTCTGTCTCTATGACTAGGTACCCAGCCTGCTTCTGGGCAAAAAGCCCCCGAAAACCTAACTTTTACAAGGAAAGCCACCACGAATAAAAAGGTCATAGCTCTCATGTTCTGATTTTATCGAGGAAAAACAGCGCACCTTCAGATTTTTAAAGGTGCGCTTTGATGTAAGATTCAGTTGTTATAATTGCCAATCAGTAACACGGATTTAATGGTCCTGCCTTTTTCAGAATCTTCAATGGCTTGGTTGATATCCTGGAAAGCGTATTTTTTGATCAACTTGTTAAAAGGGAACTGCCCGCCCTGATACATGTGAATCAGTTTAGGGATAAACTCCTGCGGAACACTGTCTCCCTGGTTGATAAACTTGATTTTATAACCTTTGGTCAGGAAAATATTGGTTTCCAGCTCCAGGGGCTTTCGGGCTACCCCGATACACACCAACTCGCCCACTGGCGCAAGGCTTGAGAGTATGTTATTGATTACTTCATTCCTTCCGGTGGTATCTACACCATACTGGACCCCATTGGGCAGTATTTCGCGAATCCGCTGCGATACGTCCTCCCTCAGGCTGTTGATCGTATGGGTTGCACCCAATTCCTTTGAGAACTCCAGACGTTCATCGTTAATGTCTACCGCAATAATGGTAGTGGCTGAAGATGCTTTGGCTGCCATCAGAGCGGATAATCCCACAGCGCCTGTTCCAGTTATCAAGACAGAACTACCAACTTTCACCCTCAGGGAATTGATAATGGCCCCAGCTCCGGTTTGTATTCCACAACCCAAGGGACCTAAGATTTCCAGCGGGGCATCTTTGGGCACCCGTATAACATTGTTTTTGTGGGCAACGGCGTAGGTGGCAAAGGAAGACTGAGAAAAGAAATTATCATGGATGGCCTTAGCATCATGATAATGGTGGCTGTGTGAGCCGTCTACCCGTGCACCGGAGAAGTTCCGCTGAAAAAAGTCATGGCAGTACGCAGGATTACCAGACCGGCAGATCTCACATTCCCCACAATAACCATAGGTCAATACCACGTGGTCACCGACGTTTAGATGATGTACATCGGCACCTACGCTTTCTATGATACCCGCACCTTCATGCCCCAGAATCACCGGAAAGTTAGGCGCTCCCATGATGAAATCGCGTGCCACCATATCCGTATGGCAGATACCGGTAGCAACGATTTTCACTAAGACTTCATCACTTTTAGGTTGGTCGAGCACAACTTTAGTCAATTCAAAATTGCTCCACTTCTCTTTAACGACAGCTGCTGTAATTTCCATAATTTATTTAATTCTAATGGTTAATATATTGATTACCATTTATACATAGGAGATTTCTTCGTATTGGCATTTACTGATCACAAAGTAGTTTTACAAGCACCATTCCGATCTTCACAAGCGAGGCTTTGTCCCATTTTGCTGCTTGACTTTTTGGAAAGTAAAAGACTGCACTACTGGTTACTTTTAGTACCCTGATCGCCTATCAACTAAAAAATATCTATTCATTTAACACTTCATCGATTTAAAGATCATTCATTTTTAATGTTTTAAATGAGGTAGTCTATCGATTAGTTCGCTTGAGCCGCTTCTGCTTAATGTGAGATGTTCTTGGACTGTAAGCACAAAAGAGAGTAGAGAGTTGGTATTCAGCACGAACACCTCTTCATTGCAGAACTCACGCTATGTCTTTTTCCTATCATCCTTATGGATACGCCTTCAAGCCACACTAGGTAGACAGCTTTTCAACTGAATCAAGCAATGCCATCTATTGACTCAAGGACCATCAGGTTGCTAAATTATCCATGCATCAATACCACTACAGAATTTTGATGAGACAAAGTTGCGCTTAAAAAACATGCAAAGATAGGCTAAAAGGCCTGAGTTTTGGTCGAAATGTCTTGTATTACTAAACCATAAAATGCTTCAAATATAAAAAGGGAGGAGTTGCAGGTTGTGTTGACTTATGTCTTTTTCCGGTACTCAACGGGAGACATGCCTGTATTAGCTTTGAAAAACTTTCCGAACACCGATTGATCTGAAAAATTCAACATCTCGCTGACCTGGGAGACAGTAAGCATTCTGTTTTGCAGGAGCACCTTTGCCTCCAGGGTAATGGTTTCATCTATCCATTCACCAGCTGACTTTCCAGTTTGTTTTTTAATCGCTGCGGAAAGGTATTTGCGGGTTACATGCAGTTGCCGAGCATAGAAATCCAATTTCCGTTCTTTCATATAGTTGCGGGCTAACAACTGCCTGAATTTGGCGAATAAGGGATAGGCATTAAGAAGCGTTTGCGTTCCTAAGGAATATTGCCGGTAATAAGCATCTATTTCATATACCAAGGCAAAAATATAGTTCCTGATAATTTCAGCCTGATGATGATTGACAACAGATTGGGTTAACTCAATCAGCTCAAATATTTTTTTAAACCTGGTTTCGTATAGGGGCTCCAGGTGCACTACATGCAGGTCATTAGTTTCAAAGAAGTTATGTTTAACCAGAAAAAAAAGGTCTGCATGTCTTTCCAGTAAAAAGGTATCCTTGAAGAACAAAATGTCCATCTTCATCAAGTCCTTGCGTTTGCGGAAGCTTCGGATGACAGACGGTGCTAGAGCAATAATAGAAGGCGCCTCTATATCGTGATGTTTCAAGCCAGCTTGCAGATGAATACCACCTTCTTTCAGAAAGGCTATTGCATAACTCTCTGCCCGGTAGGGCTCCTCCAGGTAAGGATGATCGGCCGCCTGTACAAAGAGATACTCCCGATTGTTATCCTGTACAGAAAAAAGCCGGCTATGCTTTGAAAGGGAAAAGGTCTTAATATCGTCCATCAGCGCTAAAATACAAAATCAAACGTAGCAAAATAAGTCACTTTTACCTTTGCTTATTGCGGCACAATTTGTTTTTCGTTCAGTTATATTAATAGTAGGGTCAAATCGACTAACAAGTAAGATTCACCCCCGCTAGTATTCTAATGCATTCTATTATTGCCTTATGTTTATTCCTTATTTACTTAGAATGTCTTATGCTAAAAAAAGTTATTCCATAAGTAAAGAATTTTTGGTTCAACTTTTTCTGTACAACTTCATTTCAACTAACAAGCTAAGAGGCTTTTGAGAAAAGTTTTTTAAGTTCGCTCGGACTCAGTTTAAGCTCATGAATACGTCTGTCCGCCTGCTTTTTTCTCTGCTTTCCCTTATCTCGTTTTTCTTGC
This sequence comes from Pontibacter silvestris, assembly GCF_020907275.1. Classification (GTDB taxonomy): domain Bacteria; phylum Bacteroidota; class Bacteroidia; order Cytophagales; family Hymenobacteraceae; genus Pontibacter; species Pontibacter silvestris. The sequence goes on along the minus strand of NZ_JAJJWI010000028.1, from coordinate 9,046 downwards.
ACGTCTCTGCTTTGGTGACCATGTTCCAAATAATGATGGCCAGCTTCCTTGCTGTTGCCGTGACAGCGGCTGCTCTCCCTTTCTTGAGGCTAATTAAAAAAACGGTGCGAGCTCATGCTCCTTCTGCTTGCCAATTGAGCACCTCCCTTTATTCGGACTAGTCAAAGGCTACTTTGGAGGCAAAATGGCTCCAGCCCATAGCTAAATGCAGAAGCAAGATAGTTACCTTGCGGCCCGCCCGGTGGAGCTGCCAGGCCAGGTTCCATGGTATACCCCGGAGGCCTCCATAATGAATATCAGTTCCGCTGACGGGTCCTCCCATTTGCTCAACCACCGGGTAAACTCAGCAAAGCCTCAGTGAGAGTTTGAGAATTTGCAGGGCGGCTTTCACTACCACGCGCTGCTCATGGGTGAGCACCGAGAAGCAGGCGTCGAACTTGCCTTTAGCGATGTCAGCTCCCACGGACTGCTTGATGATTTTCATGTCACGGGAAATTTAGAGATGAAAACAAAGACTCAAAACCAGCGCTTTTCCAAACACTTCTCTCATGGTTTTGTGCCAGATCATCTCAAAAGAAAGATGTCTGCAAGTACTGCTCAAAATGCAGGCGAACACAGCTGCTGTGGCGGGCAAGCTGTCGAAAATTGATGCGCTGGCTGATACTGAGAGGCAAGGCGAGCACATGCTCATAAAACTTCTTAAGCGGTTTGCCTAATCCAATCCTTCTTTGAAAGGCAGTAGTGATGGAGCCTAAGGATCCTCTCATGGCGTTTTAACTGATGGATGCCTATACTCAATATTACTAATCTTATTATTTCCTCAATTCAGATAGTTCATGCTTTTTCTTGCGAACTATTGTTTGTTTCCAAACTTTGTTTTATTATTGCTTCATTATGAAGCAATAATAAAACAAAGTTTGGAAACTCTATAAATAAGCACGGGATGAAAAAAGCATTACTCACCGCTTTAGGGATATCGCTATTCCAGAGCATCACCCTTTATGCGCAAAATACTGTGCCAACGATGGCTGACAGCACCAAAATAAGGTTGGAGGAAACAGACACGAAGGAGGAGAAGAATCGGAATGTAATGCTCAATGCAGCTAATAACACTGGCCCACGCGAGGTAAACATTGGGCTTCCTTCCTCTGTGGGTGGAATCACCATTATGGAAAATGACCTTCCGGTGGTGTATTATTTCTGGCCTGAATTACCAAACCGCACCTGGAGACCGAGCGTGAGTTTGGGCAGAACGGGCTTGATGAAGATTGGCGAAGCAGCCATTACCACTGGCGAACTGGGTTTTGCTGTAAATTCCTACACTAAGCTGGGTGGAGACAAGTTTGAATTGGTGGGCAACATCTCCGGCAGTCATTTTGGCTGGCTGAAAGGCGATGTGAACATCTCAGGGCCTCTGGGCAAAAACTGGTTTTACACAGCCGGAGCTTATGCCAACTATGACCCAAGCACCTATGATTTGAAATTTGCGACCTACTCAGACCGCACTCAGATTTACAGGGCCGGCTTAACCAAGCGGTTTGCCAACCAGAAGGGTGAAATCAGCTTTCTCTACAAATATGCCAACTCTGCTTCTTTAACCAACTATGCTCTTTTCCAATATAATGAAGGCGGCAAAGCAGAGGAGCTGCCCAACTTCAGAATAGGGCGGGACTCTTATATTGTGAACGATGGCATTCTTCGGTTCCAAGACTTTGTTACAGGAGAATACGTCAACGGAGACATGGGTACCAGTGATGCTGCCGCCTTCTCTCACAGCTTTGACATCATAGGCCATCGTTTGCTTAATAACGGATGGAAGTTCAACTTTATGGCTCGTGCCCGTTATGCAGAGGCCACCTACTTAGGCGTTATTCCGCTTAATGTTTTCCAGGCATACGCTACAGACGGATTTACATATAAAAACACAGGAGTGGCTTATACTGGCTATGTAAATCCCACGGTGGCTATGTACACGCCTGGCACTCCTACCAAAACCATTTTATCCCGCTTTGAGCTAAATAAAAAGCTAGAGACTCACCAATTGCGGATAGGCCTTACTGAGCAGTATTATAACGTAGATGAATTTAGGGCGAATCGCTCTTTCTTCTACCAAACTGCTACAGCCGCTCCTGATAAACTGCTTAGAAATGTCCCGGGCGGCGATTCCAATACAGATACAGAAGGTTTCTATAACTACAACGTGGGGAGCGAGTACCATAACGGTTATGAGAACAAGCTTTCGGTTTTCTTCTCTGATGATTGGAAATTATCTGACCGTTTCTCAGTGAACTACGGCGTTAACCTGCAGTACCAGAAACTTAAAGGCGATTACTACCTTACACCAAGAGCACCGGGAGTAGTTCTGAATGAGGCAGAGAAGACGTACTTCAACAATGACTGGTTTCACATAGGCGGGTCTGTGAACACCGTCCTTAAAGTAACCAAGAATGCGGGGCTTATAGCAGACTTTACGTATACAGAGAACCACGAACGTCTTGAGAACTACTCTGGTGCCGCTTTGCCTAATCTTACCAAAATCAAAAGCCCACTGCTGGGCTTTGGCGTGTACTTTAACTCTCCTAAGCTGAGCCTGGTGTCTCAGGCTACTTACCTTACCAGAAACAACTATCAATCACGGCTAAACCTGGTAAACCCTGACAATGCCAGCCAGTCTGAGGTAGTGACTGTGTACTATGATATCCAAACCATAGGCTGGACCACAGATATCGTAGCCAATCCTTTCAAGGGCTTTAGCCTGCACTACCTCATCACATTGCAAAACCCGGTTTACAAGAACTATAACTTCAGCGCCTTTGGCCGCAACTACTCTTATGACGACAAAAACGTGCTGGAAATCTCCAAGACGCTCATGGAGATTGACCCAAGCTACAGCTATAAGAACTTCAAAGTCTGGGCCAGCTTCCGCTACTTCTCTCAACAGTACGCTAACCTCACCAACGCGCTATACTTTGAGCCACGCTGGGAAACCTTTGGTGGGGTGAACTACAAAATTAATGAGCACTTTGATGCTGGTTTAACGGCCGTGAACTTCCTGAACCAGCGGGGCGCCAAGGGAACCATCAACGGAGCCGAGCTGATCACAGACCCAACCCCTTATTACGGACAATTACTAGTTGGTTCTTACATCCGCCCGTTCACCCTTGAAGGCTCTCTGAACTTTAAATTCTAATAATACACAATCAACTAAATACCCAATTTTTATATGAAGAAATATAACCATATGAAAGCAGCACAAGTATCACTACTTGCCGCCCTTACCCTGGTGGGAGCACCTAATACACAAGCCTCGCCTGCTGACAAGGACCCACAACAATTAATTATTGACGGATTCACTTTTGCGGACCTGAACCACAATGGGAAGCTGGACCGTTATGAGGATTATCGCCTATCTATGCAAGACAGAATCAACGACCTGGTCAATCAGATGACCGATGAAGAGAAAGCCAGTATGCTTATTGGCACCGGCATGCCGGGCTTTGACGGCCTGGCCCCTGTGGTTGGCACCATTGAAGGACGCGTGCCAGGCGCTGCCGGAGGAACACATGAAATCAAACGTCTAGGGGTTTCAGAGATTATTATGGCCGATGGCCCGGCAGGGCTTCGGATCAACTCAAAGAGAAAAGATGATGCGAACACCTACTACAGTACTGCTTTCCCGGTAGGTACTGCCCTGGCCTCTACCTGGAACACCCAGTTGATTGAGAGCGTGGGCAAAGCCATGGGCAATGAGGTAAAGGAGTATGGTATAGACGTGCTGCTGGCTCCTGCCCTTAACATCCACCGCAACCCGCTCAATGGCCGCAACTTTGAGTACTACTCAGAAGACCCTCTTATTTCCGGCAAGATTGCCGCGGCCATGGTAAACGGTATTCAGTCTAACGGCGTGGGTACTTCCATCAAGCACTTTGCCGCCAATAATCAAGAGACGAACCGCCTTTCCATCAACGTACACGTGAGCCCGAGAGCTATGCGTGAGATCTACCTCAAAGGCTTTGAGATTGCCGTAAAGGAGTCTCAGCCCTGGACGGTGATGTCTTCCTATAACCTGGTAAACGGCACCTACACCTCCGCCCGGAAAGACTTATTAACCGATGTGCTGCGCGATGAGTGGGGCTTTAAAGGAATTGTGATGACCGACTGGTTTGGTGGTTATGCCGGTTTTGAATCACTGAAAGGAAGCAGCAACGTAACGGCGCAGCTTTCTGCCGGCAACGACCTGCTGATGCCTGGCATGAATGCCCAGAAGCAAGCTATTCTTGACGATATGAAGAGCGGAAAGCTTTCCAAAGAGGTGGTAGATACCAACGTGAAGAGAATACTGGAAATGGTGTTCAAGTCACCGATTATGCAGAAGTACAACTACACCAACAAGCCAGACCTGAAAGGGAATGCGGAAGTAACCCGTCAGGCGGCTGCAGAAGGGATAATATTGCTGAAGAACAACGGCAACGTACTGCCTTTCACTTCTAAAGCAAACCCTATTGCCGCCTTCGGGGTCACTTCTTACTCGTTTATCTCAGGTGGTACGGGAAGTGGTGACGTGAACGAAGCTTACACGGTCTCCCTTTTGGATGGTCTTACCAACTCAGGCTTCAAATTAGATGAGGACCTGAAAAGCATCTATGTTCCTTTTGCGGAAAAGGCTAATGATGTAGAAGCGAAAAGGCGTGAGAAAGAAGGCTTACTGTCACCTCCCAAGAGATTGAAAGAGATGGAAGTGAGCAAAGACCTTATCAACAAGACAGCTGCTACTTCTGAGCTGGCCATTATTACCTTGGGAAGAAACTCCGGTGAAGGCGGAGACCGCGCAATTGAAAATGAATTTTACCTGGGCGCTGATGAAGTTGAACTCATCAACAACGTAAGTGAAGCTTTCCACGCGAAGGGCAAGAAAGTGGTGGTAATCCTGAACATTGGTGGCGTAATTGAAACAGCCAGCTGGAAAGACAAAGTAGACGGCATCTTACTTGCCTGGCAACCAGGTCAGGAAGGAGGCAACTCTGTAGCTGATGTATTATCCGGCAAAGTGAACCCTTCCGGTAAACTAACCATGACCTTCCCAGTGAAGTACGAGGACACTCCTTCTGCCAAAAACTGGCTGGGAACTCCGGCCGAGAACCCTAAGGAGGTTACATATGAAGAAGGTGTATACGTGGGCTACCGCTATTTCAACTCCTTCAACGTGAAGCCTTCTTATGAGTTTGGATACGGTCTGTCTTACACCAAGTTTAATTACTCAGACCTGAAGCTGAGCAGCAAGAGCTTCAATGATAAGTTGAAGGTTTCAGTTACGGTGAAAAACACAGGCAAAACCGCCGGTAAGGAAGTCGTAGAGCTTTACCTGTCTGCTCCGTCTAAAACCATTGACAAGCCAAAGTCTGAGCTGAAAGCATTTGCCAAAACCAACACCTTGAAGCCGGGCGAGAGCCAGACACTTACCATGACGCTGAACCCGAAAGATCTGGCCTCCTACCTGGATAGCCGGAGCGCCTGGGTAGCGGAAGCGGGCACTTACAAAGTACAAGTAGGCGCTTCTTCCCTGGACATCAGAGAATCTGAGGAGTTCAAGCTGGCCAAAGAGCAAGAGGTGGAGAAAGTGCATAAAGCCTTTGCCTTAGACAAGCAGTTCACTGACATGAAGCATTAATGGCTACCACTTCCATTTAATTGTATCAAGGAAAAGCCTCGGGTGGAGTTCACCCGAGGCTTTTCCTTGATGGTTAATTACTGCAGCTGTACCTGTGAGTTTACTTGCAGAGGACTAAGTACATTAGGAAGTAAAATCTTAAGAGTATAATCTAACGAACACTCACATCATTATGAGACTAATAACTTTTATGGCATTCCTTATTATGGGCATCCAACAAGCTTCAATTGCCCAGGAAATCATCCATTTAAATGGCGGCAAGCCTTCAGGAACCGAAACCGGACAGATTTTATTAGATCAAAAAACGGGGCTTCATACCGTGTACAATGTAAAAAAGCCTACCTTAACAGTTTATACCTCAGAAGCGTCTAAAGCAAATGGATCGGCTGTTATTATATGTCCTGGTGGCGCATTCCACATACTTGATATTGATAACGAGGGTACAAAAGTTGCGGAATGGTTTGCAAGCAGAGGTTTCACTGCTTTTATACTTAAGTACAGGTTATTGCCCCTTGACCCTAAGAACCCTTTGGGCGACATTGGAGAGAAAGCAAAAGATATGGATAAATTCCTAGTACTTGCGTCAACAGGAGTGCCACAAGCTGTTAAAGATGGAAAGTCAGCCATGAGATATATTAAATCCAACGCTGCTAAATGGAAGATCGCCCCCTCAAAAGTAGGAATTATAGGCTTTTCTGCGGGAGGAACGCTGTCTCTTGGTCTGGCTTATGCCTCTGAAAAAGAAATAACCCCGGCATTTACGGCATCTATCTATCCTTTTGCCACCGAATTTGAAAGTGCTAAGGTAACACCTCATGCTCCACCTCTCTTTATTGCCGCTGCTGAAGATGATGATTTTAATTTTGATATGAGTTGCCTTAATCTATATAAGAAATGGAAAGCAGCCGAAAAAAGTGTGGAAATGCATATATTCCAAAGGGAAACATGGCTTTGGAACAAAAAAGCAAAACCTTCCTGTAGATCAGTGGACTGTATCTTTAGAGAATTGGTTATCCCTCTTGGGTTACATGAAAAAATAACGCAGCTCTAAATAATCATTATAAAACAGTAAATTGCAATAGTGAAGTCATTCATGGTAAGTCAGTGTTAAAGTTTAGTCGCTTTATTCCCTAACAAGTCCCAATGGCTTCATTGTTTATACTTCGCAACTTGGTTAATAATAAAAATCTTGGTTGTAGTATAAAATGTATGATGAGTTAACAGGTAGGGCAGCAAGGGTGTTTAGAGGAAGTTATCTCGCACATAACTTCCTCTAAACACCCTTGCTGCCCCAGTATGAAGGTAGTCAAAAACGGCGTAAAGCGCACGGGCAGGCAGAATTTCCTGTACCGTGCTTGTGGCAAGCAGTTCCAGTACGTGTACCAGAAGGCAGGCTGCCGGCCTGAGGCCAAACAACTGGTGCTGCAAATGCTGGTGCGGAACTCCGGCATCCGGGACATTGAAAAGGTGACAGGCGTGCACCGGCAGACGGTGCTCAAATGGCTTAACAAGAAAGCCGAGAGCCTGCCGATCAAGCCCCGCCTCAAGATCTATAACTCAGTGCAGTTGGATTAGGTGTGGACTTGTGTTGACCAGCGCAAGAAGCATAAAAGGTTGCTGTTTTACGCCTATGCCCCATAAACCGACGAGGTGCTGGCCTGGAGCTGGGGGAATCTCAGCCAATACATAGTCAAAAGGTTTTACGAACAGCTGCAAACACTCAGCATAGACCTATTCTGTACCGAAGACTGGCCTACTTTCACAAAAGTGTTGCCCCGGGAAAAGCATTTGATAGAAGGGCTACACCAAGAACATCGAGGTGGTGAACCTGTGCCTGAGGACAAGGAACAGAAGAATAGTTAGAGGAACTGCCTGCTTCTCTGAATAAGAGCGGAACCACTACAACGCTATGAAGCTAATATTTTACTATAGAAACAATCATGCATTATAGGCCACAATTCACGATATTATAATAATAGTTTTTGTTATTTTCCCCAAGTTGAATTGCTCTATCAAAGGGCTTCCAAGCTAATTGACAATATTATCGTGCAGGTTTCAAACATTAGAATTGACAACTCACTTAATGGTAATCCCAATTCTATCACTCTAAAGAAGAATCATTAATATTATGAGTACTAGTAATTATATAGAGAATATTAATGCCTCCGCTAAGGCTAAGCAGGAGACTATGGAGAAATTCAAGGAACTATCGGAAGAGGCCTGGCAGCTTTATCTATTACATGTTTCAATAGATTGTGTAGTTTTTGGTTTTCATGACTTTACCCTTAAGGTACTACTTTTAAAAGGGTTACATGATGATTCATGGGCCTTGCCAGGAGGATACATAGGCAATGAAGAAGACATAGATGATTCAGCAATTCGAACTTTGAAAGAAAGAACAGGTGCTGAAAATATATACCTTGAACAGTTTAGGGCTTTCGGCTCACCTAATCGTTCTGAACATTACTTTTCAGAATTTCCGGATACACTTTGGCACAAACAGCGATTTGTCACTATTGGATATTACGCATTAGTGGATTATACCCTTGTGCTCCCAAAGCCTGATAGCATTTCATCTAGTTGTGAGTGGAAGGATATTGAAAATCTTCCAAGTTTGATCATGGATCATAAATATATTATTGATCAAGCACTTACCACTTTAAGAATGCAACTTTCTCACAAACCTATTGGCTATAGTCTGCTGCCTGATAAGTTTACAATGCCTGAACTTCAGAAACTCTATGAGATCATTTTAGGGAAGAAATTAAACAGAGGAAACTTTTATCGTAAAATGATGGGATATGACATACTTGACAAATTGGATGAATCACGAAAAAGTGGAGGGGCACATAAATCACCTAACTTATATCGCTTCAATAAAGAGAAATATGAGAATGCTTTGTCAAATGGCTTAAAAGAAAGTTGGTAAAGTGACCTCCCCCCGAAAAACCGGACTATTAATAAAGTAGTGGAAACGGGCAATTGATCTAGTTAAACAAAACGAGTTGCCATGAGAAGATCAGAATTTACTACAGGCGCAGACCATCTTTGCCATCAGACAATCTGAAAGCGGTGTATACTTGTCTGAAAATCGTGAGCTTTACTTATTACTGATAGCCGTTAACTTCCTAACTCCAACTGGTTTTTCACCAGGTTATAGTACTCGGACCTGTTTGAGACCAACTCCGTATGCGTGCCGCTCTCCGCTACCTTGCCTTCTTCCAAAACGATGATCTGATCGGCATTCTTCACAGTGGAGAGCCTGTGCGCAATAACCACTACGGTCTTTCCCTTGAGAAAAGGTACTATCTTAAAAATCAAGCGATTATTTTGAATTTTTCTTATCTTACCCTTACCTGAAAGAGAGGCTCCGGCCTC
>NZ_JAJJWI010000027.1 GCF_020907275.1 Pontibacter silvestris | reverse complement strand
CTTCTAAAGAGATCCTAATAGTCGTAATCAGACCTTTTTCAAATAACATCATCAGTACAGAAACCAATGATGTTTGCTATAATGAAAAACCGGCTCCCCTTACAGGCACTACTCCTGAAGAAGGAATAAAGCCTTATAAATATCAATGGGAAGTGAGCTTTGATAATGTTACTTATAATATAATTCCAGGTGCCACAGCAGAAAGCTATCAACCGGGAGAGCTGACTACAACTACTTGGTTTAAACGTACTGTGCTTGCTGAAGAAGTATGCGGTAAAGACCTTGCAAGTAACGCATTAAAGATACATGTAGATAAGCCAATTGCAGGAAACGACATACTAACAGCAAGCAGTGTGACTTGTAGCGGTACACAGCCTCTTTTACTACAAGGTTCTGAACCAGCGGGAGAAACTGCAGGCTATACTTACCAGTGGCTTTACAGTACAAAAGGTCCTGATAAAGGCTTTTCGCCAGCTCCTGGTGTAAACACACTCCCAGACTATCAGCCACCTGTACTTTACCAGACTACCTGGTATAAGCGCGTTGTTAATTCAGGCTTTTGCCAACAGGACACCAGTTCAGACATTAAAGTAGAGGTTATACCTCTACCTGCAACGCCACAAAGCTCTAATAGTACCAGTACAGTGGTTGTTTGTGCAGGCAACACTGTTACCTTAGGAGCGGATGTGTCACAAAATGAAAAAGCAGAATGGTATGATGCTCCTCAGGGAGGCCAACTACTATATACTGGTACAAACTTTACTACGCCTAAACCATTATGGTCTGATGCCACATATTATGTTCAGGCTGTAAACACCCAAGGCTGTAGCAGTACTGAGCGCGAAACATTTAAAATACATGTGGTTACTCCAAAGGCCGTTGCCAGTGAGGATGCCACTATTATAGAAGGAAAGCAAATACAATTAAGTGCCAAGGGAGGAGAAACTTATTCATGGTCACCTGCCGTGGGCCTGTCAAGCTCAACCAGTCCAAGACCTATGGCCAGCCCAACCCAGACTACCACTTATACTGTTACCGCTACCACACCCGAAGGCTGCTCAGCCACAGACCAGGTAACTATTACAGTAATCCCCAGAATTATACCAGCCAATGTTATCACAGCCAATAATGATGGATATAACGATAGGTTTATCATTAAAAATATAGAGTATTACCCGGAGTGCTATGTTGAAATTTATACCCGCTGGGGCGAAAAGATATTTGAATCGCACGGATACAAAGAGGCCTGGGACGGTACAAAAAATGGTAAACCTATGCCTGTGTCTGCATACTACTATATCATCCGTCTGAACAACCAGGAGGAGCCTGTCTCCGGAAGTATAACCATAATCAAATAACAGCAAAGTGTTTATCTATATGAAACGTTTCTTACTAAGCGCTATCGTATTTCTTACTGCACTTGGGGCTGTTATGGCACAGCAGCGACCTCAGTATACACAATATCCGCTGAACAATTATATTATTAACCCTGCTGTGGGAGGTATAGAAGATTACGCAGATCTTAGAATGGGTTACAGAGCCCAGTGGGTAGGTATAGAGGGTGCTCCCAGGAGCTTCTATGCTTCCGTACATGCCCCTATTGGGAAGTACAATGTTGCCCGAGCTACTGGCAAAGAATCCCTGAACCGCTATGGCTTCTCAAGTATAGACAAATATAAGAAGGCTAAGCCCCACCACGGTGTAGGTGCTATGGCACAGGTTGATAAAGCAGGATTGCTGCAAACCTCCACGCTTAACCTGAGTTATGCTTACCATCTGCCTTTAAACAAGTACCTGATGCTATCGAGTGGCATCTACGGCGGCTTTACACAATTTAAAGCTAATACAGAAGAGGCTATTGCTTTTGATCCTAATGACCCTTACCTGGCCGGAAATATCATGAATTCATCTAACCTGGATTTGGGAGTAGGCTTCTGGCTTTACAGCCCTGACTTCTACATTGGAGTGTCGGGTGCCCAACTGGCAGGTAAGAACAGGGACTTTATTCAAAATGAAGAAACAGTTGAACCTTATAACAGGCAACAGCCACACTTATACACAACAGCTGGCTTACGCCTTCAGCTCACCCGCGACCTCAGCTTCACCCCTTCGGTTATGGTGAAAGCAACCCAATCGGCATCTCCTTCTATAGATGTAAATACTAAAGTAACTTATAATCAACAACTTTGGGGTGGTGTTTCCTACCGTCATAAAGACGCAGTAGCTGTTATGGCAGGTATCAACATAAACTACCTGCTGGATGTTGGCTATACCTATGATGTGACTACCTCAGGATTAAACAAAGCCACCCGAGGCAGCCATGAGGTAGTAGTTGGCATCAAATTAGGTAATAAAGATAAAGTTATCTGCCCACAGTGGCTGTGGTAAGTTCCTAAAGCCACTACTGATTTATATTCATCAGCTTTCGGATAAAGAAATCCATAGTAGCGTTTCCTGCTTTTAAAGAATTTGCATGCCGCATCCAGTGATGCGTGTCATCCACAATTACAAGCGTTTCCAGCGGCACTTTCTTTGCTTCCAGGCGTCTTACCAGATCTGTGCTTTAGCTAAATGGCACATTCCGGTCATCATCACCATGAATAATCAAAACAGGTGAGGTCCAGGTATCAACATAAGCAACCGGAGAAGATTGCCATGCTACCTTAGTTCCTTCGTCAGCGTCGGGTGCACGCTCAAATTGATCTGGAGAAACAAGGCTTTGTATGCGGTTTATGGTACGATCATGTACACCATGAATATCAACTCCTGCGGCAAACAGTTTTGAATCGCGCCCTAATGCCATAGCCGTTAAATAACCACCATAAGAGCCTCCATAAATGCCAATACGTTTAGAGTCGACCTGCTTCTGACTTGCAAGCCACTCCCCTGCTGCTTTTACATCCTGATATTCAGTAGCTCCACTTGTTCCTCCACCTTTTGCCTGATGAAAATCATACCCATATCCAATGCCAAGCCTGTAGTTTACCGATAGTACGACAAAACCTAAACTAGCCAGGTACTGGTTTTGCGCATAAGCGTTAGCATAGTAATCAGAGTAGTTCCAGCCTAAGAGCATCTGGCGAGGTGGGCCACCATGTACATAAACAATAGCTGGCTTTTTAGATGGTCCTCCTGCAGCCTCAAATAACTGCCCGTGTATGGTAACTCCGTCAGGTGCTTTAAAAATAACCTGCTTCGGTGTAACCAGTTGCTTTTGCGGAAACTGTGCAGGTATCAGGTTCTCGCCCAGCAGCTTTAATTTTCCCTTTGCAAAAGGCATTACGGCTGCAAGAGGAGGACGTTGAGCGGTGGTACTTATCATGGCTATGTATAAACAGGTGCCCATTTCATGCCTGAACCTGGTGTAAGCACTTCCATAGCAGCCTTACCTACCGGAACACGCACCACGTGGCGCCTGTCAACATCCAGTTTATCAGGCCCAGTGTTAGCACTAAATATTACCCATTTACGGTCAGGGCTTAGGCGTATGTGTTCTGCCATAAACGAACCGGAGGTTAGCAACAATGGCTTTCCTCCAGTCGAAGGCATAGCATATAAGTGAGGCCACCCATCCTGATAGGAAAGAAAAATAATGCGTTCATTGGCTGCCCAATGCAGGTTAGTTCCGCCATGAGTGGTAGGCACAGAGCCTGCCAAAGTTTCTGGTGCCTTCCACTTCCACAGCTCAGTCGCTTATCCTGAAGTTACTTCCGCTGCCCAGATAGCCCAGGGCCGATGCTGCCGCACTAATACACCACCATCACCTGGTGTACGGACAAACACAATCTTTCTCCCGTCAGGTGAGCGATCTCGTGCGAAGGAAGGTGCAAGCCAATTAATGGCCGCTTCTTTGTTTGTATATACGCCCACCAGAGCATGGTCTCCCCTGTTCGATACAAAAGCCAGCTGAGAACCATTTGGCGACCATTCTACAGCACTGTTTGTTCCTCTTGTAGTGAAAAGAATTTCAGCCGTCGACGAAGCATCCAGAGGAGAAGCCCAGACCTGGCCGCTCTTAATAAAGGCGACCTTATCGCTGCTTGGAGAAATGACTGGTTCATCGCCTTCGGCTATGGGCCTTGGGCTCACCACCTGCAAAAGGAACACTCCATATTTGCACCTTTGGTGGTACAGGACTAAATACAGCATTGGCAGGTACATTATCGCTCCAGTTAGACCCATGATCTCCCCCTCTTACATAAACAACCCACTGCCCATCTGCAGATATAGATAAACTGGTTATCTCCTGACCGTCATCATCATTATAATTAGTGAGCTTTCAGGTCACAAACTCCGGTCCTTCTGCTACGTAGATGTTCCGTTTCCCTTGTTCGTTAAGTGCCCACGCGAGCTTTGATCCACTTGCATAACTTGTTAGATTGGTAGGAAAAGGATAGCTCATTACATCCTCTAAAGTAAAATTTTGTGCTTGAACCTCGATGTAGTGCGTTAAAAAGAAATTAATGAGCAAGCAGGTAGTTAAAAGTTTTTTCATTCTGTCTTGGTTAAAGCCCACGTAAGCATAAACAGTATAAAGTTGATAATCTCTTTTTCTTCAGCACATGCAATCCTGCTCCTTATAGAATACTTTAATACATACAAGATATATCATTTATAAATACAATAAATTAATAGATCAAATTATAAAAATTTATCAATAAACATATACTGTTTATCCTTTTGTAGCTTATGTAACAGATCTATGTTATCTTCGTTTTATAAAAATGTTAAATATAAAAGTTAACAGAGGCTTAACAAGTGCAGACAGAGGAGTTAATAAAAGAAACGGCTAAGAACGTTTTCTTTCAGAAAGGGCATCTAAGAGCAACTACGCAGGAAATAGCAGATGAGGCAGGCGTGAACCGTGCACTTATCCACTACTACTTCCGTAGCCGCAACCAGTTATTTGACACTGTGCTGCAGGAAACGATGTCTGAACTTATGGGCAGAATTATAGGCGTGTTTAAATCAGAAGCTACTTTTAAGCAAAAGATCTGCAGTTTTATAGATCTTTTCATAACTTCTCAGTATCCTTACCTGCAGACCTTTATTGTGACCGAAATGGTGAAAGACCCCGAAAAAATGAAACTGTTTCACCCAAAGGATCTGGATGAAGTGCTTACATCTTTCAGAAAACAACTGGCAGTTGAAGTGAGAAAAGGCACCATAGCACCCGTAAGTATGGAGCAATTAATTGTTAACATTATGTCTTTAGGCAGTTACCCTTATTTGGCAAAGCCTATTATCCAGACTGTTTTTATTTTAGATGACCAGGCTTATGAGAACTTTCTGAAAGAGCGTAAGAATCTTATATACAGAAGCATTTTTAATGAAGATATACAGGAAGAATAATTTTTTTGCCTACACTTTAACAAAAATGTTAAACAAGAATGGTGATAAATAGGCCTTTCAATAAAATGACCGTAAACCTACAGAAGCAGAATAAGTTATGCGTATGAAACAGTTCGCCATTATCCAATTGCTTTTCTTGCAGTTGCTTCTCCTATTCTCCTGCCATTCCTCAGATACCACCGAGGGTAAGGCCATAACTGAAAACACAGCAGGCACAACAGTAATAGTCACTCCGGTAAAAGAAAGCCTTGAGCCACAACAAATTCAACTAAGTGGTTCGACAGAGGCTGAAACCTCTGTCGATTTAGGATTTATGGTTAGCGGAAAGGTTAACCAAGTAACCGTGCAGGAAGGAGAACAGGTAAAAGTAGGGCAGTTGATAGCCAGCCTCGACCCTACTGATTACAGCATAGGTGTAGACATTGCCAATGCAAACCTATCCAGGATTGAAGATGAGTATAACCGCCTGACTATTCTGAACGAACGCGGCAGTATTACTCCAGCAGATTACAAAAAAGCTGAAACGGCACTGCAGGAAGTAAGAGCCAGACAGAAGTTAGCCGCAAAAAACCTTCGTGAAACAAGACTATATGCACCAATTTCAGGTACAGTTGCACGCAGGGGCACCGACCCTGGAGAAATTATTTCACAGGGAATGCCGCTTTTTTCCATTGTAAATACACAACCTATCAAAGTACGGGCCGCTGTGCCGGAATCCGAAGTAGGGCAGGTGAGCATTGGGCAGGAAGCTGAGGTTTACATCACAGCACTTGACTCCACCTTTAGTGGCACTATTTCCCTGATTGGCGCTGTGGCAGACCCGGCTTCACGCACTTATACCGTTAAAATAGATTTGCAGAACCAAAACAAAGTGATTCGGCCTGGTATGGTGGCAGAAGCCAGTATAGCATCCGAGACAAGAGCCCCTGCTTTAGTAGTGCCCATAGCAGCCGTTCAGCATGATACAAACCAGCAGAGTTATGTGTTTGTGGTAGACAGGCAAAAGAACCAAGCATTTAGACGCACAGTTACTGTAGGCCGCCTGATTGGGAATAATATAGAAATCATTTCAGGCCTGAACCAAAATGATTTAGTGGTAACTGGTGGCCAGCAACGGTTAACTGACGCTTCCCATGTTCAAATTAAAGAGATACAGCAACCATGAACATGATCAAATCCTCCCTTAAATTTCCACAGATAACGCTTTCTGTATTATTCCTGGTTGTGGTGATAGGTGTTTATTCTCTATTAACGATGCCGCGCCGTGAGGACCCCAAAATTACTATTCGCCAGGGACTGGTGCTGGCCTATTATCCAGGAGCCAACTCAGCACAGGTAGAAGACCAGGTAACAAACAAACTGGAGCAATACCTCTTTCAGTTTGCCGAAGTCCGCAAAGACAAAACTTACTCTACTACGCGCGATGGTGTTGTAGTCGTAAACGTAGAACTGGAGGAGTGGGTAGAGACGCCGGATGTATTCTGGTCAAAGCTTCGCCACGAAATGAATTTGGCAAAAGCATTAGATCTGCCTCGGGGCGTGCAAGGCCCTATTGTGAACACTGATTTTGGAGATACTATCGCCATGCTCATCGGGGTTCAGTCAGACAGCTTGAACTATAGCGAACTGCGGAACTATGCACAAAGAATAGAAGATGGGCTCAGAACTGTAAATGGTGTTTCCAAGATAAAACGCTACGGAGAGCGGAAAGAGCAGATTGTTATATCATCCCGCTCCGAAAAACTGGCCCAGTATGGTATTAAGCTGACACAGGTAATTCAGGTGCTGCAGGCACAAAATGCTGTTGTTCCGGCAGGAAATGTAGATACCGACGAGGCCGAAGTTCCACTATACGCCCAGGGCTACTATAATACCGAAAAAGAGATCAGCAACCAGATCGTGGGGACTTCACAGACAGGGCAGGTAATCCGTGTAGGTGATGTAGCCCATGTTCAGCGGGAATATGCCGAGCCAACTACCGAACTGGCTGTATCTGGTCATAAAGCCATGATGATCTCAGTTGAGATGCAGGAAGGTAACAATATAGTTAAGTTCGGGGAAGAGGTTCAGGAAGAGTTACAGCAAATATCCCAAAACCTCCCTAGTACCATCACCCTTACCACCATTGTAAACCAACCCGATGTGGTGGATGAAAGCGTCAGCAACTTTATTCATGAGTTTATGCTGGCCATTATTTCAGTTGTTATTGTGACGGTACTGCTGCTGCCCTTTCGCATTGCTGCCGTAGCTGCTATGGCTATTCCGGTAACCGTTGCTGTTACCTTTGCCCTGCTGCATGCTTTTGGTATAGAGCTTCATCAGGTTTCGCTTGCTGCTCTTATTGTAGTGCTAGGTATGGTTGTGGATGATGCTATTGTAATTGCAGATAATTATGTAGAGTTGCTGGACGAAGGGGTGGAACGCTGGACTGCCGCTTGGCGCAGCGCCAGCGATCTGGTTGTACCTGTACTAACCGCCACAGCCACTATTATTGCAGCCTTCCTGCCTATGGTTATCTTAACCGGCTCTACTGGTGAGTTTATTTTTGCCTTGCCTGTTACCGTTACTATTGCGCTGGCTTCCTCATTTGTGGTAGCCATGTTTCTGACACCTTACTTATGCTACCGTTTTATCAAAAAAGGACTACATAACCCTAAGGCACAGGCAGAAGCAAATAAAGAGGAGCGTAAAAAGAAATCGCTGCTGGACCGCATGCAGAACGTTTACGACAACGCTTTAGACTGGTGCATGCGGTATCGTAAAACAACCATTGTTGCCTCCCTCCTGTCTATAGTGCTGGCGGGAGTGTTTTTTACTCTTCTGAAACAAAAGTTTTTTCCGGCTGCGGAACGGAGCCAGTTTGTGGTAGAACTGTGGATGCCGACAGGCACTAAGCTGGAAAAAACGGCAAGTGCTACACAACTTATCGAACAGCAACTGCAATCAGACAGCCGTGTGGTAAATTACGCTACATTTTTAGGAACGAGTGCCCCCAGGTTTTACTATAACTTTGCCCCAGAGCCACCGGTAACAAACTTTGCTCAAATACTGGTAAATACGCACACTAACGAAGAAACCGAAGAACTGGCGGCAGACCTGTACCAGGTGGTAAGCGACCTTGTTCCGGAGGGGCAGCCACGGGTCAGGCAAATGCAGCAGGGCGCTCCTACCGTTACACCTGTAGAAGTAAGAATAGTAGGCAATAACCTGACAGAACTAAGGCGCATTGGCGAACAGGTAACGCAGATTATAGAGGATGCACCAGGCAGTTCGCTTGCTTATTCCAATTTTCGGGAAGACTACTATGGTGTTGGCATTGCTTTGAAAGATGAGGCTAACCGCTTAGGTTATACAACTTATGATGTGGCTTCTGCCATTAACACAGGTTTTACAGGTACACCAGTTTCTGTAATGTGGGAAGGTGACACTCCCGTTAATATTGTGTTGCGTCTGGATGAAGAAAGCCGGCAAAACTTCAATGATTTAAAGAACACATTCATTACCTCTTCTGTAACAGGGGCACACCTACCCCTTCGACAGCTGGCAAACCTGCAACCGCAGTGGCAAACAGGGCGCATTGTACATCGCAATGGTATACGCACACTTACTATTCAGGGCGAAGTAGCACCAGGTGCCCTTGCCTCTGAAGTCCTGAAGAATATACAGCCAAAAATAGCGCAACTTTCCTTACCAGCCGGTTACCGTATTGAGTATGGCGGAGAGATCGAAAATCAGCGTACCACATTTAGCCAGATGGTAGTAGCACTGGGCATAAGCATTGTGACCATCTTCTTTATTCTGCTATTCCAGTTCCGCAATTTAAAAGAAGCATTGCTGGTAATGGCCTCTATCCCCTTAAGCTTATTTGGTGCGTTGCTGGGACTTATCCTTACGGGCAATCCTTTTGGATTCACGGCCTTTATCGGTCTTATCAGCCTTTCAGGTATTGTGGTGCGCAACGCTATTATTTTGGTGGACTATGCTAACGAGCTTATCAGGCACGGTATGAATATTCCTACTGCGGCTGCCGAGGCAGGTAAACGCCGTTTAAGACCCATTTTCCTTACCGCAATGGCCGCTGCCATTGGCGTACTCCCAATGATTCTCTCTGGTTCGCCGCTGTGGAGCCCGCTGGCAAGTGTGATTGCGGTTGGTGTGGTGTTTTCTATGGTAATGGCCCTACTGGTAGTGCCAGTGCTATTTGCCACCTTCATAAAGCCCAAAGATAAAGCAGACCTTGTTTCAGCCAGTCATTCGTAAATCCGAAACAGAAGAAAAACATGAAGCAACTACTTTCTATACCGTTCAACATCTTCTTTTCAGAAAATAAAAAAAAGGAAAGCTCCGGTAAACTTTATATGCTTAGCCTGCTTATCCTACTGCTGGCATTTCATTCAGCAGCCTTTTCTCAGAATACCCGCACTATTTCTTTACAGGAAGCCAAAGAACTGGCCCTGGAACAGAATCGCCTGCTCAGCATTGCCCAGGAAAAAGTAGAAGAAAGTGAACTGAAAGTAACAGAGGCACGAAGCAGACAGTACCCGCTAATCTATGCGAACGGAGGCTATGTGTACAATGGTTTTAGTAAGGATGTGACACTTCCAAGAGGATCGTTGGGTGTCTATCCAGACCAGAATGTTGTTGTTCCGCAATACGATTTTCCCCTTCTGGAAAGCAGGCACAGCTTGATTGCCGCCAACGTAGTGGCACTTCAACCTATCACACAATTAGGCAAGATTAAAGCCGGGGTTAGAGTAGCACAAAGTGATGTAGCCATTGCCGAAACAGAAGTAGCTAAAGCTGAGCAACAAGTAAAACAAGGGGTGGAACAGTTGTATTATGGTTTACTGATCACGCAGAAAAGACAAGAGGAAGCCCAGGCCAATATTCAACTTACGGAGGCCAGGTTGTATGATGTAGAAAGTGCTTTACTGGCAGGTAAGACCGATGAAGTAAACAAAATAGGACTTCAGGCAGAACTGGCCAGCCAGCAACAAAAGCTTTTGGAAATAAGCAATCAACTGGAAGACTACACTTTTGACCTAAACGAAACGCTGGGCCTGCCTGCTAACACAAAGCTGAACCTTACAGAGGTGCAGGAAACTACCACTGCGCTACAACCTGTAGAAGTTTACCTGCAACAGGCACAAAAATCAAATTACGATGTACGCTTAGCTGAGGAAAACACACAAAAAGCTGCGCATGGTGTAGAAGCCGCCAAGCAGGATTATATTCCTAGTGTAAGTGCTGTAGGAGGATATATGTACCAGAGTGTGGTCTCCATTCTTCCTGAAAACAATTATTTCCTTGGTGTGCAGGCTAATTGGAACATACTTACTTTCGGAAGGAGAAAAGCTGTTTTAAACCAGCGGCGATCGCTGCAACGGCAAGCTGAAATAAACTTAGACCGAACCAAAGAACAGGTAGAAGGACGTATAGCAAAAGCGTATCGGAAAATACGCCAGGCACAAGCTATGGTTTCTGTTGCCCAAAAGGCAGTGCAGTACAGAAGGCAGGAGCTTAAACTAAAAGAGGATCGTCTGGCTGCTGGCCTTAACCTTAAAAAGGATCTGCTGGAAACACAGGCAACACTTGCAAAAGCAGAAGCCGATTTCTACAGCGCTCAACTAAACTACAATTTGGCTCTATCAGAACTGGAATCTGCTACAGGAGCAGCAGAGTAACCTATGAAGTACTGTATCTTCATAGGTACCAGACAAACGAAATTCGGGTACAAACGAGACAGAGAATTTTATAAGAATAATCTATGAGTATTCAGGCAAAGTTAATTAAAGCATAACTTCATGCTATTGACGCAAAGAGTAAACTGGCTGATAAAACTACTGAAGAGTTACAGGAATATAACGTACCTGATCCTCCTAAAGACATATAGGAACAATTAACTTGTGAAAAAATAGACATTGATGGCTCCTTAGGTTACTGGATAAGCTAACCTAAGGCAGCAAAACATTACAGGCCCGTTAAAAGCTCAATGGAAACCATTACCTTTACTCCCCAAATCCTGAATAAAAAAGAAAAGCATGAGTGCCAAGAGCTTTGAATTACTTGTAGAACAAGCCTATGCCCCGGAAATGCCAATTGCCTTTGGGGCTAGTACAGCTACTATATATAAAAAGTTTGAAGAGGAGTTTAAACTCACCCTTAAAAAAGGGGGAAGACCATCTGATGAGTTAAACTTTCGTTTCGAGAGACTTAGACTCGGTATTGCCTTGGCATTTGTAAAAGCTTACTCACGCCTGTCTGATAATGAAGGTGTAAAAGAGGTGCTGGCACTACTACAGGAAGCACTACAAGCTAAAAGCACCCGGGAAATTGACAAGATCATTCAGAAAAAGATAGCTGCTTTTGACCACCTGTACCACGAAATATTTGTAAATGAGCAACGGGAACAACTACTGGCACTTTTTGAGCAAACCATAGATGCGGGCTCTAAAGAAGAACTGGATGAATTGATTATGCAAGGGCTGGAACTGTTACAGGAGATTGATTTTAATGCAGCTTCTGAAGATGAGGACGATGAGGACTCCATTGATGAAGATTTTATCAAAAGCATTACGTAAATCCTTAAATGGCTGACGCTGTATGGAACTGACTCTAACAACTCCCGGGCTGCTTTTCCCGGCACTTTCGCTCTTACTACTGGCCTACACCAATCGCTTTTTATCATTAGCCAGCCTGATACGAGGGCTGAAAGACCGTTATGCCACAACGCACAGCCATCTTGTTTACGGTCAGATTCAAAACCTGCGCACCAGGCTGGTGCTTATCCGGAACATGCAGGCTTTTGGTATAGCCAGTTTGTTTGGCTGTGTGCTGTGCATGTTTGTACTTTTTGCCGGCTACAATACCATTGGTAAATATGTCTTTGGGTTTAGTTTAATACTCCTGATGATATCACTGGGCCTGGCCCTCCGCGAAATTCAAATCTCTGTTAATGCACTAACACTCGAACTAAACGACCTGGAGGGAGCTGAGGAGCAGCAGAAATAATATACCTTAACAAGAACTTGGAAGTTAAAGCGCAAGCTGCAGGCCTTGATTTTCGTGCGGTAGAAATCAGAAATACTTACCGCACTGGCACAACCGAGTATGAGCCAGTGTTCATTAATATAAAAGACTTACAATATTACAATCAGAGATATTGGAGCAGGCAACGAAACAACACTACATATAACATCTGATCATTCATACCTCAAACGTATTTTACATGAATAATGAGATATTGCTCAGCAACATCTCAAAGGCCTTTTCCCTTTCAGTAAACTGACACAGATGAAAAGCAATGCTAACCAACAGCAGTCCCAATAGTACACTTCTGACTTCCGCACAAACCCTTACTTTTTAAAATAACTGCATTACCTTTGCATGATAATTCGATTTATCATGATGACCAATCCCAAACAGCTGGCTATAAAGGATTTTGTGTACGAGCTGCCAGACGAGCGAATTGCCAAGTATCCGTTACCGGAACGTGACCAGTCTAAGCTATTACTGTACCGCCAGGGCAATATAGCTGATCATCATTTTACAGACCTGCCGCAGTTGCTTCCGGCTCAAAGCTTACTTGTTTTTAACGACACTAAAGTAGTGCAGGCAAGATTGCTTTTTCAGAAAGAGACAGGAGGCATTATAGAAATATTCTGCTTAGAGCCTGTAGCTCCACACCGGGAGGTACAATTGGCTATGCAGCAAACAAACAGCTGCACCTGGAAGTGCTTAATAGGCAACAACAAGCGCTGGAAAAGCGGTTCGTTAAGTTTACACTTTGAAGGTGGCACACTTACGGCAGAACGGGAAGCTCAACAGGAAGGGCATTTTCTGATTCGGTTTAGCTGGCAACCTGCTGCCCTTACGTTTGCCGAGGTGCTGGAGCAATGTGGCAAGCTACCACTCCCCCCTTACCTTAACCGTGATCTTACACCTGATGACCGTACCCGTTACCAGACAATCTATGCCCACCAGGAAGGTGCCGTGGCTGCCCCTACCGCAGGTTTGCACTTTACTGAGCGGGTATTGGAAAGCCTGAAACAACAGGAAATAGACATTGCTTACCTCACGCTACATGTAGGGGCAGGTACTTTTAAGCCTGTGAAAGCAGACGTAATGGAAGCACACGAAATGCACGCAGAGCAACTGTATGTAACACGACCTCTTATAGAACGCTTGGTTGCTCAGTCAGGAAAGCCCATAATACCAGTGGGCACAACCAGTATGCGCTCTTTGGAAAGTTTATATTGGTTGGGTACAAAGGTTCTGGAACAGCCTAAGCTGCCTTTGCAGGAGCTTTTTGTAAGCCAGTGGCAGCCTTATGAAACTACCAGCCCTCCGGATTCGGCAGATGCTTTAAAGGCCCTTTTGCAGTATATGGACCAGAACAAGGCAGATCACCTTCATGCCAGCACACAGATTATTATTGCTCCAGGTTATAGCTTTAAAATCTGCAGTGGCTTAGTTACAAATTTCCATCAGCCAGAAAGTACGCTGCTGCTATTAGTTTCTGCCCTGATTGGAGAAAGCTGGCGCAAAGTGTATCAGCATGCCATGGCGAATAGTTATCGCTTTTTGAGTTATGGCGATAGTTCGTTGTTGCTGCCGTAGCTACAAACATTATTTTGCTTAAGCATCTGTTTATACAACTTAAAATGTCTTTAACTCCCAAAGCCACATTAGAAATTGTTAAACAAAAACGCCTGCCTTGGTTATACAAGGCAGGCGTTTTTGTTTAATGTTTAAACTATTATAAACCGTATTCAGAAATCAGGTAAACCAAAGAAGCCATACCGGCAGCGCCTAACTGCATCTCGCGGCGGTTTACATTTTCAAACACATCAATTTTTGTGTGGTGATAGTCAAAGTAGCGTTGTGAATCTGGCTCATAACCTATCAGAGCTACATTCCCTTGTCCTTTAAGCGGTCCTATGTCGGCACCACCGTGGCCGTAGTCTATGTCGTGAAGGCCGTAAGGAGCCAGCAGTGGCTTCCAGGTTTGTAGCTTTCTAAGCTGCACATCACTTCCTTCCAGACCGAAACCACGTGGCGTAAATCCACCCATATCAGATTCTATGGCTGCGACGTGCTTCTCGCTGTTTTCCTTAGCCATTTCGGCATATTTTGTACCTCCACGCAAGCCATTCTCCTCGTTCATGAACATTACGGCACGAATCGTTCTTTTAGGTTTGATTCCTAAATCCTTAAACAGGCGAAGCACCTCTATAGACTGTACGCAGCCAGTACCATCATCGTGCGCACCCTCTGCCAAGTCCCAGGAATCTAAGTGACCGCCCACCACAATTATTTCATCCGGTTTTTCGGAGCCTTTGATCTCTCCTATCACATTATAAGAAAGCACATCTGGCAAGGTTTCACAGGTCATACGCATATAGAGCTTCAGCTTTGCATCGTTCTTCAGCAACTTACTTAAAGTTTCGGCATCTCTGGTGCTTATAGCAGCCGCTGGTATTTTCTCTACACCCTCCTGGTAACGGGTACCACCAGTATGCGCCACATCCTGAATGTCGTTTGTCATGGAACGCACAATAACGCCTACAGCACCAAGTTTAGCTGCTGCCACAGGGCCACCACCACGCTGGTCTACCGCACCACCGTAAGCAGTTCCTGTGTTTATCTGCGTATTATCGAACGGTCTGTTAAAGAATACAATTTTCCCTTTTACATTCTTCTTACCCAGTTTCTCCAGTTCTTCAAAATTATGCACTTCAACCACTTCGGCACTTAGCCCCTGATCGCCTGTGCCTACAGAACCACCTAGCGCCACAATATTTACATCTTCAGAACCAATCTGCTTGGAGTTATAAATACGGGCTTCTTCTTTATCGCCACGCACCCAATGAGGCACCATTACCTCTTGCAAGTAAACACGGTCCAGGTCCATTTTATCCATTACCTGCTTACTCCATTCTACAGCCGCAGCCGCTTGTGGAGATCCGCTCAGGCGGCCACCAATGTTCTTGGTCAGGTAGCGCAGGTTATCATAGCTTTCGTAGCTGGTAAGGGCATCATCATAAATCTTTTTGATAACAGCAGAATCAGAAGCAGCATTTTGCTGTGCCATGGCAGGCAAAGCCACTATTGCTGCTGCCACCACTGTTAGTTTTCGTAGTTTTTGTGAAAGTTGCATTTCAGGTGGTTGGTATGTTAGATTAGTTTGAGGCCATGAAGTTAATAAATCATTTTCAGAAGAAGCACGGACTTCAGCTTAATCTGATACCTAAAAACAATAAAGGCTATACCTGCATCAGTATAGCCTTTATTGTTTCTGTTACTTTGTATAATGCTTACTTTACATCCAGCACCCTCTTCAGGTTTTGTGGCGAAAGCTCCAGTAGACCTACCTCAGGTAGTCTGGAGGTCAGTTCTTTCCAATTACTGTCTTTGCGGTAAACTTCACGGAGTATCTTTACGGCCTCTTCTATCTGTCCGTTATTAGCCAGCGTAATACCATGCCAGTACTTCATTTCGAGGTTATTCGGGAACATTGCTTCGGCTTTACCATATTCTTCCATTGCCTTTTGCATCTGCCCGAGTTCTACGGCCACGTCACCTTTGTTCATGTGTTCGTAAGCGCGGTATACTTTCAGCAGGCGAGCCAGTTCCTCCAGGGGCTGCTCATGGTCATCTACACGCAGGTCAATGGTTCTATCGTTCCAGGGCTCATCTGATGCTTTTCCTTTTACCACAACCATGGCTGCAGACTGCCTGCCCCTAATGTCTCCGCCTTCCTGTTCTGCAGCCTGCATGGCCATTAACACGCGCTCTGCCAGTGGCTGCCCTTCGCTCTTCTCAAAAGACTTAGCCATAGCTGGCCATACTTTGTCTGACAGCATCATGTTAGCCTGCACCGAAAAGTTCTGCCCGGTAATATGCCCGGCATAGCGAATGCATTGTTTACCAGTGTGAGCCGCCACTCTGCCTTGCGCATCCAGTATAGCCACTTGCCGCACTTCCCTGCCTTCATCATCACTTAACAGTATCTCCAATGCTTCTTCGGCTGATTTACCTTGTTTGAGTAACTCCAACCCTCTTGGCCCGAATGATTTGTTTGTGAAAGATTGTGTAGCTATTGCACCCACTCCTGCTTCTGCCCAGGAAACAGCCGTACCTACAGAAAACCAGTGGCTTTGCACGCCTACGGCCATTTCACCGGTTTTAGCATCTCTGGCTACAATGGAATAAGTATGTGCCAGTGGCTCCTCTGCTTTAAAAACCTGTGCCTGCACAATGGTAAACGCTGCCATACAAGAGGTAGTCAAGGTTAAAAATATGGTTCTAAGTTTTCGCATAGACGCTAAAATAAGCTTTCCTTTTTATTGTTGCAACTCCGCTGTTATACAGCATCCGCATCCTTGAGCTAACATCTCCTTAAACCAGATAAGTTATCTTTCATGAATCCCGAAACTATCATTATACAGCCTTTTAAGAAGATAAAACCTTTGGGACTGACTATGGTCACAACCTGAGTTAAAAACAGAAGTATAAGTATAGACAAGGTGCTATATCTGTAACACCAACATAATTTTTCTTCCTTACATGAAAAACACGTACCGCGAAAAGAAACCCAGCCGCATGTCCTTACTAATTGATGGAGATAATGCACAACCCAGTTTGATAGTGAAGTTGATGGCAGAAGCGGGCAAATATGGCTCTATTACTATCCGGCGCATTTACGGCGACTGGACCACTCCCCAAATGAACGGATGGAAAGAATGCCTGAACAACCACGCCATCCAACCCATACAGCAGTTTCGCTACACAGTAGGTAAAAATGCCACTGACAGCGCTTTGATTATTGATGCCATGGATTTATTACACAGTGAAGTCGTGGATGGTTTTTGTATTGTATCTTCTGACAGTGACTATACCCGCCTAGCCACCCGCATACGGGAATCTGGTGTGTTTGTGATGGGTATCGGACAACGAAAAACGCCAAAGCCTTTTGTTAATGCCTGTAATGTTTTTATCTACACAGAAAACCTAACCGATGATATAGATGACAAGTTAATTGCGGAAACAGATAAACCTGAGGCAGATGAAAACGGTCAGGACAACCAACGCCTAAACCCTGTTCCTATGCTAAAAGAGGCTTTCAGTATGGCAGCTGACGAAGACGGCTGGGCACATCTTGGTTCTATGGGCATGAGCCTGCGCCAACTCGACCCGAGCTTTGACCCGCGTACGTTTGGTTACGGTCAGTTATCCCAACTAATAGAGGCGCACAAGAATCTCTTCATCATCCGAAAGGAAAATGACAAAGGGCCTTCTGCTGTATATGTAAAGCAACAGGTAAAGCCACATAGTAAGCGCCGCAGCAATGGCAGGGCAAACAAAGTAAAAGATAAAGAGAAGAGGCCTAAACGGCAGCCTAAAAGTAAAGTGGAATAGATTCTGTACATACCAAGACAAAAGCCCTTCTTCCCGAATAAATCCAACAGGAAGAAGGGCTTTGAAATGAGCTATCAGCATAAGCCTTATCAGGCATAGGAGCTTTTAAGTAAGTAGTGCTACCTACTGCTATACAGCTTTCTGTTATCCGGATAAAGAACATACTTCACCTGATAACTCTGATGCAACTATTCCAGGCTTGCCCGATCTAAAGACGAATATTCTTTTACAATATTTAAAGGCACCGACTGTACTTTTTTACTATAAGTAACCCATTGGGTACTGAAAAAGCGATTTATTTTATTGAGTGTTTCTTGCGTCAGCACTTCAGCCTGTTCAATTAATTCGGTTTCTGTCCTGGTTGGCGTTTCCTGGCGTCGGCTTATGTAAGCACCTGCCTCCTGAAGCTTTAGCATGGGCGTGAGCATATAAGGACGCCCCAAGCCTTGTTTTTCGCTTTTCTTTCCAACTATCATCTCTGTTACTGATTTAAGGGAGTCCTGCATGGCTAAAGTAGCTCGACGAAGCTCTTCATACTCTTTCCCGCTTTTGTTCTTCAATTGCCCCATCACTACATTAGTAGCTTCAGTAGCCTCCACTATTCTGTCGGATGCCATTGTTAGCTCTGAGATACTTTTATTTACACGCTCCTGCATAGCATAGCGAGCCACAGCGGCTTCTTTGTTGAACGGCATTCGGGGATCAGGATTCACCTTCACGAAGGTTGAATCTTTTGCGCCGGCATAACTGAACACCACCTTGAAACGGCCCGGCACTACCTGACTTCCTGTAGGCTCTCCGTTACCTCTTCTGCCAAGCATACCACTTGGCATCCTGATACCTTTCTCCGTTAAGTCCCAGTTTAAACGTTGCACTCCCATTACAGTATCCGGCACTTGTTTTAGGGTCCGGATAAGTTTGTTGGTATCATTGTAGATGTTTACATAGAGTGTATCAACGGCAGATTTTACTGTTTTGGTTTTGGCAACTGCCTCGTTACTTACAGCTTTTTTAGATTTCTTAGAGGATTCAGCAGCTTTAGAAGTTGTTATGCTCTGCTTCGGTTTGATATAGTATGTAAGGTTAGCACCTGCCGGACGATTTTCGGCCTGATACATGCTTTCGGCATCTTTCCCATATCCTTGCGGGCCACGGTAAGTCGCCAGGTAAGCGTCTGAAGGTTCAAATGCCACTAGTTGCTTATCTAGCACTTTACCACCCGTAGCTGCTATTTGGCGCAAAGGACGGATATTATCCAGCACATAAACAGAGCGACCAAAGGTACCTATCACTAAATCAGCTTCACGCTCCTGAATAGCCAGGTCCATCACTGGTACAGAAGCAGGTATGCCATGGTCCCACTTTGCCCAGTTTTTGCCTTCATCTGTACTAACCCATAAACCGTTTTCGGTACCGGCAAACATCAGGTGTGGCTCTGTCGGGTCCTGTAGAAAAGAGAGTGCATAACCTTTTATTTTCTTATCGTCCACTAAACGTGTCCAGCTTTTGCCGTAGTCGGTTGTACGATAAATGTATGGATTAAAGTCGCTGCCCATGCGGTATAGATTAGCTACCACAAAGGCTTCGCCTGCGTTATGGCGCGAAGCGGTGATCTGGGCAATCCAGGCTTCTTTCGGTAGATTTGGTATGCGGCTGCTTAAATTTACCCAAGCCTTACCTCCATCGCGTGTCAAGTGCACATTGCCATCGTCTGTGCCTACCCAAATTACACCCTGTTGCAGTGCACTTGGTGCAAGGGTGAGTATGGTATTATGATTTTCTGCATTGGTAGCATCTAAGGTAAGACCACCACTCTCGTCCTGCTTATGGTGCTCCGGATTGTTTAGTGTAAGATCCCCTGATATGGTTTTCCAGGTCATCCCCTTATCTGTAGA
Organism: Pontibacter silvestris; assembly: GCF_020907275.1. Taxonomy (GTDB): domain Bacteria; phylum Bacteroidota; class Bacteroidia; order Cytophagales; family Hymenobacteraceae; genus Pontibacter; species Pontibacter silvestris. Next base: position 27,801 of record NZ_JAJJWI010000027.1, on the reverse strand, counting down.
TTTATGCACAAACTGGCTACCGGCATAAATGGTATTTTTATCAAAAGGATCCTGGGCAATACCAGTGTTCCAGTTAAAGCGTACTAGGGTGTTTGCATCGGCAACGGTTGGTTTTACGAAAGAAGCTCCTCCTGTTACTTTGTCATAGCGCACGATGTTACCACCTTGTGACATGGCATACCCATAGCGGGCATCTTCCGGATCAGGCATCACATCAAAACCATCTGCTAAGATTAAGGCCTGCCAGTGAGAGTTGCGGATGCCTCCGTTGTAAAAAGTATAGGCAGGGCCTGCCCAGGAGCCATTGTCCTGTAAGCCGCCATAAATGTTGTATGGTACTTCGTTATCCACATTTATATGGTAAAACTGCCCTACAGGTATGCCTTCCGGGTTCATCCAGGTTTTGCCATGATCACGGCTGATCGCTAACCCTCCGTCATTTCCGTCAATAAGCAGGTTCGGGTTCTCCGGGTGTACCCAAAAAGACTGGTGATCTGAATGCACCTGGTCGGGGGTAGCTAACACTTTAAAGCTCTTCCCTCCATCTTCGCTATAAGACAAGGGCGCACTGAGTTTATAAATACGATTTTCGTTTTTAGAATCTACATAGATTTCATTGTAGTAGAAAGGCCTGTCAGTAGCAATTGAAGGTTCATCTGTCACTAATGTCCATTTTCCACCTCCATCGTCAGAACGATACAAGCCATTTTTAGTGGCCTCCACCATGGCATAAATCCGGCCAGGCATGCTACGGCTAATGGCTACACCTATGCGACCTAAGTCTCCTTTAGGTAATCCATCGGTTTCGCCTTTCTTCTTCCAGGTTTTCCCACCATCATAGGTAATATATAAACCTGAGCCAGGCCCTCCCGAAGTAAAGTCCCAGGGAGTACGCCGGTGCTGCCACATAGCCACTACCAACTTACTCGGGTTGGCAGGATCCATGACCATATCAGCCACTCCTGACTTCTCATTTGTATAAAGCACCTGTTCCCAGGTTTTACCACCATCAGTTGTTTTATAGACTCCCCGCTCTTTATGATCTCCCCAAGGCAAACCAATAACACCAGCGTAAACTACATTGGGGTTGGTTGGGTCGATGATGACCCGATGAATGTTATGTGTTTTCTCCAGCCCCATATGCTTCCAGGTGAGGCCACCATCCACACTTTTATAGATGCCGTTTCCCATGTTTACAGAATTGCGGGGGTTTCCTTCTCCTGTGCCTGCCCACACCACACTAGGGTTACTTTGCTGAATGGCAATAGAACCTATGTTAATATTTGACTGCTTGTCAAATATTGGAGCCCATGATGCGCCACCATTTTCGCTTTTCCAAACACCACCAGAAGCGGCACCTACATACATTATATCCGGGTTCCTAACCACTGCATCAATAGCTGTAATGCGGCCACCCATTACGGCAGGGCCAATGCTACGAGCCTTCATATTTTTAAAAACAGAAATTGGCAACTGTTGCGCATGAGCTGCACCCATACTTAACACTGCTGCCAGAACTAAATGAGGTAGCTTTTTATACATAATAGAAAAGTTTATAGATTAACAGGACTAGCTAAATAGCAAAAAACTCCCAGGCAAAGGCACTTAGTTTAACCTGTGTTAAGATAATTAATTTAGGCTGTGTCTAATGAATCTAAATCTGATTGTAAAATAGTCTCTAACTCTATCATCAGAGCAATTAGAGAACACTTAGGTTTTGGTTTTTCCCTTCAAAAGGTATTCTCATCAGACACAGCCTAGGTAAAGCGAAAAAGACATTGGATAAGCCCGCTACCCAATGTCTTTGATAAGCTCACTATTAAAAGCTGAACAGTATTTTATTCATAAATAGGTAACTTTGAAAAAATACCGGGCACTACTGACGGAGCATTTAAGTTAGAGTTAAGCTCATTCTGTGGGTAAATAAAGCGCCACGGCAACTCAGTACCCGTATTTGGTGCTAAGTTTACTCCAAATACTTCACCCCGTGTACGGCGTTCATCATTCCAGCCTAAGTGTGTACCATAGAAAGTAACATAACGCTCCTGCATAATTTCCCTTAATAAAGCATCCTCCTGTGAGATACCATCCTCATTTTCGATTCCACCAGCGGCAAAATCTGCTGCTACATAAGGCTCATATTTCAATGTTGCTGTTGACTCGTAGGTAGGGTCAATATAACCTCCTGAACTCAGAAAGCTTCGGTAGCTATTAAGATATTCCAGCGCTTGGTCAACACCCATACCTGACCTTAAAGCGGTTTCAGCCAGCGTCAGAATATTCTCCTGATACGTAACTAACGGGAAACTGGCATTCATTGCAAAGAAACCTCTGGCTGTAGCAGAACTAGAGGTGTTAGGCTCTGTAACACCAGATGTATTCACCCCGTCGGGTCTGTAATAAAAAAGGAACCTTGCTGACTCATCTGTTTTTGCATTACCACGATAAGTTGTGCTCTTAGGATCTAATAAATTAACATTGTAAGCGTTTGCTGCAGAGATATCCCCTGGCCTGGATTGCGTCAGAAAGGCATAAAACTGATTCTGGTTTACACTGGCTATTTCACCATGCGGTGCATATAAGGAGTTTTCGTACGTACTGATCCCATTTTCTGCAGCTGTATAGGCTGCCTCGTACTGCTCTGTGTCTGTCAGTAAACGCGCTTTGAGGGTATAAGCAGCCTGTATCCATTTGGTTGCATCGCCGCCAAAATGAATATCTTCATCCCCAACAGTACCTACTCCTGATTCTAAATCCGCAATGGCATCATCAAGTAAAATCAGCAACTTAGCATACACATCAGCCTGGCTTTCGAACATCGGGTTAGGGAACTCCTCTATTTTCCCAGCCTGCTCAAAAGGGATATCGCCCCACAGTTCAGTGGCTGTTGCCAGAGAGTTAGCCATTACAATCTTAGCTATGCCAGCCATTTTCCTATTATTCAGTTCCATTGCTTTCTCTATGGTGATCTGAGCATTATTGACAGTGCCTCTGAAGACATTGTTCCACTCGCTATCGAAGTTACCAGACGTTATGTTATAGTTATAATAGTCACGCCACTGCCGGTCATGGCCGGTAGCGTACCCACTCCAGATAGATACTAAAAGGCTTGCAATACCTTCCTGCACCACCACGTTGGCTAACTGGGTTCCGGTAAGTGTCAGGTCACCTGGTGCATCAGTTGGGTTGTTAGGGTCAATGTTCATATCATCAACTATCTTTTCGCAAGAGAAAAGGCTCAAACCTAACATCAATACGGCAACTGGTTTATATATTCTCTTCATTTCTTCTTAATTAGGTATTAGTAATTAAATCTAAGGCTGAAAACTAAAGACTTGGTATTAGGACTGTTAAAGTAGTCCTGTCCTCTGGAATTGCTCACACCATTCAGGTTAGTTTCCGGGTCAATACCTTGTATATCAGTCCATAAGAAAGGATTGCGAGCTGTAACGGTAAAGTCAATAGATTGCAGTTTTGTCTTTTGACGGAAGCTTTCAGAGCTTAAAGAGTAGCCTAGTGAAAGCTCACGAACGCGTGTCCAGCTGGCATCGCTTACAAATTGCTCTACCAATGTGCTAAAGCCGCCGCCAATAGAAGTATAGTAAGATTGATCTAACAGTACTGGACCTGCACCAAAATCCTGTATGTTTCCACGAACGGTACTGCCTGCTGGTATCACGTCTCCTGCATAGTTAGTCAGATCCTGTGTCAGGGTTACTTCGTTCGCTACATCAGCATGACGGCCAAAGTTGTAGAGAACTCCTCTTGTGCCCTCGTACATATCACCACCCTGAGAAGTCTCGAAAAGAACATTTAAAGAGAACTTCTTATAAGATAGATTAGTACCAAAACCTCCACGCCAGTCCGGGTTAGGATCGCCAAGCACCTGGAAAGTCGGCGCTACCTGCGGAAAGCCATTGGCGTTAAGGCTTAAAGCACCTGTTTCATCTCGTAAGTAAGCACCACCGTACAGAGATGAAAGTGAATAGCCTACTTTGGCCACTGTACTAGCTGTAGTGCTGAAACCTCCCAATGTAATAATATCAGTACCTGCCAGGTCGGTTACACGGTTCTTGTTACGGCTGGCATTGGCAAATACATCCCAGCTAAAGTCCTCGTTTTGAATCAGGTTGTAGTTCAGGTCTAACTCTAGCCCCTTGTTTTCCATCGTACCAGCGTTAGTATACCGCTGCGTAAAGCCAGTAGAAGCAGCCGTAGAGACGTCCAGTAACAGGTCTTCTATTTTATTCTGATAATAGGTAAAACCTAAGGATAACTTATTATTGAGGAAACGAAGATCGGTACCTAACTCCCACTCTGTCTTACGCTCAGGCTTAAGATCAGGGTCTCCCTGGCGTGCACTCTGCACAAAAGCACCACCGTACCCAGCACCACTCAAGCCACTAGACCAGTCGCTGAAAGATGCATCCACAAAGGTGGTAGTGTTTCTATAAGCTTCTGGCTGTATACCAACAATACCGTAAGAAGCACGCAGTTTACCAAAAGACAGAAAGCTGTTGCCGCTCAAAGCCGGCAACTCTGTAAACTGCCAGGCTACATCTGCTGAAGGATAATAAAATGTGGATCTTGATGAGCTACCAAACGTGGAACCAGCTTCCGCAGCACCTGAAATATTCAGGAAGAGCTGATTATAGAAGCCAAGATTTACCGTAGAATACAAGCGGGCCATACGGCGGTTCGATCTGTTATTGAATGGCTCATTATTGGTTCGGGTAGAGTTTACAAAATTAAGTGGGGCATCTGCAATAACGTAGTTTGTCATGTTACCACCCAATCTGTAATACTTGCGGTCATTTACGTTAAACCCAAGAATAAATGTACTGGTAACATTAGCACCAAAATCTTTTGTAGCCCGACCAATCAGGTCAAAGTTCATTTCGTTTTCCTTGTACATTTCCTCTGTAAAGTTCCCTAAGCCATTAGCACTGGCAGACCACATTGGGTAATCAGTAATGCGCTGATCTGTATAACTATCAATCCCGCCACGCGCTGTAATATCAAACCAGTTCAAGGGACTAATCACGAGTTCGGAGCTAACAATAAAACGGTCTACTTCTGATAGGTTCGTCAACTCATTGATAGCCCATAGAGCATTGTTATAGATAGGATTATTATTTGCACCCAAATAGTTACGATAGGCACGCTGACGATTCGGAATAGCACTGGCAGTAGGAGAAGCATAATAGTCACCGATATACCCCCGGCTGTCAAAGTCGGCTGGCGTACGTAGCATAGCTATGTAAAGGCCGTTTACGCTGTTGCTTCGCTGCACCCTGTTAGATGTTGACCGCACGTAGTTGGCATTGGCTGAAAGCCTGATAATTTCATTAAACTGCCGTTGTGTATTAAAGCGTACAGAAGTTCTTTTATAATCACTCGTTCCGTTCAGTATTCCTTTCTGGCGCAGATCACCCAGGCTAAAGTAGAAATTACCCTGTTCGTTGCCACCGCTTAAACTCAGATTATTATCCAGGTAAGTACCAGTTCTGAACACAGCATCTTCCAGTTCTTCTTCGTAAGTCTCTGTTGAATTCTTTTGAATAATCGGATAGAAGGTCTGTCCATTATAAGCTTCAAAACGAGGGCCATTCATGTCTACTACGTCTTCTCCACCAGAACGCGCAGAAATCTTATCGCCCCAAGAATTGGCCGCAATTGGACTATATACGCCATTTGATCCCTGCCCGTAGGTATTCTGAAGTGGGTGTAATCTGTTAGGGCGGTCTAAAGATAAGGATGAACTAAAGGATAGGTTCATTTTACCCTCAGCCCCTCTTTTAGTGGTAATCACAATCACTCCATTCGCAGCTCTGGAACCCCATAACGCAGCCGCTGAAGCTCCCTTAAGCACCTGCATAGAAGCAATGTCTTCCGGGTTAAGGTCATTTAGGCGTGACTGCTGCGTAACACCAGCGGCTTCACTTCCCAGCGTAGAGTTACTGATAGGTATACCATCGACTATAACCAAGGGCTGATTTGATCCGGTGATAGTATTTTGCCCACGAATCTGAATGGTAGAACCTGCACCAGGGTCACCGGCAGACTTGGTAATTTGCACACCGGCTGCCCGCCCGGATATACCATTAATAACACCGGTTTCTCCACCACGAACCAGAGCAGCAGGCTCTACTACAGAGGCAGTGGATCCTTGTTTATCTTTATCCACTTTAAAACCCAGTGCTGTTACAACAACCTCAGACAGTTGTTTGGAGTCTGTTTCCAAAGCCACGCTTATAGTTGCCTGATTTCCTACAGAAACCTCCTTTTGCAACATGCCTATAAAAGAAAAGACTAAAGTACCACCACTTTCCGGCACTTGCAGTTGAAAGTCTCCTTCAATACTCGTAACAGTACCGGTTCCTGTCCCTTTTAAAGCAACACTAACTCCCGGAAGAGGAGAGCCATCATCTTTAGAAGTAACCTTGCCAGTAACTGTCCGGCTTTGGGCCATTGCATAGCTGCCACACAATAGCCAAAGAATCATTACTGTTAGTAAAGATTTGTTCATATATGGTAAATTTTAAAGGTGTACTATAATAAAATATACTATTATACTAAAGAACCTGGTAAAGGCTTAAGCCAAGGCAAAAGGAAGACTAATGGAATATTACAAAACCATCAATAAAGAGAAACAAATAGATCTTGATATCAATAATAAGATAATGTTTTTAATATTGCAACAAATTAATTACAATTATTTTAAAATTAAAGCTATAAAATAAAAATGTCTAAACATTAGCTAGCATATGTTAGCATAATACTATTACAAAACTCATCTTATGCTTAAAAATATAAGATGTGGAAGAAGGCTGTGGAGAAGAAGTAATATATTACATGCTCAAAACACTTGGCAAGCACAAATACATACATATCAATAAATTATTAATCAATAATCAACAAAATATAGCATTTTTTACCAATTTTTTATTTAAGTTTATAGTAAAATGAATGCAATATAGTTTTATAACACTCTTTTACCTGTAGCCCCATAAAACTTAGATTCTTCATACCCTAAGACAAAAACAAGTTTCAGGTTAGCAAAAGAGGTTAAACGAAGACTGATTTTAATATTAAATCCACAATATTTTGCCAAGTCTGAACAAAAGCAAGAAGCAATAGCTTCTAAAGCCTTGTAATTATTATTTACTAAAGGCTTAATCCAATATAAACTATTTTAAAAATCTAACTTTACCTATATGAAAAGCAATTCTACCTTACTTAAACGCACCTTACTTTCTACTATAGGGCTAGGCTTACTGGCTGTTCCCGCCTTTGCACAAAATAGCAAGCTTATAGCTAAAGCCAATTCCATGGCCGATAAACTAGAGCCAAAGGTAATTGAGTGGAGGCGCTATTTTCACCAGTACCCTGAGCTGAGCAACAGGGAAGTAAAAACAGCCGATAAAGTAGCGGCACATCTTAAAAGCCTGGGCATGGAAGTAGAAACAGGCGTAGCACATACCGGGGTGGTAGGCGTACTTAAAGGAGGAAAGCCTGGCCCGGTGGTAGCCTTACGAGCGGATATGGATGCTTTGCCGGTTACAGAACGCGTAGACGTTCCTTTTGCCTCTAAAGAACGTAGCACCTACAACGGCCAGGAAGTAGGCGTGATGCATGCCTGTGGCCACGATACGCATATTGCCATGCTTATGGGGGCTGCAGAGATACTGGCAGGTATGAAAAATGATTTGAAAGGCACGGTGAAGTTTGTCTTTCAGCCTGCAGAAGAAGGTGCTCCAGTAGGTGAAGAAGGAGGTGCTCGCTTAATGATAAAAGAGGGCGTACTGGATAAGGGACCTAAACCGGAAGTGATCTTCGGGTTGCATGTGTGGGCTCAGACAGAAGTAGGAAAGCTAAACTACAAGCCAGGAGGTGCAATGGCTGCTGCTGACAGGTTCGTGATTAAGGTAAAAGGCAAGCAGGCACATGGTGCCACACCGTGGTATGGTGTTGACCCGATTGTCGTTTCTTCACAGATTGTTAACGGACTGCAAACTATCATTAGCCGGCAAACAGAACTAACGCAAGAAGCTGCCATTATTACGGTGGGAAGAATTACTGGAGGTGTTCGCAATAACATTATACCGGAAGAAGTGGAACTGGAAGGCACTATACGGTCGCTGGACCCTGAAATGCAGAAAAAAATACATGAAAAGATAAAGCTTACCGCCACTAAAATAGCTGAAAGCGCCGGAGCCACGGCCGAGGTGACGATCAATATAGGAACTGCGGTTACATTTAACGATGTGGCCCTGACAGAGCGAATGCTGCCCACCCTGCAGGCTACAGCCGGGCAGGAAAACGTAGTGCTTGCCAAAGCTACCACAGGTGCGGAAGACTTTTCTGCGTACCAGGAAAAAATACCAGGGCTGTTCCTCTTTTTAGGCGGTATGCCCAAAGGCAAAAAACCTGACGAAGTAGCCCCACATCATACCCCTGACTTTTACATTGATGACAGCGGCATGAAACTGGGTGTAAAGACGCTTACAAACCTTACCTTAGATTACATGGAAGGCAAAGGGAAGCTTACTACTGTACAATAACAAAGTAAGGCCTGCTCCATCTGGTATAGATGTAAGCAGGCCTTTATTTTTTCCTTTTCCATAAGGGCACACAGCTGACTAAGATATTTAAGTGCAACTGCTATCCTACTTAAGTATAGCGAGAACTTATTTTCGGTAATCCAGCGCAGGCTTTCTATCTCCTAGAAGCGCTTCATACTTAAAGTCATTTCCTCTCTTCTGAGCCAGCTCCTGGCTTGCTTCTTTCACTACAGCAGGATTTTTAAAAATATCATATGCTGTAAGAGCCAGAGTTTTAGCAGCCACCATCATACCTTTAGTACCAATACTGGTACCTCCAGCCGCAACAGCCTGCCAACTATGTGCAGAGGTTCCTGGCACCCAGGTAGCCGAGGTCATGCCAGCTGTAGGCACAGCCCAGCTTACATCTCCCACATCCGTAGAACCTCCACTCCCTTTTAGTTCCACCTTGAAAGGCTCAATTTCGGCTGCTTCTGATACGGTAGGCACATTACCTGTAAAGGTAGTCTGAATTTTAGCCGCAAAAGCTTTTTCATCTTCTGTGTATGAGACACCTCCAATCAAGCGCAGATTGTTATCCATCAGCTTAGAAAGTGTCTCATTTGGTAAGACATTGTAAATGCCATGAATAACTTCATATTCCATCTTAGTGTCTGTGCCTAAAGCGGCTCCTCTGGCAGTTTTTTCTACCCTGTCAAAAATATCTTTAACAGTTTGCATCTCCGGGTGCCGCACATAGTAGTATACTTCAGCAAAGGCAGGTACTACATTAGGCGCTTCTCCCCCTTTGGTAATCACATAATGGATTCTGGTATCAGAAGGAATATGCTCGCGCATCATATTCACCATGTTGTTCATAGCCTCCACACCGTCCAGTGCAGATCGGCCTTTTTCTGGTGATGCCGCCGCATGGGCAGCTGCTCCATAAAACCTGAACTTGGCAGATTTATTGGCCAGAGAAGATGAGGCGCTGGCACTATTGGCACTGCTAGGGTGCCAGTGCAGTACGGCATCTACATCATTAAACAAGCCGGCACGCACCATATACACTTTACCGGCACCACCTTCTTCTGCCGGTGTACCATATACTCTAATAGTACCTTTCGTGCCTGAGCTTTTCAGCCAGTCCTTGACGGCTATACCTGCTGCTACTGACCCTGTTCCAAATAAATGGTGCCCGCAGCCATGCCCGGCAGCTCCGGGTGTTATTGCTTTCTGCTCAGGCGTATCGGCCTGTGACAAACCAGGCAGAGCATCATATTCTGCCAGAATAGCTATAACGGGCTCACCATTACCATACGTTGCAGTAAAGGACGTGGGCATATCCGCCACTCCGGCCTTTACTGTAAAACCGGCTTTCTTTAACTCTTCCTGTAGTAAAGCAGCACTTTTCTCCTCCTGATAGCCTACTTCAGCATAATCCCATATTTTTCTGGCTACTTTAGCATAAGCTGCTTCCTGTTTGCTAATAGAAGTTATGAGTTGATCTTTACCAGCATCTTGTTGCGCTAAAGAGGCAACAGACAGGCAGCATAAAAGACTTAACAGGGTAAATTTCTTTTTCATGTATAAGTAAATAGGTTCGATTAATAAAATGTATATTCTTCTATCTTAACAGGAACCTTGAGAGAAGCGATCTGCTATACTCAATCAAATAGGAGAAGTAAGAATAGAAAGGCACGTCTTCATGCCCATGCGCAAGTTTCCCAGCCTGAGGTTTTCGTTGGGGCTATGTTGGTTATTATCAATGTTTACCAAGGGTACCAGCACTGTAGGCACATTCAGCGCCTGCACAAAAGGCACCACAGGCACAGTACCGCCCATTATTCGGATAACTACAGGATCTTTATCGAAGTTTTTTGCCAAAGCTTTGCGAAGCCAGTTGCTTATCGGAGTGTTAATGTCTGTTCTGAAAGCAGGTGTTCCGGCATTGCCCTGCATGTAGACTATTTGCGCGTACTTCATTCTTTCTTCTGTGCCTGGCTCATGGTCCAGCACAGCAAAGCCCTGCTTCTCGATATGCTTTTTTACCAGATCAACCATTCGCTGCCCGTCTGTCTCGGGTACCAGGCGAATATCGAAAGAGGCCACCGCTTCTTCCGGTATAATGGTACCGCCTCCCTTACCTACCACAGCGGAGCGCATCCCCCTAATGTTAAGGGAAGGATACTGTAACGACTCCTGATAATTGCTTCCTACTTTTTCTTCCTCGGCAATTACTAACCTGGCATTTATATCTCCTTTATTATCCGGTACTGCTGCCATAACGCTTTTAGCTTCCTCGTCGAAAGAAATGCCATCATAAAAGTCCTCTACCAGCACACGCCCCTGCTCATCCTTCATAGAGGCAATTACCTTTGCCAGACGAAACCCCGGATTGGGAGCATAATTGCCGTAGTGCCCACTGTGTTGTGGCGTGATGGGGCCATAGGTGGTAATGGTAAAGCCAGCGCTTCCTCTACAACCCAGCGTAAGCGTAGGCCTGTTAGAGGAGTGCATTGGGCCATCCATCACAATCATATAATCAGACTGGAACCTGTTTTTATATTTTTCCAAGGCCTCTTCCAGACCTGGAGAGCCTTTTTCCTCAGCAGGGTCCAGCACTACCTTTATGTTGAACAGTGGGTTTTGATTTTCTGACTGCAGTATATCGAGTGCCTGCAACAGCATAATAATAGGGCCTTTGTCGTCAGAGGTGGAACGGCCAAAGACACGCCAATCGTCGTTTATGTTGGCTTGCAGCGCGTTCCAGTTCAGGTCTTGATAAGCGCCATCTTCTCCTTTGCCTCTCAGTACCATTTGATATGGGTTTTTCTGCTGCCATTCGTTTGCCCTTACCGGCTGGCCGTCCAGATGAAAATAAAACAGGATTGTTTTAGAGGCTTTAGGAAAAGACTTTTCAGCCAGTAACAAGGGGAGCTGCGTATTCTGTAGCACAGTAGTCTGAAACCCTCGCTTACCAAAGGCATTCTCGGCCCATGTTACATTTTTCAGAATGTCATCCGGGTTTACGGCATCGTTTGGTAGCGCGACATAATCTTTTAGCTCTTCTACAGCTGGCACCATATGCTTTGCCACCAACACATCCATTCTTTTAGGGCTTAGCTTTTGTGCTGAGGCGCTACCGCCGAACAGCAGCACCGAAGTAAAGAGGAACGACTTAAGAAAAGTATGTTTACCTGCTTTGGTATACAGGCAGAAATCAAAGTTGTTGAATAACATTTTTGTAGAAGAGAAAAGTATGTTCTTATATTCTGATATAAAAATAAATCGTGTTAAGTAAACACAAAGGTTCTACACGATTTCTAATCAAGAGGCTTAATTACCAGAAGGCCTTTTAAGCAAATCCTCTATCTGGTGAACTTCGCCGTTTTTCAACACTGTTTCCACATTCCAGGCATCTTGGATATGGGCCAGGGGATCACCGTTTACAATTACCAGATCCGCCAGTTTACCCGGTTCAATAGAGCCCAGGTCTTTGCTCACCCCTACAGCTTCGGCGGCCCAAAGTGTGGCTGAGCGTAAGGCCTCATAAGGAGAAACGCCACCGTCTACCCAGCTTTGTAACTCCGTGTGCAAACCCATGCCGTAAGGTATAAAAGGGCTGTCGGTACCTGTGGTTACCCTGGCACCTGCCACTAACAAGGCTTTTACAGTTTGCTGAATATTACCGAAGTTAGAAATATAGCCCGGGAACATCTTAGTTACCTGTGTGGCACCCTCTTTAAGCTCTTTAGCATAGGCTTCTGAGTAAAAAGCTTTAAACTGCCTGTTCTCAAAGAAGTTCGGGTCTTTCCCTGCCATTACATAAAAGCCTCCTTGCAAAGAAGCTGTTGGGGTTATATTCATGCCAGACTTTGCCAGCAGTTCAGTCACATCCTGATAAGTATGATTTGTAGACGTGATTTTAGGTGAATACCCCCGGCGGCTGGTGCCGCCAATATGCTCCACGGCATCTACGCCATAACGTGTGGCAGGATAAATTTCATGGGAAGAAACAGGTATACCGATGGAGTGGGCATAAGCTGTAATACGTTCCTGCATCAGGTCTGGCATACGCACGTAGGTCTTAATAAGGTCGTAGCCCAGGCGCTTTGTTCGCTCCAGTTCCAGTTCTAGTTGTGCACCGGAGTTAATGCTGGTAGCAAGGCCATAGTAAATGCGGCTGCCATCAGTCAGGCCACCTGTAAAAAATTCGCGAGGGCCTTTGCGGGCACCGCTGTTCCATGACTCTTTCCGCTCTATTGCATCATAAGGATCGGCACCTGTTTCGCGCAGAGAAGTAATACCGTAAGACAACCACAGACGCCCCAGCTTTTCTCCGGCCATTTCGCTCTGGTGCGTGTGCATTTCGAACAAGCCGGGAATAACTGTTTTATCAGAAGCATCTATTAAAGTTCCTTGTCGCCCAGCCTGGTGCGGCAGAATTTCCTTAATACGGTTGCCTTCCACAATAATATCTACATTAGTCTGGTAAGTTGAAGCGCGCCCATCAAAAAGCTTACCTGCGTGAATTACTTTACGGCCTGTTGGTTGCTTATACTGCCAGGTAAAATCCATAGGAATGGACTCTATATGCCCGTCAGCCAGGTAAACCTGTTTCAGAGCATCCGTAGCCAGAAACACAATGCTCTTAGAATCTGCAGCCCAGCCAGGTACTTCTGCCAACTCGTTTGTCAGCCGTTTAGGTGGCCCTGTTATAGTTCCAAGTTTATCTACCGGCACTACCCACAGCACACCGTCTAAAGTATAAGCCATCATGCTGCCGTCCGGTGACCACACAGGCCCATTTTTACCTCTTGTACCAAGCGAACGCTCCGGCACTGGAGACACATACCTATCCGGCTGCCCGTCAAGCGAAACTAGAAGAAACTTACTTATGCCTTCTCTATACCTTGAAGAATAAACCTCCAAAGCAGAAATAGCAATGGTTTTTCCGTCGGCAGACCAACTCGGCTGCCCTGGCACAAACATCGACTCATGCAGCTTAACTACTTTACCGGAGCCCACCTCTACTGCATTTAAGGTTCCCCTCCCCCAGGCATTGCGCAAGTCTCCCTCGTAAAAGGCAATGCGTGCCCCGTCCGGCGACCAGGAAGGAAAGTTCAAATCATTTGGCAAGTCTGTTAACAGGCGCTCATCCCCTGTTTCAAGGTCCCGAATCCACAAATCCATGCTCCCGTTCCGGTCTGACACGTATGCCAGTTTCGTGCCATCCGGTGACCAGGCAGGATCAACCTCCACATATGCATCATGCGTAAGCGCAACAGGTTTCCGTTTTCCTTTCTCCAAAACCCACAAATCGCTTAATGCAGAAAAAACAATACGCTTCCCATCTGGAGCAACAGAAGCTCCTCTGATACCCTGCACTGGCTGTGGTGCTACATTATCGAAAGTGTAAGCTTTACGCGGATAGGCAGGTCTGTACAGCGCAACAACTGCTTTGAAGGGAACAGTCTGGGTGCTTTTCTTACCCAACTTACGCCGCTTGATTTTACCATCAGCCGTGTAAAGGAACTCTATCGGAGATATCCAGCTTACCCGAAAAGGAAAAACATCTTCGGATGCATCAGATATAGTTTGCCCTCCGCCATCTCCTAACATAGCAGCTTCCAGTCGGCTTTGGCCATGCTGTGAGAGGGCATTGTACAGTACCTGTGAATTGTTAGGATGCCAGGAAGGAGCTGCCAATTTAGACTCGCTTGGAATAAGTAACTGCTCCTTTCCTTCCAATGAAAGAGCATATATACCCGGTGCTTCTGTACGCTCTGACACAAAGGCTATCTGCTTTCCATCGGCAGCAAAGGCAGGATAGTAGTCATTGGCAGGATTATCAGTAAGTTGTTTCAGATTGCCCGAGGCCAGCTCAATCTGCCACACATCATAGTTTCCACCACGGTCAGATGAAAACACAAGACTTTTGCCATCCGGCGACCAGTGCGGCTCCCGGTCGTCATAAATTCCAGTAGTAATTTGCTCTAGGCCAGTCCCGTTTTTGTTTACTGTCCATATATGGTAATTTCCATCACGGTACGAATGGAAAGCAACACGGCTGCCATCCGGTGACCAGGCAGGCTGCCGACTGTCTCCCAAAGCATCTGTCAGCGCCTTTGCGTCTCCCCCACCCACAGGCATTGCCCAGATAGTCCCCTGTAAATCCATTACAATTGTTTTCTTGTCTGGCGAGAGGTCTATGGCCATGTTCGTCCCCTCTGTGAGGGTAACCCGAATAGAATCATCAAGCGGTGAGCTTGTCGGTGAAAAGGCAAAAGCAGAAACGCTACACATGTGTATTAACAGGACAGGTAAAGCTTTGCCTAATGCTTTACGACTAACAAACAGCGAGGAATTTTGCAGTAATCTTCGATTCATAAGCAAACTATTAATCTGTTAGAAGATAATTCGGGGCCTCCTGAAGACAAGCTACCTCATCCTGGTAAGGATGATTATCTAGACGCAAGCAAATCTTGCAACTCTGGAGCCAAGCGTACCTGCATTCAAAAGGGTTATGGTTTATTCTGTGGAGCCTTGGGCTTTACCCGTTGGTTGTAGTGTAGGGTACTCGATTCCCAGCTGTTCCAGATAAGTTTTGTACTTGGAAGGATCGTAGTAATACTTTTTCATTTCAGGACGATACGTTGTCATAATCTCTTTATTCAGGTGAATGGCAGGCTTATCAGTTTCTGAAATCAGTGGCGTATATTTGGTGTCTTTTGTCTGTACATTAGAATGATATGCCCAGGCATTTTTTACAATTTCGGGCTTAATCAGCATGTCCAGTATAGTCATAGCCTCCGCTTTGGCACCAGCCGTCACGCCTTTATGTGCAATTGGCGTAGCCATAGAAATGGCATTGGCCCAATGGTGGCCAGGTAAACCAGGTATGTTAGAAGGAAACCGTAACACAACTGTTGGCACATTCCAGGCAATGTCAGCAATATCATCAGAACCACCTCCCATCGAAAACTTCACCGGCAAGCCAAGAGAATCCAGTTCTGTAGCCAAGCCGTCTATCGGCTCCCCATCTCTGTCTGTTTTAGGGGCATTCACCTCTTTCTGCACAGCACGGGCTAATGTCTGGTCTTCTTCGCTCCACTTAGGCAAGCCCACCTTTTTCATGTTTTCATACATCGCTTCGGCAATAGGTTTGTTAAAATGCCCAGGCCATGCACTACCTAAAACCCTATAAGACATAGTAGTACCAGTCATCATGGCAGCTCCCTCTGCAATTTTTACGGCATCATCATACATAGCCGTAATCTTGGGGTAAGTACGCTCTCTGAAATAGTACCAGACAGAAGCTTTAGATGGCACTACATTAGGCTGATCCCCGCCATCGGTCACCACGTAATGGGAACGCTGCGTCGGCTCCAGGTGCTCCCGATGGTAATTCCAGCCGACATTCATCAGTTCCACAGCATCCAGCGAACTCTTACCGCGCCATGGTGCCCCAGCTCCGTGTGCTGCCTGCCCGTCAAAGCTAAACTCAACAGACACTAAACCATTATTACCGGCATCGCCATAAGACACACCCAGGTTGTTGCCCACATGTGTAAAGATGCAGGCATCTATATCTTTAAAATATCCATCACGAATAAAATATGCCTTCGTGGCAACTAACTCTTCTGCTACCCCAGGCCAAAGAACCAGTGTACCAGACAGGCCTTCACGTTCCATAATCTTTTTTAGCGCCAGCATCGCTGTTACATTTAAAGCCTGTCCGGCATTATGGCCTTCTCCATGCCCTGGGGCACCCTCCACTATTGGGTCATGATAGGCTACGCCTGGTTTCTGTGAGGCTTTTGGAATGCCGTCAATATCACTACCTATGGCAATGACAGGTTTACCGGAACCCCATTTAGCTGTCCAGGCAGTCGGTATGCCGGCTATACCTTTCTCTATGGTAAAGCCATTCTTTTCCAGAATATCGGTGAGATAACGTGATGTTTCCTCTTCCTGAAAGCCAAGCTCTCCGAAGCTGAAAATCATATCTACCATCTCCTGTGTCAGCTTCTGTTGCTTGTCAATTTCAGATGATAGCTCCTTCTTCATCGTCTCAAGCTTGGCTGACGAGACTTTTTTATTTTGCGCAAGCAGCGAAGCAGGCATAAACAAGAGCATACACAACAGCGCAGTTCCAACAGATACGATGTTGCGCCAATCAGATAGAGTAAAGCTTTTTTTCATAAAACATTAAGATTAATTGCGTAACAGAATCATTAATCAGTACTATAAAGGTAAACTAGTACAGCCCATAACATAAGTTAAGTGGCATTTAGCTATTCCTTTTACCTGAGATGGTTATTGAATTAACCTATTGATCAAGAAAAGCTCTCCTCAATAAGGTCAAGCAAACTATTATTTATAAAGAGATACCCGCGCTATTAAATAGAGGAATGTTTTATAAATACTATATTCAGAATCAACTTAAGCAACACTTCCAAACTATTTAGAATTGAAAGCATATAATTCCTCTATAAATTTTATTATTGTTAAAGTTTACTCATATTTACTAACAAAAAATTAATTAATCAATAGTAATTTGAAAATATCTAATTTATTGTTTATCAAAAAGGCTTTGCATAATGTCTTTACAATAACAAATTTCCAATTTTTAACCATTAAGAATCACCTTATGATAACAGCATTACGCGCAAAATGGAAATCAAAATACCTTATAGCTCCTGCGCTAGCGCTACTTGTTGCTGTGCACCCGAGCGAGGCACAGCAGCAAAAATCAAAGAAGAACAAAGCGGCTAGCACCACCTTTGCACCTGAACTTTACAATGGCCTGGCATGGCGCTCTATTGGCCCATACCGCGGTGGCCGCGCAGGTTCTGTAGCGGGTGTATCGGGCAAACCCAACTTATACTATTTTGGAGCAACAGGTGGAGGCGTATGGCGAACAACTGATGGGGGCTCTACCTGGGAAAATATATCTGATGGTTTCTTTGGAGGCTCCATTGGGGCAATAGCCGTTAGCGAATCAGACCCTAATGTTATTTATGTGGGGGAAGGCGAACAAACGGTAAGAGGCAATGTTTCTTCAGGCTTTGGAGTCTGGAAATCAGTGGATGCCGGCAAAACCTGGCAGCATGTTGGTTTAAAAAATACAAGGCACATTGGCCGCATCCGAATTCACCCGCAAAACCCGTATATTGTGTATATAGCCGCCATGGGTGATTTGTACAAGTCCAGCGAAGAACGAGGCGTTTATAAGAGCACCGACGGTGGCAAGACCTGGAAACGCACCTTATTTACGAACAAAGATGCCGGCGCTGTAGACCTTGACATTAACCCGTCAAACGAACGCGTGTTATATGCCAGTACCTGGAATGTGCGCCGTACACCTTATAGCTTTTCTTCCGGTGGACCTGGTTCCGGCCTTTGGAAAAGCACGGATGCCGGTGAAACCTGGAAAGAAATATCCCGGAATGAAGGCTTACCTAAGGGAACGCTTGGCATTATTGGAGTAGCTGTTTCTCCGGCAAACTCAGAGCGCGTATATGCCATGATAGAGGCCGAAGAGGGCGGCATGTTCCGCTCTGATGACAGCGGCCTTACCTGGGAAAAAGTAAATGATGATCGCAACCTGCGTCAGCGTGCCTGGTACTACACCAGAATTACTGCCGATCCGAAAGATGAGGATGTGGTTTATGTCATGAACGTATCCTACCACCGCAGTAAAGACGGTGGACGCACGTTTGAAAGTGCAAACGCGCCTCACGGAGACCACCATGACCTGTGGATTGCCCCCGAAGACCCGTCGCGAATGGTTATTGCTGATGACGGTGGCGCGCAGGTTAGCACAGATGGAGGCATGAACTGGAGCTCCATGATGAACCAGCCAACAGCTCAGTTCTACCGTGTCGTTACGGATAATCATTTCCCGTACCGCATCTACGGTGCCCAACAGGATAACTCTACCGTTCGTATCTCGCACCGCTCCGGCGGCTACAGTATTACTGAAGAAGACTGGGAAGAAACGGCAGGTTCCGAGAGTGCGCATTTGGCAGTAGACCCTACGAACCCTGATATTGTGTATGGTGGTAATTATGGTGGATTCCTGTCTCGTGTTGACCACAGTAATGGTCAGGAGCGTGTCATTAATGTGTGGCCCGACAACCCTATGGGAGCCGGTGCCGAAGCCATGAAATACAGGTTCCAGTGGAACTTTCCTATTCTATTCTCGCCAAACGATCCTAAAAAACTTTACACTACTTCTAACCATGTGCATGTAAGCACCAACGAAGGGCAAAGCTGGGAAACGATCAGCCCGGATTTAACACGCAACGATTCTACCAAGTTAGGCTCTTCCGGAGGCCCCATTACGCAAGACAACACGAGCGTGGAGTACTATGGCACTATCTTCGCCATTAATGAGTCTGCCGTAGAGCCTGGTATTATCTGGACAGGCTCCGACGACGGTTTAATTCATTTAACACGCGACGGTGGCAAGACCTGGACCAATATAACACCTAAAAATATGCCTGAATGGATTATGGTGAACAGTATCGATCCGCACCCAACCGTCAAAGGAGGAGCATACGTAGCCGCTACCATGTACAAATCCGGAGATTTCAGACCTTACCTGTACAAAACCACTGACTATGGCAAAACCTGGACAAAAATAACGGACGGGATTGCTGATACACATTTCACCCGTGTTGTACGTGCCGACCAGAAACGCCCAGGCCTACTATATGCTGGTACAGAGTATGGCATGTATGTTTCATTTAATGATGGTCAAAGCTGGCAGCCATTTCAGATGAACCTGCCTATGGTACCTATCACAGATCTCACCATCAAGAATGACAACCTGATTGCCGCTACGCAAGGTCGTGGTTTCTGGCTTATTGATGACATCACTCCCCTGCACCAGTTAAATGCAACGGTGGCAAACAGTAAGTTTCATTTGTACAAGCCACTGGACAGTTATAAAATGAATGGTGGCAGCAGAGAAGCCTCTAAAACAGCTGGTGAAAACCATCCGGGAGGTGTAATGATACATTACTACCTGCCACAAAAACCGGATACGACCACTGCGGTTACACTCGATATAATGGATCAGCAAGGCAAACTAATCCGTAGCTTTGCCAGCAATGCCAAAGAAAAAAAAGATAAGCTAGAGGTAAAAGAGGGCCTGAACCGATTTGTGTGGGACATGTACTACCCTGATGCCAGCCGCTTTGATGGCATGATTCTATGGGGCGCACGTGGAGTGCTGGCACCTAAAGCTGTACCGGGCACCTATAAGGCAAAGCTGACGGTCCATAACGAAAGCAAGGAGACAGACTTTGTTATTGTGAAAGATCCCCGCACAAAGGCTACACAGGAAGACCTGCAGGCACAGTTTGCATTCCTTATGGAAGTGCGCGACAAGCTAACAGAAACGCATGATGCGATTAAAGAAATCCGCACTATGCGTGCGCAACTAAACACCTTAAAAGTTAATCTGAAAGGCCAGGGGAATAACCAAGATATTGTAGACGAGGCCAATGCGATTAACAAAAAAATCACCTCGATTGAGGAGGCACTTTATCAGACGAAAAATCGCAGTAATCAGGATCCCCTTAATTTCCCTATCCGCCTCAACAACAAACTGGCAAACCTGGTAAGTCAGGTAAGTACAGGAGACTTCCTGCCTACCGACCAGGCGTATGAGTTTAAGAAAGAGTTAACTGCCAAAATTGATGAACAACTAAGCCTTTTCAAACAAGTGCAGCAGCAGGATGTGCCAGCGCTTAATAAGTTAGTTAAGGCTAAAGGCGTAGATTACATCAGTGTAAAAGAGAAAGCAGCACCTATGCCAACGTCGTCTCTAAATTAGCATAAGTCCAAGAAATACAATCTTTTATAAACCTTAAAAGCGAAAGCCTTACCAGGAGTTGGCAAGGCTTTCGCTTTTAAGCCCCTGTACCTTTTACATTTTCTCCACCACAAGCTTTGCCACTTTCTTTTCTCCATCTTTCTCAAGCCCCGGAAACGGAACAACTTCTTTAAGTGTGAACCTGTAGCTTGTTTCTCCAACCAGGGTTGTAACTGTATGTGTATCACGAATAGGCTCTGTGTCACATTTCCCTATACATAACTCGATAGCTTTATTTGCCCCCTGACTGTTTGAAGCTGACAAAACCACAGCTGCATTACCGTATGTCACACAAGCAGCATTAGCCGGGCACCTTGAGTCAAATAATTGCTCCAGTGTAACATGTAGTTTTCTGGGAGCTTCACCACCATTGCTATACACGGTAACAGGCTCTCCTTTTTCTAACACAATGCTCTGCCCAAACTTAACGCCATCGGTGTAAGATTCTGTTACTGTACTTCTTTCATAAATAGTATCTTCTTGGCACTGCCACATGAGCAACACCAACAACAACGGATAAGTGTAATTCAACATAGTTTTACTCTGTACTAATGGTTTTTCTTTGTACAGAGAAGAGTCTTTAGCAGGATAAAGGGTTGCATTTGTTTGCCAGATGAGGACTTCCTATTAAAACAACAGTTTATTATGATAGTATCCCAAAGGTTGTATTTATAACAAATTTTCAATAAATTACCCGTAATAATAATTTACTTAAGCCGTTTAACTCTCTTTACTTACTTTCTATTAATTTCTGTGAGTACTACTCAGGCAGCAAAAAGTAAAACAAACAGGTTAGTTGCCAACCTTCGTAATTACCGGGTATTCCACAAGTACCTGGGCCTGATCCTGATGCTTTTACTTATTATAAGCAGTGCAACCGGATTTTTGCTTGGCTGGAAAAAAGATGTTGATCTACTGCAACCTCCCACACAGAAAGGCCAAACAACTGATCTAAAGCAGTGGATACCTTTAGCCCAAATGGCAGCTGTAGCCTACATGGCGTTGGATTCTGCAGTACATGTCAGTAACAACCCCATTGACCGCATAGAAGCCCGGCCGGAAAAAGGTATGGTAAAAATTCTTTTTGGACAAGGCTATTGGGAGGTTCAGTTAGATGGAAGTACAGGTAAAGTATTATCCGTAGCACGACGCCATTCCGACTGGATCGAAAAGGTACACGATGGCTCTATCGTTAGCGACTTTATCAAGCTTTTGTCGATGAATGTATTAGGGCTGGGCTTATTGGCACTAACAGTTACTGGCTTTACGCTCTGGTTTTACCCCAGAAGAATAAGACAGCTAAAGCAGTAACAACTTTGGTCATAGATTTAGTACCGGCTAACTTATATGCGTAGGATTACTTCTATATGGCTCCTTTTTGTTTTCCTTCTGCCCATCAGCAGTACCTATATTTCTTTTAAGTTTAGGCAACATCATATCCGTAAAGAAATAAAACGCCAGCTTAAGTCAGGAGTAAACGAAGATAAACTTGTTTTACTGAAGATTCCTGTTTCGAAGGAAGTAAGCCCTGGCAAAGACTTCAAGCGCATGCATGAACGGGAGTTCCGGTATAAAGGCAACATGTATGATATTGTTAAACAGGAAAAGCGCGGAGAGATTACCTGGTATTGGTGTATCTGGGACAAACAGGAAACAGCTCTTTTTGTGCAGCTTGATCAAATGGTTGACCGGGCAATGCGTAATAGTCCAACACAACAAGCCAATGACAAATTGTTGGAGCAGTTCCTCGACTCTCTATATTATACAGAAATAACACTTAAGCTCAACCTCCCTCTGCAAAATCCATCTCAGCCTAATACCTACTTCTCTGAAAAGGAAGTCATCGTTACAACCTCTCCCCCTACTCCTCCTCCCAAAGCCTGACCTTTATAAAGCACTAGTTTATTAACAGGGCATACCTTCGTAGAGCTCCTGAAACGTTATTGTCTTCATCTTTATAAAATTCACCTTATCAAAAGCATGCATACATGAAAATAATTATACCACTAGCATTCATGCTGGTGCTTGGCTTTATTGCGCAGGCACAGGTATTAACTATAAAAGACCAGGTAACGCACCTGCCGCTTCAAATGGTGATAATCCAGAGTCAGCATCCTCCATTAACAACTATAACAGACACAAAGGGGCAGGCAGAGATTTCAGCTTTTCAGAAAGCTGACAGTATTTACATTCGTTTCGTAGGATACGAAAGTGAAGCCTTTACTTATGCGCAGCTTCAAGAAAAACAGTTTAAGCTGTTCTTAACAGAAAGCAACATTTCATTAAATGCCGTTGTCGTTTCTGCCACCCGTTGGCAACAAGAGAAAAAGGAGGTTCCAAACAAAATTCTTACGATCAGATCCAAAGAGGTGTTGCTACAAAGCCCTCAAACCGCTGCTGACCTTTTAGGGCAGTCCGGCGAAGTGTTTATTCAGAAAAGCCAGTTGGGAGGAGGCAGCCCCATGATTCGTGGCTTTGCGACAAACCGGGTGCTGCTGACGGTAGACGGCGTGAGAATGAATACAGCTATTTTCCGCAGTGGCAACCTACAGAATGTTATTTCACTTGATCCGTTTGCTTTAAAAAAAACAGAAGTGCTTTTCGGACCGGGTTCTGTTATCTACGGCAGTGATGCCATAGCAGGTGTCATGAGTTTTTATACGCTCACTCCTACGTTTTCTCCCGGTGAGCAAGCGCAAATAAGCGGAAGTGCTGTCGGCAGATGGTCGTCAGCCAACACTGAGAAAACAGGGCACTTTGATTTTAATATAGGGCTGAAAAAATGGGCTTTTGTCACCAGCGCCACCTACACCGACTATGATAACCTTAAAATGGGATCGAACGGACCTGAAGAGTACCTGAGGCCCAGCTACGTGGAAACCATTAATGGGCATGACGAAACAGTACCCAACCCCGACCCTTTGGTACAGATTTCTACAGGGTACAACCAGCTTAACCTGATGCAAAAGGTTCGCTTCAAGCCAAATAATAACTGGGGTTTCAACTATGGATTCCACTACTCTACTACATCCGACACCCCCAGGTATGACCGACTGCTCAGACAAAAAGGAGAAAATTTAAGATCAGCTGAATGGTACTATGGACCGCAAGTGTGGATAATGAATAGCCTGAATGTCACACACACGGCAGAACGAAAAGCCTATGATAAGCTAAGTATAAACCTGGCACAGCAGTTTTTTAAGGAAAGCAGACACGACAGAGACTTTGGCGCTGCCACAAGGTTTAACAGAACTGAAAAAGTAAATGCTTTATCAGCTAACGTAGACTTAGAAAAAGCAATTAGCAAAAAGCACCTGCTCTTTTATGGAGCAGAAGCTATCTACAACAAGGTTAACTCAACAGGAAACGATGAAGACATCCTTACCGGAGAAGTGGTGCCAGGCCCTGCCCGTTACCCGGATGGTGCTGACTGGAGTTCTTATGCCGCCTTCCTGACATATCGTTATAAAGCAAGTGAAAAGTTAAGCGTACAAACTGGAGCCCGATACAACTACTTCCTGCTGAATGCTGCCTTTGATGATACCTTTTATTCTTTTCCGTTTACCTCAGCTGATATAAAAGCAGGGGCCTTAACCGGAAGTGCTGGCTTAGTGTATAGCCCGTCTCCTACGCTACAGCTAAGCACCAACCTTTCTACTGGTTTTCGTTCCCCTAATGTAGACGATGTAGGAAAAGTGTTTGATTCCGGTCCCGGATCTGTGGTTGTACCTAATCCGGGTCTGAAACCGGAATATGCTTATAATGTAGATGTAGGGATAGCCAAAATTTTTGGTAACTTTCTGAAACTAGACGTTACTGCTTTCTACA
The DNA here is from genome assembly GCF_020907275.1 of Pontibacter silvestris. Classification (GTDB taxonomy): domain Bacteria; phylum Bacteroidota; class Bacteroidia; order Cytophagales; family Hymenobacteraceae; genus Pontibacter; species Pontibacter silvestris. Next base: position 3,540 of record NZ_JAJJWI010000027.1, on the reverse strand, counting down.
CTTACTTAGATGATGCCTTGGTAAGAAGAAACTTTACCCTGAATGGGCAAGACAGCATCATCTATGATGGTGAGATTAGCCAGATACAGGCCATTCAGAATGCAGCTCATGCAAATGTATGGGGCGTTCAGGCAGGCATTGAGGCAAAGCTTCCAATGGGCTTTGGTATTTCCAGCCGCTTTAACTACCAAAAGGGAGAAGAGGAAGTGAAGGATGGCACAAAAGCTCCGTTGCGTCATGCTTCCCCTTTCTTCGGGGCAACACATCTAACATACACCAGGAACAGGTTCAAAGCAGATTTATATGCTGTTTACAACAGTGAAGTCAGTAACGCTGATCTTGCTCCAGAAGAACAAGGAAAAGATTATATGTACGCCATCGATGAAAACGGTAACCCTTACAGCCCCGCCTGGACTACCTTAAACCTGAAAGCACTTTACCGGCTTACGGATTACCTGATGTTAAGTGCGGGTATTGAAAACATAACTGCCCAACGCTACAGACCTTACTCATCGGGTATTGTTGCTCCAGGCAGAAACTACATTCTCTCCGTAAGAGCTTCTTTTTAAGACAGAAACTAAAAGTTGTTAAAACATGAGTATTTCATATTCCTTCAGTTAGAGTTCCGGGAATAAAAAACAGAACCTGCTGCTTTGACGGCACATCAACTACACCATTAAAGCAGCAGGCTCAGTTTTTCACTCTACAGGATAATTCATACTTACCGGACACATTGGCACTCCTCAACCTTCTGAATGACCTCACTCCTACTCCCTCATTACAGACTTAGGGATGTTGTTCACCACTACTCAGAAGGCCTTAGCCACGGCTATTTACTGTTTTCCTGAATATGCTTAAGTATCTTTACCGCATGCTCTCTGGAATTTTCTATAAACCAAACATGAGTATCCATACCGCCACAAACCACTCCTGCCAGATATACATGCGGTAGGTTTGTTTCCATGGTCTCAGGGTTATAGGCAGGATACCTTTTAACATCATCGGAAAGCTTAATACCTATTTTCTGCAGGAAACTAAAATTAGGCTGGTAACCGGTCATAGCCATCACGTAATCATTGGCGATGGTTACTTTGCCCTCAGGCGTTTGTATGTCAACTTCGTTTTCGCGAATTTCAGTCAGGCTTGAGTGAAAATAGGCTTTGATAGAACCTTCTTCTATCCGATTTGCTAAATCAGGCTTTGTCCAGTATTTAATGCGGCCCAGTTCAATGTCCCTAATCACCATAGTTACTTCAGCCCCTTTGCGCCACGTTTCCAGTGCTACGTCGGCAGAAGAATTATTTGATCCCACCACCAGTACCTTCTGTTTGTAGTAGAAGTGTGGATCATAATAATAATGCCTTACCTTTGGCAGTTCCTCTCCTTTAATGCGCAGCAGGTTCGGAATATCATAAAAGCCGGTGGCAATAACCACATTGCTTGCCCTGTATTCACTCTTAGTAGTGTTAAGCTTATATATCCCATCCTCAGAAGTTTCCATACCTGTTACTTCTTCGAAAAGGTTAATGTTAAGCTCACCGCTATCTGTTACCCGACGGTAATATTCCAGCGCCTCTACTCTGTTGGGTTTAGCGTGTATGGAAGGGAAAGGATAACCACCAATCTCCAGACGATCAGAGGTAGAAAAGAAGGTCATATGCAGCGGGTAGTTGTAAAGGGAATTTACCAGGCACCCTTTCTCTACAATAAGATAACTAAGGCCTGCCTTTTTAGCTTCCAGTCCACAGGCAAGGCCTATAGGTCCACCACCTACAATGAGTATATCTAAGGTATTATTCAACATGGTCGTATCTGTAACAGTTGTAGCAACAAGTAATGCTCAACGATTACCCCTTGTATTTAGATTCAACATCACAGCCAAGCCATGCATCTATAGTGCTCCGCCTACTGTACAGGCACAAAAATACCGCTAATATATTAGAATGGCAGGGAAAGTTCTCCTTAATCGACTCCCGTTTAGAATCTGCATTATGGATAAAAAAAGAGACCATTAATACTAATTGCCCATTATTTATTAAACAACTCCTTCGAGGTGCTACAGGAATAAAGAATCTGTGTAACTTTCATTTGGGTACTCACCAGTTATATAAAAATCTTTCCCGCCATGAAATTCGTGACACTGTGATACCATTTGATAACTTCCTCCTTCGTAGGTGCTTTCATTAAGATTGGCACCTGTATTAACATACCACTCACCAAACCACTTCCAGTAATCAGGCAAATGTTTTGTAGCAGAGTGATTTCTATAAACTATCTGAACAATAACTTTCTGCTGTTGTGGATGGTTATCAAAACAAGAACCGATGAGCTATACCAGGGCCAGTTTTGTTCCGTATCGGTGGCAGCATGTGTCCCTAGAAGCCTTTCCTTGCCTATATGTATTGCTGAAAAGCTTCCTGTTGTGCAACATCAGCATATATTGTATTCATAAACAATACTGCCTGTGTCCTTCCCCAAAGTAAAACCGACTTTATTATCATCTCTTTTTTCTAATCTTAAGCTATTCATTAGTAATTCTGTATTGCGTGTCAAACAAGCGCTTCTACCATTAATTACTTAAGCCTTAATGTTTGGTCACTAATTGATTCGGTCTACTGACTCGTTTTTTCATACACCTCTCCAAATTTCAAATGTGCTCTTAACTTATAATGTATATACTTGTAATGTTCTATGAAACTAGTTGTTAACATTAATTACTAAGCGGTTTGTTTTTATTTACTTCTAGTTATTTAGCAGAAACCAAGCTTCATATAAGAATCAATCAAGAAGTGTAAAGAACTGCGCTGTAGTAGAGACTTAAATTTTAAACTGATTTATATAAACAAGCTATCTTACTAATGAATAGTATGAATATAATCAAAAACAGAAAAATGTATCACAGCAGAATTACAGAAGGCTTCATGTATTTTGCAAGCAAGCGCTGTACTCGAACCCTTAACATAAAACAGGGAACGGGTGACCAAGATACTGATACAATGCGCATTTCTCGGATGTTGTCAGTGCCTGTAAACAGACAATAATTCCTGTTCAAGGGTATACTGCAGCTGCCTTAAAGCGAGATAACTACCAGTTTTTCAAGGTCTCTGCTGCATCATCAGACAACGTGAGTCTTACATGGAGAAAAATCAAATCTCCTTCTTTGATTAAAGAAACAGGTAACAGTTTCCCTTTTCTCATTATCGCTACAACTGTAACCTCTCATCATTACCCTTGCAAAGGGTAAATCTAAAACCCAGAAAACAAACATTTAAACTAAAACAAGAACTCAAACTTTTATAGAGATTATTTCCATACTTAAAAAATAAGCAAAGTATAAAATCAACCCATCCCTAAACAGGATACACTATAACTTAAATGCAATTTCACATTTAGGACACTATTTCTGTGTTTTACGCAAAGACACAAACTATTCTTCAATCACATAATATCAATTATAAGCTTATAAAAGATGTTTCTTTTAAATTCCATAAACACCAAAAAGCCTTTGCCACACCTTAAATAATCCTAATAATTTCATTA
>NZ_JAJJWI010000026.1 GCF_020907275.1 Pontibacter silvestris | reverse complement strand
TAGTAAATTCCCAATCACGGCCAACGGCCTCGTGCAAACGGCGGCGGCGGCCGTCGGCCGAGGCTGGCGTTTGCACATTGTTGCCCGAAGTTATTTTTTCTCTACTTGTACTGAAATCCCATCTATGATTTTGTCCAGAACGTTTTTATCCTCTTCACTGGCATTTGTATAAAGTACTATGATGCCTAAAAAGTCCTCCTCCCGCCAGAAAAGATTTGATTTTCTAACTTTTCCTCTTCTCTTTTTCCCATTAATGGAGGTAACAATGTATTGTTTTCCAGTGAGTGCGGGAATCACATGAAGGCCACCGCAAATAATTCTAAGTTCTGCACCATTTTCAAGAGTGTAACTTTGAATAAACCCCTCTCCATACCAAAATACATTCTCTTTTTTGGATCCTTTTGGGAGATTGAATCGGAGAGTATCCTTAATATAAAGGCAGGGCAGTTCTATTTTATCGCTTCTTCCTTCCTTAATGGCTTGCGCATATGATAATGTTGGCAATAACATAAGTACCAGTATGAATGTGAGAAGAGCTTTTTTCATGTTTATAATTACGGGCAACGGCTTGTATAAACGGCGGCGAGGCCGTCGGCCGTGGTTGACGTTTATACGTTGTTGTGTGTAGATATTATTAAATCTTTAGTAATCCACCGTCCACAACATAGGAACTTCCAGTAACATAACTCGATTCATCCGATAGCAAAAATGCAGCAACAGCACCAGCTTCATCAGGTTCCCCAATTCGTTTTAGCGGTATGGTTTTAGCTAATTCATCTTCAAACTGCTGTCTTAATTCATCAGGTAATCCTGAACGAAGATTACTTTTTATAGGTCCAGGAATAAGTGAGTTCACTCTTATATTTCTTGGTGCAAGTTCAGTCGCCCAACACCGTGCCGCTGCTAAAATAGCTGCTTTAGTTGCTGAATATAATGACACAGATGACTGTCCTTCATATACTGCACTTGAAGAAGTTACTAAAACAGCTCCTTTGTTTTTAATATAAGGAGATAACGCTCCCATTTGTAGCATAGGGGTTGTCACATTCACTTTAAACATTCGGTCAATCATTTCTCTATCCATAGAACTAATATCTCCTCCTACAGCATAGGCAGCGTTTAACCAAAGACCATCTATTTTACCATATTCTTTTACTATTGAAACAAGCCGTTCTGGAGAGTCATTATCTTCTGCATTATCATTGACAACTATTACATCTTTTCCTAGTTTTTCCGCTGCTGATTTCAAATGTGATTCGGTTCGTCCTGTAATTATAACCTTTGCACCTTCTTTTATCAATATTTCAGCCCCTGCTAAACCTATTCCACTAGTTCCACCTGTTATCAGAATTGTTTTGTTTTCAAATCTTTTCACTTGTTGAATTGTTTTTTTATTTGCACACAACTATTGGATATGCGTAAACCTACGCTTATCTGCACTATGTACGTAGTTGCTGGAATGTGCTTTTGCACTTGTTTGCTGGATCCTGTATAATTGAATGATACGTACATGTTTGTATATATTTAAGCTAATATAGGTGTTAGCTAGAGATTATCCAACGGGCTGACAATTTTATCCAGAGCATGGGTAGTGATGTGGGTGTAGACCTCGGTGGTCTTGCTGCTTCGGTGGCCCAGCAGCACCTGAATGTAGCGCAGATCCGTTCCCTGCTCCAGCAAGTGGGTAGCAAAGGAATGGCGGAGCGTATGGGGTGTAGCGGGTGCTTTCACGCCAGCTTTCTCTTTGCTGGCCCTGAACACGCTGCGAATGCTTTCCACTGTGTACTGCCCGCCTGTCTGCCCTTCAAAGAGCCATACCTTCGGTTTATAGACTTTGTAGTAGGCTCGCAAACTTCCCAGCAGCTTTTGCGATAGCAGGGTGGTGCGGTCTTTCTTGCCTTTTCCGCCACGGATCAGCAATAGGTTGCGCTCCGACTGTACATCCGTAAGCTTCAGGTTAATCACTTCGCCAATCCTCAGGCCACCGGCATACAACAGCTGAAGCATGCAGCGGTGTTTTAAGTTCTCGGTCACAGACAGGATTCTGAGCACATCCTGCTTGCTCAGCACCTGGGGCAGGCGCTCGGGCTTCTCGGGCCGCTCCACCTGGTTCAGCTGCACCTCGTGGCGCAACAGCACCCGCTGGAAGTAGAACTTCACGGCGTTGATGGATTGATTGATAAAGGACACGGAATAAGTACCCGCCTGCACCATGCTTCTATGGTAGTGGTTGATCTGTTCTTCTGAGAAAGCATTTATCACATCCAGTCCCTTGTCCCTGTGCGCATTCAGAAAGCGAAGCAGCAGGCTGTGGTAGGTGCGAATGGTGCTAAGCGAGTAGTTGAGCAGAAACAGCTTTTCCAGGTAGGCAAGCGGGCAAGGGATATAGCCCTGGCCTTTCTGGTAGCTTTGTTTGGACTTGCTACATTTGACTGGAGGCTTTTAATAGGCAGATTTATTTAAAGTTCTAAATTTGACTATTATGGAAAGACGAGTATTCGACGCCTCATTCAAGCGGATGGCCATCAANNNGCCCTGGCCTTTCTGGTAGCTTTGTTCCCAAAGCCTGGCCTGCAGGGCCATGTCCTTGACTTGCATCGTTTGCGCCAGCCACAACTGTGCTACAGGCTCCAGTTCTGAGAGCAGCAAGTGCATAGACTTGCTTTCAGTGTTGATCACAAAGCACTGCATGTCTGAAAGCCAACGGGCCACCTGGCTTTGCTTCAGGCAAGAGTAGATCTCCTTACTGTATTGGTAGCTTAGTTGCACATAGGCCTTGCCTTGGTGCTCCAGGGGCTGCAGGCGTACCACAGGCCGTGCAGGCACCTTTTCCAGTGGTTCGGTTAACGCAGCACTTTCTTGCTGCAAAATGACCGTTCCTTGTGCTGGGCGCAGGCGCCTGGGTTTATATAAATAGCGGGTATCCACTTTGGCCAGCCCCTGGAAGTGCTGGTGCATCATCTCGATAGGCTGATTGCTATGGTGCATCACAAAGCACCTGTAGGTCTTGCTGTACTTGATCCAAGTAGCTTCTTTCAAGCGCCTGGAGATAAAGGGGTTCGGCTTGTGCCAGATGCGGATAAACGCTTTGCCCTCGTGCTCCAGCGGATTTAAGAACAAAACAGGTAGTTGATGAAGATAAGCCATGGCAAATAAGGAAGATACTGCCTGTAAAAGTAAAATCTTTCAAAGCCTTAGCCGCGTTTATACGCGAGTATACACGGATATACGCGCTTATAAACGCAGCTAAGGTATGAGCCACTCCAGAACATGCATCCAGTGCGGAACAGCCATTGTGGGCAGAAGCGATAAGCGCTACTGTTCTGATTCCTGCCGCCACCTGGCCAACAACGCGGTCAAGCAGCAAAACCAGCACGAGCGCAGGATTCTCCACATCAACGCCGCGCTCCGAAAGAACCGCAGCATCTTAAGGCAGCTCAGCCCGCAGGGCAAGACTACCATCCCCCGACAGTACCTGGAGCTGGCAGGCTTCGACTTCCGCTACCTGACCCAGGTCTACCGCACCCAGAAAGGAAACACTTACCACCTGTGCTATGATTATGGCTACCTGCTCCTGCCCGAGGAGAAGGTGTTGATCGTCAACTGGCAGCCCTACATGGACGGGCCTGGCAAAGGGTAGCTGTTCTGAAAATACATTCTTGCTTTTCTACAGAATAATGGCCTCTAAAATAGAGAGATCCCTGTGAAAAATCGAACCCCTGTATCTCCTCCTGCTACTAAGCAGAAAGCACTTTTAGCAAGCCCCCTTAAATCATGCCATAGGTAAGTAAGTACAGCACCTCCCTTCTTTATGTCATTGCATATTATACATTTCTATTAATGAGGAAGATGTCTACTGAAGATTACAAATTAGCCGATCATGAGAGATAAAGTAGGATTTGTAAAAACAACAGGTTGGTTTTCTCTGGTTGGCTTGTTTATACCTAGATTCATGGCAATTGAAATAATAGGATTACAATCACTGATTAGCTTGTTTGGGGTTGAGTGTGTGAATTCATTGAGTTTGCTCTGGAGTATTACAATTGCTGGAAGTGTAATATTGCCTGGGGTATTTTTCCGCTTTATTCAGAGGACATCTTTAGAAAGTGAGGCGCTAAGGAAGTGGCTAATTTTCTTCAACATAGTAGAGCCTTGCCTCACTCTTTACAAATGGTCAGGCACTATGAGAATGGATTGGAGTTTGTATTTACAGCTTGGTTTGCTATACCTATTTTGCTTTTTAAGCATTATCTATCAACAGGTACACAAAGCGAAGCTGGAAAAAGTGGATTCTGAACAAGAATAAGCGAGTAAGAGGAGGCGGAAGCGAACCTTAAACAAGCAAAGCTATAAAAATCATAGAGAACTTTTGCCAAGTACACGATTTCTGGAAAGGGTTCAAGCTGAATGGGAGAAGGATTTGCTCTTTGCTAAGCGAGGTAACGGCCCCATTGTGATCCTGTTCCACTTCACGTGTTACCGCAACTTAAGGAACTATTATCAGCAGCAGTTGTCGTGTATTACCGCTCCTACTTTCAGCACCTGCTCTCCTGAAAAAAGAGCCCGAAAACATCGTTCCCGAGCTTTTAGAAAAAAAGGTTAAAGAAGTTATTCTGCTCTTGTAAACTTATAGGTAGAAACACCTTTGTAAGTACCACGGGTAGATTCTCCCATTTTTTCGATCACCCACTCCATTTCTTCAGTGGTTAACTTTGTGATCTCGAAGGTGCCTTTGTCTTTGCCTTCTTCAGTAATAACGATGTAATCTTTACCATCAACTTCTGTTAGAACGTAGTCGGCAGTAGTTTCTCCCGGTGACATGAGCTTTCCGTTTGCCATGGTAACAGGGGCATTAGGGGTTTCATGTTCTCCATTGCCTGTATCTAGCTGGCCATCGTAATACTCCTCATAAATCAAGTCGGTGAGTATCCAATTACCTTCTACAAAATTAGCGGTAACAAGCTCAGAGAGCTCATCATCTTCCATGTCGCAACTTGTAAAGGAGGTGAGCAGACATAGGCATAAAAAGTAGGCTAGAATCCTTCTCATGTTCATGAAAGGAATTTTGAATTAGGGTTGAAAGAGGGTTGTTATAAATAAAATTCAATTACAAAAGTAATAGATGTTTTGCTGATGTGATTGAACTAAATTTGGATTATATAAAGTATTTGATTTGTTAATTAAGGCTTTTTAACGGGAGTTGGGTATAAGCAGCAAAAACAAGACTTTGCGAGCAAGAAAAGGCGGAAGCCAACCTTAAACAGGCAAAGAGCAAGTGCTAGAGATTGCCGCTCCTTTTCCCCGCACTGGTCTCCTGCAACAGGTTTGTGGAGCTGATATAAAATAGAGTGCTAACGAGTACTGTTTTGATCTTTAACTCTTGCAACGGAGGTTGTACAAACGGAACTGGACTATGGCATATACGACCTAATCCTGTCAAGAGAAAACAGCCTGCAGATAATTCCCGCACTCCGCGAAGTACCAAGAGTGTCCCCCTTCAGTTGCATTTAACCTCAGTAGCTTCGTTTACCAACCTATATTAAACTTTTGTTGAGCCTTACAACAAAGTAAACTTTATGTGGGTTTTGAGAACCTTTCTCATTTTCCCTATACAGCTAAAGAACGTAACTTGGGAATATAAATAGTTTAGAACAATATTGCATGAGCAGTGGGTGTCATATCTAACCTATATCAAGACCTGAGATGGCTTTACCTGACTACAGGACTTGGCGAACGGAAAAGTGGTGGGTTAGCGCATAGGCGGAGTTGAGTAGTGTAGCCGCTAGGTGAGTGCCTGTTGTTGTTACATTTTTTCCGTGGCGTGCCTGGTGGAGTTCAGAGAGCAACTGAAAAGTTTACCTGTACTACAAAGCATGGCAGGAAAGGTAAATTAGGCCATATTAGTTTACTTGGGGGGCGTTTACAGGAGAGAATATATTCAGCGCTAGGTACCTGTGCCAGTATGAGGAAAGACTTCCTCCAACAAAGCTCATCTGTCTAAGAAAAGTCCTACAGTAAATTGTTGCAATTCCAGTTTAAGCAGTTAAGAAGCTTGGAGTCAAAATGGACCTGTTAGCTTCCTGCTGTTAAGATAAACTGCAGTATCTGATTTGGTAGTAGCTGTAATTAGAAAGCCTCCTGCTTAAGAAGCAGATTTATCTGCACTTCTTACAGGAGGCTTTACTTCTATGTTATCCCTATATTGAGAGATACGTTATGCTATCAGTTAATCCCGCATCGATTATTTTCCGTTAGCTTCAAGCCACTTTCTTGCATTTACGAAAGCTTCCATCCAAGGAGATACTTCATCCTGGCGGCCTTTTGGATAATGTGCCCACTGCCATTGTAATAATGAGCGCTCGATGTGCGGCATCATTACCAGGTGGCGACCAGTTTCATCGCAGATCATGGCCGTGTTATAGTCAGATCCGTTCGGACATGCTGGATAAGTATCGTAAGCATATTTTGAAACGATCTGGTATTGATCCTCCGTGTGTGGCAAGCTAAAGCGCCCTTCACCGTGCGACACCCAAACACCAAGTGTACATCCGGCCAGGCTGGAAAGCATAACTGATTTGTTCTCATGGATTTTTAAAGAAGTAAAGATGCTTTCATGCTTTTGGCTCGCATTATGAAGCATTTCCGCCTTTTTATTATGCCCCATCGTGATGAAGCCTAACTCCACAAACAACTGACAACCGTTACAGATGCCTACCGATAAAGTGTCTTCACGGTTAAAGAAGTTTTCAATGGCTGTTTTGGCTTTCTCGTTAAACATAAAGGCTCCAGCCCATCCTTTGGCAGATCCCAAAACGTCTGAGTTAGAAAAGCCACCCACCGCGCCAATAAACTGAATATCTTCCAGGGTTTCCCTTCCGGAGATCAGGTCCGTCATGTGTACGTCTTTCACGTCGAAGCCTGCCATGTACATAGCGTTTGCCATTTCGCGCTCGGAGTTACTTCCTTTCTCACGAATAATGGCGGCTTTGATTCTTGGCTTAGAGTTATCAATCGCTGGCTTTTTGCCATCAAATCCTTCCGGGAATTTGTAGATCAGATCCTGCTTTTTATAGTTATCAAAACGCTCTTTTGCACTTTTCGGCCCGCTTTGTTTGATATCCAGCAGATAAGATGTTTTAAACCAGGTATCACGTAGTTGGGCAATGTCAAAGCTATATGCATCTGCACCGTTTTTTAACTCAAGAGTAGCCGAAGAAGTGCTTGTACCAATTCTGCGGAAAGGAACATTGTTCGTCTCTAAAACAGCTTCCACGTCTGCAGAAGCTTGAAACACCACTCCTATGTTTTCAGCAAAAAGCACTTTAATACTGTCTTCTTCGCCCAGAGAACTTAAGTCAATAGAAGCACCCAGGTTATTATCGGCAAAGCACATCTCCAGCAGGGTAGTAATCAAACCGCCACTGCCAATATCATGTCCTGCCTCAATTTTACCTTCTTTGATCAAGCCTTGCAATGTGTTGAAGGTGTTCTTGAACAGTTCAGCGTTTGTAACATCCGGAGTTTCGTTTCCGATTTTGTTTACTACCTGCGCAAAAGACGAACCGCCTAACTTAAAGGCATCATTGGAAAGATTAATATAGTAGATGTTACCACCGTCGCGCTGCAACACTGGCTCCACTACCGCACGTACATTGCTGCAATTGCCACCAGCTGAGATAATGACAGTACCAGGAGCAATAACTTCCTCGTCTTTATACTTCTGCTTCATCGAAAGCGAGTCTTTGCCAGTCGGGATGTTGATGCCCAAGGCAATGGCGAAATCTGAACAGGCTTCCACCGCTTTGTATAAACGAGCGTCTTCTCCTTCGTTTTTAGAAGCCCACATCCAGTTGGCAGAAAGCGAAACGCTTTGTAATCCATCTTTCAAAGGAGCCCAAATAATGTTCGATAAAGACTCACCAATAGCGTTGCGGCTACCAGCTGCGGGGTCAATCAGTGCTGAAATTGGAGCATGACCAACGGAAGTAGCAACACCCTCTTTGCCCTGGAAGTCTAAGGCCATTACACCACAATTGTTCAGCGGCAATTGCAACGGACCGGCGCATTGCTGTTTTGCCACGCGACCACCCACGCAACGGTCTACTTTATTCGTAAGCCAATCTTTACAGGCTACGGCTTCTAACTGTAAAACCTGCTCCAGGTAAGTATAAAGCTGGTTCTTATCATAAGTTACTGGCTGATATGATCTGTTGACTGTCTTGTCGTTCATCACCACTTTTGGCGAGCTACCAAACATGTCGCTCAACTCCAGGTCCATCGGTTTCTGGCCAGTAGTAGCTGATTCAAAAGTGAAGCGATGATCTCCGGTAACATCACCCACGGTATACATCGGAGAACGTTCACGATCCGCTATTTTTTGCAGGGTAGCGATGTCTTTTTCTCCTATCACCAATCCCATACGCTCCTGCGACTCGTTTCCGATTATCTCTTTGGCAGAAAGGGTAGGGTCACCTACAGGCAACTTATCAAGATCAATTTTACCGCCAGTTTCTTCCACTAATTCAGAAAGGCAGTTAAGGTGGCCACCGGCACCATGGTCGTGAATGGAGACAATGGCATTATGCTCGCTCTCTACCATGCCGCGAATAGCATTTGCCGCACGCTTCTGCATCTCAGGGTTGGAGCGCTGGATAGCATTCAACTCAATACCTGAACTGTGTTGGCCTGTGTCAGCAGAAGATACTGCTGCACCGCCCATACCAATGCGGTAATTCTCACCGCCAAGTATAACAATCTTATCGCCGGTTTTCGGGTGCTGTTTCTGCGCCTGACTTGCTTTGCCGTAGCCAACGCCACCGGCCAGCATAATCACTTTGTCGTAGCCCAGTTTTCTTGGGGCCTCCACCGCGTCAGCTTTTTCGTCGTGCTCGAAGGTTAAAACAGATCCAGTAATCAGAGGCTGTCCGAACTTGTTGCCAAAATCAGTTGCGCCGTTTGAGGCCTTGATCAGGATATCTATTGGCGTTTGGTACAGCCAGTTTCTTTCCTGCGTTACCTTCTCCCAAGGGCGGTCTTTTTCCAGGCGCGAAAAAGCGGTCATGTAAACAGCTGTTCCTGCAAGCGGAAGCGCTCCCTGGCCACCAGCCAGTCGGTCTCTGATTTCTCCACCAGAACCGGTAGCTGCACCGTTAAATGGTTCTACTGTAGTCGGGAAGTTATGTGTTTCTGCTTTGATGGATATGACTGATTCAAAATCGCTTGTCTGGTAGAAGTCAGGCACATCGGCACGTTTAGGGGCAAACTGCTGCACCACTGGCCCTTTAATAAAGGCAACGTTATCTTTATAAGCCGAAACAATGTCGTTCGGGTTTGCTTCAGATGTTTTACGGATAAGTTTGAACAGCGAACTTGGTTTTTCTTCGCCATCAATCACAAACTTGCCATTGAAGATCTTATGGCGGCAATGCTCCGAATTTACCTGCGAGAATCCAAATACTTCGGAATCAGTCAGCGGTCTGCCTAGTCTCTCGGAAAGCTGGTTTAAGTACTCAACCTCTTCCTCGCTAAGCGAGAGCCCTTCCTGCTTATTGTATGCTGCAATATCCGTAATTGGCAGCACAGGCTCCGGCTGAATATTGATCGTGTAAAGCTCCTGGTTCAGGCCATCATATTTTTGAGAAAGCATGGGGTCGTAACCCGTAAAATCTTCTGCAACTACTTTAAACTCTTCGATGCGGATAATCCCCTGGATGTCCATGTTCTGCGTAATCTCCACGGCATTGGTACTCCAGGGCGTGATCATGGCAGCGCGAGGACCAACAAAGAATCCACTTAGCGTAGTTTCCTGCTTTAGTTTGGCATCGCCGAAGAGCCATTCAAGTTTAGAAATATCGGTTGAACTTAGTTCCTGCTCGGTTTGTAGAGCGTAAACTGTATCAGGCTGGCTAAAAAAGAAGTGAAGCATGCTTAGTTTTTTTCAGGCCACAAAGTTACTGTTTAAATTTTAAAAATTGGCTATATGTGCTTTACGCATCAAGACATTTCTACTTGCCTCGTCCTGAAAAATACTGACAAAAATGTCTCACAAAATGGGGCACAAAGCATTGGGAGTCTTGTAAAGGAGTGAAAACAACTTTTTACCAACATGAACAGGTCATGCTACTACTGCGGCAATGCGAATATAGTCAAAAATGGAAAAAACTACAACGGCAGAGCAAGTGCAAAGATTGCTCCCGGCAGTTTGCCTTTGAGCGGCAGAACCGAAGCCTGAGCCCAAAGCAGAAAAGCCCCCCTAGCTGCTCCTGCAGGAGGGGAGCTGCAGGCTCATGAAAACTGCTGCCTACCACCTCCCCCGCTACGATGATATGAGTGTGAGAGTGATGAGTTGTGGAGCTAATAAGCAGGTGATATCTGCTTCTAGGCAATACTGGCTGAGAGGCACAGAGCCTCAGGCAAGAAGAAAGACACCAATCATACCGAAAGGTTCTTCTGCACACTCAGGCAGGGATAATCAAGACTAGTGAAAAAGGTACTGTCTTTCTTAAAAAAGCTCGACAGGCACCTAATGACTATCAAATTCTTTGTTCCTAAGTACAACTTTTCATTACTTTTATAGGAGGAGTACCAAAAGTCATTTAAATCAAAAACACATAATACAATAGAAATATAATATAATTCTTATATTGGCTTTAATTTACTTTTTCCCATTTTAATTAATCAAGGATGAGGCTACGTTTACTGCTATTATTCCTATTCCTGATTTCATGTGCCCGTGTCAGCGCATCACATTTAGCGGGAGGTGACTTTGAGTTACAGCATCAGCAAGGCTACAATTACAGACTGATCCTTAACCTATATTTTGATGAAATAAATGGAAATCCAAATGCAAGAGACCCCAGCATAACTGTTAAAATATTTGAGAAGGGCACTAACAAAGTGGTAAGAACCGCTTTTCTGCCGCTGCGGTCCCTCACAAGCCTAAACTATGCTAATATAGCATGTACTACCGGTGAGTTAAAAACATCCAAGTTGATTTATTATCAGGACATCATGCTTGAACCCGAGACATTCAATCACCCTGACGGGTACTATGTCGTATGGGAGCGCTGCTGCCGTAATGGCTCTATAAGTAACATCGCATCACCAAGCACTGCCGGGCAGACATTTTACATGGAGTTTCCGGCAGTGGCCCAAAATGGGAAGTTCTTCCAAAACTCCTCCCCTGTTCTTTCTGCTCCTATAAGCGACTATGCCTGCGTGGGAGAGGAATTTTCATACAACTTTGCCTCCACGGACCCAGATGGCGATGAGGTGGTATATGATTTAGTGACACCACTCAATGGTAATTCCTCATCCAGTAATCCTTTAATTGACCCACTCCCGGGGCCTTACCCTGAGGTACCCTGGCTTCCTGGGTACAGCACCAACAATCAGATCATAGGTACGCCTCCCCTAGCTATCGACCGCAGTACCGGTAGGCTCACTGTGACACCTAGTTTTAAAGGCTTGTTTATTTTCGGTATACGTTACCAGGAGTTCCGTGACGGGGTGAAAATCGGGGAGGTAAGAAGAGACTTTCAGCTGCTGGTGAAAGACTGTCCGAAGAACAACTTACCAATCATTTCTGCTCAAGGAATCGGGGGCACCGGCATGTATAAGGAGGGGGAGGTACTGCACGTAAAGCCTGAAGGCCCTCGATGCTTTCAGCTTTTTCTCACGGATCCTGATAAAAACGAGAATCTTTCCCTGAAGGTCGAGCCTGTTAATTTTACGCAGCAAGGGTACAGCCTCTCGGGCCAGACCAGCGGAACTATCAACACAGGAGTTCTACAGGACACTTTGACTGCTTCCATCTGTTTCGATGAATGTTTCGATTCAGATGGTAAAACCTATTTGATGAATATGATTGTGAGCGACTTTGGCGACAACGGGTGCGGACTACCAAAAAGGGATACAGTCAGCATTGGGTTTATAGTGGAGCCTGCCCCTGACCAACCGCCGGCACTCTCTTTTTCAAACCAGCAAAGGGTCTTTGAGCTATATGATGGAGATGATCTAACCTTTGACGTGACTGGAACAGACCCTGACAATGATCAAGTTACTATTTCGCTCCAAGGTGATGGCTTTGATATGAACACCCAGAACGTTCAATTTCAGCAGGCAAGCGACAAGGGACGGGTAACAGCTCCATTCAACTGGCCAATAGACTGCAGGGCAAATCAGGCGCCGACATACCGACTTAAGTTTACAGCCACCTCTGTAGTCTGTGGGAAAACCGTTAGCCGCTCTGAAACTATCGAAGTCAGGATAAAAAAAAGAACTTTGGCTAACAACATTATTTCATCTGAGCAGGTTATTTGCTATGGTAAGGTACCCGCCACACTGGTTGGAAGCCTGCCTGCAGGCGGAAACGGCTCATATAAGTATGTGTGGGAAGTAAGCACGACCAACAGCCAGACAGGATTTAACGCTGCCCCTGGCGACAATACCAGCCAGTCATTCTCGCCTCCTGCTCTTATGCAGACCTCCTGGTTCAGGCGGGTTAGCATTTCTGGCTCCTGTGATGAACTGGAGCATACAAGCACCCCGGTTAAAATCACCGTTAACCCACTGCCCGACTTACCCATGTTAAAGGGGGCATCCATATGCCCAGATGCAACAGCTTCCCTACAGGCTACCTCATCCGCAACAGGTGTAGCTTTTGAATGGTATGACCATCCGGCCGGAGGAAATCTGTTGCATAGAGGTCCTACTTTCCAAACGCCACCACTAGTTGCTAACACCTTATATTATGTCCAGACAATTAACAGCAGTGGTTGTGTAAGTGGCTCCAGAGCAGAAGTAACAGTGGAGGTTCAACCATCTACGGCTGATGCGGGTAAGGACTCCACTATTATACAAGGTAAGCATGTGGTGCTTAGGGCTAAAGGCGGTATTACCTACCAGTGGTCCCCCACAACAGGCTTATCCGATCCTTCCATTCCCAATCCCATTGCTACCCCTCAGAAGACCACTACATATAGGCTAACGGTCTCCTCAGCCACCGGCTGTGTCTATACAGATGAGGTAACCATTACGGTGCTGCCCCGCATACGTCCAGCCGATGCCATTACCTTTAACGGCGATGGCATAAATGATACCTGGTACATCAAGAATATTGAGTACTACCCCCAATGCACTATTCAGGTCTTTACCCGCTGGGGAGCCAAGGTGTTTGAGTCAGTGGGATACGGCATACCGTGGGACGGCACCGACCATGGCAAAGAACTGCCTATGGCTGCCTACTACTACATCATTAAACTGGATAGCAGGGAAAAGCCGGTTGCTGGTAGCATTACTTTAATCAAATAAGGTATGAAAGCACTCCTACTGCTACCGTTCCTCTTCTTTCTGTGCTGTAAGGTGTCTGCCCAGCAGCATCCTCAGCTCACACAGTACATGCAGAACAATTATCTTGCTAACCCGGCTGTGGCGGGTGTAGAAGATTACGGGGACGTGCGAGCGGGGTTCCGTAGCCAATGGGTGGGCCTGGAGCGGGCACCAACTACCTTTTACATGAGCATACATGCTGCCCTCAATAAAAATGACAGAAATGTAACGCCGTTGAGGTTACAGCATAGGCGTGTTCACTCGAATAGCACTGTAAACAGGAATAACCGTTTTTACAGAAAGCCGCACCACGGGGCAGGGGCCATCGCGCAGGTGGACATGGCAGGTATGATCCGTGCTTCAACCCTCAACCTAAGCTATGCCTATCATCTGCCCCTTACCCAGAGAGCAACGCTGTCTGGCGGGGTATCTGCAGGCTTTACCCAACTGGCGGTTAACCATAGCTTTTTTTTACAGACACCAAACGACCCTTTACTTTTTGGGGATACAGGAAACCTGCTGCGAACAAACCTTGGTCTGGGCCTGTGGCTATACGGGCAGGACTACTATATAGGCATTTCCGGTACTCAATTACTGGGCGGCGGCATCAAGAAACCTGATGCCGCTCAGCAGGGGCCACGAGCCTTGCTACAGCCACATTATTATTTCACGGGAGGCTACCGTTTGCAGGTTTCCCCCGGTTTAACTCTGACACCGTCTGTCATGGCCAAAGCCGCGGCAAACGGGCAAACAGCGGTTGATTTAAACTTGAAAGCACTGTATGCCCAGCGCTTTTGGGCCGGAATATCTTATCGCCATAAAGATGCCATGGCAGGGATGGTGGGAGTTTACCTAAATCACCTGCTGGACGTAAGCTATTCCTATGACTTTGCTATCTCTGAAATGAGCAGCATAAATAGCTCTAGTCACGAAGTAGTGGTAGGTCTCAAGTTCAACAACCCTAGTAAGATAGTGTGCCCTAAGTACATGTGGTAAAACTCCATATGCCTTGTCATATCTACTTCAGGAGGGTTTAAACTACAAACTCTTGCGGATATTTATAAAGCAGATTTGCCCGAAAAACTACCTGAAAACATTTAGTGGACAACAAAAATCAAATTCTTTTTTAAAATCTATAAATAATAAGTTAACATTAAGAAACTTATCAGGAGAATTCGGCTACCATGTTGTGGAAACACAGGATCTCGGTATCAAAACACTTACCGCAGCACCTCCTTTATCTGTCATATTATTTCATACATGAAAATCACTCATTGGCGGCTTTATCTGCCTGCTGCTGTCTTAAGAGTATTACCCTTTAGTTTTCTGACAGTGCTATTCATACTAGCTGCTACCTTAGAGACTTATGCGCAGCAAAAGTTCACTATAAGTGGCACAATTGAAGATGCAGCAAGTGGAGAAGAGCTTATAGGCGCCTCCGTATCCATAAAAGAGTTAGCAACTGGCGGAGTCACGAATGAGTATGGGTTCTATTCACTCACAGTTCCGCAAGGCTCCTATACGCTGGTGGTAAGCTATGTAGGCTATCAATCACAAAGCAGAGTAATTCTGTTAGAGAATGACACTTCCCTCCTGTTTCCTTTGGAACGCGCATCTGCAACCCTGAAAGAGGTGGTAATAAGCTCGGCACAGAAAGACCAAAATGTGCAGTCCACTCAAATGAGTGTGAACAGGCTTGAGATGCGGGAAATAGAAACCATCCCGGTAGTTTTCGGTGAAAGGGACGTCGTGAAAACCATACAACTTCTTCCAGGAATCAAATCAAGCGAGGGAGGCGGTGGCTTTTTTGTGCGGGGAGGCAGTGCAGACCAGAACCTTATTTTGTTAGATGAGGCTCCCGTATACAACGCCTCCCATTTGCTAGGTTTTTTTTCGGTTTTTAATTCCGATGCTATCAAAGACTTACAAATTTATAAAGGATATATACCTTCCGAGTATGGCGGACGGGCATCTTCGGTTTTGGATATCAGGATGAACGACGGCAACAACAAGAAGTTTAACCTAGGAGGCGGCATCGGCCTAATTTCTTCCCGCCTGACGGCTGAGGCTCCTATTGTAAAAGATAAAGGTTCTGTAATCATCTCCGGACGCAGAACCTATCTGGACCTGTTTTTGAAACTTTCAAGTGATGAGGACCTGAACAAGTCGATCTTATATTTTTATGACCTGAATGCCAAGGCTAACTACCGCTTTGGGGAAAAAGACCGTTTGTTTGTATCTGCTTATCTCGGACGCGATAAGTTTGGCTTTGGCGATGACTTTGGCTTTGATTGGGGAAATACCACCTCCACCCTTCGCTGGAACCACCTATTCAGTAGCCGTCTATTCTCAAATTCAACCTTTTTATTCAGCGACTACAATTATGATGTGGAAATTGGTGGAGATGAAAATAAATCAGATGGTTTAACTATATCGTCGGCCATACAGGATATCAGCCTGAAGCAAGACTTTGAGTACTATTTAAGTACGGCAAACACATTAAAGTTTGGTGTAAGTGGCATTTATCATACTTTTCTTCCCGGTCAAATCAACCCGGAGGAAAACTCCAACATCAACGCCATAGAGCTACAGGAGAAGTATGCCTGGGAAGCTGCGGCTTATGGTTCCAGTGACATGACGCTGACAGATAAACTAAAGCTAAACTTAGGCCTGCGCTACTCCTGGTTTGCACAGGTAGGCCCTGGCACTATTTATACTTACGATTCGGAAGGTGATGTTTCCGGAACAGACACTTACGATGCGGGAGAAATTGTTGAAACCTACGGTGGGCTTGAACCCCGGACAGGACTGACTTACCTGTTAAACGAAGTAAGCTCCTTGAAAGCGTCTTATGGTCGCAACAGGCAATACCTGCACTTAGTGTCTAATTCGACTTCAGGAACTCCTATTGATCTTTGGATTCCCAGCAGCAATAATGTGAAGCCGCAAATAGCAGACCAGTACGCACTAGGCTATTTCCGCAATTTCAATGACAACGCATATGAGGGATCTGTGGAGATTTACTATAAAGATATGCAAAATCAGGTCGACTACAGAACTGGTGCTGATCTGATATTCAATGAAAATGTGGAGTCCCAACTACTGTTTGGGAAAGGATGGTCTTACGGAGCAGAGTTTTACCTAAAGAAGAACATCGGTAATTTTAGTGGATGGATAAGCTATACGTGGTCCAAAACAGAACGCAGGTTTGACGATATTGACTATGGGAATGCCTATCCTGCCAACTGGGACAGAACCCACGACCTTTCTATAGTGGGTGTATACAAAATGAACCCCAAATGGACTCTTTCCAGCACTTTTGTCTATCGGACCGGAGATGCTACAACCTATCCCATAGGAAAGTATCATGTAGACGGTGAAGTAATAAGCAGGTACGGCCAGCGCAATGAAAACAGACTACCCGATTACCACAGACTTGACCTCGGTGCAACCCTTCAACTCCGAAACGATAATAAGTTTGAGTCCAGCCTGAACTTCTCTGTATACAATGTTTATGGTCGCAAGAATGCTTTTGCCATAAATTTTCAAGAGGCTAAGGATGACCCTTCAAGAACAGAGGCAGTCAAAATATCCTTATTTAGTATTCTTCCTTCGGTTACGTACAACTTTAAGTTTAAATAAATGAAACCGTTTATTCTTTTACTATACTTTTTAACCATACTTCTAGTGTTCTGTTCCTGCGAGGAAGTAATAGAGCTTGATCTTAAGGAGGTAGAACCAGAGGTTGTTATCGAAGGAGTTATAACTGACCAACCAGGGCCTTATACTGTTGAAATAAGCAAGTCAGCAGGTTTTTATGAACCTAACACCTTTCCAGCTATCAGCGGCGCAAGTGTCGTGATTTCAGATGGCTTGGGAAACGAGGAACTACTTACTGAAGTAAGCCCTGGCATATACCAACCCTCCACTCTGCAAGGCCAGCGAGGTGTTACGTATACCCTTAAAGTTGAAATTGAAGGCAAAGCTTATACAGCACAGAGCAAAATTCCTGATCAACAGATTCCGCTCGACTCACTCACCTTCAGCTACGAAGAAAAGTCTTTGTTTCTGGATGAAGGGTATTATGCCACCGCCTATTTTCATGACCCTGCCGGTGCTGAGAACTTTTACAGACTGAAGGTGCTTGTTAATGATGAAGTGTATGTGTTTGAAGATGATGATGAAACCACAGAGGACACCAATCTCTGGCTCACCAGGGATAAGTTCACGAATGGGAATGTTGTGGAATATGATTTTCCCCATACCCTCAAGCCCGGCGATACAGTGTACGTAGAATTGCACCACCTTAACCAGGATACTTATGATTATTACCGCACCTTTGCAGATGTGATCGATGGAAGTGCGGTTGCTCCATCCAACCCTATCTCTAATTTTGGTGATCAAGCGTTGGGGCACTTTGCCGCGTTTTCTGTTTCATATAAAACAGCAATTGTCAAGTAGATGGTTTAAAAACCACCGTAGGCCTTATGTATTTCCCATGATTGCAGCTGCCAAATACTCCTCTATAATTTTCTCTTCGATACCTTAACCCAGGAGGAAGAAGATGCCTGGCTTCGTTAGAGTAATCTTGGCAAGCCTGCGTAATATGTTAAAAGTTGTGCTTGAGCTCATGCGCTGAGAGCGAGAATAGAAACTCCTTTTCATTTTCAAAAGCCCTTCTTACCTGCATCAGCAGCCTGGAGACCTTCAACCTGTTGTGTAACCACCTCTATTATATAAAAAAGTACAGTTGAACCAATGATAGATAACCTTAATCAATTAAAAAGTTAGCTTTAAGGTTATCTATCATACCTCTCTTGACATATGCCCACGAGGATCAGGTACTGGTTTTATCAGGTATAAACTAATAAGCATTTGATTCTGATATTGTCAATCAGGCACTTGTTTGTGTTATATCTTAGGTAGATAAATAAAGAACTCAGTGCCTTGCCCAACCTGGCTTTTCACTTCTATTCGACCTCCCATAGCCTCTAAGTGGGTTTTAACCAGGAACAAGCCGATGCCTTTGCCTTTTCTGTCTGTATGGAAGCGCTTGTAGAGTTTGAAAACATTGTCTTTTGCCTTTTCCAAATCAAAGCCTGATCCGTTGTCAGAGAAGGATACCAGCACTTCATCCTCACTATTATCCAAAACCTTTATATGCACCTCAAGAGTCCTTTCCTGTGCTCTGTACTTGATGGCATTGGAAAGCAGGTTATAGAATATGCTGTACAGGTACGCCTTGCTGGCCTTTACTTTAAAACCATTGGGAATAATACTATATACAACGCCATCGCATTGTTGTAAGGGTTCTTTTAACGACGACTGGGCCTGTTGTATAGCATCGTTTATTTCTACCCGTTCCAACTCTAAAGTACCTTTACTATCCCTGATACTCAGAATCCTGTTCATATCCTTTAGTACCGTGTCCAGCTGAAGTATACTTTCTTTCAGATACTTCAATGATGTATCATACATTTCAGACTCACTATTGATGCTAGGCAGTAAATCTGCTATACCCAAGGCATTGGCAACAGGAGACCTTAAATTGTGAGAGACAATGTAGGTGAACTGCTGCAGATCATTGTTCTGTCTATAAAGATCTTTAGTTAACTTAGATAATTCGATTTCAGACCTTTTTAGTGCAGTAATGTCCGTTTGAACTCCAACGAACCTTTCAGGTTCTCCATGCTCATCTAAAATAGGGCTTATATCTACCGAGAGCCACACTTCTTGTCTATTTTTTGTATAGTTAAGTATTTCAAAAGAAATAGGATGCCCCTGATTAAGTTTTCCCTCTAACAACCTGAAGGTGGTTTCGTCGGTGTTCTGGTTGTGCAGCAATTCAGATGGTTTCTTCCCGATAGCTTCCTCCATACTGTATCCGAATAGCCTGATAAAGCTCTCATTTACCCATTCTATTCTGAAGTCTCGGTCGACTATAAGTACGCTATTATTTGTTTTGCTCGCCACCAACGAAAGCTTCTCCAGTTCCTTTCTGGAATTTACCCTCTCCGTTACATCTGCTTGCAGGTTAACATACTTTGTCACATTCCCACCTTCATCATAAATAGGGTTTACCTGCACCCTAACCCACACATCTTGGCCATCTTTTTTACTGTAAAGGATCTCCACATCAACAGGCTTCCCTTGCATCATCTTGCTTCTCAGCAACTGGTAACTCTTAGTGTCTGCTTTCGAATTGCACAGCAACTCAAAAGGAACTCTACCCAGAGCTTCCTCAAACTCGTATCCTGTCAGTTTGGTGAAGCCCTCGTTCACCCATTCAATCTTTAGCGCTTTGTCAATAATAAGCACGCCACTATTTACCTTACTGGCCACCAGGGAAAGCTTTTCAAGTTCCCGTTGTGCCTGAATTCTTCCCGTGATGTCTGTATGGATGGCAATACGCCTGACCATGTCACTTGCTTCATTAAAAACAGGCGTTACTTCTACTTCAAACCACCGCTTCTCCCCTGACTTTCTGTAGACCAACAATTCCTCTTTGAATGGCTCGGCATTCTTTATTTTCTCTAAGACCCGCTCAACGGTAGCCTGGTCGGTTTCCTCTCCTAGTAACAGAGTGTATGGTGCTTTGCCTACTGCCTCAGAGGGTGTGTAACCTGTGAGCCTTGTAAAGCTCTCATTTACCCACTCAATCTGACCGTCCTTATCCGTGATTACGACTGAGTTGATTGTCTTGCTTGCCACCAGGGAAAGCTTTTCAAGTTCCTCTCTTGACCTGACCTGTTCAGAGACATCGTCAAAGTAAATGGATAAACCTTCTGCTGAGGGAAATGCCTTCACCTGTAGCCATTTATCCACCTCATGAAGGTAGCCTGTGAAATGAACAGCTTTTCCTGTTTCCAAAGCATAGAGATACTGCGTCTGAAATTTCCCTCCCACCTGTTCCGGAAAAATTCTCCAGATGTTTTTCCCGATATGATACCTCTTGTCTAAATGTACTAACCTTTCAGCCTCACTGTTGATGTAGGTGATATTCGAACTGTTATCTAAAGTGATGAAAGCATCAGTGATGCTCTCAAAAATGGTATTGAGCTTCTTTTTCTGTTGCTGTATTGTTTCAAACGAATGTATGATCGGTGTGATATCCTTTGCAATCGTCTGCACGCCAACGACCGCTCCATTAACCATGACAGGAAACTTGATAGTATCAAATACCCTATGCTCTGTGTTAGCTGTCATTAGTTCCAGGTCAAATCGTAACGTATTTCCCAACAGTGCTTCCTTAAAATACATTTCCGATACAGCAACCATTTCAGCAGGAAGAAAAGAGGAAGCAGGAAGTCCGACTACTTCTTCAGAGGAAAGCCCTAAGGTATTGCAGAAGCTATAGTTTACTTCCGTTACCAGCCCCTCTTTACTTTCAACGAAGAGGATGTCCGGGTTATACTCAAATAGGCCCTTATAGCGCTGCTCACTCTCCTCCAGCTTTGACCGGCTGATCTTTCGTTCCGTAATATCACGTCCCACGCAAAAAACAGACTGCTCTTCTTCTGACCACACAGCAGACCAGAGCATAGGAACGCTGCTGCCGTTCTTATGGATAAAGCAGTTCTCAAAGTTGTTTGCCTTAGAACCGGTCAATATATCCTCAAAAGCTTTCTGGGTAGCGGAAAGGTAATCAGTATTCAGGAATTCTGTATAGTGACGCCCTTTCAGTTCTTCTTCATGGTAGCCTAATATGTTGCTGCTCGCACTACTGGCATAGGTAAACTTTCCGTTCCGGTTAAAGGTGCAGAACAGATCCGGGGAAGCCTGTACCATCTTCTCCCACACATTTGGACTCAGTCTGCTTTCCATTAATCTAGAATTATTATCAGATAAATAATGAGGTCTTGTTAAAGATACAAAAATAGGGGTATAATATATTGCATTGCTTATAAACGTCGTCTTACTATATGTGTTACAGCCTGCAAAACAGGAATAATAGGTTTTGCTGCGCCTGCCCTGTAGGGTATTCAGAACTTTAAACTATTGGGCACTGAAAAAGTTTTAAATTATTACTTATGTGCCCACCACAGTACTATGGCTAATGTTACAAGAGGAAATTTTTCCTCAGTCAAAGCACGAAGCAGGAACACTGAAGGTTACAACTGATCTGAATGTTGCAGCCACTCCACGGCCTTTGGTTTACTGGTAAAGTTTTGCAGCTGAAATGGCAGTGACAGCGTGGTCTGTATATGCTGGATGTTTCCCTGTGCCCTTGTCTCTACGGTGAAGTTTAGGGAATGTAACCTGGCCACTTTCTCCACCCGTGAGGTCTGAAGCCCGGTAGCCAGATATATAGAGATTTCCCTGCCCTCTTCCTCCCTTACAGAAATAACGGTTCTGCTAGAGTCCAGTAATAGCCTCTTTACATCATAATGTTTCACGTTATCCACTAAGATATCGATGTTGTGCTTTATTTCAGAAAGCATAAAATCATGCAGATCAGGGTAGGCCACATCTAAGATGTCAGAGGCAGGATCATAGTCTAATGTCAGAATGCTGTTCTCAAACAGAATCATCTAAAGTGAAGTTGATGGTATCAGTAAAGATAATAAAAACTAATTCATCTAGAGTAAAAAAAGCTTTGGTCATTCAATGCAATCCTGAATATAAAGACTTTTTGATTCTCATCTTTGCTGAATAATGAATTAAGGTAGTGGGTACTGTTATAACAGAAACTTCAGAGCTTGTTACTTATCTTGTTCTCTTCCAAAGAGGAAATAAAATTCATACCATCTACAAAACTCTGGAGAAAAATGGAGCCGTGGGTTTCATCCAGATATTGCTTATATGCAATGGTTACATGGTCTTGTTTTGAAAGATAAGCTACCAGCTCTTTTACTTTTCCCACGTTGTATGCCGGCCGTGACTGGTAGGAAACATATACATTGATTCCTGCGCTTTTCCTTAGGGCTTCCGCATTAGATTTTAAGTGTTCCAAGGCTTCTCCCCTGTTATACCATATACTCGGATCAATAAGCAGATAGGTGGTAAAGGTTTGCTGCAGCGGAAGTATGTAACTGGCGAAATATCCCGAGAAAGAGTGGCCAACCAGTACATTCTGATTGCTCGTCGGATAAAGGGAATTTATATGAGGGACAAGTTCTTCGTTAATAAAATGAGAGAAATCCATGCCGCCCCCCGTGTTTGTAGAGTCGAAGCGCAGTACATCTAATGGCTTCCCGTGATAATCGTATAAGGAGGTGCTAAAAGTGAGGTCGTTGCTTCGTTTATCTGGTGTACCCATATTCGGAACGCCTACGATAATATATGGAACAGCCTTTTTATACCGTGCCCTGTCGTGCGCAACTACCCTTGCCACATCAAAGCGGCTTTCCGCGTCCAGCACATACATAACAGGGTACTTTTTTGTGGCATCATAACCAGCAGGCAACGAGACCCAAAATGTGCGCTGCTCATGTAAATAATTAGAATACAGTTGATGCGTTTCAGCCGAATTGCTGTTCTGCGAACTGGCGGTGAACGTCTGAAACAGCAACATAAACGTTGATACATAAACAGGATAAGAGACCTTGAATTTAATTAAGCACTTCATCTTCATAAGGTTATAATAAATACTAAGAACTGTTAGAACTAAAAACAGCCCTGAAATGCAGAGCCGTCTTAGAGTATATTTTATAAACTGTAACTCCTGTTAGTATGATAATTTCCCTATTCCACTTATTCCTTCTGCAATAACTTCTATTCCTTGTGTCATGGTTGCCGTGGCAGGGTCTATAATGTACAGGTGAGGGTATGTATCGGTAGTAGTAATGCCAAAAACAATCTCGTTATTATCCTGGTCCACGTACGGTGTGCTGACTTCGGTTATTCCTGAAGGAACATTTGTTACCCAATTGAAAGTTTTAGCGGCGACATCAACTATGGCAAAGCTGTTTGTTGTAGAGCCCGTAATATCCAAGCCAGCAGTTTCGTACATCTGCAGGCAGAAAGTAGTGCCTCCAATATAATAAACGCGGTACAGCTTGTTTCCTCCAGAGGCCTCGCTGATGTTGAAGAAATAATCATCGTCAAACTCCAGTTCACCGCTGTTGATTTTCAATACTCCTGAAGGAGCCGAGGTAGAGTTCATAGCGGAAGAGAACACGTATAGGTCTCCGTTTTCTACCTGCTCAATTCCTGTTTCTCCCTGAGAACGGGATTGCCCGGCTACCTGACCTGTTCTGCCACCATCGCGGATAATTTTTTGCAGGTTAAAGTTCTCGTCATACACGGCAACAAAGGTGCTGTCGGCATATTTGGTACCAAAGGTGCCTAAAGCTGCATCTGCACCACCTGAAATGGTCCTGACGCCAAGCAGGATGTAATCACCGTATTCTGCTATATCTGTAAAATAAGCCATTTCACCGTTGCCTGTAAAGTTCTCGGTGCTTACACTTATTTCTGGAGAGATTTCTTCTGTAACTGCGTTGATTTTATAAAATGTCGCGACAGGATCGGCATAAGAGCGGGAGGAGTATTCAACGATCAGGTTGTCTTTATAAGTCCCGCGGCTTTGCATAGAAACCTCCAGGCCAAGTTCTTGCCTTTGCGTCAACATCCCTTCCTCATCCAGCACAAACGAAGAAGTAACTCCCGGAAGATTCTGGGCATAAATGAAGCTGTAGGCAGCCAGGTCTTCGTAAAAAAACCAGCTTCTGTCGCCGAGTACTTGTATCGCGTTACCTCCCTGGGCACTGACAGACCCCGATTCGATACTATTGGTTTGCAAGAGATAAGAATTTTCGCCAGAACTGGCGGCAATAACATACTGATGAGCTTCTGTAACCTCTGTAACTGGTGTAGCTGCTTCGTCGTCCTCGCAGGAAGCCAAAGACAGAAGCGAAAAACCTAGAAGTATAGCTAGCGGAAAGCGTCTGTTTAATTTCATAATTTGTTTTTAGAAAGGTTTGGTTAAAATTTATTTACTGATAAAGTATCTGACTTTTGCCGAAAAACTTCTACCTGGCCGCTGTAAGCTGTAGTTGTCGTAGAGGTCCTCGTTCAGGATGTTTTTGCATTCCAGCGATAAATTGTAGCGCCCCTGTTTCAGGCCATAGGTAAAGTACAGATCGTGTGAAAGCTGTGTAGGAATGGTTATACCGCCATAGCTTGGCCAATCGTAATAGAACTGGTGCACATACAGGAGGTTATAGCTAAGGCTAAGTGTGTTTCCTTTCCTGAAGGCATCATTCAGGAAAAAGGTAAAGTCTCCGTTACCGTACAGATAAGGCACGTTAGGCACACGGTCGTTATAAGTAGTGCTGACAACAGTGCGGTTGTTCTGGTACTTGAGCTTATTTCGTATATCCTGGAAAGCAACGGTGCCTCCTATCGTAAAGAGCTTTCCGTAGGAGTAGCGCACCTCTGCATCAACACCCATGTTACGAACAAGCCCTTCATTTATCGATTGAGCCGTTCCCCTAGTTTGGCTTATCTCTCGCCTGATATAGTCTTTTATATTGCGATAAATAAAGCTGCCGTCCACCGTAAAGGCATGCTTATCGTTTATTATAAAGCTATAGTTAAGACCCAAGTTAAAATTATCGCTGTTTTCTGGGCTCAGGCTTACGTTCCCTACTTCTACTCCGTCTCCTGACCCGAATAACTCACGGCCCGTGGGTAAGCGGTATGTTTTTTCGTAAGAAGCCTTTAGCTGAAGGTTCTCTCTGAGAAAGTAAGTACTTGCCACGCCGTATCCGTCATTTTCGGTAGTGAGCTTGAAGTTCTGATAGTCGCTTCCTCCGTCTGGATCTGCGTAAGTATTAACCGTATTCTTATAGTGTTTCAGGAAAAAAGAAGTGCTCCACTTCTCACTATAGTCGAATTTGTATCCAACTCCCAGCACATTTTTGATCGTTTCCCGCGGATAATCATCTATCGGGGATGGTTCTGCCTCGTTGTGGCCTGTCCTTGAAAAGGTGGAAAGAACGTTATTAAGGGTAAAGGCGTGCTTGCCTAAGAAAGTATAAGTTAAATTCGCGTTTGCTGCCCCATTGCGGTTATGGTATTTATAAAGCGAGTAAGCCAGTTCCCCCCTGTTTTTGCGCTCTATGTGTTCTCCCAGCCAATTGTACCTCACCCTGGCCGTATCCACATTCATGGCACCTCCAAAATTATAGTTGGCACTTAAGGAAACATTCAGGTTTTTGGCAAAGAGGTTACTTTTGGTGTAGAGCAAGGAAGGCATAAGCGTTTCCGCAGTTTTGAACCGCTCTCCGTAGGCAAAACTCATATCTGCAGGATGCTGGATCTCATCATACTCATTCCCCCAGGTAAAGCCAAGCAATAATCGGTCTGCGAAAGGCTTATTAACCACACCAAATTTGGCTATTACAGTTTCGTTGTGGTATTTATCATGAAAGCGCCTTACCCGTTGCTTTTCCGGTAAGAAGAGGTTACCCTCCAGGTCCAATATTTTAGCACTCACCCAATAGTTGTTATCAGAGTAGTTCTGGAAAGCGTTAATGTTGGCCGTAAAGCCAGACTTGGAAGTATAGCCTGCGTTAACATATGACTTATGCGTGTTGAATGATCCGAAAGAGTAGGAAGCATCCAAGAAGCTGTTGGTACGGTCGTTGGTAACAATATTGATCGCTCCGCCCAGTGCATCAGAGCCAAAGCTAATGGGCACCACTCCTTTATAAACTTCAATACGCTCGGCCATGTTAACGGGCAGGTTGTTAATCTGGAAAGCAGACCCGAAACCCTCCATCGGAACTCCGTCTATAAAAAACTTGACATGGCGCCCGCTGAACCCGTTCAAAGAAAGGTTTACCTCTGATCCTACCCCGCCTGTTTGCCTCACCCTTACGCCTGAAACCCTCTCAAGAGCCTGCGAAACATCCATGGTAGTGTTATGCAGCGCCTTTGCATCAACAGCCACTACATTGTAAGCCGATTCCTTCACATCCTGAAGAGCTGATTTTCCAACAATCTCTACCTCTTCAAAGACCATGTCAGGCTCCAAAGCCAGCGTAAAATCATACTCTAACTTTTGTCCTGGTTTCAAAGTAACAGGAACTATTTTCTTTTCATATCCCAGGCCAGAGCATATGATATAGTATTCACCAGCGGGAACAGACAGTTTATAGCTGCCATCCACAGCTGTTTCGGTAAAATAAGAAGAGTTTTGCAGGTAAACATAAAGCTGGTGCAGTGCCTTTCCCTCCTGAGACCTGACAATGCCTGAAATGGAACAGTCATTCTTCTGGGCTTTTAGCCCTAAAGGAAGAAGAAATAAAATGAAGCTATAGAGTATATGTCTTTTCAAGGTTAATCAGATATATCTTTTCAAATTCAAGGCTGAAAAACAGCTGTTGAGCCTCTCAGCTAGGGTTAAATCGCTTTTGCCAGATTAGAATTTTGCACTTAATTTTTCATGAATCTCATAATTATTTATAATTATTCTAAACAGCAGCAAAGGTAGAAGCTGATGCTACGGCTGTCAATCGCTGCTGCTAGCCAATCTTGCATAGCTATTAGTAGGGACTGCGACTACTTAATAGTAGGGGTTGAAGTAGCGAATAGTAGTGAATTCAGGGTCTGATTCCGCTCCACCTGAATTAGAAAGGAAGTTCAACTGCAACTTTCCAGCAGGAGGTAAAAAAGCCATGTCATCTCCGTGTTACACCTTATTAATACTGGCTCCCGACATAAGGTGACTATATGTTAAAGTTGTACTGCACAGGTGGAGTCCTGCCTAGGAATGTACTCGTAGCTGTAGTTATTGCTCTTCTTAAAAAATCTCACATCAGGCCTTTGATTAGTTCAGGGCCATGAACAGGTAAGAAACCCAATGCCCAATAAATATGTGAACCATGTTTATTGGGCATTGTAGCTACTTATCTCTTTATTAAACTATATTTTACACATACCAGAACATCTTTTATAAAAAAATAATAAAAGTGTTTTGAATTAAAGAAAATATTAAGTTTCTTTAAACATACTAAAGATTGAAACGATGAGTTCGCTGCTAGCGCTGGAAGAAACGTATTTAGAGAATCTTAATAACGTAGAGCGAAAAAAGCATCTGCAGAAGATTAAGATTATCAAGCACCTCTATGTAAAGGGCTCCAAAACCAACGCTGATATATGCAGTCGCTTTAGTATCAGTTCCCCTACCTCTATGTCTCT
The DNA here is from genome assembly GCF_020907275.1 of Pontibacter silvestris. GTDB lineage: Bacteria > Bacteroidota > Bacteroidia > Cytophagales > Hymenobacteraceae > Pontibacter > Pontibacter silvestris. The sequence continues at coordinate 22,400 of NZ_JAJJWI010000026.1, read as the reverse complement.
GCTAAACGAGCTTGTTTCTGAAGGTCTTGTAGAAAAACAAGGAAGAGGAAAATCTATAGGCGGAAGAAAGCCGGATTTATATGGCCTTCGCAACAACTCACTGTTTGTCCTGAGCATCCACATGGAACGGTTTAAGACCAGGATGGCCATTTTTGATAACAACAATAATAACATAACAGAGGTACAGACTTACTCACTTGAAATCACTAAAGATTTAAGTGCAGTAGATCACCTCTATACCTGTGCTCATCAATTAATATTGTCTTCAGGAATAGACCCGAAAAAATTAATGGGTATAGGCATTAGTATGCCAGGTCTGGTAGCTTCAAAAGAAGGTAATAACTACACATACCTACTTACTTCCCAAGAATCTGAAACCCTGCAACACCTACTAGAGAGAAAGTTTAACAAGCCTGTCTATATACAAAACGATGTTAAAAGTGCAACATTAGCAGAGTACCGTTTTGGTCTGGCGAATGGCAGAAGAGATGTACTGGTGCTTTCCATGGATTGGGGTATAGGTATGGGTGTCATCATGGATGGGAAGCTCCGTAGCGGCACATCCGGGTTTGCAGGAGAATTCGGACATATCCCCCTTGTAGATGAAGGAGCTCTCTGCCATTGCGGAAAGCGGGGTTGCCTGGAAACAGTAGCTTCTGGAATTGCACTTGCAAAAAAAGCAAAAGAAGGAATAAAGTCAGGTCAGAATTCACTGTTAAACAAGTTGTCAGACCAGGAAATAGATCAAATTGAACCACAACTTGTGATTGATGCAGCAAATAACGGAGATCAGTACGCCATTAATATTCTATCAGAGATAGGCATTAGTTTAGGAAAAGGCATTGCTATTCTTATTCAGTTATTTAATCCAGAACTAATTATACTTGGTGGTAAAATTGCCGAGGCAAAGCAGTATATAACTACTCCCATACAGCATTCCATTAATACTTATTGCATGACACAGCTAAGAGAGAAAACAACCATAGCCGTATCAGAACTAGGTAAGGATGCAGGTATAATGGGATCTGTAGCTACTGTTATGGAGAATATATTTGAAAGTCACATGGAGTTATCAAGGTGGTAAAGTGACTACCTATTCATTAATAAATTGCATAAACATATTACAGTTTTTTGGCTGCAGCTTTAAAAGCTGCACAACCTAAAGTCAATACATTAGATAACAACTTGTTATAGGATAATAGTCTAAGCAATGGCTTTGTTTGACAATCAATTGCCATCATACGCATAACACACTACCAATTATTTATACTGAATAATTACATCAACTTTTTATGGCACGATTAAACTTACTGGAAGAGACGCGTTTTGAGAAGCTGCCCGTTACGGTGTACCCGGACCAGCAGATTGCCTCAGTTCGGGTTGCCGAACGCATCGCCCGGTTGATCAGAGAAAAACAGCAAAACAAGGAGCAGGTGGTGCTGGGGCTTGCCACCGGCGCCACCCCAGTGGGCGTGTACGACGAGCTGGTACGCCTGCACCGGGAGGAAGGCCTGAGCTTTCGCAATGTAATCACCTTCAACCTGGATGAGTATTACCCCATGCAGCCTACCGCTGCCCAGAGCTATGTCACCTTCATGAACGAGAACCTCTTTAATCATATCGACATAGACAGGGAGAATATCCACATCCCCGACGGCACTCTTCCGAAAGAGCAGGTACACAGCTTTTGCTTGGACTATGAACGAAAGATTGAGGCACTGGGAGGACTGGACCTGCAGATTTTAGGCATCGGACGCACCGGCCACATCGGCTTTAACGAGCCTGGCTCTGCCCCTAACTCCGGCACCCGCCTGGTAACCCTCGACGAACTGACCCGCAGCGATGCCTCCCGTGACTTCGGGGGCAAAGAGAATGTGCCGACCAAAGCCATCACTATGGGCATCGGCACCATCTTTAAGGCCCGAGAGATTATCCTGATGGCCTGGAGCGGAAAGAAAGCCCCTATCATACGTAAAGCTGTGGAGGGAGAAATGTCTGGGGAGGTGCCGGCAACATACCTGCAACTATCCGATAATGTGGAGTTTGTACTTGATGAGGCGGCAGCCTCCGAACTTACCCGCTTCGATACGCCCTGGCTGGTTAAGGACTGCGCCTGGGATGAGAAACTAACCAAAAAGGCTGTCATATGGCTATCATGTAAACTTGAGAAACCTATCCTTAAGCTCACCGAAGAAGACTACAATAACAACGGCATGGCCCAACTGGTTACCGAACGGGGACCAGCCTATAACATCAATATCAATATTTTCAATCAGCTTCAGCACACCATCACCGGCTGGCCAGGAGGCAAACCGGGAGCAGACGACTCCCAACGCCCTGAACGGGCTGAGCCAGCGCAGAAGCGGGTACTTATCTTCTCTCCTCACCCAGACGACGATGTGATCTCCATGGGGGGTACTTTTATTCGTTTAGTTGACCAGGGGCACCAAGTACATGTAGCTTATCAGACTTCGGGCAACACAGCTGTATGGGACGATGATGTGCTACGCTATATGGAATTTGCCATCGACTTCAACAGGAGCATAGGCCAGGACGGCTCTAAGCTGCAGTCTGTTTACGAACAGACACGCCAGTTCCTGGAACAAAAGGAACCTAACCAGCTGGACACGCAGGAAGTACGACAGGTAAAAGCTTTTATTCGTAAGAGTGAAGCTATCGCCGGTGCCCGATATGCCGGCTTGCCTGATGAGCACATTCATTTTATGGCCCTACCCTTCTACGAATCTGGAAAAACGAAGAAGAACCCTGTCACTAACAAAGACATTGAGCAGACAATGGCACTGTTGCAACAAGTAAAACCTCACCAGGTATTTGCTGCAGGTGATTTTGCTGACCCTCATGGCACCCATGTTGTCTGCTTCAGAATTATCATAGAGGCAATGAACCGCCTGCGCCAAACTGAGGAGTGGGCCCAAAACTGCTGGCTGTGGATGTATAGAGGAGCCTGGCATGAATTTGAGACCCACGAGATTGAGATGGCCGTGCCACTCTCTCCACAGGAGGTAGTGCGTAAGCGCAATGCCATCTTTAAGCATCAGTCACAGAAAGACACACCAGTATTTCCGGGCGATGATGCGAGGGAATTCTGGGTCAGGGCGGAGGAACGTAACCGAGAGACAGCAAGTCGCTATGACCAATTAGGATTGGCTGATTATGAGGCCATGGAGGCTTTTGTCAGATGGAGGTTTGAATAAACATTCTTTCAACGACAGCCCGGTATCGTACCGTTTGCCGGTTTTCTTTACCGGCAAACGGTAAACCATCAACAGCAAACCGGCTGAGATCATTGTCACCATTTTAATAGAGAAATGCAGCAAAGTCAAAAAATCGTAGGCATTGACATCGGTGCCACAAAAACACACATCGGCATCGTTCAGGAGGGTGATGTTATTAGTGAAATCAAACTTACAACTTCTGCTTATGCTCCCAAAGAACAGATTGTAGGCGAAATAATCAGTGGTATCGAGCAACTGTTCGATACAGATACTTTAGGGATAGGCATAGGTGTACCAGGGTTGGTTGATGAAAAGAATGGAGTTGTATGCGGTGTACAGAATATCCCCTCCTGGAAAGAAGTGCACCTCAAAAAGTACCTGGAGGAGCATTTCCAAAAGCCTGTCTACATCACCAACGATGCCAACTCTTTTGTGTTAGGAGAAAAAATATATGGCAAAGCCAAAGATCTGAAAAATATTGTTGGTATAACATTAGGTACCGGCTTTGGAACAGGTATCATTATCAACAATAGCCTGTACTCAGGCACCCTTTCCTGTGCAGGTGAGTTTGGAGGTGTACCCTACTTAGACCAGACCATTGAGGATTACTGCAGCGGTAAGTTCTTTTTGAATAAGTGTGGTATGCCAGGGAAGAAAGTGCAGTTATTAGCAAAAGATGGCAATCAGCAAGCTTTAGAAGTACTTCATCAGTTTGGCTATCATTTAGGAAACGCCATAAAGGTTATTTTATATGCCCTGTCTCCGGAGGCTATATTCTTAGGTGGATCTGTCAGTAAGTGTTATCCTTTCTTTGAAAAGACTATGCGAGAAAGTATAGCGACTTTCCCTTTTAAACTTGTCACAGATCAGCTTATAGTAGAGCCCTCAGGGATAGATAAGGCAGCAATTTTGGGTGCCGCTGCTCTTTTCAAAATGAAAAGTGAAAATAACAGTAAACTTCAAAAGACATTGTTATGAGTATAAAAGGCAAAATAGCGGCACTAGCTACTTTAGTATGCACCTGGGGAGCAGTAGTGGCACCAATACCTTCCGTATATGCACAGACAGAAACGGCTGCGCTACAAACAATAGCTATTATACCACAGCCGCTGAAGTTAACCCTGAAAAGCGGTAGTTTTTCTCTTAACGCAGGTACTACTATATATGTCGACCCTGAAAATGATGAGCTAAAGAACATCGGACAGGCTTTAGCGCAATACATACAGCAGATTTCAGGAAACCAGTTAAAAGTCACTCAAGCTGTACCTAATAAAGATAGTGAACATGCTATTTACCTTACACTTGCACAACCTATAGATTCTCTTGGAGCTGAAGGCTATAAACTACAGGTTACTTCTTCTCAGGTGACGTTAGCCGCTAACAAGCCGCAGGGGCTATTTTTAGGCACTCAGACAATACGGCAGTTACTGCCATCAACCACCACTACAGCTCCGGTAAGCATTCCGGCGTTAGAGGTAGTAGACAAACCCCGCTACGCCTGGCGTGGCATGCACCTTGATGTGGCACGCCATTTTTTCTCGGTGGAGTTTGTAAAAAAGTACATCGACTACCTGGCGATGCATAAAATGAACACTTTCCACTGGCACCTCACCGAAGATCAGGGCTGGCGCATAGAAATAAAGAAATATCCTAAGTTAACAGAAGTAGGTGCCTGGCGCGACGGCACCTTAATTGGTCATTACAGCGACCAACCCCATCAGTTTGATGACAAACGTTACGGTGGCTACTATACTCAGGAACAAATTAAAGAAGTAGTTAAATATGCACAGGACCGCTACATTACAGTAATACCAGAAATCGAGATGCCGGGGCACTCTATAGCAGCACTGACAGCTTATCCTGAGCTATCTTGTACAGGAGGCCCTTTTAAAGTTGAACAGCTTTGGGGGGTTTTTGATGATGTGTATTGTGCCGGTAACGAACAGACTTTTGAGTTTCTGGAGGATGTTCTGACAGAAGTAATGGATTTATTCCCTAGCAAAATCATCCATATTGGAGGAGACGAATCACCAAAGAGCCGTTGGGAAAAGTGCCCCAAGTGCCAGGCCCGAATAGCCGCGGAAAACCTGAAGAATGAACATGAACTGCAAAGCTACTTCATACAGCGGATGGAAAAGTTTGTGAACTCAAAAGGCAGAACAATAATTGGATGGGATGAGATACTGGAAGGAGGCCTTGCTCCTAATGCGTATGTCATGTCGTGGCGTGGTACTGAGGGAGGCATTGCCGCAGCAAAGCAGCACCATTATGTGGTTATGACACCGGGCTCTCATGTGTATTTTGACCATTACCAGGGCGAACCAAATCTGGAGCCTGTTGCCATAGGCGGGTATACAACACTTGAGAAAGTATACTCCTTTGAACCTACACCAGCTGAACTTTCTGAAGATGAAAAGAAATACATTTTAGGCGCACAGGCAAACGTGTGGACGGAATATATTCCTACATCAGAGCAAGTAGAATACATGGTGCTGCCACGTATGTCAGCCTTATCGGAAGTACTCTGGACTCCAGCCAAACAAAAAGATTGGGAAAACTTTAAAGCCCGCATGCAACAGCAGTACCAGCGGTTCGATGCCCTTGGTGCGAACTATGCCAGAAGCACATTTAACGTAAGGCAACAGATAGCAATAGATACAACGCAAAGAGTGGCTACGGTAAATTTCTTGATGGATGCCGCAGGTCCGCAGGTTTTTTACACGCTGAATGGTTCTGAACCTACTCCTTCCGCACTTGCTTATACAAGTCCTTTTCCGGTATCTAATTCTGCCACAATAAAAGCTGCCTCTTTTTCTGGCGGCAAAATGATGGGTAAAGTAACTTCTAAGGATATTAAAGTGCATAAAGCCTTTGCACATCCTATTCAGCTAACCACCCCGGCACACCCTAGTTATACCGCTTCAGGAGCTGTAACTCTGGTAAATGGCCTCGGAGGAACTACTAACCACACCGACGGACAATGGCTTGGCTTTTTCGGAAGCGACATGGAAGCTCTTATAGACCTGGATGAGATAACCAAAGTATCCACTATCAGCAGCTCTTTCCTTCAGAATACAGGAGCTGAAATACTGTTGCCGACACAAATAGAAATTGCAGTTTCTAAGAATGGCAAGAAGTTTAAAACAGTAAAGGTCATTTCTGACATACCGGAAGGTAGACAGCAAGGAACTTTCAAAAAAGAACTACTAACATATCTGCCAAAAACCAAAGCTCGATTTATTAAGGTAACAGCCAGAAATGCACAGGCAAACCTTAACACAAATGGCACTGCCGGTAAAAAGACATGGGTATTTGTTGATGAAATTGTAGTGAAATAAAATTGTCCTGAAAGAGTTCTGCTTCTTCTCTCGGAACATTAAAATACACTGGTTCCTTTTAGAGTGCAGTTAAAAGCATACCAGCAAACTAACTAAAGCCAATAGATTACTCCATATCATCCATATCAACCTTTTAAAAATGACAAGAGTAGCACCAACCGTACAGACCAAGGCTCTACAGGCAACTGGCCCGAATCAACAGATAAAGTCGATTATTATTATCGGCGCTCTATTTTTCATATTTGGCTTTGTTACATGGCTGAATTCAGTTCTGATTCCTTATTTAAGAATAGCCTGCGAACTGAATAACTTTGAATCATATCTGGTTGCTTTTGCCTTTTACATCTCTTACTTGGTAATGGCCATTCCATCTGCCTGGGTACTTAAAGCTACAGGTTTCAAACATGGTATGTCTGCAGGGTTAGTTGTGATGGCCATTGGAGCACTTATTTTTGTTCCTGCAGCAATTACCCGTACCTATAGCTTGTTTCTACTGGGTCTGTTTATACAAGGTACTGGTTTAGCAGTGTTACAGACAGCAGCTAACCCTTACATTACTATTCTGGGTCCACGCGAAAGTGCAGCAAAAAGAATCAGCGTAATGGGTATCTGCAACAAAATTGCCGGAGCACTTGCCCCTATTATTTTAGGCGCCATTGCTTTAAGCGATGCTGATGCGCTTGTTGACAGGCTAGCTACAATGGATCCGGCACAGAAGGCAGTAGAGCTGGATGCCCTGGCTTCCCGAGTGATCACTCCTTACCTGATCATAGTTGGGGTGTTGTTGTTGTTAGCAGTACTGATTTACTTTTCATCTCTGCCAGAAATTGATACCGACCACGAAGACGAAACAGTTGCAGCGGCTAATACAAATAAAACGAGCGTCTTCCAATTCCCGCAGCTACTGTTAGGCACCTTGGCTATGTTCTTATATGTAGGTGTCGAAGTAATAGCCGGAGATACTATTATAAGTTATGGCGCATCGCAGGGCATTGCCTTAACTACCGCTAAATTCTTTACCTCGTTCACACTTGGTGCTATGATAGTGGGTTATTTTGTTGGTATAGTTGCGATCCCGAAATATATTAGCCAGGAAAAAGCACTGCAGGTATCAGCTATACTAGGTGCGTTATTCGCCCTAACTGCAATTTTTACTGATGGGTATACTTCTGTTCTTTTCATCTCGCTACTTGGTTTAGCTAACTCATTGGTGTTTCCGGCTATCTGGCCTCTGGCTATTGCGGGTTTAGGTCGTTTCACCAAAATTGGCTCCTCTTTTCTGATCATGGCTATTGCCGGCGGAGCAGTGTTGCCACTCCTATATGGGGCGCTGGCAGATATGCTTAATCCGCAACAGGCTTATTGGCTTGTTATACCTTGTTACCTGTTTTTATGGTTTTATGGCACCTCAGGGCATAAGGCCAGAAGATAATAGTTGCCACTACCTCTCTTAAAGTAGTTAACAGCAACTACAGTGAGCTTTGGTAAGCATTGGTTACTGCCAAAGCTCAACATTGAGTTTTCTACATTTGTTGGAATATGGGCAGAAGCAGGTATTGCCTGCCATGCCCCCTTTTCTCCTTTTACTTTTCTACTAAACTACTCTAAGTCTACGCCAAACCCTTACCACCATGATGCCTAAAGTTCTTGTTCTTCTATTTTTGATTCTTTCCCCTGTTTACTCTCTTTTTGCTCTGGACAAATATGAGCTAAACTCCGGTTGGAAGTGCATACCCATAACCAAAGTCGATAAGAACGGGCAAGCTATCTCTCAACCAACTTATAGCCTATCTGGCTGGGCACCAGCTGTTGTTCCGGGCACCGTGCTGACGACTCAGCTAGAAAACAAACAAATTCCGGATCCTTTTTATGGAATGAACAACAAGAAAATCCCGGATATATATCATACAGGCAGCGACTACTATACTTATTGGTTTGCAAAAGATTTTAAAGAAACCTTACCTCAGGAGGATGAACAAGTGTGGCTGCATTTAAGAGGGGTTAACTATAGTTGTGAGGTTTTTCTGAATGGTCAGAAGCTCAATAAAGAAACACACTATGGCATGTTTCTTCGCCAAACCTATAACATTACTCCTTACTTGGCTAAAGATGGTGATAACCGCTTAGCTGTTATAGTTTATCCGCCTGACCCGGTAGGCAACCCCAACGGCGGCCAAGCCGGAGACGGTACCATTGCAAAAAATGTGTCGCACCAGTATGTAGCTGGCTGGGACTGGATACAACCAATCCGGGATAGGAACACCGGCATCTGGGACAAAGTAATCATTGAAAAGACCAAGCAGGTTAACCTGAAGAATCCGCATGTAGTTACCCTCGTACCTGGGGTGCGCAAGCCGGAAGGTCCACAACAGCCAGCCATCATCAAAGTATCAGCAGAGCTGGAAAACCCTACTTCTAAAAAAGTAAATGGTGTACTCCGATACACGCTGGATGGTCACGCAGTATCGCAAAAAGTTAGCATTCCAGCTCATTCCACACAGCAGATCAGCTTAAAAAATTTAACACTGCAAAACCCAAAGCTATGGTGGCCAAACGGTTATGGGCCTCAGCATCTTTACCAGCTAAAGCTACAGTTCCTGGTAAATGGCAACGCTGTATCTGACGAAGAAAATGTGCAGGTTGGCATTCGGGAAATACAAACTGAATGGAATGAAAGGACGCAAAGCAAACAAGTAAACGTTAACGGGCAGAAGATATTCATCAAAGGTGGCAACTGGATTATATCTGATGCCATGCTTCGGTTTACGGATGCACGTTACGATGCCGAAGTACGTTTCCACCGCGACATGAACCTGAACCTGATCAGAGTATGGGGTGGTGCTTTAGTAGAGCGCCCGGAATTCTATCAGGCTTGCGACAAATATGGTTTACTGGTTATACAGGACTTCTGGATGTCTGGAGACGCCAATGGACGCTGGGTAGACCCAATGAAACTGGAAGACCAATGGACCCGCCGAAAGTACCCGGATGATCATCAGCTATTCATTAAATCAGCCGCAGACCAGGTAAAAATGATTCGTAATTATGCTTCGCTGGCCATGTGGTGCGGAGGCAACGAAATCACTCCTCCTAAAGACATTATAACTGCCCTTCAAGATTCTATTCTGCCTGAGCTGGATGGCACCCGTTGGTTCATCCCCTACTCCAATGCCGATAGTATGTCTTATAACACGATAGGCGGTAACGGCGATGGGCCTTACACCATACAGCCTTTCAGTAAATTCTGGTCATTCAAAACCTATCCGTTCAATTCTGAAGTAGGTTCAGTAGGTGTTGGTGATTATGAATCGCTGGAACGTTTTATACCGGAAGAAAATATGGTTGCACCGCAATATATGGGATCAGAAAGCAACCCCTCAGAAAAGGTAGATTCCGTTTGGACCTATCATACTTACACAGGCGTAGGTTACGAACAGCACATACTCCCCTACGGAGCTCCAACCGATGTAAAAGATTTTGCGACAAAAGCGCAGCTTGTAAATTACAACCAATATAGAGCCTTGATAGAAGGGTTTAGCTCTCACATGTGGGACTGGTACACCGGAACTATTATCTGGAAAACCCAGAACCCCTGGACTGCTATGCGTGGCCAGATGTACGATTACTACCTTGACCCAAATGCCAGCCTCTATGGTTTGCGCACCGGAAGCAAGCCTCTACACATTATGTATAACCCGGTAGACAGCATGGTGATGATGACGAATAATACCTTTGATGTAAAGCGCGACATGATGATGGTAGTAGATGCGTATGACATGTCGGGCAAGAAAACAGCATTAGGTCAGGTAATAGTAGAAATCAACCCTTCTATGTCTAAGAAATATCTGCCGATTAACGCTTCTGTACAAGAGCTTGCTAAAGATAAAGGCGCATTCCTCTCTCTCAGGTTACTCGACCTTAATAAACAAGTTATTGATGACAACTTCTATTGGTTGCCAAATGCCCAGGGAGAATACAATGGATTAAAAGAACTGGCCAAGGTAAGCCCGAAAGTAGAAGCACAGCAGGTAGCCAAAGGGAAAATTGAAGTAACTGTGACTAACCCGGCAACTAATACTGTCGCTTTCTTTAACAGGCTTTCTTTGGTTAATTCTCAAACACAGGAACGTTTGCTGCCCGTGTTTTACAGCGACAATTATGTATCTGTACTTCCGGGAGAGCATAAAACCATTACGATGGAATATACTCCGGGTTCTGATGACAGTTTGCCAGCAGTTACGATAGAAGGATGGAATGTTGAGAAACAAACTATGACCATTAAATAACTAACTGCTACTAAAACTATCAAATGGAATATCATCGCCTATACTATTCGCACTTAATCTATCAAATACAGTCAAGCCTATGGTAAAAATCTTTTCAGGAAATCGTGAAACTCAATTATTGCGACCACAATTTTTCCTGAAAAAACTAAATCTATTCTCTTCACTTCTAATCTAATCTTAACACTTATCATGAAAAAGAAATTACTGTTGCTCACCTTTTTCCTGCTGCACTTTATAGCAGGTTACTCACAGGAGCTGAAACCAATATTGGGAACTGTTAAAGACGGATCCGGCTCTCCTCTTATTGGCGTTAGTGTAACGGAGGCAGGCACTCAAAAGGGTGCCATTACTGACGTAAACGGGAGCTTCCAATTAAATAATGTTGCTCCACAAAGCAAGCTAATTTTTACATATATCGGCTATCTTACAAAAGAAGTAACAGTTGGTGACCAGGCAACTTTTAACATTACACTGGAAGAGGATGCAAAAGCCCTGGAAGAAGTAGTGGTTGTAGGATACGGCACTCAAAAGAAAGTAAATGTAACAGGAGCTGTATCTGCTGTTAAAGGAGATGACCTAAACTGGAAACCAGTTGGACAGACATCTGCCGCACTACAAGGTGTAGCCTCCGGTGTTACAGTCACTCAAAGCACAGGGCAGCCAGGATCTGACCAGGGTAATATAAACATAAGAGGTATCGGTACACTTAATAACAACGATCCACTGGTATTGGTTGATGGTGTTCAATACAATATTAACGATATTGATCCGAATGACATAGAATCTATTTCAGTACTTAAAGATGCCGCTGCTGCTTCTATCTATGGTGTTAGAGCAGCTAATGGAGTTATTCTGATTACGACAAAACGTGGCGGAAGCGGAAAGCCCAGAGTTACCTACAATAACTATTTCGGCTGGCAGGAACCTACACGCCTTTCAAAGTTTGTCGGAGCGCAGAGCTTTATGGAGTTAGCCAATTTAATGTACCAGAATTCTGGTTCAGGAGCCATTTATAGCGATGAACAAATTGCTGCTTATAATGACCCTAACAGAGATGTAAACCAATATCCTGACAACTACTGGCTGGACAAAATATTAACAGGCAGCGGTTTCCAGCAAAGCCATAGCCTTTCTGTTGGTGGTGGTACAGACAACGCCAAGTATCGCTTTTCAACAAATTATTTCGACCAGAAAGGGCTTATCAAGAACATGGACTTTGAGCGTTTAACAGTGCGATTGAACACAGATGTCAACATAAATGAGAAGCTAAGTTTCAGCTCTGATATATCAGCCAAAATATCCGACAGAAGGGAGCCACAAGGTATAGAAGGCTCTACCTGGTACCAGTTTGGGCAAGCAGCCATTATAAACCCCTTAACTCCGGACAGATATGCCGATGGCTCATGGGCAATAGTTAGAGGTGGCCAAAACCCATTAAGGTTTCAGGAAGAAGGAGGTATTTACAGTTATAAAGACAACTTGTTTACAGGAAACTTCCGCGCCGATTATACCCTCCTAAAGGGGCTGAAATTAACTGGAATGGCTTCTGTTAATTACCAATCAGGCTACACGAGCCAACATAATAAAGCCTTTGATTATGTAACAGAAGAAAGTGTAGTAACACTTGGGCGTAACGATGTTACAAAACAATCAACTGATAACTGGTTTAAAAACTTTCAAGGCTTTGTTGAGTATCAAAAAGATATAGCGAACCATTCTTTCAGATTCTTTGGAGGCGCCTCAAGATTAAGCAGAACAACTGATGAGCTGACAGGCTATCGTCAAAACTTACCAAACGGAAATTTAGAGCAAATTGATGCTGGTGCTGCCGATGGCCAAACGACCAACGGGACTGCTGACGAATATGCATTGGAATCTTATTTCGGCAGGATAAATTATTCCTTTAATGAAAAGTACCTGTTAGAAGCCAACATCAGACGTGATGGTTCTTCTCGTTTTGCAACCGGCCAGAAATGGGGCACCTTCCCTTCTTTTTCAGCAGGCTGGCGCATCTCTGGTGAAGAGTTTATGCAAAGTGTGGGCTTCTTACAAGAGCTTAAATTAAGAGGCTCATGGGGTAAGTTAGGCAATGATAACATTGGAAACTATCCTTATCAGACGACTGTAGGGTTTAACAGCTATCCTTTTGGAGGAGTTCTGAACACGACAGGGGGGCTTACTGCTTACCCGAACTCCTCTCTAAGCTGGGAGGTTACCCAAATGACAGATATTGGGCTTGATGTAGCCATTCTATCAGGCAAAGTAGATGCGGCTTTTGACTATTTCATAAAAAACACAGACGATATTCTGCTACAGTTACCTATACCCTCCACGGTTGGTTTGAGTGCTCCTTATCAGAATGCCGGTAGTGTGCGAAACACAGGTTGGGAACTGGCACTGAACTACCACGGCAATATTGGGCAGGATTTTAAATATGATGTCGGGGCCAATTTATCAGATGTGAAAAATGAAATAAGAGATTTAAAAGATGCTGATTATATAACAACTGATAACAATGGCATTACCACAGCTTATCAGGTAGGCGATCCTATCGGTGCATTTTATGGTTATGAAGTAGAGGGCATATTCCAAACAGCTGATGAGGTATCTCAGCACGCCACCCAACCTGGCACAGCAGCTCCTGGCGACCTGATCTACAAAGACCAGAACAATGATGAGGTTATTAACGCAGAAGACAGAGTTTACCTAGGCAGTAATATTCCTCGCTATACCTATGGGCTTAACTTGAATTCATCCTATAAAGGATTTGGCCTGACAGCATTTTTCCAAGGGGTAGCAAAAGTGGATATCAATACATTAGTGTTAAAAAGAGCACCTTATAGCACCGACGGAAACTTTAAAGAAATCCACCAGGACAGCTGGACTCCAGAAAACACAGATGCTGCATTCCCAAGACTAACCACATCTACACAAAATTACCAGTCTTCATCTTACTGGATAGAGAGTGGCGCCTATCTTCGACTTAAAAGTCTTCAGGTAAGCTACAATTTACCTTCTGAATGGGTATCTAAAGTTGGTTTAGCAAGATGCAGAATATATGCCAGCGGACAGAACCTCTTAACATGGTCAAAATTAGATGATGATATTGATCCGGAAGCTCCTAATGACAGCAGATACTATCCGCAGGTAAAGACATACACTTTTGGCCTGAATCTAGAATTTTAAAAGTTGTAAACACATGAAAAGATATAAATTACTAGCATTGCTTTCCTGTTTATTGGCAACATCTTGCGATGACGATTTCTTGGATAAACAACCCTTAGATGTAGTATCTAACGAAACTTTCTGGCAAACAGAGCAAGATGCTATAAGCGCTGTAAACAATTGTTACCGCTATTTAGGAGACTCTTGGTACCGTGTTTTCTTATCAGCCGCCACAGACGACAGTTATTCCTGGAGTAACTGGCCCGCCGATGTGCAGTATGCAGGTAACGGAAGTGCAACAGCCAGCACAAGTTATTTTAGCCATTTCTGGTCACAGCATTACAATACTATTGCTGCAGCAAATAATGTTTTAGATAACATTGATAAAGTTACTGATATGTCGGGTGAGTTACGGGCCAGGCTGAAGGCAGAAACCACCTTTATTAGAGCCTACGCTTACCAGCAACTTGTAGGAATGTATGGAGATGTTCCGCTGATAACACACATTCAGTCTACAGATGAATTCAATATAGAGAGAACACCTAAAGCCGAGGTAGTAGCCTTTATAGTAAATGATTTAACTACAGCGGCAGAGTCGCTGCCACTATCGTATGACGCTGCAGACCAAGGTAGAATAACCAAAGGAGCTGCACTGGCTCTTAAAGCTCGTACTTTATTATATCAGGAGGAATGGGCAGAAGCTGCTACTGCAGCAAAAGCGGTGATGGACCTTGGCCAGTATACGATAGATGATGATTATCTAAGCTTGTTTGATGGCACCAACAAGAACAGCCATGAAATTATACTGGCGGCACAATATCTTAAGAGCACATATCCTACTGCTGCGGCAACCTGGGTGGGCACACCTTCACTAGGCGGCTGGGGGCAGGTAGTGCCCTTACAAAGTTTGGTAAATGCATATGAAGCTATAGATGGCAAGCCTATTGACCAGTCTCCCCTATATGACCCTAATAACCCTTTTGAAAACAGGGATCCGAGGCTAAAATTAACAGTAGTTGTTCCCGGCGTCGAAGTAAACGGAGTGACAATTGATATTACTAATCCCAACTCGGTAGATGCATTGGGTAAAAGTAATGCTTCGTTCTCAGGATATTACTATAAAAAATATATACCTGCAGACATTGAGGGCAACTGGGACAGCAACTCATACAATGATGAAGTATTGATTCGTTATGCTGAAGTACTGTTAACTTACGCAGAAGCAAAAATAGAAGCCAATGAGATTGATCAATCTGTATACGATGCTATCAACCTGGTAAGAGGCCGGCAAGGAATAAACATGCCTGCTGTTACGCCTGCTACAGCTCCATCTCAGGAGGCGTTAAGGCAAATAGTAAGAAGAGAAAGGCATGTGGAATTTGCACTTGAAGAACACAGGCTCTTTGATATTAGAAGATGGGGAATTGCCGAAGATGTCATGTCTGGAAATGCTTATGGAATACTCAACAACTTTAACAGTTCCAGATCAGATTACGGACAGCATATTTTAGTTGAGAGAAGGCAGTTTGATTCCTCCAGAGACTATTTATGGGCTATTCCTCAAAATGAAGTAGACATAAACCCTAATTTAGAACAAAACCCAGGTTGGTAACTTCACTGTAATTTTTGAAGCAGCCTGGTAATAGCTTTAGACAAGCGTTGTACTATTATGGGGCTGCTTCATTCTTACATTTAATGAGCATAAAGTCTCGCTCTGGTTCTAAAATGGATTAGAGAAAACTACTTTATAAAGAAAGTATCCTGCATATAAGCTATAAGCGGCTACTCTTTTCAAGAACCAGATAAGTCTATTTCAACTTAAAAACAGTAAACAATGCATAACAGCATCACCCAAAAGAATGTAAAGAAATGCTTACTATCAGTTGTTATCTCAGCTTTTGGTTCTTTTATGGCTTTTAGCAGTTTTGCTCAAATATATACTGACAAAAACTATGTGCAAATACAGCCTGGGGATTCAGAAGCTGACATTATCCGCAAAGCAGCCAATGTAGTACCATCTGACAGGCAGCTAAGATGGCAACAACTAGAGGTAACAGGTTTTATTCACTTTGGGATAAATACATTTACAAACAAAGAATGGGGCGATGGAAACGAAAGTCCACAACTGTTTAACCCCACAGCACTGGATGCAAGGCAATGGGTCCGGAATTGTAAAGAAAACGGCATCAAACAAGTTATCATTACGGCTAAGCATCATGATGGCTTCTGCCTCTGGCCGAGCCAGTACACAGAACACTCTGTAAAGAATAGTCCCTGGAAAAACGGAAAAGGCGATGTAGTGAAAGAAGTAGCAGAAGCTTGCAGCGAGTATAACATGGGGTTCGGCGTTTATCTTTCACCCTGGGACAGACACTCCCCATTGTTTGGAGACTCTGCTAAGTACAACGATTATTTTGTAAACCAGCTAACTGAACTGCTTTCTAACTATGGACAAGTAGACGAAGTTTGGTTTGATGGTGCCAATGGAGAAGGCCCCAACGGGAAGAAGCAAGTGTATGATTTTGATCGCTGGTATAGCCTCATCCGCAAACTACAACCCAACGCTACCATTGCTGTTATGGGCCCGGATGTACGTTGGGTCGGAACAGAATCAGGCTACGGCAGAAAAACAGAATGGAGCGTAGTGCCAGCAGATGCACAATTACAGGAGAATGTGGCTGCCAATTCTCAAAAAGATGTTTCTTTTGCCCCAACCAATATGATGGAAGATGATTTAGGAAGCAGAGGTAAAATTACTAATGTCAAGAGCTTGGTGTGGTATCCTGCAGAAATAGACGTTTCTATACGCCCAGGTTGGTTTTATCATCCTGAAGAAGACAACAAAGTAAAGTCCGCTGCAGACTTGCTTGACATATACTATAGCTCTGTCGGAAGAAACGGTGTGTTGCTACTTAACATTCCTCCTGATAAAAGAGGTCTTATTCATGAAAATGACATTAAAAGTCTACAGGAATGGAAAGAAGTACGGGAGAAGACATTCGCTCAAAACCTGCTGAAAAGTGTAAAGGTATCTGGCAAATCAGGGAAACAAACCAAAGTAATGCTGGATGAAGATTATACCACCTACTGGACTACCGAAGGGAATGACTCAACTGCTACTATGGAGTTAAAACTTAATACTGCGACAACATTCGATGTCTTGCTCCTACAGGAAAACATAACGGTAGGCCAGCGCATTGAAAAGTTTGTGCTGGAGTACAAGGATGGCAAAGAATGGAAAAAAGCTGCCGAAGGCACAACTGTTGGTTATAAAAGATTGTTGAAGTTCGAACCTGTGCAGGCAAGTACCGTGCGTTTGAGAATTGAGTCATCCAGGTTAAATCCTACGATCGCAGAAATAGGCTTATATAAGCAGGCAGAGTAAAAGCACTCTGTAAAATGTTAAAGACTTTCTGGGTAATTAGAAGATAAGATATACCAACTTCCATTATTCATATAATTCTCTGCTCTTCTGGTTCTGTTCCTGATTTTGATACTTAGTATAACCACATCATATTGAATAAAAACTGCAATAATGCATAAACAACTTTGCTTCATTACTTTGTTTCTACTGCTGTTAAGTTTCAACAACATTGCAGCAGCACAGCCATCACCAGCTAAATATGCCCTAATCCCCTATCCTACTTCTCTCACACCCGGGTATGGCAGCTTCACGGTTACGGCTGACACAAAGTTAGCCTTACCTAAAGAATCCAGAATATTTGAAAAAGAAGCGGCACAGCTACAAGAACTGCTACAAATCGGTTTAGAGAAACCCTTAACCCAAATAAAGAAAGCAACAGCTAACAGCATTCTGCTGCAATACGACAACACTATAACAGCAGCAGAAGGCTATAGTTTAATTGTTGCCCCACAACAGGTTACACTTACAGCAAAAGAACCTGCAGGTATGTTCAGAGCCATTCAAACGTTAAGGCAGTTACTGCCTGTAAGCATTGAGAGCAAGCAGCAGGTTCCAGCGCAACTTACTTTGCCAGCCGTACAAATTGAAGATCAGCCTGCCTACTCCTGGCGAGGAATGCACCTGGATGTGTCGCGGCACTTTTTCTCTACAGATTACCTGAGAAAGTTCATCGACCTGTTAGCACTCTATAAATTTAACAAGCTGCACCTTCACCTTACCGACGACCAAGGTTGGCGAATAGAAATAAAGAAATATCCTAAACTAACGGAAGCTGGCGCCTGGCGCACCTTTAACAACCAGGACTCCATTTGTATAGAAAAGTCCAAAGAAAACCCTGACTTCGCGTTGGAAGAGAAGCATATCGTGCAAAAGAATGGCAAAACGATGTATGGTGGCTTCTACACACAAGAAGACATGAAAGAGGTAATTAAATATGCTGCCGCTAGACATATTGAAGTTATACCTGAGATAGATATGCCGGGCCATATGATGGCTGCCATAAAAGCCTATCCTTTTCTTACCTGCGACGGTAACACCGGCTGGGGCAAAGATTTTTCTACGCCTATATGCCCTTGCAATGAAAGTACATTTGAGTTTGCCGAAAATGTACTTAGTGAGATTGCTGCCTTATTCCCGAGCCAATACATACATATAGGTGCCGATGAAGTAGAGAAAACTTCTTGGGCACAGTCAGCAGCCTGTAAAGAATTAATGCAGCAAGAAGGCCTGAAGAATGTAAATGAACTGCAAAGCTATTTTGTACACCGCATAGAGAAATTTCTGGAGTCTAAAGGGAAAAAGCTTATTGGTTGGGATGAGATGCTGGAAGGAGGAATAAGCCCTACAGCAACAGTCATGTACTGGCGCAGCTGGGTAGCAGATGCCCCACTTAAAGCTGCCAGAAACGGGAATCAGGTTATTATGACTCCCGTTAATACATTGTATTTTGATGCCCTGCCCGACAAAAACTCCCTATACAATGTATACCACTTTAATGTTGTGCCAGCTGACCTGAATGCCAACGAAGCAAAATCTATCTTAGGGGCACAAGCAAATATCTGGACTGAATATATTCCTTCTGAAAACAGAGCAGATTACATGTACATGCCCCGCATGACAGCATTGGCAGAAGTAATATGGACAAATAAAAAGAG
Organism: Pontibacter silvestris; assembly: GCF_020907275.1. Taxonomy (GTDB): domain Bacteria; phylum Bacteroidota; class Bacteroidia; order Cytophagales; family Hymenobacteraceae; genus Pontibacter; species Pontibacter silvestris. Next base: position 3,296 of record NZ_JAJJWI010000026.1, on the reverse strand, counting down.
TTACGGCACTTACCAGGAAAGACTAAAAGAGCATTACAAAAGGTTAGCTGCACTGGATGTACATTACCGTGTACCTGACTTAGCCGGATTTGCCGAAGAAAGTGTGTTTACAGATAAGGCAACTTTAAGTATCCAGAAGCCATTAGACAACCTTGTTATTCGTTACACAACTGATGGAAGCGCACCTAAAAGCAGTTCTGTGACACTTGATAAACCGCTGGAGATTACACAGCCATCTACTATAAAGCTTGCTGCGTTCACTCCGGAAGGGCTAAAAGGAGACACCTACAAAATCAACTATAAAAAGCAGGAATATGCCACACCTGTGCAAGCTAAAGCAACAAGAAAAGGATTGCGAAGCTCCTATTTTATAGGGTACTTTAAGACTGCCAGCGAAATGAATAAAGCTACCGCCAATGATACTTATACAGTTAATAATGTGCAGGTACCTGAACAGGCTAGTGCTGATAAATTCGGAGTACAATTTCGTGGATACCTGGAGATTCCGGAAACGGGCATTTATACATTTTACCTGACATGCGATGACGGAGGAGTATTGCGTATAGCTAACAGAATGGTAGTAGATAATGACGGGCTACACTCAGCAATTGAAAAAAGCGGGCAGGTAGCACTAAGCAAAGGGCTTCAAACATTTGAACTAGATTTTGTAGAAGGAGGAGGAGGCTATACCCTTAAACTTAAATACAGCAAAGACGGCAGCGAGCCTCTGAATGTTCCGGAAAGCTGGCTAAGGCATTAGCTATTATACTACCTTACTCCTTTGTATGGTTAAGACACCTTTCTAATTATTGAAGAAAATGTAATAGTCACTTTGAAAGTCTTTGCTTCATTACATCAGGCATTTAATCCACTCTACAAAAACCCTTATCTACTCATGAAGAAAAAAGTCACTCCACTATTAAAACCTATTGCTGCATTTGCGCTTTGTGTAAGTGTTTTTGCAGCTTGCAAAAGCATAAAAGAAGAGCAACTCAGCGGTGATTTAACCGCCAGCCTTACAAAATATGTTGATCCTTATATTGGTTCTGGTTTTCATGGGCACGTTTTTGTGGGAGCCAATGTACCCTTTGGTGCGGTACAACTAGGGCCAACTAACATAACAGAAGGTTGGGATTGGTGCTCCGGCTACCATTACTCCGATTCTACTATAGTTGGTTTTGCCCACACACACCTCAGTGGTACTGGTATTGGCGACTTAGGTGACATTGCCGTAATGCCTACAACCGGACCGGTAAGGCTAATGAAAGGTACCTTAGAAGATATGGAAAGCGGTTATATGTCGCTGTACTCACACGAAGAGGAGAAAGCACAGCCAGGCTATTATGCAGTAAAATTACAGCGTTATAACATACAGGCAGAACTTACGGCTACAGAGCGTGTTGGCTTTCATCAATACACGTTTCCAAAAGCTGAAGAATCCCATATTCTGTTCGATCTGAATGAAGGCATAGGCTGGGACCAGGCTATAGATACTTTTATAGAACAAATAAACGATAGCACCCTGGCTGGCTACCGTTACTCTAAAGGCTGGGCACCTGATCAACGCATATATTTTACAGCTGTTTTCTCTAAGCCTTTCCAGAACTTTTCCAGTTTCCAGATAACCGATTCTACAGGTACAACTATACCCGCTTCTAAAGGAAACCATATTAAAGGAGTAGCTAACTTTTCGACGCAGGCTGGTGAAAAGATAAAACTAAAAGTAGGAGTATCTCCCGTAAGCTCTGAAAATGCTTTAGCTAATATAAAAGAAGAAATTCCACATTGGGACTTTGAGAAAGTGGTAAGTAATGCAGACCAGGCCTGGAACAGAGAGCTACAGAAAGTACAGATACAGGCTGATGACACAGCCCAGCTAAGAACATTTTATACTGCTCTCTATCATACCATGATTGCTCCTTCCATCTTTAATGATCACAACGGTGATTATTTGGGTACTGATAAAAAAATATATAAAGATGCATCCTTTACCAACTTAACTACTTTTTCGCTTTGGGATACTTACAGAGCAGCGCATCCCCTTTTTACGATGCTGCAACATGACCGTGTAAACGATATGGTAAATTCTATGCTGGCTGTTTACCAGCAGCAGGGTAAATTGCCAATGTGGCACCTGATGGGCAACGAAACCAATACTATGGTGGGCTATAGCGCTGTGCCTGTTATAGCAGATGCACTACTGAAAGGCTTTAATGGTTTTGATAAAGACCTCGCTTATGAGGCCATGAAAACCACTGCCATGCAAGACGACAAAGGACTGAAGTCAGTAAAAGCGCTTGGCTACATACCGGCCAACACCACTGTTGAGTCTGTTGCCATGGGCCTGGAATACGCCATTGATGACTGGTGTCTGGCACAGGTAGCTAAAAAGATGAGTAAAGACGAAGATTACCAATATTTTAGCAAGAGAGCGAAGAACTACGAAAACTACTTTGATAAGCAGACACGGTTTATGCGCGGCAGGATATCCGAAAATGAATGGCGCGCACCTTTTAGCCCCTTTGTTTCCCGCCACCGCAATGATGATTTCTGCGAAGGTAATTCATGGCAATATACATGGCTTGTGCCTCAGGATGTGGAAGGGTTAATTCAGCTATTAGGTGGAGAAGAGCCTTTCTCACAAAAGTTAGATTCACTGTTTATAGCTGAGGGTGACATGGGAGAAGAAGCTTCAAACGATATTTCTGGCCTAATCGGGCAATATGCACATGGCAATGAACCTAGTCACCATATTACCTACCTTTATCCTTATGTAGGCCAGCCATGGAAAACAGCTGAAAAGGTACGGTTCATAACAGAAAATTTCTATACCGATAAACCTGATGGCATTATTGGAAACGAAGATGTCGGACAAATGTCTGCCTGGTATGTTTTCTCTACACTTGGTTTTTATCCGCTGAACCCTGCTAACGGTGCTTACGTGTTTGGCAGCCCAACTATCAAGCAAGCAACTCTTAAGCTGGCAGAAGGAAAAGAACTCACTGTTGAAGCAAAGAATAACAGTACTGAGAATAAGTATATTCAAAGTATTACCCTCAACGGCAAGCCTTATACAAAGTCTTACATCTTACACAGAGACCTGATGCAAGGTGGCCATTTGGTTATTAAGATGGGTAACAAACCAAGTAATACCTGGGGCGTCGCTAAAGAAGACAGGCCAAGATCAGTGCTGCAATAATATTCGCTCCAGTAATCATAAAAAAGCTCCCCGGTTATTTTAACCGGGGAGCTTTTTTATGATTACTGCATATGTCGGCTCCCCAATTTTAGAACTA